>URSA01000001.1 GCA_900550475.1 uncultured Lachnospiraceae bacterium
CTGATGGAGGATGAGGATATTCTGGAGGCAGGCATCCGCATCATCGCACAGCCCCCCGGAAAGAAGCTGCAGAACATGATGCAGCTGTCCGGCGGTGAGAAGGCACTGACCGCCATCTCCCTTCTGTTTGCCATCCAGAATCTGAAACCGTCGCCCTTCTGTCTTCTGGACGAGATCGAGGCGGCGCTGGATGAATCCAACGTGGGCAGATTCGCAAAGTATCTGCATAAGCTGACCAAGAATACGCAGTTTATCGTGATCACCCACAGAAGGGGCACCATGGAGAAGGCGGACAGGCTCTACGGCATCACGATGCAGGAGAAGGGCGTGTCGGCGCTTGTAAGCGTCAATCTGATCGACAAGGATCTGGATAATTAAAGGAGAACGTATATGGGCGAAGAAAAAATGGGTTTCTTTGCGAGACTGAAGTCCGGGCTGAAAAAGACCAGGGACAATATTGTAAACGGCATCGACTCCGTTTTCAGCGGCTTTTCTTCCATTGATGAGGAATTTTACGAGGAATTGGAGGAAATCCTCATCATGGGCGATATCGGTGTCAATGCCACCACCGCCATTGTGGAGCGCCTGAAAAAGCAGGTGAAGGAGCAGCATATCAAGGAGCCTGCGGCATGCAAGCAGCTTCTGATCGACAGCATACGGGAGCAGATGCAGGTAGGCGAGGCGGCGTACGAGTTTGAGACCAGACAGTCGGTGGTGATGGTGATCGGCGTCAACGGCGTGGGCAAGACGACTTCGGTGGGCAAGCTGGCAGGCAAGCTAAAGGACGAGGACAGAAAGGTTCTGATTGCGGCTGCGGATACCTTCCGTGCGGCTGCGGGAGAGCAGTTAAAAGAGTGGGCAGACCGGGCAGGTGTTGACATGATCGGCGGAGCGGAGGGCTCAGATCCTGCCAGCGTGGTGTTTGACGCCGTGTCCGCCGCAAAGGCGAGAGGCGTAGATGTGCTGCTGGTGGACACCGCAGGCAGACTGCACAACAAAAAGAACCTCATGGAAGAATTGAAGAAGATGAACCGCATCATAGACAGGGAGTTTCCCGATGCGCACAGGGAGAACCTGATCGTGCTCGACGGCACCACGGGACAGAATGCGCTGGCACAGGCGAGGGAGTTTTCCGAGGTTGCGGAGCTTACGGGCATTATCCTGACCAAGATGGACGGCACCGCAAAGGGCGGAATCGCGGTGGCGATCCAGTCCGAGCTGGGGGTTCCGGTCAAGTATATCGGGGTCGGGGAAACCATAGATGATTTGCAGAAATTTGATTCCGAGCAGTTTGTGAACGCGCTGTTTGATGTGACAAAGGACAGGGAGATGGAAGATGGAAGAGAAAATGCTGACGCTTGAAAAATTTGAGGAAGCCTCCGAGGTTGTAAAGGAGGTCACGCTTGAGACGAAGCTGGTATACAGCGATTTTCTGAGCACCCAGACGGGAAACAAGGTTTATCTGAAACCGGAGAACATGCAGTTTACCGGGGCGTACAAGGTGAGAGGCGCTTATTACGCCATGAGCACGCTGACGGACGAGCAGCGCGGAAAGGGCGTGATCACCGCATCTGCGGGCAACCACGCACAGGGTGTGGCGTATGCGGCGAAATGCTACGGCGTCAAGGCAACAATCGTGATGCCCACCACAACGCCCCTTATGAAGGTGAACAGAACCAAGAGCTACGGTGCGGAGGTGGTTTTGTTCGGGGATGTCTATGACGAGGCCTGCGCGAAGGCTTACGAGCTTGCGGAGGAAAAGGGCTATACCTTCATCCATCCGTTCAATGACCTGACGGTGGCGACCGGACAGGGAACCATTGCCATGGAGATTTTCAAGGAGCTTCCGCTGGTGGACTATATTCTGGTTCCCATCGGGGGCGGCGGTCTGGCGACCGGCGTATCCACGCTGGCAAAGCTGTTGAATCCCAAGATCCGTGTGATCGGTGTGGAGCCTGCGGGCGCAAACTGCATGCAGGAATCCCTGAAGGCGGGAAAGGTTGTGACGCTGCCGAAGGTGAGCACCATTGCGGACGGCACGGCAGTCAAGACCCCGGGAGATAAGCTGCTGCCCTACATCAAACAGAATCTGGATGATATCATCACGGTGGAGGATGCCGAGCTGGTGGTGGCGTTCCTCGACATGGTGGAAAACCACAAGATGGTGGTAGAAAACTCAGGGCTTCTGACGGTTGCGGCATTGAAGCATCTGCCGGTCAAGGACAAGAAGGTCGTATCCATCCTAAGCGGCGGCAACATGGACATCATTACCATGTCCTCCGTGGTACAGCAGGGACTGATTTTCAGAGACCGTATCTTCACCGTTTCCGTGCTTCTGCCCGACAAGCCGGGCGAGCTGTGCAAGGTGGCTGGTCTGGTGGCAAAGCAGAGCGCCAACGTGATCAAGCTGGAGCATAATCAGTTTGTAACCACCAACCGCAGCGCGGCAGTGGAGCTGCGCATTACCATGGAGGCATTCGGAACGGAGCACAAGCACCAGATCATCGATGCACTTGAGGAAGAGGGCTACAATCCGAAGCTGATACAGACATTGATCTGAAAGAATGAAAAGATGTGTGACTACACTGATAAAATCCGCATATGCTAAATATGCGGATTTTTTAGGACTTTGGCTTGGGGAGGAAATATGGGGCAGACAGAGGAAAAGGAAAAAAGAAAAGAATTGGAGTGGACAGAGAAGCCGACGGACGGCAAAAAGATATTCAAATATCTGCTGATGACGGCGGCATGCCTTTGCTACGCAATCGGCATCAGCCTGTTTCTGGATCCGAACGATCTGGCACCGGGCGGCGTGACCGGTATCGCGATCATACTGAACCGGACGCTGGGCATCAGCACGGGTATTCTGTTTTTTGCCATCAATATTCCGATCCTGTTGATCGGCATGTGGAAATTCGGGATCCGTTTTCTGCTCTCCACGGTGTACTGCACCGTGCTGGTTTCGCTCTTTACGGATTTTCTGGGAAAGCTGGGGGCGGTCACCGCAGATCCGCTGCTGGCGGCTCTGGCGGGTTCTGTTCTGATGGCGGTGGGCATGGGCGGCGTCTTCAAGGCGGGGGCGACCACCGGCGGCACCGACATAATCGTGAAGCTTCTCCGACTGAAATTTCCCTACATGAAAACGGGATTTTTCTTCCTTGTGATGGATACCGTGATCGTCACCGCGTCCGCGCTGGTGTTCAAGGATGTGGACAGGGCTCTCTATGCGGGCATCTCCGTTTTCATCACCTCGTTTACGCTGGATCTTGTCCTGTACGGACGTGACGGGGCAAAGCTGATCTACATTATCAGCGACGCCTCACAGACCATTACTGAGCGCCTTTTGAAGGAACTGGATATCGGTGTCACCCATGTGCAGGGCAAGGGCGCGTACAGCGGGAAGGAGAAGCAGGTCATTCTCTGTGTGATGCGCAAGGCGCTGGCGCCCCGTGCGGAGGAGATCGTGAAGCAGGAGGATCCGCTGGCGTTTATGATCGTGTCGAATGCCACGGAGATATACGGAGAGGGCTACAAGAGCTATTTCAGTGAAAAGCTTTGAGAAAGCAGGCGGGAGAATAGGATATGCAGGAGATATATTCCGGGAATGAGGAATACGAAAAGACCGGTTATCTGTATGAGGATTTCAAGATGTTCCACATACGGACAAAGGAGGAGGAGAGTTACCCCTACCACTACCATGATTTTTATAAGCTCTTGATCCTGCTGCAGGGAAACGTGACCTATTCCATCGAGGGCAAGAGCTACAAGCTAAGACCCTTTGACATGGTGCTGGTGCGCAAGGGGGCGATCCACAGGGCTGAGGTGTCCGGGGACGAGCCCTATGACCGGATCGTGTTCTACATATCGGGGGAGTATCTGGAGCGCTGTAAGACGGCGGATTACGACCCTGCGTTCTGCTTTGTCTGCGCCGGAAAAGAGGGATCGGAGGTGCTGCGGTTTCCCGTGCTGCAGAATACGGCGTTTCTCTCCCTGATCGGAAAGCTGGAGGAGAACGGTCAGACCGTGACAAGGTACGGGGCGTCGGCATACGCGGAGCTGCTTTTTTCCGAGCTTCTGCTCTCGGTGAACAGAGGCTGTTATGAAAAGACGGGAAGCTTTGACCATACGGTTTTGTTCAACCAGAAGATGATCGACCTGATCCGGTACATAGGGGAGCATCTGACGGAGGATATGTCCATCGAGGAGCTGGCGGAGCGCTTCTATATCAGCAAGTTCCATATGATGAGGCAGTTTAAGGAGGAGACCGGCTTTACCATACATCAGTATATCTCGGAGAAGCGGATTATCTATGCGCGGAGCCTGATGGCGGCGGGAATGTCCGCAACGCAGGCGTGCTATGAGAGCGGCTTCAAGGACTACTCGACCTTCTCCCGGGCGTACAAGCGGAGGATGGAGAAAAGCCCGTCGGAAAAAGAATAGTAAGGTGTAAAGAAAAAATACTTGACACCGTTACACGTTTATTGTAAACTGTCAAAGTATCGTGCGATCAATATGTTTCGGAGTCGGAAATGGAAAAGATTTTTGAGCAGGGTATCCTCTATGATTTTTACGGGGAGCTGCTGACGGAACACCAGCAGAAAATATATGAGGCGGCTGTCTACAATGACCTCTCTCTCGGGGAGATCGCCGAGGAGCAGGGGATCAGCAGACAGGGCGTACATGATCTGATCAAGCGCTGTGACAGGATCCTTGCAGATTATGAGAGCAAGCTCCATCTGGTGGAGCGGTTTTCCTCCACAAAGAGGATGGCGCAGGAGATCATAGAGCTTGCAGAGCATGGCGGCGAGACCGAAGAAACGCTGCGCGAGATCGTCCGGCTTGGCAGAGAGCTGCTGGAAGAATTGTAGTGCGATGACAGAGGTTGTTCATTGAAGGAGCGCGTATGGCATTTGAGAGCTTAACGGACAAACTGCAGAATGTATTCAAGAGCCTGCGGAGCAAGGGCAGACTGACGGAGAGTGACGTCAAGACTGCGCTCAAGGAAGTTAAGATGGCGCTTCTGGAGGCGGATGTAAACTTCCGCGTGGTAAAGCAGTTTGTGAAAGCCGTGGAGGAGAGGGCGATCGGCGCGGATGTGCTGAACGGTCTGAACCCGGGGCAGATGGTCATCAAGATCGTAAACGAGGAGATGATCTCGCTGATGGGCTCCGAGACCACGGAGATTCAGATGCAGCCCGGCAAGGCGATCACGGTGATTATGATGGCGGGTCTGCAGGGTGCCGGTAAAACCACCACCACCGCAAAGATTGCGGGCAAGCTGAAGCAGAAGGGCAAGAAATCCCTGCTTGTGGCGTGTGACATCTACCGACCGGCGGCAATCGACCAGTTGAAGATCAACGGCGAGAAACAGGAAGTGGAAGTGTTCTCCATGGGCACGAACCATAAGCCTGCGGATATTGCACTGGCGGCGCTGGAGCATGCGAGAAAGAACGGCCACAATGTGGTGATCCTGGATACGGCGGGTCGTCTTCACATCGATGAGGACATGATGGCGGAGCTTCAGGAGATCAAGGAGAAGATAGAGGTTCACCAGACGCTTCTGGTTGTGGATGCCATGACCGGACAGGATGCGGTGAATGTAGCCAAGGAATTTGATGAGAGGGTGGGCATCGACGGTGTGATCCTCTCAAAGATGGACGGCGACACCAGAGGCGGTGCGGCGCTTTCCGTCAAGGCGGTAACGGGAAAACCCATCCTCTATGTGGGTATGGGAGAGAAGCTCTCCGATCTGGAGCAGTTTTATCCTGACAGAATGGCAAGCCGTATTCTTGGCATGGGCGATGTGCTGTCCCTGATCGACAAGGTACAGGCGAATGTGGAGATCGATGCCGGCAAGGAAAAAGAGATGGCTGCCCGGATGAAGAAGGGCAAGTTTGATTTCGAGGATTACCTTGAGAGCATGAAGCAGATGAAAAAGCTGGGCGGACTTTCCGCCATACTGGGTATGATGCCCGGGATGGGCGGCAAGATGGGCGATATTGAGTCCATGGTGGACGATAAGCAGCTTGCCCATATGGAGGCGATCGTGCTTTCCATGACGCCGCAGGAGCGGAGAAATCCGAAGATCCTGACGCCGCAGCGCAAGCACAGGATCGCAAAGGGCGCCGGTGTGGACATTGCGGTGGTAAACCGCTTTATCAAGCAGTTTGAACAGAGCCAGAAAATGATGAAGCAGTTCGGAGGCGGCAAGAAGCGCGGCTTCGGAATGGGCGGATTCCCGGGAATGGGCGGAAAGGGAAGATTTCCCTTTTAAGTCATAGATTAAATTCAAAGCATATTACGGAGGTAAAAAACAATGGCAGTTAAGATCAGATTGAGAAGAATGGGACAGAAGAAGGCTCCCCTTTACAGAATTATCGTAGCAGATTCCCGCTCTCCCAGAGACGGAAAGTGCATCGAGGAGATCGGAACCTACGATCCCAGCACAGATCCCAGCACCTTCCAGATCAACGAGGAGCTGGCTAAGAAGTGGCTGGCAAACGGCGCACAGCCGACAGAGGTAGTTGGTAAGCTTTTCAAGGCCGCAGGCATTGAGAAATAAGTACTTGTCAACCACATTATGTCCGGAGGTGGATTATGAAGGAATTAGTTGAAGTAATTGCAAAAGCGCTTGTTGATAATCCGGATGAAGTTGTTGTGACAGAGAAGGCAGACGGCAGAAATGTCATTGTAGAGCTTCACGTTGCTGCGTCCGATATGGGAAAAGTGATCGGTAAGCAGGGAAGGATTGCAAAGGCGATCCGCTCCGTTGTGAAAGCAGCATCATCCAAAGACAATCAGAGAGTGGATGTAGAAATTATTTAAGCCCTGGAAAGCAGGGAGGATGCAGGGGTGCTCCGATGGGCGCCCCTGTATTTGGCTTACGGGATGAGGAGAACTAAAATGGAAGAAATGTTGAAGGTGGGAGTGATCACATCCACCCACGGTGTCCGGGGCGAGGTCAAGGTGTTTCCGACTACGGACGAGGCGGGTCGTTTTAAGCGGCTGAAGGAAGTGGTGCTTGATACGGGAAAGGAAAAACTGTCTCTTGAGATCGAGGGTGTCAAATTTTTTAAACAGATGGTGATCCTGAAATTCAAGGGACTTGACAATATAAACGATGTGGAAAAATACCGGCAGAAGAGTCTGTATATCCACCGTAAGGACGCGGTGCGACTTAAGAAGGACGAATACTTTATCGCCGACCTGATCGACATACCGGTCTATGAGGAAAACGGCGGGAAGCTCGGCGTGCTCTCGGATGTGATGACCACCGGCGCCAATGATGTCTATGTGGTGAAACGGGATAACGGCGGCAGGGATCTGCTGATACCCGCCATCAGACAGTGCATCCTCTCGGTTGATGTTGAGGAGCCCAAGATGGTGGTGCGCCTGCTGGAAGGTTTGGGGGATCTATGAATTTCCATGTGTTGACACTGTTTCCCGACATGATACGGAGAGGGCTTTCCGACAGTATTATGGGTCGGGCGGCAGAAAAAGGACTGATCACCGTAGACGCGGTGGATATACGGGATTTCACACAGGATAAGCACCGCAAGGTGGACGACTACCCATACGGCGGCGGAGCGGGGCTTCTGATGCAGGCGCAGCCCGTGTGCGATGCCCATCGGTTCCTGCGGGAAAAGATCGGCGCGGACAGAAAGGTGCGCACCCTTTACCTTACGCCTCAGGGAAAAACCTTCAATCAGCGCATGGCGGAGGAGCTTTCCCGGGAGGAGGAGCTCATTTTCCTGTGCGGGCATTACGAGGGAATCGATGAGAGGGCGCTTGAGCAGGTTGTGACGGATTATGTGTCTCTGGGGGATTTTGTCCTGACGGGCGGAGAGCTGCCCGCCATGGTGATGATCGACGCCATTGCAAGGCTGGTTCCGGGCGTGCTCCACAATGACGCCTCCGCATCCGACGAATCCTTTTCGGGGTATCTGCTGGAGTACCCCCAGTACACAAGACCGGAGGTGTTTGAGGGACAGGCTGTGCCCAAAGAGCTGTTGTCCGGGGATCACAAATGCATCCGAAGCTGGCGGAGAAAGCTGGCGGAGGAGAGAACGGCGGAGCGCAGACCGGATCTGTACGCCCGCTATGAGGAATTGATGGATTGTAAGCGCATGCTTGCCAAAAACAAGCTGCACCACAGGGATATGATGGAGCTGATCGAAAGAGGGCAGGCAGAGCTTTTGTCCTACGGTGAAGATCACGCCCTGCTGCGGGATCGGAAAAGCGGCATCTATCTGATTTCTGCCGTGACAGACACCGCCGTGGAGCAGGTGCGGAAGGTGCTTTTGAAAGAGAACGGCGGCAAAAACCGGATCCGGTGTGCGGCTGTCCATCAGGAGGCGGTCTGCCTTATGCTCTCCGAGGAGTTCGGGCTGCGCACGATCATGTGTTGCAGACAGTGGGTCTACACCAGAAAGGAAGCGCTTCCCGTAAAGGCGGATGTAAGAAGGCTTACCGCGGAGCATCTGCCTTTCCTGCAATCTCATTACTCAATCCTGTCAGAACAGGAGCTGAAAGAGCGGCTGGAGAGCGGGGCGATCTACGGACTCTTCATAGATCAGAAGCCGGTGGGCTTTATCGGGGAACATGTGGAGGGAAGCATGGGAATGCTGTTTGTGCTCCCCGAATACAGAGGACAGGGCTTTGCAAAGGCGCTGGAGAGCAGCCTGATCAACTTTACCTTGCAGAAAGGCCTTACGCCGTTCTGTCAGGTGGAGGAGGAGAACGGGGTGTCGCAGAGATTGCAGGAGACGCTGGGGCTGTATGCCGCAAAGGACAGGATTTGGTGGATGGAAACGGAGGCGGAACCGGAGCTATAAAATTTTGCTTGCATTTATGGCACACCTATGATAAAGTATGAATGTTGTGATAACGAGATGGTCCTCTGTTACGGTATGTATTACGAACATCCATTAGAAAAGGAGTATTGAAATGAACGAAATCATCAAGAGTATTGAAGCAGAGCAGCTGAAGGAGAGCGTAGACCAGTTCAACGTTGGCGATACCGTCAAGGTTTACGGCAAGATCAAGGAAGGAAACCGCGAGAGAATCCAGGTTTTTGAAGGCGTTGTCGTAAAGAGACAGGGCGGCAGCAACCGCGAGACTTTCACTGTAAGAAAGTCCTCAAACGGCATTGGCGTTGAGAAGACATGGCCGCTGCATTCCCCCAACGTAGAGAAGATAGAGGTAGTCAGAAAGGGTAAAGTAAGACGTGCAAAGCTGAACTACTTAAAGGGACGTGTAGGCAAGAAGGCAAAGGTAAAAGAGATCGTAAAGTAATCAGAATACGATATGTGACGCATGGGACGCATCTGTCGAAAGACAGGTGCGTTTTAAATTTCCGGGATACGCGGGACAATAAAAGGTTGTCGCGGTGGGGGGAGCGGTAGTATAATAAAACTGTTATGTATCTTTGCGAAAAGAAGATAAGGAAACGGACAGATGAGAGGACGTCACAAGGGTCTGAGCTTTTATAAACGAAGAAAAAAAATCAGTGCGGGGACAGTCAGGGAGATTTTTTCGTGGCTGTGCGGCATTGCAATTTCCGGCTTTCTGGCATGCGCGGTGGTCTATGTGCTGGGAATGTCCACAAGCATGATCGGCGTCTCCATGGAGCCGGTGCTGCAAAACGGCGAGCAGGTGCTGATCAACCGCTACGCTTATCTTTTGGCAAAACCGGCGAAGGGGGATGTGATTTCCTTTCTTCCGAACGGAAACAGGAATGCCCACTACTATATCAAGCGCGTTGTGGCAGTGCCGGGGGACACGGTACAGATTATCGACGGCAGGCTGCATGTGAACGGGGTTCAGGTGCAGGAGGAGGGCTTTGACAAGATGGCGGATGCGGGGATCGCGGAGAATCCGCTGACGCTCGGCACGGACGAATATTTTGTTCTGGGGGATAACCGCAACGATTCCGAGGACAGCCGTTCCGCCAACATCGGTACGGTGAGCGGCAAGAACATCATCGGAAAGGTCTGGTTTAAAATGGGAAATGAAACGGAAGGAATGGGCTTTGTAAAATGAACTATCAATGGTATCCCGGTCATATGACCAAGGCAAAGCGGATGATGCAGGAGGATATCAGGCTGATCGACCTGATCATAGAGCTGGTGGACGCAAGGGCGCCGCTCTCAAGCCGCAATCCCGATATCGACGAGTTGGGAAAAAACAAATACAGGATCATCCTGCTGAATAAATCGGATCTGGCAGATCCGCGCGCCAATGCCGCATGGGCGGCGTACTTTGAAAGCAAGGGGCTCTATGTGCTGGAGATCAATTCCAGAACCGGCGTGGGGATGAAGTCGATTCAGGGGCTGGTACAGGAGGCGTGCAAGGAAAAGATCGAGCGGGACAGAAAGCGCGGAATCGTAAACAGACCTGTCCGTGCCATGGTGGTGGGAATCCCCAATGTGGGCAAGTCCACCTTTATCAATTCCTTTGCAGGAAAGGCCTGTACCAAGACGGGAAACAAACCCGGCGTCACCAAAGGAAAGCAGTGGATCCGCCTGAACAAATCGCTGGAGCTTCTGGATACGCCCGGGATTCTCTGGCCGAAGTTTGAGGATCAGAATGTGGGAATGCGGCTTGCCTTTATCGGCTCCATCAACGATGAGATCATCATCATGCAGGAGATGGCGCTTGATCTGATCCGCTGCGTGGGAGAAAGATATCCGCAGGTGTTTGAAAACCGCTACGGCGTTTCCTACGAGGGGGACGGAACACAGGCGGCAATCCGCATGCTGGATGAGATAGCAAGGGCGAGAAAATGCTACTTAAAGGGCGAGGAGCTTGACTATGACAGGGCGGCGGCAC
Source organism: uncultured Lachnospiraceae bacterium (assembly GCA_900550475.1). Lineage (GTDB taxonomy): Bacteria > Bacillota > Clostridia > Lachnospirales > Lachnospiraceae > Acetatifactor. The sequence goes on from URSA01000001.1 coordinate 10,831, forward strand.
TGTTTGTGGACGACTTCAGAAGCGGCAGGCTCGGAAGAATCACATTGGAGGAAGTTGGCACAAACGCGCTATGCGTAAAAGACGTGCGCAGAAATGGAGAAAAAGATGAAAGAGCATAGAATACTGCGGGAAGTTTTGAGTACGAGTCTGTATCTGCTGGGCGTGCTGGTCACAGTATGGTTTGTGATCGCATTCGTGGGACAGAGAACCATTGTCAAGGGTGCGTCCATGGAACCCACACTGTACGGAGCAGACGACAACAACCCGGACAAGGTAGGGGATAATCTGATCATGGACAAACTCACCTATCGGTTTTCGGATCCCAAGAGATTTGATATTATCGTGTTCCCCTACAAATATACCGGAGAGTACTTTATCAAGAGGATCATCGGACTGCCGGGCGAGACTGTTCAGATTGACGAGCAGGGGAACATTTATATCAACGGCGAGGTGCTGCGGGAGGGCTACGGAAAGGAGATCATTCTGAATCCCGGTGTGGCTGCGGAGCCGGTTACCCTCGGTGAGGACGAATACTTTGTGCTGGGGGACAACCGTAACAACAGTGCGGACAGCAGAAGTGCCAGCGTGGGCAACATCCACCGGAATGAGATTGTGGGAAGAGCGTGGCTGCGCATCTGGCCACTCAGCCGGTTCGGCGTTTTGAAGCATCAGTAAACACACCTGCAAAACGGAGAGAAAAATGGAACAGAAGATTTCGGAAATCAAAGGAATTTTTCAGGCAGCGGAAACGGAAATGCTGCCTGAACTCATATCCGTGTATGAGACGGATGCCCGCAGCGGCGTGCAGGCTGCGGTGGAGAGCGCAAGAAAGCGTCTGCGCCTTTTGGAAAAGGAAAAGGAGCGGACGGAAAAAATGAAGGAATATGAGTACCGTTATGCCGCCGCAGGCTTTTTGTGCGGAATCGACGAGGTGGGCAGAGGCCCTCTTGCGGGCCCGGTGGTGGCGGGGGCGGTGATTCTTCCGAAAGATTGTGATATCTTATATCTAAATGATTCCAAGCAGTTGACCGAAAAAAAGAGAGAAGAGCTTTATGATGTGATCATGGGAAAGGCGGTGGCAACCGGGCTCGGCTACGCGTCTCCGGAGCGCATCGATGAAATCAACATCTTACAGGCAACCTACGAGGCGATGCGGGAGGCAATCGGCAGGCTTTCAGTGAAACCGGATCTGCTTCTAAACGATGCGGTCACCATACCGCAGGTGGAGATCCGGCAGGTGCCGATCATCAAGGGGGACGCCAAGAGCATTTCCATTGCCGCTGCCAGCATTATTGCGAAGGTGACAAGGGATCGCCTGATGGTGGAGTACGACAGCATTTTCCCGGAATACGGCTTTGCTTCCAACAAGGGGTACGGTGCCGCCGCGCATATAGAGGCGCTGAAAAAGTATGGCCCCTGCCCTATCCATAGAAGGAGCTTTATCGGACATTTTGCAGAATAGGTGGATACATATGAAACTTTCCGACTTTTTCCCTGCTTCCAACAAAATAAGTGAACCCGCGGTAAAGTCTGAGGGCGGCAAGACAGATTCCGCCGCCGCTGCGCGGATCAACCGCCAGATTCAATCCCTCGCTCCGGGCAAACTGATCAAGGGCGAAGTGGTGGGAAGAAACGGCGATGAAGTAAGGATCAAATTGTCGGATGATCTTGTGATGACGGCGCGTCTGGATCAGGATGTGAGCGTGGAGGAGGGAAGAATTCTGACCTTTCAGGTGAAGAACAACGGTGCGTCCCTGATTCTGAATCCCCTGTTTACCAACACGGCGGCTTCCGACAATGTGATGAAGGCGCTGCAGATGGCGAATCTTCCGGTTAATAATACCACGGTCGCCATGACGGAACAGATGATGCAGCAGGGGATGAGCGTGGACACCAAAGCCCTGCAGAACGTGTTTCGTGACATTGCCTCCCATGCGGGTGCGGCGGTGGAGGATATCGTACTGCTTCATAAGCTGGCGCTGCCGGTGGATGAAGGCAATCTGCAGCAGATGGAAAACTACCGGGAGCTGACGCATCAGCTGGTAAGCGGGATGACGGATGTGCTGCAGGAGCTGGTCTTTTCCTACGGAGAAATTGCGGGTACGCAGGGGGAGGAGCAGGCGGCGCAGATGCTCAGGCAGATTTTGCAGCTTTTTGTGGGGGAGGGGGAGAATCTCTCCGACTGGGAGGCTGCCCTGACAGGCAGGACGGATGCCACGGAAAATGCAGCAGAGGCGGATGCGGCAGCGGCGCAGGCGCCGGAAGCCGGGACTGCGGAGAAAATTGCAGGTGAGGAACATGCCGGAGCGGACGGAGAAAAGGGTTTGGATGCGCCCGCAAAGGGAGCTGTGGAACCGCCTCTGTCTGGAACACCGGAGGGCGGCGCCCCGGAGGAAGTGACGGCGAAGGAAACGCCTGTGCGGGAGATGCCGGAAGACGGAAAGACAGCGGATGTGCCCACGAAGGAAATGGCGGATGGGGAAATGTCCGGGAAGGAAATACAGGGGAATCCGGCTGCAAAAACCGGACTTGCGGCAGCCTTTACGGAGAGAGAACCCGTCCTTGAGCGGGACACGATACAGAAGCTTTTGAAGGAACAGATCCTTAAAAACTGGTGCATCAAACCGGAAGATGGACTGGATGCGGAGAAGGTGGACAGAGTTTACCGCCAGATGAAGCACCAGCTTTCCGGGCTTGAAAATATATTGCAGGAATACGGCGCCGAGAAGAGCAGCGCCATGAAGAGCGTTCTCAACATGAGCCGGAATATTGATTTTATAGAGCAGATCAACCAGATGTATACCTATGTCCAGCTTCCGCTCAAGATGGAGCAGAGGCAGGCGAACGGGGAGTTGTATGTGTTCACCAACAAGCGTTCCCTGGCAAAAAAGGAGGGGGCTGTCAGTGCGCTCCTGCATCTGGATATGGAGAACCTCGGGCCGGTGGATGTGTATGTGGCAATGCAGGAAAACCGTGTGACCACCCGGTTTCAGGTACAGGATGATGCGATGCTGACCTTTTTGAATGACCATATGCATATTCTGACAGAGCGGCTGTCTGAAAAAGGCTACGAGATGAAGTGCGAGATGTCGGTGCGAAACGGCGGGGAGCAGGAAAATCCCGTGGAACAGCTTTTGCAGCGGGAGAAGGGCAGCGGGCTTATGATGCAGTACGGTTTTGATGTGCGCGCGTGATGAGGGATGAGGATTTTGTATGGAAGAAAAAAAGAGGATCAAACAGGCGATAGCGCTGGAATACAATCCCGATGAGGAAGCACCCAAGGTCATAGCGACCGGACGGGGAGCTGTGGCAGAGAGGATTCTGGAGCGGGCGAAGGAGGCGGACGTACCGATCCACAGGGACGACCGTCTGGCGGACACGCTGTCCAGACTGGAGATCGGGGAGATGATCCCGCCGGAGCTTTATGATGTGGTGGCGGAGATTCTGGTGTTTGTGGACGCCATGGACAAGATCAGGGCAAAAATGAAAAAGTGAATGCAGATGCGAAGTTTGTACCGCAGTGCCAAGGATTGGGCGCTGCGGTATTTTTATATGTGATAATGCAGGATTCTTTTTAAGAAAATCCTAAGAAAGATTTAAAGGCATTTCAAAAAAGACTTGCTAGGATATCCTTATCAAGAATCGGGAGGCAGATATGAAAAGAGTTTTGGTTGTATTCGGAGGATGTTCTACGGAATATGAGGTATCGCTTGTGTCGGCAGCCGCCGTATTGAAGGCGATTGACAGAAAAAAATACGAGGTGCTTAAGCTGGGGATCACCCGCGCGGGAGAAGCCTTTCTCTACGAAGGGGAGGAAAGCCTGATCGAGGAGAACAAATGGCAGGGGGATGCGTGCCGGACTGCAACCGTGTCCATGAGCAGGGGAAGGAGAGAACTCTGGGTGGAAAAGGGAGAGACGGTGGAAAAGCTGCCCTTTGACATTGCGTTTCCGATTCTGCACGGAAAAAACGGTGAGGACGGAACCATACAGGGGCTGTTTGAGCTTGCCGGAATCCCTATCGCGGGGTGCGGCATGGAAAGCTCTGCGGTCGGCATGGATAAGGGACTGGCGCATACGCTGGTTTCCCTTGCTGGGTTGCGGGTTCCGAAAAGCGTTCTGTTAAACAGCCTTAAGGAGGCGGAGGAAAGAAAAGCGGAGATCCTGTCGCTTGGTTTTCCCATGTTTGTAAAGCCGGTTCGGGCAGGCTCGTCCTTCGGCATCAGCAGAGTGACAAAGCCGGAGAATCTGCCGGATGCGGTGCGGGCGGCGTTTGCACATGATGCCCAAATTGTCATCGAGGAGGGAATCACAGGCTTTGAGGTGGGCTGCGCGGTCATGGGAAACGAAGAACTGACCGTGGGCAGGGCGGACGAAATCGAACTGTCCCAGGGATTTTTTGACTATGAGGAGAAATATACATTAAAGACCTCGGCCATACATATGCCGGCGAGAGTCGGAGAGGAAGACGAGAGACGGATCCGGGAGACTGCGGCAAAGATATATAAAGTGCTTGGCTGCAAGGGTTTTACCAGAGTGGATATGTTTTTCACGGACAAAAAGGAGATTGTATTCAACGAGATCAATACCATTCCGGGCTTTACGGGACACAGCCGTTTTCCCAACATGATGAAGGGAATCGGGTTATCCTTTGAACAGGTGGTGGATCGCATTCTGGAGCTTGCAGAGTGAGCGGAGAGGAAAGAGGACGATGAGACAACTGCGATTGAGAGAAACAGACAGGGAATATGCCTTTCTTTTTTCGGGAGAAGGAGAGCGGGCGGAAGCTCTCAGAGTGGAACTTTGCAGACTGTCGGATGCGATGGGGAAGCATTCTTTTGCGGAGAATCCTGCAACGGTTCAGATACAAGGACGCGGTTACGCAGTTGGATTTGTACACTGCTGCGGTGAAACAGTGGTGCCTCTGCCGGAAAGAGGGGATGTATTTATTTTGAAAGAAGAAGGAGGATTTCTCGTTGCAGCAGAAACAGAGAGTAAGGAGCCTGGATGATTTCAGGTGGATCGGAGCGGCGCTTGTGGTTGCCATTCACACCTCGCCGCTTGAGAGTGTGAATGGGACGGCGGATTTTTTGCTCACAAGGGTGTTTGCAAGGGTTGCGGTGCCGTTTTTCTTTATGGTGACGGGTTTTTTTCTGCTGGCGGATGAGAGGAACCGGAAGCGGAATATTGTGAGGGCGATGCGCAAGAACGGGATTCTGTATCTGCTGCTTACCCTGTTGTATCTGCCCATCCAGTGCTACAAGCTCTTTTCATCAGGAGGGATCACGCAGCAGACGGGAACGACGATACTGCGGGACATATTTTTTGACGGAACCTTTTACCATCTCTGGTATTTCCCGGCGTTGCTTCTGGGGCTGCCTCTGGCGGGGCTGTTCCTTCGTTTGGGAAAGAAGAATGCGGCGGCGGTGGCAGGCGCTCTGTATGTGTTCGGAATGCTGGGTGACAGCTATTACGGCATCACGGAGAGGATTCCCGCACTGAAAATCATATATGACGGCTTGTTTTCCATCAGCAGCTATACCCGCAACGGTCTCTTTTTTGCACCGCTTTTTTTGATTCTGGGCGCCGTGGCGGCAGACGCATACAGGGAGGAAAGGCAGTGGGTACATAAGTGGCGGGAGGCTGCGATCTGCATGGCATTTCTGTGCGGGGAAGGATTGATCCTGCACCATTACGGCTTTCAGAGACATGACAGCATGTATGTGATCCTTCCGCTTGAGATGGTGTGCCTGTTCGGGGCACTGCTCTCCGTGAAAGGGCAGGAGACGCCGGTCAGTGCATTTTACGAAAAGGGGCCGATGCTTATCTATTTTCTGCATCCTTATGTGATCATTCTTTTGCGGGGCGGCGTGAAGCTCACGCACTGGACGGCGTTTTTGTCGTTGAGCCCGCTTTACTACGTGACGGTTCTTTTGGGCAGCGCGGTGCTTGCATGGATATGTGTCCGGGCGGCGGGTATGGTGAGAAAAGGAAAGACGGCAAAAAGGGCATAGGATAGAGAGGAAGAGAAGGATGTATCCGAAAACGATGCCGGGGAGAGCCTGGCTTGAGATTTCTTTGGACAATTTAAAACAGAACTACCGGGTCATAGAAAAGACCCTGCCGGAAGACTGCGAATGCATGGCGGTGGTCAAGGCGGAGGCGTATGGACACGGTGCGGTCAGGGCGGCACAGGCGTTTGCCGCGGAGGGGTGCAGAAACTTTGCGGTGGCGACTCTGGATGAGGGCATTGCACTCCGGGCGGCGGGCATAGAGGGAGATATTCTGATCCTCGGCTATACCATGCCCCGGGATGCCTTTCTTTTGGATCGTTACGATCTCATCCAGACCATTGTGGACGAGGCGCACGCGCAGGGGCTTGCTGCGGGCGGATACCCCGTCAGGGCGCACCTTGCGGTGGACACGGGGATGAACCGTCTGGGAATCTCCTACCGGGACGAGGCGGCGGTGGAACGGGTGTTGAAGAGGAAGGGGCTTTCCGTGGAGGGAATCTACTCCCACATGAGCGTGGCGGACAGCCCGCTTGCTGCTGACAGGGCGTTCACCCTGCACCAGATACATTGCTTTCAGAGCCTGTGCGCAAAACTGAAGCAGGGAGGCTTCCCCTACCTGAAATGCCATATGCAGAGCAGCTATGGGATCCTGAATTACCCCATGGAAGGAATGCAGCTTGCAAGACCGGGAATCCTATTGTACGGCTGCGCAAGCAACGGGGAGGAAACTTTTCCCGCTTCCTTAAATCCTGCCTTACAGCTAAAGTGCAGGATCGGTTGCATCCGCCGCGTGATGGCGGGAGAATTTGTATCCTATGGGAGAACCTATGAGGCACGGGAGGAACGTCTGGTGGGCGTGCTTGCCATCGGCTACGCGGACGGCCTGCCCCGCAATCTGTCCGGCAGGGGAGCGGTGTTAGTCAGAGGCAGGAAAGCTCCCATTTTAGGGCGTGTGTGCATGGATCAGACCATGATCGATCTGACGGAGATCCCACAGGCGGAGGAGGGCGATGCGGCGACATTAATCGGTGCGGACGGTGAGGACTATCTGCCGGCTGCCGTCATGGCGAAGCAGGCGGGAACCATCACAAACGAGCTGCTCTCCAGACTGGGAGGCAGACTGACCCGGATCTATACGGGCTGACAGCAAAGGCTTTTCATTTCCCTCAAAATATAATAAGATAGAGAGAAGGAAAATGAAGAGCGGGGGATAGGGAAGACTTTGAACAAAAGGGAGTGCGGACAGGAAAAGGAGAGGCTGGCGGAGAGTTATCTCAAGGAGCGCGGTGTGCGGATCCTATGCCGCAATTTCAGATGCAGGCAGGGAGAGATCGATCTTATTGGTGCCGACGGGGAGTACCTTGTGTTTTTTGAGGTGAAATACAGAAACAGCCCCCGGTTTGAGGACCCCTTCGCAGCGGTGGGGACAGCCAAGCAGAGTAAGATCTGCCGCACGGCGGATTATTACCGCCTTGTAAAAGGAGTACCTGCAGATACACCTATCCGGTACGATGTGGTAGGTATCTGCGGGGAGACAATAAAATGGATGAAGAATGCGTTTCCGCACAGGGGCGCAGGGATCGTATAAAGGAGCGGACATGAGCCAGTCATTTGCGTTTATCAGGAAAACGGAAAGCAGGGATAAATTTATTCTGCGGCAGGAGTATCTGTGCGCCCCGCTGCTGGAGGAGACAGGGGTGGTGCGCCATCTCTTCACCACCAGAATGGGCGGCGTCAGCAAGGGAGATTACGCCACCATGAACCTCAGCTTTACCAGAGGGGACGATCCGGCGGATGTGGCGGAGAATTACCGGAGAGCCGCCCGGTTTCTGGATGCCTTGCCGGAGGATGTGGTCTGCACGGATCAGACACACACGGCAAATATCCGCCGTGTGACGAAGGCGGACAGGGGAAAGGGTGTCACCGTAAAAAAGGATTACAGAGATGTGGACGGGCTTGTGACCGACAGTCCGGGGATCGTGCTGGCAGTGTTCAGCGCGGATTGTGTGCCGATCCTGTTTGCTGATCCGAAAAAGAGGGTGATCGGAGCGGTACACTCGGGATGGAGAGGAACGGCGGTAAGAATCGGCGCAGGGATGGTGGACATCATGTGCAGCGATTACGGCTGCCGGGCGGAGGATATCCGGGCTGCCATCGGCCCTTCTATCTGCGGGGACTGCTATGAGGTGTCGGCGGATGTGGCGGAGCAGTTTGCCACGGGCTTTGGCAATGCGGTGCGCCCGGGGGCCGCGGAAGGAAAATACCTGTTGGATCTGTGGAGGGCAAACGAGGCGATTCTGATTTCGGCAGGTCTTAAAAGGGAGCATATTTTTGTGACGGATATCTGCACCAGATGCAATGCAGACAAATTGTTCTCCCACAGGGCGTGCGGGGAAAAACGAGGAAACATGGGCGCGTTGATCCGTCTGTGTGAGGAAGATTGAGAGGGAGAGAGGGACATGGCAAATATACTGGTCTGCGATGATGACAGGGAGATCGTGGAGGCAATCGAGATCTATCTGAAAAACGAGGGCTATACGGTGTTTAAGGCATATGACGGCGAGGAGGCGATTGAGGCGCTTAAGCGGGAGGAGATCCATCTTTTAATCATGGATGTGATGATGCCGAAGTTAGACGGTATCCACGCTACTTTAAGGATCCGGGAATACAGCAGCATTCCCATTATTATCCTGTCCGCCAAGTCGGAGGACATGGACAAGATACTGGGGTTGAATATCGGCGCGGACGACTATGTGACAAAGCCGTTCAATCCGCTGGAACTGATTGCCCGCGTGCGCTCAAACCTGCGCAGATATACCAAGCTGGGAAGCATGAGCGTGGACAACAGCACCGTGTACCGGATCGGCGGGCTGTGCATCAACGATGAGAACAAGGAAGTGACGGTGGATGAGGAGCCCGTGAAACTCACGCCCATAGAGTACAGCATTTTGCTGCTGTTAGCGAAGAATCCCGGACGGGTTTTCTCAATCAGCCAGATTTATGAGAATATCTGGAACGAGGAGGCAATCGGCGCCGACAATACGGTGGCGGTACACATCAGGCACATCCGGGAGAAGATCGAGATCAATCCCAAGGAGCCCCGGTATCTGAAGGTAGTGTGGGGCGTTGGATACAAGATAGAGAAACAGTAAAGGAGAACGGCTTTGAAGAAGAGAGGACTGACAAGAAGCGGAATGTGGATCTGCCACGGCATACAGCAGGTGGCTGCGTTTACGGCGGCACTGTGTTTTTCTGTGCTGACAATCTATTCTTACATTACAGTCTCGGTCAATGAAAATATGTACTCGGCGAGGAATCTGTATTACAATCTGGATCTCTTTGCGGGCGAGGATTCGTTTGAGGACACGGTGGCTTTCCGGGACATGCTGTTCAATTCCCTGAGGGAGATCATACGCTATAATGTGGCAAAGAGCCAGCTTGAGACGAACGGCACATTCGACGGCTCAAAGGAGATCGATATAGAGGCCTTCTACAACAGGAAGAATACGGATCTGAGTACACGGACGAATCCGCAATCCGGATATTACCTGACAGATGCGGTTTCGGATGCCGTTACGAACGCCATTTCGGACGCCGTCTCGGGCAGCACTGCGGGAAATGCGCTGTGCTACACCATAGAGGATCTGTTGAAATGGAACCGCAGCGGGGTGTCAACCGGGTATACGGATATGAGCGAGGAGGAGTTCTTTGCCTGTTTTGCAGGCTATGAGGAGAGAATTGCCGCCGTTTCCGAGCAGCTTACGGAACGGGAACGGAGCGCACTGCAGAATGTGTATATGGAGGGGTACGACGGCGATGAAATGGCGGATGTGGGAAGCGAGACGGCAGTCGATAATGCGGAGCTGAATACGCTTCTGTGGTCATCCTATGAAAAATGGTATGAAGCGACCCTGAAGGGGGAGGAGCCCGGGCCGGATTTCGGAAGAAAGAAAGTGCTGGCGCAGATCCTGCTTGCCAGAGAAGTGACGGATTACGGGTTTATAGGCGGAATCTATGTGGACAACAGCGGCAATTTAAGAATCTTGATAAGGACGCTGACGGAGCCCTGTCTACCGTCTGACGGAAGAAGTCTGCTTGCCCATGCGGAATCATGGGAGGATTATGCAAAAAAGTCCACCATGTTAGAACAGGTTGTGCAGGATGTAGCGTACAATTACAATGAATACAAGGACTTTGAAGCCCGTTACAGGGAAGGACAGACCAACATTGTATACCTGTTCCGGATGAACATGATGGGGGAGGAACTGGAGGTGAGCAACATCTCCTCCTGGATTCCCGAACCCGACCGGGAAAACTATTTCAGGAGTCTGGGACGATATATTATCTACCGTCCCCAGAGCATGTCCTTAGACACCAATACCGGTATCAATGAGGATGATGCATTCTTCTATGCGTTTTCCAATTATGCCTATGCTTACCCGGAAACGGGCAAGATCTGGATCGCCGTGGACACCACCTATCCGGTGGATGACGCCTTCTCGCAGGCGGCGGGAATCTACGAAAGCGTCCATCCCTATGCTGCCGTGCTGCTTGCACTGGAGGTTGTCTGCTGTGTGATATGGTTTGTGCTGTTCTTGTATCTGAGTGTGACGGCGGGATACAGACGGGAGAGGGGCGAGTCGGAGGCGGTCTTCTCCTTAACATGGTTTGACCGGATCCCGACGGAGATCATGCTTGTTCTGGCGGCGGCATGTGTCGGAATCATTGCCCTCTTATACTATAATTTCTACAGCTCGCTGGGCAGCTCAGCCATTGCGTACCTGTCCCGGAACAGAGAGGACTGCTGTCTTTTGGCGGGGATAGCGGGACTTGTTGTCAGCATGCTGTGCTGTTCGTTCTGGTACAGCTATATCCGCAGATGCAGGGCAAAAATGCTTTGGCGGAACAGTCTGTTGAAGCGGGCAGCCTCTTTCCTTTACAGGACGGTGATCAAAAGGATTCAGGGCTTGTTTACGAAAATTTATGACAATAGCGCCGCATGGGTGCAGACAATGCTGGCGGGCGGCGGTATTATGCTGGTCAATATCATTCTGGGCATTACGTTCCATCGCTATTTCCGGTACTTCTTTCAGGTATGGTCGAAGGCGTACCTGTTGGGATATATCGCATTTATCCTGCTGGTGGACGGCGCGATCCTGTTTGTGTGGTTTGAGAGCCGGTTAAAGCGCAAGCGGATCATAGACGGCATCCTGCAGATCAGCAACGGCCAGATTGATTATCAGGTCAGCACGGAAGGGCTGCATGGGGAAAATCTGCAGCTGGCAAAGGCGGTAAACAGTATCGGAGACGGCATCAAGACAGCGGTGGAGACTTCCATGAAGGATGAGCGCCTGAAAGCGGATCTGATCACGAATGTGTCCCACGACATCAAGACGCCGCTCACCTCCATCATCAACTATGTGGATCTCTTAAAACGGGAGGGCATTGAGACCGAGCCTGCAAAGGGATATATCGCCGTTCTGGATGCAAAGTCACAGAGGCTGAAGCAGTTGACGGACGATCTGGTGGAGGCATCCAAGATCTCCTCGGGAAATATCACGCTGGAGATGGCAAAAATCAATCTGACGGAGCTGCTCAATCAGACGGTGGGAGAGTTCAGCGAACGGTTTGAGGAAAAACAGCTTGTGCTTGTGGATGGCTTTTCGGGGACGGATGTGTTCATAGAAGCGGACAGCAGACGGATCTGGAGAGTGGTGGACAACCTGTTCGGCAATATCTGCAAATATGCCATGGCGGGAACCAGAATCTATCTGGATATGTCCCTCACACGAGGCGGGAAATGGGTCATGGTGTCCTTAAAGAATATTTCCGCACAGCCGCTCAATATAAAAGCGGATGAACTGACAGAGCGGTTCATCCGCGGGGATGTTTCCCGAAGCACAGAGGGCAGCGGGCTGGGACTTTCCATTGCAAAGAACCTGACGGTGCTTCAGAACGGAAAGTTTGAGATCTACCTTGACGGCGATCTGTTTAAAGTACAGCTTCAGTTCCCGGTATACGGGGAAACAATCTAAACAAGATCAAACGGAACACGTTTGTTATAGGCGTCCAGAATCGCATGCATCTTCTCCGTTGTGGCGAGTGTGTTGGAGAGCGACACATCGTGATTCATAAAGTCGATGATGGACGCCATGAATTTGCTCATATCTGCCTCTATGAAATAAGGCTTGCCATAAATTTCAGGGGGCAGATAGGTCAGATCCGTGGTGATCACCTTGTCAAAATAGCACTTCTCGTAAGCTTCGTCAAAGGCTTTCAGTCCGTTGGTGAACAGACCGAAGGTGCAGCAGATGAATACCCGTCTTGCATGCATGGCTTTCAACTGTTTTGCCGTGTCAAGCATGCTTTCTCCCGAGGAAATCATATCATCAATGATGATCACATCCTTATCCTCGATCTTATCTCCCAAAAATTCATGTGCCACGATGGGGTTCTTGCCGTTTATGATGGTGGAGTAGTCCCGGCGTTTGTAGAACATACCGGTATCCACGCCGAGCACGGAGGCAAAATAGATGGCACGGTCAAGCGCGCCCTCGTCAGGGCTGATCACCACCAGGTGATCCTTGTCCACGATCAGGTCGTCCTCTGCGGAGAGCAGGGCACGGATAAACTGATAGGGCGGCGTAAAATTGTCAAATCCGTTCAACGGGGTGGCATTCTGCACTCTGGGATCGTGGGCGTCAAAGGTCACGAAGTTGGAAACGCCCATGGAGCAGAGCTCGTCCAGTGCAAATGCACAGTCGAGGGACTCCCTGCCGCTGCGTCTGTGCTGTCTTCCCTCGTACAAAAACGGCATAATCACATTGATGCGGTGCGCCTTGCCGTTGCAGGCGGCGATCGCGCGCTTTAAATCCTGATAATGGTCATCGGGAGACATATGGTTGGTATAACCGTTGACGTTGTAGGTAATGCTGTGATTGCAGACATCCGTGATCAGGAACAGATCCTTTCCGCGGATGGATTCGTAGAAGATTCCTTTTCCTTCACCGCTGCCGAAGCGGGGACATTCAAAGTTGGTCAGATAGCTGCTTTCGATATAACCATGGAAAGCGGGATCGTTTTTTACCTTGTTGTTTACGCTCTTGCGGAAGCTCACCAGATAATCGTTGACTCTGCGCGCCAGCCTCTCGGCGGAGGGCAGTGCGACGATCTTAAGAGGCGCTACCGGCATTGCGTTTTCAAGGTCATGTAAATTAGGCATATTTTCCTCCCAATGTAGAAACAATTTTCACACAATTCAGTTATAACATTCCCCGGAGAGTGCGTCAAGGGTTTGTTAGGATTGACTTTCAGGGGGGCAACTGCTAATATTTAGGTAGTTTGATGCGGGAATGAGGTTATATAAATGAAGAAGCGGAGAGGGCATGTCATCAAGTCTGTGGAACCCGGCAGTATCGGGGAAGAGATGGGCTTGGAACCCGGCGACAAGATCGTTGCGGTGGACGGGACGGAGATTGAGGACATTTTCGATTATCAGTTTTTGATACAGGATACTTATATAGAGGTGCTGGTGGAGACCAAGGACGGCGAGGAGTGTCTTCTGGAGATCGACAAGGATTTCGATGAGGATCTGGGTGTCGAGTTTGACAACGGGTTGATGGACGAGTACCGGCACTGTCACAACAAGTGTATTTTCTGCTTTATCGACCAGATGCCGAAGGGCATGCGGGAGACCCTGTACTTTAAGGATGATGATTCCAGACTGTCTTTTTTGCAGGGAAACTACGTGACCCTCACCAACATGTCCGACCATGATATTGACAGGATCGTAAGGTATCACTTATCGCCCATCAATATTTCCTTCCAGACCATGAACCCGCAGCTAAGATGTATGATGTTAAACAACCGCTTTGCCGGGGAGGCGTTAAAAAAGGTGGACATCCTTTACGAGGCGGGGATCATTATGAACGGACAGATCGTGCTCTGCAAGGGCGTCAATGACGGCGCAGAGCTGGATTACAGCATAAGGGAGCTGACAAAATATCTTCCCAATCTGGAGAGCGTTTCCGTCGTGCCGGTGGGTCTGTCAAAGTACAGGGACGGTCTGTACCCGTTAGAGCCCTTTGAGAAGGAGGATGCCTGTGCCGTCATCGACCTGATCGAGGACTGGCAGAGGAAGATCTATGCGGAGCATGGAACGCATTTTATCCACGCCAGTGACGAATGGTATATTCTGGCGGGCAGGGAGATGCCGGAGGAGGAGCGCTACGACGGCTATCTGCAGCTTGAGAACGGCGTGGGCATGACAAGACTTTTGCTCAACGAGTTCACGGAATACATGGAGGAGCTTGCTAAGGAGAGAAAGCTGCCGGATGAGCGTCCCTCCGGCACGGTATCCATGGCGACGGGAAAGCTGTCTTATCCCTACATCCGAAGAATGGCGGACGGGGTGCAGGAGGCGTTTCCCAATATCCGGATTCTGGTTTATGAGATCCGCAATGATTTCTTCGGGGAGAGAATCACGGTATCGGGGCTTCTGACCGGACAGGATCTGGTTGCGCAGCTTAAGGGAAGAGAACTGGGAGAGCGCCTTTTCCTGCCGCAGAATGTTCTGCGGAGCGGGGAGGATGTCTTTTTGGATGATATGCACCTTGGGGAGCTTGAGGGGGCTTTACAAGTAAAGACAGATATTGTAAAATCAAGGGGTTGTGATTTTGTAAACGCGATTCTTTCCGTATTTGAGGAGGTACATTGATGGGAAAAAGAAAAACGAAACCGATCGTTGCGGTGGTTGGCAGACCGAACGTGGGAAAATCCACCCTGTTCAATGCCCTTGCCGGAGAGAAGATTTCGATTGTAAAGGATACGCCGGGCATTACCAGAGACCGTATCTATGCGGATATCAACTGGCTGGATCACAATTTCACCATGATCGACACCGGCGGTATCGAGCCGGACAGCAAGGACATCATCCTGTCCCAGATGCGGGAGCAGGCGCAGATGGCGATCGATACGGCGGATGTAATTATCTTTATGGTGGATGTGAAACAGGGACTTGTGGACTCCGACGCAAAGGTGGCGGATATGCTGCGGCGCTCCCACAAGCCGGTGGTGCTGGTGGTAAACAAGGTGGACAGCTTTGCAAAGTATGGCAATGATGTCTATGAGTTCTATAATCTGGGTATCGGGGAGCCATATCCGATCTCTTCCGTGAATAAACTGGGATTGGGAGAGATGCTGGATGAGGTGATCGCGCACTTCCCGGAGGATGCGGATGAAGGCGAGGAGGACGACAGGATACGGGTTGCCATTGTGGGAAAACCCAACGTCGGGAAATCCTCCATCATCAACAAGATGCTGGGAGAGAACAGGCTGATCGTGTCCGACATTGCGGGAACCACAAGGGATGCCGTGGACACGGATGTGACCTTCAACGGAAGGGATTATGTGTTCATTGACACGGCGGGTCTGCGCAGGAAGAATAAAATTAAGGAAGACCTTGAGCATTACATGATCGTGCGCACGGTGGGCGCCGTGGAGAGAGCGGATGTGGTGGTCATGGTCATCGATGCCACGGAGGGCGTGACGGAGCAGGATGCCAAGATCGCCGGAATCGCCCATGACAGGGGAAAGGCGGTCATTATCGCCGTCAACAAGTGGGATGCCCTTGAGAAGGACGACAAGACGATCTACCGGTTTACGGAGAAGGTGCGCAATACGCTTTCCTTCATGCAGTATGCGGAGATTTTGTTTATTTCCGCAAAGACGGGGCAGAGACTTCCCAAGCTGTTTGAGACCATCGATATGGTGAGCGAGAATCATGCGATGCGTGTGCAGACAGGTGTGCTGAATGAGATCATGGCGGAAGCGGTTGCCATGCAGCAGCCTCCTTCGGACAAGGGCAAGCGCCTGCGGCTCTACTATATTACACAGGCAGCAGTAAAACCGCCCACCTTTGTAATCTTTGTGAATGATAAGGAACTGATGCACTTTTCCTATACCAGATATATTGAGAACCAGATCCGGGAAACCTTCGGCTTCAAGGGAACACCGCTGCGGTTCATCATCAGGGAGAGGAGAGAGAAGGAGCAATGATACTGGAGAGAATCCTCTGTCTGGTGATCGGATATGTATTCGGATTGTTCCAGACGGCATATTTTTACGGAAAGGCACACGGAATTGACATCCGCCAGCACGGCAGCGGCAATTCCGGTACGACAAACGCACTGAGGGTGTTGGGAACCAAGGCAGGACTTATCGTGTTCGCCGGGGACTGCCTGAAATGCATGCTTGCCATTTTCATCACCAAGCTTCTGTTCGGCAAGAGCCATCCGGAGATCGTTTATCTGCTGGCGCTCTACACCGGAACCGGTGTGATTTTGGGGCATAATTACCCCTTCTATATGAACTTCAAGGGAGGAAAGGGAATTGCCGCAACCGCGGGGCTTGTGCTTTCCTTCCATCCCTGCTTCATCCCGGTGGGCGTGGTGCTTTTCTTCGGCGCCTTCCTGATTACCCACTATGTATCGCTGGGATCCCTGCTTGTCTATGCGGGCTTGATGATCCAGATGGTGGTCAGCGGACAGATGGGATTGTTCGGGGATATGACCCACGCGCAACTGATTGAAATGTATATTCTCACCGCATTCCTGACTGCCATGGCGTACTGGAAGCACCGTGAAAATATCGTGCGGCTCTGCAAGGGTGAGGAGCGCAAGACCTATCTCTTTAAAAAGAAATGAGGATATTATGGCAAAGATAAGTATTTTGGGCGGCGGAAGCTGGGGAATCGCGCTGGCGGTGCTGTTACATAAGAACGGACATGAGATCACGGTGTGGTCGGCTCTGGAGCCGGAGATTGAAATGCTGCGCTCCACCCATGAACACAAGATGCTGCCCGGCGTGAAGCTGCCGGAGGATATGCGGTTTACCACGGACGATGAGGAGGCTGTGAAGGGCAGGGATCTGCTGGTCATGGCGGTGGCAAGCTCCTATACCCGCCAGACGGCGAAACGGCTTTCCCCCTATGTGGTACAGGGACAGAAGATCGTGAATGTGGCGAAGGGAATTGAGGATCACACGCTGATGACGCTATCCGAAATCGTGGAACAGGAGATTCCCGGTGCCGATGTTGCGGTGCTTTCCGGTCCGTCCCATGCGGAGGAGGTAAGCCGGGGGATTCCCACGACCATCGTGGTGGGCGCCACAACCAGGGAGACAGCGGAATATCTGCAAAACCTGTTTATGAATGATGTGTTTCGTGTCTATACCAGCTCGGATGTGCTGGGCATGGAGCTTGGCGGCGCGCTGAAAAATGTGGTTGCGCTGGCGGCCGGCATCGCGGACGGACTCGGGTACGGGGACAATACCAAGGCGGCGCTGATCACCAGAGGCATCACGGAGATTTCCAGACTGGGAACCGCTATGGGAGCGCGCTTTGAGACCTTCTGTGGTCTGACGGGAATCGGCGATCTGATCGTTACCTGTGCGTCCATGCACTCAAGAAACCGCAGGGCGGGCATCCTGATCGGTCAGGGCAAGACCATGGAGGAGGCGATGGCTGAGGTGCAGATGGTGGTGGAGGGTGTTTACTCCGCAAAGGCAGCCATGGGCCTTTCCGAGAAGTACCATGTGCAGCTTCCCATTATCGAGCAGGTCAACAAGGTTCTGTTTGAGGGAAAAACAGCCAGCGAAGCGGTGAAGGATCTGATGCTGCGGGATAAGAAGATTGAAGTGCCGGACATCGGCTGGGAAAAATAAATCAGAAAAAAGGCAGGCAGCGTCCAACTTCGGTCGGGTGCTGCCTGTTTTATAGCTATTTGTGGTTCAGTCCGGCAACAATCTCCGCTGCCATCCTGGGTTTGTTCATGGTGTAGAGGTGTATGTCCTTTACGCCGTTTAAGCGCAGATCCAGAATCTGACGGATGGCGTAGTCGATACCGGCCTTGCGCATATCCTCCGGGTTGTCGCCGTAGCGGGCGATCAGGTCGGAGAATGCTTTGGGGATGGAGGAGCCGGACAGCGAAACCGTCGTACCGAGCTGGGTTGCCGAGGTGACGGGCATGATACCTGCACAGATCGGGATGGTGATGCCCTTTCGGATGGCACGATCCATAAAGTCATAATAATAGTCATTGTCAAAGAAAAGCTGCGTGATGAAAAAGTCCGCCCCGGCATCCTGCTTCAGTTTCAGATGATACAGGTCGGTCTCCTTGCTGAAACACTCGAAATGCTTCTCGGGATAGCAGGCAGCGGCGCATTGCAAGGAGGTATTGGCGCGCAGAAACGTGATCAGATCCGAGGCATGGGAAAAATCCCTTCCTTCGTACTGCTCGTCCGTCATGTCCTTAGGGCGGTCGCCGCGCAGGGCAAGCACCTGATGGATCCCTTTTTCCGAAAGGCTTTCGGCAATGGAGAGAATATCCTCCTTTTTGCTCCCCACACAGGTAAGATGTGCAAGCGTCTCCAGATGCAGGGTGTTTTGGATATAGGATGCGATCTCCAAGGTTTTCTTGGACTTGCTTCCTCCGGCGCCGTAGGTGACGCTGATAAAATCGGGTGAGAGCGTGGCAAGCGCATCCAGGGTTGCGTAAGCGGTTGCAAAGTCCGCATCTTTTTTGGGCGGGAAAACTTCAAAGGACAGGGTGGATTTTCCTGCTGCAAACAATTCTTTGATCATGATGATCCTCTCCTTATAGAAAGCGATACAAATTTCTTGATTTTGGAACAAGAATATCGTAACATGATAATGTATGTTTTTCAAGTGGATTGCTGTGCGGGATAAGGATTGCCGGGCAGCGGAAGAGAGGAAGCATGAGCGAACAGTTTAGAGAAGAATTTAAGGGAAGCAGCGAATATGTGGCAAGCGAGGAGCTGATGGCGAGCGTCAATGTTGCCATCGCCCTGAAGAAGCCGTTGTTAATCAAGGGGGAACCGGGAACGGGAAAGACCATGTTGGCGGAGGCTGTGGCAAAGGCATTGGGCAAGAAGCTGCTGATCTGGAATATCAAATCCACCACCAAGGCGCAGGAGGGACTCTATGTATATGATACCATCCAGCGTCTCTACGACGGACAGTTCGGAGAGGAGGGCGTGGATGATGTGGCGCGGTACATCAAGCTCGGCAAGCTGGGAGAAGCGTTTGACAGCGAGGAGCAGGTGGTGCTGTTGATCGACGAGATAGACAAGGCGGATCTGGAATTTCCCAACGACCTTCTGTGGGAGCTTGACCAGATGGAGTTTTATATCAATGAGACCAAGCGGACAGTGAAGGCGAAGCACAGACCCATCGTGATCATCACCTCCAACGCGGAGAAGGAACTGCCGGATGCGTTTTTGCGCCGCTGTATTTTCCACTATATTGATTTCCCGGACGAGAAGCTGATGGAGGAGATCGTGCGGGTGCATTATCCTGATGTGGAGGAGCATCTGCTCGCCAGCGCAATGGAGGTCTTCTACCGGATCAGGGATCTTCGGGATATCAGAAAGAAGCCCAGCACCTCGGAGCTGATCGACTGGATCAATGCGCTCCAGCTTGGAGGCATTCCCGCAAATACCATAAAGAGTGCGCTCCCGTTTATCGGCGTCGTGGTGAAGAAGGACGAGGATCTGGAGACGGTGCGGCACAATGCAAATCAGTTTTAGAACCGGAGAATAGGGCATGTTTACAAAATTTTTCAACACCCTGCGCGAGAACGGTCTGCATGTGACATTGGGTGAGTTTCTGACCTTGCAGGAGGCGCTTGACAAAGGGTTGTGCGGCGACAGTCTGACTCAGTTTTACTATGTGGCGCGCATGATCATGGTGAAGAGCGAGACGGATTTTGATAAATTTGATATGGCGTTCGACGAGTGCTTCAAGGCGGTAAAGGCGGAGCGTGAGGTTACCTCCCAGATGCTGCGCTGGCTGGACAAGACGAATCTGCAGGAACTTGCGGACGAGGAGACCAGAGCCCAGCTGAATGAGATGGAAGATTTGCAGATCCACATGGACAAGGAAGAGATCGAGCAGAAATTCAAGGAGCGTCTGCGCGATCAGGACAGCGAACACAACGGAGGAAGCTTCTGGATCGGCAGTATGGGTAAGACCTCCTTCGGAAGCAGCGGCGGCAATGTGGGCGGTCTGCGCGTGGGCGGAAAGACCGGGCATCAGTCGGCGTTTGCCGTGATCGGAGCCAGAAAATACAAGGATTTCAGGGATGACAGAGTGCTTGACAACAGGCAGTTTCAGCTTGCATTCCGCAAGCTGCGCCAGTTTTCTTCCCGACTCGATATTCCCGAGACAGAACTTGACATAAACGGTACTGTGGACAAGACCTGCAATAACGGCGGCTGCCTTCAGATCGTGATGCAGAAGCCGAGAAAGAACGCCGTGAAGCTGCTTTTGCTTATGGATTCCGGCGGAACCATGATCCCTTACAGCAGCCTGTTGAACGAGCTGTTTCAGGCGGTCAATAAGTCCAACCATTACAAGGATGTAAAGACCTATTATTTCCACAACTGCATATACAGCAAGCTCTACAAGACGCCGGAGTGTGAGAACGGCGACTGGATCGACACGGATTGGATGTTCCGCAATCTGGACAGCGATTACAAGGTGATCATTGTGGGTGACGCTGCCATGGCGCCGGAGGAGCTTTACTCCGACACAGGCAACTACCGGGGACCTAATGGAGGCTTGTCCGGCTGGGAATGGCTGAACCTGATGAAGAAGCATTATAAGAAGATTGTCTGGCTGAACCCTAAGATGGCGCCGGGTCATGCTCCCTGGCGGGAGGCGGAGACGGCGGTAAAGGGGCTGTTTCCCATGTATAAGCTGACCGTGGACGGACTTAATCAGGCAATGGTAAAGCTGATGGTAAATAAATAACATTCAAAATATAGAAAGAAAAGAGAAGTGAGGAAGAAGAAATGACAATTTTTGATGAACTGAAAGCAAGAGGGCTGCTGGCGCAGCTTACGGATGAGGAGGAGATTAAGGAGCTGATCAACAACGGCAAGGCTGTTTTCTATATCGGCTTTGATCCCACCGCAGACAGCCTCCATGTAGGTCACTTTATGGCACTCTGCCTGATGAAGCGTCTGCAGATGGCGGGCAACAGACCCATCGCGCTGATTGGCGGCGGTACGGGAATGATCGGCGATCCCTCCGGCAGAAGCGATATGAGAACCATGATGACGAGGGAGACCATCGAGCATAACTGCGAGTGTTTCAAGAAGCAGATGAGCCGCTTTATTGATTTCTCCGAAGGAAAGGCAATGATGGTCAACAATGCGGACTGGCTCCTTGATCTGAACTACATTGATTTCCTGCGTGATGTGGGCGCGCATTTCTCCGTAAACCGCATGCTGACGGCGGAGTGCTACAAGCAGAGGATGGAGAAGGGACTGAGCTTCCTTGAGTTCAACTACATGATTATGCAGAGCTACGATTTCCTGGCTCTGTATGAGCGCTACGGCTGTAATATGCAGTTCGGCGGCGATGATCAGTGGAGCAATATGCTGGGCGGTACGGAGCTGATCCGCAGAAAGCTGGGCAAGGATGCCTATGCTATGACCATCACCCTCCTTCTGAATTCCGAGGGTAAGAAGATGGGCAAGACCCAGAAGGGAGCGGTGTGGCTTGACCCGAACAAGACTTCTCCGTTTGAGTTCTACCAGTATTGGAGAAATGTGGCGGATGCGGATGTACTCAAGTGCCTGCGCATGCTGACCTTCCTGCCTCTTGAGCAGATCGACGAGATGGATCACTGGGAGGGCAGCCAGTTGAATCAGGCGAAGGAGATTCTGGCATATGAGCTGACCAAGCTGGTACACGGCGAGGAGGAAGCAGAGAAGGCACAGAACAGTGCCAGAGCGCTCTTTACCGGCGGCAGCGCAGAGGAGATGCCGAAAGCAAAGCTCTCAGAAGAAGATTTCCTCGACGGAAAGATTGATATTCTGGGCGTTCTGGTAAAGGCAGGGCTTACCGCTTCCCGTTCCGAGGCAAGACGCGCGGTGGAACAGGGCGGTGTGACCGTGGCGGATGAGAAGGTGACGGACATCAAAACCCTGTATGCGCCGGAGCAGTTTGAGGGCGACGGTCTGATCGTCAGAAGAGGAAAGAAGAATTTCAAACGTGTGATTATGTAATTTACTCCTGCATATACATATAACAGTATATGCAGGAGGTTTTTTTATGGAAAATTATGCAATAAATACCTACGACCTGTATCAGGATATCAAGTATCGCACAGGCGGGGAAATTTACATAGGAGTGGTCGGCCCGGTGAGAACCGGAAAGTCCACATTTATCAAGCGGTTTATGGATGTGATGGTGCTGCCCTTCATGGAGAATGAGCATGAGAGGGAGCGCGCCAGAGATGAAATGCCCCAGAGTGCGGGCGGAAAGACGATCACCACGACGGAGCCCAAATTTATTCCGAAGGAAGCCGCCGGTGTGGTGCTGGGTGGGGATATTGGGGCAAAGGTTCGTCTGATCGACTGCGTGGGTTATATGGTGGACGGCGCGGCGGGACACATGGAGGAGGATGCGGAGCGCATGGTAAAAACGCCGTGGTCTGAGCATGAGATCCCCTTTACGCAGGCGGCGGGAATCGGCACGGACAAAGTCATCAACGATCATTCCACCATCGGTCTTGTAGTCACCACGGACGGCAGCTTTGGGGAGATTCCCAGAAACAACTATGTGGAGGCGGAATCCAAGACCATTCTGGCACTGAAAAAACTGAAAAAGCCGTTTCTGGTACTGCTCAATTCGGAGCGTCCTCTTGCGGAGGAGACCGTGCGGCTGGCGGAGGAGATCGGGGAGAAGTTCAAGGTGTCCGTGCTCCCCGTAAACTGTGAACAGCTGAAGCGTGAGGACATTCACCGGATCATGGAGCAGGTGCTGTATGAGTTTCCGGTTTCCCGCATGGAGTTCTTTATGCCGAAATGGGTGGAAATGCTGCCCGGAGACAACCGCATGAAGCAGGACATGGTGGCGGGAGTCAAGGGCATGATGCAGGATATCAATGTGGTTAAGGATATCCGCAAGGCGCAGGCGGACGGACAGCTTCCCATTGAAAGCGAGTATGTGAAGAGACTGAAGGTGGAAGGGGTCGATCTGGCGGACGGAAGCGTGAAGCTGCAGATGGATGTAGATCACTCCTATTACTATGAAATGTTGAGCGAGCTTGTGGGGGATGAGATCGCCGGGGAGTATCAGCTGATCTCCAAGCTGAAGGAGCTTTCCTCCATGAAGAGAGAGTATGCCAAGGTTCTGAATGCAGTGCAGGCAGTCAGGGCAAAGGGGTACGGCGTCGTGATGCCCGAGCGGGGAGAGATCAGTCTGGCGAAGCCGGAATTGATCCGGCACGGCAACAAGTTTGGCGTGAAGATTAAGGCGGAGAGCCCCTCCATACATATGATCCGCGCAAACATCGAGACGGAGATCGCTCCCATTGTGGGAACGGAGGAGCAGGCGCAGGATCTGATCCGCTATATTTCCGCGGCGGAGGACGGTGAGAACGGCATCTGGGAGACCAACATTTTCGGAAAGACCGTGGAGCAGCTTGTGAGCGACGGAATTACCGGAAAGATCGCCATGATCGGGGATGAGAGCCAGGTCAAGCTGCAGGACACTATGCAGAAGATCGTAAACGACATGAACGGCGGTATGGTCTGCATTATTATCTGAGAACGGAAACGGTTGAAAAAATGAAATTTTAGAGACCCATGTGCTTGCCGGGAGGCGGGTGCATGGGTTTTATTGTAAGGCTTTTGTGACTGGTATTTTAAAAAGCGTATAAAGTATTTGAAAATAGGTATATTTTGTGCTAAAATCAAAATATAAATTTGAAAAACGCACAAAGTATTGGGAAAAGCATATACTTTGTGCTAAAATCAAAATGAGGGACAATGTGAAATGAAGTATTATGAGAATTTGCTGGAAAAGGGATACTTTACGAGAAATCAACTGATAGAAATTGCAGGAACAGCGGGGGCTGCAAACAGTATTATTTATGATTACCAGACGAAAGGTCTTATTGAAAAAGTAAAAAGAAATTTTTATGTGGTAATCAGTTTAGAGACAAAACAACCGGTTCTTTCACGCTATCAGATAGGGGCAAATTTGTTTTCGGATGCCTGTATCACGCACCATAGCGCCTTTGAGGTTTATGGTTATGGAAGTCAAGTGTTCTATGAATGCTTTGTAGCAACTGATAAGAGATTTTTGGATTTTGAATATGATGGGGTGGTGTATCGCCGGGTAGAACGTAAGCCTGAGATAGAGGTGATACAGCAAGGCAATATGTGTATTACATCCATGGAACAGACAGTGGTAGACAGCATACGTGACTTTGAAAAGATAGCAGGGCTGGAAGAAGTAATAAGATGCATGATGCTCATTCCGAGCTTAAATGAACAGAAGGTGCTGGCATGTCTTGCCAGAAATCATAATGGATTTTTGTATCAGAAGTGTGGATATGTTTTTGAGGAGTTGAAAGAAGAATTTAGATTTTCAGCTGATTTTTTTGCTGTGTGTGAAGCTCATTCTTCCGGCGCAAAGAGATATTTGATGAAGGAATCAAAGAATACTGTGTATTGCGAGAAATGGAAGCTTTATGTTCCGCCATCATTAAAAGGACTGATAGATAAAGGGGTAGGGGATTATGATGCAATTGGATAGACTGTCACTCGGCAGAATGGCAAAAGAATTAGGTTTCATAAGAGATACATTGGAGAAAGTTTGCCGTTTGGCGGATGTGCTTAGGTTTATGGAATCGGATGGACTCTTGTCAGAGGCGATTGCCCTGAAGGGAGGAACCGCAATCAACCTTACTATTTTTGATTTGCCAAGATTATCAGTGGATATTGATTTAGATTATTGCAGAAGTATTGACAGAGAGAAAATGCTTGCAGATAGGGATATTATTACAGATAAAATCAGCAAGTATATGAGTGCAAACGGATACATGTTGAGTCCTAAATCAAAGAATTATCATGCTTTGGATTCCTTTGTGTACGAATATGTAAATTGTGGTGGTGTGAAAGATAATATAAAAATTGAAATAAATTATATGCTTCGTTGTCATGCTCTGCCTGTGGCAAGAAGGGTGGTAAAGCTGCCTTGGAATGAAGAAAAACTTACGGTACTTTCAGTGGCGCCTTTGGAGATATTTGCTTCTAAAACAGTTGCGTTACTTACGAGGACTG
This sequence comes from uncultured Lachnospiraceae bacterium, assembly GCA_900550475.1. Taxonomy (GTDB): domain Bacteria; phylum Bacillota; class Clostridia; order Lachnospirales; family Lachnospiraceae; genus Acetatifactor. Next base: position 36,001 of record URSA01000001.1, read on the forward strand.
CACCGCGAGATTTATATGATATGTATAATATGGTCAAATATGGACTGTTTGATGAAAGTGAAGAAGCGATGCTCCGCAAGTGTGCTGTGTTTTACAGTGCAAAACCGATACAATCGGATTGCGCTGCGGCTTTTTTGAGGTGAAAAATATGGTATATTTTTTGATTGCTTTTGTTGTGTGTATGGTGTTGTTTATCGGTGCTTTTGTTTTAAACGCCGTAATGTTCCGTCCATTTCGGACGAAAGCACCGGTGCAGGAGTCTGATGGACATATTGTATATTTTACAAGCGGGCGGAACCGGCTGACGGGACTGGTTCTGAACGAGGAGGGCACAAAAGGACTGATTATCCTGGCACATGGCATGAGTACGGACATCCGCTACCACCTTCCCGAATTGCACTATTTTGCGGAACAGGACTACAAGGTATTTGCGTTTGAGTACAGCGGATACCGTGGAAGCACCGGCCATTTCTTCGGGTTTTCACAGGCGGCGCTGGATGTAAAATGCGCCATTGACTTTATGGACGACGGCACTCTGCCGGTGATTCTGGCAGGACACAGCATGGGAGCCTATGCCGTATGTGCCGCTTTACAGTGCACAAGTCATTCTGTTAGAAAAGTGATCGCCTATGCACCCTTTCATTCTCCCCGGGAAGCGATAGCGGAATATGCAAAGGGCTTTGTGAAACGCGGAAAGCTATTATCCGGTATCATCATGGGAATGCAATGGGTGATTTTTGGCAAAAATGCAAACCTGAGTGCCGCAGAGGGACTGATCCGTTCCGGGACGCCTGCATTGATCCTGCAGGGCAGCGAGGATGAGGAAGTACCCTGCGACGGGTGCTCCTTATATGCCCATCGGGAGGAATTGTCCCATGCAAACGCGGTATTCAGGCTGATCCGGGATCCGGAGAGCAACAGGCATATGACGGTTGTCCGCAAATCAAGAACTTACGAGGTCAACCGGGACACCATGGCATTTGTGGATGATTTTTTGAAACTTATTCCTTGTTCCCCGTGATATAGTAGTCGCAGTACGCACCGCCGGCGGCAAGGGTCTGCTCCCGGTGCAGCACGCCGTGCTGGAGCGTGATCATAACCTCGTCCAACTCACAGAACAGGGGCATCAGTTCTTTTACATCCAGCTTTTCCGCATAGGAACAGATGGGACAGCGGGTGATGCGGTAATAGCAGGCGCCCTCATGGGGCTGCCCCACAAAATCCACTTTGAAGGAATTGGGGTATTGCTTTTCCTTTTCCGGGGTATACCAGTGGAAGTATTTAACAATGTTCTTTTTGTTCTCCGCCTTTCCTTTTTCCGTATTCAGGTCGGTTCTGCCGAAATACCATTTGATGTGGTAGAGCGAGCGCCGCATCATTTCCTGTACGGTTTTTGGGGGAATCTTTTTGTCACTTGCCACATACGGAGCGACAAATGCCAGCGCGAACAGCTCGTTGTACGCCATGGGGTTATCGTCGCCGATGTCGTCCGCCTTTTCCACCAGCTCCCGGTAGACCTTCTTGCTTTTCTTCATAATCTCTGCGGCATACTGTTTGCCGTATTTCTCAGCCAGCACCTTTTTCATGGAGCCCTTGAACATAAAAAAATAAAATCCGTTATATTTCATATGAATCCTCTTTTTTTTGCAGCTTGTCTGCAGAATCAAAAAGTGCGACCCAGCCGCCGAAGTGGTAGGTCATCAGTGCGCTCATGTATTTTTCGGCAGTTTCCCGGTCGGGGCAGTCTGTGACGATACGGCGGTAGCTGTCGAATTGCGAGGAAATCAGAAGTCCCAGCAGTTTTTCATCCACATCGGTATAACCGGTGCTGTGAAAGAAGGAGATGCTTTCCTCAATTTTGTTGTTTACGATCATGTCAAAATAATGCTCAAGACTGCTGCCCGCGCTCCCGTAGAAGAGCAGTGCGGCCTTCCGGTAGTGTGAAAAGATCAGATGCAGGATGGCTGCCGATTCTTCCTGCATGGAGGTCTTTAACTGTGCCATGGGATCCGTTCCCGCATCGGCGTAATAATCCGCCCGGATATCCTGAAACGTTGCCTCGATATCGTCCAAAAACGGCTTCAGCAGGCTTAAGAACAGTGCATCCTTCGATTTGTAGCGGGTCTGGATCGCCCCCACCGTGACACCGGCTTTCTCTGCAATTTTCCTTAACGACGCCCCCATGTAGCCCTTGGCTGAAAACTCCGCAAACGCTGATGTAATGATCTTATCGTCCAGCGAGTAATCCCTAAGCGCCATAGCTTCACCTCGTTTCTTTTAATTAATTACACTGTAATCGATTACGGTGTAATTATAGCAGAACAAAAAAACTCTGTCAAGGAGACGGAATTCGACAAGCATATGGGATATTTTGTATGATAGAAAGCAGATTCAGGTGAAGAGAAGGGTGTTTGAAATGAGGTATAAAATTGCAATCTGTGATGACTCCGATGCGGACAGACAGTACATATGGAATATGGTAAACGCATGGGCGGCTGCGGCAGGGCATACGGTGCATACGGACACCTTTCCTTCCGCAGAGAATTTCTTGTTCTGCTACGAGGAGGAGAGTGATTACGATATTTTGCTGCTTGACATTGAGATGGGGGAAATGGACGGCGTTACCATGGCAAAGAAGCTGCGGGAGAATAACGATACGATCCAGATCATTTTCATTACGGGGTACTCCGACTATATCTCGGAGGGCTACGAGGTGGCGGCGCTCCATTATCTGATGAAGCCGGTCAGGGAGGAAAAACTCTGCGATGTGCTGGATCGCGCGGCGGAAAAGCTCTCCAAAAACGAAAAAGTCCTGAATCTGGGGACAAACGGGGAGATGGTGCGTGTGCCGGTTTACCAGATCCGATATGCGGATGTGTTCGGCAACTATGTCACCGTACATGCCCGGTCTGATGTGACCGTCAAAATGACGCTGGGCGAGCTTACAAAACAGTTGGATGACCGCTTTTACCGCGTGGGGCGTTCTGCGATCGTCGATCTGACACAGGTCAGCCGTGTTACAAGGGCGGAGATAAAGTTAAACGACGGAACCGCCATCCCGCTTCCGAGGGGAGCGTACGAGGGCATCAACCGCGCGATTATCAACATGAGGTGAAGAGAATGGGATTGTTTTCAAAGAGGATTGACGGTCAGCCTGTTCACCCAAAAGGTTTCCGGCACCGCATATGCGTTTTTAAACAATCTCTTATTTGCACTGGCGCTGCTGGCTGTCATGGGGATCATCATCTGGGGCGGCGCAAAGTGTACGCACCTTTACAATACCAAGGAATCTGCCCTGGCAGACGAGGCCACGCTGGGGAACCGGCTGTTCTGCGCCTATGTTGACCTGTGCAAGGAGCCGGAGCGACGATTGGATATCCGCACCTATAACCAGCAGAACGTGACCTCGCATTTTCTTTCCTCCTGTGCGTTTGCAAACGGAGGCGCCTTTGACCGGCTGAACAAGGGGCGCTATGGTCTGCTCAATGCGGTGGGCGGGGGAATCGGAGCGGTGTTTACCGGCTTTGTCTATGTTTTTGCGTGTCTGAAGGCATGGGCGGGCGCCTTTGCCATCGGCTCGGTGACCCAGTATGTGGGCGCGGTCACTTCGCTTTCGGGCAATATCGGTGCTGTTCTGGAATATGCGGATCAGATCCGTAACAATCACCGCTTTCTGAAGCTGACCTATGAATTGCTGGATACAAAGAATGAGATGTATCAGGGCAGCCTGACCACGGAGAAAAGGGCGGACAGACAGTACGAGGTGGAGTTTCGGGATGTTTCCTTCTATAAGGATGCTCCTTTTATCATTCTGGATGAGCCCACCGCCGCGCTGGATCCGATTGCGGAGGCTGAGATATACAGTAAGTTCAATGACATCGCGGGCGATAAGACCGCCATCTATATTTCACACCGCCTGTCCTCCTGCAAATTCTGCGACGAGATTGCCGTGTTCTGCGAGGGAAAGGTCATCCAACAGGGCTCCCCTACGGAGTTGGTTGCGGATGAGGGCAGAAAATATTTTGAACTCTGGCACGCGCAGGCGCAGTATTATACGGCATAAAATTGTAATAACTATTGAAGAAATGTGTGTCAGGTGCTACAATGTCATTACTAAAAAATGTGTATCAACACAAGAAACAGGAATGGAAATATGGAGATCAAGAGGGACAGATACCTTGAACAGTTAAAGATAAGAAAAGAGAATGGGATGATCAAAATCATCACAGGAATCAGAAGGTGTGGAAAATCATTCCTTTTATTTGTCCTGTTTAAGAAATTTTTATTGGAAAATGGCGTAGATAAGGAACATATCATAGAGATTGCCTTGGATGGGATTGAAAATGAGGAGTTAAGGGAACCGAAAAAGTGTTATCAGTATATCAAGGACGCAATGAAGGATGACCAGAAGTATTATTTGCTTTTGGATGAAGTACAGTTTATGCCGCGGTTTGAGGAAGTACTGAACAGTCTGCTCCGTATCGGTAACCTTGATGTGTATGTGACCGGAAGTAATTCCAAATTCCTGTCAAGTGATATTGTGACAGAATTCAGGGGCAGAGGAGATGAAATCAGAATATATCCTTTATCTTTTGCAGAATTTTATGCAGCTTACAATGGAGAGTATGAAGATGCATGGGATGAATATATGACTTACGGCGGACTTCCGCAGGTTGCTCAATTTTCTGCCGAACGTCAAAAGGCGGAGTATCTGAAAAATATTTTTGTCAATGTTTATATCAAGGATGTAGTGGAGCGGAATAAGCTTCAAAATGTTGATGAGATTGGTACTTTGGTAGATATTCTTGCCTCCGCCATAGGATCTCCTATCAATCCAACAAAAATATCAAATACCTTTAAGAGCGAACAGGGTATCTCTTATAGCAACAAAACCATATCCCGGCATATTGATTATCTGGCAGAGGCTTTTTTGATTTCTAAAGCGGAACGGTACGATATTAAAGGAAGAAAATATGTAGGCGCAAACCTGAAATATTATTTTTCGGATGCAGGACTCAGAAATGCCAGATTGAATTTCAGACAGCAGGAACCCACCCATATTATGGAAAACATCGTTTACAATGAGCTGCTGATCAGAGGCTATAATGTGGATGTGGGCATCGTAGAGATGTATGCAAAAAATGAGGAAGGAAAAACCACCCGTAAGCAGTTTGAAGTTGATTTTGTCGTCAATCAGGGCAGCCAGAGATATTATATCCAAGTGGCTTATGACATGACTTCCGAAGAAAAGCAGACGCAGGAACTTAATTCATTTAGAAATATACCGGATTCTTTCAAAAAGATTGTGATCGTAAACGGAACCCACAAGCCGTGGAGAAATGAGGAAGGCTTTGTGATCATGGGAATGAAGTATTTTTTGTTGAATGCGGATAGTCTGGAGTTTTGACGAGCGTATAAAGTTCCCTGAATTCAGGTGCCGGATTAAAAATCTTAGGAAGGGAAGGGGAGGAGATCCGGTCGGGAATACAGAATATGGCAAAGAGATACGGCGCAGACGGCCTGGCAGACATTTTTCTACAATAATCTGCCGACGGAGTTCTGCGTCGATTTTTCTATGTTGTTTTTGTGTTTCGCGGCTGATATAATGGAAAGAAAAGGGAGGGTTGACCTTTGAACAAAGTGTACGAAAAGCTGACAAACTGCCTTGAAAAGGTGAGGGAAAAAGTAGATTTTGTGCCCAGGGTGGCGCTGGTTTTGGGCTCAGGTCTGGGAGATTTTGCGGATAACATCAGAGTGGAGGCGGAGCTGCCTTACAGTGAGATCGAAGGCTTTCCAGTTTCGACGGTTCCGGGGCATGCCGGAAAATTCATCTTCGGGTATCTGGGAGAGGTTCCCATCGTATGTATGAAAGGGAGAGTCCACTTTTACGAAGGCTACGATATTACGGATGTGGTGCTTCCGGTGCGCCTGATGAAGCTTCTGGGAGCGGAGATTCTTTTTCTGACAAACGCTTCCGGCGGTGTGAATCTCAATTTCCGTGCGGGGGATCTGATGCTCATTACGGATCAGATTTCCTGCTTTGTAAAGAATCCGCTCATGGGGCCTAATATCGACGAGCTGGGATGCAGATTCCCGGACATGACCACCATTTACGACAAGGAGCTGCGCCGGATTTTAAAGAACAAGGCTTCGGAGAAGGGCATCGATTTAAAGGAGGGTGTTTACTTACAGCTTACCGGTCCTTCTTTTGAATCTGCGGCGGAGGTTCGCATGGCGCGGACGCTCGGGGCGGATGCAGTGGGCATGAGTACGGCGGTGGAGGCAATCGCCGCAAGGCATATGGGAATGCGCGTCTGCGGTGTTTCCTGCGTGTGCAATCCCGGAGCGGGGATCACGGAGAATCCGCTGACCCACGAGGAGGTACAGGAGGCGGCTGCCAAGGCGGCACCGTTATTTACAAAACTGTTGATTGAGAGCATTGCTGAATTTTAGGTATTTGCAGGAGGGTGACAGATGACCGGGATCCTGACGAGAGAGCAGAAGAAAAACCTGATTGAGGCGGCGCTGCAGGCAAGGGAAGGGGCGTATATTCCCTATTCCGGATATGCGGTGGGCGCGGCAGTCCTCACGGAGGAGGGAAAGATTTACGCAGGCTGCAACATTGAAAATGCATCTTACGGGGCGACAAACTGTGCGGAGCGAACTGCTGTATTCAAGGCGGTCAGTGAGGGAGAGAGGCGTTTTGCCGCCATCGCCATTGCCGGAGGAAAGAAGGGGGATGCACCGGACGGATTTGCGTATCCCTGCGGAATCTGCAGACAGGTGTTAAGGGAGTTTGCCGGAGAGCGGTTTACGGTGGTTGTGGCAAAGAGCCCCGCAGAGTTTGAGGAGTATACCTTGGAAGAACTTTTACCCCATGGATTCGGAGGTGACAATCTTTTATGAACATCAGACTGTATAATGCAAAGATTCTTACCATGGAGAAGGACAGACCTGTTTTTGACGGGGAGATCTGGATCAAGAACAGCAAGATAGCCTACGTGGGAGAGGCAAAGCATCTGGAAAAGTTCTGGCAGGATGGGAAGGACATCTGCATCATATGGGATCAGGAGATCGATTGTGAAGGAAATCTGCTGATGCCCGGTTTCAAGGATGCACACACCCACTCGGGAATGACCTTTCTGAGATCCTATGCGGACGACCTGCCGTTGCAGCGCTGGCTGAATGAGAAAATATTTCCCATGGAGGCAAAGCTGACGGGAGAGGATATCTACCATTTTGTCAAGCTTGCCGTTCTGGAGTATCTCACCAGCGGCATTACCGCAATTTTTGATATGTATCTGAAGCCGGACATTACGGCGCACGCCTGCATGGATATGGGAATGCGCTGTGTGCTTACCAGCGGTCTCAACGATTTTACTTCCTCCGTACAGGAGGTGGCGGAGGAGTACCAGAGATGGAATCACACTTCTGAACTGATCAGCTATCAGCTCGGATTTCATGCGGAGTACACCTGCTCCAGACAGCTTCTGACCCAGCTTGCCTCGCTTGCCCACAAACTGCGTGCACCGGTTTATGCGCATATGAGCGAGACAGAGAAGGAGGTTTCAGACTGTAAGAAAAAGTATGGCATGACGCCGCCGCTGTTTTTGGATTCCCTCGGCATGTTCCAGTTTGGGGGAGGCGGATACCACTGTGTCCATATGACGGAGGATGATGTCCGGGTGTTTATCAAGCGTGGCATGTCGGTTGTGACCAATCCGGCATCCAATATGAAGCTGGCAAGCGGAATCGCACCCATAGCGGAGTATGTGGCAAAATCCATTCCGGTCGCCATCGGAACGGATGGGGCGGCGAGCAACAACAGTCTGGACATGTTCAAGGAAATGTACCTTGCAGCCGGGCTTGCCAAGCTGCGGGAAAAGGATCCCGCCTGCATTCCCGCCATGGAGGTACTCAGGATGGCGACGGTGGGCGGATCGGCAGCCATGCGCCTTCCGCAGGCGGATGTTCTGGCGGAGGGGAAGCTTGCGGACATCATTCTGATCGATTTAAAGCAGCCCAATATGCAGCCCGTTCATAATATTCCGGCGAATCTGGTTTACAGCGGAAGCAAGCAGAATGTGAAAATGACCATGATCGGCGGAAAGGTTCTGTATCGGGACGGACAATTTTTTGTGGGTGAAGATGCAGGAAATATTTACAGGGAAACGGAGAGGATTGTGCGGCGGCTGACCGGGCAGGATAACTAGGATTATGGAATATATTGTGTTTGGAATTGTGGCGGTGGTGTTTCTTCTTTTGCTGATCGCAAAAGGGGTTTACGACGAGAAAAGGAAACAACAGAAATTCCGCTACCGTCTGGAGCATGAATACGGCAAGAGCCCGGAGAAGGAGTACGGGGCGGAGCACTATGCGTCGATTGCGCGCTACTTTGAAAAGCACCCCCAAAAGGGACAGGTGGACGACATCACTTGGAACGATCTGGGGATGGATGATGTATTCAAACGGCTCAATGACACCTATTCTTCCGCAGGGGAGGAGATTCTGTATGCGCTGCTGCGTTCTCCCCAGTGTGAGGCGGATGTGCTTGCTCACAGGGAGGAGCTGATTCGTTTCTTTTCTGAAAACAAACAGAAGAGGATCCGTTTTCAGGTGTTGCTGCATCAGTTGGGATATACGGGAAAATTTTCGCTTTTTGACTATCTGGAGCATCTGGATGTTCTGGGGAAGAGAGGCAACGGAAAGCATTGGATTTTGAATGCCCTGTATGTGCCCTGTATCGTGCTGTGCGTGCTGCGTCCTTCCACCGGGGTTTTGTGTCTGGTGGGACTGATGCTGTACTGCATTCTCACTTACTTTAAAGAAAAGAATGAGATTGACGCCTATATCACCAGCTTTTCCTATGTGATGAAGCTTCTCGAGGTGTCGGGCAGGGCGCAGGAATGCCGGGAGGAGGCTCTCAAAGAGGAGACGGAGACGCTGCGCACACACAGAAAGAATTTAAGCCATTTCAAGAGAGGGGCATTCTGGCTCATGTCTCCGGGCAGGATGTCGGGTTCCGGCAATCCCCTCGATATTTTGTTTGACTACGGACGGATGATTTTTCATCTGGATCTGATCAAATTCAATTCCATGTTAGAGCAGGTGCGCAGGCATACGGAGGATGTGGAGGCGCTCTTTTATACGCTGGGGTATCTGGAGGCGGCAATCGCTATCGGCGCATACCGGGAATCCCAAAACGGCGCGTACTGTGTTCCCGTGCTGAAGGAGAGCGAGAAGGTGTACCTTGCGGCGGAAAATCTGTATCATCCGCTGATTCAGAATCCGGTCAAGAACAGTATCCGCACGGAGCGGGGCATTCTGCTGACCGGCTCCAACGCATCCGGAAAATCCACCTTTTTAAAGACGGTGGCATTGAATGCGATCTTTGCGCAGACCATCCACACCGTGCTGGCGGATTCCTATGAGGGCTGCTATTATCAGATCTGTTCCTCCATGGCGCTGCGGGACAACCTGATCGGCGGCGAGAGCTACTATATCGTGGAAATCCGGGCAATCAAACGGATTCTGGATCTTGCGGCGGAGGGCGGAAAGGTTCTCTGCTTTGTCGACGAAGTGCTGCGGGGCACCAATACGGTGGAGCGCATCGCGGCGTCCACGGAAATTTTAAAAACGCTCTCGGGCAGCAATGTGCTCTGCTTTGCCGCCACCCATGATGTGGAGCTGACGGACACGCTTGCGGCACAGTATGAGAATTATCATTTTGAAGAGGAAATTGAGGACGGCGATGTGAAGTTCAATTATCGTCTGCTTGCGGGAAAGGCAACCACGAGAAACGCCATCAAGCTGCTGGGCATGCTGGGCTATGCGGACGATATGATCGAAAACGCCAACAGACGTGCGGAAGTGTTTTTGCAGACGGGACAGTGGCGCTAGACGGATTTTGGAACGGATCGTGTTTTCATAAAGGGAGGAAGAGGATTTGAAGGTAACTTTGTATACGGATGGTGCGGCGAGAGGAAACCCGGAGGGGCCGGGCGGCTACGGCGCCGTGCTGCAGTATGTGGACGGCAAGGGAACCCTGCATGAACGGGAGTATGCAGCCGGATATAAAAAGACCACCAACAACCGGATGGAGCTGCTGGCGGTCATAGTGGGACTTGAGGCGCTGACAAAGCCCTGCGAGGTCACGGTGGTGTCCGATTCCAAGTATGTGACGGACGCCTTCAACCAGCACTGGGTGGACGGATGGCTTAAGAACAACTGGCGGACAAGCACCAAGAAGGCAGTCAAGAACAAGGAATTGTGGGAGCGGCTCTTAGAAGCCATGAAGCCTCATCAGGTGGCGTTTTCCTGGGTGAAGGGACACGACGGACACCCGGAGAATGAACGGTGCGACCGACTTGCAACATCGGCGGCGGATGGGGAGATATTACTTGACGATGACGGAGGGTCATTGCTATAATGGAACACAGAAAATGTGCGGAAAGGAAGTATTCTTATGGTAGCATTCATAAACAGCTTTTTATCCTATCTGGTGCTGTTTCTTATCATGGCAGCCATTGTATGTGTCGGGATTTTTGCAGGAGCGTTCTTGCGCAAGAAAAAGAATGCTTCCGCAGCGGCAAAGGCGGCAGCGCAGGACGAGGAGCCGCAGGCCGAATAATCCGGAGCAAAGCTTTATAAGTAAACGGAAAAGTGCCGCCTTATGCGGCATTTTTGCACGCATGGGAGAAAAAAGATGCGCTATGACATCATTTTTTGGGACGTTGACGGAACCCTGCTTGACTTTGCCTACTCGGAGCACTATGCCATTTCCGAGGCGTTAAGAGGAATTGGTGTGGAACCCACGGAGGAGCTGACGGCGCGCTATTCCGTCATCAATGACGGCTGGTGGAAACGTCTGGAAAAGGGTGAGGTAACAAAGGAACAGCTTCTTAAGGGACGTTTTCTTGACCTGTTTGCGGAATATGGGATCAAGTGCGGGGAGCTGGAAGCGTTCCGCCTGCATTTCCAGACCTGTCTGGGGAGCGTATTCCGCTATATGGACGGAGCCCCGGAAATCTGTGAATACCTGAAAGGAAAAGTAAGGCAGTGTGTGGTGACCAACGGCGTTACGCGGACGCAGAGGAACAAACTGGAGCTGTCGGGGCTTGCTGCACTGATGGACGACATTTTTATTTCGGAGCAGATCGGGGTGCCGAAGCCGGATCCGGTTTTCTTTGACCGTGTATTTGCCAAACTGCCGCAGACGGACAGAGAGCGCGTCCTGATAGTGGGAGACTCTTTATCCAGCGATATGCAGGGAGGGCTGAATGCCGGAATCCATACCTGCTGGTACAATCCCGACGAAAAAAAGAACGATGGGGAAATCCGCACGGATTATGAGATAAGGGATCTGCGGGAGGTTGCCCGGATAGCGGAGGTATAGATGGCAAAATCATCCAATCAGAAATTGAAACTGCTCTATATCGTGAAGCTGCTCGCGGAGAATACGGACGAGGAACATGTGCTCAGCACGCAGGAGATCATTGAAAGGCTTTCCGAGAACGGGATCAAGGCGGAGCGCAAGAGCATCTACGACGACATGGAATGCCTCACCGATTTCGGCTACGATATCATTCAGAAGAAGGGCAAGGTGGGCGGCGGCTATTACCTTGCCAGCAGGGAGTTTGAGCTGGCGGAGTTGAAGCTGTTGGTGGATGCTGTGCAGGCGTCGCGCTTTATGACGGTGAAGAAATCAAGGGAACTGATTAAAAAGCTGGAAAAGCTCGCCGGAAAAAATCAGGCGGGACAGCTTCAGCGTCAGGTTTTTGTGGCGGGGCGCGTCAAGACGGAGAATGAGAGAATCTACTACAATGTGGACACCCTGTATAAGGCGATTGACGAGAATGTCATGATTTCCTTTCTGTATCTGGAATGGAATCTTGACCGGGAGCTCTGCCCCAGAAAAAATGGGGAGCGCTACTGTGTGAGTCCGTGGGCGCTGATCTGGGAGGATGAAAACTATTATCTGGCAGCGTACGATGCACAGGCGGACACCATCAAGCACTACCGTGTGGACAAGATGGGCGAGGTGACGCTGTTACGGGAAAAACGGAAAGGGAGAGAGCAGTTTGACAAATTGAATCCGGCGGAGTATACCAAGCATACATTCGGTATGTTCGGCGGGCAGACGCAGACGGTCACATTACGGTTTGAAAACCGTCTGGTCGGCGTTGTGCTTGACCGTTTCGGAAGGGAAACGGATATCCGCAGGACGGACAAGGAGCATTTCTGCGTCAGAGTGCAGGCGGCGGTCAGCGGGCAGTTTTTCGGCTGGCTTGCGGGACTGGGCAGCGGGGCGGGCATCAAGGCGCCCGAAGAGGTGAAGGAGCGTTACAGGGCGTGGCTTACGGAGATTTTGGACTCTGAGAGATAAAAAGAAAGGCAGATGTATCAACATGAAGACAGCGGACAGGATGAAGCAGCTTGAGAGCGGTATTTTTCAGGTGCTCAACGACAAGAAGAAGGAAGTGCAGAAACAGGGAAGGAAGGTCTACAACCTTTCTGTGGGAACGCCGGATTTTGAACCGGCGCCCCATGTGATGGAGGCAGTGGCGGAGGCGGCGAAAAAGCCGGAGAATTACAAATACGCGCTGGATGATCTGCCCCAGCTTACCGCGGCGGTGCAGCACCGCTTTGCGGAGCGGTATCAGGTGAGACTGGAAGCGGATGAAATCATGAGCGTTTACGGCTCACAGGAGGGCATTACCCACATCGGGCTGGCGTTGTTTGACCCCGGCGATCTGGTGCTGGTGCCGGATCCCGGATATCCCATTTTCTCGATCGGGCCTTTTCTGGCGGGAGCTGACGTACAGACCTATGATCTGCTTCCGGAAAACGGTTATCTGCCCGATCTTCCGGCAATACTGGAAAAGTACGGAGACAGGATCCGCGCCATGATCGTGTCCTACCCGCTGAATCCGATCTGCAAGTGCGCACCCCACAGCTTCTACGAGAAGCTTATTCCGTGGGCGAAGGAAAACGATATCCTGATCATCCATGATAATGCCTACTCGGACATCATCTATGACGGCAGACGGGGCATTTCCATTCTGGAGATTCCGGGGGCGAAGGAGGTCTGCGTGGAGTTTTACTCCCTCTCGAAATCTTTCAATTACACCGGGGCGAGAATGGGCTTTTTAGTAGGAAACAGGGAGGTCGTGGAGGCGTTCCGCAGGCTGCGCTCCCAGATCGACTATGGCACCTTTCTCCCGGTTCAGTATGGGGCGGTGGCGGCGCTTACGGGCCCGGACGACGGTGTGATCACACAGTGCAAAGAGTACGAGGAGCGCAGGAACGCCCTTTGCGACGGTTTGAGCACAATCGGCTGGAAGGCGGAGCGCAGCGAGGGAACCATGTTCGCGTGGGCAGCCATCCCGGAGGGATTTACGGACGATGTGGAGTTTGTAATGACGCTCCTGGAGAAGACCGGCGTGCTGTGCACCCCGGGAAGCAGCTTTGGGGAGCATGGAAAGGGACATGTCAGATTTGCGCTGGTACTGCCTGTGGAAGAAATCCGGGAGGCTGTGGCGCAGATACAGAAAAGCGGAATGCTGCATACAAAAAAATGATACAAATTTGAACGGAGATTTTTGTCTAATTTTCTTCCGGTTGTTCATTGACTTTTCACACAGCATTCCTTATACTGAGAATACGCCACTAAATGTAGTTGAGTTTATGTGGCGATTACCATATATTGTGGATAAATGACAATGCCGTCAGGTTGTGTGGGAGGAAAGAAATGAGTATTGAAGTGGAACGGGTCGGAGAGGATACCCTGAATTACGGAGCGGAGTACAAGACCAAAAGAAATGTGAAAGTGGTAAAAAAGGACGGCAGCAAGGAAGCCTTCAATGTGCAGAAGGTGGTAAATGCGGTTGGAAAGAGTGCATACCGCGCCCTCACGAAATTTACGGAGGAGGAGAAGCGGCATATCTGCCGGTATGTGGTGGAGAAGGTGGACGAGCTTGAGCAGGACGAGATTCCCATTCCCGTCATGCACAACATCGTGGAGAGCGCTCTGGAGCAGGTGAAGCCCATCGTTGCAAAGAGCTACCGTGATTACCGCAACTACAAACAGGATTTTGTGCGCATGCTGGATGATGTATACAAGAAGAGTCAGTCCATCATGTATATCGGGGATAAAGAGAACGCCAACACGGATTCCGCGCTGGTTTCCACAAAGAGAAGCCTGATTTTCAACCAGTTGAACAAGGAGCTTTACCAGAAGTTCTTTATGACCACGGAGGAGATTCAGGCGTGCCGGGATGGCTATATTTATGTGCATGATATGTCCGCCAGAAGAGATACCATGAACTGCTGTCTTTTTGACGTGGAGAACGTGCTCTCCGGCGGTTTTGAGATGGGTAATATCTGGTACAACGAGCCGAAGACGCTGGATGTTGCATTTGACGTGATCGGCGATATTGTGCTCAGTGCGGCAAGCCAGCAGTACGGCGGTTTTACCGTTCCCAGCGTGGACAATATACTGGAGCCGTACGCGGAGAAATCCTACAACAAATACATTGACAAATACAGAAGACTGGGCATTGACGAGGATACGGCGGAGGCGGAGGCTTATGCTGATGTGGTGCGCGAATTTGAGCAGGGCTTTCAGGGCTGGGAGTACAAATTCAACACTGTTGCCAGCAGCAGGGGTGACTATCCCTTTATCACGGTGACCGCAGGCACGGGAACAGGGCGGTTTGCAAAGCTTGCAACCATCTCCATGCTGAATGTGAGACGCCGCGGACAGGGCAAGAAGGAATGCAAGAAGCCTGTGCTGTTCCCCAAGATCGTATTCCTGTATGACGAGAACCTGCATGGGCCGGGCAAGCCGCTTGAGGATGTGTTCGAGGCGGGCGTGAAATGCTCTGCCAAGACCATGTACCCCGACTGGCTGAGCCTGACGGGAAAGGGCTATGTCGCAAGTATTTACAAGCAGTACGGGAAGATTATCTCGCCCATGGGCTGCCGTGCGTTCCTCTCTCCCTGGTATGAGAGGGGCGGCATGCATCCTGCGGACGACAAGGATACCCCGATTTTTGTAGGGCGTTTCAATATTGGTGCGGTATCGCTGCACCTTCCCATGATTCTTGCAAAATCGAGACAGGAGAGCAGGGACTTCTATGAGGTGCTGGATTACTACCTCAATCTGATCCGCCAGCTTCATATCCGCACATATGCATATCTGGGAGAGATGCGCGCATCCACGAACCCGCTTGCCTACTGCGAGGGCGGATTTTTGGGCGGTCACCTGAAACTTTCGGACAAGATCAAGCCCTTGCTGAAATCGGCGACGGCAAGCTTCGGCATCACCGCGCTGAACGAGCTGCAGGAGCTTTACAATGGCAAGTCCCTTGTGGAGGATGGTCAGTTTGCCGTTGAGGTGATGGAACACATCAACGCGAAGGTGAACATGTTCAAGGAGGAGGACGGCAATCTCTATGCCATCTACGGTACGCCTGCGGAGAACCTCTGCGGACTGCAGATCAAGCAGTTCCGTAACAAATACGGCATTGTGGAGGGTGTGTCCGACAGGGAGTATGTAAGCAACTCCTTCCACTGCCATGTGACGGAAGATATCACGCCTATCCAGAAGCAGGATCTTGAGGAGAGATTCTGGAATCTGAGCAACGGCGGAAAGATCCAGTATGTGAAATATCCCATCGACTACAATCTGGAGGCGATTAAGACGCTGATCAGAAGAGCCATGGACAAGGGCTTTTATGAGGGTGTCAATATGTCGCTTGCCTACTGCGATGACTGCGGACATCAGGAGCTGGAGATGGATGTATGTCCGAAGTGCGGAAGCCGCAATCTGACCAAGATTGACCGCATGAACGGCTATCTGTCCTATTCCCGTGTGCATGGGGATACCAGACTGAATGAGGCGAAGATGGCGGAGATCGCAGAAAGGAAAAGTATGTAGAGTGGCGCTATGAGATATCACAATATAACCAAGGACGATATGTTGAACGGCGACGGATTACGGGTCGTGCTGTGGGTCGCAGGCTGCTCCCATTGCTGTAAAGGCTGCCAGAATCCGATTACATGGGATCCAAACGGCGGAATCCCGTTTGATGATGCCGCAAAGCAGGAGATTTTTGAACAGCTTGATAAAAGCTATATTTCCGGCATCACATTTTCGGGCGGAGACCCGCTGCACCCGTCAAACAGACTGGATGTGAGGAACCTCATGGCGGAGATCAAGGAGAAGTACCCGGATAAGACGATCTGGCTGTATACGGGGGATTCGTGGGAGAATATCCTGTATTACCCCATGATGCAGTATGTGGATGTCGTGGTGGACGGAGAGTTCCATATTGAGGAGCTGGACGCAAAGCTCTTGTGGAAGGGAAGCAAGAACCAGCGCGTGATTGATGTGAGAAAGACCCTGTCCCCGGAGAATACCGACCCCACGGTGCCGGTTTTGTTTGCACCGGATTACGCATAAACAGAAGGATACGGAGAGAAGATCAGATGCATAGAATAGCACAGTTTTTTAAGGTGAGCGAGGATAATTTTGTTGAAGCGTTCCGGGAGGAATTTCCCCAGTATACGGAGGCGGATGTGAAGGATATGTACGCTTCGCTTAAACTCCCGGAGAGAGCTACGAAGGGAAGCGCGGGGTATGATTTCTACGCGCCGTTTGCATTTTCCCTGCCGCCCGGAAGTACCATGAAGATTCCCACCGGTATCAGGGTGAAGATGGATGAGGACTGGGTACTGCAGCTCTATCCCAGAAGCGGACTGGGCTTCAAATACAGACTGCAGATGAACAATACGGTGGGCATCATCGACAGCGATTATTTTTACTCCGACAACGAGGGACACATCTTTGCAAAGATTACCAATGATTCCAACGAGGGAAAGACATTGGAGATCGGAGCCGGAACGGGCTTTATGCAGGGAATCTTCGTACAGTACGGCATCACGGTGGATGATGCGGCGGAGGGAATCCGCAACGGCGGTTTCGGCAGCACAACCAAATAGTGAATAAACAACTCCTTTTTCGGAACACTAATCACAGGAAAAGGAGTTTTTTTATGAAAAAAAATAGTGATCAACAGGGAAAAATGACAGGTGTGCTGAAAGAAAATATTGCATACTTAAACGAAAGACTTGCCGTGGATGTGAGCTTTGATCTGGTTTACAGAGTGATCCGCATCGGTGGGAAGGATGCCTGCATCTATTTTATTGACGGCTTCTGCAAGGACGAGCTGATGCAGAAGATGCTGCAGTACTTCATGGGAATCAAAGAGGAGGAGATGCCGCAGGACGCACACGAGATGAGCAAGTGCTGTGTGCCCTATGTGGAGGTCGACTTGAAAGACCAGTGGGATGAGATCATCGGAAATCTGTTGTCCGGTGTGCTGATTCTGCTTATTGACGGTTATACGCAGGCAATTCTGATCGATTCCAGAACCTATCCCGCCAGAAATGTGACGGAGCCGGATAAGGACAAGGTGCTTCGGGGTTCCAAGGACGGTTTTGTGGAGACCATTGTATTCAATACGGCGCTGCTTCGCCGCAGGGTCAGGAGCGCCGATCTGAGAATTGAGATGATGAGTGCAGGAGAAAACTCCCGGACGGACATTGCGGTGTGCTATATGGACTCCAGAGTGGATCAGAATTTTTTGAAGCAGATCAAGGACAGGATCCGGGACATCAAGGTGGATGCGCTTACCATGAATCAGGAGAGTCTGGCGGAATGCCTTTACCGGAGACGCTGGTACAATCCCTTCCCGAAGTTCAAATATACGGAACGGCCGGACACGGCGGCAGCGCAGATCTACGAGGGAAATATCGTTGTTCTAGTGGACAATTCGCCCTCTGCCATGATCATGCCCACCTCGATCTTTGATGTGATCGAGGAGGCGGACGACTATTATTTTCCGCCGATCACGGGGACGTATCTGCGCCTGTCCCGATTCCTGATCGCAATTCTCACCTTTATTATGACACCCACATTTCTCCTGCTTATGACGCATCAGAGCTATATACCGGAGGCGTTTTCTTTTATCGTGTTGAAGGAGACGGAGAATATACCGCTGATCTGGCAGTTTCTGATTCTGGAGCTTGCCATCGACGGACTGCGGCTGGCGGCGGTCAATACGCCGAATATGTTGAGCACGCCGCTTTCCGTCATGGCGGCGCTGGTGCTGGGCGAGTTTTCGGTAAATAGCGGCTGGTTCAACGCCGAGGTCATGCTGTATATGGCATTTGTTGCCATTGCCAACTATACGCAGGCAAACTATGAGCTTGGGTATGCGCTGAAATTCATGCGTATCCTGACATTGCTTCTGACAAATTGGTTTGGTCTGTGGGGCTATATCGGGGGCATTGTCATTTGTCCGGCGGCAATCGTGACGAACCGGACGGTGTCGGAGAAAAGCTATATTTATCCCTTGCTGCCGTTCCATTTCAGACAGCTTTGTAAGCGCCTGTTCCGCTTGAGGCTGCCGGATGCGAGAAAATAAGTAACGATTGAAAAAGCCTTCGTATGATGCTAAAATGAAACAGCGCGGGAGCGTGTATACAGCAGAAAAGCGATGAGACGGAGGCGGAAAAATGGCTGATTTTAAAATTATTACGGATTCAACGGCAGATCTACCGAAGGACTATCTGGAAAAGAACAGGATTGCCTGTATGGACATGTGCTACATGATCGGCGGCGAAACCTACGGAGGTGACACCGGAAAAGAGCTTGATTACAAGAAATTTTACGAGAGGATGCGGGGAGGGGAAATGCCCACCACATCCCAGATTAACCCCGAGGAGGCAAGACAGCATTTTGAGCGGCTGTTTGCGGACGGGGAGAGGCAGATTTTGTATATTGCATTTTCTTCCGGACTCAGCGGAACCTACAACAGCGCCTGCATTGCGGCGGAACAGGTGATGGAGGAGCATCCGGGATGCCAGATCGAGGTGATTGATTCCCTCTGTGCGTCCATGGGAGAGGGGCTCTTTGTCCATAAGGCAGTACAGCTGCGGGATGCGGGCGTGGGATTTGAAAAAACTGCCGAGTGCCTGCGGGAGCTGGTTCCGAATATGGTACATGTGTTTACCGTTGATGACCTGAATCATTTATACAGAGGCGGAAGAGTGAGTAAGGCAACCGCAGTGATCGGAACATTGGCGGGAATCAAGCCCATCCTGCATGTGGATGAGGAGGGACATCTGATCCCTATTTCCAAGACCAGAGGCAGAAAGAAATCCCTGCTTGCGCTGGTGGATCTGATGGAGCAGAAGATCGGCAGAAAAAGATGGGAAAACGACATCATCTTCATCAGCCACGGGGATTCCATTGAAGATGCACAGTTCGTGGCTGACGAGGTAAGACGCCGTTTTGGGATAGAAAAGTTTTTGATCGGTCCGATCGGCCCCACTATCGGAACTCATTCCGGGCCGGGAACCATAGCCCTATTCTTTGTGGGTGAGGAGAGATAGTTACCAGCTCCTCACAAATTTATTGATGTAATTGTCAAGACATTGTTCGATTACCTGAATCGCTTCCTCATGATTTCCTTTTTCGTTTACATCGGTGGTCTTGTTTTCCAGAGCCTTGTAGACGGTGAAAAAATGCTCCATCTCCTCGATCACATGGGAGGGAAGCTCGGAAATGTCATGGTAGCTGTTATAGGTAGGATCGTTGAAGGGAACGGCAATGATCTTTTCGTCCCGCTTGCCGCCGTCGAGCATGGAAATCACACCGATGGGGTAGGCGCGGACGAGGGTCAGGGGTGCTACCGGCTCGGAGCAGAGCAACAGTACATCCAGAGGATCGCCGTCGTCACCGTAGGTGCGGGGGATGAAGCCGTAGTTTGCAGGGTAATGCGTGGAGGTATATAAAATACGGTCAAGTATGATGTAGCCGGTTTCCTTGTCCAGCTCGTATTTGTTTTTGCTTCCCTTGGGGATCTCGATTACGCAGATAAAATCCGTGGGGGTCACTCTTTTTACGTTGATATTGTGCCAGATATTACCATTCATTCCATTCATATCAAAATTCCTCCGTTTTTCGGAAATTTTCTTTCACTTATTATAACATCCCGGAAGGTATTGTAAAAGAAAAATTTGTTGACAAGGACTTGACATTACTGTTCATATGCTGTATATATTGATATATACAGATAATACACAGAAGAAACGGGGAAAAGAGGGAAGAAAATTGGAAATGATTAAGGCAGATCAACTTTCGGTGAAATTGGAGTCCTTTTCTTTGAAGGACATTTCATTTGTCCTGCCGACAGGCTATATCACCGGCCTCATCGGGTGCAACGGCGCGGGAAAAACCAGCCTTTTAAACACCATACTGGGGATACATAAGCCGCAGAAGGGCATCTTGCAGCTTTTCGGCGAAACCTACGAAAGCTCGGAGAAGAAAATCCGGCAGGAGACAGGCTGGGTATTGGGAGCGGACTTGTTTTGCGCAAAACTGACGCTTGAAGAGAACGCTTCCCTGTACGGGAGCCTTTATGACCGGTACGACGGGACGGTATTTGCAAGGTACTGTGAACTGTTTTCCCTGAACGGAAGGAGCAGGCTGGGGAAGCTCTCCAAGGGAGAATATCTGAAATTTCAACTGGCGTTTGCACTGGCGCATGATCCGAAACTCCTGATTCTGGATGAGCCCATGGCAAATTTTGATCCGGAGTTCAGAAAGCAATTTCTAAAGATCATAACGGGGTTTGTGGAGGATGGCGCCCACAGTTGTCTGATTGCCTCCCATCTGCTCAAGGAGCTGGAGCGGGTGGCGGACTATGTGATGATGTTACAAAACGGACGTCTGCTTTTTATGGAGGAGTGGGAGAGGCTGACAGAGCAGTACCGGCTTCTCGGCGGGGAGGATTATCTGATCCGCAAGCTGCCGAAGGACAAGGTGATCTCTGTCGAAAAGGGGGAATACGGCACCAAGGCACTGGTGCAGCATACCGCTTACAGTGCGTATGACGCCGGGCTTGCTGTGCGGATCCCGACTCTGGAGGAGATCATGTATTTTATCAGCCGGAAAGGGGATGGAACATGTTGAGAACAGTGCTCTTTTTTTACCGCCGCTGCATCAGGCAGGCATGGAGCGACGGATGGCGCAGGATGATGACGGAAAGCGTCTCTATCTGCTGGATTTACACGATGATATTCCTGCAAATGCTGTATCGGAAGAATTGCCTGTTTCTTTTGGTAATTCCCTTTTACGGCAGTCTGATCCTCTCCAGAATGTATCCGAACGGAGTGGGGGTTACGGAAGCACTGATGCCGTTTGATGAAGAAGAGAGAAGGCGGCTTGTGCGGCAGGGCTACTTTTTCAGGGTGGCGTTGTCCGTGATGTTATATCTTGTGCTTGCCGGATTCTGTTTCATCAATGGATGGGGGAGGCTGCCGGAGCTTTTGGGAATCTTTTTGTTGGAGGTCGGAAATTTCTTCGCCGTAAACAGCTACTGCGACGGAGGAAAAAAGAAACGGCCGGAGAGCCTGACCGTATGGGGATGTATCCTTTTGCTGCTCACCTGCACGGGATTTGTCATGTTTGTGGTGATGCAGCGGGACGGCATTTCCTTTTCCCGACCGGGGGATATTGCGTATGTCGTGTTTCTTGCTGTCCTTTTGGTAAGCGAGTGGCTGGTTGCGGGGCAGATGATAAAAAAAGGAAGAGAATTTTGCGGGGATTAGGATGAAAATTGTAATCAGTCAAAACGGAACGCTGGCAATTTACGAGCAGATCGTCCGCCAGATCGAGGCGGCGATCATCAACCGGGAATTGCAGCCGGGCGAGGCGATGCCGTCCATCAGGGCGCTTGCAAGCAGTCTTGAGGTGAGCGTCATAACGACAAAACGAGCCTATGAAGAACTGGAAAAAGAGAAACTGATCCGGTCTGTTGCCGGAAAGGGCTTTTATGTATGCGATGCAAACCGAAGCTTCCTGCGGGAGAAGCAGTATATAACGCTGGAGAAACGTATGGCGGAGCTGTTGGAGGATTGCAGGCAGGCGGGGATGAGCAAGGAGGAGGCTGTCACCATGCTGCGGGAGCTGTGGGGTTAGGAGAGGAGAAGAGACGATGGAATTGACTTTGTGCCATGTGAGCAGAAAGCGCAAGGGACACTTGCAGGATCTGTCCTTCACCGTGAAGAATGGTTTTATCACCGGACTGGTGGGAAAAAACGGTGCGGGCAAGACAACCCTGTTCCGCACGATCATGAGCGGAAAAAAAGACTATGACGGGGAGATTCTGGCGGATGGCATGCCCCTTGTCAAAAACAGGGAGCGCTGCATGAACCGGATCGGATTTGTGTCGGAGGAACCGTTGTTTTTTATGAATAAAACGGCGGGAGAAAATGCCCTGCTGTATGCGCCGCTCTATGATGTTTTCGACAGGGACGGTTTTATGCAGAGGCTGAAGGATATGGGAGTACCGGCGGGAATTGCGCTGGAAAAGTTTTCCAAGGGTGAGTACATAAAATTCCAGCTTTGCTTTGCAGCCGCCCATGACAGCAGGCTCTATCTTCTGGATGAGGCGACGGCGGGGATGGATGTGGTTTTCAAAAAGGAGTTCTTCCGCTTCCTGCATGAACAGGTTGCAAGGGAGGATGTGGCAGTGCTTATGAGCACGCACATTGAGGAGGACATCGATCAGCACATGGATTATGTGTGCCTGCTCTCGGAGGGGAAAATGGCTTCCTTCGGGGAAGCGGCGGGAAAGTGAGGAAAAAGAGTATGGAGCAGAAGGTCAGGAAGTTTGACGAAGAATGGAAAAGGCAGGAAAGCTACCGGTTTCTGATGACGAAAGTTGGATGGGTTCTTTTTCTGGGGATCGGAACAATCTGCATGACAGTACCGTGGCAGGAGGCGGGAAATGTGACGTTCATTGCGTTCATCCTGCTTGCATATGCAGCAACCCTGTATTTGCTGCCTTACATGGATGTGACGGAAAATCGTAAGCAGGTTTCCATAACGAAGAAATTAAGCTTCACGCCTGCGGGAAGAGGGGCGGTTTTTGCGGTGCGCAGATCCTACCTGAACCGGTTCTGCCTTAGGTTTTTCCCCGTGAGTTTCCTCCTGCAGCAGGCAGGGGCACTTCTTGACGGGGTGTGGAACGGAACCAATCTGCTGGTACCCTGTGCCATCTGGGCTGTTTTGTGGTGTACGACCATAGTGTATCTGCATCGGTTCTGAAAAGAGGAAATATATGACGGACATTTTATCGGTTCGGATGTAGTGCATATGGCCTTACACGGAGGGAGAAATGAAATATACACCAAAAGCGCACTGCGGCGGAGCGGTATCATGTCAATAAACCGTCCCGCCGCAGGCGGAGAATCCTGCAAGCAGGATTCTTTTTTTTGTCATTGGCAGTTGCACTTCTCGGTGTCGAAACCGGGATTGACAGCGTAGAAGTTTTTGGAATCCAGCTTATCCTGCGTGATGCGGAGCGCTTCACCGAAGCGCTGGAAGTGTACGATTTCACGCTGTCTGAGGAACTTGATGGGCTCGCACACATCCGGCTCCTTGATCAGGCGGAGGATGTTGTCGTAGGTGCTTCTTGCTTTCTGCTCTGCTATTCCCTATTACCACAAAATAGGTAAGGGGGTGAAAAAGGCGTGCAAAAGCTGAAAAACAGCGTGATCGACAGAATGCTGCAAGAGCGGCTGAAAAAGGCGGAAATAGATTTTTTGATCGAAATATCCCACTATCAGGATGATTCCGGCCGCATATATGGAGTATATTACAAAGACATATGCGCGGCAACAGGGATCTCCTACGAGACATTTTATGCATCTTTGCATAGTCTGGAAGAGAGGGGATTTGTCAAAACAGAAAAAAATTATTACGGCGATTGGGACATAACAATTCTTGATAATGATTTTTCATATCCGGATGCAGTAAAAGAAGGCTATATTAGCACAGGGCATGATATTTTTTATAATACAGCTTTCCGGAAACTTAAAGCAGGCGAGAAGCTCCTGGCATTACAATTTCTTAAAATTGCCGGTGCCGGAAAACGGTACCATATTGGTGTCCAACTGTTGTATGAAAAATACTGTAAACTGCTGGGTATAACGAAACGTACACTGCAGGTGTATTTAGGCACATTAAAATCATTTTTTTCCATCGGAATCAAAAGCAAAATGTATTGGATCACGCCGTTGGTAGCAGTATTTAAAAATGCGGCGCCCAGAGATGCGCAGAATTTTGCAGGGCATATTGGCCGGGTAGCATGTAGGCGAAACCGGGCAAGCTACACACAAGATAGCTGGCGCGACACCACCGAACTGATCAGACAGTATGCGCAGCAGCTTCAGGGAGCAGTTGCAGAGGTATTTATGCGGGCTGTGTCGACCAGCATCGAACGCATCAACGAATCAGTAGGCGATAAGCGGAAATGGAACCGGCAGCTTAATCCTAAATTCATTCATAAAATCATCAGAGAGAGTATTTGATGCCTATTCATTGAGATAGGCTTATTTGGGTACTTAGAAACGCAAAAAGATGCAGCACAAGAGCAGATTTGGACGTACCGATTTGCTGTTAGTCAGCGGAAAAATTATATTTTGAGCAAAAAATAGGACATGAGCAGAAGATGAGATCAGAGGATCTCTTTTTTTATGCCATTTCATTCAGATTTTGCAGTAGAAAATAGAAATGTATTCAGATTTTATGCATATGATATTTTTTTGTTCCGGTTACACAGTATATTCCAGTCTATTTGTTCAGATTTTACGCAGGTGGTAATCTGCAGATTTGTTGATTAAATCGTAGAAAACAGGCATTTTCTAAACATCGCATATCTTTCCTTTTATATCCAACCTATGCATACCGGGACGGTAATATTCATTCTACTTAGTCTGAATTTTTGCCGGGCAAAAATATAGTTTTTAAATAGATAGGACTTCCTGAACCGTCTTTTGCTTCTTCCCTTGCCCGATCATAGGCAACGAAATCATTCCGTCAAGGGTAAAATGCACGGGCATACGCCCGCCCTTGACGCCCTGCTTTCTTTTGCCTTGGTATTAATCAAGGGAAAAAGGCAAATTAGAGCCACTTCGGGCTGTGTTTCTAAAAAAATTTTTGGGGACATATGCACACATGAAACATCATATTAGACAAGGGGTTAAGGCAAATATATGCACACATAATCGTCAAAAAAAGTGTGAAAAAAAGACTTGACAATACATACAGATTCATTCATTCTATTGCCACAAAAAATTTGGCATACAAAAAAAGAAAGGAGGCGGGGAGTTGGGAGAGACGGAAATTGCCTACCTGAAGGCAAAATGCAACAAGCTGATTGATAGGGCAGAACAGTTAAGCAGTGAGAAACAAAAAATTGATCAGGAGATCGAAGTACTGCTGAAACGAAAAGACGAGATCGAGCTAAAGCTGAAGGAACAGGAGATTATTGGTGAACCGGAACCGACCGTGCCGGGAGAAAGTATTGGCCTGAAAGATGAGCTTATGGTGATACCGATTCCGGACGGAAATAGATTCGATCCGGATCCGGAGGATGCAGACGGAGAAGTGGCTCCGACCGGGGAAAAGGAATTGGGCATCTCATACAACCAGGTATTTGACATGATCAGAACCTTGAGCGCGCAAATGGCTGAAGCGCCGAGGGAGGAAATTGTGATCAGGCGGCTTTCCACCGGAGGAAAATTGCTGGAGCTTCTGGCAGACGGAATCGGAAAAGTATTCCGGTTTATCGGGCTGGGTATATTGATGATTTTGGTTTCGTTGGCGGTGACAGTTTTGCTGAATGAACCAATGCGTAACACTTTAATTGAATTTATCAGGAACTGTGTAGGGTGAGAATGAAAGGAGCTAAAGATGAGGAGTATTAGATTTTTCTTGTTGGTATGCAGTATGGCAGTATTTTTACTTTCTGCAATTACAGTATCTGCTGATGCGCAGCCCGGTGTAGTCGCAGAGGCAACACTGCAGCACATCCATGCCGGTGATAGTACAAACGGAGGGGGATGCCATACAAAATTTGTTCATTCCGATGGCTGCGGCAAGTTACTAAGCTATTTGCAGCCAGATTATAACGCCAGTGCAGACGGAAGCTGGGGATTATATATTTGCCCGGATGGACATTATCAGTCGAGAAGCGTTTTAGGATCTTCAGTGTTACATTGTGAAATAGGACGGTTTGACAGATATGATCCTGACTGTGGCATGAATGAAAATGACACAATAGGAACGATACAAATACAAAAAAATGTTGATAACGGATATATCTTGATACCATCCGCACTCAATCTGGCAGAGTGTGTTTCGGGCATATCGTATGAATGGTCTACATCCGAAACCGGAAACTGTACTGTGTCTGAAAACGGTGAATACAGGTTGACGGTTAGATATCAGGATTCCGGCGTCAATCGAACAGCACAACTGAGCTACACAGTAGATGATTTTGACAATGTGGCGCCGGTAATCAGTGAAGTGCAAAAAAGCACAGACAAGGAAACAAATCAGGATTTAATTTTAACGGTTATTGCAGCAGATAATGAAGGGGGAAGTGGGATCGCCGGATATCGGATCGGTGATGGTGAGTGGCAGGAATCCAATCAATTTCAAATAAGTGACAATGGAAATTACCTGTTTTATGTACGAGACAGGCAGGGGAATGTATCGGATGCTTTTTCAGTTGAAGTAAAAAATATTGATAAGATTGCACCCACAGTGTCGTTGTCGGTAGATACATATGGTTGGACAACAGGAAATGTTGTAATTACAGCTACGGCACAGGATCAAATCATCAGTTTTTCGGATCCAGCTATTTCCGGAGGTGATGCGAGTGAAGGGGAGCAAATAGGAGGTCTTGCTGCAGATGCGTATAGTTGGGACGGCGGAGCAACCTGGACATCAAGCAGTACAATGACAGTTTCATGTAACAATACATATGGCGTGATTGTGCGCGATAAGGCAGGAAATACGGCGTATGCAGATATTGTAATCACAAACATTGATGAAACTGCACCTTCCGTGTCTTTGTATGCATCTACGCAGGATTGGACAAATGCAGATGTATTAATCAGTGTATCGGCGTCTGATGATCAGTCCGGGCTTGCAGTAGATCCATATAGTTGGGACGGCGGAGCAACCTGGACGTCAAGCAGTACATTGACAGTTTCGTGTAACGGGACATACAGCGTGATCGTGCGCGACGCAGCGGGGCACACCGCAAGCGCAGATATCACGGTTTCAAACATAGACAGGACAGCGCCAACAATAGAGAAACTGGAAAAGAGCGCACTGAATTGGTATTGGGAACTGGAATCTGTATTGATTACCGTGGTGGCATCCGATGATCAGTCCGGGCTTGCGGCAGATCCTTACAGCTGGGATGGCGGAGCAACCTGGACATCAAACAATACCTACGAAGTTAAAGAAAGCGGAAGAATTATCTTAAAGATCCGGGATGTACTCGGAAATGAAATAACGCAGGAAATAGATATGGTTCGTCAGGAACAGCCCAAGCCAATTGTTCAGATCACGCCGGTGCAGCCCACAGAGCCGGAACCTGAATCGGAACCAGAGCCGGATCCGGAGCCGGTGGAAATTCCGCAGCCAACGCCGGAGGTGAAAGTCAAGCCCACAGAACCGGAACCTGAACCGGAACCAATAGAAGAACCAGAGCGGGAGGTAATAGACATACAGGAGGATGATATCCCAACGTTTGCCACCCCTGCTGTTATCGCCAGCGCCGGAGCTGCAGCTGGTACCACAACGGGCGGAATGGTGTTTTTTGTATTCTTCTGGGTATTCAGAAAATGTAGGATCCTCAATGAAAACGGAAAGCAAATAGGAAAAAGCCGGATCAGGAAGAAAAAGGGAGGATATTTTGTAAAAATTTCCGAATCAGATCTTCAAAGATCAGGAAGTGAAATAGTCTTGCTTTTGGGGAAAAAATTTGTGGCCGCAAATAGGGACAAACCCTTGCAAATACAGGGAAATGCCTTTTCTATCCAAAAAAATATATCTGAAAAAATAGTCGTAAAGCTGGGAGGATCGAATGGTTCAAATGGTTCGGGAAGAAGAAAAGTTAAAGAAAAAAATTAACCTGTTAATAGATCGGGTGCAGGAGCTGGACAATGAAGTTTCTGAAAAAAATGCAAGAAAAAATTTGCTTCAGGAAGAAATAAAAATGCTGGAAATGCAGGTTAATCAACAGGCACCACAAATTAGTTTAGACACGGAGGACGGACAGAGCGAGGTATTCTTTTTTCTGCAGGATTTTTGCAAAGTGGCCAGAAGGATTTTGTCCAATGAAGATTATATCAAGTATACCTACGAAACGAAAAATTCACCATTTTACTATAAGATCGAGCAGTCCGTATTTGAAAATTATATCTGTGAATTTGCAAAAACGGATTTAAAAACGTTCCTCGATTATTGTGTGGATTTTGCACTGATCAAGGCGGAGAAAAACAGAAAACGTGTATACGCATCCGCAGAGATCAGGGTGTACTACGTTTCCAGAAAGTTTATGGATGCTGCCAAAGGTTAAGGAAATGGAGGAAGCAAATGCTGGAGGTTTATGCGCGTGAGTTTGTTGGAATCGGCACATATTTGAAAAAATCGGGAAAAGAAAAGAACGGATTCATCCGGATCGAAAAACATGAGCTGCAGGCTCTGCTTGACCGAAATGCATTCGATACGTCAGACAACAAATTGCGGTTCTGGAAGTCAATGAAATGGATCGCCACAGAGGATCGCAGAGTCACAAAGCGGATGTACGACAGCGGATCTCACAGTTACAAACCATATGTGTTGATGGATGCAGATGTGATGAAAACGCTTGAACAAGCAATAAAAAAGTAAAAAAACCTGTGTGCATATGCGCTATAAGTAATCCACTTTAACTGCGCATATGTAAGCATCGATAAATACTGAATTTGATAGGAAAATATGCACACCACGATAATAGGCTATATTACATAGTAATATAGCATGATTAGAGGTGGAATATCGTGGCTGTATACGGAATGGAGTGATAACGGAATGGAGTGCCACGATGTTTCACGGTCAATCATGCGACTATGTAATATAGCGGGGAGAATGAGATAGTATATCTCATTTTCCCCAAAAGATCAGAGAGCGAAGAAAAAATGAAATACGATATTTTGCTGGAATTTAAAAAATACCTAGAAGAGAAGTTGACGCCCAATACAGCCCGGACATATTACACGGCAGTAAATAAACTATTCCGTGACAGACAGTTTGATTCGTTAGATCAGATTGATCGGGACTGGATCATGCAGGAATGCAGTAGCAGGTTTCGGACACGGAATGAATACAGTGCAGTAAAAAATGGATTGAAGTGGCTGCACAAATATGATTCTGCACTGCAGCTTCCGGCCGAAAAAGATTTCCGAGCAGTAAGCATAAAAAAGAGAAATCGCAGCAGGAAACCACCAAAGACAATCTACCTTAAACCTACACAGCGGAAGATAAATCAGATACAGAATGAGAAACTGAAGCTGGCATACCGCCTAGCACTCGTATCAGGCTTGAGAGTAAGCGAATTGGCAGATCTGGAGGCAGAAGATTTTTATTTGAACGAAGGAAAGATATATGTGACTGTGAGGAAAGGGAAGGGCGGACATGGAGGCGTGGTTGAGTGCCGGGAGGATCCGTATCTGTATGAGCGTCTTCCGCAATTTTTGGAACGTAACCGGGAGGGAAAAGTTTTCTATTCAGAAAGTTACATGCGCCAGAAAGCAGATCAGCTCGGAATAGAATGCCATGATCTGAGACGAATTTTTGCCATTACAACCAGAAATGATCTGAAAAAGGAAATGCCGGTGGAAGAGGCAAATCAAATCGTGCAGGAGCGTTTGCGACATGTTCGATTTTCTACTACAAAACGGTATTTGTTCAACAGAAAATTAAAGTATGAGTATGAAAAAAATGAAGAGCAAAGCAGTCAGGAAACGGAGATAAGCACCAAAAAATAAACAAAGAGAGAGGGATTCATGCGGAAAATATTTCGAGATCGGAATTATGAGAATGTAAATAAATTTTTGTTTCCGGGTGGCAGATATGGAATCCCGGAAATAGCTCCGGAGATTTATACAGAATGCGAATGGATTGGATTTAACTATGCAGCATCAAGAAAGATTGGCAGGGGTAATATGGGGATTCATTTTTATCTGGATGATTACCAATTTTTGCGCCTTTGGAACATGCCGGATTACTACTTGCCGATGCTTCAGCAGTTTAAATATGTCCTTAGCCCGGATTTTAGTATTTATGCAGATTTCCCATTTGCGGTGCAGATCTTCAACCATTACCGAAAGCATTGGATAGCAGCATATTTGCAATTACACGGCGTTAAAGTCATTCCTAGCATTGCATGGAGCGATGAAAGCAGCTATGAATGGTGCTTTGAAGGTGAACCTACATATGGGACAGTCAGTGTCTCATCAGTGGGAACACAACTCAATAAACTCAGCAAACGATTGTTTGCTGAAGGATATCAAGAGATGATGCGGCGTTTGAAACCTGAAAAAATTTTGTTTTTTGGAACGGTACCGGAGGAATGTGACGGGAACATTGTCCAGATAAATGCATTTCAGCAAAAATTCAGGGAGGAATGAGGAATGGGGGGAAGAGGGTCATTTAGCAGCTTAGAAAAGACAATCGATGATGTACTAGGTTTAAGAGATGGAAAAGGAAAAGTAGAGGAAATAGACATATCACCATTCAAGTCATTAGAACAGACTGAAAATTCAATCCGCAATAAGCGGCATGAAATTTTAGTGGTTTTTGATAAAAATGGTGAAGCCATAAAAGCATACAAAGGAAACGCGACATCGGTTGCATTTCCCGTAAACGAGGCAGTGAATTGGGAAGGAATGACAGTTACCCATAATCATCCAAAAGGAATACAGGGATTCGGAGGGACGTTTTCCTTTGCGGATATGCGTAATGCCACAGTATTTAATTGGGGGTCACACAGAGCCTGTGCAGCGGGGCAGGGTGAAAAAAATTATATCCTAAAAGCCGGAGCTGATGCAAAGCCAATGGAATTTAATCGTAGAATTGCGGCCGATATTCCTTGGCTCCGGGAAAAAATGCTGGAAGAGGTCAAAAAGGTAAAGGAATCGTATATGAAGCATAGTGAAGAATTTAAAAACTATGGACATGCGCTTCATGTTGCCAGGCAGAAATCTACCGGATTTTTAAATACATATTACAGGCAGGTTGCAGAAGAATATGGGTATATTTACAGGACGCAAAAATAACGGAAGGAGATGATTTTACGAGTAATAGTAACGCAGATAAACAGGTTGAGGAATTTTTTGGAGCATTGTTTACGATGTTGGGACATGGGGTGGCAGCTTTTTTTAGATCACTATTCCAGGGAATTAAGAAAATGAATAAATGGCAGGCGTGGGTAGGAATGATCATTGTGATCGGAATGGCAGCATCTGCAAAATTTGTGTTTAAGGATTTGATTTTTTCCATGGAAGTCCCGGTTTACATCAAGTGGATTGCTTACAGCGCAGTAATAACACTTCCCATTTGGTATCTGGTAATAGCAGGAAGTATGCAAAATAGATCTCAGAAATATTATGATCAAATTTTTTCGGATATCGGATTCATTGGCAAAGACAAGAAAACGCCATACTATTGCGGATCGGATGTGGTTGGGAAAAAGAAAATATATACCTTCAAGTCAAATATTCCGTTGACGGATTGGAAGGCTGCAAAACCGCGACTAGAGACTGCGTTGGATTGCAACATCCTCAAGATGGAGTATGGGAACAGCAAGCGCTTGGTGAAAATAACAGTATTACCTGCAGAATTTAAAATACCTGAGATGATTCGCTGGGATGATTCCTTCTGCAATGCGCAAAACGGCGTGATCTCTGTGGGGCAGGGGGCACTGGATGTCATTACATTTAATCTGAACCGGGTACCGCATGTATTGGTTGCAGGCGAAACCGGATCAGGTAAATCGGTTATTCTGCGATGTATTTTGTGGCAGATGATTCTCCAGGGATGCCGTGTATTTATGATTGACTTTAAGGGCGGCGTAGAGTTTGGAAAACAATATGAGCATTACGGGGAAGTGATTACCGACCGGGAGAGGGCACTGGAAGTTTTGGAAATGCTGGTACAGGAAAATGAATACCGACTCAGCATATTTCGTGATCTTGAGGTGAAAAATCTTGCCGAATACAACAAAAAAACGCATCAGAATTTATGCCGGATCGGGGTGTTTTCGGATGAAATTGCGGAAATGTTAGACAAAAAGGGCGTATCAAAGGAAAACAAGCAGATTTATGAGCAATTGGAGGCAAAGCTTTCTACACTCGCCAGATTGTCCAGGGCAACCGGTATTAATTTGTTTTTGGGTGTGCAACGTCCGGATGCAACGATATTGACAGGACAGATCAAAAACAATGTACCGGTGCGAATATCGGGACGATTTGCGGATAAGGCGGCATCAGAAATTGTTCTTGGAAATACAGATGCGGTTGACCTGCCGGATATCAAAGGTCGGTTTCTATACAAAGTCGGCAATGAAACCATCGAGTTTCAATCGTTCTATTTTGACGATGAAACCATGTTGCGGGATGTAGATGTAGAGGTTGGAGATATGCTTACGATGGCACCAAGCTACACAGGGAGGAGATCACCGGCAAGAAAAATTCCTGACGCTGCAATGGAGAAAGGTGGGAAGAAGGAAAAAAAGAGTGAAATAAACAGGGAAAAACCTAAAAAGGAGGGAAAAGCAGAACAGGCATACCAAGACAGTGCCGGGAACATCATAATCCCGTATGGTGAAAACATTGAAATTGATCTGGATCTTGATTTTGGAGAGGAGGAAAGCTGTGAATAAGAAAAACAAAATGGCAGAAGAAACAGAAGTGCAGGTAAATGAGACAGAAGGAAAACCGAAAAAGAAAGGCAGGGAAAAAAAGACCAAAGAGAAAACGGAAGGGTACATACTGAAAAAAAATACCGGAATGAAGGTGGCGCGAACACTGTTCTGGATCATGCTGATTTTTATTTTCATAAAAGGTGTGTTGTC
This sequence comes from uncultured Lachnospiraceae bacterium, assembly GCA_900550475.1. Lineage (GTDB taxonomy): Bacteria > Bacillota > Clostridia > Lachnospirales > Lachnospiraceae > Acetatifactor. The sequence continues at coordinate 69,051 of URSA01000001.1, forward strand.
AATTTTCAAGACGGACACGCAAAAACAGGCAGAGGAATTGATCCGCAATTTTAAAGCAGAATACAACGATTTTACCAGTCAAAATGCGGAAATCATGGCGTTTGCACAGAATTTCAGCAGGGAGTATCTGACGTACACGCAGCGGGGAGAGGATGATTACAAAAAACGTCTAAAGCCATATGTATCATCTGCATTTATGGCATCAAGCGGCATGATAGATTTCACTGCATCAGCGGCGGTAGATTATGTTCAGGCATACCGGATCGAGGACTATTCCGAAAACCAGAAGGATGTGTATGTGATTGCAGAGGTATGTTATGAAAATCGAATGTTGAACGATGATGGGCAGACCTACACAACGCAGAAGAGCAAACGGACATTGACGTTGCGAGTGCCGGTCTATGTGAAGGGTGGAAGTTATGTAGTTGAGGAAATTCCGCTGATGGTTGCGGATGAATCAGTCTATCTGCCTGACTATGTGATTGAAGCCTATTATGGAACAGCAGCAAGTGACGAAAAGACAGCGGCAATCAAAACGTCCGTAGAAAATTTCCTGAAGGCATACTTAGAGCAGGATGAATCGGTGATTAATTACTATCTGAGTAACACCTGTGATAAAGCTGACTTCACAGGATTACAGGGACGATTCACATTTTATTCAATCGAAAAAATAAGCTGTTACACGGATGAATCCGGCAATATCCTGTGTATTGTGGAATTTCAGATCAAGGATGCCGAAAATGGCGTGAAGATGCTGCAAAAAATTAATCTTTCCATGTCTGAAAATGGCGGAAAGTTTTACATAAATGACATGAACGTAAGAACCGGAAATCTAGTGAGCAAATAGGAGGAAAACTATGAGAGAGAACAAAGGAAACACACGCAAGGAATTAAACCTGAAGGCATGGAAAGTGTTTATGGCAGTATGGACATGCTCCATGATGTTCCTGTGCAGCACAATGAACGTATATGCTGCAGATTATGGGAAAAAGGCAGGAACGTGGATGCTGGATCAGATTTTCTGGATTGGGCTGGTAATTCTTGCAATTGCATTGATAGGCTGCCTGATAAAAAAAGCATGGATTGCTGCGGTCATTACATTCGTGGCAGGCGGACTCATTTTGGTTATCATTAAAGATCCCGGCAAGGCGGTGGAAGTAGCAACAAACATTTTTACCGGGATTTTCTGGTGACGAGTATGGAAGAAAACAAGGTCAAGATTTTTTCGTATGCAAAGGTTTGGAAGGTGGAAAAAAAGATTTATTCCATCTCCAACATTCCGCTGCCGGTACCAATTAATCCGTACGATTTACTGGCGTTTCTGGGCGTGGCGCTTGTTGTGATGCTCATAAGCAACATAATACCCGGAATTGGCAAGGTACCGGTGGTGATACGGTATGTTGCAATACCCTATTGCAGCGTTCACTATTTGATGAAAAAAAAGTTGGATGGAAAAAATCCGATTAAATATTTCGTGGGCTGCATCATCTATTTTATCAATGTCAAGAGAGGATTTGTTCAGCGATTCCGTAAATATCCGGATAAAACGAAAGATGTGTCGCTGAATTGGAATTGCAGCAGAGGAATCAGGAAGGAGGAGACATAATGTATAGATGTCCGATCAACTATTTTTCCGGGAATCTGATTTTTAATGCAGACAAAAGTACCTGGGCGGCGTTTAAACTGACAGGTTACGATTATGATTATCTGGATAATGATGCAAAAATTTCAATGCTCTACAAAATGGCGAAATTTCTTGCAGGCATTATGAGTGATGCACAGATTCTGATTGTTCCGGTAGAGCAGGATAACAGGAATCATTTTAAAAATATGGTGTCACAACTGGATGAGAAGGATCCGCTCTACGAAAAGGCAAAATTTCATGCTGAACAGACAGAAAGCTATCTGGAGGAGGTAAACAGATCAGAAGGTGATGCCAACGATTACCGGAGTTATATTATTGTGAAACTGGCCGATTTTTCCGAGACGTCGGAGACGGTTGCCGATCTGAAGGATGGGTATCGGTACTTTCTTAAGGATCCGGTAAATGCCATTAATGTGTATTTGAATCTGGACACCAAGGATATTTTGATGAGCAAATTAAATGATGCCGTTAAAATGGCTGAAAAATGGCTCTATGCACAAAATCAGAAGATCCGTCTGACGGAGCTTTCCGGAACTGAGACACAATGGCTTTTCCGCCGGATCGGATTCAGGGGAATCAACAAAAAAGTACAGCTTTTTGCTGAAGATCGAGAGGGAAAGGAATGGAAACCCAAAGCAATTATCGATAACGTAGGCAAAGAACGTGTGATAAAGCCGTATGCCAGAGATGTTGTAAATCTTTTTTCGGGGAGCATTCATGCTGAAAATCGTATGATCCGGATTGAACATGACCGGGATAACGTGTCGTTTCAGTCATTTCTTGCAATTACCAACATTCCGGACAGTTTTGAATATCCGGGTATGGAATGGATCTATATGCTGCAGAAATACAATTTGCAAGCGGAAGTGTGTATTCACATCAAGGCAACCGAATACAGGGCGGCGCAGCGGAAACTGGAACGCAAAAAACAGGAAATTGACAGTCAGATCGAGCATGTAGCAGGCGCAAATGCTGATATCCCGGAAGATCTGTTGGAAGGCAAGGGATATGCGGATGCAATGGAAATTGAATTAAAAAATCTGCGTGAGCCGATCCTGAACACCAGCGTAACAATCTGCATTGCGGCTAATGACAGAGAGGAATTAGAAAAGCGCGTTACAACTGTAAAAAACGAATATGAGGACATGAATTTTGTGATTGAACGTCCGCTTGCTGATCAGATCAATCTATGGATGCAATGCATTCCGAGCGTTGGCTGCATTGTGAAAGATTATGTTATGCCGATCACACCGCTTACACTGGCGTCCGGTGTGATCGGCGCAAGCCATGAGCTGGGCGATAAAGTCGGCCCGTATATTGGAACGACCGGGCAGGAAGGCAAACCTGTATTTTTAAATCTCGGAGTTGCCTGCCTGCGCAACAAATCAGCAGCAGCAACATTTTATGGCAACCTGGGAGTGGGAAAATCCTTTAATGCGAATCTGCTGACGGTTCTTACGGTGCTGTACGGCGGATATGGGCTGATTTTTGACCCTAAAGCGGAACGCAGCCATTGGGAGCGGGATCTGGATATACTGTCCGGACTGATTACCACAGTTACACTTTCCAGTGATCCTAAAAACAAAGGGAAACTGGATCCCTATAACCTTTACCGGGATGATTTGAAATCTGCGGATGAGCTTGCAGTCAATGTAATCGCTGAACTGTTGAAAATTCCGCCCACCAGTGTGGAATATACGGCGGTGCTGGAGGCACAGCGGATCATGTCAAATGATGAACTGCCATCCATGAGACGTCTGGTAGACTTACTGGCCAACTTCCCGGAAAAGGATGAACTGTGCAGTACCGGTAAATTTTTATCACGACGGCTTCGCCTGCAGGCAGATACGGGCATGTCACAGCTTATTTTTGGCGATGGAACAGAAGATGCTATTTCGTTGGATAACAGGCTCAATATTTTACAGATCGATAACCTGAAGCTGCCAAGTCCGGAGACACCGAAGGAGAGTTACACGGCGGAAGAAACGCTTTCGACGGTTCTTATGGCAATCATCAGCAACTTTGCTAAAAAATTTGCTATGGTGAAACGGCCTGTATTCAAAGTGATTCTCTTTGATGAATCATGGATGTTAGGAAAAACCGAAGAAGGTGTAAAACTGTATGATTTCCTCACCCGTATGGGACGCTCCCTTTTCAGTGGTTGTATTTTCAACGGACATTCGGTATTAGATCTTCCTTCCGAGGGAATCAGGAATACAATTTCCTACAAATTTTGTTTCCAGACAACGAATGATGCCGAGGCACAGCGCATGTGTGAATATATGGGGCTGGAGCCAACTGCAGCGAACAAAGAAACGCTTAAGTCGCTTGGCAATGGTGAGTGTATGTTCCAGGATCTGGACGGGCATGTTGGCATATTGAAATTTGATGCAGTATTTCAGGATCTGATCGATGTATTTTCCACTACGCCAAAAGCCGGGAAAAAATCGGATACTACCGTACCCATAAAACCGGAGCCGGGGCCTGAACCGGAAGCAGAGCAAGAGGAAAGGGAAGCGAAAAAGGAAGCGGCAGCGGAACTGCCAAAGCCAGAAACGGTGACAGCGCGGAAAGAAGAACCAAAGGCGGAATCAGCGGAGAGACCGGAGCCGGAGTTGGAGCCGGAAATAAAGGCGGAAAACGAGGAAGCTACACAGGCAGAAGAGGACGAAGCTCAACCGACGGAAGAGTTTAATTTTGACTTCTCCGATGAAGAGTTGTTCAGAAAGGAAGTCTGATGAAAAAAACATTTGTAATCGCTGCGGCCGGTTCTATGCTGCTGTTTGTGCTGATTGTGTTTGCGTTTGCCGGAATCGGCTCCGGTGGCGCCGGATCTGCCGGATCGCCTTTGATGGCGTTTGCGACAGAGGATGAAGCATACGCTTATCAGTTTATCGGCTCCGAGCTGGGAGTTCCGTGGGATATCATCATGCTTGCGGATGGCATGCATGCCTATCAAAACGGCATTAACACTCTAAAAGACTACAATCCCATTCTGACGTCATTGGAATTTTGTATTTTGATTGAAGAATGCCAGATCCCGGCGTCTGCATCCGGCGGTGACGCCGGAGTTTCGTCGGGTGATGCGGATCCTTGGGTGACACAAAGTATCAGCTATTACAGCGGGAAAAAAGAAATACTTGCGTACATAGGAAAATCAGAGAGCGGTCTGACGTTTAAGGATTCCACAGGTATCGTAAATGCCATCAATGAGCTTGCTGAAGAAAAAAGCACGGAAGATTTGCGTTATGTGGCAACCTTGACGGTAAACGAAGATATAGAAGGTGTACTGCGTGATCTGATCGGGCTGAATGAGGAAACAATAAGTTACGCGATGAGCGTGTATGATACGACATATCTCGTTTCTCTATACGGTTACACAGCATCAGTGCCGGATGTGGCGCTGCCGGAAATTGTAGTAGGTGATGTGACCAGGGGCGATCTGGCTAAGGTTGCAATATCGCTGATTAACTGGCCGTATCTGATGGGTGGTAAATCCGCCCAGGAGGGTGTGCCAAAAGGGGCGCTGGACTGTTCCGGCTATGTGGACTGGGTATATTATCAGTGTTTTGGAACAGTGGTGAGCGGCGGAGCTACCCCGGAAGGGATTCCCGTGTCAGGTACGGCGCAGCAGTGGTATGCCTGCGAAGAAATCTCGGAGGACGAGCTGCAGGTAGGTGATCTGGGATTTGTGCGGGATCCTTCCACTCTGCGGAAGGGGCAGATAAATCATGTGGGAATCTATATTGGATCGGATGCGGACGGGAACAAATATTTTATTCATTGCGGCGGATCCAAATTTAAAACAGATTTTGCTCCACGCGGGAGAGTGGGAATATCCGTTAAGCTGGGAAAAAACAACTACAACCCGGTGGATGGAACGACCTTCTCGCCGGATATGAATGCCTGCGTATTCAAGTATTTTCGCAGACCGCGATTTGCATTTAAGTGACGAAAGGAGGAGCCATGAAACAGAAAATAAAAATGTTTGGAGCTTTGTTGCTTCTATGTGCAGGCATCCTGATAGTCATGTCCGTAACCGCCAGCGCTTCAGCGATTAACACAGATACATCAGACATAAGCAAGTTGAGCGGAAATCTGGGCTATATCAAAAAGGCAAGTCTGTATTACCTGGACATGGAGAAAACGGATCTGATGGATTGGATGTATAAAATAATGAACGATATAGCAAATCTGGTATTCGTTCTGATCCGCTGGATCGGCCAGTGTGTCTGTATGATTTTCTATTACTGCATGAATTTTAATCTGGCAGAGATGTTTGAATCAGAGATAGGCGAGATCCAAAAGGCATTGCGCAGCAATATCTTTGAACCGCTTTTTCTACTTGCATTCTCCGGTTCAGCCGTTATAATCCTGAAAAAAATGGTTCGCCGGGATTTAATGGGATCCTTCGGACAGGTTTTGAAGGTCATCGGGATATTGGTGCTGTCCTTTTGGATCATACGGGATTCCGGTACCGCCATCACGGCAACCACGAATATCACCAAGGGGATTTCCTGCCAGGCAATCACCGGCATGGCAGGCGTAAAGACCACAGATCTGGCGTCCTATGCCGCCAACGCAGCGGGAACGCTGTGGTACAACCTGATCCACCAGCCATGGAAGTACATAGAATTTGGGGATGATCCGGTGTCGGATGCGGACATTGAAAGTATATGGTTAGATTCAAATTATAAACATGGAGACCCAAAACGAGATGAAAAAGTAGCGGCGTACACAGGAAGTGCATTTAACAAAGAACGGGGCGGGGAGCGGCTTGGTTTTATGATTCTGTACCTGATCCCATTCCTGATCAAAAGCGTTATTTATATTGTGATGTCGGTGCTGTCCCTGGTGTTTCAACTGATTGCCCTGCTATGGCTGTTTATGGCGCCGATTGTGCTGCTTCTTGCCATGGTGCCGGGCTATGAGGGAATTATATCAACGTGGCTGCGGAAAATGTTGGAGGCGCAGCTCAGCATCCTGATCATGTCATTCATCATCGGATTGCTGATCAAGGTGGATGATATTCTGTTCTCCAAGGGCGGAAAAGCCTGGGGATGGCTGATCGTGCTGATCGTACAGACCGTGCTTGCGGTATTTGTGATTATAAAACGGGATGAGCTGCTGGGGGCGTTCAGTTCTATGGGCGTAGCAAATCCTTCCGCCAGCGTAAACCGGGCGGTGCATGCTACCCAAAAGGCCGGCCGGATCGGCAATACAGCCGCAGGGGCAACCGGCAGCCTTGCAGCAAGGGGAATCACGGCAGCCGGCAGAAAGACCGGAGAGATTGCAAAGACCGGTTTCAGCGCCGGAAAAATCAACCGACAGACGGCAATCATGGAGGCAGCGTCCAATTACCAGCGCCCGGGGCAGTACTGGAAGGAACGCAAGAAAAAAGTGGATCGCCCGGTGATGGCAGCCATGCCTGCAGCGGCAGGAGCAGAGGAAAAAGTTGTCCCGGGACCCGGCTATGCGGCGGCCGGCAGTCAAACTACATCAAGGATGGCAAATGCCCCTGTGAGCGCGCAGAATGCCCCTAGAATCGTTCAAAGGCCACGAATGGATAGAATGAGCAGAACAGAGCCGATTTTGGATTACAGAGGCTCTGAGGAGAGCAAACCAAAGGTGGAGCGTCCGGTGATGTCGCAAGCTGTACGAAAAGATGAGAAAGCCGGAAAGGAATCGACGGTAAGGGAAGTCAGATCAAGACCAAGCACAGCGTCGCAAACATCCACCGAAACAAAACAGAATGTGGCAGGTCAGAGCGCCGCAAATCAGATCCGGAAGGAGAGCGTTGCAGAACGCGCAAAGGATAGTCAAAGCACCAAGAGCCGCCCGGTCAAACGCCCTCAAAGCTCTGTACCGCCAAAACCGCCAAAGAACGCCCAACCGAAAGCAGATCCGGTGAAGGATGCGAAAGAAAATGTAAATCGGGCAAACAATAGAAATCTGCGGTAATACATATTTTATGGGAAAAAGAGATACCTTCCTGTTAGGGGTAGGGTATCTCTTTTTTGCAAACGATTTATCCGGAGCCAGATAATTTATAGTCACTACAAATTTTGTGCAAGTTTCCTTACCAGATTCCAAAGCATTTCCTTTTCCTGTTTGTCCAAATGTCCGTAGTTCATAATGATTTGCTGGGCGATAGGATCTGATGCGGCAATTCGGTTTATTATAGTTTGCAGCTCGTCAATCATCCCCGGCGTGTGGGCGGTTTGTGGATTCAGATTCATTTGTTCTTCCAAAATAGGATCCTCCTTTTTTACAGTTCGTGTCCCAAATTGGGACGCGGTTAAAGCATGTGCAGTTCATAAAAAATCTGCCCCTATATAGTTAATGTTTTCAGAATGCCAAAATGTAACAAAAAATTTGAAAAAAAATTTTTTTATTTTGAGGGATTTTCGGAACGAATCCGCGTCCCAAATTGGGACAAGGAACGAAGTTTGACATGGAAATCAAATTTATATATAATATTTACTAGAAATAAACGTTGTAAGAGAAAGGCTATTTTGCAGAAGGGGGCAGAGGCATGGAAAGGTGCAAATTGACGGATCAGGAGTTGAAGGAGAGAGACATCAAAATTGATGATGCAGAGACAGACGCAAGTTTCTTTAACTGGATTGATAACATGATAAAAGAGGAGTTTAAGGACATAAAGGAGCAGCAGGTTTCCAAGCAAAAGTAGGAGATTTTTTTTCAACGTCCCAAATTTAGGCCCAAATTGGGACATAGCATCATAGATTGACAAAGAATCCTAATTTCTGTATAATTTCAGCATGGAGAGCGTATCCGAAACGGGTAAGCGGTTCGCCTTTCGCCAGATTTTTAATCTGAGAAACTTCCGGAACATTGGAGGTGGTTCTGATGGAAAATAAAACGAGAGGAACATAAGATGTTAAACACAATCGTTCAGATTGTAGCTTTAGTAGTCAAATGTCTTGACATTGCGATCAAGGTCATAGGCTACATAAAAGATAGACATCAAAAAAGCAACCGCCCCGACCAAAGGTAAAGTTGCTTTTTTGAGTAACTATTAACCGAGGCGAACCGTTTGCTTTAAGGGTACGCTCTCTTCACATCTATAAGTTTACTATCTAAATTAAAAAAATGCAATATCTTTTTTGAAAATCAGTCTGCGTCCTTGCTCTGTATCAGGCAGAGCAGGATAGCCCGGTTGCGTTCAGCTCCCCTTTTGTGCGTTTCCCACAAATCATTATCCCGAGCCACTTCATAATTTGATGCGCATATCAATTCTTCGTATTCACACACCTTTTCGTAAAAGAATTGCCGCTGTTTCTCTGTGAAGATTTTCACCGTCACCCAATCGATCCCAAAATCATCAATATCGCAGTAGTCCGCAATATACCAAACAAAAGCGTTCCAGGTGATGTCCTGATTCGTGTGAAGCCAGTAGCATACTTGTTGTTTTGTGATCCGATTGACGCCAGCAAAAAATCCATGTCCTAAGTTCGTTCTCATAGTTCATCCTCCGGCTTTTCTGTGAGTTTTCTTATTAGATTCCAAAGAGATTCCTTTTCTTTTCCATCCAGCTTATAATAATTTGCAATAAGCTGCCGTATTCCAATGTCGTGTGCAGCAAGGTCGCTTAACATTGATTTTGGCCCGGTATCAAGATCAGGATAGCGGTACATTTCACCGTGTCCGGTACGCAGCCATTCTTCGCTGATATTAAATTCTTTACAAATCAGGGTAATTACGGAGCCACTCGGTTTTCGGTTGCCTGTTTCGTACCCGGTAATGGTGTTTTGAACAGTTCCGAGTACCTTAGCAAATCTTTCTTGGGTTAATCCGGCATTTCTACGGATTAATTTTATTCTTTCATTCATCAAAAGCGATTACCTCCTGCTAATCTACCTGCTTATCTATCATGCAGGTGTTTTTTGTGCTTCTTTGAGCCGTTTTCCAATACTCATTATTATTACCGCACCGACTTGATTGCAGGTTTAAGACGATCTTGCGTCCCAATTTGGGACGCGATGCTATTCGTCACAGATCATTCCTATTTTCTATTAACAAGTGCCTTATGAAACTGCGAAACAATTCTTTTTCAGGATTGCTCATGTGCCAGTAGTTTAGAATTACCTGTTTTGCGATAGGATCATTTGAACCTATTTCCTTTGATGCGATTTCGTATTCATCATCACTTGTAAAACAGTACATTTCACCTTCACCGGTACGAAGCCAGTTCTCATTTATGTTAAATTCGTGACAGATGGAAGTTATTACGGCATCCATAGGGACTTTGGAAGTAGTCTCATATGTAGCGACCGTATTTCTTTTTAGCCCTAATTGCCGCGCAAATGCTTCCTGAGTTAATCCGGCATTTTTGCGGATTAATTTAATTCGATCTTTCAGTTTCACCGCCTCCTAAAATAGAAAGCCCCGGAGTTGATCTCCGGGGCTGCATATCGTAGATCTAATCCTGTGTCCCAAATTGGGACGCGACCTTACTCCTCATAGGGAACAATATTGATATATTCCGGAAACTGCCATTCATATTTGCCATCGGAGTATTCAATCGACCAATAGCCCCAATTATAGGTTTCGGTTGTCCTTGGCATCCACTTATTTCCGGCAGAATCAATCAGGATGTAGGTTCCCCGATAGTTATAATTGTCTGTCCAATCATCGACTAACTCAATGGTAGGGAAGGTGTCCTTTGTGAGAATAATTTCATCGCCTTCCGGTGGGTAGATAACGATGGGGTTTGCTGTTTCATACCAGAAATCCATGGAATACGGAATAAGAGGAGTAAATACAATTTCATCCTCCGACACTACGACACCGGAAAAGGGGTATCCATTCTCATCCAAATAGTATTTTACGGTGAGGGAAGATTCCGTCGCATGATAATCATCGGACATCACACCTTCAGCAATAATATATGTATCTTGAATGTCGGTGACGGTGCCGTCATTCATTACCATTTTATAGGTGTGAGTGAAAACATCAGATAATTTCCATATGACATCTATGGGTAACAGTGCAATCTCTGTTTCATATTCCTCAGCGGTCAGTGTTGTTGCAGCAGTGGTAGTGGTAGGCGGTGTGGCGGAACTGCCATCGGTTGCAGATGGTACATCTGCCGGAGATCCGCAGCCGGTCAGCAGAGTTAAAACAGATAGTGCAATACACAAATTTCTTTTCATGGGACATCCTCACTTTCATAATTATTTGATATACGACGCTCTATTTATCTTGTAAATGCCTTGCATAGGATTTAACCATATCAAGGATGAATAGTTGTTCTTCCTCTGACAATTCTTGTACACGAGAATAAATTTCTGAAAGAATTTTTGCACGGTGTGCATCGGTTTCATCAATTTCCATGGAACCTACACCATCTGTCAACCACTCTCTGTTTATATTGAGAGCATTGCATATGGCATTAATTACCATTGCCTGGGGATCATCAACTTTATCCAGTTCAATGTTCGTAATCACACCTCTTGACGCACCGATTTTTTCAGCAAGCATATCTTGGGATATTCCGCGTGCTTTTCTTGCTTCTTTGAGACGTTTCCCGATACTCATTACAATCACCTCCTATTATTGGTTTGTCATATTTATGCTCGCAATTGCAGTGTACCATGTGCGAAATGTATTGTCAATACGATAAGGGCAATGAAAAAAGCACCTAACGTATTGACAAAACAAAATGCAAATGATAATATGTATTCACAATACATTATTGCAACGGGAAAAGTTTTGAAAAAACGAAAGGAGATAGAGGATATGGAAAAAACGAAAAATATTGTAAATGAAATTATAGAGAATGCAAGCAATATTCCCGTAGAATGTCAGGAACATGTACTTGATGTGGTAAAAGCAATGGCATTTACAAGAAGGGTTGTAGAAAAGGAGAAGTTTATTGCCGAACCGGCAAGTAATAGTAAGAGGCAGGCTGTGTAGTGAAAAAGCCTTGTGCGAATTTAGCACAAGACTTTCAAAGAGATATTATGTGTCCGACTTATCTTTCTTCGGGGATTTTTAAAGTACGTAGAACGGCAATCTGATCATACTGATCGGCGGCGTGAAAACGATGTAGCAACTCTGTGTCAAGCTCGGAGAGGGGAGCAATGGAAGAAGAAAGCTCCCGTGGGTTATTAACTATATAATCTATGCTCACATTAAAAACCTGCGATAAGCTAATAAGGACATCAATCGACGGCTGACGGTCACTAGTTTCATAGCGTGAGTAGACAGTGGTAGAACAATTTAACATTTGAGCAACTTGTGTTTGGGTAAAACCTTTTCTTGTGCGGATTTCTTTTAGTCTAATCATTGTGGATACCTTGAATTTACGGTTAGTTTTAATTAGATTTTTGGGCTAACGAATCAATCATTTTCTTAACCAATTCGCGATCTGAATCATTGAGTAAGGCATACTGTTGGGCAAGCTGTTTCACTTCATCATCAATATCTAAGTTACTGGTTACATCTTCAAACATAGGTTCAATTCCGTGGACGAGCCAGTCAAAATTGACATTGTACTCACGGCATATATCCCGAATGGTGCGTTCGGTTATATTACGCGTACCCTTTTCCATATTTGTAATGGCACCACCTGACATATTTATGGCAGCACCAAAAGCACGAGTTGTAAGATTTAATTCGTTTCTTAACTGCCTTAAGCGATCATGGATATTCATAATTTCACCTCCATGAAAGCACTATACCATAATTTGTTTTCAGTGTAAACACAAAAATATTGACAATACTTTCAAAGAATGATATATTGATTTCGACGAAAGCAAAAAGGAGGAATACAAGTGAATATACAAAAAGCAGAGGATGTAAAAGATACTGCATTGAAGTTGGATGAGATTCGAGCACAGTATCCAGAAGATTATTTTTATCTGAAGGGGTGGATTCATTGCCTTTTGCAGAAAGCAGAACTGGATGCCAATGATCAACGTAACACGACAAAGCCTCCGAAGAGGGAGAAAAAATAAGCCTTGTGTCCAAGCGACCAAACTCAACACAAGGCTTTCTGAAGATAGTATGGAATAGGGGGATTCCAATACCCTTTTCTAAGGCTAGAATAGAGGATTTTAATACGTTTGTCAAGAAGAATAATGAACGGAACCTATAAGGGCTGCTATGCAGCGAAAACGAGATGGAGGGTACATATGAATAAACTTGCTTTGATCGATGAGCTGATTGCCATGAACAAAACCGGAGAGATTATATTTGAGGAACCGAAGAAGGATGTAGAGAATATGCTGCGTGAGATCCGGAAAAGTGTATGGACGGATCTGCAGAGAGAAATCGAACGGGATGTGACAGGAATACATACCGGGTATTTTGCCCCGGAATTTGATTCATGGAAACAATTCTTAAACTATTGCAATGGAAACGAGGACTACGAGCAGGCGCTGGATTCATTTTCAGACGCCCAGCTTGAAACTCTATGGCAGAACAGCCACATCGTGGAGACATTGGATGAAATGCAGATCAAGGCGGAAATGGTGAAGCTGATCGGCCAGTTGAAGATTTTGGACGTTGCAGGACGGACATCGACTGCGGGGGCAGAGAAACGGCTCAAAACCATGGAGGCTATTGAAGCCCGGATATTGGGATTATACAACATACTTTACGAGGGGGAGTAGCATGGAGGCTTTACGGTATGGGGGCGTAAGCAAGATGTATCGATGCCCGGTGTGCCGTCGTCTGTTCATGGTTCCGTTTCAGAGCAAGGGAGGCGGCAGAACACATTGGGTGTATCAACGACAATCAGGGCGCAGGAAAATTTATTACTGCTCGTACCATTGTTATGTCGGTAAAACGGGAGGAATGGGGCAGATATGATGGGAGCTACACACAGGATTGGTGGTCTTGCCGCGGGAATGGCAGCGGCGGCATTGCTGAAGGTATCTCCGGCAGAAAGCGGATTGCTGATTGCCGCATCCCTTCTGGGAAGCCTTGTTCCGGACATTGATAATAGGCACAGCAGCATCAGCAGACGTTTTCGATTAGCCAGCGTAGCCGTGAGCATGGGGCAGTTGCTGATCAGAGGTATTTCCGGGCTGTTTCCTGCAAAACAGAGAAATTATATCCGGAGTCTGATCGGACATCGTGGATTGACACATTCCCTATGCCCGGTAGCCCTTGCTGCAGTATTGATAGCGGTGGAACCGTATGTGGCAACGGGGGCGATGTGCGGCATTGCAAGCCATCTGGTATTTGACATGCTTGCGGGAGGTGTGCCGCTTTTTATGCCCTTTTCAACGAAACGGATCTGTCTGGCGCATATGAAAACCGGCGGAATGGCAGAGCTGCTGTTTCGGGTAATTTTGATAATGATTTTTTCATATTTTGGATGGGAGGTTTTTTTATGGCAAAAGTAATTGCATGTGTCAACCAAAAAGGTGGTGTTGGAAAGACCACCGTTACGATCAATCTCGGAATAGGATTGGCAAACGCCGGGAAAAAGGTACTTCTGATCGACTTTGATCCGCAGGGGTCGTTGACGGACTGTATGGGGTTTGATGAACCGGACGCCATGAATCTGACGATTGCGCAGATCCTGGTAGACAGTATCAATGATATACCTTTTGCACCGGAAAGAGGGATCCTGAATCACAAGGAGGGCGTTGATGTTCTTCCGGGAAATATCGAACTGTCCGGGCTAGAGGTTACGTTGGTTAATATCATGTGCCGGGAGACGGTCTTAAAGAATTATATCCGCCAGATAGCACCGCTTTACGATTACATACTGATTGACTGCCTTCCCTCGCTTGGTATTTTGACCGTAAACGTACTTACGGCAGCGGATAGCGTAATCATACCAATCAAGGCGGAAAAACCGTCTACACGGGGCTTGCAGCAGCTTGTGAGGACGATTGGAAAGGTGCGGCAGCACATAAATCCGGATTTACAGATCATGGGGATCGTTCCAAACATGGTTGACGTCCGTACCCGGTATCATCGGGACACAGTCGAGATACTGGAAAACAGTTACGGGGATACAATCAGAATATTTCCCTATATTCCGCAATCCACAAAAATGGCGGAAACGGCGGCAGAAGGCACAAGTATTTTTGCACATGACGGCGCGGGAAAGGCAGCCGAGGCATATAGAAAACTGATAGGGGAGGTGTTGTCCTATGAGTAGTGCATCAAAAATCAAACTGACGTCGCTGGATGAATTATTGGGTACCGGGAATGGTGCGGCAGCGCAGGAAAATCAAGCGGAGGAGGATCGAATTGTAAGATTACCGCTTTCCGTGATGCATGAGCCTAAAAATCATCCGTTCCGGGTTCTGGACGATGAGAAAATGGCGGAGACGGTGGAATCGGTAAAAAAGTACGGTGTTTTGCATCCGGGGATTGTCCGGGAAGATAAATCAGAACCGGGAACCTATGAAATTATTTCCGGGAACAGGCGGCATCATGCGTCCGGCTTGGCAGGGTATTCGGATATGCCGGTAATCATTCGGAATCTTTCGGATGATGAGGCAATTGTGCTTATGGTGGATTCCAACATCCAGCGTGAAGATATGCTGCCTTCAGAGCGCGCACAGGCGTACAGAATGAAATATGATGCGCTAAAGAGGATGGGGACAACAGATGGCATCAGAAGCGATGAAAAACTGGCAAAACAGGCGGGGGAGAGCAGAAACACCATACAGCGCTATATCCGGCTTACATATCTTGTGCCGGAGCTTCTGCAGCTTGTGGATGATAGGCGGCTGCCGGTGATTACTGCAGTTGATCTTTCCTACCTTACGCAGGGTGAGCAGAACACGCTATTTGGGGTGATACAGGCACAAAAAACGGTTCCATCGGGTGAACAGGCAATCAAGATGAAAGAGTACAGCCGTAGCGGGAAACTGACGGAGACGGTTATGCAAATACTCATGGAGAAAGAAGAAAATTTTGAAAAAGTGTCTTTGAAGGAGCGGGAGATCCGCAAGTATTTTCCGGAGGGATATACCGGAAAACAGATCTCAGATGTCATTTTCAGTCTGCTTGAGACATGGAAAAAAAGTCATATGTTGTAGAGGAGGGGCATTATGTGTGAGAACAAATTTAAAAACAGTGAGGAGAAGAAACGAAAAGAAGATTTTAACCGGCTTTTTGCGGCTGCGGCCGCAGGCGTAGTTAAGGCGATACGGGAAACAATGCATTCCCAGGTGAAAACAAACGCATAGGAGCCTTTATGAACGATGAAATTTGGGTTGCCATATATTGTAGATTGTCCGACGAGGACAGAAATAAAAACTCGGAAGAGGATGATAGCCAAAGCATACAAAATCAGAAAAGTATGCTTATTGCTTATGCACTGAATAATAACTGGAACATCTACAAGATTTATTCGGATGATGATTTTGCCGGATCTGACCGAAACCGGCCGGCATGGAATGAAATGATCCGGGACGCGGAGCAGCGGAAATTTCAGATTGTTCTATGCAAGTCACAGTCGCGTTTCACCAGGGAAATGGAAATGGTGGAACACTACCTGCACGGGATGTTTCCGTTATGGGGCATCCGGTTCATTGGATTGGTTGACAACGCAGATACGCAAAATAAGGGCAACAAAAAAGCGCGTCAGATTAATGGTCTGATTAATGAATGGTATCTGGAAGATTTATCAGAGAACATCAAAGAAGTGCTGCGACACCGGCACGAAAAGGGAATTTTTACGGGGGCATTTGCTCCGTATGGTTACGCGAAGGATCCGGATCAAAAGGGGCATCTGATTCCGGATCCGGATGCTGCGGAGGTGGTACACCGGATTTTTGAAATGTTTGCCGGAGGAATGGGAAAAAGCGCCATTGCGAGGAAATTAAACGAAGAGGGAATAATAAATCCAACAGCCTACAAATTAGAAAAGGGAATCCGTTGGAAACGGCTTTCAACGCCGCGAAGCTCCATGTGGCAGTATTTTTCCGTCTCAGAGATCCTGATCAACGAAGCTTACATAGGAAATCTGGTGCAGGGAAAATATGCATCTGTGTCCTATAAAACGCGGAAATGCAGGCCATGTCCCAAGGATCAGTGGATCCGGGTGGAAAACACGCATCAGCCAATCATAGAGCGGCAATTGTGGGATAGGGTGCAGGATATCGTCAATGCCCGATCGAAAGCGGGATGGAAGGGCGAGGTTGGCATATTTGCCCGAAAAACCAAATGCATGTATTGCGGATATACCATGGAATCCTGCAGATCAGATCACAGACGGTACTTACGCTGCTCCTCCAAATTTTTGTCAAAAGATAGCTGTAAGGGCGCGTTTATTTCTGAAAATGAATTGAAAGATACGGTGCTGGAGGAACTGCACAAAATAATGGCAGAATATCTGGACATTGATGCGGCGGCGGAGAACATTTGTAACCGGGACACAGGGCAGCTCAAAAAAAACAGATTGAAAAAAGAGATTGCAAATCACAAAAAGGTACTGGATAATCTTAATAGGACAATTAAAACACTTTATACCGATCGCGTTGCCGGTGTGATCACGCCGGAGGATTTTGCCAGGCTGTCAGAGGACTTCAGGACGGACATCAGCGAAAAGGAAGCCAGGATTGCAAAACTGGAGATGGACATGGAGGAACTTGAAGCTGCAGATGAGGAAGAAATGTCCAAACAGGATATCATACGGCAGTGCATGAACATCACAGAGTTAAATTTTGATTTAGTAAATATATTGATAGATTACATTGAAGTGGGTAAACGGGATGGACACTACCGGAACAGTAAGGTGCCGGTGGTAATTCACTGGAATTTTTAGAAATTTTTACATTATATAAGGAAAAAGTATTTTGTTGTAACAGGGAATACCTCTGCAGCCATGTCTTCAAACAGATCGGTGATCACATCACCCTTGCTCTGAAACTCACAGGCATTAAAGGGAATGCCGCCTGCTGCCTGCGGCCAGATGCCGATGGTGTGATCCGTATAGTAGGGAGCGAAGCCGCCCTTCTGGATCTCCTCCATGGAGAGGTTGCGGGTGAGCTGGTGCACGATGGCAGCAACCATCTCGAGGTGTGCCAGTTCCTCGGTACCGATATCGGTCAGAAGCCCGGCTACCTCGCGGTAGGGAGTGGCGTAACGCTGGGAGAGGTAGCGCATGCTGGCGCCCATCTCTCCGTCTGGTCCGCCGTACTGGGACATGATGACCTTCGCTAGCTCCGCGTTGGGCTCCTTGATGTTTACCGGGAATTGCAATCTTTTTTCATAGCTCCACATTATCTGCATCCTCCTTCCTGACAGCTATATTCCCACGGCATGGGTGACAATACCCAGGACCACTCCTTGGTGTCGGTGGACAGGTCGGCGTGGAGCGGGTAGTAGCGATTGGAAAAATCGCGGGTCATCTGATTTTTGATGCGTGAATAATGGTTGAAATATTCCATGGCACGCTTGTCAAAAGGGTGGGTGTCCAGATATTCGTTCAGCTCTACCAGAGCAAAATCGATTATGCCGATGTCCTTGAGCATGCGGTTCATCTCGCAGAGACCTCCGTTCATGAGACCACCCTCCTTCCAAGAAACGGTTTGTTCAGCTCGGGAAAGATCGTACCGGTGCGGTAGGCATCTTCCAGATTTTCGTATATGGTGGACAGATGCTGCCAGGGGACATACGCCATGGCGATCGGAAACCGGTCAAAGTACTCGTCAAAACTGTAATCCTGCATAAGAAATCCTTTCTGTTATATTTGATTCTCTCACAGTATTGTATGCGGAACAGAGAATGACGGTTCTTGATAATCGGTTCTCAATATCATTGACACAAAAAAGCACCGAGAGTATAATTTTCACAGACAAAAGACAGGGTATTTTTGAAAAAAACGGAGAATCTTATCATGACATTGTACGAGGCGAAGAAAGATCACGAATATACAATCAGAGGTCTGTATGTGGAGGAGGCTGTCACAAGGAGGCTGCAGGCACTTGGCCTGAATGACGGAACCAAGATACAGGTTATGAATCGCAAAAGAAGGGGAGCATTGATTATCAGGGTGCGCGGAACCAGACTGGCGCTGGGCAAACATCTCTCATCCAACATTGAGATCGGGGAGGTGCAGCATGGCTGAAAAAAGGATCAGGGTAGCCTGTGTGGGAAACCCAAACTGCGGAAAAACCACTTTATTCAATGCGCTGACAGGAGCAAAGCTGAAGGTGGCTAACTGGCCCGGGGTCACGGTGGAAAAGGTGGAGGGACAGACATCCTATGAAGGCTTTTCCATCTCGCTGGTGGATACGCCGGGAATCTATTCCCTTACCTGCTACACCATCGAAGAAAAGGTTACGAGAAAATGTGTTATGGATGATGATATCGATGTGATTATCAACATCGTGGATGCGTCCTCTCTGGAGCGAAACCTCTATCTGACCCTGCAGCTTCTGGAACTGGGAAAGCCCGTGGTGCTTGCCCTCAATATGATGGATATCGTAAAGGAAAGGGGAATGGAGATCGACCTTCACAGGCTTCCAGAGATGTTAGGGGATATTCCGGTGGTTCCCGTCTCAGCCGCCAGACGTACCGGGCTTGATATTCTGCTCCATGCGGTGGTGCATCATTATGAGGAGGGAAAAAACTCCGAGTATATCCTCAAGTACCCGGAGACGATTGAAAATAAGCTCGCAAAGCTGGAAGTGATGATGCAGGCAAATTACCCTACACATTCCTCTGTGAGATGGCATGCAATCAAGCTTCTGGAGGACGATGAAGAAGTGAAGGAAGAGCACCCCATCACAGTTACCAATGTGGTAGACCGCAGCTATGAGAAGGAAATCATTGCATGCAAATATGCCTACATTGAAAAAGTGGTGGGCGAAGTATTGTTTTACAAGAGCAAAAAGGCTGCGACCACGGATAAGGTGGATCGTTTCCTGACCAATGAGTGGCTTGGGCTTCCGGCGTTTCTTTGTATCATGGGGGTGGTATTTTTCCTGACCTTTACGGTGGGAGATATGCTTAAAGGCGTTTTTGAGACGGGACTTGAGCTGTTTTCCGGGGGCGTAAGGCAGGCACTCTGTGCGGTAAATACTGCGGACTGGCTGATCTCTCTGGTGGTGGACGGTATCATTACCGGGGTGGGAGGGATTCTGACTTTCCTGCCCAATATCTTCATCCTGTTTCTTGCGCTTGCCATACTGGAAGACAGCGGATATATGTCAAGAGTGGCTTACGTGATGGATTCCGTTATGGGGCGGGTAGGGCTTTCAGGAAAAGCTTTTCTGCCTATGATACTGGGCTTCGGCTGCACGGTGCCTGCAATTATGGCAACCAGGGCACTGGAAACGGAACATGACAGAAGAAAAACCATGGTGATCACGCCGTTTATGTCCTGCTCTGCCAGACTGCCGATTTATGTGATTTTTTCGGAAATGTTTTTCCCGGACTGCGCAGGGCTGGTTGCGTTTTCTTTCTATCTGATCGGCATGGCTGTGGCGATTGTCACCGCGCTGATCATCAACAGGGCGGAAAAGGGAAAGGAGAATGACTCCCTCCTGATCGAACTGCCGGAATATAAAAGGCCCAATGCGAGGACGGTGTGCATTTATGTCTGGAACAAGGTAAAGGACTACCTGACAAAGGCAGGGACCACCATTTTTCTCGCGTCCATCATCATATGGTTTATTCTGAATTTTGGTGTGAACGGTATGGTGGAGAGCCCTGCCGAGAGCTTTGGCGCTGTGATCGGCAGATGGCTGGTTCCGGTGCTTGCCCCTGCGGGACTTGGCATGTGGCAGATTGCGGTCGCACTGATTTCGGGTATTTCCGCAAAGGAGGTCGTCGTCAGCAGTTTCTCCGTGCTGTTTGGTGTGGCAAATGCAAACTCGTCGGATGGAATGGCGTCCATTATAGCCAATGTGCAGGCACAGAATCCGTCGTTCGGGCCGTTGAACGCATACTGCCTGATGCTGTTCTGTCTTTTGTATGTTCCCTGTGTGGCGGCGATCGCCACCATACGCAAGGAGAGCGGTTCGCTTAAATTCACGTTTGGACTGATGGCATTTCAGATCCTTCTGGCGTGGCTTGCGGCGGTTCTGGTTTTTCAGATTGGCAGCATCTTTATTTGATATTTTTTTAACAATTTGCTTGATTTCCCTGTGATTGTATGATTAAATAATCACAGGGATTCTTATTTTGTTTCGAGCGAATAAAACGGAGGATATCTATGAGCAGAATGAGAGGGATTGATACACCCGTAAGACAGCGTAGAAGAAGGGTGTTTAAGGAAGTGGCGAATCTTGCGTACACTTCAAAGAATCTGAAGGATGATTGTGAGGCGCTTCCTTACAAGATCGTGGATTATGAGGAGTCGGATTACTACGATAACGTGTATCGTGACCGTGCCATCATCCGCGAGCGCATCCGGCTTGCCATGGGAATGTCACTGCGCCCGGAGAACAGAGAGAGACCGGGGCATCTGACCGAAGGAATAGAAGAGAGCAATATCGACGAAAAATATTATGAGCCGCCCCTGATGCAGGTGATTCCGTCCGCCTGCAACGCCTGCCCCGAAAACAGGTATCAGGTGACGGACACCTGCATGGGCTGTGTTGCACACCCTTGCAGGGAGGTTTGTCCGGTGGGTGCCATGACCATGATAAACGGCAAATCCTTCATTGATCAGCAGAAGTGCATCAAGTGCGGAAAGTGTAAGGATGTATGTCCTTATGATGCAATTTCCCACAAGGAGCGCCCCTGCGTCAAGGCGTGCGGCATCAACGCCATCAAGAATGACAGCCACGGCAGGGCTGTGATCGACAACGAAATCTGTGTTTCCTGCGGACAATGTATGGTGAGCTGTCCTTTCGGCGCCATTGCGGACAAATCCCAGATCTTCCAGCTGATCCGAGCCATGCAGTCCGGCAGAACCATCATCGCACAGGTGGCACCGGCTTTTGTGGGACAGTTTGGCCCCAAGGTGACGCCCGATATGTTCAAGACAGCCTTGAAGGAACTTGGCTTTGCGGATGTGTACGAGACTGCCATCGGAGCTGACATGGGCTGCATGAAGGAGGCGGAGCACTATGTGAACGAGGTTGCGAGCGGAAAGCAGGCGTTTGCTCTTACCTCCTGCTGTCCCTCATGGGCGGTTCTGGCAAAGAACATGTTCCCTGAGACCATCGACAAGATCAGCAATGAGCTGACGCCCATGGTGGCGACTGCCCGTGTGATCAAAAAGGAACACCCGGAGGCGAGCGTGGTCTTTATCGGTCCCTGTGCATCCAAGAAGCTGGAGGCATCCAGAAAAACGGTCCGCTCGGATGTGGATTTTGTTATCACCTTTGAGGAACTGACGGGAATGTTTGAGGCGAAGGGAATCCTGCTGGATGAGATCAAGGCGATGGACGAGATGCATGATGCGACCGCCGCAGGACGCGGATACGGCGTTGCGGGTGGTGTTGCAAACGCTATTGAGGAGTGCATCCATCAGTATTATCCGGGAACCGAGGTGCATATCGAGCACGCGGAGAGTCTTGCGGAATGTAAGAAAATGCTCCTCCTTGCAAAGGCAGGGCGGAAGAACGGCTGCCTGATCGAGGGTATGGCGTGTCCCGGCGGCTGCATTGCCGGAGCCGGTACGAATATTGCACTGCCGCAGGCCGCAAAGGAAGTGGCGAAGTTCAAGTCGGAAGCAGCCAAAAAGGTGCCGGAAAAAGAATAATCATATTGCAGTTTTCAAGGAAACATTTTACAATAGGATGTGGTAACAAAGAAAAAATTTAAACGGAGGACGACATGACGAAAATCAGAACAAGGTACGCACCAAGCCCCACCGGAAGGATGCATGTGGGCAACCTGCGTTCTGCCTTATACGAGTTTTTGATCGCAAAGCACGCAGGCGGGGACTTTATGCTCCGCATTGAGGACACGGATCAGGAACGTTTTGTGGAGGGTGCAACCGAGATTATTTACCGCACCCTGAAAATGACCGGAATGGATTACGATGAAGGACCTGACAAGGACGGCGGATACGGTCCCTATGTGCAGAGCGAGCGTATGAAGACCGGTATTTACATGAAGTACGCAAAGGAGCTTATCGACAGGGGCGAGGCGTATTACTGCTTCTGTGACAAGGAGAGGCTTGCCTCCCTAAGGACGGAGATCGTCGAGGGCAAGGAGATTATGATATACGATAAGCATTGTCTCTCGTTGTCCAAGGAGGAAGTGGAAAAGAATCTGGCGGAGGGAAAGCCGTTTGTCATCCGTCAGAATAATCCCACGGAGGGAACCACGACTTTCCATGATGAGCTGTACGGCGACATTACGGTGAACAACAGCGAGCTGGACGATATGATCCTGATCAAGTCGGACGGCTATCCCACCTACAATTTTGCAAATGTGGTGGACGATCACACCATGAACATTACCCATGTGGTGAGGGGCAACGAATATCTGTCCTCCTCCCCCAAGTATGTCCGCCTTTACGCGGCGTTCGGCTGGGATGTGCCGGTGTATGTGCATCTGCCGCTCATTACGGATGAAAATCACAAGAAGCTGTCCAAGAGAAGCGGACATGCCTCCTTTGAGGATCTGATCGAGCAGGGATTTTTGCCCGAGGCGGTGGTCAATTATATTGCGCTGCTTGGCTGGAGCCCGGAGGACAACAGGGAGATCTTCTCGTTAGAGGAGCTGATCCGGGAGTTTGATTATCATAGAATCAGCAAATCCCCCGCTGTTTTTGACATCGTAAAGCTCCGTTGGATGAACGGCGAATATATGAAAGCCATGGATGAGGAAAAGTTCTTTGAACTGGCGAAGCCTTATCTGGAGGAAGCACTTGGGGATGGCTACGATCTGCATAAGATCGCGGCAATGGTAAAGACACGTATCGAGATATTCCCCGACATTGCGGGACAGGTGGATTTCTTTAAGGAACTGCCCGAGTATGATACTGAGATGTATACCCACAAGAAGATGAAAACCACGGCGGAATCTTCCCTTGAGGTGATGACCGAAGTATTGCCGATTCTGGAGGAGCAGACGGATTACACAAACGACGCGCTCTATCAGACACTTCTTTCTTACGTGGAAAAGAAGGGCTGCAAGAACGGTTATGTCATGTGGCCGATCCGCACGGCGGTTTCCGGCAAACAGATGACCCCCGCGGGCGCTACGGAGATTATGGAGATTCTTGGAAAAGAGGAATCCTTAAAGCGCATCAGAAAGGGCATTGAAAAGCTTAAGAATGCCTGACTGCGGTTTAAATGAAAGACAAATGCTTGCGCTGCATCACGGCGAGGGCCCGGCAATTGTATTTGCCGGACCCGGCAGTGGCAAGACCACGGTGTTGACAAAACGCACGGCGCATCTGATTTTGGAGAGAGGCATTTCTCCGGCCTCCATACTGGTGATCACCTATACCAAAGCGGCCGCCCTGTCCATGCAGCATCGTTTCTTTGCCGGGATGAAGGGAATGAGCCCTCCTGTTACATTCGGCACCTTTCATGCGGTATTCTATCAGATTCTACGGTCAAGATATCATTTCAAGGCGGACTGTCTCCTGTCTGACGGGGGCAAACGCATCCTGTTATCCCATATTTTAAAACAATTTCATATGGAGTGGGACATAGGAGAGCAGCTGCTCGCCTGTATCAGTCTGCAAAAAAACGGACGGACAACGCTGCCCCTGCCGGAGCAGGTAAGCCGGGAGCAGTTTGAAGAGATCAGCCGGCTTTATGCAGCACGGACGGCAGCCCTCGGCAAGCTGGACTTTGACGATATGCTTACAAAATGCAGAACGCTCTTAACGGAAGATGCACAGGAGCGCATGCGGTGGCAGAGGCACTTTTCTTATCTGCTGGCGGACGAGTTTCAGGACTGCAATTTGATTCAGTATGAGCTTCTTGGTCTGTTAGCGGAGCCGGAGAGGAATCTGTTTGTGGTGGGGGATGACGATCAATCCATCTACGGCTTTCGCGGCGCAGCTCCGGACATTATGCGGAGATTCTTAAGGGACTATCCGGACGCACAGCGGTATCTGCTCACGGAGAATTACCGCTGTGCAGGAGAGATTGTGGACGCCGCAGGCAGGGTGATCTCACAGAACAAGGATCGTGTCCCAAAGCAGTGTACCGCCAACGGGAGCAATCTGAGAAGACACGCACAGATCAGGGTCAGGGCGTTTCCCGATAAGGGTGCCCAATATGCATATTTGGCGGGGCAGATTAAGGAAAATGAATCCATTCCGTTTCGGGAGAATGCGATTCTTTGCAGAACCAATGCAGGGCTTGCCGCCGTACAGGGGATTCTGGAGAGGGAAAAGATACCCTGCATTGGCGGAAACAGGCGGGAAGGCCTGTATCAGACCTTTTTTGCGGAGGATCTGCGCTGTTATCTCGCAATGGCGATGGGGGACTGCCGCAGGGGGACGATTCTTTGCGTGATCAATCACCCGGAGCGCGGGATCGGCAGGGAGGGGATGGAGGAAGGACAGGTTTCCCTGACGGCGCTGGCGCAGAGCTATGAGGCATGCGGACAGAGGCGGGAGGCAGATCGGCTCCGGAAACTTGCGTCGCAATTAAAACAGGTGAGCAAAATGTCTCCCTACCTTGCAATCGGGATGGTACGGAAGGTGGTGGGCTATGACCGGTATCTGCGTGAGAGAGCGGGGAAAAACCAGCTGTTGTATGAGGAATGGGAGAGGGGAGTCGGTCTTTTGCAGGAGGAGGCAAAGCAGTTTGTACGGATTGAGGACTGGATTTCCTACATGGGGTCGCAGAAAAGGATGCAGCCGCCCGGCGGGGCGTCTTGGGATGGTGACGGTGTGCGGCTTATGACGCTGCATGCAGCCAAGGGACTGGAATTTTCAAGGGTGTTTATTCCGGATGTGAATGAGGGGAATATTCCGTATGGAAAAATGCTCTCCGATGAGACGGCGGAGGAGGAGAGAAGACTGTTCTATGTGGGAATGACGCGCGCAAAAACTGCCCTTCAGCTTCTGTGCGTACAGGGCACAAATGCATCGGGGCAGCCGTCGCGTTTTTTGAAGCCGCTTGCGGATTGGTGGGATCAGTCCTCGGAATCGTCCAGCAATTCATCAAATTCCTGACTGTCCAGATATTCGTCAAAGGCATCTGCTACGGATTCATACTCGTCATCATCTTCAATGAAGAGCAGCTCCGGCTCGGCGTTGGGATCGGACTCGTCCTCCTTGTAACCGTAGAACCAGACCTCTCCGTCCTCGTTATCCCCGTTCTCATCAAGGGGAAGCAGGACAATATAGTCTTTTTCGGATACGGTCAAAATGGTAACAACGGCGCAGTTGACTTCCCTGCCATCGTCCAATTCAAGCGTCACGGTCATTTCCTCATCTGCAAAATTATTCTCAGCCATGGTTCGCTCCTTTCGTTTTTTTTATTATAACCTTTTTGACGGCAAAACACAACTTCAAACAGGCGATGATCTCCTCTAAAATAATACAACTTAGCGTAGAACAAGAGGGGCTTTGTATGATATAATGAATCTCAAGGAAAAACAAGCGGCTGCGAAGCAGACATTTGTTTTTCCTTGATTCGTGAGCTTATGGCATATAGGCTTGAAGTTGACGGCAGGAGAGGAGAGCGGTTTTGAAAATTACGATCGAGAGGGGTGTTCCCTATCCGCTTGGCGTGACGGTGGATCAATCGGGTATCAATTTTGCATATGTGAGCAGGGAAGAGGACTGCGGCGTGGTGCTCTTTAAAAGAGGCAGCCGCAGGGAGTACAGGCGGATTCCGTTCTGTCCCGACTATGCCGTGGGAGATGTGTGCTGTATGCATGTGAGCGGGATTCCCGCACAGGACATGGCGTACTGTTTCTATGAGGGCGCGACCCTCAGGACGGATGAACGGGGAAAGGATTTCCCCGACGGAAAGAAGTTTGGCAGCGCTGCATCCGATGAACCGGTTCCTGCTTTTTTTCCTGTGCAGCCCTTTGACTGGGAGGGAGATTGCTTTCCCCGCGTGCTCTATGAGGACAGCGTCTGCTACTGTATGCATGTGCGCGGTTTTACCAGACATGCTTCCTCCGGGGTGAAGCATAGGGGAACCTTTGCGGGCGTTATGGAGAAGCTGCCTTATCTGAAACAACTGGGCATTACCACGCTGGAGCTGCAGCCCGTGTATGAATTTACAGAGTATGAGACAAAGCGTGAGAAAGAGCATCCCTTTGCAGATCAGGGGGAGCGGAAGCTCAATTACTGGGGATATGCGGGAGGCAATTATTACAGCCCCAAGAGCAGTTATGCGGCAGGAGATGCGTCGGAGGAGTTCAAGACCCTCATTAAAGCCCTTCATAAAGAAAAGATGGAGGCGGTGCTGCAGTTTTATTTTACGGACAAGACCTCCAGACTGGAGATTCAGGATATTTTGCGATACTGGGTGACCGTTTACCATGTGGACGGTTTTCACCTGAAAGGCGAAAACATCGATCCCGGATTGATTGCGGAGGATCCTGTTCTGGCGCGCACGAAGCTCTGGTATTACGGGTTCCCGGAAACACCGGGGACAAAGCAGGGCGGCGAGCGGTATAAGGCGGAATATAAGGATGACTTCCGCTACAATATGCGGCGTTTCCTGAAAGGGGACGAGGGCATGCTGCAGACGGTGATGTACCATCTGAAACATAATCCGGTGGAAACAGGACAGATCAATTATCTGACCAATTACGACGGCTTTACCATGATGGACTTGGTTTCCTACGACAGAAAACACAACGAGGAAAACGGCGAGGACAACAAGGACGGAAATGATTACAACGCAAGCTGGAACTGCGGGCATGAGGGAGCGACGCGCAAGCGGAGCGTTCTGGCGCTTCGCCGACAGCAGATGAAGAATGCGTGGATGCTGCTTCTCCTATCTCAGGGAACGCCTTTGTTCTTCATGGGAGATGAGTTTGGAAACTCCCAGAAGGGAAACAACAATCCCTACTGCCAGGACAACGACATCGCGTGGCTTAATTGGAAAAATGCAGAGACCAACAGCGGGCTGCTTCTATTTGTGCGAAATCTCATTAAACTTCGGAGGGAGCATCCGGTTTTCCGCCAGCCTGCGGAGCTCAGGCTGATGGACTATGCCTCCTGCGGCTATCCTGATCTTTCCTATCACGGGGAAGCACCGTGGAAACCGGAGCTTGCAAGCTACAGCAGACAGTTGGGCGTCATGTACTGCGGCGATTATGCGCACCGTCAGGACGGTACGGCGGACGATTTCTTCTATGTGGCGTACAATATGCACTGGGAGCCGCACCGCTTTTCCCTTCCGAAGCTGCCGAAGGATTTTCTGTGGCAGACCGTCGCGCGGACGGACGCCGGTGAAAAGGAAGATGCGCCGCTTTGCAGGGAGCCGTATACGGTGGAGATACCGCCCAGAAGCATCCGGCTTTTTGCCGGAATATCGAACGGGAAGGATTGTGTGAAACATGAATGTATGGGGACATTTTAAAACCATTACCTATCACAGGTGGCTGGTGTGTAAGGGCTGTTTTGCGGTAGGGCTTTACAGACAGGGTCTTACCCATGATCTTTCCAAGTATGAGCCGTCCGAGTTCTGGGTCGGAGCCAGATATTATCAGGGAAACCGCAGCCCCAACAATGCCGAGCGCGAGGCGATCGGGTATTCCGGCGCGTGGCTGCACCACAAGGGCAGGAACAAGCACCATTATGAATACTGGATCGACTATTCCATGCACGGAGGAGACGGACATATGCAGCCGGCTCCGATGCCGAGAAGGTATATTGCGGAGATGGTGATGGACAGGATCGCCGCCTGCAAGGTGTATGAGAGAGAGAACTACACGAGTGCCTCCCCGTTACACTATTACCTGAAGGGGAAGAATCCTGCCTATATGCATTCCTTTACCAGAAAGAGTCTGGAAAAGATCCTGACCATGCTTGCCGAAAAGGGGGAGAAGGCGACTTACTCCTATATAAAAAATGTTTTCCTGAAGTCACGTTCCGCAAGGAGCAGAATAAAATACAGTAAAACCTTGAAAAAATGAGAATCGATTATGTGTTGTAGCTGGATTATTCTGTTTCTTTTGTTCTGTAACGGCGGCTGTACAAATGGTAGCGGCTGCGGGAATAACTGCGGAAACGGCTGTGGAAACAATTGCGGCAACGGTTGCGGGAACAACCGCGAAGGAAGCAACCGCGGCGGTAGCTGCGGCAGCACCGGCAGGGAATCCTGCGGAAATCAGAACAGCGGTCGCGGCGGTAACGCCAATGAAGGCTGCGGATGCGCACAGGCGCGCCAGACAGCCGAAAACAGGGATGAGGATTGCGGTTGCAATATGATGCCGCCCCCCTGGGCAAGAAGCGGTTTTAACAATTCCGAAACCTGCGGATGTGAAGGTCAGTAAAAAAATAACCAAGATGCCGGTGCAAACAGCACCGGCATTGTTGCAAAATGCACAGAAATTGTATATAATGGAGAAAAGTGCCTTTATGGGATACAGACAGAGGGAAAGGAGAAGGTATGGTAGAGTATTTATTGGGAAACTATTTGGTAAAACAGGGGAAGATTACCAAAGACCAGCTTGAAGAAGTGATTGCAAAGCAGGACGAGACGAGAGTAAAAATGGGGTTACTGGCTGTCACGGAGGGAATCATGACGGTGGAGCAGGCAGAGAGCGTGAACAGACTGCAGGCATCCATGGATAAGCGTTTTGGTGACATCGCGGTGGAGAAGGGGTATCTGACCGAGGAACAGATCAGCAATCTCTTGAAAAAGCAGGGAAATGCATACCTTGCATTTGCACAGGCACTGGTGAATGCAGACATGCTGACGCTGCAGGAGCTTGAGGAGATGCTGGACGGCTTCCAGCAGGAGAACGGCTTTTCCAAGTCGGATATGGAGGACATCCGAAGCGACGAGCCGGAGAGGATCGTACCGCTTTATCTGCCGCCGGAAGCGCTTGCCTGTAAGGATATCGTGGGAGTGATGATCCGGACGCTGATCCGCTGTGTAAACCGTCATGTCTACATAGGAAAAGCCCGGATCGGAGAGACGCTCTCCGTGGGCAAATCCGCTTTCCAGAAAATGGTGGGCTTTACGGCTCCGGTCGGAGGCTGCCGGGAGATCGAGACCGGTTTCGCAGAGGAGAACGGGGGACTGCGCGCCATTGCATCCGCTTACTGCAAGGAAGAGGAGCTGGACGAGGAAGACCTTTTGGACGCAGCGGGCGAGCTGCTTAATTGTGTAAACGGACTGTTCGTGTCGGGGCTCAGCAGAAGCGGCATTGATTCGGAGCTGCTTCCGCCCATCGAAATGTCTCAGCCCTCTGTTTTGAAGCAGGCAGGCGTATGCAGCATTCCGGTAAAGATTAAGGATAAAGAAGCATTGTTCATCATTATGGGCAGAAAGTAGGAGGAAAAGCAGATGGCGAAGGTATTGATTATAGACGATTCCAAAATGTCCAGAAGAATGCTTCGGACGATTCTCGAGGGAATCGGACATGATATTGTAGGAGAGGCAGGAAACGGCGAGGAAGGACTTACCCTTTATAAGGAGCTTACTCCCGACGTTGTAACCATGGACATCACCATGCCGGAGATGGACGGCATCAAGTGCCTGCAGAAAATCATGGATATTGATCCCGCAGCTAAGGTTCTCATGGTGACGGCAGCCGGGCAGGCTTCCAAGCTGATGGAGGCATTGAAGAGCGGGGCGAAAGATTTTATCTGCAAGCCCTATGAGCCGGAACAGATCATCAATGCGGTAAAAGAAGTGTTGAAATAAAAAAACGAAAAAGCACCCGTCCACAGGTAGAAGTGAACGGGTGTATTTTTTGCTTTTCAAGCTTTAATTGGACTTTACTTCCTTCCAAAGCTCATTATACAGGGCTTCGGCGTCCTCACCAAGATAGGAGAAGACCTCCAGATTGTTGTACTTGCTAAGATCGGGGAAAGCAATCTCGGAGTTGCGGATATCCTCGTCCTCGATCAGAGCCTGCGCTGCCGTGTTCGGCGTGGAGTAAGTGATGTACTCAAAGTTTAACAGTGCAATGTCGCCGCGGCACATAAAGTCGATGAACTTCTCTGCATTTTCTTTGTTCGGCGCATTCTTGGGAATCACCCATCCGTCGATCCAGACATTGGTTCCTTCCTCGGGAATCACATAGGCAAGATCGGGATTTTCACGCTGGGTATAGATGGCTTCGCCAGAGTAGATCACGCCGAGAGCCGCCTCCCCGCCAATCATTTTGTCACGCACCTGGTCGATTACATATGCCTGCACAAGAGGCGCCTGTTTGATCAGAAGATCCTTTGCCTCCTCAAGCTCCTGTTTGTCGGTGCTGTTCATGGAGTAACCAAGCTCCTTCAGGGCAACCATAAACAGGTCACGAACGGACTCCTGCATCAGGATGTTGTCTGCATATTTCTCATCCCAAAGAATGGACCAGCTTGTGACCGGCTCGTCTACCATGGTGGTGTTGTAAAGGATGCCGACCGTACCCCAGCAGTAGGGAACACAGTATTTGTTTCCGGGGTCAAAGCCCTCCGCCTGCTCATAGTACTGTGCACCGATATTTGCCTTGGCGTTGGGCAGGTTATCCCAGTTCAATTCAGCCAACATGTCGTTGTCGATCATTTTCCGGACCATGTAATCCGAAGGACAGATCACATCATACTGGGAAGCACCTGCCTCAACCTTGGGATACATGATCTCGTTTGTCTCATATTCGTCGTAAACCACCTCGATGCCGGTTTCCTCCTCAAACATCCGGAGGGTTTCCTCATCGATGTACTCGCCCCAGTTGTAAACGTAGACCTTTCCGTTGGGGTACTTACCGGAAGATCCGCATCCGCCAAGAAGAGAGGCGGACATGACGGTGACCAGCACCAGTGCCAAAAGTTTTTTCATTTATTCTCCTCCATTCCTATTTTTCTTTCGGTGTCCTGTTTACCAAAAGAAGCAAAATCAACACAGAGCCGAATATAATCGTGGACAGCGCATACATCTCGGGCTTGATTCCCTTTTTGACTTCCGTGTATATTTTAGTGGATAGTGTATCAAGTCCGGGGCCTTTTGTAAAGTGGGTAATGACAAAATCATCCAATGACATGGTAAATGCCATCAGAAAGCCCGATAAGATACCCGGCATGATATCGGGCAGGATCACCTTGAAAAAGGCATGCAGGTTTGATGCACCGAGGTCCAGCGCCGCCTCGTATGTGTTGGGATTCAACTGCTTCATACGGGGCATGACATTCAATATCACATAAGGAATGTTGAATGTGATATGGGCAAGCAGTATGGTCACAAAACCAAACTGCATCTTCAGAACGATAAACAAAAGCATCAGGGAGATGCCGGTCACAATCTCTGCATTCAGCATGGGAATGTTTGTGATTCCGAGCAGGATCGTGCGGTTACGGCGTTTCATGTACTGCATGGAAATGCAGGCGATCACGCCGATCAGTGTTGCAATCAGAGAGGAGAGCAGGGCAATCGCCAGCGTATTCCAGAGAGCCTGCAGGATCTCCTTATTCTGAAAGAGGGAGACATACCATTTCGTGGTAAAGCCGCCCCATTTTGCCCTCGACTTGCTGGCATTGAAGGAAAGTACCACCAGTGTGCCGATGGGGGCATATAAAAACAGAAAGATGAGCGCAATATAGATGCGTCTTGCCGCTTTTCTCATAGTGCATTTCCCTCCCCATCCTTATCAAAGATTGCGGATAAGACCATATTAACCAGAATAAACAGCATCAGGACAATGGAAAGTCCGCTTCCAAGATGCCAGTTACCGGTCTGTGTAAATTCCTGTTCAATGACATTTCCGATCAACAGGATCTTGCTGCCTCCCAGCAAAGAAGAAATGACAAAGGTGGTCAGGGCAGGGACGAATACCATGGTGATGCCGCTGATGACGCCGGGGAGACTTAACGGAAAGATAATCCGCATAAAGGTCTGCACGCTTCCCGCACCAAGATCGTTCGCAGCATTGATCACATTTGGGTCGATCTTTGTCAGCGCATTATAAATGGGAAGAACCATGAACGGCAGAAAGTTGTAGACCATGCCGAAAATGATCGCGCCGGGGGTGTTTATGATGTTCAGGGTGGGCAGATGCAAGAGCTGTAAGAGCGTATTGATCACGCCCGTCTTTTCAAGCAGGGTCTGCCACGCCATGGTGCGCAGCAAGAAATTCATCCACATGGGCAGGATAAAGACCAGTACGATAAAGGAATGCTGGTTTACATTCAGCCGGGACAGAATCATTGCAAGCGGATACGCCAGAAGCAGGCAGACTGCCGTGCTGACCAAAGAGAGCAGTACGGCGTACCATAAAGCCTTGGCGTGAACGGGAGTCACAATCGCCGCGATATTGGCAAAGGTGAGTGCGCCGTTCTTGTCCGTGATGCCGTAATATACAACCATGCACAAAGGTATGATGATAAAAGCGGCACACCAAAATACATAGGGTAATGACAGCATTTTTTTATTCATCGATCTTTACGGCCTCCTCATCCTCGGACTCGGGCTTGTTCATGATCTGAATGTTGAACGGATCCACCGTAATGCCGACCGGAGTGCCCACCGGGAACATGCGGGTGGAGTGTACCAGCCACTCAAAACCGGCAGCCTGCACTTCCATTTCATAATGAACACCCTTGAATATAATATGGGATACAACACCGCTTACGGTGCCGTCTTTGGGGTCTACAAGCTCCACATCCTCGGGGCGGATCACCACGTCCACGGGCTTGTTCTGGCCGAAGCCCTCATCCACGCAGGCAAAGCGTGCGCCCAGAATCTCCACCAGCCTGTCCTCGATCATGGTGGCGCCGATAATGTTGCTGTCTCCGATGAAATCGGCGACAAATGCGTTCTCAGGCTCATTGTAAATGCGCTCCGGGCTTCCGATCTGCTGGATGTAGCCCTGATTCATGACCACGATGGTGTCGGACATGGTAAGCGCCTCCTCCTGATCGTGGGTCACATAGATAAAGGTGATGCCAAGCTCGTTTTTCAGACGGATCAGCTCATACTGCATGTCCTGACGCAGTTTGAGATCCAATGCGCCCAGAGGCTCATCCAGCAGAAGGAGCTTGGGTTCGTTTACGATGGCGCGCGCAATGGCAATACGCTGCTGCTGGCCGCCGGAGAGAGAATCCGGCATTCTCTTTTCATAGCCGTCGAGGTTGACGAGCTTTAAGGCATACTTGATCTTGTCGTCTATGTATGCCTTGGATTTATTCTTGATCTTCAGACCGAATGCGATATTTTCCGCGATATTCATGTGCGTAAAGAGGGCATATTTCTGAAATACGGTATTCAGTTGGCGTTTGTTGGCAGGAAAATTTGTAATATCCTGGCTTTCAAAAACAACCCTTCCGGTATCGGGATGTTCGAAACCACCCAGAATACGAAGAGTTGTCGTCTTACCGCAGCCGCTGGGGCCGAGCAGTGTCAGAAATTCATTTTCCCTAATATAGAGATTCAGGTCGTCAAGGACCATTTGCCCGTCATAGGATTTGGAAATGTGTTCCAGATTTACCAATACATCTTTCATGTTTGTAAACCTCCAGATTCAAAGTCGAAAATCCTTGTAAAAGCGCGATACGCATTTAAGCATCATTTTATAATGAAATGTTGCAAAAAGCAATGTATATTTCAAAAATTGGATTAACAAAAAAGTAAGAATATGATATATTTAGGGTAACAATGACAGAAACGGAGGAGTCAGCATGGGTAACAAGGGAAAATACGTTGCATATGTATCTACCTATACTATGGGAGACAAGCACGGTATCAAGATCTATGACGTGGATATGGAGAAGGGCAGGTTTCAGGAGAAGGATCAGGTCGAGATCACCAATTCCTCCTACGTTACGATCTCCAAGAACAAGAAATTTCTGTATTCCATTACGGACTTCGGCGTGGAGGCGTACCGCATTGAGCCGGATGGCGGTCTGGAGCTGATCAATTTTGCCCCCATAAACGGCATGAGAGGCTGTTATCTGTCCACGGACTACGAGGACAGATTCCTGTTTGTGGCGGGATACCACGACGGAAAGCTCACCGTACTCAGGCTGCTGGAGGACGGCTCCATCGGCGCGATTACGGATGAGATTTACCACAAGGGGCTGGGCAGTGTGGCGGAGCGCAATTTCAGACCGCATATCAACTGCGCCCGCATGACTCACGACAATAAATACCTTCTGGTTGCAGATCAGGGAATGGATCATGTGAATGTCTACCGGCTGAACCATGAGAACGGTACGCTGAAGATGGCGGATGTCTTAAGAGGCGACATTGAGTCCGCTCCCAGACACATCAAGATCTCCCACGACGGCAGATTTATCTACATCGTGCACGAGCTTGCCTGCAACATTACCATTTACAGCTATGAGGAGAGGGAGGGAAATCCCTACTTCGACAGGATCCAGACGGTGGAGACCACGGACTCCGGCAAAAAGGATTACGGCTGCTCTGCCAGCGCGCTGACCTTTTCCGACGATTACCATTATCTGGTGGCGTCCACTGCGGGGGAAAACACGGTTGCGGTATACAAGGCGGATGAGGAGACCGGAATGCTGGAGCGGCTGTTCTGCCTGCCCATCAGCGGCGAATATCCCAAAGATGCGGCAATTTTCCCGGATAATAGACATCTGGTTTCCTTGAATCATGAATCCAACACCATGACCTTTTTCTCCATGGATTTAAAGAAGAAGGTGCTTATGATGTGCTCACCCGCGCTCAAGGTGGACAGACCGAACTGTATCGCGTTTTACCGCATTCAGGGTTAAGAAAAGCGGACATAGAGCCGATATATGGATTGAAAAGAGTTTTCAGGCAAACGGATTTGCAAAAAACGGATCAAGGAGGAATCAAAATGAGTGTAAATGCAGTAAACAACACAACGGCTGCACAGACCTACAGCACCGAGTACACCACGGCGAAGAAGAGCAGCGAAAAGACGGATGCCGCAGGCACTTTGGCAGCGGACAAGGGTGTCGTGTACGAGGCTTCCGAGAAGCAGGACAAGAAGGCAGCCTACTCTGTCAACAAGATGAGTGCGGAGGAGAGAGCCAATCTGGTGTCCCAGCTCAAAGCGGACGCGGAGAGCAGACAGAACAAGTTTGTGAGCATGATCCAGAAGATGATGTCCGAGCAGACCAACGCATACGGACAGGCAAACGACATCTGGAAGTTTCTGGCAAGCGGCAAATTTACCGTAGACCCCGCAACGAAGGCACAGGCGCAGGCGGATATTGCAGAGGACGGCTATTACGGTGTAAAGCAGACTTCTGAGAGGATTTTCGACTTTGCATGCGCACTGGCAGGCGATGATGCAGAGAAGATGAAGGAAATGCAGGCTGCATTCCAGAAGGGCTTTGAGAAGGCTGAGAAGACCTGGGGCGGCAAGCTGCCTGATATCTCATATCAGACACAGGATGCGGTCAACAAGAAGTTTGAGGAGTATTATGCAGCGCAGAAGAGCGCGGTTGAAGAGTAAACACTTCCGAAAGTATAAAGAGAACGCCATGCGGAAACAAAATCCGCATGGCGTTTTCACGTTGTCTATTTTTTGTAGAAGGAGATCAGATCCTCCGCCTTTGCACTCATATTGAGCATCAGGGCGTCCAAAAGCGTGATGGCAACCATGGATTCCATCACCACGACGGCTCTGGGAACAATGACAGGGTCATGCCTTCCCTTGATCTGTACGGTGATGTCCTGTCCCTCTTTGTTCACAGTCTCCTGAGGATGGAAGATGGAGGGCGTGGGCTTGACATGCGCGCGGATCAGTAAGGGGCTGCCGTCGCTGATGCCGCCCAGAATGCCGCCCGCGTGGTTGGACGTCTTTGCGACGGCGCCCGCCTGCATGCGGAAGGCGTCGTTGTTCTCGCTTCCTTTTTTGGCGGAAACAGCCGTGCCGTCTCCAATCTCCACCGCTTTTACGGCACCGATGGACAGAAGTGCCTTTCCTAAGTTGGCATCCAGTTTTTCAAATACGGGATCTCCGACTCCGGCAGGCAGGCCCTCCACAAGACATTCCATGACGCCGCCGGCAGAATCCGACTGGGACATGAGATTGGCAAGATAGGTCTGTGCCCGCTGGGAAGCAGCGGCATCCGGCATGGCGGTGGGCGTGGTCAGGATGGCAGAACGGTCAAAATGAGTAAGGTCTGCCTCCACAGGGCCGATGGAGCGGGTGTATGCTGTTACGGCGATGCCCATTTCCTTTAAAAGCTTTGCGGCAACGGCGCCGGCAGCCACTCGGCCGACGGTCTCCCTGCCGGAGGAACGTCCGCCGCCTCTGTAGTCGCGGAAGCCGTATTTTTGGTCAAAGGTGTAATCCGCATGGCCGGGACGGTAATAAGAAGCAATCTCGCTGTAATCCCCGGAGCGCTGGGAGGTGTTCCGAACGATTAAGGAGATGGGAGTACCGGTGGTGCGTCCCTCAAATACGCCGGACAGGATCTCTACCGCGTCATCCTCCTTGCGGGGGGTGGAAATGGCACTCTGCCCGGGTTTTCTGCGGTTTAAATAGGGCTGGATATCCGCCTCGGACAGCGTAAGGCCGGCGGGGCAGCCGTCAATGACAACGCCCAGCGCGGGACCGTGGGATTCCCCCCAGGTGGTAATTCTGAATATGGTACCGTATGATGATCCGGCCATGACATCCTCCTGTGTGCAACAAATTTATGATATTCACTATACAATAAATTCAGTTTTTTGTACAGAAAAATAGTGCAATGCACGGGGAAATGTGCTAGAGTAATATTGTATACAGTTTTGTGAGAGCAACATGGACAGGAACACCAATGAAAAAAACTTTTCGTGAAAAACTGATGTCCCGCTGCAGGCGGGCGGCAAAAAAGCATAAATGGCTTCGCATACCCGTGATGGTCTATATGGCAATCGCGCTTTTCTGGTATTATGCGGGGCTTTATGTGGTGTCCAACGGAAAGCGGTTTTCCTGCGTGGCATTGTTCTTTTTGTTTCTTTTTGTGAACAGCAGCTTTGCATCTCCGGAGAGCCTGAGCAGACAGCCCGGTATCGCTGAGGTATCCGCGGACGGGGTTGTTCTGGTGGCGGAGCAGGAGGTCGATACGGCGGAGCTTGCATCCATTGATGCCGATCAGATCGAAAAATATGATGATGTGGAGCTTTTGTGTGAGGAAGAGATCGACACCTACACCCTGGACGAGATCTTAGCGGAGATGGGAAGTGCGGCGGAGAGTGCGGAACCGGCGGAGAATCCCCGCAAGGAGGAGCCGGAGACGGACTATGCCTCCTACACGTTTTCGGAGGATGACTGGCGGCTGATCCTGATCAACAAGCAGCACTCCATTCCGGAGGGCTATGAGTTCCCGCTCGGCACCATATCAGGCAGCATGCGCTGTGATGAGCGCATACTGGAGGATCTGCTTACCATGATGCAGGCGGCGAAGGACGAGGGCGTGGATCTGGTGATCTGCTCGCCCTACCGGGATTACAACAGACAGACATATCTGTTCAACCGCAAGATCACCCGCTATATGGATGCGGGAATGTCCTATATGGACGCGTACAAAACGGCGTCCATGACCGTCACGTCCCCCAATGCCAGCGAGCATCGGATCGGGCTTGCGATTGATTTTTACAGCAGCACCTACAAGAATTTGAACGAAGGCTTTGCGGATACTGCCACAGGGCAGTGGCTTGCCGCAAACAGTTACCGTTTTGGCTTTATTCTGCGCTATCCGAAGGACAAGGAATATATCACGGGCATCGAGTATGAACCGTGGCATTTCCGTTATGTGGGCGTGGAGGCGGCTACGGTGATCACACAGAAAGGCATTACATTAGAAGAGTTTTGGGAGGATTTGAATTAGATGTACCGTTTATTGAAACAGGAGGGCAGAGCCAAAAGAGGAGAACTGGAAACCGTTCACGGCGTCGTTCAGACGCCGGTTTTTATGAATGTGGGAACGGTGGCGGCAATCAAGGGTGCGGTGTCCACAGAGGATCTGGAGCAGATCGGAACGCAGGTCGAGCTCTCTAACACTTATCATTTGCATGTAAGACCGGGAGATCAGACCATCAAGAAGCTGGGCGGTCTCCAAAGGTTCATGTCGTGGAACAAGCCGATCCTTACGGATTCCGGCGGATTTCAGGTATTTTCCCTGGCGGGACTCAGGAAGATCAAGGAGGAGGGGGTCTATTTCAACTCCCATATCGACGGAAGAAAGATTTTCATGGGACCGGAGGAGAGCATGCAGATCCAGTCCAATCTGGCATCCACCATCGCCATGGCGTTTGACGAGTGTCCCAGCTCCAGAGCGGAGCGACAGTATGTGCAGGCGTCCGTGGAGCGCACGACCAGGTGGCTTTCAAGATGCAAGGCGGAGATGGACAGACTGAACGGTCTGGAGGATACCATCAACAAAAAGCAGATGCTCTTTGGCATCAATCAGGGAGCGGTCTTTGCCGACATCCGCATCGAACACGCCAAGCGGATCGCGGAGATGGAGCTTGACGGATATGCAGTGGGCGGTCTTGCAGTGGGGGAGACCCATGAGGAGATGTACCACATTTTGGAGGAGACCGTGCCGTATCTGCCGGTGGATAAGCCAACCTATCTGATGGGCGTGGGAACGCCTGCCAACATTCTTGAGGGAGTGGAGCGCGGCGTAGATTTCTTTGACTGCGTGTATCCCACCAGAAACGGAAGACACGGACACCTTTACACGAACCACGGGAAGATTAATCTCTTCAACGCAAAATATGAGCTGGATGAAAGACCTATCGAGGAGAGCTGCGGCTGTCCGGTGTGCCGGAGGTATTCCAGAGCATATATCCGCCATCTGCTCAAAGCGAAGGAAATGCTGGGCATGCGGTTCTGCGTGCTGCACAATCTCTATTTCTACAACACCATGATGACGGAGATCAGGGATGCGCTGGATGAGGGAAGATTTGCCTCCTACAAAAAGCAGAAGCTGGAGAGCATGGCGGCAGGGAAGGAATAAATTTTTCATAAAGGGCTTGCCCTGTATGGGAAAGTTGTGTATGATAGGCATTAGGTGCCGCACAAATGAAGGGCGGTACAATTCACAGGAGGATTTCGCATGTATATTTTATTGAGTGAAACAGGAGACGCGACCGCAGCAGCCGGTGGTATGAATCTGATATCCATGGTATTGATCTATGCGGTGTTTATTGCTGCAATCTGGTTTTTCCTGTTCAGACCGCAGAAGAAGGAACAGAAGAAGCACGCTGCAATGCTTTCTGCGCTTGCAATCGGAGATTGCGTTCTGACTTCGTCCGGTTTTATCGGGATTGTGATCGACATCAATGACGATACGGTGATCGTGGAGTTCGGCAACAACAAGAACTGCCGTATTCCTATGGAAAAGTCGGCAATCAGCCGTGTAGAGAAGCCCGGCGAGGCATAATCGGGAAATGAGTGCAAGGGAAGGAGTTGCCACGCGGGGTGTGACAGCTCCTTTCACCGTATAAAGAGACAAAAAGAAAAGAGGAGCTACATATGCAGTTGAAGATTACTTGTATACCGGGAGACGGTATTGGACCTGAAATTGTGACGGAAGCCAGGAAGGTGCTTGAGAAGGCGGGTGAAAAATTCGGATTTTCCCCTGCGTTTACGGATATTTTGATGGGAGGCTGCTCCATAGATGCATACGGCGTGCCTCTGACGGACGAGGCGATTGCGACGGCAAAGGCTGCGGATGCGGTTTTGATGGGATCCATCGGCGGGGACACGACCACTTCGCCCTGGTATAAGCTCTCACCGGATAAAAGACCCGAGGCGGGACTGCTGAAGCTGAGAAAGGCACTCAATCTTTTCGCAAACCTCCGCCCCGCGTACCTTTACCCGGAGCTTGCTGCGGCGTGTCCACTCAAGGAGGAGATCAGCGCCGCCGGATTTGACATCATGATCATGCGTGAGCTGACGGGAGGTCTGTATTTCGGCGAGAGAAGGACGGTCACGGAGAATGGTGTGCGCAAGGCAATCGACACCCTGACCTATGATGAGAACGAAATCCGCAGAATTGCCATCAAGGCATTTGAGATTGCGGGAAAGCGCAGGAAGAAGGTAACCAGCGTGGATAAGGCGAATGTGCTGGACTCCTCCAGACTGTGGCGCACTGTGGTGGAAGAGGTTGCGAAGGATTACCCGGATGTGACGCTGGAGCATATGCTGGTGGACAACTGCGCCATGCAGCTTGTGAAGGATCCGGCACAGTTTGACGTGGTTCTGACGGAGAATATGTTCGGAGACATCCTCTCGGATGAGGCGAGCATGGTGACCGGTTCCATCGGAATGCTTTCCTCCGCTTCCCTGAACGATTCCAAATTCGGGCTTTACGAGCCCAGCCACGGCTCCGCACCCGACATTGCGGGAAAGAATATTGCAAACCCCATTGCCACGATCTTAAGCGCCGCCATGATGCTGCGGTACAGCTTTGATCTGGATGATGCCGCCGCGGCGGTGGAGCATGCCGTCAAGAAGGTTTTGGAGGACGGATACCGGACAGGGGATATCATGTCGGAGGGATGTAAGAGAGTGACTTGCTCTGAGATGGGCAGCCTGATCGCAGAACGGATATAACTACAGGCAAAGAGAAGAGATGGGAGAGTCGGTATGAGAAGTGATTCAGTAAAAACAGGTACCAGTCAGGCACCGCACAGAAGTTTGTTTAACGCACTGGGATTTACGGAGGAGGAGCGCAGGCGTCCGTTAATCGGAGTTGTCAGCTCCTACAATGAGATTGTTCCCGGACATATGAATCTTGACAAGATTGCGGAGGCAGTAAAGCTCGGCATCGCCATGGCGGGCGGTACTCCCGTGGTATTCCCGGCAATCGCGGTCTGCGACGGCATTGCCATGGGACATATCGGCATGAAGTATTCCCTGGTCACAAGGGATCTGATTGCGGACAGCACCGAGTGTATGGCGATGGCGCACGGGTTTGACGGACTGGTCTGCATTCCCAACTGCGACAAGAATGTGCCCGGACTTCTGATGGCTGCCGCAAGACTGAACATCCCTACCATTTTCGTGTCCGGCGGTCCCATGCTGGCAGGCCGCGTGAAGGGGGAGAAAAAGAGCCTTTCCTCCATGTTTGAGGCGGTGGGAAGCGTGGCTGCGGGAACCATGACTATGGAGGATCTGAGCGAGTTTGAGGAGAAGGTGTGCCCGACCTGCGGCTCCTGCTCCGGTATGTATACCGCCAATTCCATGAACTGTCTCACGGAGGCAATCGGCATGGGACTGAAGGGAAACGGCACGATCCCGGCAGTCTACTCCGAGAGAATCAGACTGGCAAAGCATGCGGGAATGAAAATCATGGAGCTGGTGGAAAAGAATATCTGTCCCAGGGATATCATGACGAAGGAGGCGTTTTTGAACGCGCTCACCGTGGACATGGCGCTGGGCTGCTCTACCAACACCATGCTGCATCTGCCTGCAATCGCACATGAGGCGGGTGTGGAGCTGAATCTGGATATTGCCAACGAGCTTTCCGCAAAGACCCCGAACCTGTGCCATCTGGCACCGGCAGGGCCGACCTACATGGAGGATCTGAACGAAGCGGGCGGCGTGTACGCCGTGATGAAGGAGCTTTCCAAGCTGGGACTTTTGAATCTGGATCTGATCACCGTCACGGGAAAGACCGTGGGCGAAAATATTGCGGGTGCGGTGAACCGGGATGAGAGCGTGATCCGTCCGGCTGAAAATCCGTACTCAAAGACGGGCGGCATTGCGGTATTGAAAGGAAATCTGGCGCCGGATTCCGGCGTGGTGAAGCGCTCCGCCGTGGTTCCCGAGATGATGGTACACGAAGGACCGGCGCGTGTGTTTGACTGCGAGGAGGATGCCATCGAGGCAATCAAGGGCGGAAAGATCGTCGCAGGAGATGTGGTGGTGATCCGTTATGAAGGACCGAAGGGCGGCCCCGGCATGAGGGAGATGCTCAACCCCACCTCCGCCATTGCGGGAATGGGTCTGGGATCCTCCGTTGCGCTGATTACGGACGGACGTTTCTCGGGAGCATCCAGAGGCGCATCCATCGGGCATGTATCCCCGGAGGCGGCTGTGGGCGGCCCCATCGCACTGGTGCAGGAAGGGGATATCATCAGCATCAATATTCCCGAAAACTCATTGAATGTGAAGATTTCGGATGAGGAGATGGCAAAGAGACGCGCCGCATGGCAGCCCAGAGAGCCCAAGGTGACAACGGGATATCTGGCGCGCTACCGGGAGCTTGTCACAAGCGGCAACCGGGGTGCGATTCTGGAATTGCCGAAGAAGGATGCGACCCATTGAGAAGGAGGATGCCGAAATGCAGCTTACAGGTGCGGAAATTGTAATTGAATGTCTGAAGGAGCAGGGTGTGGATACAGTGTTCGGTTATCCGGGCGGCAGCATCCTGAATGTATATGATGCACTTTATAAACACAGCGGAGAGATCCGGCATGTGCTGACCTCCCATGAGCAGGGGGCGGCGCATGCGGCGGACGGCTACGCCCGGGCAACCGGAAAGGTCGGAGTGTGCATGGCGACCAGCGGGCCGGGTGCAACCAATCTGGTGACGGGAATCGCCACGGCGTATATGGATTCGGTTCCCATGGTGGCAATCACCTGCAATGTAACCCTGCCGCTTTTGGGGAAGGACTCCTTTCAGGAGGTGGATATTGCGGGAGTGGCAATGCCCATCACCAAGCACGGCTACATTGTAAAAGATGTCTCCATTCTGGCGGACACCATGCGGAAAGCGTTCCACATTGCCAAATCCGGCAGACCGGGGCCTGTCCTTGTGGATATTACCAAGGATGTGACGGCAAACAGCTGCGAGTATACCCCGATAAACCCGCCCCAGCCGGAGCCGGTAAGCCGCTATACGGTGGAGGATATCGAAAAGGCGGTTGCA
Source organism: uncultured Lachnospiraceae bacterium (assembly GCA_900550475.1). Classification (GTDB taxonomy): domain Bacteria; phylum Bacillota; class Clostridia; order Lachnospirales; family Lachnospiraceae; genus Acetatifactor. The sequence continues at coordinate 112,553 of URSA01000001.1, forward strand.
CTGCTTAAGAAAGCGGAGAGACCGTATATTTATCTGGGAGGAGGCGCAATTTTATCCGGTGCGTCCGAGGAAGTGAAGCAGTTTGCAGAGCTGATCGATGCCCCCGTATGCGATTCCCTGATGGGAAAGGGCGCTTTCGACGGACGGAGCGACCGCTACACGGGAATGATCGGCATGCACGGAACCAAGACCTCCAATTTCGGGGTCAGCGAGTGTGATCTTCTGATCGCGCTGGGTGCACGTTTCTCCGACAGGGTGATTGGCAATCCCAAGACCTTTGCGCAGAATGCCAAGGTGCTGCATATCGACATAGATGCAGCGGAAATCGGCAAAAATATCCCCGCGGATGCAAGCATAGTGGGCGATTTGAAGGAAATCCTGCAAAAAATCAACCAAAAGCTGGAAAAAACGGAACATCCCCAGTGGATGCAGCATATAAAAGAGATGAAGGAGAAATATCCTCTCAAGTACAACAAGGATGTCCTTTCCTGCCCCTATGTGATCGAGGAGATCGACAGGGTGACGGAGGGAAAGGCGATCATCAGCACGGATGTGGGGCAGCATCAGATGTGGGCGGCGCAGTATTACCGTTACACGGAGCCCAGAACCTTCCTGACCTCGGGCGGTCTGGGAACCATGGGGTACGGCCTCGGGGCATGCATCGGCGCAAAGGTGGGAAGACCGGACAAAATCTGCATCAACATTGCGGGTGACGGCTGCTTCCGCATGAATATGAACGAGCTGGCGACGGCAAGCCGCTACAACATCCCCATTATCCAGGTGATCATCAATAACCATGTTCTGGGCATGGTGCGTCAGTGGCAGACGCTGTTCTACGGACAGCGCTATTCCCAGACGGTGCTGGATGACAAGGTGGATTTCTGCAAGGTTTCCGAGGGGCTTGGCTGTACCGCGATTCGGGTGACCAAAAAGGAAGAGGTGGCGTCTGCCTTAAAGAAGGCGATCGAACTGAACAGCCCTGTTGTGATCGAGTGCATGATTCCGGAGGACGACAAGGTATTCCCCATGGTTCCTGCCGGTGCGCCGATCAGCGAGGCGTTTGATGAGGATGATATGAACAAGTAATGAAAAGAAGAGTGGCGTGGATCATTGCAGCGCTGTCCGCCGTGGCGATACTCACGGGCGGTGCGCTGGCGGCAGGAGGCTATTACCGCGATCGTTTTAAAATCGGAACATTTGTGAATGGTGTGTACTGTACGGGAAAGTCAGTGGAGGAGATTAACCGCGAACTGACGGAGCTTTACAGTCAGGACACTCTTTTGCTCACGGATGCAGAGGACAGGGTATATGCAATCTCCCTGCCTTCTGTGTGCTTTGACGTTGACTATACAAGTCAATTGCAGAAACTGATGGAGAATCGGGGAGGCGAAACGACCTCAGAGAGCGGTACGGTTGCGCCGCAGATTACCTTCGATGAGGAAGCACTGCGGCGGGCAGTTGCAGACTGCGGAATTGTGGCGGACAATGCCAAGGAACATACGGTCAGAATCTATCGGGATAATGGCTACTGCCTCTATGACGGGATGCAGGATGTATTTGACGAGGAAGCAGCTGTGAATGCAGTGGCGGAAGCGTTGCGGCAGGAGCATTTTACGGTTAATCTTGAGGATTGCTACCGGGATCTTGCCTACACGGAGGAGATGAAGAATACGCTGGCACTCTGGAAGAAGGTGGATGCCTTCCAGACCTGCGGCATCGTATATGATATGGGAGATTCCCAGATCGCGCTCACACCCCGGATTGTCAGTGAGTGGATCCTGACGGAGGAGGACGGCAGCTTTGCGTTTGATGAAAACGGAGATCTGATCCTGCGGGAGGACGGCGTGGACGCATTCATAGAAGAACTCTGCGCGGCATATGATACGGTGGGCACCCTGCGCCTGTTCCACGCTACCCGGGGAGAGGATGTGACGGTGGAGGGAGGCATCTACGGCAATACGCTGGATCAGAATGCTGAGTCCGCCTATCTGAAAGCCGCATTTGCGGAGGGCGTGTCCGAGGTGCATATCCCTGCTTATGCCCAGAGCGCCTATGTGAGGGGCGCAGACGACATCGGGGACACCTATGTGGAGGTGGATATGACGGAGCAGAAGCTTTATTATTATGAAAAGGGAGAGCTTCTGTTTGAAACGGATGTGGTGACGGGAAATACGGGCAGGAAATGGGGGACGCCGAGCGGGGTCAACTATGTGTACGCCAAACAGAAAGACCGGATCCTGCGGGGGCGGGATTACGCCTCCCATGTAAAATTCTGGGTTCCCGTCAAGGGAAATATCGGAATCCATGACGCTTCGTGGAGAAAGGATTTCGGCGGGGAGATCTACAAGAAAAACGGCTCCCACGGCTGTATCAACGTGCCGAAGGATCGCATGGAGGAGCTGTTTGATTACCTTGAAATCGGTGTGCCCGTCGTGATGTTTTACTAAAAACAGACAAATTTCTCTGAAAATAATTTAACAATGCAGTTGACTAAAGTAAAAACTGCGTATACAATAAAACAATAATTAAAATCTAACTGAGGAGGTAGTGAAGGTGCGAGTTTATAATTTTTCGGCAGGTCCTGCAGTTCTGCCCGAGGAAGTTCTGAAGGAAGCTGCGGATGAGATGCTTGATTATCAGGGCAGCGGCATGTCTGTGATGGAGATGAGCCACCGATCCAAGACTTTTGAAAAAATCATCAACGATGCCGAGGCAGATCTGCGCGAGCTGATGAACATACCTGACAATTACAAGGTTCTCTTTTTACAGGGTGGCGCAAGTTCACAGTTTGCCATGATTCCCATGAACCTGATGAAGAACAAGGTAGCCGATTATATCGTAACCGGACAGTGGGCGAAGAAGGCATATCAGGAGGCAGCAATCTACGGCAAGGCAAACAAGATTGCGTCCAGTGAGGATAAGACATTCTCCTACATACCCGATTGCTCCGATCTGCCGATCAGTGAGGACGCGGATTACGTTTATATCTGTGAGAACAACACCATTTACGGAACCAAGTTCAAGACGCTTCCCAACACGAAGGGAAAGCCGCTGGTAGCGGATGTTTCTTCCTGCTTCCTGTCGGAGCCGGTGGATGTGACCAAGTACGGTCTGATCTACGGCGGCGTTCAGAAGAATGTGGGTCCTGCGGGCGTTGTGATCGTGATCATCAGAGAAGATCTGATCACTGAGGATGTGCTTCCCGGCACACCGACCATGTTCAAATACAAGATCCATGCCGACAACGGCTCTCTTTACAACACTCCGCCCGCATACGGCATCTACATCTGCGGCAAGGTGTTCAAGTGGCTGAAAAAGCAGGGCGGTCTGGAGGCTATGAAGGCACACAACGAGAAGAAGGCAAAGATTCTTTATGATTATCTGGATGAGAGCAGGCTCTTTAAAGGAACGGTCAGAAAAGAGGATCGCTCCCTGATGAATGTGCCGTTTGTAACCGGAAGCGAGGAGCTGGACGCCAAGTTTGTAAAGGAAGCGACTGCCGCAGGCTTTGTCAACCTGAAGGGACACAGAACCGTTGGCGGTATGAGAGCCAGCATTTACAACGCCATGCCCATTGAAGGCGTGGAGAAGCTGGTAGAGTTTATGCGGGAATTTGAGAAGAATAACGCATAGGGAGGGGAGAGGATAACATGTTTCAGTATTACTGCCTGAATCCCATTTCCAAGGTGGGACTGGATAAATTCAACGACAATTACCAAAAGACCGAGGATGTGAACGCAGCGGAGGGGATTTTGGTCAGAAGCGCATCCATGCATGAGATGGAGCTTCCCGACAGGCTGCTTGCCGTTGCGAGAGCCGGAGCCGGTGTGAACAATATTCCGCTGGATAAATGTGCGGAGAAGGGTATCGTGGTGTTCAATACGCCCGGTGCAAACGCAAACGGTGTGAAGGAGCTTGTGATCGCAGGCCTTCTGCTTGCGGCGCGTGATGTGGTGGGCGGCATCGAGTGGGTGAAGGAGAATGCCTCCGATGAGAACATTGCAAAGACAGCCGAGAAGGAGAAGAAGAATTTCGCCGGAACGGAGATCACCGGCAAGAAGCTGGGTGTGATCGGTCTGGGCGCCATCGGCGTGAAGGTGGCAAACACCGCCGCAAAGCTGGGCATGGAGGTGTACGGCTACGATCCGTACCTTTCCGTGGAGGCTGCGTGGAACTTAAGCCGCGACGTCAAGCATGTGATCAACGTGGAGGACATCTACAAGGAATGCGACTATATTACGGTGCATGTGCCCCTTCTTGATTCCACCAAGGGAATGATCAACAAGGACACCATTGCCATGATGAAGGACGGCGTGATCCTGCTCAACTTTGCGAGAGATCTTCTGGCAAACGAGAAGGATGTGCTGGAGGCTTTGGAAAGCGGCAAGGTGAGCAGATATGTATCCGATTTCCCGAATCCTACCACTGCAGGCGCAAAGGGATGTATCGTGATCCCTCATCTGGGCGCTTCCACGGAGGAGTCCGAGGATAACTGTGCGGTGATGGCTGTGAAGGAAATGATGGATTACCTTGCAAACGGCAATATCAAAAACAGTGTCAACTACCCGAACTGCGACATGGGCGTTTGCGCGCAGGCGGGAAGAATCGCAATCTTCCACAAGAACATTGCCAATATGATCACGAAGTTTACGGCATGCTTCGGTGATAACGGCATCAACATCACCGACATGATGAACAAGTCAAAGGGCGAGGTGGCATACACCATGATCGATGTGGAGAGTACGCCCACGGCGGGGATCGTGGAGAAGCTTTCCGGTATCGAGGGTGTGTTCCGCGTGAGAGTGGTAAAATAAACAGGGTTTTAATAAAGAAATCAGGAGAGGCCGTCTGCCATGTGAGCGGGCGGCTTCTTTTTTTGAAAATTTTAAAAAAATCTGCAACCTTTTGACACCCTGCGGGGTATTCTGTATGAAGGAAAAAAAGAGCTGTCTTCGGACGGTTCGGTTTGATGGAGGAGAACATGAAGAAAAGAATCATAACGGTATTACTTGCACTTGTGATGGCCTTGTCGGTTACCGCCTGCGGCGGAAGAAAGGTAGTGTCCACGGATCTGGAGGAGACGGAGGATAGCGGAAAGGGTTCCGGAAAGTCTGATGAAACGACCGGGGAAACCACGGAGGAAACCGGGGCGGAAGAGAGCAAGGATGCAAAAGTGCCCGCCTCAAACGGCGTGGTGTTAGGCGGAGAGTTCGATGAGAATTATGACGGCTTCCAGTATCTGTACTGCGAGGTGCTGATGACGGAATCCGAGGAAAATGCGACCACCGGTAAGATGGAGAGCCGGAAGTTCAATGTGTTTCTTCCCAACGGGGATTACACCAGCGTAAACCGTGACACCGCTTATGCGGATTATCTCGGCGTCACCTTCCATGTGATGCTGGATCCCTATATTCAGTTTGAATCGGAAAACTACACGCTGAAAGAGAATCTGGAAGCCTATATGGCGGATAACTATGATGAATTTTACACTACCTCCTACAAGGCACTGGAGGTTTCTGATGTGGAGAGTACGGAAAAGGGCGTCAGGGCAACGGCAAATTACTGCTACTATGACGATTGGAATGACACCTACATTCCCATGTACTGCACCTACTATCTGACGGAGCTTCCCGGGGATGTGCCGGTTTTGGTTGAGGTGGAAGTGGACGGAAGCAGCACGACGGGCAAAACTGATGAAATGCTGGGAGAGCTGGAAGCCTTCTATGAGTTTTCCGTCGACTGGGATCAGAATGCGGCGGAGAAGAAGGTTTCCGCATTGCTGGCAAGCGACGAGGTGAATCACAATCTGATCTCCACCGGCTATCTGATCTGCGAACTGCCCGCAGGCTGGAGTCAGGATTACAGCTATGGAGACTATTCAGACAACGCATTTGCACCGGACGGCGACGCAAACGAGGCGGGGTGCGTAATCAGCTTCTCCTACGAGTATCTGGGAGCGGACAGCTTTGATCTGGCGGAACAGCTGCAGAGTGAGGAGGACGTTGCGGCTTACATTGAGTATCTGGAGGGAAGTATGGGAGATACGGTTTCCGATATTTCTGTGGAGTACATTGGAGAGACCGCTATCGGAAACACCATGAAGATCACCTACACGGAGGAGGACGGAGGCTATCGGGACAGCACTCTGGTCTATCTGGCAACCAAAGACAGTTACGCTTACACCGTGCAGGCAATCGCAGTTGACGGATGCAAAGTGGATATGGAGGCAGTTGCGGCAGAAGCTCTTGCCACTGCCAAAATAAGAGAGTACTAAAAAGTGTTTGGAAATTCTTCCCCGGTAGCGTATACTGAAAGTTACGGATGTCAGTAATATACCGGGGGAGAACTTATGAGAAAAAAAGAAATCCTTCCCTCTACGGAAGAGATGATCGATCAATATGCAGATATGGTGTACCGCATTGCCATGAATGAGATGAGAAACAGAGAAGATGCGGAGGATGTCTTTCAGGAAGTGTTTTTGAGGCTGGTACGTTACCGCAGCCGCATTGAGAACGAGGAACATCTGAAGGCATGGCTCATCCGGGTGACCATAAACTGCGCCGCAAAGCATCACGGCAGTGCATGGAACAGAAAAGTGGTGTTTTTCGACGGTGAGGAAGAGAACCAAAGCGTCGACGGACAGTCGGACAGGGAATATGAGAGGGTGGAGAATGCAGGATCGCCGGTGAGTGCGGCTGTGGCAGGGCTCCCGGAAAAGTACCGTATTGCAGTACATTTATTCTACTATGAGGAAATGGGCGTGGAGCAGATCGCCGGTATTCTCGGAGAGATGGAATCCACCGTGAAGTCGAGGCTGCACAGGGCGAGACAGATGTTGAAAATAGAATTGGAAGGGGAGGAACTGCCATGAAAGAGCAGGAGTTCCGACAACAGTATGGGCAGGAGCAGGAGGCGTTGCACGCGCCCCGGGATTTGATCCGCAGGACAAAGACCGCAGCTTTCGGGAGGAAAAGCAATCGAATCCGCAGGATTACGGTGTTGTGTGTGACGGCGGCTGCCGCCGTGCTCTTAGCACTTTTATTGATTCCGCAGATGAACAGGACGGGGGAGAACTCACAGGAAGGCACAAGGCTCCATCTGGGCAGCGGAGAAAACGGAAAGGATCTTTTTGTTGAGGAGAAGATCACCGTGGAGCGAAAGGCTGTTCTTCCCATGGAGTTTTCGGAAAACAGCGCGTGGAAGGAAGAGATACAGGGTGTGCCGGTCAGATTTGCCTATGCACAGGGCGGATTGATGGCGGCATATGAAGAGGAAAAGGGATATGTGATCGTCGGCGCACAGACAACGGATGTTGAGACCATGCGGGACATTTTAACACAGATCCTGACCGATTGACCTACTGAAAAGCGGTGAAGGTGATATGGAGAAAAAGAAAACACGAAACAGAATCATAACGGTACTTGTCTGTGCAGCCCTGCTTGCGGGCTCCTTTGGCGGCGGCTTCCTTGCAGGGCGGCTGACGGTGCCGGAAAGCGTGCCCGCAGCCGGGGAAAGTGCATCAGAAAAGCAGCAGCCGTCGGAGGAGACAACGACAGCCGGGACGGATGGGACACAGCCATCGGAAGAAACGGTTTATGGAGATGATGAGTATGTGGAGAGCATGCTTCTGGCAGGGCAGGTTCTCGACAGGTACAAGGATGCGCAGTCGCCCTATGGCTATACATATGGGACGCCCATTGCGGGGATCGGCAGATCGGACGGTATTTCCATTAAGCTGTCTTTTGATGTGGAAAAGCTGGATGTGGAGTACTGGACGGAGCTTTTTGCCTTGTATGAGGACCCTCAGCTTTCGCACAGGATCGGCAATAACTGGGATTACGACAAGGAGAGCGGCATCGTGACCCTGTCTCCGTCAAACTATCCGGCGGGGTTAATCCGGGTCGGAACGCTGGATACGGTTACGGCAGGAAAATATACCCATGACGATACACAGCTCTTCCCCCATGATGCGGGAACGGACTGGGGAAATCTGGGAACCATGTATCTTGCAAGCTATGTGGACATCGAAACGGGTGAATGGCTGGATACGCCCACGGTACAGGTTGTGACCGTTCTGGGAGAGCTGCAGGACACACCCAGACTGACCTACATGTATACGGAGGACGGCAGGGTACATTTCACATGGACGGAAGTGGAGGGTGCGGAGCAGTATTTTGTCTGCAAACTGACCTTCCGGGAGGATTCCGGGTCGGATACCTTTCTGAATGTGATCGGCATCACGGAGGATGCCACGGACTGGAGCTCGGAGGCGCCGGAGTATGGCTCCGTGACCGCAAATTACAGCTTCCGCAATTATTCCGTGGCAGAGGATGACTGGTACAATGATGCCTGCAGGGAGAGCCGGATCGCGGAATACGGGGAGGAGCCCGTCAATGTCTGGGATACGGATACCAGATACCGCTATTATGTGATCGCCGTGTCCGGGGAGGGAAGCTCCATGATGAGCAATCCCGTGGACATTCTGGATATTCAGGAGAACATTCCCATCGGCGTTGCATTCAACACATGGGGGAAAAACGGATACCATTCCGGAAAGTATGACACGCTGGAGAGCATTTCCCCTTACGGCTATGTGACCATGGCTGACGGTTCCACCGCCATGAAGCTGATCGACTACGATACCGAGCATGCCGTTGTGGTGGAGGACAGGTACATCTACACGGATGAGGACGGAAACTATGTGGAGGGAAAAAATGTCAACGTACTGAAGGTTCCTTACCGCATTGAGGGTACGCCCTTTGAGGACGTTGCCTGTCTGGAGGATTACGACGAGAGTCATCTTGAGGAGGATCTCCGCTTTTTAGAGGAGCGGGAGGATCTGCTGCGCAAGAAGGCGGGCGATGTGGTTCTGCGAAACGACATTACCTTTGCAAAGGAGGAGATCGCGCCCATCAAGATTAAGAGGATCGACATTCCCGTCACGGCAAACAGTGCGCTCTCAGAGTACCTTGCCATGAACATGCTGGCGGGAACCGGCGTGATCGATGTATCGCAGTTCCCGGAAGCAGCGGATAGCGATATGCTGGCGGACGCACTTCTGGAGGCGTACTATCAGAATCCCCTGATACTGGGAATCGAGGGCTACCGCATCAACAGGGCGGGGACGGCTGTAAAGGTGGTCTATGAGGAGACTGCGGAGTCGCTGAGCGAGAAGCAGAACGAGATCAAACAGGCGGTGCTGCAGGTGACAAGAAACCTGATCACCGACGATATGACGGATCTGGAGAAGGAGTTTGCTATTAACCAGTACCTCTGCGATACCTGCGAATATGACGACGACGCGCTGGAAAATGCGGAGAGCAATGACTTCCGGTATGTGGACAGCGAGTTCCGGGATTCGTTTACGGCATACGGCGCGCTGTTAAACGGAAGGTGCGTGTGCGCCGGCTATGCGGCAGCGTTCAAGCTCTTGGCGGACGCCGCAGGGCTTGACAGCGTGGTGGTTACCGGAACGCTTGAGGGAACGCTTCCCCATGCATGGAACAAGGTGCGGATCGACGGGGAGTGGGAGATTCTCGACGTTACCAACAACGATAATGAGTTTTTGCAGAATGCGCTCTTAAATCTGCCGGACGAGGCTGGCAGGCGCACGCTTACCGAGGATGCCGACTATGCGCTGGACGGCTGTCTGAGAAATTATGCGGCGAATAACGGACAGAAGGAATTTTACCGCCTGAACGGCATGTATTACACCTATGACCGGATCGCCGAGAAGCTGGCGGAGCAGCTTGAGGAGAACGGAACCGCCAGACTGCGCACGGAGTACGCTCTGGATGATGAGATATTCAACCGGATCGGACGCGAGGTGTACGATTACCTGACGGATGAGGACGCAGAGCTTTATGGCTACTACTGGATGGGCGTCATTTATCTGGAAAAGGAATAGAAAATTGTATCATAGGAAAACCTATGATGCAAAAAAAAGGAGGAAAGCCCTTGTGGGGGCACCTCCTTTTTTGTATTTGTTCAGCGGTACAGGAAAGGGTGATCGCTGTCGTTGTCCATATCCTCCGCAAGCGCGTCCTTCATCTTGGCATCGGCAAGGCATGCTGCCTCACTTTGCAGATCCATATAGCGGATGAAAAGATCCTCAAGCGCTACGCCCTGTTCCTCTGCAATTTCCTGCATGATGGGACGGAGCTTTTCAAGCTGCGCGGAGACAGGAACCTTCTGGGGATTGATGTCACCCATGACCTGCTCGGCATATTTGTTGATGCGGGATAATAATTTTCTGTCTTCTGCTGTCACAATTGTCACATCCTTTTTTCTTATGATGCCTATTATTCTATCATCAATATCTGTCCGTGAAAAGCCTTAATTTTATAAGGGGTTGTGGTGGGGAATTTTTTTTGATAGAATAAGAATCAAGTAAAGAGTAGCGAAAGAGGAGAATGCAGATGGCAGTGATCAGACCTTTTCGGGCAATCAGACCGGCGCAGGGATTGGCGGAGCAGACGGCGGCGCTTCCCTATGATGTTTACAACAGACAGGAGGCAAAGGAAGCTGTAAAGGATGCTCCTCTTTCTTTTTTGCGGATTGACCGTGCGGAGACCTGTTTTGACGACAGTGTAGATACCTATGATGCGCGTGTGTATGAAAAAGCAAGCGAGCTTCTTGCGGAACAGATACAAAACGGCGTTTATATGACGGAGGAGAAGCCCTGTTATTATCTGTATGAGCTTGTGATGGACGGAAGGAGCCAGACGGGGATTGTGGGCTGTGCGTCCATCGACGATTACGAGCGGGGTGTGATTAAAAAACATGAAAATACCCGCGCGGACAAGGAGGAGGACAGGATCCGCCATGTGGATGCGCTGAACGCGCAGACCGGCCCCATCTTTCTTGCGTACAGAGACAGGGATGACCTGCGGGAGGTGGTGCTGCGGCAGAAAAAGAATGCGCCGCTCTATGATTTCACCTCAGAGGACGGCATCTCCCACAGAGTGTACCGGGTGGAGGGGGAAGAGGATACCGGACGCATCCGTGATCTGTTGGCGGGGATGGAGCAGATCTATATTGCGGACGGACATCACCGCTGTGCCTCTGCCGTGAAGGTAGGACAGAAAAGGCGGAGGGAGCATCCGGGCTACACGGGGGAGGAGGAATTTAATTACTTTCTCTCGGTGCTGTTCCCGGACAGCGAGTTGAAGATTTTAGATTACAACCGGGTGGTAAGGGATCTGAACGGATTGACGGAGGAAGCGTTTCTTCAAGAGATTGAAGAACAATTCTCCGTCGTGTGCACGGGAAAAGAGGCGGTCAGACCTGCGAGGAAGGGACAGTTCGGCATGTATCTGGGAGGACGCTGGTATTGCCTGAGTGCAAAGAATACAGATGCAGTGAAGAAAACAAATCCGGTAGAGGGGCTGGATGTTTCGCTTTTGCAGGATACACTGCTTGGCCCCGTACTTGGAATTAAAGATCCCAAGACGGATAAGAGAATTGATTTCGTGGGCGGAATCAGAGGGCTTTCCGAGCTGGAGAGAAGGGTGCATACGGATATGGCGGTTGCCTTTTCCCTTTACCCCACATCCATTGCGGAACTGTTTGCCGTGGCGGACGCCGGGCTGTTGATGCCGCCGAAGTCCACATGGTTTGAACCGAAATTGAGGAGCGGACTGTTTATACACAGTATTGAATAGAGGGAGGAAAAGCGCATGACAAAGAAATTGTATAAGCTGATGAACTGGCCGGCTATCGAGGAGATCATCTATTCGGAGGCATCGGATCCCCACGCGCTTCTGGGACCCCATACGGTGGGAAACGGCACATTGATCCAAATGTTTGCGCCGGGGGCAAAGCGCGCACAGGTGCAGTTCCTGAAGGATATGTCGGAAGCGGAAATGGAGCTTGTGGACGAGGACGGCTTTTTTGCGGTGCTGCTCCCGGAGAAGAAAATCGGACAATACCGCTATGTGATCACGGATGCGGAGGGGAATGAGACGAACAGGGGCGAGTCCTACCGTTGTGAGCCCCTGATCACGGCAAAGGATGAGGAGCTGTTTGAAAACGGCATTCACTATACGATCTATGAAAAACTCGGCGCACACCCCGTGACGGTTGACGGGGGTGACGGCGTGTACTTTGCGGTGTGGGCGCCCAATGCGCTGCGTGTCAGCACCGTTGGAGATTTCAACCGCTGGGACGGCAGGGTTCACCAGATGAGACGGCTTCCCTCCGGCATTTTTGAGATCTTTGTGCCTGATGCAAAGGTGGGGGACAATTACAAGTTTGAGATCAAATTAAAGAACGGGCTCACCTACCTGAAGGCGGATCCTTACGGCAATGCCGCACAGCTAAGGCCGGAAACGGCGTCGGTGGTGACGGATCTGCGCGGCTTTTCATGGGAAGATCAGGCATGGTTAAAGGAGCGCGGCAGATTGCAGCGGAAGAATGCGCCCATGAGTGTGTATGAGTTGTATCTGGGCAGCTTTGTGAAGCCGGAGGAGGGCAGTGAGTACGCAAATTACAGGCAGATCGCTGATGCACTGATTCCATATATCCGCAGGATGGGCTATACCCATGTGGAGCTTATGCCGGTGATGGAGCATCCGCTTGACGCCTCATGGGGATATCAGGTGATCGGGTACTATGCGCCAACGGCGAGATACGGAACGCCGGAGGATTTCATGTGCTTTGTGAACGCGCTTCACAAGGCCGGGATCGGCGTGATCTTAGACTGGGTGCCCGCCCACTTCCCAAGGGATACCTACGGGCTGTCAAACTTTGACGGAACCTGTCTGTATGAGCATAAGGATCCCAGACAGGGGTATCATCCCCACTGGGGCACGCTTCTTTACAACTACGGCAGGGCGGAGGTGCGAAACTACCTGATCGCCAACGCATTGTTCTGGGTGGAAAAATATCACGCGGACGGTATCCGTATGGATGCGGTCGCCTCCATGCTCTATCTGGATTACGGCAAGAATGACGGCGAATGGGTTGCAAACATGTACGGCGGCAATGAAAACCTTGAGGCAGTGGAGTTTATCAAGCATTTGAACTCCATTCTGAAAAAGAGGAATCCGGGCGTACTCAGCGTTGCGGAGGAGAGCACCGCATGGCCCATGGTCACGGGCGCACTGGAGGAAGGCGGATTGGGCTTTGACCTGAAATGGAATATGGGCTTTATGAACGACTACCTGCGGTACATCCGTTTTGATCCTTATTTTAGGAGCCATCACCACAATGAGCTCACGTTCAGCATGATTTATGCGTACAGCGAACGCTTCATGCTGGTATTCTCCCACGACGAAGTGGTACACGGAAAATCTTCCATGATCGGCAAAATGCCGGGAACGAGGGATCAGAAATTTGCAAATCTGCGGCTGTCCTATGCATACATGATGACGCACCCGGGCAAGAAGCTGCTCTTTATGGGACAGGAGCTCGGGGAGTTTGACGAGTGGAACGAGGCAAGGCAGGTACAGTGGGAGCTTCTCAATGTGCCGGAGCATGAGGGCGTTGCAAATCTGGTGAAGGCGCTGAACGAGCTGTATCTGGAGACACCGGCGCTCTATGAGCTGGATGGCGAGGCGGAGGGCTTTGAATGGATCAACAGCATCTCGGCGCAGGACTGTGTGCTTACCTATCTGAGAAAGGGAAAGAAGAAGGAAGACACCCTGGTGGTTGCAGCCAACTTTTCGGGTATTCCCTTACAGCTTAAAATCGGCGTGCCTTACGAAGGCGGCTACAAGGAGATCCTGAATACGGATGAGGAACGCTTCGGAGGAATGGGACTGGTCAACAGCAGGATCAAAAAGACCGCAGCGCAGGAGTGGGACGACAGGCCGTTCTCAATCAAGATCAAGCTGGCGCCTTTGTCACTCAGCATTCTTTCGTTTAAGGAGACAACAAAGAAATGAGCAATGAAATTGAACAGGAGCTGGAGAACCTTGACATAAAGCCGGGTGTCATCGAGAAATTCATACAGGAGCTTCCCGAAAAGGCGCTCAGGCTGGGAGTGCGTGTGCTTCTGGCGGTGCTGTGTTTCCTGATCGGCATGCAGCTCATCAAGCTGGTGCGGCGGATATTAAAAAAATCCCTTCACCGGGCGCACGCGGATATCGGTGTGATCCAGTTTCTGGATTCCCTCACTAAGGTGGTGCTGTATCTGGTGCTGATTTTCTTTATCGCATCCGGCTTTGGGCTGGATGCAACGAGCATTGTGGCGCTTTTAGGCTCCGCCGGTGTGGCGATCGGCCTTGCGGTGCAGGGCAGCCTTTCCAACTTTGCGGGAGGCGTTTTGATCCTTCTGTTAAAGCCGTTCAAGGTGGGCGATTACATTAAGGAGGACGGAAACGGAAACGAGGGTACGGTATCGGAGATCCAGCTTTTCTATACGAAGCTCCGCACCTTTGACAATAAGACCATCATTCTGCCCAACGGTACGCTTGCCAACACCGGCATGACCAACGTGACGGAGGCGAAGATCAGACGACTGGATATTTCCGTGGGGATTTCCTATGATTCCGACATCAAGAAGGCGAGGGAAGTGCTGCTTGCCATGTTAGAGCAGGATGAAGCTCCGTTAAAGGATCAGGTCATGCGCGTGTATGTGGATGCGCTGGCGGATTCTTCCGTCAATCTGGGGATTCAATGCTGGGTGGCACAGGAGGACTATTGGGAAGCGAAGTGGAGACTTACGGAGAATACCAAGGAAGTGCTTGATCGGGCCGGAATACAGATTCCGTTTCCGCAGATTACGGTTCACAGAGCAGAGGAAAAACAGATTTTGTGATTTTTTGCAAATTCCATGTTGCATTTTTTACAATGACCGATTATAATAACAAATGTTGCGACTGCAGTTTAGGTTGCGTGCTGAAATAGCTCAGTTGGTAGAGCACTTCACTCGTAATGAAGGGGTCGAGGGTTCGAGTCCCTTTTTCAGCTTTACAATGGCGGATGCCGCCGGATTCGTTATGTAGCCGGGCTCGTAAGAGTCCGGTTATTTTTTGCTTGTTTTTTTCAGATAACGCTGCTCCGCAAACTGTATGAGCAGATACAGCCCCATGGCGATGATGCACAGGATAAGGATGGATGTGATGACCATGTGCATCTGAAATACCTGGGATCCGTAGATGATCAGATAGCCCAGTCCCCGTCTGGCGGCAAGAAATTCACCGATGATCACGCCTACGAGCGCAAGCCCGATATTGACCTTCATGGTGCTTAAGACGGTGGGGATGCTGCCCGGAAGAACCGCCTTCACGAAGGCGTCCCGTTTATTGCCTCCGAGGGTGTAGATCAGGGTGATCATCTCCGGGTCAACCTGCTTGAAACCGGTGTAGAGGCTGATGATGGCGCCGAAGAGGGCCACCGAGATACCTGCCACAATGATCGTGGTGGTTCCGGTTCCCAGCCATACAATAAACAGCGGCGCAAGCGCCGATTTCGGAAGGCTGTTAAGCACCACCAGATAGGGCTCAAGCACCTCCGAGGCGGTCTTGGAATACCAAAGGATCGTGGCGCAGGTCATACCCGCCAGTATCACTAAAAGAAAGCTTATCAGCGTTTCAAAGAGCGTGATGCCGGTGTGCAGAAGCAGCGATCTGTGCAGGGTGAGATCCACAAGGCAGCTTACGATCCTTGAAGGGCTCGAAAAAAAGAAAAAGTCGATCCATCCAAGATCGGCGGCGATTTCCCAGAGTCCCGTGAAGCAGAGAAAAATAAGGAGCCGGTAAACGGAAACCCTGCTTTTGTATTGTCGGAGGGATTTTACATATTTCTCCTGCGCAGTCAGTTCGTTATCCTTTCTTTGTCTATTTTTCTTCATCTGACAATGCCTCCCACAGCAGATTGAAATAATACTGAAATTCAGGTGCGTTTCTCGCGGCAAGCGGAGAATCGTCGGGGAGCGTCAGGTGTACGGAAACCTCGTATTTGACCGTTGCCGGCCGTCTGCTCAGGATGATGATCCGGTCGGCGAGGCTGATCGCCTCCGAGAGATCGTGGGTGATGAGCAGGGCGGTCTTTTTGCTTTTTCGTATGATGCGGCAGATGTCCGCCGAGACCATGAGACGGGTCTGGTAATCCAGCGCGCTGAAGGGTTCATCCAAAAGTAAAAGCTGGGGCCCCAGCGCAAGGGTGCGGATCAGGGCGGCCCTCTGCTTCATGCCGCCGGACAGCTCGCTGGGGCGCTTATCCCGAAACTTATACAGGTCATAATCCTTTAAGAGCTTTATGACCTCCGCCTCGGTTTCCTCGTTCAGAAGATGGTTGATCTCCAGCCCCAGTATGGCATTCTGGTAGATGGTGCGCCATTCAAACAGATGGTCGCGCTGCAGCATATAGCCGATCTTCGGATAGTGCAGGGAGCCGTCCGGGTTGTGGAAGGCAATGGTGCCTTCCTCCGGCTCCAAAAGCCCGGAAATGATGGAGAGAAGCGTGGATTTCCCACAGCCGCTGGGTCCGACGATCGCCACAAATTCTCCCGGGTCAATGTGAAAGGATATATGGGAGAGCGCCGGCGTCTCCGTCTGAAGGCTGTGGTAGGAGTAGCCTATATTTTTTAAAGACAACAAGGGTTCCGGCACGGAAACCATCCCTTTCCTGTTTTAGTAGTATTGTATGTGAGGGAAAGCGGATGGGTGACAGGGCGGTCGGTACGGCATAAAAATGAGTACGCTGTATTGCATTAAAGTGATTTTTATGCTACTATCAAATTCAGATTTAATTTTGCGGAGGAAGAGCGATATGGCACAATTATGGGGCGGTCGATTTACAAAAGAGACAGATCAGGCCGTTTTTGATTTCAATGCGTCCATAGGGTTTGATCAGAAGCTTTTTTTGCAGGACATTGAGGGAAGTATCGCGCATGCCGTGATGCTGGGTAAGCAGGGGATCCTGAAGAACGAAGAGAAGGATGCCATCGTAAAAGGGCTTGCCGGTATCAGGGAGGATGTGCAGGCGGGGCACCTTGCCATCGATGAAAAGCAGGAGGATATCCACAGCTTTGTGGAGGCAACGCTGATCGAGAGGATCGGAGATGCCGGAAAAAAGCTGCACACGGGCAGAAGCCGCAACGATCAGGTTGCGCTGGATATGCGCCTCTATACGAGAGCCCATGTCGTTACCATGGACGGGCTGCTCAGGGAGCTTTTGCAGGTGATCTTACATACGATGGAAGAAAATCTGGAGACCTACATGCCGGGGTTCACTCATCTGCAGAAGGCACAGCCGGTGACGCTGGCGCATCATTTCGGAGCTTATTTTGAGATGTTCAAGCGTGACAGACAGCGCCTTAAGGATATTTATGTACGCATGAATTACTGCCCGCTGGGGGCGGGGGCACTGGCGGGAACCACCTATCCGCTGGACCGGAATTATACGGCGTCCCTGCTCGGGTTTGAAGGCCCCACGCTTAACAGTATGGATTCCGTTTCCGACAGGGATTACCTGATCGAGTTTGTGTCGGCGCTTTCTCTGGTGATGATGCACCTTTCCCGGTTCTCGGAGGAGATCATTCTCTGGAACTCAAACGAGTACCGCTTTATCGAGCTGGATGATGCCTATTCCACCGGAAGCAGCATCATGCCCCAGAAAAAGAATCCCGATATCGCAGAGCTTGTACGCGGCAAGACCGGACGGGTCTACGGTGCGCTCATGTCGCTTCTGACGACCATGAAGGGAATCCCTCTTGCTTATAATAAGGATATGCAGGAGGACAAGGAGGTGGCGTTTGACGCCATGCATACCGCCGAGACCTGCGTGGAGCTTTTTACGGGAATGCTGGCAACCATGAAATTCCGCAAGGATGTCATGGCAAGAAGCGCCATGAACGGATTTACCAACGCTACGGATGCAGCGGATTATCTGGTGAATCACGGCGTGCCGTTCCGGGATGCCCACGGCATCATCGGCAGGCTGGTGCTTTACTGCATCGACCACGATACCTGCATCGATGCGCTGAGCATTGAGGAATTAAAGAGCTTTTCCGACCGGTTTGAGCCGGATGTCTATGACGCGATCAGCCTAAAGACCTGTGTGGAGAAACGGCTGACGCTCGGTGCGCCCGGGCCGGAGGTGATGGCGGAGGTCATCAGGATCAACAAGGAATATCTGGAACAGGATAATATTAATAAAGAGGAGAGTATGAAAAATGAGTGAGAAACTGAGGGTAGGTATTTTAGGCGGAACCGGAATGGTGGGACAGCGTTTTATTTCGCTTCTGGAGAATCATCCGTGGTTTGAGGTGACAACGATTGCGGCAAGTCCCCGCTCCGCAGGAAAGACATACGAGGAGGCTGTGGGTGATCGCTGGAAAATGACAAGCCCCATGCCGGAGGCAGTGAAAAAGATCGTTGTGATGAATGTCAACGAGGTGGAGAAGGTCGCTTCCGAAGTGGATTTTGTATTCAGCGCTGTGGACATGACCAAGGAGGAGATCAAGGCGATCGAGGAGGCCTATGCCAAGACGGAGACCCCCGTGGTATCGAACAACAGCGCCCACAGATGGACACCGGACGTTCCCATGGTGGTACCCGAGATCAACCCGGAGCATATGAAGGTGATCGAGTTCCAGAGAAAGCGTCTGGGAACCCGGCGCGGATTTGTTGCCGTAAAGCCCAACTGCTCCATCCAGAGCTATGCACCCGTGCTGACCGCATGGAAGGAGTTTGAGCCCTATGAGGTGGTTGCCACAACCTATCAGGCAATCTCCGGAGCCGGTAAGACCTTCAAGGACTGGCCGGAGATGGTGGGGAACATCATTCCCTACATCGGCGGAGAGGAAGAAAAATCCGAGAAGGAGCCTCTGCGTATCTGGGGTGAAATCAAGGACGGCGTGATCGTTCCGGCAGAGAGCCCCGTTATCACCTGCCAGTGCATCCGTGTGCCGGTGCTTGACGGACACACCGCGGCGGTGTTTGTTAAATTCAGAAAGAAAGCAACCAAGGAGCAGCTGATCGAAAAGCTGGTGAACTTCCGCGGCGTGCCGCAGGAGCTTGCACTCCCCTCCGCCCCCCAGCAGTTCATCCAGTATCTGGAGGAGGACAACCGCCCGCAGGTGAGCCTGGATGTAAATTATGAGAATGGTATGGGAATCAGCGTGGGTCGTCTCCGCGAGGATACGGTTTACGACTGGAAGTTTGTGGGCTTATCCCACAATACGGTTCGCGGTGCGGCAGGCGGTGCCGTGCTCTGTGCGGAGCTTTTGAAGGCACAGGGCTACATCGTGAAGAAATAGGGGGAACAACCGCTTTCGGACAGAGCGGGAGAAACGTGCAGGGGAGGCACAATATGGACGAGTTACGTTATCAGGTAGACCTTTTGAAGGCGATGAACCAGAAGCTGAGCAGCCGGGATAAGATGTTCCGGCTTGTTTGCGACACGTTCCATAATGCCTTTCTCTATTTCAGCTTTGAAAAGAAGGAGATCGTGACGCTGGGAAACTGGGATGAGCTGTTCTCCTTCCGCATCAGGGAGATCAAGGATCTTCCGCTTTTGTACGATGAATTGCAGGAACAGTATATGATCCCGGTGAGGGATGTCCTTTTTCTGGAAAAAACCGGCAAGGAAAGAAGCAGCGTGGAGTGCTGTTTAAAGGACGGCAGACGGTGGCTGGAGCTGGAGACAAGGGTTTCCTACGACGAGGAGGGCTCTCCCACGGACAAGATCGTCTGTATCCGGGATATTACAAAATTCAAGCAGCAGAACGATGAGCTGCAATACATGGCGTATTACGACGAGCTGACGGGGCTCTACAACCGCAACTATTTCGTGAAGCTTCTGGGTGAGTTCCTGCGGAAGGCGGAGGAGGAGCAGAGCATTGTCAGCGTCCTGTTCATAGACATTGATGATTTCAGAAAGATCAACGACGGAATGGGTATGGTCGTGGGCGACGAGGTCGTGCAGCAGTACGGACAGTTCCTCGGGACATTCTCCGGCGAGAAATGTATCGTGTGCCATATGAACAGCGATATTTACTGCATGGCGATTTACGATCCCTGCGGAAGCAGAAGCGTGGAGCATGTGCACAAGACCATTATGGAGCGTGTGAAACAGGGCTTTGTGCTGAGCAACGGCGTGGATATCCGGCTTACGGTCAGCATCGGCGTTGCGGAATACCCGGAGGCGTCAAAGTCTGCGCTTGAGCTGATCAACTGTGCGGAAATCGTCATGTTTAAGGCAAAATCGGCAGGGAAAGCCTCCATTCAATACTTTGATGCGCCGATCCTTCAGGATTTCTTACAGACGGTATCCATCGAAAACAAATTGAAGGAAGCGGTGTTCAACAAAAATTTCTGCCTTCACTTCCAGCCTCAGTACTATACAAAGACCGGCGAGCTGCGCGGCGTGGAGGCACTGATCCGCTGGAAGGACGAGGAAAACCATATGATCAGCCCGGCAGTCTTCATTCCCATTGCGGAAAAGAATGGGGCGATCATTCCCATCGGCAAATGGGTGATCGAGGAGAGCATCCGGCACTATGCCGAGTGGAAACGCAAGTATCAGATTCCCATGGTCATGTCCATCAATATCTCCGCCATCCAGTACAAGCGCAAGGATTTTGTCACCAAGCTGCTGGAGATTTTGAAAAAGTACGAGGTAAAGCCCAACGAGATTGAGCTTGAGATCACGGAGAGCATTTTGATCGAGGACTTTGCGGAGGTGAAGGACAAGCTGCTCCTGCTTCGGGATTACGGCTTGAAAATTTCACTGGACGATTTCGGCACGGGATTTTCTTCCCTGTCTTATCTGAACGGTCTGCCCATCGATACGCTCAAAATCGACAAGAGCTTTATCGATAAGGTCGGAAAGGACGAGTCCACTCGGATCATCACGGAGTCCATTATTGCCATGGTCAATAAGCTGGGCTATGAGTCGGTTGCGGAGGGTGTGGAGACCGAGGATCAGTTCGCATACCTGAAGCGCATCGGCTGCGACATCATACAGGGCTATCTGCTCGGAAAACCGATGCCTGCGGATGAGATTGAGCAGATGCTGGTCAAAATGTTGTAGCGTGGGAGAGAAGGCATGTTATTGGGACGTAGCGCGGAGCTTACACAGCTCAATCAGTATTACAGCCGTCAGGGCAGTCAGATTGTGGTGGTTTACGGGCAAAAGAATATCGGAAAAGCTTCTCTGCTGCGTGAGTTTACAAAGGACAAGCCTGTAAGCTTCTATGCGGCGCGTTCCTGTTCCCCGAAAGAGCAGCTCTATCAGTGGAGCAGGGAGATTGCCGAAGCCGGGGACAAAGAGGTACAGATTGGCTCTTATGGAGATATTCTGCGTACACTCACCGAAGATAAAGAAGCAAAAAGCGTGATTGTGATCCGCGAGTTCCAGCATCTGGTAAAGCTGCAGTCCGATTTTATGGAGGCGCTGGTTTCGTTTGTGCGCGAGGCATCGGAGGAAAGACAGGCACTGATTATTCTGAGCAGCTCTTCCGTCGGCTGGGTAGAAAACGGCATGATCAGGCGGATGGGGGCTGCGGCGCATTCCCTTTCGGGTCTGCTTAAGATCAAAGAACTGAAATTCCGCGACTGCAGGGAGTTCTTTCCCGGATATGACACGAAACAGTGCGCTCAGGTCTACGCCGTGCTGGGCGGTGTCCCCGGTCTGTGGGCATGCTTTAAAAAAGAAGATACCGTAAAGGATAATATTATTGGCACAATTCTTTCCCCCACGGGTGTTTTGTCCTGTGAGGCAGACCGCCTTTTTGCGGAGGAGCTGAGAGAGACGGCGGTATATAACACGATTCTGGCATCGATCGCGGGCGGCATGTATAAGCTGAACGATCTGTACCGGCATACGGGCTTTTCCCGCGCAAAAATCAGTGTTTATCTGAAAAACCTGATGGAGCTTGAGATCGTGGAGAAGGTTTTCTCCTACGATACCGCAGGCAGCGTCAATGCACAGAAGGGGATTTACCGCATCCGCAATCACTTTATACATTTCTATTTTCGTTTTCTTTATCCCAACCTAAGCCGTCTGCACAGTATGGGCAGCGAGGATTTCTATGCTGCATTTGTTGCGCCCGGATTCACGAGGTATGCGGGAGAATATTTCAGGACAATCTGCACGGAATTTATGGAGGAACAGAACAGACGGGGGAGCCTGCCCTTTGTATATGAACGCTCGGGGGAGTGGGTGGGAAAAACCGGAAATATCGATATGATCCTGCAGGACAGAGAGGGAAGAACCATGATCGGACTCTGCTGCAGTGACAGGGTCTATGTGTCCCATGAGGATTATGAGAGGCTCATGCTCTGCGCCCGGAAGGCAAAGGTGGAGGCGTCCTATGTCTATTTGTTTTCGAGAGATTCCTTTGATGAAAAGCTGCACCTTGAGGCGAGGGTAAGGGATTATCTGAGACTGATATCCATGCGGGATATGTGAGAATGGAAAATAGCTTCGAAATGGAGAGATAAATGGCTCAAAAAAAACTGATTTATGTGTAGCTCAACATAAATCACGTTATATTTAGTTTTAGAATATGTTGAGTTATAGTTTAAATCCATGTATTTTCTCCTTTTTATCAAGATTTACTCCACATAATATTTAATGATTTGTTTTTTGCGGATAAGTTAATTACGTTGTTATTTTTTTCCCACATTTAGGGCAATAATTACATTTTAGTATATAATCAGCACTGTCATCTCCATAGAATGTTAGGTGATTAATACCTTGCATGTAAATTTCAGCTTTATTGTTTGAACCTGGTGATGTAAAACTTATGTGTTGCTTTTGACATAAGTTGCATTTTTTATTATTCATAATTTATTAAAACCTCCGAGGTAATTATTATGGCTAAAAAAGCACGTATTGGGAATCCGAATGGAAGATCTATTAATGCAGATGAAGTAAGTGAAAAAGCCTCCTTTTTTTGCGATACTGATGATTGTGATGCCCCAATGATGATTGTTTCTATGGGGGGATCAACTGCGCATTTTAGAAGTAAATCTAAACAAGATCATAAGTTCGCTATTTGTATTCGTAATGATATCAATTTTGATACCGATAGATACGATAAAAATCTTTTTGTGTTAGAAGGATTTAAAACGAGAATCCTTGGTAACATCAAAGAAGTTAATATTCATAAAGGTTCAGGCGGTGGTGGAACAGTTGGTACCGGTTCTAGGATTGCACCTGATACATTAAAAACAATTTATGCAGCGTATATTGAAAGCTTATCTTCTGGAGATGATACTATCGGGGATTGCCACTTTTCTGATTTTATGAGGTGTAAAGAAAATTACACAAAGTTTATATCAAATCCATGCGGATTTTATATAGTAGAAACCTCGTATTATCATAAAGTAAAAGGTGAATTTGCTTTCATACTCAATGTTCCAGTGTTTAGCCCGAATTCTCCAAATTATCATGTAAAAGTTAATTTTACTAACAGTGCTGACTTTTGGAGAGTATATAATCATCATAAAAGATTAAATAAATCTTATTTGAGCATTATGTTGATAGCTGCTGAATGGAAAGCTGTTATAGATAATTCTGATTATATTGCGGAATGTACTGTAATAAAAAGCAGTCAACATGCCTATATCGCACTAGATTAAGTAACTTTCCTTCCACAAATAGGACAATAAGTTATACCATACAGGTATTCTCTACTTCTCTTTTTATCAGTAATTACTAAAGTTCCTGAAAAAATGGGTAAAGAAAATTGATAATCATTTGTAATGTCCATGTTTACTATTGGCTGATTTTTCATGCAAAAATTACATTTGTTTTTCTTCATAGGAATAATTCCTTTCTGCGGGTGATGGTGAAATCACCCGCTAAAACAGTAATACTAGATCAAATTCCGTAACCATTCCATCAATCCATCATCATCATTCCATTGTGGCATGACGGGAGTGTCTTTAATTGGATTTGCTTTTTCAAGTGCATCACGTTTGAGAGTTGTATCAGCCCGGGCGTAGATTTCTGTTGTCGTTACACTTGTGTGTCCGAGTAGATCACGAATATAAACCAAATTTACATTTGCTTGCAATAAATGCATTGCCTTAGAATGTCTAATGCAGTGTGGCGATAGTTTTTCGGGTATAAGATCCGGTCGTTCGTTTCTTGCCATATCTGCATATTTGGTTAGAATGTAGTTGATCCCAAAACGTGATAGTTGTTGACCGGTTCGGTTTTGAAATAAGTATGCCTCGTTTCCAGACTCAGCAATTTTAAATTCTTTAGTATATTGTTTCAATATACCTTCTGTTCTGGAAAGAATGGGAACAACTCGTGTTTTGTCACCCTTTCCGGTTAATCGAATTGTTGCTGGTGTGCTAAAGCGGATATGTGAAAAACGAATGCCAGCAATTTCTTGGACTCTGGCACCAGTGTCGTACATAAGGCTAAGTAAAGCAAGATCTCTGCGACCGTATTTTGTATTAGTGTCTGGCTGTTCAAGAAGCACCTTTATGCCGTCAATGGTAAGGTATTTAAATCCGGGATCTGGTTGTTTCATTGACCGAATAAAAAGGGCTTTTTGGCATTGTAAAGCCCTGTCTGGTAGGGAAAACTGCAAATAGGAAAAGAAGGACTTTAATGCACCAAGACGTTGATTGCAGGTACTGGGGCTACAATTTCGATTCTCTTTGAGCCATTGTAAAAATTCCTCAATATTATTCCGGTCTACCATATCCAAATCTAGACGATTTGGCTTTATATGTTTCTCTGTGTCATAGAACATAAGCAACAGACGGAATGTATCTCGGTATGAAGATATTGTATTTGAACTTAAGTTACGTTGTATTGGCAAGTATTCTGTGAAAAATTTCGTTAAGTGGTAGGGAAAGTCTACAGTTTTACTCTTCATATGAAACACCTCCTATTTCAGGGAATACATATCCGGTTAATTCCTCCATTTGCTTAAGCACGTTTGGAAATGCCTCAGCAGTTAGTTTAAGATAATACTGTGTAGAGGTAATACCTGTATGTCCAACATATTTTGATAAAATCGGTAACATTGTAGTAAGATCAATATTTTCTTCTGCCCATTGATTTAGCCTGTGACATATAAACGTGTGGCGTAAATCATGAACTCTAGGACCCAGTTCCTTTCCAAGATAAGGTATCCCTGCCAACCATAGTTGCTCTCGAAAATGACGCTCAATGTTGCTCACGCAATAGCTAGTACCATCTTTTTTGAAGAAGAAAGGAAATTTTTTATCATGTTGGACATGAACTTTACTAGCATAATCTCGACATTTGACCAGGAGGCTTTCTGTCATTGGAACCAATCTTTCATTTCCGTTTTTGGAATCTATTACATGTATAATTCCGCTTTTCAAGTCAACATCACCCACTGTCAAATTTAAAACTTCAGATATACGAAAACCACAGCCATATAGCATCCGGTACAATAGGGGAAATGCAAGGTAGCGATATGGAGAGTTGGGTGAAACACTCATATGATCCAAAGATGAAAATAGTTTACGGATTTCATTCTTGGTAAACACATATGCAGTATGTTGTGAAGAGCGAAATTTTCGTGGAGGAGCAACATAACCGCAATATCCTTGACTATTTAAAAAAGTAGAAAAATGTTGGAGATACCTGATCCGCAATGATCTAGTGGCGTCATTTTCATTAGGACGTTTCCGAGCCCAATCCAAAACAATATCTTTTGTTAGCTCGTAGTTTTTTATGTCATATTTTTGACTGAATACATCAAATACATGTAATGCGCTATAGCCACCAACGTAATCATAGCCGAGTGCCTGTTTTTGTTTTACAAATAAATCAAGCATAGGGGCAAAAGGACCATTGAAAGAACCTACTGTTCTTTTTTTCATAAATCCACCTCCAATCCACATTTTGATAACTGTTTTAAGCTGATTCTTAGATAGACTTCTGTGCTTGAAATGTCAGCATGTCCAAGAGTTTGTGATATAACTGGGAGTGGAACGTCATTTTCAAGCATTCGTGTTGCCAGCCCATGTCTGAATGCGTGCATTCCTGTGCGTCTATTAATAGGAGTTTTTATTCCGGCACTTCTCATTTGACAAGGGACAATATTGCCAATAGTAGTTAATTCACCATATGGATATTGATGAGAAACAAACACATTTTTTATATTTGTTTCGGGACGCCCGTTTTTTAAATAGTCAATGATAGCCCAGCCGACATCATTGGGCATTGGGAGAGTAAGAGCTCGTCCGGTTTTTTTCTGTGAAAAAGAGATTTTTTTATTGTCCCAATCAATATTTGAAAAAGATAAAGCTCGTATATCACTGCTTCGGATTCCAAGTCTTGCTGCAATTAGAAATATAGCATAATTTCGCTTGCCGATTGGGTTGGCTCGATCCACAGAATTTAATATCTGTTCAATTTCGGCAGATGTGAATGTGCTAGGTATTTTTTGCTGACGAATGTTTTTTACATGGGGAATGTATTCTGCTAATTGTGTATCAATATAGTGGTTATCAAAAGCCCATTTTAACATCCGGCGAAGTTCACGAAGCGATTCAGATACATAAGTTGTAGAAAACCTTGCCATGGACAGAACATAAAGATTTATCGTTTCACCTGTTATAGCCCTAAAATCTCGGATCTCCGTGTCATAAAGATAATCATGAAAACGCAGAAGTCTTGTACGAAGAGACTTCATTGTGTTTTCTGTAAAATGACGATGAGATTCTTCTTGTAAAAATCCAAGAAATATTTCTTTTAACTCTTCCGAAAAGTCTGTCTTTGATGTACAATACTGTCGGAAGATAACATGAAATTGAGTAAAATCGGAGAGTATATTAATCGCTCTTGTGATTCGATACATAGAACTGCGCCTTTCTAGAGATTCCGCATAAACGTCTTGAAGAAATTGTTGGCGGAAATTTTCTGTAAATTTCTGGTCCGGTTGATTCGTCGAATAAGATACCAAAGTGTGCCATGTTTTATTGTAGGTTTGGATCTGGTAATCACTATAACCCTTTTGATGCATCACCTCCTTTAATTTAGAAATGTAGGTTGACAGTTCAGATGTAAAAACATTTTCTGACCATTCCATTTTTTTCTCTCCTTTCTTTGCTAATGATGGTAGTCACAATAATAACAATAGCAAAAAAAGAAGAAAAATGTTGAGTGATATATATCAAAAATACCGCTAGTGAAAGGAACGAGTCTTTTGACTCAACATAATGTATGACTCAAAAAAAACTGATCATAACGGAGAAACCCTCCGTAGCCCAGGAATTTGCCCGGATCCTTAAGGTTTCCGGCAGAAACAACGGCTATCTGGAGAACGACTCCTATGTGATTACCTGGTGTGTCGGCCATCTGGTGGAAATGGTCTACCCGGAGGAGTACGACGAAAAATTCAAAAAATGGCGGCTGGAGGATCTTCCTTTTCTTCCGGCGGAATATAAATATCATGTGAAGCCGGAAGTGAGCAGGCAGTATGATGTGGTTCACGGCATGTTGTTCCGCGAGGACATCGATACGGTCTACTGGGCAGGGGATGCCGGAAAAGAAGGACAGACCATCGAGGAAAATATCCGCAACTTCGGCGGTGTGCGCAAGGGGATGGAGGAAAAGCGTGTCTGGATCGATTCCCAGACAGAGGAGGAGATTTTAAGAGGGCTCAGGGAAGCCAAACCCATGTCCGAGTACGCAAATCTCGGAAAGTCCGGCATTATGCGGACGATTGAAGATTATGCCATGGGAATCAACTTTTCCAGAGCGCTGTCCGTGAAGTACGGGAATCTGCTGAATGAGGCGGCGGGTACCCAGAGCT
The DNA here is from genome assembly GCA_900550475.1 of uncultured Lachnospiraceae bacterium. Classification (GTDB taxonomy): domain Bacteria; phylum Bacillota; class Clostridia; order Lachnospirales; family Lachnospiraceae; genus Acetatifactor. The sequence continues at coordinate 140,262 of URSA01000001.1, forward strand.
ACACCGCCATTGCGGTGGGGCGCGTGATGACCTGCGTGCTGGGCATGGTGGTGATCAGGGAGAGAGAGATCCGGAACTTTACGGAGACCCCGTTCTACCGCGTGATCGGAAAATTCACGGAGGGCGGGCTCGAAGCGGAATGGAAGGCGGTGGAAGGATCCAAATACTTTGAATCCCCGCTTTTATACAAGGAGAACGGCTTTAAAAAGCAGGAGAGCGCCGACGCCCTGATCGATGCCTTGCAGGGCGTTCCTGCCGTTGTGAAGGCACTGGAGCTTGGAAACGCAAAGAAGAAAGCGCCGCTTTTGTTTAACCTTGCGGAGCTGCAGGCGGAGTGCTCCAAGCGCTTCAAGATCAGTCCGGACGAGACGCTTCAGGTGGCGCAGGATCTGTATGAGAAGAAGCTGACCACCTACCCGAGAACGGACGCCCGTGTGCTTTCCAGCGCGGTGGCGAAGGAGATCGGAAAGAATCTGAATAAGCTGAAGGGCTATGAGCCTACCGCCGCCTTCACGGAGCGGATCCTGCGGGAGGGAGGCTATCGCAGCGTTGCAAAATCTCCTTATACGGACGATTCCAAGGTGACGGATCACTATGCCATTATCCCCACCGGTCAGCTCTCAGAGCTGAATACATTAAATGAGCTGCAGCGCAAGGTATTTGATCTGATCGTGAGAAGATTTCTGAGCATTTTCTATCCGCCCGCAGAGTACCGGACGGTCAAGCTGACCGTGGGCGTGGGAGCCGAGTCTTTTTTTGCCGGGACAAAAGTGCTTAAGACGCCGGGGTATCTTGAGATCGCGGCAAAGCCCCCGAAGGGCGCCGATGATGCGGAGACGGAGGAGGAGAGGGACGACAAAGAGAACGCCTCGCTGCTTGCCATTGCCGACAGGCTCCGCATAGGAGACGAGATTCCGGTGCAGGGATATGAGCGCAAGGAGGGCAAAACCCAGCCGCCTAAGCGCTATACCTCCGGTTCCATGGTACTTGCCATGGAAAATGCGGGGCAGTTGATTGAGGATGAGGAGCTGCGGGCACAGATCAAGGGCTCCGGGATCGGCACTTCCGCCACAAGGGCGGAAATCATAAAGAAGCTGGTCAGGGTGGGGTATCTGAACCTGAATACCAAGACCCAGATCCTGTCCCCGAAAATGTTGGGAGAAATGATTTACGAAACAGTGGACATGACGGTTCCCGAGCTTTTGAACCCGCGCATGACGGCGTCATGGGAGAAGGGGCTGGACGGCATTACCAGAGGCAGCGTGGATATGATGGAATACCGCGCCAAACTGGAGGATTTCATCCGCAGGGAAACCATCTCCATGGCACAGCGGGATTTAAAGGGCAGTCTGCTTGAAAGGATCCGCCCCCTGACGGGAAAGGGCTCCCGGGGAGAAGCGGCAAGGAAAAAGCTGGATGTCTCCTGCCCGGTGTGCGGCGCGCCGATGCAGACCACGCCCTTCGGATTCGGATGTTCGTCGTATAACGGCGGGGAGGGCTGCCGCTTTTCCATAGGAGAGATCGCGGGCAGAGCCTTGTCGGAGGAGGAGGCGGTGAGCCTTCTTGCGGAGGGACAGACGCCTGTTTTGGAAGGCTTTGTTTCAAAATCAAAGAAGAAATTCAGGGCGGCGTTAAAAATGGAGCGGGACGAAAACAATGTGCCGAAGATCCGCTTTGAATTTCCCAAGGATGAACCGGAAAAGATCGAGGGGATTCAGTGCCCCGTGTGCGGCGGTGATGTGGAAAAGACCTATTACGGCTATACCTGCAAAAATCATCGTGAAAAACCGGAGACCTGCTATTTTTCCGTGGGAAAGATCGCGGGCAGAGCACTTGCAACAGAGGAGCTTACCCAGCTGCTTATGCAGGGAAGAACGGACACCCTGCGGGGCTTTAAGTCAAAGAGCGGCAAGAAATTCGATGCCTGTCTGATGGTGGCAACGGAGGAGGACGGAAGGGTCTCGCTGAAATTTGACTTTGAGAATGTGGAAGCGAAAAAGGTAAAGGATGCGGTGTGCCCCCAGTGCGGCGGTGCAATCCTGATAAGCCCCTTCGGCTATGTGTGCGAGCACCGGGAGAAGAACGCAGAGGGCGGCTGCCGCTTTGCAATCGGAAAGATTGCAGAGAAGGATTTAAGTGAGGCGCAGGTGCGGGAGCTTCTGACAAAGGGCGCGACCACCACCATAAGGGGCTTCAAATCCAAAAAGACGGGAAAGCGGTTTGACGCCTGCCTGATACTGGAGAAGGACGAAAACGGGCAGAGCAATGTCCGCTTTGACTTTGAGAATGTGGAGGCGAAAAAACTGAAGGACGTCAAATGCCCTCTGTGCGGCGGAGAGATCGAACTGACGCCGTTCGGGTATGCCTGTGTGAACCATGACAGGGAAAATCCGGAGAGCTGCGGATTTTCCATCGGAAAGATCGCGGGTGTCAAGCTAAAGGAAGCTGCGGTGAAGGAGCTTTTGACAAACGGCAGGACGGAGCCCATCTCCGGGTTTGTGGCAAAGACGGGCATGATGTTTGAGGCGGCGCTCAAGCTGGACGAAAACAAGAGAATTGTCTTTGACTTCCCGGAAAAACCGAAACCGCAGGAAACGGCGGTTCCCTGTCCGAAATGCGGAAAGCCGCTGATGCGGACGCAGTGGCAGCTTGTGTGCGACGGCTGCGGCTTCAAGGTGTTCCATACGGTGGCGAAGGTGCCGCTTTCCGATGAGGTGCTCGCGGAGCTGTTCCAAACAGGAAAAACCAAGGAAAGAATCACCGGTTTTACCGCAAAATCGGGAGCTGTATTTGATGCGGGACTGAAATATGAAAATGAAGCCATCTCCTTTGATTTTGACGGAGAGGCGAACAAAACGGAGGATGCGGAAAATGGAAGCATGGAAAATCAAAAACTTATACGACCTGACGGAGACCATGGCGGCGCCGTTGCTCAGACAGGCGGAGTACCCGTGGGAGGTGCTGGGGAAAATCCATGATTTTATCATAGAGCTGGGAAATACGCTGCCGGATGACCGCTACGAGAAGAGAGGCGAGAATATCTGGATTGCCCGGACGGCGAAGGTTGCCCCCACCGCCTGCCTGAACGGTCCCCTTATCGTGGATGAGGAGGCGGAGATCAGACATTGCGCGTTTGTCAGGGGCAATGCCATTGTGGGAAAGGGCGCCGTGGTGGGCAATTCCACGGAGCTTAAGAATGTGATCCTGTTCAACCGGGTGCAGGTTCCTCATTACAATTATGTGGGGGACAGCATTCTGGGCTTCAAGTCCCACATGGGCGCAGGCTCCATCACCTCAAACGTAAAGAGCGACAAGACGCTTGTGGTGTTAAAGTCAGCGGAGGGAGAGGAGCTTGCCACCGGGTTGAAGAAGATGGGCGCCATGCTGGGAGATTTTGTGGAAGTGGGATGCAACTCCGTGCTGAATCCCGGCACGATCATCGGAAGAAACAGCAATGTGTACCCGCTCTCCAGCGTGAGAGGATTCCTTCCCGAGGGAAGCATCTACAAAAGACAGGGTGAAATTGTTACGAAAATTGAAAAATAGAACTTGACGAATCCTCCGGGTAAGTGTATATTACATTTAACGTTGATACTTAAATGCGTTAAAGCGTCACAGTATCAAAGGTGAAAGAATATTTCACAAAAGGAGGATATGTTATGAAAAAATTAACGGCAATTTGTATGGCTCTTGTCATGACGGCAGCTTTAGCGGGCTGCGGCGGCAAGGATTCCCAGTCCGGTCCGGGAAGAACGGACAACAGCGAAAAGACTTATACGGTGGGTATCTGCCAGCTTGTGCAGCACGAGGCTCTGGATGCGGCCACGGAGGGCTTCAAGGCAGCACTCACTGAGAAATTGGGAGACAGAGTGAAGTTTGACGAGCAGAACGCTTCGGGAGATTCCGCAACCTGTGCAACCATTGCAAACCAGTTTGTTTCCTCAGGCGTGGATCTGATCCTGGCAAATGCCACGGCTTCCCTGCAGGCGGCTGCAGCGGCAACCAACAAGATCCCCATTCTGGGAACCTCCATTACAGATTATGCAACCGCATTGCAGCTTTCCGACTGGACGGGAGTGACCGGTTCTAATATTTCCGGCACCTCCGATCTTGCGCCTCTGGATCAGCAGGCAGATATGCTGCATGAGCTTTTCCCGGATGCAAAGAGTGTGGGACTTCTTTACTGTTCCGCAGAGCCTAACTCCGAGTTTCAGGTAAAGGTAGTTTCCGAGGCTCTTGAGGGCTATGGTTACACCTGCAAGCCTTATACCTTCGCGGATTCCAACGATATTGCGGCAGTTGCAACCACGGCAGCCTCCGAGTGTGATGTGATTTACATTCCCACGGATAACTCTGCTGCATCCGCTACCGAGGTGATCAACAATATCTGCCTCCCCGCAGGCGTTCCCATCATTGCCGGCGAAGAGGGCATCTGCTCCGGCTGCGGCGTGGCAACTCTTTCCATCAGCTACTACAGCATCGGCTACAAGGCAGGAGAGATGGCATACGAGATTCTGGTAAACGGTGCGGATGTATCCACCATGCCGATCGAGTATGCGGTTGATTTCCAGAAAAAGTATAACGCCACAAACTGTGAGGCTCTGAATATTACGGTTCCCGAGGGCTATGTGGCAATCGGTTCCAACTAAACGGGACAGACCGGATTAAACAGAAAACAGAAAAGATCGAGAAAGCGTCAAAAAAGGACTTCTCTTTTTTGGCGCTTTTTGTTATAATGTTGCATGTCTGTATCTATTTTATTACAGAAGGAGGATAAAACGTGAATATCGTAACACTTTTAAACGCTCTGCCGGGAGCGTGCGCACAGGGACTCATATGGGGAATTATGGGAATCGGTGTATATCTGACGTACAAAATTCTGGATCTGGCGGATCTGACAGTGGATGGAACCATGTGTACCGGAGGAGCGGTCTGCATTATGATGATGTTAAACGGACACTCCGTGTGGGTTTCACTGTTGTGTGCTTTTCTGGCAGGTATGCTGGCGGGCATGATCACCGGTATCTTACATACCTTTTTCGGAATACCGGCCATTCTGTCAGGTATCCTGACGCAGCTCGGTCTGTATTCCATCAACCTGAGAATCATGGGAAACAAGGCAAATCAGGCAATCAATGTTGATAAATACGATCTGTTAGTATCCCTCCGCTATGTAAAGGATGTGCCGTTCTATCGGAATACCATTTTTGTGGTGGCGCTGGTGATCGTGATTCTTGTGGCGATCCTGTACTGGTTTTTCGGAACCGAGCTGGGATGCTCGATCAGAGCGACGGGCTCAAACCCCAACATGTCCCGCGCGCAGGGAATCAATACGGATAAGAACAAGATCCTTGGTCTGATGATCTCCAACGGTATCGTTGCGTTTGCCAGCGGCCTTTATGCACAGTATCAAGGCTTTGCGGATATCAACGCGGGCAGGGGCGCTATCGTGATCGGCCTTGCCGCCGTGATTATCGGACAGGTGGTATTCGGAAAGATCCGCGGAAATTTCGCCTTCAAGCTGTTCTCCGTGGCGTTCGGCGCCATCATCTACTATCTGGTGTTACAGGTGGTAATGTGGCTGGGACTCAATTCCAACGATCTGAAGCTGCTTTCCGCGGTGGTCGTTGCGGTATTCCTTGCCATCCCGTACCTTAAAGGGAAATACTTCAAGAAAACAGGAAAGGGAGGTGCGCCCCGTGCTTGAACTGACAGGACTGAAAAAAACCTTCAATGCCGGAACGGTGAATGAGAAGATTGCGCTCAGCGGATTGAACCTGAAACTGAACGAGGGAGATTTTGTGACGGTGATCGGCGGAAACGGCGCCGGAAAATCCACCATGTTGAACGCCATAGCCGGAACCTGGTTTGTGGATGAGGGAACCATTAAGATAGACAATATCGATGTGACGAAGATGTCTGAGCACAAGCGCGCAAGGTATTTGGGGCGCGTGTTCCAGGATCCCATGACGGGAACCGCCGCCAGCATGCAGATCGAGGAAAATCTTGCGCTGGCAGCCCGCAGAGGACAGCCGAGAACGTTGAAGATCGGTATCACCAACAAGGAGAGAGATTTTTACAGGGAGCAGCTGAAAATTCTGGATCTGGGACTGGAGGATCGTCTGACGACGGGAGTGGGCCTTCTGTCGGGCGGACAGCGTCAGGCGCTGACGCTTCTCATGGCAACCTTAAGAAAGCCCAGAGTGCTTTTGCTTGACGAGCATACGGCTGCGCTGGATCCCAAGACTGCGGCAAAGGTTCTTTCCGCCACCGACCGCATCGTGGAGAAGGATCATCTGACCACCATTATGATCACGCACAACATGAATGACGCCATCGTACACGGCAACCGGCTTGTGATGATGAATGAAGGTAAAATCATCTATGATGTGAGCGGAGAGGAGAAGAAAAATCTGACGGTTACGGATCTGCTCCACAAGTTTGAAGAGGTCAAGTCGGTAAACGACAGGGTAATCCTGTCATAATCGGTGTCTTTTTGAAAAAATACTGGATTTTTTGTGACAAATGTGAGAGAATGAACACGGTAAAAATGATAAAAAGATATCATATTTATTTTTGAAAGGAGATTTCACATGATTTACTCAAAGGAAGTTGAAGAAATGTGTACCGTTGCCCAGGGCGTACATCATGGATGTGCACCGATCCCGGAAGAAGCAAAATGGGTTCAGGCAAAGAAAGTAGAAGATATTTCCGGTCTGACACACGGTGTGGGCTGGTGTGCACCTCAGCAGGGTGCCTGCAAGCTGACATTGAACGTGAAGGAAGGCATCATTCAGGAAGCGCTGATCGAGACAGTCGGCTGCTCCGGTATGACCCACTCCGCAGCTATGGCAGCCGAGATCCTTCCCGGACTGACCGTTATGGAAGCTCTGAATACAGACCTTGTGTGTGACGCAATCAACACCGCTATGAGAGAGCTGTTTTTACAGATTGTTTACGGACGTACCCAGAGTGCGTTCTCCGAGGAGGGTCTGCCCATCGGTGCAGGTCTTGAGGATCTCGGAAAGGGCTTGAGAAGCCAGGTTGGTACCATGTACGGTACTCTGAAGAAGGGTCCCCGTTATCTGGAGATGGCAGAGGGATATGTAACCGGCATCGCACTTGATAAGGACGATCAGATCATCGGTTACAAGTTCGTAAGCCTTGGCAAGATGACAGACTTCATCAAGAAGGGTGACGATCCCAACACTGCATACGAGAAGGCATGCGGTCAGTACGGCCGTGTGGACGACGCAGTAAAGATCATCGACCCCAGAAAAGAATAATAGAAGGATAAAGGAGGACAAAATAATGGCTTTATTTGAATCATATGAAAGACGTATTGATAAAATCAACGCTGTGCTCAACAGCTACGGCATCTCCTCTATCGAAGAAGCAGAGAAGATCACAAAGGATGCAGGTCTGGACGTTTACGAGCAGGTAAAGAAGATCCAGCCCATCTGTTTTGAAAATGCATGCTGGGCTTACACCGTAGGCGCTGCCATCGCAATCAAGAAGGGCTGCAAGAAGGCTTCCGAGGCTGCTGCCGCAATCGGCGAGGGCCTTCAGGCATTCTGTATTCCCGGTTCCGTAGCAGATACCCGTAAGGTTGGTCTTGGTCACGGAAACCTTGGCAAGATGCTTCTTGAGGAGGAGACCGACTGTTTCTGCTTCCTGGCCGGACATGAGTCCTTCGCAGCAGCAGAGGGTGCAATCGGTATCGCTGAAAAGGCAAACAAGGTTCGTCAGAAGCCGCTTCGTGTTATCCTGAACGGACTTGGCAAGGACGCAGCAAAGATCATTTCCCGTATCAACGGATTTACATTTGTAGAGACCTCCTATGATCCCTACACCAACACCGTAACCGAAGTAGAGAGAATCGCTTACTCCGACGGACTTCGTTCCAAGGTAAACTGCTACGGCGCAAACAGCGTTCCCGAGGGTGTTGCAATCATGTGGAAGGAGAATGTAGACGTTTCCATCACCGGTAACTCTACCAACCCGACCAGATTCCAGCATCCCGTTGCAGGTACTTACAAGAAGGAGAGAATCGAAGCTGGCAAGAAGTACTTCTCCGTTGCATCCGGCGGTGGTACCGGACGTACCCTGCACCCGGATAACATGGCTGCAGGCCCTGCGTCCTACGGCTTCACGGATGCCCTTGGACGTATGCACTCCGATGCACAGTTCGCAGGTTCTTCCTCCGTTCCCGCACACGTTGAGATGATGGGTCTCATCGGTATGGGTAACAACCCGATGGTAGGCGCTACCGTTGCAGTTGCAGTTTCCATCGAGGAAGCAGCAAAGGCCGGTAAGTTCTAAGAAACAACTGTAAATTAGAACAAAACATAAGAATTGCGATTTTGGGGACAAATCGAACCGTCAGACGGCTTGGTTTGTCCTCTTTTGCGAAATGACATTCCAAGGAGCGTTATTATGCCACAAAAGAAATCAAACAAATCAAAGATCATAATCGGTCTTACCGCTTTGATCGCCGTCATAGCGGTTGCGGTTCTTGTTGTTGCCATCGTAAGCAACAGCGGCAGCAATAAATCGGTTGCGGAGCAGTTGGAGCTGGCAAAGCAGTATTTGACGGAGCTGAATTACGAGGCGGCGATTGCAGCCTATGAGGAGGCGATCGCCATTGAGCCGAAATGCGAGGAAGCATATCTCGGACTGGCAGAAGTATATGTTGCAATGGGCGAGTATGATCAGGCGATTGCTATTCTTGAAGAGGGCTATGATGCGACCGGATCTTCGGCTATGCTGGATAGAATTGCAGAGATAGAAGAATTGCAAAGCCGGATGTCGCCACCCGATTTTGTAAGCTGGGAGGATGCCGGACTGACGGATCGTGCAATGGACTGGCAGGATGCCAATCTGGAAGCAGCCATGAGAGAGATCACCGGCATTGCCGACGGGGATATCATGTTAAGCGATGTGTGGGAGATTGAGGGACTTAATCTGATGGACAAGGGGATTCAGAATATCTCTGCACTTGGCAGTCTGGTCAACCTGAATTATCTCCATCTCCGGAGTAACCAGATCAGCGATCTCAGCGCCCTGAGCGGTCTGGTCAGGCTGGAGTATTTTGACTGCGGATACAACGAGATCAGTGACATCAGTGCGCTGGGTGATATGGTCTATATGCGTTCCCTCTATATTCTGGGAAATAAGAATATCAGCGATATCAGTGCCTTAAGCGGCATGACGCAGCTTGTTACCTTTTGGGCGGACGACAACAGCATCAGTGATATCAGCCCGTTAAGCGCGGCAACGAAAATGAAGGACATGCAGCTTAGCAAGAACCAGATCAGCGATCTAAGCGCGCTGAGCAACATGCATGAGCTGGAAAGGCTTTATTTTAACTACAACAGCGTCAGCAATCTTGGCCCGTTGAAAACACTGACCGGTCTTAAGACATTAGGCATGGAATATAACAGCATCAGTGATATCAGCGCTTTAAGCGAGCTGACAAATATGGAAACGCTGCATTTTTCCAACAACAGCGTCCGGGATGTCAGTCCGTTAAAGGCATTGACCAAGCTGGAAGGTCTGCTCATGGATTTTAACGAGATCAGTGACATCAGCGCCTTGAGTGATCTGACAAATCTTACCACCTTACTGATAAATCGTAACAACATCAGCGATGTCAGTGCCTTAAGCGGCATGACGAAGCTGGAGACTCTGAATCTGACGGGAAATCCGATCAGCAGTGTAAGCGCCCTGAGCGGGCTCACAAGCCTGCAAAGGATTGAGATCAGGGAGACAAATATCACCGATATCTCGCCGATCTCCTTTGTGCCGGATATCCAGAGGGATGAACAGTAAAGAACAGTAGTGGAGAGTCCACCAAATATCAGTGTAGCAGGCTTTGCAGGTTAAAAAGCTCTCAGTGCAATGCACAGGAGCTTTTTATATGCAGATATTTAATTATTTGTGCTGTCTGCATCAATTACAGACTGAATCTGCTTCATAAGGGCATCATAGTTGTCCTTGTTATCAATTCCGCCGAGCATTGGTTCGCCTACAATATTGCCATTTCTGTCAACGAGTATAGTTGTTGGAAATGCCATGATTTCTGAGGCATATTTACCGGCTGCACAAGAGGAGTCAATGGACAGATTACGGTACTTGGCGTCCTGACTTTCAAGAACAGAGGCTGCCTCTTTGATAGCTGTCTTGTTTCCATCGAAGGTTTCAGTGTTGATGCCAACCACTTCTCCGCCCATTGATTTGATAGCATCATTTAATTCGTTAAGCGTGGATAATTCAGCGACACATGGCTTGCAGCCGGTAAACCAGAAGTTGACGACTGTTACTGCATTACCGGAAAACAGGCTGTCATCCACCGTATTGCCATCAAAATCCTCACCGGAAAAATCAGTGAATACAGATGAGGCTTCAGAGCTGTCGTTCTGTTTGTTGTCTGATGATGTATTTTTGTTTTCAAGCTCTGCTATCTGTTCTTCGATTTTTCGTATGGTTTCAATATCTTCATTGAGTGTTTTAAGCTCATCGTCTGTAAAGGAATCCTTGTTTGATTCTACGGTACCGGCAAGATAATCAGCATAATCTCCGTTTGGATCAGCATCACTTTTATTCATCATGCCAAATACCCTGTTCCACACATCAGCATGATCCGCAAAAAGCTGATTTTCCTGCTGATATAAATCATCAAGCATGGAATCTGATTTGCCGGATGCTTCTGTGCCGGCTTCGGTCTGTGCATTTTTAGAATCTGTTTTGGAAGCTTGCTTCCCACCACATGCTGTAAGTGATAATGCTATGCAGAGTGTAAAAATAGAAATAAATGATAATTTGTTTTTCATGAGTAATTTCTCCTTTAAAAATAATAGTAAAATGTTTAATAGTTATCTGTTGTCATTTTTTTGACATGTTTTTCCCATAAACCGGTAGCAGACGGCATCCTTCGGACAGGCCTTTATGCAGGCACCGCAGCGTATGCACTCAGGGTGATCCGGTGTCTTGCACACATCCACATCCATCTTACATGCCTTTGAGCATTGACCGCATCCGATACATTTGCTGTTATCAACGGTGATTTTGAGAAAGCTGATCTTATTAAATAATGAGTAGATTGCCCCAAGCGGACAAATCCATTTACAGAAGGGTCTGTAAAATAAAATGCTTAGCACAATCACTGTAAATAAAATAATACATTTGAAGGAAAAAAGCTTTCCCAGCGCCGAACGGATAGCGGGATTTCCGATAGACAGCGGTATAGCACCCTCCAAAACACCCTGAGGACAGATGTATTTACAGAAGAACGGGTCTCCCATTCCTATAGAGTTCGTTACAAGCATCGGAAGAAGTATAACGAAAACAATAAGAATGACATATTTTAGGTACCTAAGAGGCTTTAGTTTGGCTGTGGATAATTTCTTTCCGGGGATTTTATGAAGTAAATCCTGAAACCATCCAAATGGGCACAAAAAACCACATATAAATCTGCCGAGTGTCACACCGAGTAAAATAAAAAATCCGGTTATGTAGTATGAAAACTTAAATCTGGATGACCCGACTACTGCCTGAAATGCCCCTATTGGACATGCTCCTGTCGCGGCGGGGCAGGAGTAGCAGTTTAATCCGGGTACGCATACTGTTTTTGCTTTGCCCTGATATATTTTACCCTTGAACAAATTTGGAATATGAATATTGGTTAGCAGCGTTGCTGCGGCCTGTATCCATCCACGCATTTTTGCCAGCTTTTTTGATAGTAATTTCTTTTCCTTATCCAATTCCGACACACTCCAGACATAGTTTTATTGCTTTACCAAGCACGGTATCCACCTCACCTCTGACTGCACCATAGGTTATCATGGATATACCAAGGATAAGCAGAATGATTTGACATGTTTTTTGGTATTTCAACATAATGTCGCTCCTTTTTGTTGTATTATTGACCAGCTGATTTTAGTATTATACAATATAAGGTGTAAAATTATTGTTAAGAAGCAGGAGGAAATTTTGAGATTATTAATTGTTGAGGATGAGAAACAGATATGTGATATCGTTGCAAAAGGTCTGTATGCTGCCGGGTACGAGGTGGATACATGCTATGATGGGAAAGAGGCGCTTGAATATATACTGTCGGAGAATTATGATCTGATAGTTTTGGATTTGAATCTGCCGGGTATGGATGGCATGGAGATTCTTAAGGAGCTTAGAAAATATAATGAGGAAACCAAGGTTTTAATATTATCTGCAAGAGGTCAGATTGCTGATAAGGTAGAGGGACTAGATGCAGGAGCGAATGATTACATGGAAAAACCATTCCATCTGCAGGAGCTTGAAGCACGTATCAGAAGCCTGACAAGAAGGAAATTTGTGCAGAAGGATGTATGTCTTAAATACGGAGAAATAAAGTTTGATACAATTAAGCGCGAGGCATATGCAAAGGGAGAGCTGGTTCCACTGACAAGAAAAGAGAACGGTATTTTGGAATATTTACTTATTAACATAGGCAGACCGGTAAGCCAGGAGGAATTGATAGAGCATGTGTGGGATGCCACGGCAGACAGCTTTAGCGGAGCAATCAGGGTACATATGTCTTCACTTAGAAAAAAGCTTAAGGTGAAGCTGGGCTACGATCCCATTATGAACAAGGTAGGTGAAGGCTATAAAATACGGGAGGAGTCTGACAAATGAAAAAAATTTCGCTACAGTGGAGACTTACATGTATAACTACATTATGCATTGCCATTATATGTGGCTGCCTGACTATGTTTGTCTATAAAAATGGTGTGCATTATATTGATTCCCTGCATGATGCAGTAGAGTCACAAGGGGATGAAAAAGGAAACAAATCAGATGAAATATATATCAGTATACCGGACGATAAGTGGGATGAGTTTGCGGATAGATTTTCAGTCCAGGTGTACAATAATAAGGTCGACTATAAAAGAAACAGTCTGATAATCATGGTTTTGCTGGCACTTTTGGGAGGAGTTGCCACTTATTTTATAAGTGGGCATGCACTCAGACCAATCAGGGAGTTTTCCGATAAAATTGAAGAGGTGCAGGCTCAAAATCTGTCTGATTCAAGAATAGAGAAAAGCAAAGTTAAGGAGCTGAACCAGCTTGGCTTTTCTTATAATAAGATGCTTGAGCGTCTGGCGGAAGCATTTGAGATACAGAGACAGTTCACTGCAAATGCAGCACATGAGCTGCGCACTCCATTAGCGTTAATGCAGGTGCAGCTTGATTTATATAATTCTGTCTCCCACCCGGGAAATGATACAGACACTTTGCAGACCATAAAAATGGTTACGGAACAAAATGATAAATTAAACAGGATGGTAAAGACTCTTCTTGACATGAGTGAGCTTCAGACGGTGGGAAGGGATGATAAAATTATATTGGATGCTATTGTTGAAGAGGTTTTGGCAGACCTTGAGCCTCTTGCCCGGGAAAAGAATATAAAGCTGATTGGAAAATGCCAGAATTTTATTATGATAGGAAGTGATATTCTTATTTACAGGCTGGTATACAATCTGGTTGAGAATGCAATTAAATATAATCATCCTTTTGGACAGGTTACAGTAACCGCATATCAGAGAAAAAAACATGTTTATCTGTCGGTAGAGGATACGGGAAGCGGAATACCAAAGGAGCTTAGGGAGCGAGTGTTCGAGCCGTTTTTCCGTGTGGATAAATCCAGAAGCCGGGAGCTGGGCGGCGTAGGGCTGGGGCTGGCTTTTGTCCGTGAAATTGTGAGAGTACATGATGCATGCATTTGTATTAAGTCAGGTTCAGCAGGCGGGACGATTTTTGAGGTAACTTTTGCTCAGCATTCAATTTAGTTTTTCATTTATCACCTTTGTCATAGGTTATTAGTTCAAAAGTGGATCACCAGGGTAACATTGAATTGAGTTGAATATTCAAATTTCTTAATTACGGCAAAATCAATGGTGGAATAAATGCAAATACTTGGATTTGTTGCCGATAATATGGCATACTGATTATAGTAATCATGACTTCAAAAATCATGACAGTGGAAAGCTCACAGAATATGATTCTGATGGGCGTACTTTTCTTTCGGTTTGTGCCCGGGGGTGGGGCAGATCATTATTTGATCGAATCGGAGAATCATATTGACATCCAGACTGGGTATCAATGCTCCGCATTTTCCGGCGCGTATCTCTTAAGACACTTTCAGATAGAGGCGGAGGGTGAAGATCTCTATAAGAAAAATTGTTATGATCCGGGTGCGGGAGGACAAGAACTGGCTGCACTATGTTCCGGTGGTCGGATTTGACGAACAAAATATTTTTCTGGCGGAATCACTGGAAGATATGGTAAACTGTAATGAGAAATGTTATAATCGCAAGGTAGACAATAAAACGTTTCGACGGCTTTGGAATACTTCCATGTTAAGGCAGCCGCTTTACAGAAATACCTATATGGTTGCAAGGAAGGAGCCGTGAGACAGAGGGGAGGGGGATGCGTGCGCGAAAAGCGTAAGAAAAAGGTGTTCCACAGCAATGCGTTAAATACTTTGACGATGTTGGAGCGTCTGGCGTGGCTGATACCGGTTTGTTTTCTGGTGAAGGATGTGATAACCGGCTGGGATGCCTATAAAGTGGTATTGGAAGACGATCCTACATTTGAAGTGATCGTTGCGCTGATTCTTCTTACAATCTTTCTTCTTGTCGCGAAAAGCGGCTTCTGGTTTGTTCTGGTGAGGGTTGCCCTCCACTGCGCAAAGAAGCAGATTATGAAGAACAGTACCTTCATTACGGCGGCGGATTTTGATTATTATCGTGATAAGCTGACGGGAATTTCGCCCGGCGAGATCAGCTTGCTGGTGGACTTGAAGATTGAACCACAGAAGGATGTTGCCGCCTGTATTCTGAAATATGAATCCATGAGGCTGCTCAGGGAGGAGAACGGCAGATATGATCTGATCACGGATGATCTGACCGACAGCAGGCTCAGACCGAGCGACCGTTTCCTGATACAGTCTTTGTGCGGTGGTACTTATGACGCGGGAGCGGCTCGCAAGTGGCAGGAGTTTGCGCAGGATGAGGCGATTGCCTCCGGATATCTGACAAGGAAGGGCGCGAACACCGAAAAAAAGAAAAAACCCTGCGTCGGGTGTCTGGTGCCGATCCTCCTCTTTATGGGGCTTGCCATCCTCATGTATAGGATGATGCCGGATATGGACGCTTACTCGGCGTTTCTTGACTCTATGCCGCCGGATATTTCCTTCAAGGAGCAGGTGCAGGTCATTCGGGATCACCCGGAATATTACGGCATCCTGATTCAGACGGTGGTATTTTTCTTCCTGCTGCTTCTTTTGCTGGGGACCCCCTTCTTTGCCATCGCGGCGGGGATTGCCGGAAAATCCTCGACGGCAAGGTTTAAGAGGACGGAGCTTGGAAATGAGATGGCGGAATATGTTTACGGTATGAAGAACTTCATCCACGATTTTTCCAATCTCAGCGAGGCGGATAAGGGTCAGGTTGTGCTGTGGGACGATTACCTGATCTATGCGGTCGTTCTGGAAGAAAATCAACAGATTGTAGACGAGATTATGCAGAGGAGACGGCGCAGGTAGCCGGATCAAAACAGAAAAAGGAGAAAAGAAATGGGATTATACATAACACTTGCAGTGGTCGGCGCAATCCTGCTGATATTGATTGTTGCATTGGTGAAAACCTATAACGGACTGGTTGTGCTGAAAAACCGCGTGGAGAATCAGGGCGCACAGATCGAGGTGCAGTTGAAGCGCCGTGCGGATCTGATTCCGAATTTGATCGAGACCACAAAAGGGTACGCAAGCTATGAGAAGGAGACATTGACACAGGTTACCGAGCTGCGCAGCAAGGTGTTGGCGGCAACTTCCCCTGTGGAGTCCTATCAGGCAGGCGAGGCGCTGGGAAAGGCGGTTTCGGGGATTCTTGCCATCGGAGAGCGCTATCCCGAGCTGAAGGCGGACGCAAACTTCCTGCGGCTTCAGACAGAGCTTTCGGACACGGAGGACAAGGTTGTAAAGGCGCGTCAGTTCTACAACGATACCGTGACCAAGTACAACACGGCAATCATGCTCTTCCCCAAGTCCCTTGTAGCGGGAATGTTCGGCTTTGGTAAGCTGCCGTTGTTGGAGGCGACAACCGAGGAGCGCAAGGCAGTAAAGATTGACGGAAGCACCTTCGATTTCAGCAAGCCGCAGGCATAAAACAAGAAAACAAAGAGAGAAGTCGCAACAGGCTTCTCTTTTTGTATCATAGGAAATTACTCCGTAATTTTCCTATGATACAAAAGCCCTCCAGGCAGGGTCACACTGCGGCGGAGAGGTAGTTTGTAAGCATTGCCTTCCTTCTGGCAAAACGGAAAAAATACGGGTATATGGCATAACGGAGGAGTTAGGATGAGAGCGACGATTTTAGCGGATAATATCGGTATGGAAAACCTTGCGGGAGAGTGGGGGCTCAGTATCTGGATTGAAGCACACGGAAAAAAGCTTCTGCTGGATGCGGGAGCCTCCGGTCTGTTTGCGGAAAACGCGGAAAAACTGGGGATTTCCCTCAAAGATGCGGATTGTGCCGTCCTGTCCCATGCCCATTATGATCATTCTTACGGGATGAAGACCTTTTTTGAACAAAATAACATCGCGCCCTTCTGCTTTCGGGAGACCACTGCGGAAAACTGTTATGCGAAGTTTTCTATTTTCAAAAAATATATTGGCATTCCCAAGGGAATCACAAAAAAATATGCAGACCGTATCGTTACGGTAACCGGGGATTACCGGATTGCAGAGGGAATCTGGCTGATTCCCCACAAGACGCCGGGGCTTGAAAAGGCCGGCATCAGAGAACATATGTACCGCAGATCGGGCATGCGCTTTCTGCCGGATGATTTTTCCCATGAGCAGAGTCTGGTCATTGATACGGAAAAAGGACTGGTTATTTTCAACAGCTGTTCCCACGGCGGGGCTGACAATATCATAGAGGAGGTTGCGGCGACGTTCCCGGACAAGCATGTGGAGGCGATCATCGGCGGCTTCCACCTTTTCAACAAGTCGGAGGCAGAGGTAAATGTATTTGCAGAGCGTGTAAAGAATACGGGGATCAACAGGGTCTGTACGGGGCACTGCACCGGAAAGAGAGCTTACAAACTTTTGAAAGAGGCGCTGGGCGAACGGGTAGAGCAGCTGTCGGTGGGAAAAGTGATTGTGTTATGACAGACGGGACAGAAGACGGAAAATGAGACCGCGGCTGGGCCGGATTGAGATCAGCTCCGGACAGAAGATCAGTCTGAGTACATAAACGATCAAAAACAGCATGCAAAATACAGAAAGCAGAATATTTTTCGTCTTTCTGCCGAAACGGTGCAGTCCGGTGAAGTGAACCGCCAACAGCACGGCGGCGATGATGACTGCGGGAAACAGGGGATGGTAGTAGAAGGCAGCACGGATGTCGCGCTGTAAAAGCAGAGCGAGAAAGGCGCGGGTCATGCCGCAGCCGGGGCAGGATACGCCCCACAGAAAATCAAAAGGACATTTATACATAGCCGCCTCCATGATGTGGATTGTCAGGTTCATGTGCCATTATAGCATATTTATATTTGTTCTCACATAGTTTTTTAAAGGATATTGACAGAAGGTCAGAGATATTATAAACTGACTTTATAAAAAATTTATACTTTTAGGAGGAATCAAATAGATGAAAACTTGTCCTAATTGCGGTGCACAGGCTGAAGATACCGTTACCTTCTGCCCTCAGTGCGGAACCAGTCTCGGCTACTCAAACCCTCAGCCGGATCAGCAGTATCAGCAGCAGACACAGTATCAGCAGACGACATATCAGCAGCAGCCTTACCAGCAGACGGTTAACGTAAACGTAAATGCAGGCTATGCGCCGACTGTCGCTCCCAGGAATATCGTTCTCGCAGTGGTGCTTACCATCGTCACCTGCGGCCTTTACGGTATCTACTGGATGATCAGCATCAACAACGAGGTAAATACCCTTGCAGGAGAGCCTGCGGCTACATCCGGCGGTATGGTATTCCTGCTGTCCCTGATCACCTGCGGCATCTATGGACTTTATTGGATGTATAAGATGGGTGAGCGCTGCGACCGTATCAAGGGTCAGAACGGCAGCTCCAATATTCTTTACCTTGTACTTACAATCTTCGGTCTTGGTATCGTGAGCTACTGCCTGATGCAGGACACTGTAAATAAGGCTGTTACCCCCGTCGTATAGTGATTTGAAAGCATGAATGTGAAAGCCCCTTAATATACTGGATTAACGGTATATTAAGGGGTCTTTTTATGAAAAAAATTCTGACGGTCGCATTTCTTTTCTCCATGTTTTTTGTGGGAAGAGCGGCGGGGAAAATGGTCTCGTACATAGAGACGGCCTCCGGCAGGGTGGAGGAAGCGGAAAACTGGGGGCTGGGCTTTGGACAGGAGGGAACAAAGCCCAGCGGCAATGTCTCGGCGGACGCTCTGGCGGAGTATGATGCGTTCTATGTGGGTGAGGGGGAAGAAAAGGTTATCTATCTGACCTTTGACTGCGGATATGAGAACGGAAATACGGTGCCCATTCTGGATGCCCTGAAAAAGCATAATGTCCCGGCAACCTTTTTTGTTGTGGGACATTTTTTGGAGACGGCGCCGGAGCTGGTAAAACGCATGGTGGACGACGGACATACGGTGGGAAATCATACCTACCATCATCCGGATATGTCAAAGATTTCAGATCTTTCTTCCTTCAAAAAGGAGATTGAGGATGTGGAAAGTCTGTTTCAGGAGATCACGGGCACCGAGATTTCCAAATATTACAGGCCGCCGCAGGGAAAATACAGCACACAGAATTTGCAGATGGCGAAGGAACTGGGATACCATACCTTTTTCTGGAGCCTTGCCTATGTGGACTGGTATCAGGATAAGCAGCCCTCCCATGAGGAGGCGTTCCAAAAGCTGACGGGGCGGATTCATCCCGGCGCCATTGTGCTGCTGCACAGTACTTCCCAGACAAATGGGGAGATTCTGGATGAGCTTCTGACAAAATGGGAGGAGATGGGATACCGCTTCGGATCGCTGGATGAACTGATCCGGTAGAACGAAGCACAGCATAAAAAATGAGGTTTCGCAGACTGCGGAACCTCATTCGTTTTGTTTTACTCGGTTACTTCCTCAACGGTCACATCCGCATCGGAAATATTCTCTCCATGAAGGAGTTTGATCATGACGGTCACGCGTTTGCATGCACGTTCATAATTTTCCCTTGCATATTCTGCGGTATATTCGTTGTAGGAGTTGTTGCTGTATGCCTCATGGTAGGAGGCCACGGCCGTGGTCATATAGCTGCTCGCTTCGTCGGCAAGCTCCTCAATGTAGGAAAATTCTTCGGGCACGGACATATCAGCCAGAACCTTGAAGGATTGATCCAACTGATCCAGATATCCTAAAAGCTCATCCCTCGCGGATTCGGAGGAAGCATCGATGTTGTTGATGTTGGTATCAATCTCCGAAATATCCTGACAGAAGGAGTCCATGTCGTTGCGGAATTTTTCCAGCTTGGGATCCTCGCCGCAGCCTGTGGCAGAGATGGCAATCACCAGTACCGCAAACAGCAGCAGAAATCTTTTTTTCAAATTGTAACCCTCCAATGCTGATTTTTATCGAACATATCTAATTTAACACAGATCGGCTGCGAAATCAACCGCGGAAAAAGAGAACAGGCATTTGCGCATTTGCGGGATTCGTGCTAATATGGGAAAAACAAATCCCCAAACACAAAAGGAGCTTTTTTCCATGAACAGATCGGAGTTTAAAAACTTGGTTTCAGACAGAATTATTTATCTTGACGGCGCCACCGGTTCCAACCTGATGAAGGCAGGCATGCCGGCGGGTGTCTGCCCGGAAAAATGGATTCTGGAGCATGAAGATATCTTTTTGAAGCTGCAGACGGAATATGTGCAGGCAGGCAGCGACATTCTGTACGCACCCACGTTTACGGCAAACCGGATCAAACTGGCGGAATATGGCTTGCAGGACGAACTGCTTTCCATGACAAAGCGGCTGGTGGCACTTTCCAAGAAAGCTGCGGCTGGAAAAGCTCTTGTGGCGGGCAATATCACCATGACGGGAAAACAGCTTTCGCCCATAGGAAATATGGATTTTGAAGAGCTGGTAGAGGTCTACAAGGAACAGATCAGGGCACTTGAGGAGGCGGGAGCGGATCTTTTGGCCGTGGAGACCATGATGAGTCTTCAGGAGTGCCGCGCTGCGCTGATTGCGGCAAAGGAGACAAGTGAGCTGCCCATCATGGTCACCCTGACCTTTGAAAAGGATCAGCGAACCCTGTACGGCACGGATGCCCTGACCGCGGCAGTGGTGCTTGACTCTCTTGGAGCGGATGCGGTGGGCGTGAACTGCTCCACGGGACCTGCAGCCATGGCGGAGCTTGTCCGCACCATGGCGGAGGCGGTGGAGATTCCCATCATTGCAAAGCCCAATGCAGGACTGCCCTATGTGGACGGGGAGGGAAACACCGCCTACGACATGGAACCGGAGGAATTTGCACAGGAGATGCTGCTTTTACGGGACGCGGGGGCATCCCTTCTGGGCGGCTGCTGCGGCACGGATCCTGCCTACATCAGCCGGTTGAGGAAGATGGCAGGGACAAAAAAGGCGGCTAGAAATGTCCGGGAAGGCATCCGCTATCTTACCTCGGAGCGAAAAACGTGGGCATTCTCCCTGGATGACGGCTTTTTTTCGGTAGGGGAGAGGATCAATCCCACCGGCAAGAAAAAACTGCAGGCGGAATTGAAGGAAGGCTCCATGGAGATGGTAAAGACTTTTGCCGAGGAGCAGGAGGCAAACGGCGCAAGGGTGCTGGACGTCAACATGGGAATGGGCGGCGTGGATGAAAAGTCACTGATGTTAACTGCCATAGAGGAGGTCAGCACCGTGACCGGACTGCCCCTGTCGCTGGACTCCAGCCATATCAGCGTGCTGGAGGCCGCCCTGCGGCGATATCCCGGGCGGGCGCTGGTCAACTCCGTTTCCTACGAGAAGGAAAAATTTGAGAAGCTGCTCCCTATTGTAAAAAAATACGGCGCCATGTTTATTTTGCTGCCCTTGTCGGACTCGGGTCTGCCGGGCAGTCTGGAGGAAAAGAAGCAGATCATTTCCGCCATTGCAGAGCGCGCCTATTCCCTTGGAATGCGCAAAGAGGATATCGTGGTGGACGGTCTTGTCAATACAGTGGGCGCCAACAAGGCGGCTGCGCTGGAGACACTGGAAACCATCCGCTACTGCAAGGAGAACGGCTACGCCACAATCTGCGGATTGTCCAATATCTCCTTCGGCATGCCGGAGCGCAGCTATGTCAATACGGCGTTTCTCACCATGGCAATCAGGGAGGGGCTTACCATGGCGATCGCCAATCCATCTCAGGAGATGCTGATGGCATGCGCCTTTGCCTCCGATCTTTTATTGAATAAGGATGGCGCGGACATGCAGTATATTTCCTACGCCGGAACGGTGAAGGAGCGCAGGGAGGAGAAGGAGCGCGCGCTTGTGCAAAGGGCTGCCCTTAACCGGGACGCCGCAGAAAACAGTGCATCAGGAAACGCTGTCCCGGGCGATCGTGCAAAGCAGGACGCCGATACCGGTCTGGATCCTGCGATGCAGAAACTGCGGGACGCCGTGCTGAAAGGAAACAGGGACGGCATTGTCCGCATTACAAAGGAGGCGCTGGATGCCGGACATGCCCCGAAGGAGCTTCTGGATCAGGTGCTTCTGCCCGCCATCAACACGGTGGGAGATTATTTTGACAGCGGAAAATATTTTCTGCCCCAGCTGATTGCGGGCGCAGAATCCATGAAACGCTCCATAGAAATTCTGGAACCGCTGATGCTGTCGGAGAGGGAAAGCGAAGATATGCCCGTTGTGATCATTGCCACGGTGGAGGGGGATATCCACGACATCGGCAAGAATCTGGTGGCGCTGATGCTGAAGAACTACGGCTTCCGGGTGATTGATCTTGGAAAGGATGTCCCAAAGGAAACCATCATTGCGGAGGCGAAGAAGCATCATGCCGCCATCATAGCGCTGTCGGCGCTTATGACCACCACCATGAAACAGATGGAGGCGGTGATCGCCTACGCAAGAGAGCAGGGCGTCACGGCGAAGATCATGGTGGGCGGAGCGGTCATAACGCAGGAGTACGCGGACGAGATCGGCGCGGACGGCTACTCCAAGGACGCAGCGGAGGCAGTGAAGGTGGCGGGCAGGCTGCTGGGCCTTGGAGGAAAAGGAATCAGTTGATTTTACTACTTCACTGTGCTAAAATTAGGAAGCGTATACAAAACAGACAAAGTGAATGAGCTTTGGAACGGAGGAAAACATGATCGGAGCGGACGCTATCATCAAATGTCTGGAAGCGGAAGGCGTGGAGGTGGTCTTCGGCTATCCGGGAGTTGCCATCTGCCCTTTTTACAATAGTATTTTACAGTCTGACATCCGTACGGTACTGATCCGCACGGAACAGAATGCGGCCCATGCCGCCAGCGGTATGGCGAGAATGACAGGCAGACCGGGCGTCTGCGCAGTGACCTCCGGTCCGGGTGCAACCAACGTGATCACCGGCATTGCAACCGCCTTTGCCGACAGCATTCCCATGATCTGCATTACGGGACAGGTAAGCAGCGAACTTTTGGGAAGCGATGTGTTTCAGGAGGCGGACATCACGGGCGCTGTGGAGTCCTTTGTCAAGTACAGCTATCTGGTGAAGAATGTGCAGGACATTCCCCGTGTGTTCAAGGAAGCCTTTTATATTGCAAATTCGGGGAGGAAGGGGCCTGTGCTCATCGATATTCCCATTGATATCCAGAACGCCCAGATCTCCCGTTTTCACTATCCGGAGGAGGTCAGCCTGCGCACCTACAAGCCCACCGTAAAGGGACATATTGTCCAGATCAAGAAGGTGGTCAAGGAGTTAGAGCGCGCAAAGCGTCCCATCATCTGTGCGGGAGGCGGCGTGCTGCTCAGCGATGCCCAGAGCGGGCTGCGGGCGTTTGCCGAAAAGCACAGGATTCCCGTGGTATCCACCATGATGGGAATCGGTGTCATGCCGACGAAGCATCCCCTCTATTACGGCATGGTGGGCAACAACGGCAAGGCGTACGCCAACCGCGCCATGAATGAGTCGGATCTTCTGATCATGGTGGGCGCAAGGGTGGCGGACAGGGCTGTGAGCCAGCCGGATCTGATTACCCAGAATAAAGTATTGGTACATATCGATGTGGATCCTGCCGAGATCGGAAAGAATGTCGGTCCAACCATCCCCCTTGTGGGAGATGCAGCCCATATTTTTGAAGATCTGGAAAATCAGGAGTTTTCCTGCGAGCATGAGGACTGGATCGGCACGCTTGACGGTTACCGCAGGACCATGGAGAAGCAGCGGACGGTCAATCCCGACTATGTGGATCCCGCAGCCTTCATCACAAGGCTCTCCGAAAGAATGGCGGATGACGGCGTCTATGTGGCGGATGTGGGACAGAACCAGATCTGGTCCTGTGGCTACCATATCGTGAAGAACGGTAAATTCCTGACCTCGGGCGGCATGGGAACCATGGGCTATTCCATCCCGGCAGCCATGGGCGCAAAGCTGGCGTGCCCCGACAGACAGGTAATCGCCGTATGCGGGGACGGTTCCTTCCAGATGTCCATGATGGAACTTGCCACCATCAGACAGTCGGAGATTCCGGTCAAGATCATTGTGCTCAAAAACAATTATCTCGGCATGGTGCGGGAATACCAGCATTATACCTACAAGGATCACTATTCTGTGGTGGATCTGTCCGGAAGCCCGGATCTTGAAAAGCTGGCGGCGGCGTATGAGATCCCGTTCCTCAGACTGAAAAACATGGAAAATATGGAGCAGACCCTCGATGCCTTCCTGCAGAAGGATGAGACCATGCTCCTTGAGTGCCTGATCGATCCGATGGATCTGGTCAAATAACAGGATGGGGCGGAAAGGATAAGCGGATGAAAAAAATATATTCGGTATTGGTAGAAAACCGCTCCGGTGTGTTAAGCAAGGTGGCGGGACTGTTCTCAAGGAGATGCTTCAATATTGACAGCCTTGCCGTGGGGGAGACGGACGATCCGGCGGTTTCCTGCATGACGATCGTATCAAGCGGCAACGAGCGTACCCTGGAGCAGATCGAAAAGCAGCTCAACAAGAAGCTGGATGTGATCAAGGTAAAGACCTTCGGGGAAGAGAAGAGCATCAGCCGGGAGCTCATGCTTGTCAAGGTCAAATACAACAGAAACAACCGCAGGGATATTCTGGAAATCTGCGATATGATGAAGGCGGAGATCGCCGATATGTCGAAAAACCAGATGATGATTCAGGTGTGTGATGTGCCGGAGCACACGAAGCTGTTTTTGCAGATGCTGGCGTCAGTCAGCATTGTGGAGGTGGCAAGAACCGGAACACTGGCACTTCCGAAGTGCGCGGAGACCGACAACTGATAGCCTGCATTTATGGCAGTCATTCCTGACGGTCATACATTGACAAGGAAAAAAAGTGTTGCTATGATAGGAAAAAGAGCGTAGCTGCCGGGTGCAGCGGAAAGAAGGAAACATTGCAGAAGAAGGTATTTCAGCTTTTAGTAGATAACACCTCCGGTGTGCTCAGCCGGATTTCCGGTCTGTTCTCCAGACGGGGCTACAATATCGAGAGCATTACGGCGGGCGTGACCGCGGATCCCCGTTTCACCCGGATCACGATCGTGACAAACGGCGACGATCAGATTCTGGAGCAGATTGAAAAGCAGGTGGCAAAGCTTGTGGATATCCGGGACATCAAGGAATTGAAGCCTGATGAGAGTGTTTACAGGGAGCTTGCACTGATCAAGGTGCGCGCCAAGGCACAGGAAAGACAGGGCGTGATCGCACTCGCCGACATTTTCCGGGCGAAGATCATCGATGTTGCGCCGGAGAGCCTGATCGTGGAAATGACGGGAAATCAGGCAAAGATAGAGGCCTTCATCAACCTTCTGGAGGGCTATGAAATTCTGGAGCTTGCCAGAACCGGCATCGCGGGACTCTGCCGCGGTACGGAAAATGTTACATACATTGAATAGCTATAAAAATAGTTATAGATCATTTCTAATGGAGGAAAAAGAAAATGGCAAAAATTTTTTATCAGGAAGACTGCAATCTTGCACTGTTAGAGGGTAAGACCATTGCAATCATCGGCTACGGCAGCCAGGGACATGCTCATGCGCTCAACTTGAAGGATTCCGGTTGCCATGTGATCATCGGTCTTTACAAGGGCTCCAAGTCATGGGAAAAGGCTGAGGCACAGGGATTTGAAGTATATACTGCGGCTGAGGCTGCAAAGAAGGCTGACATCATTATGATCCTGATCAATGATGAGAAGCAGGCTGACCTTTACAAGAACGATATCGAGCCCAATCTGGAGGCAGGCAACATGCTGATGTTCGCTCACGGCTTCAACATTCACTTCGGCTGTATCGTTCCGCCCAAGGATGTGGATGTTACCATGATCGCACCGAAGGGTCCCGGACATACCGTAAGAAGCGAATATCAGGCCGGCAAGGGTGTTCCCTGTCTGATAGCTGTGGAGCAGGATGCGACCGGCAAAGCACAGGATCTGGCGCTTGCTTATGCACTGGGAATCGGCGGCGCGAGAGCGGGCGTTCTGGAGACCACCTTCAGAACCGAGACCGAGACCGATCTGTTCGGCGAGCAGGCTGTCCTCTGCGGTGGTGTGTGCGCCCTGATGCAGGCCGGCTTTGAGACGCTGGTTGAGGCAGGCTATGATCCCAGAAATGCATACTTTGAGTGTATCCATGAGATGAAGCTGATCGTGGATCTGATCTATCAGAGCGGTTTTGCAGGCATGAGATATTCCATCTCCAACACCGCAGAGTACGGTGACTACATTACCGGCCCCAAGATCATTACCGAGGAGACCAAGAAGACCATGAAGAAGATTCTGAAGGACATTCAGGACGGTTCCTTCGCAAAAGAATTCCTTCTGGATATGTCTCCGGCAGGCAAGCAGGTTCACTTCAAGGCGATGAGAAAGCTTGCAAGCGAGCATCCCGCAGAGAAGGTGGGTGAGGAAGTTCGTAAGCTTTATAGCTGGAACAACGAAGAGGACAAGCTGATCAACAACTAATCAGACAAAAAAACAGCGTTTCTGGCGAAAAACACTCAAATCCACTGTAGTATTGCACTGCTATCTGTGTTACAGTAAGGATGCTAAAGGAGTGGAACCATTATGAAGGACTTTATTACAAAGACATCGCCCAGAAAAACAGTTGATACAGAAAAGTGGTTTATCGAAAGCTACCGTAAACATAAGGGGCATCCGATCGCAGTGTTGATTTCCCTGTATAAGGGAAACTACTATAAGTTTGTGATGGCAGTGATCTGCTTTTTCATCAAACACGCCTGCGTCTGGGTGCTCCCTATTATTACCGCAAATATCATAAACGACGTAACCTCACACAATGTGAATACGGTTCGCAACATTGTGATCTATGCCTGTCTGGAGGCGGGGTTGATCGTCTTAAACATTCCCATGAACTACCTTTACACCTCCTATAAAAGTCTTGCGACCCGCTACGCGGAAACAGGGCTGAGGAAGGCCCTGATCCGTAAGCTGCAGCAGCTTTCCATTTCCTACCATGTCGCCACCCAGTCCGGGCGGCTCCAATCCAAGATCATGCGGGATGTGGAGGCGGTGGAAACGCTCTCCACCCAGATGTTCTTAAGCATTCTGAACATTGTGCTGAACATCGGCGTCGCGCTGGTCGTCACGGCATCGAAAAGCAAGATTGTGTTCGTGTTCTTTCTTCTTACGGCGCCGGTTGCGGCAATCACCATGGTTACGTTCCGAACTGCCATGAAGCGGCGCAACAATGAGTTCAGAAAAGAGATGGAAGAAACCTCCGCCAGGGTCATGGAGATGGTGGAGCTGGTTCCCGTCACCAGAGCGCACGCCCTGGAGGATGAAGAAGTGCAGAAGATGAGCGGACAGCTTTTTACCGTGGCGGAGAAGGGCTATAAGCTGGATCTGGTGCAGGCGTTGTTTGGCTCCGTTGGATGGGCGGTATTCCAGATCTTTCAGGTGGTCTGTCTGGCGTTTACCGGGTATCTCGCCCTCAAGGGTCGGATTCTCGCAGGAGATATCACTCTTTACCAGAGCTATTTCGCCACGGTGGTGAATCAGGTGTCCGCAATTGTGACCCTGCTACCCACCATCACAAAGGGAATTGAATCCGTCAACTCCATCGGTGAGGTTTTACTCTCTGAGGATGTCGAGCAGAATGAAGGGAAGGAAAAACTGGAAGAGGTGAAGGGCGTCTTTGACTTTGAAGATGTTTCCTTCCATTACCAGAACAGTGAACATAATGTGCTGAACCATTTGAACCTGCATGTGAAGCAGGGAGAAACCATAGCGCTGGTGGGAGAGTCCGGAGCCGGGAAATCCACCATCCTGAATCTGGTGATCGGTTTTCATTTAGCGGAGGAGGGTAAGCTCCTTATTGATGGGAAGGATATGAGGGACATTGACTTAAGATCCTACCGCAAGCATCTGGCGGTGGTTCCGCAGACCTCCATACTCTTTTCGGGAACCATAAGGGAAAATATCATATACGGATGTGAGAATGTGTCTGAGGAGGAGCTGGCCCGGGTGGTGGAGGCGGCAAACTTAAAGGATCTGATCGAGAGCCTTCCGGATGGGCTTGACACTTTCGTGGGAGAGCACGGGGGCATGCTCTCCGGCGGACAGAGGCAGCGCATCTCCATAGCAAGGGCGCTGATCCGCAATCCGAAGGTGATCGTGCTGGATGAGGCAACCTCCGCACTGGACAGTATTTCGGAGAAGCTGATTCAGGAGGCATTGGGGAATCTGACCCGGGGCAGAACCACCTTCGTCGTGGCGCACAGGCTTTCCACCATACGGGATGCAGACAGGATTGCCGTCATTGCCGACGGGCATTGCACCGAGTGCGGAACCTATGAGGAGCTGATGGAAAAGCAAGGGGTATTTTACCAGATGAAAAAAATACAGAGCTAGAGCTGACGGAAGGAAGCTAAAGAATTCTTTAGAAATTCTTTGGCTTTTTTTCGTTGCGTGGAAAATAGGCGGAACGTATAATGAGAAGTGGCAGAAAATCCATACAGCGCAGAAAACGCAAAGAGGGGAGAACATTGTGGAGAACAATCGCTATACCATACTGATCGTGGAGGACGACCGTGAGATCAGGGAGGGCGTGGAAATTTATCTGAAAAATCAGGGTTACAGGGTATGTCAGGCAGCCAACGGAAGGGAGGGGCTTGACGTAATCGGAAAGGAGACCATCCATCTTGCCATCGTGGACATTATGATGCCCGTCATGGACGGCGTTACCATGCTGATGAAGCTGCGGGACATGGGGAAGGAGTTTCCCGTTATCATGCTCTCCGCAAAATCGGAGGAGGTTGACAAGGTCCTGGGTCTTAATATGGGGGCGGACGACTATGTGACAAAACCCTTTACACCCATGGAGCTTCTGGCGAGAATCCACTCCCAGCTCCGCAGATATACCAAGTATCTGAATATGTCCCGGAGCGGTGGATCAGACAATCATGTTTTTACGCTGGGCGGACTGGAGCTCAATGAGGAGACGGTGGAATTGTCTGTGGACGGAAACCCGGTCAGGCTCACACCCATGGAGTTCAAGATCGTGCAGCTTTTGATGAAAAATCCGGGGAGGGTCTTTTCGGCGGACGAAATCTATGAGCGGATCTGGAATGAAAAGGCGATCAACACGGATACGATCATGGTTCATGTGCGCAACATCAGGGAAAAAATCGAGCTGGATCCCAGAAATCCCAAATATCTGAAGGTGGTCTGGGGTGTTGGCTACAAGATGGAGAAACAATAGCGGAAAGGAGCGTCTTATGCCCGTAAAAGACAGGAAAGTGATACTGGTGATCCTCTCTGTGGTGATACCCGCGCTTGCGGTGATGTTCATTATGAGCAACTACGCCATGGTTGAGGGGTATGTGAAAAGACATTATGCGGAGAACATGCTTTTTGACTGTTATATGGACTCCGGTATCATGGAATACATTGCGTTCTGCTGTGCTTTTTTGGCACTTCTTGCGCTGGTGCTTCCGTTGCGCCGGCTTTTGGAAACCCCTTTCTCCGAGTGTCCCATTTTCTCCCTGTCACCGGAAGGGCTTATTGTGATCGTGATCCTGTCCGTGGCATTTGGGACGGAGGTCATTCCGGGAAGCATTGTCCGGTTCCTCTCGGGGACTGCGGCGGAGGATCTGGCGGGCTTTATGGGCTTTTCCGTCCGGAATGGCGCCAGTATCGCAGGAATTGCGCACGGGGTCCTGCTTTTTGTCCTGTTCCTTGCGTCGTGGTATGTGGGGCTTTCCCTGAAGGTAGTGCGCGAGCTTGGCATCCGTCAATATATTACAAAGAGAAGCCTGATCTACCGTATTTTCCCCTTCTGTAAAAGGCAGGTGAAGGAGCTGTACCATTCGCTGGAGCAGATTGATGTTTCCAAAAGCGCCGGACGGACAATTTTAAAGATTGTGCTGTTAAACGGAGCTGTGCTCTTATTGATCAGCTGCTTATGGTACGGGGGAATCTCCGTGACTATTGTCTATTCCGTGGTGCTGTACTTCGGATTGAAGTTCTACGTGAGCCGCATGCAGCTAAAATATAAGATTCTGCTTGATAAAATAGAGGAGATCTCAGCAGGCAACCTGAATGTGGAGATCACGGAGGATCTGGGGATTTTTAACCCCTTCAAGGAGCAGCTTTTACAGATCCAGACCGGCTTTCGCAATGCGGTGGAGTCGGAGGTGAAAAGCCAGAAGATGAAGTCGGAGCTGATTACCAATGTGTCCCATGATCTCAAGACGCCGCTCACGGCAATCATCACCTATGTAGATATTTTGAAGGATGAGACGCTCACGGAGGAGCAGAGGCGGGAATATCTGGACACGCTGGAGAAAAAGTCCCTTCGGCTGAAGGTCCTGATCGAAGATCTGTTTGAGGTCAGCAAGGCAACAAGCGGGGCTGTCACCCTGAATCTGATGGATGTGGATCTGTGTAACCTGATCAAACAGGTCAGGCTTGAGATGTCCGACAAGCTGGACGCCGCCGGACTGGATGTGCGGATGGATTTCCCTGAAGAGAAGGCGATCGTGCGGCTGGACAGCCAGAAAACCTACCGGATCTACGAAAATCTGTTTTCCAATATCGCAAGGTACGCCCTCCACGGAACCAGAGTCTATGTGCAGGGTGTAGTGACGGAAGGGCGGATTTTGGTATTCTTTAAAAACATATCGGCGGCGGAGATCACCATGGACGCCTCGAGGCTGGCGGAGCGCTTTGTCCGGGGAGACAGCTCCCGCAATACGGAGGGCAGCGGTCTGGGACTTGCCATCGTAAAGAGCTTTGTGGAGCTGCAGGGCGGTATGTTTGTGATAGAGAATGACGGCGACTTATTCAAAGCCGTTACCTCCTTCCCGGTCAAGGGATAAGAATTTCATAACGGCGGCGTTGGTAGGATTTGTCTGTTTTTTATAGGCAAATCCTATTTTTCGTTTGGGAATCTCTCCCTTTATGGGAAAGGGGATCAGCATACCGTTTTTCAGTTCCTCCTCCACAAAATCCCTGACAACGCAGGCGACGCCCATTCCAATCTTCGCAAATTCGATGAGAAGATCCATGGTTGTCACCTCAAGCTGCTGCTCCGGGGTGATATCCTGTAAAATCAGATATTTTTCCACATATTGTCTGGTGATGTTTTTCTTATCAAGCAGCATCAGCGTGGCGTGGCGCAGCAGTTCGTTTTCATCCCCGCTGCCGCATTCCGTCAAATGGGATAAATATTCCCCGGTCGAGACGAAGATATCCTGTATTTCCCTGACCGGCAGAAAGGCAAGCTCCCCCATGTGATCGTTTTCTCCGATGAGACCGATGTCCAGCTTTCCACTTTCCAGCCCGGCGATGGTTTCTAAGGAGGACTGGCAGTATATGGACAGCTTCACGCGGGGATTTTCACGGATGAAGGCTTGCAGATAGGGCAGGAGCATATACCTGCACAGGGTCGTGCTCACGCCGATGGAAAGCTGACCAACGCCAAGCTCCAAATTCTGCCGCAGTTGTTCCTCGCCCCGGCTGATCGCCTGAAAGGCGGTGGAAACCTGTCTGTATAGAAGTTTGCCCTCCGGTGTGAGCTTTACTCCTCTGGAATTGCGGGTAAACAGGGAAACGGACAGATTGCTCTCCAGCTTTGCGATGGCTTTCGATATGGCGGGCTGGGAAATATAGAGATTCCTTGCGGCGGCGGATATATTGCCGCAGGATGCGGTTTCATAAAAAATGTGATATAAATTCAGATTTTGCTGCTGCATGACATTCACCTCGTTTCTTATCATGTTAGCATAACTGAATTTTATAGTAAATATGAAATATATATATTTGAAGAATAACGCTGTATGTGATAAAATGAGGGCAGAATTTAGGAATACGGAGGAACCTTATAGTATGGGAATGACGATGACGCAAAAAATTTTGGCGGCGCATGCCGGTCTTGAGAGTGTGGAAGCGGGGCAGTTGATCGAGGCGGATCTTGATCTTGTGCTCGGCAACGACATTACCAGCCCGGTTGCCATCAAAGAGATGGATAAGATGAAGGTAAGCGGCGTGTTTGACAAGGACAAGATTGCGCTGGTGCCGGATCATTTTGTCCCGAACAAGGATATCAAGTCCGCGGAGCACTGCAAATGCGTGCGTGAATTTGCAAGAAAAAATGAGATCACGAACTATTTTGAAGTGGGCGAGATGGGAATCGAGCATGCGCTTCTGCCCGAGAAAGGTCTTACGGTTGCCGGGGATGTGATCATCGGAGCGGATTCCCATACCTGCACCTACGGTGCACTGGGGGCATTTTCCACCGGTGTGGGCAGCACGGATATGGCTGCCGGCATGGTGACGGGAAAGGCATGGTTCAAGGTACCCACCGCACTGAAGATTGTCCTTACGGGAAAGCCCTCCAAGTGGGTGTCCGGCAAGGATGTGATCCTGCATCTGATCGGAATGATCGGTGTGGACGGCGCCCTTTATAAATCTTTGGAGTTTGTGGGGGACGGAATCGCCAATCTCTCCATGGATGACCGCTTTACCATTGCCAACATGGCGATCGAAGCGGGTGCCAAGAACGGCATATTCCCGGTGGACGATACCGCAAAGGCATATATGAAGGAGCATTCCACACGCGCCTTCACCGTCTATGAGGCGGACGAGGATGCGGTTTACGACGCGGAATACGTGATCGATCTCGCCGCATTGAAGTCCACAGTGGCATTTCCCCATCTGCCCGAAAATACCCATACCATCGACAAGATCGAAGAAATCCCCATCGATCAGGTGGTGATCGGTTCCTGCACTAACGGCAGGCTGGATGATCTGCGGATCGCGGCCGAGGTGTTGAAGGGACGCCATGTTGCTAAGGGGATGAGATGTATCGTGATCCCCGCCACCCAGCGCATCTATATGGAAGCCATGGAGGAAGGGCTTTTAAAGACCTTCATCGAGGCGGGCGCCGTGGTGAGCACCCCCACCTGCGGACCGTGTCTGGGCGGCTATATGGGTATCCTTGCCGAGGGCGAGAGATGCGTGTCGACCACTAACCGCAACTTTGTGGGACGGATGGGGCATGTAAAGTCCGAGATCTATCTGGCAAGCCCGGCAGTTGCCGCAGCAAGCGCCGTCACCGGCAGAATTTCCGGACCGGACGCACTTTTATAATGAGAGAAAGGATATGTGACTTATGCAGGCAAGAGGAACAGTTTTTAAATATGGAGACAATGTGGATACGGATGTGATCATTCCGGCAAGATACTTAAACTCCTCCGACCCGAAGGATCTGGCGGAGCATTGCATGGAGGATATTGACAAGGACTTTGTAAAGCGCGTGAAGAAGGGGGATATTATGGTGGCGAACAAGAATTTCGGCTGCGGCTCCTCCAGAGAGCATGCCCCCATTGCCATCAAGGCTGCGGGCATCAGCTGTGTGATCGCGGAGACCTTTGCCCGTATCTTTTACCGCAACGCCATCAATATCGGACTTCCCATCATTGAGTGTCCCGAGGCTGCCCGTGCCATCGAAGCGGGAGACGAGGTGGAGATCGATTTTGATTCCGGCGTGATCACCGATGTGACCAAGGGCGTTTCCTACAAGGGACAGGCGTTCCCGCCGTTCATGCAGAAGATCATTGCGGCGGAGGGGCTGATCAACTACATCAACAACAAGTAAAGACTTTTGCATTTCTTTTCTGCAAGGTGTATAATAAACCACTGTCAGCATAAGAGTGAAGGATGGTTGAAACATGCAGGATAGAAAAGAAAAAAACGGAAGATACGAAATAGATATGTGTGAGGGACCGCTCTTTGGCAAGATAATGCTGTTTACGGTCCCTCTGATGCTTTCCGGCATTTTGCAGCTTTTGTTCAATGCAGCGGACATGATCGTGGTCGGACGCTGGGTGGGCAGCAACGCGCTGGCGGCGGTCGGCTCCACCGGCGCGCTCATCAATCTTTTGGTCAATGTGTTTATCGGGCTGTCCGTGGGCGCGAATGTCATGGTTGCCAGATATTTCGGGGCAGGGCAGGACAAAGAGCTCTCGGAGATGGTACATACGGCGATCCTGACTGCCTTTGTCAGCGGCGTAATCCTGATCTTTGTGGGGTTCTTTGTGGCACCGTATGCCCTGGAACTCATGGGAACCCCTGAGGAGGTTCTGGATCAGGCGGTGCTGTATGTCCGGATTTACTTTGCCGCCATGCCGGTTATGATGGTGTATAACTTCGGCTCCGCTATCCTCCGCGCGGTGGGGGACACCAGACGGCCGCTGTATTTCCTGACCGCAGCCGGTGTGATCAATGTGATCCTGAATCTGTTTTTTGTCATTGTCTGTGGATTGGGAGTGGCGGGCGTTGCCATTGCCACCGCCATTTCGCAGGCTGTTTCTGCGGCGCTGGTTCTTCTCTGCCTGTTCCGGGCGGATGCCGCATATAAGCTCCGATTTGAAAATCTGAGGATCAGCGGACATAAGATGGGGATGATGTTAAAGATCGGTCTGCCTGCCGGACTGCAGGGAGCGGTATTTTCCTTCTCCAACGTCCTGATCCAGTCCTCCGTAAACTCCTTCGGCGCGGACGCCGTTGCGGGAAACTCCGCAGCTGCCAATCTGGAGGGCTTTGTCTATGTGGCGATGAACACGCTGCACCAGACGGCGGTCAGCTTTGTGGGACAGAATTACGGAGCCCAAAAATATAAGAGAATCGGCATCATTGCCGGACAATGCATTCTCATTGTGGCGGCAACGGGTCTGATTCTGGGCAATCTGTTCTATTTTTCGGGAGGTCTTCTTTTGCGGCTGTATGCCGCGGAGGAGGCGGTAATCGCCATCGGCTTAAAGCGGATGCTCTATATCTGTTGTCCCTACTTCCTCTGCGGGGTGATGGATACTTTGGTGGGCTGCCTGCGGGGAATGGGGCATTCCGTGCTGCCCATGCTGGTCTCCCTGACCGGTGCGTGCGTATTCAGGGTTGTCTGGATCTATACGGTATTCCAGACCAGCCGGACGCTTGAAACTCTGTATATTTCCTACCCGATTTCATGGGCGCTGACAGCCATGGTGCATTTTGGCTGTTTCCTGTTCATTTATCTGCGTCTGCTTTCCAAAGAAAAGAAAGTATGCTATGATAACTGATAGAAAAAAGAAAACGGAGGCTGTCGGATTATGATAGCATATGTTCAGGGAGAGCTTGCGGAGCTTTCCGAGGATATCGCGGTTCTGGATGTGGGAGGAATCGGTTATAACATCCATATTTCTCCAAGGGTAGCGCAGAATCTGCCTGCCATCGGGCATCGGATCAAGCTGTATACCTATACGCTGGTCAGGGAGGATGCGTTTTCCCTCTACGGCTTTCTCACAAGGGACGATCTTTCACTGTTCAAAAAGTGCATTACGGTGAATGGGATCGGGCCAAAGGGAGGTCTTGCACTGTTGTCCGCCATGGATGCGGACGCCCTTCGGTATGCGATTCTTTCCGGGGATGCAAAAGCCATTGCAAAGGCGCCCGGGATCGGTTCCCGCACAGCGGAGCGCCTGATTCTGGATTTAAAGGACAAGGTTTCCTTTGATGACACCATGATCGGCAGGGAGATCGTGTCGGGAAGTGTGTCCTCGCCGGAGACGGAGGGCGTGGTAAGAGAAGCGGTGGAAGCGCTGGTCGCATTAGGCTACGGGCAGGCGGAGAGCCTTCACGCCGTCAAGCTGGTGGAGAATGCCGGGGAAATGGACAGCGGCGCGCTGTTAAAAGCCGCACTGAAAAAAATGTTTTAAAGGGAACAGGGCATGGCAAGGACGATAGAAACCAATTTTACGGAAGAAGACATCAAGATCGAAGGAACCCTGCGCCCGCAGTATCTGCGGGATTACATCGGGCAGGAAAAGATCAAGGCAAATCTGAAAATCTACATCGAGGCGGCAAAGCAGAGGGGCGATGCGCTGGATCATGCGTTGTTCTACGGCCCGCCCGGTCTCGGAAAGACCACGTTGGCAGGCATTATCGCCAACGAGATGGGCGTCAATATGAAGGTGACCAGCGGCCCCGCCATCGAGAAGCCGGGGGAGATCGCCGCCATACTGAATAATCTGCAGGAGGGCGATATTCTGTTCGTGGACGAGATCCACCGTCTGAACCGTCAGGTTGAGGAGGTGCTTTATCCCGCCATGGAGGATTTTGCCATCGATATTATGATCGGCAAGGGAGCAAGCGCCCGCTCCATTCGTCTGGATCTGCCGAAATTCACCCTGATCGGTGCGACCACCAGAGCCGGTATGCTCACGGCGCCCCTGCGTGACCGGTTCGGCATGATTCACCGGCTTGAGTTTTACACTGTCCCGGAGCTGCAGACTATCATCCGCCACTCGGCAAAGATTCTGAATGTGGAGATCGACGAGGGCGGTTCCAGGGAGCTGGCGCGGAGAAGCAGAGGGACGCCGAGACTGGCAAACCGGATCTTAAAACGTGTCCGGGACTTCGCACAGGTAAAATACGACGGCAATATTACGGAGGAGATCGCGCGCACGGCTTTAGATCTGATGGATGTGGACAAGCTGGGGCTGGATCACATCGACCGCAACATGCTCTCCACCATGATTTTGAAATTCGGGGGCGGTCCGGTGGGGCTTGATACGCTGGCGGCTGCCATCGGGG
Source organism: uncultured Lachnospiraceae bacterium (assembly GCA_900550475.1). Taxonomy (GTDB): domain Bacteria; phylum Bacillota; class Clostridia; order Lachnospirales; family Lachnospiraceae; genus Acetatifactor. The sequence goes on from URSA01000001.1 coordinate 176,585, forward strand.
AGGATGCCGGGACGATCGAGGATGTGTATGAGCCGTTCCTGATCCAGAACGGTCTGTTAAACCGCACTCCCCGGGGGCGTGTGGCGACGGATCTGGCATATCATCACATGGGAATCGAGAGAACGGAGTAAAATCTGCTTGCCTGTAACGATATCTTGATATATAATACATGTAGTATGCAAAAACGGCATGCATTGGCATATTTTGTATGTTATTGGATTCGGCGGCAAGGGGGATCGGTCATGTCTTCTAAAACGAACACCGAGGTAATCATAGGGGGAAAGATTTTCACACTGAGCGGGTACGAGAGCGAGGAATATCTCCAGAAGGTTGCGTCCTATATCAACAGCAAGATTGAAGAATACGGGAAGATCGACAGCTTTCGCAAGCAGCCGCAGGATACGCAGGCGGTTCTTCTGGAGCTGAATATTGCTGACGATTACTTTAAGGCAAAGAAGCAGATCATGCTGATGGAGGAGGAGCTGCAGGCGAAGGAGAAGGAGCTTTATGACCTGAAGCATGAATTGATCGCCTCCCAGATCAAGCTTGAGGCGACCGAGAAGCGCGGCAAGGAGCTGCAGCAGGAGATCCATGAGAGCGCCAAGAAGATCGTGCGTCTGGAAACGGAATTGAAGGATTCAACCAAATAAGATATCAATGCAAGGAGAGGGAGAGACGCTGTCTGGAAACAGATGGCGTTTATTGATTCCATGGGACAAACAAGGGTAGAACTGCTGGCGCCTGCCGGCAATTACGAGAGCTTTTTGGGGGCGATCCATGCGGGTGCGGACGCTGTCTATCTGGGCGGCGAAAAATTCGGCGCCCGCGCCTATGCGGACAATTTCACGGAGGAAGAGATCTGCCGTGGGATCCGTTATGCCCATATATTCGGAAGAAAAGTCTATCTGACGGTGAACACGCTGATCAAGGATTCGGAGTTTGGGGAACTGGTGCCGTATCTGACGCCCTTTTATGAGGCAGGGCTGGACGGGGTCATTGTGCAGGATATGGGGGCGCTTCTGGCGATCCGGGAAGCGTTTCCGGGGTTGGAGCTGCATGCCAGCACCCAGATGACCGTGACGGGAAGCTATGGCGCGGAGCTGTTAAAGGAGCTTGGCGTGGTGCGCATTGTGCCTGCCCGCGAGCTGTCTCTGGAGGAGATCGTTTCTCTGAAACAGGAGACAGGGCTGGAGATCGAGGCGTTTATCCACGGTGCCATGTGTTACTGCTATTCCGGGCAATGCCTGTTCAGCAGCCTGTTGGGAGGGAGAAGCGGAAACCGCGGGCGCTGTGCCCAGCCCTGCCGCCTGCCTTACCGCGTTGTAAGCGACGGAAAATCCGGGGAGGAGCGCTACCCGCTTTCCCTGAAGGATATGTGTACGATTGCCTGCCTGCCGGATCTGATTGAGGCGGGGATCGATTCCTTCAAAATAGAAGGACGTATGAAAAAACCGGAGTATGCCGCCGGGGTTACGGCGATCTATCGGAAATATATTGATCTGTACGAAAGCTGCGGAAGAGAGGGCTACCGGGTTTCGGAACAGGATATGCAGACCCTCCGTTCCCTGTATATCCGGACCGGGATTCAGGACGGCTATTATTTCAAGCATAACGGTGCGGATATGGTTACGCTCACCTCGCCCGCATACAGCGGAAGCAGCGAGGAGGTGCTGGAGAGAATACGGCAGGAGCATCTGGAGACGCCCCTGAAACGGGAGATTTCCATGGAGGCTTCCTTTGTGGTGGGTGCGCCCGCAAAGCTCACACTGATCTGTGGGGCGGAGGCTGAGCGCGTGTCGGTGACCGTGTGCGGAGAAACCTGCCGGAAGGCCGAAAAACAGCCTGTCACATCCGAAAAAATAAAGATTGGTTTTTTGAAGCTGGGCAATTCCTTCTTTACGGCGAAAGAAGAAAATGTCCGCGTTTTTGCGGATGAGGATCTGTTCTTTCCCCTGAAATCCATAAACGAACTGCGCAGGGCAGGTGTGGAGGCGCTGGAGGAGAAGCTTTGTCCCGGCCGGACTGCGTTACGGGAAAAAGAGTGTGAGGCGGCATGCATGAGTTTCACGCGGGACGGAAATGCTAGAAAAAAGCAATTAAACCGCCGTGTCTTAATTAGTACGGAGGAACAGTTTGATGGGCTGCTTCGCTCCGGTTATCCCGTGGAGCTTCTGTATCTGGAGGCGGACATGATAAAGAAAAGCGTGGGAGAGTACCGGGCGCGCCTTGCCGGGGCGGACATGGAATGTCCGATTTTCCTTGCGCTTCCCTATATTGTGCGGAAGAAGGATTTAAAGGAATTAAACCGCCTTTATTCCCTGATGGAGGAGGCGGACGGCTGCCTCGTCCGGAACACGGAGAGCTTTTATCTGTTAAAAAAGAAAGGCTATCAAAAACCGGTTTTCACAGATGTGGGCGTTTACTGCTTTAACCGCAAAACCTGTGATTTCTGGCTTGACCGGGCGGATGGGATCTGTCTGCCGTACGAGTTAAACCGCAGGGAAACGCTTGCCATGACGGAGCCGTACCGGGACTGCAATATGGAAAAAGTGGTTTACGGGCGGATTCCGCTGATGATCACGGCTAACTGTGTGGGCAAAACAACGGGACGCTGCCTGCATAAGGAAGGGGCGGGAACAGTTCTTTCAGACCGGTATCAAAAGAAATTCCCCGTGGTGTTTTGCTGTGAAAACTGCTATAACCTGATCTACAATTCCGTGCCGCTCTCCCTGCACAAGCAATGTGCCGCCGGGGAGGCGGAAACGGCGTGGCGTCTTTCCTTTACGGTGGAAAGCGGCGCACAGACGGAACAGATCCTGCAGTTTTTTAAAAGTCTGCCCGAAAATCCCGGAGCGTGCCCGCCCTATGCGGAATATACCACCGGACACGAAAAAAGAGGAGTTTTATAAGGATGAAGGAATACATTGCCGAGTTGTCCAAATATATGATCACGCTCCTTTTGGCAGTCTATGCGCTGGAATCATTTCTTTCCTTCCGCTTTTCCAAAAAGGGGGCGTTGAACGGAATTTACATCAGGCAGCGGATTTATCTGCTCCTCATACAGTTTCTCGCCTTCCTTACCATGACAGTGCGGGCGCACGACATGCAGTATCTGTTTTTCTATGCCTATGTGCAGGTGTTTCTGTTTGCGCTCATGTCCGTTACGGGGCTGATCTATGAAAAGGCGGATAAGCATCTGCTAAACAACATGTGCATGCTTTTGGGAATCGGCTTTATTATTCTGGCGCGCATTTCCTTGAAAAAAGCGGAGAAGCAGCTGGCAGTCGCCCTTCTTTCCTTTCTGATCGCGCTGGCAGTTCCGTTTCTGGTAAAGCAGCTGCGTTTTTTGAAAAAGGGGGCATGGCTCTACGCGGCGATTGGCGCGGGAATGCTTTCCACCGTGCTGATTCTGGGCGGCCTGACCTATGGAGCGAAGATTTCTTTTACCGTTCAGGGGATCACCTTCCAGCCATCGGAGCTTGTAAAGCTTTTGTTTGTGTTCTTTCTTGCCGCGGCGCTCTGCGAGAATACCTCCTTTGTGCGGCTTGTCATCACCACGGCGCTCGCTGCTGCCCACGTGATCATTCTGGTACTTTCAAGGGATTTGGGGAGCGCCCTGATTTTTTTTGCCGCCTATGTGTTCGTGGTTTTTATGGCGACGGGAAGCTACCTGTATCTGACTTTGGGAATCGCGGCGTTCGGCGGTTCTGCGGTTGCGTCCTACTATCTGTTTGACCATGTCCGCAACCGTGTGATGATTTTTCTGGATCCCTTTTCCTATATTGATGCGCAGGGGTATCAGCTTACGCAGTCGCTTTTTTCGGTCTGTAGCGGCAGCTGGTTCGGACTGGGACTGTTCGGCGGCACGCCGGAGGATATTCCCTTTGTGGAGACGGACTTTATTTTTTCCGCCATCTGCGAGGAGCTTGGTGTGATCAGCGGCATCTGCATCGTTTTGATCTGCGTGGGCAGCTTTCTGCTTATGCTTCGCATCGGCATGCAGAGCAAGGACAGCTTTCTCAGGCTGCTTGCATACGGCTGTGCCGTGATGTATCTGTTTCAGATTTTCCTTACCATAGGCGGCGGGGTCAAGTTCATTCCCTTGACCGGTGTGACGCTGCCCCTTGTCAGCTACGGCGGAAGCTCGGTGTTGAGCACCGTGCTGTTGTTCTTTATCGTGCAGGCGGTCGCCGTGAACAGGCAGAAGGACACCGCGCCCGTGACCGGCAGTGTATATGTGCTCATGTATTTCTTTGTGGCGCTTTTTCTGGCGATGATGGGCTATCTGGTCTGGTTTGTCAAAAACAATGAGCAGACCCTGATCAACAACAGCTACAACTCCAGGCAGGAGATGCTTGCGTCCCAGAATTACCGGGGCTCCATTTACGCCGCGGGCGGAGAGGTGCTTGCGGAAACGGTATTCCTTCCGGACGGCACCGAACAGAGGCAGTACCCTTACGGCGACAAGTTTGCCCATGTGGTGGGCTTTTCCACGAAGGGACGCATGGGCGTGGAATCCCAGGCGAATTATTATCTGATCAATACGAACATCCCTCTGACACAGAAGGTTTCCAATGATATGGCGGGGATCAAGAATCCCGGCGATAATGTCTACACAACCCTCGATGTGGCACTGCAGGAGGCGGCATACCGCGAGCTTGGCACCTACAAGGGGGCGATCATTGTGACGGAGGTCTCCACCGGAAAGGTGCTGGCGATGGTCTCCAATCCGGCGTTTGATCCCAACGAGATCGCGGATATCTGGGATAAGTTAGTGGAGGATGCGGACAGCAGTGTGCTGGTCAACCGTGCCACTCAGGGGCTTTATCCGCCCGGCTCCACCTTCAAGATCCTGACGGCGCTGGAATATATCAGGGAAAATCCCGACACCTGGCAGGATTACCGCTATACATGCAACGGGCATTTCAAGGAGGGAGAGTGGCAGATCAGCTGTTACCACGGAATCAGCCACGGAAAACTGGATTTTATGAAATCTTTTGCAAAATCCTGCAATTCCTCCTTTTCCAATATCGGACTTTCCCTTGATCTTGCACGGTTTTCGGATACGCTTCAGGATATGCTGTTCAATCAGGAGCTTCCGGTGAGCTTTCTGTATGCGAAAAGCCATATTTTACTGTCTGAGGAGATGGACACACCGGATGTGATGCAGCTTGTGATCGGCCAGGGAACCACCCAGATCACACCTTTACATCTGAATATGATCACGGCGGCGGTGGCAAACGGCGGCGTGATGATGAAGCCCTATGTGGTTGACAGGGTGGAGAGCGCAAACGGTGTGCTGGTGAAGCGGTTTTCACCGGCAGGCGGCATCCGGGTCATGTCAGAGGAGGAGTCGCTTGCCCTGACCGGGTTGATGAGGGCTGTGGTGGAGGAGGGAACTGCCACAAAAATATCCGGCTTATCCTACACGGTGGCGGGAAAGACCGGATCGGCGGAATACAGCAATGTAAAGGGAGAGAGCCATGCATGGTTCACGGGCTTTGCCCCCGCAGATGACCCGCAGATCTGTGTTACCGTGATTTTGGAGGGCGCGGGCAGCGGAGGAGATTACGCCGTGCCCATGGCGAAACGTGTCTTCAACGCTTACTTTGAATAATGTATAAAATAGGTTGCGCACTTTACATGTTTGGACTATACTTAAATTTAGTCAAGCATGTTTTGACACACCAGAAGCAGGAGGAATTGCAATGATAGAAGCAACCAGTTGCGGCGGTGTGGTTATTTTCCGGGGGAAGATTCTCCTTTTGTATAAGAATTTCAAGAATAAGTACGAAGGATGGGTGCTTCCCAAGGGAACCGTGGAGGAAGGCGAGGAGTTTAAACAGACCGCACTTCGTGAGGTATTGGAGGAGTCCGGTGCCCGGGCATTCATTATCAAGTATATTGGAAAGAGTGAATATTCTTTTAATGTCCCGGAGGATGTTGTTGAGAAAGAGGTCCATTGGTATCTGATGATGGCGGACAGCTATTACAGCAAACCACAACGCGAAGAATTTTTTGTAGATTCAGGATTTTATAAGTACCATGAGGCTTACCATCTTTTGAAATTTGCGAATGAGAAACAGATTTTGGAGAAGGCGTATGCAGAATATCTGGAGTTAAAAAAGAATAACCTGTGGGGCAGTAAGAAGTATTACTGATCCCACAGGTTTTATCAATCAGTAGATAGCGGTGACGGTCAGATCCTTGCGCCTGTCCAGATCAAGGAAATCGATCTTGTCGCTGTCCGGCAGGTTCCGCTTCAGAACCGGGCGGGAGAAATGTCTCTCGTTGATCAGAAAGATCTCCCAGACGGAATCGTCGCTCAGCTTTACGGAAAGTCCGATCTGTGTATCCGCGATCCGCTTCATAATGGGGCGTAGGATATTGTAATCGTACTGGAGCATGCCGTTTTTCTCAAAATGCTCCACGATCTGCAGGGGGAGCAGGGACTGTCTGTATGATCTGGGCGAGGTCATTGCCTCGTAGGCATCGATAATGGCAATGTGCCTTGCGTAGAAATCGATCTGCTGCATTTTCAGCTTGGAGGGATAGCCTCTGCCGTCGCAGCGCTCATGGTGCATAAGGATGCTCTTGATCACGGAGGGATCCAGATTATCCTGATTTTTCACGATGTTGTAGCCGAGCAGCGTGTGGGTCTTGATCTCCTCAAATTCAATGTCGGTCAGCTTCCCGGGCTTCCAGAGCAGTTCGTTGGAGATCTTTAACTTTCCGATATCATAGAAGAATGCACACTGGATCAGCATATTTTTCTGGTATTCCTTCATGGCAAGCCAATCTGCAAAAACACCGGCGATCAGGGCGGAGTTGAAGCAGTGGGCATGGGTCAGCTCATCCTCACTGGGAACCATATTATAGAGGTAATCGAGGAGGAGTTTTCCACGGGGAACCGGATCCGCCAAAAGATGATAGTATCCCAGAAGCGTCTCGGGGTCAACGGGCGTTCCGTTTTCCACAAGCGCGTTCATCCGTTCCTTGTATTCGGGGAAAATGCGCTGATAGTCTTTCTCAAATCGGGAGAATCCCTCCGACAGGCGTATTTTCTCAAAATGTGTGGTCGCGTAGTCGATTTCTTCCATGATGGAAACAACCATGATCTGATACCGTTCCAGCCGGGATATGACAGCATTGTCCACCTGTGTATGGGCACGCACGATGATTTCATTATGTGAATTTACGACATCTTCCGCCAGTTCCATCCCCGGTGTCAGGGCCATCCGAGCAATTGCTTTCATTTTTTCCTCCGTATGTAAAGAACCGTAACAGTACCTTTGACCTATATATATTTATAGTATAAAATAATTCCCCCGCATGTCAATATTTTACTTTGGAAAAACCGCAAAATATGTTATGATTATCTGTATGGAGGAAGGTCGCGTGAAAATCTATCCAAACTTATATATCGGGGAATCGGTAAATAATCCGGATAAAACAATCAGCCGGCTCAAGAAGCACTCCCGTCTGCTGAGCGCCTATGTGATCACGCTGTCAAACAATCCGTCCGATCAGCTGGAAATACATAGTGCCGCCGATCTTGCGCAAAAATATTACCGGAAATATCCTCCGTATGTGATTGGCATCGCTTCCGATTACAACGAGGCGGTGGAGCTGGTTCGCCGGATCGCGGAGGAATCCTATGCAGCGCAGGGAGACTGCCGCCTGAAAGAATATCTTTTTTCAAAAAACGTGGAGAACTGATGGCATGTGGCATGTGATTTTGCAGATATTGGCCGTGCTTGGCATTATTATATTGTGCATATTGGGGCTGGTTCTCTTGGTGCTTGCCCTGATTCTGTTTGTTCCCATCCGGTACAGGGTAAGCGGCAGTAAATCCGCCGAAACATTCCTTGTGCGGGTCAGGGCATCCTATCTTCTGCATCTTATTACCCTTCGCTATGATTACCCGGAAAGCAAGCAGGCAAGCCTGCGCGTTTTCGGACGCCAGATTGCGGTATTCCCGCAGGAGGACACGGCTTCCGAGACGGAGGAGGAAGCAAAAGACACCACTTCCGGGACGAAGACAGATGAGACGACGGATACAGCTTCGGAGTTGAAAGAGGAAGCGGCAAAGGACAAGATTCCTGAGGTGAAGGCGGAAGTGTCCAAGGATGCGGTTTCCGAGACAGCGGCAGAAATGCCGCAGGATGAGGCTTCTGAGACGGAGGAGGTAGCAAAGACTGCGTCTTCCGTGACAGAAACGGAAACGAAGAAAAAGAAACCCTCCTTTCTGAAAAAGTGTATCTACACAATTCGGGGCATATGTGATAAAATAAGAAAAATTGCAGAAAATATTTCCTATTACAAGGATATTTTAACAGCGGCGGAAAACCGGCTTATGTATGACCGGCTGCTGATGCGGATCAGGAAGATTCTGAAAAGCATCTGTCCACGCAAACTCAGGACACGTATTCTGGTGGGTACGGGATCTCCCGATACCACGGGGTATCTGTGTGCGCTCTACGGGCTGCTGCTTCCGAAATTTGGAAGACAGCTTGACTTTACCGCCGATTTTGAGAACAAGGTCTTTGAAGGAGACTTTTGGCTAAAGGGCGGGATCATGCTTTACCCTCTGCTTTTGCAGGCGGGAAAGATTTATTTTGACAAACAGCTGCGAATCTTTTTGAAGGAACTGAAACGGGAGGAAGAATAATGGCAGAAAATCAATTTGGCAGTGTAGTGGAATCTTTGCTGAAAGGAATGGACACCGTGCTGTCCACAAAGACAGTGGTGGGGGAGGCTACCAAGATCGGAGATACGATCATCCTTCCGCTGGTGGATGTTTCTTTCGGTGTGGGCGCCGGTGCAGGCAGCAACGGGGATAAGAAATCCCAGAGCGGCGGTGGCGGTCTCGGCGGCAAGATGACGCCCAGTGCCGTGCTGGTGATCGGTAAGAACGGGACGACCAAGCTTGTTAATGTAAAGAATCAGGATACCATGACAAAGATTCTGGACATGATTCCCGATCTTGTGGACAAGTTTACGACAAAAAAAGAGGATGTGATCGCGGACGAGGAAGCGGTGGACATTGCCTTCCCACAGGAGAGCGAGAACAAAGAGCAGTAACATCTGCAAGGCGTAGGCATATATTGTAGTGAGAACACGATAAGATGGTGTTGCCCGTGGACTGTAAGAAAATGATGGGGCTTTTGGCGTTTTTTATCGCCGTCGGCATGATTATCATGCTGTTTCTGCACAATGACTTTGTGGGAATCATCATTATCGCACTGCTTTTGTTCATCGGCTACAATTGTTACGGATGCGGATGCAAATGAGGTCGTCATGGAAAGAGGTGGCGGAATGGACATTGACGCTGTGCTGCAGGCAGAGGACGACGATGCGTTAAAAGAGCTGAAGCTGTTTCTTTTTAAAGAAAACCTGCGCTTGAAGCAGGAACAGCAGGAGCTTGAGGAGGCCCGGGACAAGCTGATCAGGGAACGTGCGCAGTTTCGCACGGAGGCGGATATGCTGAATCACAAAATGGTGATGGAGCAGAAACGGCTGAAGGACGAAAATATTTTCTTTGAGAAAAAATTTCAGATATTACAGGATGGCTTCAAGCAGCTTGATCTGGATCGGAATAAGCTGGAAAAGGAGAGAGCCCGCTTTCGTCTGGAGCAGGAGCTGTGGGACGGAGAGAGCGTGATGGCGGGACTTCAGGATGTTGCCTCTGCTTTGTTCCGCGGAGCAGGAAATCCGCTGGCTCTCAGAAAACGCTATCGGGATCTTTTGAAGATTTTTCACCCGGACAACCTCTGCGGCGACGGAGAATTGATGCAGATGATCAATCGTGAATACGAGAAGAGAAAAAAGGCAGAATAAAAGACGGTGCAGAACACCGTCTTTTTCGTCGTAGTTTGAATTGTTATGCTCTTTCTACTGCGCCGGACTTCAGGCAGCCGGTGCAAACGTGCATTCTCTTGGAACCGCCGTTTACCTTGCACTTTACGTTTCTGACATTGGAATTCCAGATTCTGTTGGATCTTCTATGAGAATGGCTTACATTGTTTCCGAAATGAACGCCCTTGCCACAAATATCACATTTAGCCATCTTGACACCTCCTCAATGCTTACGCATCAGTTTCTTATAAACTCGCAACATTGATATATTAACAGAAAACCTTTTGGAATGCAAGCAGAAATATAAGTTTTTTGAATTTTTCAATTTTTTTATTTCATTTTTACGGGAAAGCAGTTATAATACATAATATATGTTTGCCCAAAGCGAGAGCTACGGCAGGAAGAAGGAGGTTTTTATGAAAGGTTCTTCTATGAATACCCATATGGGAAATATCACAATTGACAATGAAGTCATTGCCCAGTATGCCGGCAGTGTTGCTGTGGAATGTTTTGGTATTGTCGGGATGGCAGGATATTCGGCCAGGGACGGTCTTGCAAAGCTACTCAAGATGGACAGCCTGACGAGGGGGATTGTTGTCAGCATAAACAACAATAAGCTGACTCTTGATTTCCATGTGATTGTAGCTTACGGAGTGAGTATTCTTGCCGTATCGGACAATCTTGTGGACAGCGTCAAGTATAAGGTGGAAGAGTTTACCGGTATCGAAATAGAAAAAATCAACATCTTTGTCGAAGGTGTAAGAGTGATTGATTAAGGAGGATTTATCATCGTGGCTTTCAATACGATTGACGCTAAGATGCTTGCAAAGATGTTCTTAGCCGGTGCCAAACAATTGGAATCAAAAAAAGAGTGGATCAATGAACTGAACGTCTTTCCCGTACCGGACGGCGACACAGGAACCAACATGACCCTGACGATCATGTCCGCCGCAAAGGAAGTGGTTGCGTTAGGAGAGGACGCCGGTATGGAGGCAATCTGCAAGGCAATTTCCGGCGGCTCCCTGAGGGGCGCAAGAGGAAACTCGGGCGTTATTCTTTCCCAGCTGCTGCGCGGTTTTACCAAGAGCATCAAGACTTTGGAAATTCTGGATATCCCCGCGATCGCGGATGCGTTCGACAAGGCGGTGGAGACTGCATACAAGGCAGTCATGAAGCCCAAGGAGGGAACCATCCTCACTGTTGCGAGAGGCATGGCGGAGAAATCAAGGGAGCTGGTTACGGACGGAACGGACGATCTGGATGTTTTTCTTAAGACGGTGATCGAGCACGGCCGTTATGTGTTAAGCCAGACACCGGAGCTTTTGCCCGTTCTGAAACAGGCAGGTGTTGTGGACTCCGGCGGACAGGGTCTTATGGAGGCGTTCTCGGGCGCATATGATGCGTTCCTTGGAAAAGAGATTGATTACTCCATTTCCGAGACCCCAAAGAAGGAGGCAGCAAAGCCTGGGGCACAGGAAGAGGTCGAGATCAGGTTCGGCTACTGCACGGAGTTTATTATTCTTCTGAATAAAACCTTCAATATCAAACAGGAGATGGATTTCAAGGCATTTCTGGAGTCCATCGGCGATTCCATCGTATGTGTGGCAGATGAGGATGTGGTAAAGGTACACGTACATACCAATGATCCCGGTCTTGCCATCCAGAGAGCATTGAAGTACGGCGCACTGTCCAATATGAAGATTGACAATATGAGACTGGAGCATCAGGAAAAGCTCTTCAAAGAGGCGCAGAAGGAGCAGGCTGCCGTTGCAGAACAGTCTGCCGCAGAGCAGGCTCCCCCGGCGGAGCGGAAAGCTGCCGGTTTTGTTGCGGTTTCTATCGGTGACGGTATGAACGAGATCTTCAAGGGGCTTGGCGTGGACTACATCATTGAGGGCGGTCAGACCATGAACCCCTCCACGGCGGATATGCTGGATGCAATCGACAAGGTAAATGCCGACACCGTCTACATTCTGCCTAACAACAAGAACGTGATTCTGGCGGCAAATCAGGCAGTCAGTCTGGTGGAAGACAAGAAGATCATTGTAATTCCCACCAAGACGGTACCGCAGGGAATTACGGCGGTAATCAACTATGTCCCGGATTTGCCGGCGGAGGAAAATGCTGCTGCCATGTCCGAGGAGATCAAGAGAGTGAAGACCGGCGAAGTTACCTACGCAGTCCGGGATACACAGATTGATGACAAGATCATTAAGCAGGGCGATTATATGGGAATTGGAGACGCCGGCATTCTGACGGTGGGAACCAACCTTGACGAGATTACGCTCGGCATGATCGACAACATGATGGATGATGATCTGGAACTGATCAGTATTTACTATGGTAAGGATGTCACGGAGGAGGCTGCTGAGAAGATCAGAAGCGCCGTGACTGAAAAATATTCCGGTTGTGATGTCGAGCTGCAGTACGGCGGGCAGCCTATCTATTACTATGTCGTTTCCGCCGAATAGAACATGAATTTACAATCAGATATTACCACGATAAAGGGAGTGGGGGAGAAATCCGCCACTCTTTTTCGTAAATTGCATATTGAGACTGTGGGTGACCTTCTGTTTTATTTTCCGAGGGATTACGAAACCTTTGGGGAGCCGGTTACGATTGCCGACGCCCCAAGGGGGGAGGTCTGCACGGTAAACGCATATGTGATCGGTACTCCGATGCTTAAGCAGGTGCGAAGCCTTAAAATATTGACTGTAACAGTCAAAGACGCAACCGGGGAATTACAGCTCGTTTTCTTTAACATGCCCTTTTTAAAGAATGCGCTGAAAAGTGGGCAGTGCTATTTATTCCGCGGCATCATCTCCCGGAACTCCCGGATGGAGCAGCCCCGGATCTATAAGGAGGCGGATTACCGGGCGCTCTGCGCCTTCATCCAGCCCCGGTATGCCCTGACAAAAGGGATCACGCATCAGGCGATTGGAAAGGCTGTGCGGCAGGTGCTGACGCTTTGTCCCATGCCGGAGGATCCGATTCCGGAGGAAATCCTGAAGGAAGAGAATCTGATGCCCTATGGGGAGGCACTCTGTGCCATCCACTATCCGGAGAGCAGGGAGCAGCTTCTCGCCGCGAGGAGAAGGCTTGTATTCCATGAGTTTTTCTTCTTCATTTTGCGGCTGCGCAGTTCCAAGGCGGAGATTGAGAGAGAAAAGAATGCAACGCCGATGATCGAGACAGCGGAAACCGCGCGGTTTTTGGAGGCTCTGCCCTACAAGCTGACCTCCGCCCAGCTCCGCGCCATAAAAGAGATCTGTCAGGATATGACCGGTGAACATGTCATGAGCAGGCTGGTGCAGGGAGATGTGGGCTCCGGCAAGACCGTTGTGGCGATCTGGGCGCTTCTTCTTGCGGTGTCAAACGGGTATCAGGGGGCCATGATGGCACCCACGGAGGTGCTCGCCAGACAGCATTTTGAGACCATAAGTGATATGACGAAGCAGTACGGGCTCCCCTTCAAGCCGGTTCTTCTGACGGGCTCCATGACCGCTGCGGCGAAAAGGCAGGTATATGAGGCGCTTCGGACGGGGGAGGCGAATCTGGTGCTGGGAACCCACGCCATTATTCAGGATAAGGTGGCGTTTGCAAACCTTGCCCTTGTGATCACGGACGAACAGCACCGTTTTGGCGTCAGACAGAGGGAGATCCTGAAAGAGAAGGGGGCGCATCCCCATGTTCTGGTTATGAGTGCAACGCCCATCCCGCGGACGCTCGCCATTATCATGTACGGGGATCTGCATATCTCCGTGATTGATGAGCTTCCCGGAGGGCGTATGCCCATCAAAAACTGTGTGGTCGGGACAAGCTACCGCCCGAAGGCATATGCCTTTATTGCCAAGGAGGTTGCTGCCGGCAGACAGGTTTACTGCATCTGTCCCATGGTGGAGGAGGGCGAGTTAGAGGATGTGGAGAATGTGGCCGATTACACGGAAAAGCTCCGGGCGGCGCTTCCGCCTGCCGTGAGAGTGACTGCTCTGCACGGAAGGATGCGCCCTGCGGACAAAAACCGGATCATGGAGGCATTCGGCGCAGGAGAGATCGACGTACTGGTTTCCACCACCGTGATCGAGGTGGGAATCAACGTTCCCAACGCAACGGTGATGATGGTGGAGAATGCGGAGCGTTTCGGACTTTCCCAGCTGCACCAGCTCCGGGGAAGAGTAGGGCGCGGCAGCTGCCAGAGCTATTGTATCTTCGTCAATACAAACGAGAAAAAGGAAAGTCAGGAAAGACTATTCGTGCTGAACCGCTCAAACGACGGCTTCTTTATCGCGGAGGAGGATCTCAGGCTGCGTGGGCCGGGAGACTTGTTCGGCATCCGGCAGAGCGGCGAATTTGCGTTCCGCATCGGCGATATTTACAGTGATGCCGCTGTCCTGAAGCAGGCGGGAGAGTGCGCGGAAAAACACAGCGATATCAAATGTGAGGGCTCAGAAGCGGATAAGTATTATTCGGTTGACTTTACCACAATATAAAGTGTAAAATGCTATTATGCTTTTATCAACTTAAGAATGGAGAATATTATGACACGCATTGCAATTGCAACGGATTCCAACAGCGGTATCACGCAGGCTCAGGCGAAGGAACTGGATGTCGCCGTCCTGCCCATGCCCTTTATGATTGACGGGGAGACATACTACGAGGATATTTCCCTGACCCAGCCGGCATTTTACGAGAAGCTGAACGGAGATGCCGCAATCAGCACCAGCCAGCCATCCCCGGAGGAGGTTATGAACTTCTGGCGCGGACTGCTGGAAGAAAATGATGAGATCGTACATATTCCCATGAGCAGCGGTTTGTCCGGCTCATGTCAGAGTGCGTTCATGCTCTCAAGGGAACCGGAATTTGAAGGCAGGGTTCATGTGGTAAACAACCAGCGGATTTCCGTTACCCAGAGACAGTCTGTGCTGGACGCGAAGCTCCTTGCCGAAAGCGGCAGAAGCGGAAATGAAATCAGGCATTTTCTGGAGGAAGATAAATTCAACAGCAGCATCTATATCATGCTGGATACCCTGTATTATCTGAAAAAAGGCGGCAGGATCACGCCCGCTGCAGCGGCTCTGGGCACCCTTCTGCGCCTAAAGCCCGTGCTTACGATTCAGGGAGAGAAGCTGGATGCCTTTGCGAAAGCCCGCACGGCGGCGCAGGGCAAAACTACCATGATCGCCGCCATGAAGAACGATATTGAGAACCGCTTCGGCGGTCTTGCCAAGAAAGATATTTGGCTTCAGGCGGCATATACCTACGATCTGGAGGCGGCTACCCGTTGGAAAGAGGAAGTCATGGAAGCGTTTGACGGCTATGAGGTACATATGGATCCCTTATCTCTCAGTGTGGCATGCCATATCGGCCCGGGGGCACTGGCGATCGCATGCTGCCAGAAGATCAGGCTGTAAAGGAAAGAATAAACGAGGAGTGTTACACAAATGGCAAAGGCAAACCAATATGATGCATCGAGCATTACCGTGCTGGAGGGGCTGGAGGCAGTCCGCAAAAGACCCGGAATGTATATCGGAAGTGTATCGACGAAGGGGCTTAACCATCTGATCTACGAGATCGTGGACAATGCGGTGGACGAGCATCTGGCAGGCTTCTGCGATACCATAAAAGTCACGCTGGAGGCGGACGGCTCCGCCACCGTGGAGGACAACGGCAGAGGTATACCCGTGGGTATGCACGAAAAGGGGATCAGTGCGGAGCGTCTTGTTTTTACCACGTTGCACGCAGGCGGCAAGTTTGACAACAACGCCTACAAGACCAGCGGCGGTCTGCACGGCGTTGGTTCCTCCGTTGTCAATGCCCTTTCAGACAGGCTGACGGTCAGAGTCAAAAATGGGGGCTGCATCTACGAAGATCGATATGAAAAGGGAATTCCCGTCATGGAACTGCAGGGGGGGCTTCTTCCAGTGGTGGGCAAAACCAGGGAAACCGGAACCTGTATTAATTTTCTGCCGGACGATACCATCTTTGACCGGACACGGTTCAGGGAGGACGAGGTCAAGAGCAGGCTCCATGAGACGGCGTACCTAAATCCGGCGCTTACGATCCTCTATGAGGACAAGCGCCTGCAGGAGCCGGAGAAGATCACATACCATGAGCCCGAGGGCATCACCGGCTTTATCAAGGATATGAACAAATCAAAGGAGACCATTCACGATGTGGTTTCCTTCTCAGGGGAGAGCGACGGTATCTCCGTGGAGGTGGCGTTCCAGTATGTGAACGAGTTTCACGAGATTGTGCTCGGCTTCTGCAACAATATCTACAACGCGGAGGGCGGCACGCATCTGACCGGTTTCAAGAGCGCTTTTACCAACATCATCAACAATTATGCCAGGGAACTGGGCATTTTGAAGGATAAGGACATCAACTTTACCGGCGCGGATGTCCGCAACGGTATGACTGCGGTCGTCTCGATCAAGCACCCGGATCCCCGCTTTGAAGGCCAGACCAAGACAAAGCTGGACAATCAGGATGCGGCGAAGGTTGTGAGCAAGGTGACCACGGACGAGATGATCCGATATTTTGACCGTAATCTGGAGGCGTTGAAGAACGTGATCGGCTGTGCGGAGAAGGCGGCAAAAATCCGCAAGACCGAGGAAAAGGCAAAAACCAACCTTCTGACCAAACAGAAGTTTTCCTTTGACAGCAACGGCAAGCTCGCAAATTGCGAGTCCAAGGACGCCTCAAAGTGTGAGATCTTCATCGTGGAGGGAGATTCCGCAGGCGGCAGCGCCAAGATGGCGAGAAACCGTATGTATCAGGCGATCCTCCCCATCCGCGGAAAGATCCTGAATGTGGAAAAGGCGAGCATCGACAAGGTTCTGGCAAACGCGGAGATCAAGACCATGATCAATGCGTTCGGCTGTGGCTTCTCCGAGGGGTACGGCAACGATTTTGACATTACCAAGCTGCGGTACGACAAGATCGTGATCATGTCGGATGCCGATGTGGACGGTGCCCATATCAGTAACCTTCTTCTTACTCTGTTTTACCGTTTTATGCCGGAGCTTATCTTTGAGGGACATGTCTATCAGGCAATGCCGCCCCTCTATAAAGCGATGCCGTCCAAAGGGGAGGAGGAGTACCTCTATGACGACAAGGCGCTGGAGCGCTACCGCAAGACCCACAAGACATCCTTTACCCTGCAGCGGTACAAGGGTCTTGGTGAGATGGATGCGTCCCAGCTCTGGGAGACGACCCTCAACCCGGAAACCCGTTTCTTAAAGCGCATTGAGATTGAGGACGCGCGTTTCGCCTCCGAGATCACGGAGATGCTGATGGGTACGGATGTACTTCCCAGAAAGGCGTTCATCCACGATCACGCCCATGATGCGGAGCTTGATATCACCTGATAAGAATGGAGAAAGAAATGGACGACAGTCGGATTATACGAACAGAATACTCTGATCTCATGCAGAAATCCTTCATCGATTACGCCATGAGCGTGATCGTGGCGAGAGCGCTGCCGGATGTAAGGGACGGCCTAAAGCCGGTACAGCGGCGCGTGCTCTACGATATGTATGAGCTGGGAATCAAATATGACAAGCCTTACAGGAAGAGCGCCCGTATCGTCGGCGATACCATGGGTAAATACCATCCCCACGGCGACAGCTCCATCTATGACGCGCTTGTTGTAATGGCACAGGATTTCAAAAAGGGAATGGCACTCATCGACGGACACGGCAACTTCGGGAACATCGAGGGAGACGGCGCCGCTGCCATGCGTTACACGGAAGCAAGGCTCCAGAAGCTGACCCAGGAGGCGTTTTTGTCCGATCTGGACAAGGATGTGGTGGATTTTGTTCCGAACTTTGATGAAACTGAAAAAGAACCCGCCGTGCTGCCGGTCAAGATTCCCAATCTTTTAATCAACGGCTCGGAGGGTATCGCCGTAGGTATGGCGACCAGCATCCCTCCCCACAATCTTTCTGAGGTGGTGGACGCCACAAAGGCATATATGAAGGACGAAAACATCAGCACAAGAGAGCTGATGCGCTATATCAAGGGGCCGGATTTCCCCACCGGCGGCATTGTGATCAACGAGGATGAGCTGTTATCCATCTACGAGACCGGGGTGGGAAAGATCAAAGTACGCGGAAAAGTGGAAGCGGAGAAGGTGAAGGGCGGCAAGGTCAATCTGGTGATCACGGAGATTCCATATCCCATGATTGGCGCCAATATCGCAAAATTCCTCTCCGATGTGGCAGCACTTGCCGAGTCCAAAAAGACCGCGGATATCGTGGATATTTCAAACCAGTCCTCCAAAGAGGGCATCCGCATTGTGATTGAGCTTCGCAAGGATGCAGATGTGGATAATCTTACCAATATGCTCTACAAAAAGACCCGTCTGGAGGACACCTTCGGCGTCAATATGCTCGCCATCGCGGACGGCAGACCGGAGACCATGGGTCTTAAGGAGATCATCAAGGCCAATGTGGATTTCCAGTTTGAGGTTGCCACCAGAAAGTATACCACGCTTTTGGAAAAGGAGACCGAGCGCCGCGAGATTCAGGAAGGTCTCATCAAGGCGTGCAATGTGATCGATCTGATCATCGAGATTCTGCGCGGTTCCAAGGATCGCAGCATGGCGAAGGCATGTCTGGTGGAGGGTAAGACGGAAGGAATCCGGTTTAAGTCAAAGGAATCCAAGATCATGGCGGCGCAGCTCCAGTTTTCTGAGAAGCAGGCAAACGCCATATTGGAGATGCGTCTCTATAAGCTGATCGGTCTGGAGATCGAGGCACTGATCAACGAGCATGAGGAGACCATGGCAAATATTTACCGCTATGAGGATATCCTCGCCAGAAGGGACTCCATGGCACAGGTCATTATGAACGAGCTGGACGATATCAAGCGCGCCTACGCCGTTCCCCGGAAGACCGTCATCACCAATGCGGAGGAAGCGGTCTACGAGGAAAAGAAGGTGGAGGAGATGGAGGTCGTATTCCTCATGGACCGGTTTGGTTACGCAAAGACCGTGGACACCGCTACCTACGAGAGGAATAAAGAAGCGGCGGATGCAGAAAATAAGTATATTGTGCGCTGCAAAAACACCGGAAAGGTGTGTCTGTTCACCAATATCGGACAGCTTCACACCATCAAGGTCTCCGACATCCCGTTCGGAAAGTTCCGTGACAAGGGGATTCCCGTGGACAACGTGAGCAATTACAGTGCCGACAAGGAGCAGATTCTCTGCGTGACCAGCCAGACGGAGCTAAATCTGTACCGCATGATCTTTGTGACGAAAACCGCCATGACCAAGGTGGTCGACGGCGGCGAGTTTGATGTGAGCAAGCGCCTTGTGGCGGCAACCAAGTTAAACGACAATGACGAGGTTGTGAGCGTGACCGTTATCAAGGAACAGCGCAATATCGTATTGCAGTCGAAGGACGGCTTCTTCCTGCGTTTTCCCATCGAGGAGATCCCGGAGAAAAAGAAGGGAGCCGTGGGTGTGCGGGCGATGAAGCTCGGCGCAGGAGATTTCATTGAGTCGGTGTATTACACCCAGAACGCGGTGGAAACCTCCATCAAATACAAGAATAAGAATCTGATATTAAACAGCCTAAAGCCCGGCAAGCGGGATACCAAGGGAACAAAGGTACGGGCATAGAGCGGAACGGAGAAAAACATGAGAGTGATTGCAGGAACGGCGAGAAGCCTTCCCTTAAAATGTCCGCAGGGGCTGGACACCCGTCCCACCACGGACAGGATCAAGGAAACATTGTTCAATATGCTGCAGCCCTATACTCAGGGCAGCGTGTTTGTTGACTTGTTCGCCGGCAGCGGCGCCATCGGCATAGAGGCACTCAGCAGGGGCGCGAAGAAGGCGTATTTTGCCGAGAATGCGCAGGCGGCAATCAACTGCATTCAGGAAAATCTGCAATTTACCCGCTTTGCGGACAGAGCGGTGGTGCTGAAGCAGGATGCGGTCAGCGCCCTTGGCAGCATTCTTGAAAAGGAAGTGGATCTTGTGTTCATGGATCCCCCTTACGACAGCGGTCTGGAAAAGCAGGTGCTCGCCGTGCTTGCGGGCTACCGCTATGTGACGGAGGAGACGCTCATCATCGTGGAGGCGGAGTTAAAAAAAGACTTTTCCTTTGCGGAGGAGCTGGGGTATACCATTGTAAAAGAGAAGAAATACAAGACCAACAAGCATGTGTTTTTGCAAAAAGCATGATAAAAGGATGGAGTTGCCGTTATGAAGAGAGCCGTTTATCCCGGAAGCTTTGACCCTGTTACCTATGGGCATCTGGATGTGATCCGCCGCGCGGCGGAAATGTTTGACGAACTGATCGTCAGCGTTCTTAACAATAAAGAAAAGATGCCGTTGTTTTCTGTGGAAGAACGTGTTAAGATATTAGCAAAAGCAACCGCTGACATTCCTAATGTAAAGGTGGATTCCTTCAGCGGGCTGCTGGTTGATTATGCGAGAGAAAAGAAAATTCATGTGGCGGTCAGGGGACTTCGCGCCATCACCGACTTTGAGTACGAGCTGCAGATCTCCCAGACGAACCGTCTCCTCTCAAAGGAGACACTGGATACCGTCTTTCTGACGACCAGTCTGGAGTATGCTTATTTAAGTTCGTCGGGCGTGAGGGAGATCGCAAGCTTCGGCGGCGACATCTCCATGTGCGTGCCGGACTTTGTGGCGAAGCTGGTGTACGAAAAATACGGTATTTCCCGCGCATAATCCGAACAGGGGCAAGGATGTAAAACGGAGGACGACAATGAGCAGCAGAATCGAACAGTTAATTGATGAGATAGAAGATTATATCAACAGTTGCAAACCGCAGGCTTTTTCCAGCACCAGGATCATTGTAAACAAGGATCAGATCGATGAGCTTTTGCGGGAGCTTCGGATGAAGACTCCGGATGAGATCAGGCGTTACCAGAAGATCATCAGCAATAAGGAAGCCATTTTAAAAGATGCCAGGGACAAGGCGGAGGAGCTTGTGAAGAAAGCTGAGATCCAGACCAACCAGCTTGTCAGCGAGCATGAGATCATGCAGCAGGCATATGCGCAGGCAAACGAAGTGGTGACCATGGCTACCCGTCAGGCACAGGAGATTCTGGATAATGCGACCATGGAAGCAAACAGTGTCCGCATGTCCGCAATGCAGTACATGGATGATATGCTGGCAAATCTGGAGGGCATCATAGAAGGCTCCTCCCAGACGGCGATTGCCAACTACGATACCCTGATAGGCAACCTCCGTCATTATCAGGACATCATCCAGTCAAATCGCGCAGAGCTGCACCCTGCGGAGGATGATTTGGAGGAGGTCAGTCTGGACGAACAGAAGGATGCCATTGATGTGATATCCTGATGAGCGTTATCCTGTAACAGAGAAACTTGAACCGGTTTCCGGAGATCGTTGATTGCCGGAGACCGGTTTTGTGATATTCGGGTTTTATGAGGAAAGATGCATGAGAAAAGCAAGAATGATCGCAGCCGCCGCAATTTTTGTGTTCTGCTTTATGCTCGGCGGTGCGGAGGCGAAGGCTTCCTTTTACTATCCGCCGGATACGGACGGGGAACTGGTCGTGGTCATTGATCCCGGCCACGGAGGCACCAATCTTGGGGCTGATTACAACGGTTTTCTGGAGAAGGAAATGAATATGATCGTGGCGAATGCCATGTACGAGGAGCTGAGCAGGTACGACGATATCACGGTGTATCTGACGCATACCTCCCCGGAGGACAGCATGACCATACAGTCGCGGGCGGATTTTGCCGCAAGTGTAAACGCGGACTTTTTGTTCTGCCTGCACTTCAACATGTCCCCGGAAAACAAGCTGTTCGGCTCCGAGGTCTGGGTTTCCGCGTTTGGGGAAGAAAACCGGCAGGGCTACCGCTTTGGCATGATCCAGATGGAGACCATGCGCTCCATGGGGCTTTTCCTGCGGGGCGTCAAGACGCGCCTCAACGATCAGGGGAGCGATTATTACGGAATCTTACGTTTCTGCGAGGAATACGGCATCGCCTCCGCGTTAGTCGAGCACTGCCATATCGATCACGATACGGATGTTCCTTTTTGTGATGAGGAAGCGGATCTGATCGCCTTTGGCAAGGCTGACGCCACTTCAGCCGCCAGGTTTTTCGGTTTGAAAAGCGAAGCGCTGGGCGTGGATTACAGTCAGGAGACCCATGCCGATCTGTTGTCGCCCGGGATGCTCTACGCGGGCTCCGATACCTCGGATCCTGATATCTGTACCATTGAGCAGGCATATATCGACAGGGAGCACAACCGCGTAGGGATCAGTGTGACCGGCTGCGATTACGATTCCCCCATGTTATATTATGCATACAGCATTGACGGAGGAGAGACCTTTACCCCCTATCTGCCATGGCCGGACACCGACCTGATTTCCGGCTACAGCCCGGACACCTTCACCTTTGAGGCGGAGATACCGGACGGCGTAAGCCCCTTCTTTGTGGTGCGTGCGGTCAATCAGTACGACCGGTATAAGGACAGCAATCTGCTGACCGGATTCCCTGTTTTCACCGTCACGGCGGACGATGCACTGGGAGAGGATACCACGGACGTACCGGACAATGCTCTTGTGGAGGATGTCAGCGAAAATACCGGCGGTGCCGGTTTCCGGGCGCCGGAGCAGAAGGATGTCAAACGCGACCGTACCTTCGGAGACTTTCTCTTAATCTGTCTGGTGATCGTGTCCGTCCTGTTTTTCACGCTGCTGATCACCAATATGATTCAGGCGGGAAAGAGGCGCAAAAAGAGAAAGCGGAACAGAAAAAGATAGTAAAGTGCCGCAAGAAGGGTCTGTACTCCTTTGTGGAGCAGATAGGTTTTGAGTGACAGATCCGTTCCCTTTAACATGCTTTTTGTCTGGGCAATGCAGGAGAGTCCGCCCATGGGCAGGCAGATTAACACCGCAGCCGGCAGCGCATCCTTCACCCGGCGGACACCGCTTGTGATCTCAAACAGGCAGTTGCACACCCCGAGAAAGCTTTCGGTAAGCTCTAAATGAAACAGCCTTGCGCAGGCATAGGGAATCAGATTGCACAGGTTGAAGAGGATCATATATCCGCCCAGCACCGTGATCCCGTGAATGGCGGAATCCATGGCATATTCCAGGCTCAGGGAAATGTTTTCAACGGGCTTACCGACCGAAGAATTTTTTGCTCCTACGCCCTGCTTTTGCGGATCGGGCAGTCCGAAACCGGTAGCTCCTACGAAGATCCCATATAAAAGTGGAATCCCATACATACCAAACAGGAAAAAGGGAAGGCGGCGGTCCTTGCAGCCGATGGTCGGAAGCAGGAAGCTGAGAAAATAGACCGGGCCGATATTGTTGCAAAAGGACAAGAGATGCGCTGCCTCCCGCCTTGACAGGGAGCCGCGCTCATACATTTGCGCCACGGTTCTTGCACCCATGGGAAACCCACACAGAAATCCCACGATCAGACAGTAGATGCCGCCCGGAGTAATGTGAAAGAGCGGTGAGAGAAACGGGGAGAGCACTCCGGTGATGGAATCTGTCAGGTTCTGCCGGATCACAATACCGGACAGGATCATAAAGGGAAACAGCACCGGCACCATACGCTCAAACCATAATTGCAGTCCGGTGGCGGCATAGAAAAGGCTGGCGGACGGGTAGCATAAAAGCAGGGCAAAGGAAAGCAGAAACAGGATTTTTTTCATCGGATCCGGCTTTTCGTTTTCTCAAAGATAATGTATGATGGAAAAAGAAATTTCATGTATATCCGGAAGGGCAGGCACAGGACATGAGGCTTGACAAATTTTTAAGCTGCACGGCACATCTTACAAGATCAGAAGCGAAACAGATGTTGAAAAAGGGCGTTGTCACCGTAAACGGAGTCGTGATAAAAAGCGGCGATACCAAGGTTGCGGAGGCATCCGACCATGTCACCCTGTGCGGAGAGCCTCTTTCCTACGCAGAATTTCATTATTACCTTCTCCATAAGCCCGCCGGTTATGTCACTGCCACGGAGGACAAAAGAGAACGCACCGTACTCGATCTGTTAGACGGGATCGACACAAAGGAGCTGTTTCCCGTAGGCAGGCTTGACAAGGATACGGAGGGGCTGCTGCTCATCACGGATGACGGTGCCCTTGCCCATAAACTGCTTTCCCCAAAGAAGCATGTGGACAAGACCTATTATGTGAAGCTGACTGCGCCCCTGTCTTTGGATTCCGTAAAAAAGCTGGAAGCGGGAGTGGATATCGGGGATGATACGTCCACGCTGCCCGCCAAGGTGCAGCAGCTGTCCGGACAGGAGATTTTGCTCACAATCCACGAAGGGCGATTTCACCAGATCAAGCGGATGGCAGTGGCGGTAGGGAATGAGGTATGCTATCTGAAACGGCTTTCCATGGGGACGCTGTCCCTTCCCCCCGAGCTTGCACCTGGCGCGTTCCGGGAGCTGACAGAAGAGGAGATTGCCGGACTGAAACAGGAGAATGCAGAATGACAGAAAATCCACTCAAAAATGAGTTATCCCAATATGAAGCCTTTCTTTTTGATCTTGACGGAACCCTTGTCGATTCCATGTGGATGTGGCATGCGATCGATATTGAATATCTGGGACGCTTCGGAATCGCGCTTCCTGAGCGCCTGCAGCAGGATATCGAAGGGATGAGTTTTTCCGAGACGGCGGTTTATTTCAAAGAACGCTTCCAACTGTCCGACAGTCTGGATACGATCAAGGCGGACTGGAACCGTATGGCGTGCGACAAATACCGGCATGAAGTGCCCTTAAAGGAGGGTGTGCTTGATTTTCTGCGGTACGCCAGACAAAAAAGGATTCCCATGGGCGTTGCCACAAGCAATTCCAGAGAGCTTGTGGAGCATGCCGCCGAGGCACTTTCCCTGCATGACTACATGTCCTGCATTATGACGGCATGCGAGGTTTCAAAGGGGAAGCCTGCGCCGGATATCTATCTGGCAGTGGCGGACAGGCTGGGCGTCCCACCCGAAAAATGTCTGGTGTTTGAGGACATCCTGCCCGGGATCCGCGCCGGAAAGACGGCGGGAATGAAGGTCTGCGCGGTGGAGGATGTCTATTCCTCCGATATCCGCGACGAAAAGAGGCAGCTTGCAGACTATTTTATTGACTCTTATATAGAACTTATATAAAGCGGAGGAGCAAAGAACTATGGAATGGAAACGCTTTTTTTCCACAACCGGGGTAAAGGGCACAAAGAAATATCTGGACAGCCAGAAGAAATATGAAATCATCAGGACGATTGTTTATTTTGCCATTTCGCTGTCCCTTTTTACGGCGGGATTTGTAACCACGGGCACCCGCAACAATCTGCTGACCATCGTAGCGGTTCTAGGATGTCTGCCCGCGAGCAAGAGCCTTGTGGAGGCGATCATGTACTGTAAGTACCACAGTCTGTCCGACAGCGACTATAACCTGATCGAGCCCTGTACCGGGGAGCTTTCCTGTCTGTACGATCTGGTGTTTACCACAAGAGAAAAGACCTATCCCGTACCGCATCTGGCAGTCGTGGGCAACACTGTTGCCGGATACCTGCCGGATCCGAAATTGTCCCCAACGGACTGTGCAAAGCATCTGGAGACCTGCCTGAAAACGGATCAATATACCGGCGTCACGATCAAGCTGTATCAGGACATCCAGAAGTATACGCAGCGGCTGGAGCAGCTTAGAGAGCTTCCAGCAGATGAAAAGCTCACCGCCGGAATTTCAAATACGTTAAAGAGCATTTCTCTTTAGACAGAAGGAGTCATTATGCAGGCGATCACGGTTTCTGACGATCAGGCCGGACAGCGGCTTGACAAATATCTCCGCCGGCTGATGCCGTCGGCGGGAACGGGCTTTATATATAAAATGCTCCGCAAAAAGAACATCACCCTCAATGGGAAGCGGGCGGAGGGCAATGAGCTTCTGCAAAACGGCGATGTGGTCCGGTTCTTTTTTTCGGATGAGACCTTTGAAAAATTTACATGTGCTTCCGTACCGGATCCTGCGGTGTCTGCCTGCCTTCACGCATACAACAGCCTTTCCGGCATCAGGGTCTGCTATGAGGATGCCAATGTTCTGATTTTAAACAAGCCGGCGGGGATTCTGACCCAGCGGGCGGAATCAGGGGATGATTCCCTGAACGAGTGGATGATCGGCTACCTGCTCTCAAAGGGAAGCTGTACCCCGAAATCCCTCACCTCCTTCAAGCCCTCCGTGCAAAATCGTTTAGACCGCAATACCAGTGGTCTGGTGCTCTGCGGCATAACCCTGCAGGGGAGCAGGCTTTTGTCGGAGTTAGTCAGGGAACGGACGCTCCGCAAGTTTTATCTGACGATCGTAAAGGGCAAAATAGAGGCGGCAGGGATGCTGACGGGCTATCTGGAGAAGGATACCGCCGCAAACCGAGTCCATATTACCGGAGCAGAGGAAGGAAAACCGGTAAAAACCGCTTACAGCCCCCTTGCATACGGTGAGGACACCACGCTTTTGGAGGTGGAGCTCATCACGGGAAAGACCCATCAGATCAGGGCGCATATGGCAAGTATGGGGCATCCCATTTTGGGAGATGAAAAATACGGTGACCGGGCATTCAACAGAAAATATGCGGGAAAGATACCGCCGTATCAGCTTCTGCATGCGGCAAGAGTCGAGTTTCCTGCCCTGCAGCATCCTTTTGAGGCATTGTCAAAGTGTGTGTTGAAGGCGCCGCTCCCGGCAGCTTTCAGGGAGGTAATGTCCACATGGCAACATGGAATTCCAGAGGTCTGAGAGGCTCCACATTGGAGGAGCTGATCAACCGCACCAACGAAAAATATGCAGAGAACGGACTGGCGTTGATCCAGAAGATTCCCACGCCGATCACCCCGGTGCGCATGGACAAGGAGCATCATCAGATCACGCTGGCATACTTTGAACAGAAAAGTACCGTGGATTATATCGGTGCCGTTCAGGGGATTCCTGTCTGCTTTGACGCGAAGGAGTGCGCGGCGGATACCTTCGCCCTGCAAAATATCCACGAACATCAGGTCAGATTTATGGGGCAGTTTGAAAAACAGGGAGGCATCTCCTTTTTCCTGATCTACTACACGGCAAAGGATCTGTTTTACTATCTACCCTATGAAATGCTGCGTTTCTTCTGGGACCGTGCCAAGGAGGGCGGCAGGAAGAGCTTCCGGTACGAGGAGTTGAACCCGGAATATGTGATTCCGAAAAAAAGCGGCATCCTGATTCCTTATCTTGACCTTTTAAAAAAGGATCTGGACGAAAGAGAGTAGCGCTTGACAGTTTTTTCCGTTTCCAGTATACTACTGATAGTTTCATATGCTACTATGCTAATTTGATAGCGCGTTAAAGCGTTAAAGCAACCATATAGGAAAGCGGAGGCAGACGAACCCATGAATCAAAAACTGCTGCATACACCGGAGGGTGTCCGGGATATTTACGGAGACGAATGTGCAAGAAAGCTGGCTGTGGAGGACAAATTACACCGCAAGCTGGTTTCCTTCGGCTACGAGGATATCCAGACCCCCACCTTTGAATATTTTGATGTTTTTTCCAACGAGATCGGAACCACCACCTCAAGGGAGTTGTATAAATTCTTTGACAAGGAGGGGGATACGTTGGTATTACGGCCGGATTTCACACCCTCCATCGCCCGCTGCGCGGCAAAGTATTTTATGGAGGAGAATGTTCCCATCCGTTTTTGTTATGCGGGCAACACCTTTACCAACACCTCCCATCTGCAGGGAAAATTAAAGGAGGTAACCCAACTGGGGGCGGAGCTGATCGGAGATGCTTCCGTGTATGCGGACGCTGAGATGATCCATCTGGTGATCGAGGCACTCCTCGGTTCAGGGCTTGAAAACTTCCAGATCAGTATCGGACAGGTAGAATATTTTAAAGGGCTCTGCGAAGAGGCAGGCATTGATGCGGACACCGAGCTGTCTCTTCGGGAATATATTTCCGCCAAAAACTATTTTGCCGCGGAGGATTTGCTCCTGAGTGCCGGTGTGGCGGAGCAGACAAGAAAGCTGCTTCTGACCACCACAGATATGTTCGGAAGCCCGGATGCCCTGAAGGAAGCAAAGGCGCTTGTGAAAAACGAGCGTTCCCGTCAGGCGATCGAGCGTCTGGAGCAGTTGTACCAGGTTCTCACCCTATACGGCTCCGAGAAGTACATATCTTTTGATCTTGGTATGTTAAGCAAATACCGCTATTACACGGGAATCATATTCAAAGCCTACACCTACGGAATCGGGGACGCCATTGTAAAGGGCGGCAGATACGACGGTCTGCTTCCTCATTTCGGAAAAGAGGCACCCGCCATCGGCTTTGCAGTGGTGGTGGATGATCTCTTGGAGGCACTCTCCAGACAACAGGTGAAGATTGATCTGCCCGATGCGCCGAGATGTCTCACCTACACGACGGAATCTTTCCCTCAGATCTTAAAAGAGGCGCAGGAGCTGCGTGCGCAGGGCGTTTCCGTCAGACTGTGCAGAGAAAAGGGGGAGGCTTAAAATGGAACGCTATTTGACATTTGCGCTGGGAAAAGGACGTCTGGCGCGAAAGACGCTGGAATTGTTTGAGCGCATCGGCATCTCCTGTGAGGAGATGAAGGACAAGGACTCCCGGAAACTGATCTTTGTCAACGAAGAACTGAAAATGAAATTCTTCCTTGCGAAAAGCCCCGATGTTCCCACCTATGTGGAGTACGGCGCTGCCGATATCGGCATTGTGGGTAAGGACACCATTTTGGAGGAAAACCGTAGGGTTTACGAGGTGCTGGACCTGGGCTTTGGAAAATGCCGTATGTGTGTCTGTGGCCCCGAGGAAGCGAGGGAGCTTTTACAGCACCATGAACGCATTCGCGTCGCCAGCAAATATCCGAATATTGCAAAGGATTATTTCTACAATAAAAAACATCAGACCGTAGATATCATCAAGCTGAACGGCTCTGTGGAGCTCGGCCCCATCGTCTCCCTTTCGGATGTGATCGTGGATATTGTGGAGACCGGTTCCACCCTCCACGAAAACGGACTGGCAGTCTTGGAGGAAATTTGTCCTCTTTCTGCCAGAATGATTGTAAATCAGGTCAGCATGCAGATGGAAAAGGAACGAATATCAGATCTGATTGCGTCGCTGAAAAAAGCGCTTGCAGATACCAATGAGTCAGGAAAGGACGGAACGCAATGAAAATCGTAAAATTAACCGAGCAGACCAAGAAGGATCTCTTGAGAGATCTTTTGCAGAGAAGCCCCCAGAGCTACGGTTCCTATGAGGCAGTCGTTGCCGAGATCGTGGAGGCAGTGCGGAAGGACGGGGACAAGGCTGTTTTTTCGTACACGGAGCAGTTTGATCACTTTTCCCTCTCGGCGGACAACATCAAAGTCACAAGGGAGGAGATCGAGCAGGCATACGGGGAGTTGCCTGCCGAGCTGGTTGCCGTATATAAAAAATCAGCGCAGAATATCCGCATTTTCCATGAAAAACAGCTGCGCAGCAGTTGGTTTGACTCCAGACCGGACGGCACCATTTTAGGACAGCGCATGATCCCCATTGAGAGAGCGGGTGTTTATGTGCCGGGCGGAAAGGCAGCTTATCCCAGCAGCGTTCTGATGAATGTGATTCCCGCAAGGGTTGCGGGTGTGGACCAGATCATTATGACAACCCCCTGCAACCGCGAAGGAAAGGTAAATCCCGGCACTCTGGTTGCCGCAGATATTGCAGGCGTGGATGGCATCTACAAGGTGGGCGGCGCACAGGCGATTGCAGCGATGGCGTTCGGCACCCAGTCGATTCCCAAGGTGGATAAGATCACCGGGCCGGGCAATATTTTTGTTGCGCTGGCAAAGAAAGCGGTATACGGCTTTGTCAGCATCGATTCCATTGCAGGTCCCAGTGAGATTCTGGTGTTTGCGGATCACACCGCAAATCCCCGCTATGTGGCGGCGGATCTGCTTTCCCAGGCAGAGCATGATGAGCTTGCCAGTGCCATCCTGATCACCACCTCGGAGACGCTCGCAAATCAGGTTTCCGCTGAAATTGACGGTTTTCTGGAGCGCTTATCCCGCAGGGAGATCATTGAGAAGTCTCTGGAGCGTTACGGCTATATTCTTCTGGCGGACAGTATGGAGGATGCCGTTGCGGCTGCCAATGAGATTGCATCCGAGCACCTTGAGATCCTGACGGAGAATCCTTTTGATACCATGACAAAGATCCGCAATGCCGGTGCGGTATTCTTAGGAGAGTATTCCTCCGAGCCTTTGGGAGATTACTATGCAGGGCCGAACCATATCCTTCCCACAAACGGAACCGCAAGATTCTTCTCACCCCTGAATGTGGATGATTTTGTAAAGAAGAGCAGTGTGATCGCCTATTCAAGGGATGCGCTTTTCAAGGCACATAAGGACATCGAGGCCTTTGCGGAAAGCGAAGGACTTACCGCACACGCCAATTCCATTAAAGTCAGATTTGAGGAGGATGGGGAATGAAAAGAACGGCAGAACTTACACGAACCACCAAGGAAACGCAGATTGCGTTGTCACTGAACCTTGACGGCACGGGTGTCAGTGAAATTGACACAGGTATCGGTTTTTTTGATCACATGTTGGACGGTTTCTCAAGGCACGGCTTTTTTGACTTAAAGTGCAATGTGAAGGGAGATCTTGATGTGGACGGGCATCACACCGTGGAGGACACCGGAATCGTGCTGGGCTCCGCCATCAAGGAGGCTGTGGGGAATAAGAAGGGGATTGCCCGCTACGGATTTTTTATTCTGCCTATGGATGATGCGCTCTGCCTTTGCGCCGTGGATCTGTGCGGAAGACCTTATTTTGAATTTGAATGTAACTTTACCACTCCAAGGATCGGTGAGCTGGATACGGAGCTGATCCGCGAGTTTTTCTATGCGGTGTCCTACAGTGCGGGCATGAACCTCCACATAAAAATGATATCCGGCATCAACAATCATCACATGGCGGAGGCGATGTTCAAGGCGTTTGCGAAGGCACTTGACATGGCGGTTGCCGCGGATGCACGCATTCAGGATGTGCTCAGCACGAAGGGAAGCCTTTGATTTTACGGAAACGAAACGGAGAAGAACAGACATGACAAGCTCAAAGAAATTTACCGCATGCATTTATCTGTACCGCACCCATGCGGTGACCACCCTGCAGGATATGACGATCGTGGATACGGATCCCGTGCGTCTTGCCCGGCACTACAGCGATCACAATATTGACGACCTGCTTGTATTTGATCTTTCCGCCACGGACGAGGAGCATGAGGAGGCACTTGACATCATAAAGGACATCTGCGCATCCGTACAGGTGGATGTCTGCGGTGCCGGGAACGTGCACCGCATGGAAGATATCAAGAAGCTTCTGTATGCCGGATGCAAACGGGCGGTTCTCGACTATGAGAACCCGGAAAACGTTGCCATTACGCAGGAGGTTTCACAGAAATTCGGAAAAGACAAGATTGTCATTTCCTATAATGACTATCACAAAATAGAAGAACACAAGGAACTGGTGGAGACCTATGCCTCATCCCTGCTCCTTATGAACGCTCACATGATACGCGAGACCGCCGCCGTAACCGATATGCCGCTGACGGTTCAGATCAACCAGCTTGCGTTGAACAAATTGCTTGAAATCTTTGCTTATGACAATGTGATGGGTGTGACGGGAAATACCATAAACAACAATGTGAAGGACATTCTCACCTTGAAGGAGCTTTGCAAGGAAAACGGCATTCCTGTGGAAACCCTTGAGGCGGCGTATCAATGGTCGGATTTTAAGCTTAATTCCGACGGCATGCTGCCTGTTGTGGTGCAGGACTGCGTCACCTCGGAGGTACTGATGGTCGCCTACATGAACGAGGAGGCCTACCGGAACACCCTGCGCACAGGAAAGATGACCTATTTCAGCAGAAGCCGCAAGGAGCTCTGGCTGAAAGGGGCTACCAGCGGTCATTTCCAGTATGTCAAGTCCCTGACCGCGGACTGTGACATGGATACGCTGCTTGCAAAGGTTTCTCAGGTGGGCGCTGCCTGTCATACGGGCGCAAAATCCTGCTTCTTCAACGAGGTGGTAAAGAAGGATTATGAGGAGTCTGAGAATCCCCTGAAGGTGTTTGAGGATGTGTTCCATGTGATCCTTGACAGGAAAGAGCACCCCAAGGAAGGATCTTACACCAATTACCTTTTTGACAAGGGAATCGACAAGATCCTTAAGAAAATCGGTGAGGAGGCGACGGAGATCGTCATTGCCGCCAAGAATCCCAATGCAAACGAGGTAAAATACGAGATTGCAGACTTCTTGTACCATATGATGGTATTGATGGCGGAAAAAGGAGTCACATGGGAAGAAATCACGGAGGAGCTGGCAAAGCGCTGAAATCTATTGCCGGCATATCCCGCCCCTTTCAAACATATCATACAGTAACAGGATGAAAAATATGGCAAGAAGTAGACATAAAAATATTATGTATACTTCTTGTTTTTTTGAACGGAGTGTGAGATTATGAGCGATCTGACAATGGAGAGAAGACTGGCGCTGATCCGCAGTATCAGGGAAGAAAATGACCGGAACCGGAACAGCCTGCTCAACCGTGAGCAGATTCTTTACGGACAAAAGGCATTTCTGCCCGGTGAGACGGTAGAAGCGGAGCCTGCTCTCGGCGCCCTCGGCTCGTTCGGCATCCGTTTTCTGTTTTCTCTCGTTGTCTTTGTCTTATTCGTGGTCTGGGATTACGCCAAAACGCCGCTTTTCGGCTATACGCCCGCGGATATCAGGACGTATCTGGAAACAAATTATACCGTAAAGGACATTGATTTTGCTGATAAAATCCCTTATACTTTAAAGGATATGATAGTACAGGAAGAGGAAGAGAATGAATAAATTAGCGCTTTCCGATGATATTCTGCTGAAAATCGAAAAACCCGCCCGCTACATCGGCGGGGAAGTGAATGCCGTGGTTAAAAACAAGGAGGAAGTGGATATGCGTATTGCATTCTGTTTTCCCGATGTGTATGAGATTGGGATGTCCCATCTGGGTATCCAGATTTTATACGATATGTTCAATCAGTTTGACGGCGTGTGGTGCGAGAGGGTTTACTCTCCATGGGCAGATCTGGACGCAGTGATGAGGGAGGAGCACATCCCTCTTTTTGCACTGGAATCACAAGACCCGATCCGGGAGTTTGACTGGCTTGCCATCACCATTCAATATGAGATGTGCTATACCAATATTTTACAGGTTCTGGATCTCTCCCGCATACCGCTTCTTTCCAAGGACAGGACAGATGAGGATCCCATTGTGATCGGAGGCGGT
Organism: uncultured Lachnospiraceae bacterium; assembly: GCA_900550475.1. GTDB lineage: Bacteria > Bacillota > Clostridia > Lachnospirales > Lachnospiraceae > Acetatifactor. The sequence continues at coordinate 209,766 of URSA01000001.1, forward strand.
CCCTGCACCTACAATCCGGAGCCGATTGCGGATTTCTTTGATCTGTTCTATATCGGCGAGGGGGAGACCCGCTATGCGGAGCTTGTAGATCTGTACCGGAGCTGCCGGGATGCAAAGCTTGGGAGGCGGGAGTTTCTTCGCAGAGCCGCTAAAATCCCCGGTATGTATGTGCCTGCCTTCTATCAGGTGAACTACCATGAGGACGGCACCATTGCCGCCTTTACCCCTACCGAGGAAGGAATTCCCTCCACAATCTTAAAAGAAATACAGATGGATGTCTCCCACACCTATTATCCCAAAAAGCCGCTTGTTCCGTTTATGCGCACAACGCAGGACAGGGTGGTTTTGGAGATCATGCGGGGCTGCATCAGGGGCTGCCGGTTCTGTCAGGCGGGGCAGCTTTACCGCCCGGTGCGGGAGCGAAGCCTTGAGATGCTGAAGGAATACGCCGTAACCATGTTGAAAAACACCGGACAGGAGGAAATTTCCTTGAGTTCCTTAAGCTCCAGCGATTACACCAGACTGCCGGAGCTTATTAATTTTCTGATCGAGGACTGCAATAAAAATCATGTGAACATCTCCCTGCCGTCCCTACGGATCGATGCCTTTTCGCTGGATGTTATGAACAAGGTGCAGGATGTAAAGAAGACAAGCCTCACCTTTGCACCCGAGGCAGGCTCCCAGAGACTGCGCAATGTGATCAACAAGGGACTTACCGAGGAAGATATCATAAAGGGCGCCACGCTGGCGTTTGAGGGCGGCTGGACCCGAGTGAAGCTTTACTTTATGTTAGGACTGCCCACGGAGACCGATGAGGATATCCGCGGCATTGCCGCGCTTTCCAACCAGATTGCCGCCACGTTTTTTGATGTGGTGCCAAAGGACAAGCGTGTCAACGGAAGAGTACAGATTGTGACAAGCACATCATTTTTTGTACCGAAGCCTTTCACGCCGTTCCAGTGGGCAAGACAGTGTACCAAGGAAGAATTTATAGAAAAAGCCTACACGACCAAACGTGCCATTGTAGAGCAGTTGAACCAGAAGAGTATCAAGTACAACTGGCATGAGGCGGATACATCTGTGCTGGAAGGCGTGCTGGCGCGGGGCGACCGCCGCATAGGAGCCGTGCTGTTGAATGTGTATAAGCAGGGCGCAATCTATGATGCCTGGAGCGAGTATTTCGACAACGACAAGTGGATGCGCGCCTTTGCGGAATGCGGTGTAGACCCGGATTTCTATACCTCCAGGGAGCGCAGTCTTGAGGAGATTTTCCCGTGGGATTTTATCGACTGCGGTGTCACAAAGGAATTTCTTTTGCGGGAGTGGAAGAAAGCGCAGCGTGAGGAAATCAGCTACAACTGCCGTAAGCAGTGTCAGGGCTGCGGCGCCGCCCGTTTCGGCGGAGGTATCTGTTTTGAGGAGCATTATGATGACCAGACTCCCTGCTGGTCGTAAGACAGGATAGGAGACCTATGAAAATCAGAGTCAAATTTCGGAAATACGGAAATTTAAAATTTATCGGGCATCTGGATGTGCAGCGCTTTTTTCAGAAGGCAGTCAGAAGGGCGGGAATCGATGTGGCGTACACCGCCGGATTTTCCCCGCATCAGATCATGTCCTTTGCAGCCCCTCTGGGGGTCGGTCTTGAAAGCAACGGCGAATACATGGATATGGAGGTCAACACTTTCACGGGAAGCCAAGATATGGTGGATCGCCTGAATGCGGCATGTGCGGAAGGAATCGAGGTTTTATCCGCCAAGGTGCTGCCTGAGGGGGCCGGAAATGCCATGGCAAGCGTGGCGGCCGCAGGATATACGGTTCAGTTCCGGGAGGGCAGAGCGCCCGAGGGCAACTGGCAGAAGGGAATCCTTGCCTTCTGCGACAGCCCGCATATCTATGTCACAAAGGAAACCAAGAAAAATACATTGGAAGTGGATCTGCGCCCCGGTATTTTTTCCATTGAGATATCGGGGGATGTCATCTATATGCTCATAGACGCCAGCAGCTCCGGCAATATCAAGCCCGGTGCAGTCATTGCGGCATATCTTGCCTCAGAAAACCAGACCTTGAAAGAGAACGCGCTTCTGATAACAAGGGAAGATACCTACACCAATCTGGGAACCGCGGAGGCTCCCCGGTTCGTCTCTCTCGATGCGGTGGGAGAGGACAGATAAAAAAGAGCCATTACAGAACGGAGATTGCAATGTCTGACAACACAACGGACAGAAAACTTTTGGTTATTGAACATGGAAATAAAATACTGTCCCTGCTCATCGGGGAAAACAAACTTCTTTCCGTGAGAGTCTATTCTTCTGAGGGCAGCTCTCAGGTCGGAAATATTTACATCGGAAAAATTACGGGGATTCCCGCCGGACTTGGTGCGGCATTTGTCGATATTAAGCCCGGAGTGTCCTGTTTTCTGCCGCTCTGTGATACAGAAAACGCACTCAGGATCAACGATAAATCCCCTGACCGGCCACTCCGCGCGGGGGATGAGCTTCTTGTGCAGATTGCACGGGACGCGGTGAAGACGAAGCAGCCCGTGGTGAGCGGCCATATTTCCATCGCAGGCAACTATCTTGCCACTGCGGCGGATACTGAGAAGGTATGCTTTTCCGCAAAGCTTCCCTCCCTCAGGAAAAAGGAACTACGCGCCCTGTTATTGGAAAACGGGCTTATTTCGGAGGATGGCAGATGCCTGTCCGGCTGCGGCATGATCGTGCGTACAAATGCCGGCTCTCTGCAGGAGGACATGGCACCGCTCTTAGCCGAATGGAAACAGCTATCCGGGCGGATGAACACCCTTCTCGACGCAGCCCGCCACAGAAGCTGTTATTCCTGTCTGTTCAAGGCGGACACACCCTATGTGGAGGAGCTGAAAAACTATTACAGCGGAGCGTTCGATGAAATCATTACTGATTCTGAGGAGCTCTACCGGGAACTTTGCAACTATGAAAAAGGGCAGGAGAGTGCGCACATGCCTTTCCACCCTGTAAGGCTTTACCGGGACGACTATCCGCTTTCCAAGCTCTATCAGCTGAAAACCCGGCTTGAGAATGCCTTAGGCAGCCGTGTATGGCTAAAATCGGGGGCATATCTGATCATCGAACCCACGGAGGCGCTGACGGTCATCGATGTCAATTCCGGGAAAAATGAGCGTCGGAAGAACAACGCCGACTATATTTTTTCCATCAACAAGGAAGCGGCAGAGGAGGTCATGCATCAGCTGCGCGTCCGCAACCTGTCTGGCATCATTGTGGTGGATTTTATCAATATGGAGGCAGAGGAGCAGAAGGAGGCGCTGCTACATCACATGCGCATGCTCTGCAAGGAGGATCCGGTCAAAACGACGGTCGTGGACATTACCCCGCTGGGGCTTGTGGAGATCACGCGGAAGCGGACTTCAAGACCGCTCAGAGAGCTGCTTTCCGCGCAGGATATTGATTTTGATTTTTAATTTAAGGTGGTAGCTTTATGCAGCTTATATCTCTTAAGAAGGTAAAAGACGGAACTTATCTGAAAAATTATGAACTGACTTACCGCAACAAGGCGGGCGGTCAGAAGGTCTATGAGATTGTGAGCAGAAGAGAGATAGACGCCCCGGAAAATCTGGGTACCCATACAAGCGGTGTCTCTATCGTGGCAACAAGAGGAGAATCCCTGCTTTTACTGCACGAATTTCGTATGGGTGTCAATAAGCAGATCTACAATCTCTGCGCCGGAATGTTGGAGAACGGCGAAACCATATCCGATTGCATCCGCCGTGAACTCTACGAGGAGACGGGGCTCTCCTTGAAAAGAATCTACAAGATTCTTCCTGCCTCGTATGCTGCGGTTGCCATCTCGGATATCCGTACACAGATTGCCTTTGTGGAAGTGGAGGGCACTTTATCCTCCGAACATTCCTCCGAAAACGAGGATATTCACGCGGGCTTCTATACAAAAGAAGAAGTGCAGGCCATGCTTGAGTATGAGGATTTCAGCTCCCGCGCCCAGATGGCGGCTTATTTTTTTGCGTTTGGAAATATGGAATATGATACATGTGATACAGGAGAAAAGAGGGATATATTCAGATGAGTATTTTGGATCATTCCGGTAAAAAAGATCTTACGGAAGGCCCCATCGGGCGCGGCCTGCTTGCCTTTGCCATACCGTTGTTTTTAGGGCAGCTTTTACAGCAGCTATACAATGTGGCGGATGCGTGGGTGGTAGGCAATTTTGCCAACAACAATGCGTTTGCGGCGGTCAGTTCAACGGGAAGCATGGCATTTCTGATCATCGGCTTTTTCAGCGGCGTTGCCACCGGCGGCGGTGTGATTATTTCAAAATATTTCGGAGCCAAAAACTATGACGCGGTGGAGAAGGCGGTTCATACCAACTTTCTTTTCGGGATTATAGCTTCAATTCTGGCAACCGTGGTCGGCGTGCTGATTACGCCGTGGCTGCTCAAAATAATGAAGACACCGGCTGAGGTGCTTCCCGAGGCAATCACCTACCTGAGAATTTACTTCGGCGGTGTTTCCACCATCATCATGTATAATATCGGAATGGCAATCATGCGGGCGCTGGGTGACAGTATTCATCCGCTTTACTACCTGATATTTTCATCCATCGTCAATGTGGTTCTGGATCTTTTGTTTGTGGCGGTTTTCCACTTCGGCGTTGCCGGAGCCGGTATTGCAACCGTGATCTCCCAAGGCATCAGTGCCGTCCTGTGCATCGTCCGCATGAGCCGGACAGAAGATGTGGGAAAGCTGAAGCTCAGCGCCCTTAGGCTATATCCCGACTATATGCGCGAGGTGATTGCACAGGGGCTTCCCACCGGCATCCAGAATTCCGTTATCAGCATCGGCAATATGGTCGTGCAGACCAACATAAATTCCTTCGGCTCCTTCGCCATGTCGGGAGTGGGAGCGTACAGCAAGATAGAGGGCTTTGCCTTTCTGCCTATCACCAGCATGTCCGTATCCCTTCCCACCTTTATCGGGCAGAATCTTGGGGCGAAAAAATATGACCGTGCCAAAAAAGGGGCACGTTTCGGCATCCTGTCCGGCGTGATTCTGGCGGAAATTATCGGCGTAATATTCTTTGTCTTTGCGCCTCAGTTGCTATACTTTTTCGTAAAGTCGGAGGCAGCCATCGCAATCGGCGTGCGCCATGCAAGGATCATCTGCCTGTTCTTTTTCCTGCTTGCCTTTTCCCACTGTGCAGCAGGCGTGCTGCGCGGCTGCGGCAAGACCATGGTGCCCATGGTTACCATGCTCGCCTTCTGGTGCGGCATCAGAATTACCTACGTGACGGCAACCCTGCATTTTATCCCGGATTTTTCCGTTATTTCATGGGCTTATCCGCTTACCTGGTCGTTAAGCTCCATCGTCTTTTTGCTTTTCCTTTTAAAATCCGACTGGGTACATGCGTTTGAAAAATTATCCCCTCACAGACATAGCGTGTAGAGCGCTTAAAAGGGGTAGGAGCTTGCATTTTACCGCCCTTACTTCCGAAAAGTTGCCTTACAGTATTACGGCAACCTCTGTGACCAGTGGTCAAATGTCCTACAAAGCCGCATAAATACTGGAAGAAAAGCTGTTACATGAAATCCACAACCTCTGTAACATGTCACAAAATTGAATATAGCAAAGCAACGAATGCCCCCCGTGCCGTGCTTGAACCGTCCTCAGGTGAAAGCAAAGACACAGGGGCAGTTTATTCGTGCGATACGCAACTATGCGCAAAATGCGAGTTTAACGAATAGATATATAACAAAAAAGTCTGCTTGGGTTCCCTTTGAGGTTCTCAATCAGACTTTTTCTTGTTCTGCATTTTCTTTCTCTATATTCTTAATTTCTGCGTAAGTTTCTCTTATGGCTTCCTTTGTGCCGGACTTTACTGCGGATTTAATAAAATACCATTGTATATATATTCCTAAAGCAAATAATGCAACCCCAAGTAAAACATATAAAAGGATCCATGATTCCATAACGTTCATTTGTTTTCTACACCTCGTTTAAATTTATTTCTCCGTGTTCGGATTCGTATTTTTCAATTCTTTGTTTAATCAGATAGACAATTTCTTTATTTGCGCTCCGCTCGTTTTTCCCTGCAATGTATGTAATCTTATCAATTACAGATTGTTCAACTCTAATATTGAATTGTGGTAATTTACTGGGCATATGTCTCCTTTCCTCAGAAAGTACTTGCACAGTACTAGCACCTATGTTATTATCTTTATAGGTGATAGTACTTTTATAGCACCTCATCTTTTATTTAACACTTTATTATACCATGAAAGGACGGTCTTTTAAATGACAAATTCTCAGTTGGTACAGTTGAAACATGAAAACGAAAAGTTTCGTAAGGCGTTGGAAAGAATTTCTAACTTGGATTCAGTGGAAGCTTTTGATGATGGGTCTAAGTACGCTCGGTTGATGGGCATGGCAGAGACTATTGCACAGCATGCATTGAAATATTAATTTTGTTTCTATTGCCGGGCTCCGGCTTAGAATATTCTATCAATCCCACACACATAAGGAGGAAAAAGAAAATGGAGAAAATGAAAGTATTTGGGATTCAGAGCATGAACTTCGACACGAAGGACGGGAACCACATTGAGGGCATCAAGCTTCACTGCTTTAAAGATGCTCCCAACGATAATTGGAAAGGTGATGCGTATGAGGGCATTTTTATTTCTGTCCGGTCTGCCCTCATTGAACTTGCAAAGCAGGTTAAGCCCTGTGATCTGATCGAGGTTTCCTTTAACCGTTACGGCAAGCCGGACGGCTTCACGATCAGCAAGTAAGGCGCGCACATTCGCAAGGGTGTAAATATAAATTCTCAATGGGAGGAGGTGAAAACATGGGTTTAATGACAGTTTTTAACAATGGCTTGGTTCTTCTGTCTTCCGGGGCGGAGAGCTCAACTTCATTTCTCGATTCCGGCATTTTCACATTTATTGCCGAAGGTGCTAAGACCGTGATCGGTTTGTTCAGCATTCAGCCTATGGGCACATTCATCGGAATCGGTCTTGTTGGTGCCGTGGTTGGTCTCGTCGGCGGTATCATGCGTATGGTTAAGCACTAATATCATATAGGTGTTTAACTTGGGTGAGTGCTTCGGTACTCGCCCTTTTTTTGAAGAAAGGTGGTATATATGAAAAATTTTAATTGGTTTCATTTTGTTCTTTTCGCCGTAACCGGGTTACTGCTCTTCTGCTGCTTGCGTGTTCCTGTGAGTGCTGCGGATGGGGACGCGGAAACTTATACTTATACTGTTTATCTTAAGAACAGCAAAGTTGAAAATCATACAATTACAGAAGTGTGGCCATGTGTTGACAATCCAATAATTTTTACATTGCCTTATAGGGTTGCTATTTTGATTGATTCTAAATACCATGGTTCTTTTATGGCTATTAGAAATGATTCTCTTTTTTCTCCGACTATGAGTCAATTTTTTTCAAAATCGTATAAGCGTCCTGACGGTTCAATTTATACTATGAGTTCTAATACTCGACCGAATACGACTTATAACGATATCAATGGAAATTATTTATATTCCGGTAATTATGACGGCATCCCTGTTTTTACCGATTATGATGCTATGGTGAGTTATTTACAAAACGGAGATGATTCTGGTGACATTAACAAAGATAATTATGAAAAGCTGACCGACGACAAGCCTTTATTTAATGATTTTGCGGAACTTGATTTTTCTGATACCGACACAAATTATTTGCAGGATTTCCGCCTTGAGGGTTTCAGATCTGATTATTTTGTAAATGCTGTTTGGTCGTCCGTGCATATCCCCAACAAGCTGCAGCAATGGATGGATAAGGGTACTATTGATATGGATGATGTTGCGGTTATGGTTATGTTCACATACGCCAATAAGAATTTCCCGGAAACTGACAAATATACAAAATATTATCCTAGGCTTTTAAGCGCTACTGACTTAGCTGCTACGATCAATGTTGCGGACTTTGCCCCGGCTAATGATATGTATTATCTGTCCGGTTTGTCCTTTATCCCGGTTGTAGAATTTACTTACTACAATTCCGGTATGGGAATTTCTATGAAACCGCTTAATTTGATGTATTACGGTTCCATGAATCACATTTATTTCAAACAGGATGGAAGTGCCAATGGTGCAGCATTTGACGCCGGAGACATCAATGGAAATAAGGATGGCGGCTTTGGGCTTGGTAATGATGATTATAACGGTATCGGCGGTATAACTGGCGACATTACAGATGCATTGTCAAAATTTTCTGAGTTACTCGATTCTTTGTATGGTTCCCTATCCCGGGTTGCTAAGTTTGCGACCGTTGTATTTTCTTGGTTGCCGTGGTGGGCATCGCTCCTGATCGGAGCTGCAGTCGCGGTTTGTTTCATTTTGAGAATTGCCGGGAGGTGATCAGATGCAGATGTTGGTTAATACCTTAGTTGACATTTTAAATACAAATATCGTTGTTTTTGGGTTCACTCTTTCACTGTTAGATATTTTTCTGTTCATTGCATTCGGATCCATCGCGGCGTTTTTCATAGGAGGTCTGTTTAAATGAATACGGAAGATTTTTTGTCTGTCAGCGGATCCGATCCGGCTGCTGCAGGTGATCCTGTTTCTGCAGGAGATGCGTTACCGGAATCGGTCGAAGATGTTTCTCCAGGTGATTCGTTTCCCGGTTCTGTAGTTCCGATCTCTTCTGGCGACTCCGGGTCCGGATCCGATCCGGTGGAAACTGTTGCGGAAGTTGATGTTATTCCTGAAGGATCGTATGAGGAATTATTGATTGAAGTGAAGTCTATTAATTATCTGATCTCTGCCCTTCTATTCTTTACCATTTTTGTATGGGTTGAAGTCAAGGTCAGGTCTATTGTAAGAAAGGTGATGAAGCATGAATGATTTAATCAATTTTATTACTGGCGGAGCTGAGACCTTCACTCCGGCGGTAATGGTCGGCTTAATTGTTTTCTGTCTGATCATGGACAGTCTCGCTCTGCTTGTTTCTTCGGTATTGGAGGTGTCGCGTAAATGATTTTCTTATACATAGCCGGAATCTTGTTTTTGTGTTGGGCGTCTGTCTGCTTCCGGCTCTTCTGTCTCCATCCGGTCAGGACTGTTTTTGATCTGATCCGGGATATTTATTTTTACTTCAAACATCATAGATATAATATCTATGATGGCGGTTTATTGAATTGCTTTTTTGCTCACTTCGGCGGTGGTAAGTCGCTTTCTGTTACGCATTATGTTCGGATCCTGTTTCAGAAATATAATAACAAACGTGTATATGATAGGAATCGCAAAAAATGGGTGCTGCAGAAGGTTCACATTATTTCAAACGTGCATTTGAACGGTGTTCCCTACGAGGAGTTAATAAGTCTTTCTCAGATCTGTTGTTGTGCCTGGCGTAACAAGGAAATCGACAAGAAGGAAAATACGAGGACTGTGCTCCTGGTTTTACTTGATGAAGCCAGTGCACAGTTGAATAGCCGGGAGTTTAAGACAAATATAAACGCTGATTTTCTTAACAGTCTGATCACTTCGCGTCATTTCAACATGAGCATTTTTTACACATCCCAGAAGTTTAAGTTGGTTGATGCGCTTCTCCGATCCGTCACCCAACGCGCTATATTGTGCCGGAAGTGTTGGCGGTTTATGGTTCAGTTTTATTATGATGCGGATGAGATCGAATACGCAGCTAACCCCATGCTTGTCAAACCGTACCGCCGTACCGGGTTCTACATCAAGGATAAGGATTATAACAGCTATGATACGCTTGCCACAGTGAAGCAGCTGCAGAAGTCCGTTGACAAGGGCGACATGATGACCGACGAGGAAATTATTGCCCTGCGCGGCAGCATCAACCCGGACAGTGACAATGTCATGCATGCCAGCCGGAAATTGAAACACATGCGAAAACGGCGCTGACTGCGGCGGGTGTTGCCTTTGGCTACCGCCGCAGTTCCCGGCAGAATCGGCGACTTCTCTCGCGTCTCTCTGCTTTTTCCCTCGGTGATGCATTTCAAACCGAGCGTTAAGCAAACGTAGTCCGCGCCATATCGTCGGTAATACGGCATATCTGACTTGACGGCTTTGCAGGCGTTAAGCCAGATCGGCGCGGCGGTACCCGTAAGTGGTAACGTTTGTAGCGACACTTGCGGAAATTCTGAAACTGTAATTAATGGAGGTAAATATAATGTTTTTGCTTATTGTTTTAGGAGTATTTTTGGTTGTTTTGTGGCTGGAGGTTATTTTTGATTATTGTGACTTTGGCTTGTTTTTATCGGTAGTTTTTTGTACGTTTGCATTTGCTAGCGTGTTTGCTTTATGGCATGATTCGTGCTCTTCCGATCGCATGAGAGAGAAATACAACACCATTGTGTATGTAATGGAGTCATATGATGAAAAAGGTGTACCGTATGATATTGATTTACTTGATCAGATCGCAGAGTGGAACACGGAGTATAAGAAATATACAGGAAACGGTATCTATGATCTTTTCGGTTTCTACCCAGAAAGTGCGATTGAAGGCACAAGCGAGATAATCTTGGAAATACAAAAATAGGTTTGTACTTGTTTTTTGTACTTCCGATAGGGGGGTACTACGACCCCCCCCCTATCGTGCCATGTGACATGTGACAAATTTACGTTTAAAGAGGTGTTTCTGTGTCGGTATTTGGTAAATATGATATTTTTGCTTTGGAGAAAGTAGATAAAGAATCGTTAAAGGAGAAAAATAGAAACTGGGTTGCTATTGTATATCCAGAGTCTGCTCCCGCTGATTGGATCGAGCAGTTACGTGATTTACATTTACCGTTTGCTATGTCTCCGTTGCATGATAAGGATATTGATGTTACAGGTGAACCTAAAAAGGCTCACTATCATATCATTGTCTGCTTTGATGGGCCTACTACATACAAAAACGCTAACCGAGTTATACAATCAATTACAAATGGCCCGATCGTTAAACCTTGTCGGTCTATCCGTGGTTCATACCGTTATTTTGTCCACTTGGATAACCCTGAGAAGTATCAGTATCCTGAATCGGGAATTAAGACATATAATTCATTTGAAATTGCGCTTACGGATTCGGATGAAGATGCAATTAAACGTGCGATTTTTTCTATTATTCTTGTGAACCGTATACAAGAATATGCGGAGCTCATGCTTGTTTTGGAGTATGAATTTGGGCTTGAGTATTCCAAAGTTGCCCGGCGTAATCATTCGTTTATAACTTCGGTAGTTAATTCTATCCGGCATTCACCCGGAGCGACTTATAAACGGTATCTTTCGTATGTATCACCGGAAGAATTTGATTTATATGCCTTAAATGAAAATTATAATTATGCTAATTCAATCGAATATATCAACGGCATAATTGAACGCGATCCCGTGACTTCCGATAGCCAGAAAGGAGAATGCCAGGATGAATAAGACAGTAAAATGGATTCTGTACTCCCTCAATCTGCTCTATGGTCATGTTGTTATCAGACGGAAGACCCCGGAAGGTTTGTTTCCTCTTGGCGGCGGATCCGCGGCAGAGGTTCTTGATCGCTTCGGTGATTATACTGTGATCTACTCTTCTATTTCTGATAACGTTCTGTATCTGATCGTTGAGTGATCCGATCTATCCGTTAAACTCTCGTTATCGCAACTAAGAACCGCCCTTTTCTGATCCGCGGTGCTTACTCGCGAAACGTGCGGTTTAACGAATAGATATATGCTAAGACAGGGATTTCTATATTATGAATCAAACCAAGGCAGGCAAATCCGGATTTTGGGGATATAATCAGAAATTCCAAACTAATCAGCTATACATGATTCATTGATTGTAATTTGAGCCCATCGATTCTGCAATTTTATGTTTCCTTTTTTGCCTTTGTATCTATACAACTTTTGCCTTTGTATCTATACAACATTTTTTAAATTTTAGATCCCAATTCAGCCCGGAATCCATGGATTTTAATGCATAAAATGGACTGATTGTATCCTGGTAAGAAAAATCATGTTTCCAGATTCCAGTAATTGCAAAAAATTGGGATCTGGCAGAACGAAAAAAACTCCCTGGATACAATCAGCCTTTCTTTTGTCAATTTAACCGTGCTTTTATGATCAAATTGGGATCCGAAATCATGAAAAGTTACGCATAGATACAAACGTATTTTCAGTAGGCCGTTGTGCCGACAAGCCTTCGCAGATGATACTGACATGTTTTTTCCAATAACACATTTTTTCCCTTTATTATCAGCTCCCGCATATTTCCGCGGAATCCAATAAAATAGTGAAAGGACCGTCGTTGAGCAGACTTACCTTCATGTCGGCGCCGAAAATGCCATGTTGGACAACGGGAATCTGTTTGGATGCCTCGTCGATCAGATATTCGTACAGACGTTTCGCCTCGTCGGGCGCGCCTGCCTCTATGAAGGAAGGTCTGTTTCCTTTACGGCAGTCCGCATATAATGTAAACTGTGAAACAAAAAGAATTTCACCGGAAACTGCATGAATATCCAGATTGGTTTTCCCATCCGCATCTTCAAAGATGCGCAGACCGAGCAGTTTTTTTAACATCTTGTCCGCAATCTGCTCCGTGTCGCTCTGGCTCACGCCCACCAGAACCAGAAAGCCGTGATTGATTTTTCCTACGGTTTCATTGTCAACTTTTACCTCTGCAAATTGTACTCTCTGAATTACAAATTTCATTACTGCTGCTCTTCTCTCCCGCTTCTATTGTAGAAAATCAAACGTTGTTATTGTTATCCGGTCACTTATCCGTGGAATTATCCTTATCGGAAGCATTCTCATTTGCGAAATTCTCATCCGCATTTTCCTTTACCTGCTCTCCGTCTGTATCCGAGGGTGTTTCCTTCTCAAATTTGTGCAGAATATTGGGCAGCTTGATAAATTGGGGCAGCTTGTGCTCCTTCTCTTTCTTCTTTCTGCCGAATTTCTTTTCTTCCTCTTTCTCCTCCCAGAACGCACCTTCCTCGTCCACATAATCCACGCGATAATACAGTCCCGTGTCGACAGGCATCTTCTTCTTTAATAGAGAATGGTTGATGACACTCTTGATTGCCGCATAGAAAACTGCAAAAATAGGAACACCCACGATCATTCCCATCACACCGAAGAGACCTCCGAAAAGCGTGATCGCAAAAATAACCCAGAAACCGGAAAGACCGGTGGATTCTCCTAAAATCTTCGGCCCGATCAGATTGCCGTCAAGCTGTTGTAAAATCAGGATGAAAATCACGAAATAAACGCAGTTCATAGGATGATTCAGATCCACGATCAAAATTAAGAATGCACTGGGAATCGCTCCCAAATACGGTCCAAAGAACGGGATAACATTGGTGACACCCACGATCACGCTGACCAACACCGCATACGGCGTATGCAAAAGAGACGTACCGATAAAGCACAGGACGCCGATAATGGCGGAATCCAGCACCTTTCCGCTGATAAAGCCGATAAAGGTACGATGGATGAAACGCATGGATTTTAAAAATGAGTTGGCGGTATCCGTCTCAAACACGGCATAGGTTGCCTTCTTTGCCTGTGCGGCAAAGACCTCCTTGCTTGCCAGTACATAGATGGAAATAATGAACCCGATGATAAAGTTCCACGTTACCTTGAGAAAGCTCAATATACTCAGAGATACCGTTTTGAGCACTTCACTCGATTTTGCAAGCAGCGTTGCGGTATCTGCCATCCATGTCTCCAACTCTCCGGATAATTTATTAAACTGAGGAATTACAAAGTTCTTAACATCCTGATTATCCTCCAAAAGCTTATTCAGCCAACTCGACAGGTCTGTTACATACCCGTCAAAATTATTCACAATGGTCTGAATGCTGGGTACGATCTGGGAAATCAGCATGGCGATCAAGGCATAGATCAAAAACAGCACCAGCACGGAGGTCAAAAGTATGCCGACCGCACGTATCAGCTTCTTCCTTTTGGGAGAATCCTTCCATTTGAAAAAATCACATATGGGAATCAGGATTTTCTGTTCCAATGTATTCAAAATAGGGGTCAACAGATACGCTATGACAAGGCCGAATACCACCGGCATGATCACGTTGAGCAGTGATTTGCAATTTTGGACGATATCAGAAATATGAAAAACGAGATAATAAAAGCAAATTCCGGCAGCGATTACCAGAAATGCCGTCAGCCCCCATTTAAAATATTTATTGTTGATTTTGAATTTCATAGAATACCCCGCGCCTTTCTGCAATCCTTCACCTGACTGCACAAGGAAAGTATAGCATGAAATTCAAAAGAAAAACAGATGATTTTTCTCAAAACAGATGAAATCATTCTGCAAAAAAAGTATAATGGAAACAAAGTTTTGAAAGGATGCGCAAAAGACATGCGCAGAAATGGAAAAATGACCTTGCAGAGAGTGTTGAGCCTTGTCAGAAAGGCCGTTGATGATTATCATATGATAGCAGAAAATGACCGCATTGCCGTGGGGATCTCCGGCGGCAAGGACAGTCTGACGCTTTTGTATGCCTTAAAGGAGCTGCAACGCTTTTATCCGGCGCATTTTGATGTGATTGCCATCACGGTCGATCTGGGATTTCAGAACCTGAATCTGGACGGTATTCAACGTTTTTGTGAGGAACTTCAGGTTCCTTATCACATTGTTCATACGGAGATTGCGGATATCGTCTTTAAAGATAGGCAAGAGAAAAATCCATGCTCCCTCTGCGCCAAGATGAGAAAGGGAGCGCTGAACAACGCTCTCAAGGAGTTAAACTGCAACAAGATCGCATATGCGCACCACAAGGACGATACCGTGGAAACACTCTTCATGTCACTCATCTATGAAGGCAGGCTGCACACCTTTGCCCCCGTCACCTATCTGGATCGAGCCGGGCTTACCGTGATTCGTCCGCTGCTCTACCTGCAGGAGGCGGAGGTTATCGGCTTTGTAAACAAATATCATCTTCCGGTGGTAAAAAGTCCCTGTCCTGCAGACGGGCATACCAAAAGGGAATATATAAAGCAGCTATTGAAACAGTTAAACCACGAAAATCCCGGCGTGAAGGAACGCATCTTTACCGCGATCCAGTCCGGAGTTCTGGAAGAATGGAGAATCCCACATGAAAGCGAACAATAATTATCATGATATGCAAAATAAACAGAATATCTTAAAGCTGCGGGCGATTCTGGAAACTCTCCCACCCTTTTGTCAGGAATTTTTTCGAGGTATTTCAGATACCACTTCAACCCGCACACGATTGGCCTACGCTTATGACATCCGTGTATTCTTTGAGTTTCTGCATGAGGAGAATCCCGTGTGTGCGAAGCTTGATATCCGAGACATCCCCATTGATGTTTTAAACCAGGTGACACGACAGGATATCGAGGAGTATCTGTCCTTTATCAGCTATTATGAAAAAGACGGTGTGGAACATACCAATACAGAGCGCGGAAAGGCAAGAAAGCTGTCTTCCCTGCGTAGCTTCTATAACTATTATTTTCAAAATGAGCGCATTGTGAAAAATACGGCGGAGCTTGTTCCGGTTCCCAAATTGCATGAGAAGGCAATCATCCGTCTGGATCCCAACGAAGTAGCCATTCTGCTGGATCAGGTGGAAGCGGGAACCAAGCTTACCAAAAAGGAACTTGCCTTCCACGAAAAGACGAAGGTACGCGATGTTGCACTCCTCACCCTTCTTCTCGGAACCGGAATCCGTGTATCGGAATGCGTGGGGTTGGATATTCAGGATGTGGACTTTGAAAATAATGGCATCAAGATCCGCAGAAAAGGCGGTTACGAGGCAGTTGTATATTTCGGCGACGAGGTGGAACAGGCACTCAGGGCTTACCTTGAGGAACGCAGGCATATCATTCCCTCGGAGGGACATGAAAACGCCCTGTTTTTGTCCCTGCAAAATCGCAGGATTGCGGTTCGATCCGTGGAAAATCTGGTAAAAAAATACGCCTCCCGCGTTACCACACTGAAAAAAATCACACCACATAAGCTGAGAAGTACTTACGGAACAACCCTGTACCGGGAAACCGGTGACATCTATCTTGTTGCCGATGTCCTTGGGCATAAAGATGTAAACACGACGAGAAAGCACTACGCTACCATGGAAGACGAACGAAGAAGAATGGCTGCGCAGGTGGTGAAGCTGCGCAGTGAAGAGCTCCCGGAAAAGGATCAATCTGCCCATGGCGAAATCACCTCGGAAAAAGAGAAAAAAGGTAATTAAATCCAAAACTCCGGGAGGTAGTAAAGAAAAAAACAGGCTGTATTTCTACTTGAACTCCGATGAGTAATACGGTACTATCAGGTATTGCCCTGCAAGTATTTTCTCATCCCGCAGATGGTTGATCGCCATGACCTCATCCACATAGTCAGCGGCAGACGCATAGGCGTCCCCATCGGTGATATATTCCTCGGCGATACTCCAAAGGGAATCTCCGTATTGAACCTGAATGCTTGTAAAATACTTGTACTGCATTTCGCCCTCAGCCGTGGCATGGGAAAGAATTGCACGGTAAGAAACCGCAAGAAGGACAACCAGTACGACGGTCAGCGCAAACAGGATAAATCTTCTGCGGAGCTGACGCACTCTTCTCTCCTTGTACTGTCTACTGCGATATTCGCTGTATAATACTGCTTCATAAACTCTCTCTTCCATAATATCTTAATCCTCACTTCTGAATAGCTTGCTGCAAAGTTTCCTTTGTATTTGAATATATGTTCGCAAACATTTGTTCTTTTGATTGCATTATAGCGAACATACTTTCGCATGTCAATACTTTTCCGGCAAAAAATCGAACATATTTTCTGAATATATGTTTGCTTTTTCTCCTGTGATATGTTATACTGCTCTTAGTTCAAGAAACTGTTTCAATTTGGAGGATACTACATGGGTCAGGGAAAAATCACTGCCAAGCAGCAGGAAATACTGGAATATATTAAGGATGAGATCTTAAAGAGGGGCTATCCGCCTGCCGTAAGAGAAATTTGTGAGGCGGTGCATCTGAAATCAACCTCCTCCGTTCATTCCCACTTGGAAACTTTGGAAAAGAACGGTTACATAAGGCGTGATCCCACAAAGCCCAGGGCAATTGAGATTTGTGACGACAGCTTCCAGATGGTCAGAACCGAGATGACAAGCATTCCGGTGATTGGAACCGTTGCTGCAGGCCAGCCTATTCTGGCGCAGGAAAATATTGAGAGCTATTTCCCTGTTCCCGCGGAAATTCTGCCCTCCGGCGATTCCTTCATTCTGAAGGTAAAGGGCGATTCCATGATCAATGCGGGAATCCTCAGCGGAGATCAGATTTTTGTGCAATGCTGCAATACTGCCAGAAACGGCGATATGGTAGTTGCATTGGTGGATGATTCCGCTACGGTAAAGACTTTTTATAAGGAAGTGGATCATATCCGTCTGCAACCTGAAAATGACACGATGGATCCTATCATTGTGGATGACTGCCAGATTTTAGGCAAGGTTTTCGGTGTCATGCGTATTTTTAAGTGATTTTAAAGGACGCTTTATATCTCAAGGATATTGTGAGGTCATGACTTTTCCCACAGGGTTGCTGTTCAAAGGACAATTTATATCCTAAGAACATTACGAAGCGATGCCCTCTATCTGCCTGTGGGAGGTTTCACCACAGGGCAGTTGCGCAAAAGGCTGTCCCGTTGCCCAAGGCAAAGAACTTACGATAATCGAGTAGGAGGCGGTGACTAGCCGCCGTCCTCTCACACCACCGTGCGTACCGTTCGGTACACGGCGGTTTCAATAGTTGACGTGCATGGACTGGTACGCTGTCGCTAAATCATAGTAGCCCCAGCTTATCAGTCTTTCTTTACTTAGTGCCCAGTTTACCGCTTTGTTTCCGGCATTAAACCAGTATCCTTTACGGTCATTGGCGATTGTTGCCGCATAATGGCTGTCTACTCCCAGTCCTATCAGCTTTCGCATCCTCGTTCTGGGCAATTTCCATTGTTTCCAGATACACATCCGTATCCTTCGATACAGCCATCCATTCAGTTTTTCGATGTTGTTCTTCATGTCTGCCATACTATAATAGTTCAGCCATCCGCGCATATTTTCTTTTATACGTTCCATGGTTTTCACTATAC
Organism: uncultured Lachnospiraceae bacterium; assembly: GCA_900550475.1. GTDB lineage: Bacteria > Bacillota > Clostridia > Lachnospirales > Lachnospiraceae > Acetatifactor. Next base: position 227,875 of record URSA01000001.1, read on the forward strand.
TTCCGCACTTGCTCCGGGAAGTGAGCTTTCGCAGGTTTGCCTTGGCTTTCTTCCATGACTTTTCATGGACACGGACATAGATTCCCTTTCCGTTCTTCCCAAAACAGAAACCAAGATACTTAAAATTTCGTATTGCTAACACGCTGACCGTTCGGCTTTTCTCCCGGTTCACTTTCAGTTTCAGTGTCCCTTCCAGATATTTCGTACTGCTTTCCAGCAGTCTCTCGCCTGCCCGTTCACTTTTCGCCAACAACACGATATCATCTGCGTATCGGATACATGGTACATCCCTTCTGTTGAACTCCTGATCAAACTCGTTAAGATAGACATTTGCTAACAGCGGGGAGAGATTTCCTCCCTGTGGTGAGCCTTCTTCCGTCTTGACAGCTACACCGTTTTCCATCACTCCACTTCGCAGATACCTCTTTATCATCTGAATTACCCGTTCATCCTTTACGTCTCTGCGCAGGATGTTTACGAGTAATTCATGGTTCAGTGTATCGAAATACTTTGACAGGTCAAGAACAACTGCCCTTGTATATCCCTGTTCTGCATACTCCTTTATCTTCTGTACTGCATCTTTCGCACTCCGTCCCGGACGGTATCCAAAACTCCCATCTGAAAACTTCGGCTCATAAATCGGTATCAGTTGTTGTGATATTGCCTGTTGGATAATGCGGTCTATGACGGTCGGAATGCCAAGCTTTCGCACTCCGCCGTCCGGCTTTGGAATCTCCACTCTTCTGACCGGGGATGGGGTGTAATGCCCCTTTCGTATCCTTCCTGTCAGTTCATGGTGATGTTCCTTTAACCACTGGGATGCCTCTTCGATGGTCATTCCATCCACCCCCGGCGCTCCCTTGTTTGCCTTCACTCTTTTGTAAGCCCTGTTCAGGTTGTCCTTATTCAGTACCTTACCTAAGATGTCCGGCTCTGCACTGTCTCTTTCTTTCCATATCCGGTTGAATGAGCGGTGCGCTCTTACATGCCCTTTGCGTTCCGCGCTATCTCTCTGCAGGCAGCTTTCTTTGTTTTCTGCACTCATCTGCTCATTTCTCCTTTCCGGGTCATATTTGAGACTCCTATTGATTCAGTCCTTCACCTCGAACGGAACTTGTTCCGTCTGGCTACTATGACCTCTGCTGACTTCTGTACGTTCAGCACTGCTTTGGGCAGTGATTACCTCTTTCAAGGCATTACGCACAGACCTCCCCGGGTACCACACATTTCTTTCCCTTCATTTACCTGCCACATCTACTGTGACTGATTCCGTGTAATTATTGGACTTCATCTTGGCGTGCAGACTTATCCTCAGTCACAGCCTTATATGTGATTTCTGTTCGTCAGGTCAAAGGTTTGCCCTTGGGTTAGTAGCTTCCCCAAATCCAGCTTCCTTCAGATCCCACCTCACGATGGACACCCTTGCTTTCGGCTATATCCTTCCCATTACCGGGCGGATTCCGGACTTTCACCGGTTAGAAACGTGCGCCGCCGGGCGCACGCGCAAAAAACCCTCAGAGGAGATTCTCCTCTGAGGGGTTATAAACTCAAAATCCACCAAAATGCGAAAGTGTTTCTGCCGCCAATTTAGAACCTGTTTTCATTGCTTTTTCGATGTCATGCTCTTTCATGTAGGAACAGACAAAGCCCGCGTGATAACTGTCTCCGCATCCGGTGGTATCCACCACCGTTTCCACCTTTTCAGCTTCTGCATCGTACCGGATTCCGTGATGATAGGTAACGCTTCCTTTCTCTGCCAGCGTCATGTTAAACAGTCCTTCATACTTCTCAGAGAAGTCTTTCATGTAAGGTAACAACTCCTCTTTCCCGCTGATCATAAAGAAATCTATGTACGGTGCGAGACGCTCCATCCCATCAAAATCCCTGTCAACATCAAAATCAACCGCAAGCTTAAAGGGAAAACTCTTCTTAAGCTTTAGTACCTGCGTAAAACAGGATGCCTGCGCGTGTATGAAAACCACATCCGCGTCCGTTATTACCTTTGTTTCCTCCTCATTCAGAACGATGTGTTCCAGTATTTCTCCGTTCCATGAGTCGGGTTTGTAATAGCGGTCTCCCGCCTCCGTAAGATATGTCCTGTTATTCGCCGTCACATAGTTCTGGTCAGTTCTGACATGCTCCGCCCGGATTTTCTTGCCGGAGACTGCAGACATAACCGCCTTCGCGTACTCATCGTCACCGACCACACCGAGAAGCGTCACTTCTATACCGTCAAAATCCGATGCATGCGCCGCAAAGTTCAATGCCTCTCCTCCCGGACGGATCTCATCCGTTCCGTCGAATACATCCACGCAGAGACAGGGCAGCGCCACCAGCTTTATCTTTTCATTTTTCATATTTCACCGAAACGAACCCTGATATATGCCTTGATTTCCTCTACACAGCGCTCAAACCCAAGCTTTGAGCTGTCCAGACAGAGATCATAATTCCGGGCATCCGTCCACTCCCTGCCGGTGTGGTACTTGTAATACTCAGCCCTGTGCTTATCGGTTCTGGCAATATACTTCTCAAGCTCTCTTGTGCTCATGCTGTGCTTTTTCGCTGCCTGCTCCAGACAGAAATCCTCCGGGGCATGAACAAACACGCTGAGAACATTGTCATAATCACGCAGGACAAAATCCGCGCAGCGTCCGATGATCACACAGGACTCCTGCTTTGCCAGCTCCTTGATGATCTTCGCCTGATAATTGAATAAATTATCGTTTGAGGTAAAATCGTCGCTTTCCGGGGGAATCAGTTCTCCCTGATACACATTCTTTGCAACCCTGAACAGCAGACTGCTTTTCAACTTTTCATCCGCTTTCACAAAAAGCGCTTCATTGATGCCGCTGTCGTCCGACGCCAGCTTCATCAGCTCCTTGTCATAATAGTGAATGCCAAGATCCTCTGCCAGCATCTCTCCTACGGTCTTACCGCCGCTTCCGTACTGTCTTGCAATGGTAATTACAACATTCTTCCTCTCCATACTTCCTCCATATCTAAAAGAAATTTACCTATGACTCGCCCAGATAAGCCTTTCTGATGGAGTCATTGTGCAGAAGTTCGTCTGCTTTTCCCTCCAGAACAATCTTTCCCGTCTCCAATACATATGCACGGTCAGCGATGGATAACGCTTTTTTCGCATTCTGCTCCACGAGAAGCACCGTGGTGCCGCTCTTGCTCACTTCCCGGATAATATCAAAAATTTCATTTACAAAAATCGGGGACAGACCCATGGAAGGCTCATCCATAAGAATGATCTGCGGATGCGACATCAGCGCACGCCCCATGGCAAGCATCTGCTGCTCACCGCCGGAGAGCGTTCCCGCCACCTGATTCTTTCTTTCCTCCAGACGGGGAAATCTCTCATAAACCATCTGAAGCGTTTCCTCGATTTCCTTTTTGTCCTTTCTGGTATAGGCACCCAGCTTCAAGTTCTGGAGTACGGTCAGATTGGTAAAAACACGCCTTCCCTCCGGCACATGTGCCATTCCCATGGACACAATCTTATGTCCCTGACATTTAGTGATATCCGTTCCGTTATAGATAACGGAGCCGCTTTTCGGAGACAAAAGCCCCGTAACCGTATGCAAAATCGTGGTCTTTCCGGCGCCGTTTGCACCGATCAGCGCAATAACCTCTCCCTTGTTTACTTCAAAGGAAATGCCCTTGATTGCCTGTATCACGCCGTAATAAACCTGTAAATCCTTAACTTCCAACATTGCCATGATGTTATCCTCCTACTCTCCCAGATACGCCTTGATTACTTCAGGGTCGGAGAGCACCTTGGCTGTTTCTCCCTGACAGAGAACCCTGCCGAAATTCAATACCGTCAGTTCCTCACATATTCCGGAAACCAGCTTCATGTCATGCTCGATCAGCAGAATGGTCATATCAAAGTTCTTTCTCACAAACTGAATGGTGTCCATCAGCTCCTGTGTCTCATTGGGATTCATGCCGGCGGCAGGCTCATCCAGAAGAAGCAGCTTGGGCTTGGTTGCCAGTGCTCTTGCGATCTCCAGCTTACGTTGTTTTCCGTAGGGAAGATTGGACGCAAGGAAGTCTTTCTCTCCGTCCAGATCAAACACACGCAGAAGCTCCTCAGCCTCCCCGTTCATCTGCTTTTCCACCTTGCGGTAGCCGGGCAGCCTCAGGATACCGGTCAAAGTGTTGTAATGGTGCTGGTTATGCAGTCCCACCTTCACATTATCCAGCACGGAAAGCTCCTTGAACAGACGGATATTCTGGAAAGTACGGGCAATTCCCGCCTTGTTGATCTCGATGGTCTTCTTTCCGGTAATATCCCTGCCATCCAGGGTAATGATCCCGGTGTTGGGCTTGTATACGCCGGTCAGAAGGTTAAAGATCGTGGTCTTTCCGGCGCCGTTCGGTCCGATCAGTCCGTAGAGCTGTCCCTTCTCTATGGTAAGTTCAAAATCATCCACTGCACGAAGACCGCCAAAGGATATGCTCAAATTTCTTACTTCCAACAAAGCCATATTATTCAGCCTCCTTTGCATCTGTCTTCTGCTTCTTGAAACGGCGCAGATACTTTCCCAATATCATGGAATACTTCTTTCTCCACTCAACGCACTTCGGTGCCCAGTTGAACAGCATCATGGCGATCAGCACTACTGCATAGATCAGCATACGGTAATCCCTGAGTCCGCGGAGCAGCTCCGGCAGCATGGTCAGGACAACCGCAGAAATAACAGAGCCTCTGATATTGCCGATACCGCCCAGAACCACAAACACCAGAATCATGATAGACATGTTATACCCAAAGTTCTTTGGCAGCGCAATCAGGGTGGACAGGTTGTGGGCGTACAGAACACCTGCCACGCCTGCCAGTGCCGCAGAGATAGAAAATGCCATGAGCTTGTATTTCGTCACATTGATTCCCACCGATTCCGCAGCGATCACGTTATCCCGGATCGCCATGATGGCGCGGCCGTCCCGGGAATGGATCAGATTCAGCACGATAAAGAGCGTGATCAGAAGGAGCACAATGCCGACGGTAAAGGTGGAATCATTGGGCGTACCGGTAATGCCCTGCGCACCCTTGATCAGAACCTCCCCGTCCTCCGCCAGATTCAGCTCCGCTGCACTGTTCACGGAGAAATGAAAGCCGGAGGAATCGCGGCCGATGTAAAGGACATTGATCACGTTCTTGATGATCTCGCCGAACGCCAGCGTCACGATTGCAAGATAATCTCCTTTCAGGCGAAGCACCGGAATACCGATCAGGAGCCCGAAAAGACCCGCGCATACGGCTCCCACCAGAATTGCAAAGGTAAATCTCACAAAGGTAACCGGAATTGCCGTCTGCATGCACTTGGAAAAGAAAGCACCGGTAAAGGCCCCCACGCACATAAAGCCTGCGTGTCCAAGGCTTAGCTCTCCCAGAATACCTACCGTAAGATTCAGGGAAACCGCCAGAATCGCATATACGCAAAGCGGTACCAGAAGTCCCTGCATCAGGTTGCTCACTTTGCCTCCCATCACGAACAACTGCACGATCAGGTAGGCCGCGATCACGATTCCATATGTAATACAATTATTTTTAAATACCTTTTTACTCTGCATCTCACCACCGCCTTACACTTTTTCCTGAATATTCTTGCCTAAAAGACCCGTGGGCTTCACCAAAAGCACCACGATCAGAACGGCAAACACAATAGCGTCGGAAAGCTGGGATGAAATGTATGCCTTGCTGAATATCTCAATGACGCCGAGCAGGATGCCTCCGATAAAGGCTCCCGGAATGGAACCGATTCCTCCGAACACGGCGGCGACAAACGCCTTGATGCCCGGCATGGATCCGGTGTAGGGGGTCAGGGATGGATATGCCGAACACAGCAACACGCCCGCTATGGCGGCAAGCGCCGATCCGATTGCAAAGGTGATGGCGATCGTCCCGTTTACATTAATTCCCATGAGCTGGGCTGCTCCCTTGTCCTCCGACACGGCGAGCATTGCCTGCCCGATCTTGGACTTATTGATAAACAACAGCATGAATACCATAATGACAATACAGACGATCACTGTGACAAGCGCCTCGCCTGTAATATTGATCTGTCCGTCCGCCAGCTTGATCGGTTTTACCGGCACCACCGAATTGAAGGATTTTGTGTTTGCACCAAAAATGAGCAATGCTACATTCTGTAAAAAGTAGCTCACACCGATGGCGGTAATCAGAACCGCGAGCGGGGACGCTGCCTGACGCAGCGGCTTGTATGCCACCTTCTCAATGACGACGCCGAGCACCGTACACAGCACCACTGCGATCAGAACGCCCAAAGCAGGCGGAAGTCCGCAGGTACTGCATATGGTATATACGGTAAACGCACCTACCATAATGACATCACCGTGCGCAAAGTTCAGCATCTTGGCAATGCCGTAAACCATGGTATATCCCAGTGCGATCAAAGCATAAATGCTTCCCAGGCTGATACCATTGATCAAATATGTAATAAAGCTCATATGCACCTCCACAAAACCCTTATGTATTCCTGTCAAATACTGCAAACACAGACAGTATATCACATTTTCCTGTCCGAGAAAAGAAAAATAAACCAAAAAGAGGATTGCCATAGCGGCAACCCTCTTTGGCTGTCAGATCTTACATAATCGTGTATTCACCGTTTACAATCTTGATTGCGATAGGCGCTTTGTTGGGCTCACCGTCAGCGCCCCAGGAAATGCTGTCTCCCGTCGTGCCGCTGAAAGTGATGGAAACCATGGCCCCCTTCAATGCCTCACACAGATCGCTCACGCTCATATCCGGCGTTGCGCCTGCCTGCTCGATCGCCTGCTTGATGATGTAAATTGCATCATAGGCATCTGCTGCAAACTGGTTGGGAATCTCACCAAACTTCTCCTTGTATGCAGCGCTGAATACCTCTGCCTTTGCGTTCACGGTGCTGGTGAACGGGCTTAAGAAGATTACGCCCTCTGCTAAAGATGCGTCAAAATTGTCCACACCCAGCACGCCGTCCATACCGTCAACACCGAACACTACGGGAGCATACTCCATCTGGGCAGCCTGTGCCAGAATCAGGGATGCCTCGCTGTAGTAGATGGGCAGGAACAGCAGATCTGCACCGGCATCCTTTGCCTTCTGCAGCTGTACGGAGAAATCCGTCTTGTTGTCAGCGGTAAATGCCTCTGCTGCCACGATCTCAAGGCTCTGATTCTTTGCCTCTGCGGCAAATGCCTCGTAAATACCTGTGGAATAGGTATCGGAGCTGTCATAAATCACTGCAACCTTGGATGCAAGGCTGTTTGTCTTGATAAACTCTGCTGCAATCTTACCCTGTGTCGGGTCTGCGAAACATACGCGGAATGCATTATCATACTGTACACATTCCTTTGCGGTTCCGGACGGGGTGATCTGGAACATATTATCCGCCTTGGTCTTCTCAGAAACCGCAATACAGGGTGCGCTGGTCACGGAACCCAGAATAATCTGTGCGCCCCAATCCTTCAGTGTATTATATGCGTTTACGGATTTCTCGGCATCATGCTCATCGTCCTGGAAATTCAGCGCAAGCTTGTATCCGTTTACGCCGCCGGCTGCATTGATCTCATCTACTGCAAGCTGGGCCGCATTCATAACGGCAGTACCGTAAATGGCGGCGCCACCGGTGATGGGGCCGATTCCGCCGATCTTGAATACATCGCCGTCTGCGGATGTATCATTTGTGCCTGCGGCTTTATTGTCTCCGCAGCCTGCAAGCAGAGAAACGGACATGGCAGCCGTCAGTACAAGACCGAGTACTTTTTTCATGTTTTTCATAATAATCTCCTCCTTTAATGCAATTCCAATGCATGTTTATGCATGCAATTGATTAAAATAAAATATACACGCTCCCCTTTTTTTTGTCAATCTTTAATTTTTATAATGAATATGTATATTTTCCGCGTTTTTTGTGCAGAATAGTGAAAAAGGAGGAATCGATTATGGGAATCAAATGGCTTGATATTACCGCACTGATCATTGCAATCATCGGAACCTTAAACTGGGCTCTGATCGGTCTGTTCCGTTTTGATCTTGTTGCATTCATTTTCGGTGACATGTCATGGCTGTCCAGAATCATATATGTGATTGTTGGTATCTGCGGGCTGTACCTGTTTACCTTTTTTGGCAGAATCTGCGGCAGCAACGCAGACTGATCCGGCAAGCGAAAAGGCTGCGCACCGTCCGTTTTCATCTGACAGTGCGCAGCCTTTTTCATAATGCCTGATCTTTTTTACAATTCCGAAACCTCGATTGCCTTTCCGTCCCTCCAGATTCTTTCCAGATTGTAGAACAGACGGTTTTCCTTGTCAAAAATGTGGACGATCACATCACCGAAATCCATCAGGATCCAGTTGGCTGTGCCGTATCCTTCCACCTGGCGCATCTCAAATCCCGCTCTGCCCAGTGTCTCCTGCACATTGTCTGCCATCGCCTGAATCTGGCTTCTGTTGTTTCCGCTGGCAATGAGAAAATAATCCGCCACAACGGACACCTCGCTGATATCGATCACGCGGATATCCTCCGCCTTTTTATCCTCCAGCGCCTGAATTGCCAGTTTCGCCATCTCTCTTGATTCCTTCATTTCCATTTCGCTCACTCCTCTCCTTCCGTGTCTTCCGGCTTCTTATAGAAAGAATAGGTTTTCCGGGTCATGGGATCGATCTCCCCCGGCGTCTCCTGCAAATATTTAAGCGTATCCTCCAGAATCCTGCACAGCGCGCCGTCAAGGTCGCGGAATGCAAGAGGACGGATCTCCGCCAGATTGGGAGCCTGTTTTCTGCCCGGCTCTATATAGTCTGCTACAAAAATGATCTTTTCAAGCAGGGACATTCCTGGACGCCCCGTGGTGTGATTCAGTATGGCGTTGATCACATCCGGATCATGCACCTTGTAGGTGTTCATGGCAAGAAAGCTCCCCACCTTGGCATGCAGAAGAAACGGGTTTCTTCTCTCAAGCTCGGTCATGCTGATGTGATGCTTCTCACAGAGCGCGATCTTCTTGTCATCCTCCATACATTTTGCACAGTCATGCAAAAGTCCGGCAAGCTCGGCGTTCTCAACGGATGCCCCATGGCACATGGCAAGCGCGGTGGCGGTATACGCAACCCCCAGTGTGTGTTCATAGCGTTTCTCATCCTGAACCTTCTCCATTGCCTTTCTGATCTTTCTGATATCCGCTGCTTTCATAGAAATCCTCATTCCGTATAAATATGTTTCTCTTCCATGTAGTTTCGCACGCTTTCGGGTACAAGATACCGGATATTTTCACCGTGCTTGATGCGCTCCCGTATCAAAGTGGAGGAAACCGGTATATCCGGAAAAGAAAGAATTTCGATCCGTGCACCGAATATCTTCTCAAGCTCCGCCTTTTTCCGGCACATCCCTTCCGGGTTCGCTCCATTCCTCATACCTACAAGAAAAATGCAACTCTCAAATATCACATCCGGCCGCTTCCAGTTTTCCACGGAGAACAGGCAATCCGCTCCCGCGATAAAATAGTAGCTGCAGCCGGAGTTTTCCCTCACAAGCTGCCGCAGGGTATCACAGGTATAGGTATTGCCGCCCCGCCTGATTTCCATATCCGAGACGGCAAATTGGGGATACCCCTTCACCGCAAGCTCCGTCATATGGAGCCGGTCAGCTCCGGAAGCCATATAAATGCGCTTTTTCCGGTACGGCGTCCCGCAGGGCAGAAACAAAATCCGGTCAAGTTTTTTCTGTCTGTACGCTTCCCGCGCCAGACAAAGATGTCCGTAATGGATCGGATTGAAGGAGCCGCCCATCAGTCCGATCCGCTGTATCCGATCTATCTCCATATGCCACGCCTTCCCTATTGGGGCAGTATGATTTTCTTATTGTCCTTGCTCTCCTTATACAGAACGATCTTTCTCCCGATCACCTGTACCACCTGGGAGTGGGTGCGGTCTGCGATCATTCCGGCAATCTCCTTCGGATCGTCCATACAGTTTTTCAACACCGCGATCTTGATCAGCTCCCGGGTGCCGAAGGCCTCCGAGATTGCTTCCGTCACTTCCGGCGTCAGGCTGGATTTGCCCACCTGAAAAACAGGATCCATCACACTGGCAAGACTCTTTAAATAAGCTCTCTGTTTGCTCGTCATCCCTTCTGTCTCCTCCTATTTGTAATAATCAAAGGCAAAGCCGTACATGCGAACCGTATCGCCTTCCTCTATGCCGAGTTTTTCAAGCTCCTCCAAAATTCCGTTCTCTTTCAGGAAATTCTGGAAGAAGGTAAATCCCTTTTCACTCTCCAGATTGGTGTAGCCGAGCATCTTTTCAATGCGGGGGCCCTCAATGATATACTCGCCGCTCTTTTCATCATAGGAAACCGTGTAGGGATCGTCCTCGCCGGCAAGCATCTGATCGGGGAAGTATTCCTGCTCAAACACAATCGGCTCTTCCGTAAGTCCGTCAAGCATCCCCTTCACATGATAGAGCAGCTCCCTGACGCCCTTTCCGCTCACGGCAGAGATGGGGAATACGGAAATCCCCTTTGGCTCAAACTCCGCCCGCAGCTTGTCCACGATCTCGCTCTCGTTTTCATAGAGCATGTCCATCTTGTTTGCCGCGATCACCTGCGGTCTGTTTGCAATCGCCTCATTGTACGCCTTCAGCTCCTTGTCAATGGCATAGATATCGGCAATGGGATCCCGTCCCTCCGAACCGGCAGCGTCCACCATATGAATGATCACTCTGGTGCGCTCGATATGGCGCAAAAACTCGTATCCGAGTCCGATACCCTCGGAAGCACCCTCGATCAGACCGGGAATATCCGCAATGACAAAACCGTCGCTGCCGTCCAGATCCACCACCCCGAGATTAGGATTCAAGGTCGTAAAGTGATAGTTGGCAATTTTGGGTCTGGCATTTGTCACTCTCGCCAAAAACGTGGATTTCCCCACATTGGGAAAACCCACCAGTCCCACATCCGCGATCACCTTAAGTTCCAGCAGAAGGCTTAATTCCTTCGCCGGCTGTCCCGGCTGTGCGTACTTTGGTGCCTGCATGGTAGGTGTGGCGTAATGCTGGTTGCCGTTGCCGCCTCGTCCGCCCTTCAACAAAACCACTCTCATATTGTCGCCCGACATATCCACGATCACTTTTCCGCTTTCCGATTCCTTGATCACGGTTCCCTCCGGCACCTTGATCACGATATCCTCGCCGTTTTTTCCGTGGCAGTTCTTCTTGCCGCCCTCTTCGCCGTCGCCCGCCTTGTACTTGCGTATATGTCTGAAGTCCGTCAGTGTATTCAGTCCTTTATCCACCTCAAAGATCACGTCGCCGCCGTGTCCGCCGTCGCCGCCGTCCGGTCCACCGTCCGGCACATACTTTTCACGCCGAAATGACACATGTCCGTCGCCGCCCTTGCCGCTTCTCACATAAATGGTCGCTCTGTCTGCAAACATAAGAAACTCCTTTAACTTTAAAAATGGGCTTCAAACAAGAGTTTGAAGCCCGTGAACATATCGAATATCACTTAATCCTCTACCGGATATACGGATGCCTGCTTTTTGTCTCTGCCTTTTCTCTCAAATCTCAGGACACCGTCAACCTTAGCAAACAAGGTATCATCTCCGCCGATTCCAACATTGACACCGGGATGGATCTTGGTACCACGCTGTCTGTATAAGATATTGCCGGCTTTCACGAACTGGCCGTCAGCTCTCTTTGCTCCCAATCTCTTGGATTCGGAATCTCTACCGTTCTTGGTAGAACCAACTCCCTTTTTGTGAGCAAAAAATTGAAGGTTCATATTCAACATCGGTCTACACCTCCTTAATCTCAACTTGTAGATACTTTTTTCCGTACTCCTTCTGAATATTCATGAGACCATATACCATGGCATCCAGAAGAAAAACGGATCTCTCCTGCAGGGGACTTTTGAAATCGCATCGTATGAAACCGTCCTCCTCGGAACAGTCCGTCTGAAAAGACTCTCCCGCGAGCTCCTCCAGCGCGTTGATCGTATTGATCACCAGCACCGAAACGGACGCACACACGATATCCCTGCCGGTCTTCGCATAACCGGCATGTCCCGAGCAGATCAACTGCCTGTAAGAACCGTCAGGATTCTTACCAATCACTACTCTCGTCATACTTCACACGTTCTCATTAAGCGTTGATCTTGTCGATCTTAACCTGAGTGTATGCTTGTCTATGACCATTCTTTTTGTGGTAACCGGTTTTTCTCTTGTACTTGTATACAATAACCTTCTTGCCACGACCCTGTTCCATAACGGTAGCGGTAACAGTTGCGCCTGCTACATCAGCGCCAACCTTTAAAGAACCGTCGCTCACTGCGATTACCTGGTCAAAAGTTACAGTATTGCCGGCCTCGGTATCCAGTTTCTCAACCTTGATCACATCACCCTCGGCAACTTTATACTGCTTTCCACCTGTTGCAATAATTGCGTACATAAGGCACCTCCTATTCAGGAACTCCGTTCAACGAACTTATGTCCCCATTACTCGCTAACTTTGGTGGTGCCCTGCGGGCACACTTCTACCTAGTTATGCGGCATACTCGAATATCATAGCACCCGTCCTGTACCTTGTCAAGAGTGAATTTTCTCAAAATCTTCTATGTACTGCACAATAAGCTTCACCGTTCCGTCTATTCCCAGAATGCTGCTGTTGATGCAGAGGTCGTAGCTGTCGGCGCGTCCCCATTTCTTGGAGGAATAGTAATTGTAGTAGCTCTGGCGCTGCTTATCCTTCTTGATGATCATGTCCCTTGCCTTGTTCTCGGTCAGATCGTATTTTCCCATAATCCTCCTGACCTTTGTCTCCTCATCGCCGTAGATGAAAAGATGTACGCAGTTCTTGTAGTCCGCCAGCGCATAATCCGCACAGCGTCCTACGATCACGCAGGGGCCTTCGTCCGCAATCTTCTTGATGGTGTCAAACTGTGCCAGAAATACCTTGTGGCTGATGGGCATATCCACGAAGGAGGAGGCGTTGTAGCCAAAGGAATAGGTATCCATCACCAGATTATAGAGAAAGGAATTTGTCGGGCGCTCGTCGTGGTTCTGAAGCATCTCCTCACAGAAACCGCTCTCCTTTGCCGCTCTTGACAAAAGCTCCTTGTCATAACATTTGATTCCAAAATATGCGGCAACCTTCTCACCGATCTCCCTGCCGGCGCTGCCAAACTGACGTCCTATCGTAATTACCGTATTCATATGCTGTACCATCCTTTCTGTCATTTGTCTATATTATACACATTTCAAATGCAAAAATCCAGTTTTTTATTCACTTTGCATCATATCAAACCTTGTTTTTGCTTCCTCACCGGCAGGCGTTGCCGCCAGTCCGCCCAGTGCGGTTTCCCTGAGGCTCACATCCATCTTGTCCCCGATTTCCCGCATGGCATCCACCACCTGATCCGGCGGAATCCTGCTGGTGATACCCGCCAGTGCCATATCAGCCGCCGCCATGGCTCCCACAGCGCCGATCACGCCCCTCTTGATGCAGGGAACCTCCACCAGACCCGCAACCGGATCACACACCAATCCCAGAAGATTTTTTAACGCTATCGCCGCCGCATGAATGATCTGCTCAGGCGTGCCGCCCTTCAAACAGACCATGGCACCCGCCGTCATGGCGCTGGCAGTTCCGATCTCCGCCTGGCATCCCCCTCTGGCGCCGCTGATGGACGCCCGGAGCGCAATGACCTGTCCGATGCCCGCAGCGGTATACATGGCATCAAGGATTTCCTCCGTATTGCCCTTTTTATGCTTGAACCATGGAACCAGTGCTGCCGGCAGCACACCGCACGCACCCGCCGTGGGTGCGGCGACGATCCGCTTCATGCAGGCGTTCGACTCTCCCATCTTGAGCGCCTCCGCAATCACCTCGTCCATGTATGTCCCGCAGAGTCCGCTGTCCTCCTGCCCGAGCAGATACCGCTCCATCTTTCCGCCGTCGCCGCCCGCCATCTGACTGGCGGATCTGGTCCTTTCATCATAGGTTGCGGCGGCAAGGAGCATGGCATCCCATGTGCTGCGCATGCGCTCTCTGGAATCTTCCTCCGATCCGCCGCTCTCCCGCAGATCGTCCTCCATCACCACCTGCCAGAAGGGTTTCCTTTCCTTTTCACACTGCTGTACAATCTCTGCAAGAGACTCAAACGCCATGATCACTTTCCTCCAGATTGATATAGGTCACCTTGGTGATCCCCTTCATCTCTTCCATTCCCCGGATCAGCTCCGGCTTCACGCCCTGATCCAGCTCCAGCACCATGACCGCATAGCCGCCTCTCCTTGCACGGTAAAGCTGCATGGTCGCAATGTTGATGCTGTTCTGCGCAAGGACGGACGTGACCTTTGCCACATGCCCGGGAAGATCCTGATTGTGTACCACAAGCGTGGGCTTTTCCGCCGAGAAATTCACCTCGATTCCGTCCAGCTTGTGCACCATGATGCGCCCGCCACCGATGGATGCCGCCTGTATCTCCAGGGTTCTTCCGTTTTTCCCCGTCAGCGAAAGTACCGCCGTGTTGGGATGCGCGTCCCTGAGGTTCTTTGTGGCGAAACGGTATTTAAGACCGCATTTTTCCGCAAGGGAAAAGCTGTCCGGTATCCGGATATCATCCGGGTGCATTTCCAGAAGTCCCGCGATCAGCGCCTTATCGGTTCCATGTCCCACACCCGTGGTCGCAAAGGAGCCGTGGAGCGTAATATCCGCCTTCACGGGAACATCCTGCAACAGCTTTCTCGCAATATAACCGATTCTGACGGCTCCCGCCGTGTGGGAGCTGCTCGGCCCGACCATGACCGGTCCCAAAATATCAAACAGATTCATATGCTTTCCTCTTACCGCCTATCCGTTTGGCAGTATTTCCAAAAGATGCTTAAAATAATCCGGGAGCGGAGCGCTCACCTCTATATATTCCCCCGTTGTGGGATGCCTGAATCCGAGCACCTGCGCATGGAGCGTCTGTCCCTCCAGCTTGTAGGGAGATTTCACGTTGGAATAGACCTCGTCCCCCAGAAGCGGGTGTCCGATGCTTGCCATGTGCACGCGGATCTGGTGGGTTCTCCCCGTCTCCAGCTCACATTCAATGTATGTGTATTTGGCAAATCGCTGCAAAACCTTGTAATGGGTGACCGCCCTTTTTCCCTTTTCACTGACCGCCATCTTCTTCCGGTCCGTGGAATGCCTGCCGATGGGCTTGTCTATGGTGCCTTCCTCCTCCTTGAGCACCCCGTGGCAGATCGCCCTGTACCTTCTTGTAATGCTGTGCTCTTTTAACTGTTCAGCAATGCAGTTGTGCGCCCTGTCATTTTTGCATACGATCAGGGAGCCGGTGGTGTCCCTGTCGATCCTGTGCACGATTCCCGGGCGCATGACCCCGTTTATACCCGACAGCTCCGCGCCGCAGTGGTATAACAGCGCATTCACCAGCGTATCGCAGTAATGCCCCGCCGCAGGATGCACCACCATCCCCTTTGGCTTATTGACCACGATCACATCCCGATCCTCATACAGGATATCAAGGGGAATGGGCTGCGCCGTGATATCCGGCTCCACCGCCTTTGGAAGAAAAAACGAAACCTCATCCTCCTCCTTCACCCGGTAACTGCCCTTCACAGGCTTCCCGTTCACGGACACGGCGTCCTCCTTGATCAGCTTCTGTATGTATGACCTTGACAAAGAATCGATAAGCATACTGATACACTTATCGATTCTCTCATCTTCCATTTCTTCTGTTATCTGAAAGCAAAATGCGTCCATATCCGCTCCTATTTCACTTCCCTGTATTTTTTCTGTTTAAAGTTTAAGAAGGAAAGATCCTCCTCCTTGTAGATGAACAAAAACAGAAAGGCAAAAATGATGATGCTCACCACAATGCACATATCCGCCACGTTGAAAATCGGGAAATTGATCAGGGAAACATAGATAAAGTCCACCACATATCCCAGCCGGATCCGGTCGATCATGTTTCCGACTGCTCCGCCCGCCAGCACGCCGAACAGGATATACAGGATGTGGAACTTTTTCTGCTCCGGCAGCTTGATGATAAAGAACAGCATAACCGAAAGCAGGATTACGCCCGTGAACAGAATGAATATCATCTGTCCCTCCAGCATACTCCATGCAATTCCCGTATTGCAGAAAAACTGTAGTTCCAGAACACCGTCAATCAACACATAGGCGCCCCTTCCCTGTAAATTTTCCACCGCAAGATATTTGGTAAACTGATCGGCAGCCACCGCAAGAAGCATCACCGCAAGGAAAACGATCAGCCATTTTATTTTTGTTTTTCGATTACTCATGTGCATCCTCTTCACTAAAATAGATTTCATTCACGGCGTCCAGAAGCTCCTGCTCCGTCACCGTCGTATCCACCACTGCCTTGCCGATCCCCTCAAGCAGGACAAACTTGATCTTTCCCGCTTCCATTTTCTTGTCCGACTTTGTCAGTCTCACGATTTCCGCCGGGTCGATGTGATCCACGCTGATAGGCAGGTTAAAGGGCACGAACATATCCCGGATCTCGTAGTATTCCTCCATGCTGATCCGGTCTTTCCTGTAGGAAAGAAATGCCGCCGCAACCGCTCCAAGCGCCACACATTCTCCGTGATAGAGTGAAAAATCCTTCACCTTCTCGATGGCATGTCCGATGGTGTGCCCGAAGTTCAAAAGCGCACGCTCCCCCTTCTCAAGCGGATCCTTCTCCACAACCTCTTTTTTGATGAGGCAGCTTCTGTATACCATCTCCTGCAGAACATCCGCGTCCCGCTCACAGATCTCATACATCCGCTCAAGAAGCCACAGATAAAACGCTTCGTCCTTAATCAGACCGTGCTTCATGATTTCCGCAAAGCCCGCATAGAACTGCCTGTCGTCTAACGTATTCAGGGCGGACACGTTCATATACACAAGCTTTGGCATCTTGAACGCCCCCACCATATTCTTGTAGCCCTCAAAGTCCACGCCGGTCTTTCCGCCGATGGAGCTGTCCGCCTGGGCAAGCAGCGTGGTGGGAATCTGCACAAAGTCCACGCCCCGCAGATAGGTTGCCGCCACAAAGCCGGTCAGATCTCCCACGACACCGCCGCCGAGCGCCAAAAGAAGGTCTTTTCTGTCAAATTTCTCCCCGATCAGGAAACGATACGCCTCCTGTACCTTTCCAAGATTCTTGCTCTCCTCACCGGCGGGAATCACAAACCTTACCGCCAATCTGCATTGCGCCTCAAGCAGCTGCAGGATCTCGTCCCCGTAGATTGCATTTACGTTGCTGTCCGTGATCACGCAGATCTTTCTGTCCTTTGCGCCGAGTGCAAGAAGCTCCTCCTTTAATTTTTCAAAGGATTTCTCAAACACGATCTCATAGCAGGGCTTTCCCTCCAGCATAATCTGTAATCTGTCTGTATTCATAGTTGTCCTCACTTCTGAAAAAGGACAGATGCGAATCTGTCCTCCTCATGTCTAATCTTTTAATAGCCGTTATTGATCGGTACTTCAAAGGAACCGCCGTTCAATATGTCCTGAAAATCTCCCGAGATATCCACACTTGCGGGTGTGATAATGAAAATGTAATGGGATATCTTCTGCAGATTTCCGCTGATTGCAAAGCAGGAACCCGAAGTAAAATCTATGATCCGCTGTGCCACATCCACATCCAGTCCTTCCAGATTGAGTACGACGGTGCGGTTCGCCAAAAGCGTCTCCGTAATCTCGCGGGCGTCTTCCACAGAGGTGGGTTTGATCACACAGACCTCCATACCGCCTGCTCCCTGCATTCTCCTTGTATTCCCCTTGGGCATGGGCGTCACCTTCGCAGCGGGGCGTTTGGGCAGCGCCTTCTCTTCCGGTTCGGGCTCCTTCATTGCCTTTCTGGGCGGCTCATCTGCGTAATCATCCGTATCATCCAGATAATCCTCATCCGTATCATACTCGTCCTCATCGACGATCTTCATATAGTTCAGAAACTTGTCCATCACACCCATTGCAGCACTCTCCTTATAACTGATCTGAAATCCCGTAATCCCGTTCCCCAAATATGCCGGTGCCGACCCTCACATAGGTTGCACCTTCCTCCACGGCGACGGTATAATCGCCTGTCATTCCCATAGAGAGAACATCCATACAGACATTATCAATGTTTTTCTTCTTTATGTCAACAGATAATTGGCGCAAATTCACAAAATATTGTCTGTTGTCCTCCGCTTTTTCTACATATGGTGCTATTGTCATCAATCCTCTGACAGAAATCCCCGGCAAAGCCGCAATTTCTCTCACCAGCATTTCCGCCTCCCGGACGCTTGTCCCGAACTTGCTCTCCTCGCCCGCCACATTGACTTCCACCAGAATCGGAACCGTCACATTCTTCTTCACAGCCTCTCTGCTGATCTCCTCCGCCAGCTTCACGGAGTCCACGCTGTGGATCATGTAGACCCTGCCGACCAGATACTTTACCTTATTGCGCTGCAAATGCCCGATCATGTGCCAGCGGATATCTTTGGGAAGTTCTTCATATTTTTCCGTAAGCTCCTGAACCTTATTCTCACCGAAATCACGGCAGCCCGCTTCATACGCCTCCTTAAGCGCCCCGACAGGCTTGGTCTTGCTGACGGCGATCAGGCGTACATCCTCTGTGTTACGCCCTGCCCGCTCGCAGCTCTCTTCTATATTCTTTTGCACCGATACCAGATTTTCCCTGATCATACCGTTACCGTCTCCATTCTGTTTCCATATAAGGGAACTTACTTATAAATGAACTGATCCGCCGACACGCTGGAGGCATCCTGCACGATCAGGTCATACACCCTCAGTCCGTAGCTTGTGTTGGGCTTTACAATGGCATACTCATCATTCTGATACAGGATCTCGATCTGTCTGAAATCCGCATAGCCCTTGTTCATATTGAAAACGCCGATAAGTGTGGCACGCTTGCTCACCGTGTAGGTCTCCTGCGTGTCCTCGATCACCAGATGGTCTCCGCTCTTAAGCGCTTCCGTCTCCACATAATACTCGCCCTCCACAATGCTGTAAACGCTCACATCCATATACTCCGTGCCGCGGTTTCCATCCTCCGTCACGATCTCCTTCATGATACCGTAGGAATCCGTATCCCCGCTTCTCGTAATACAGTTTTCGGGGATCAGGAAAAATTCCCGCTGTGCGATGGCACTGTTCGGAATCTTCAGTCCCGTCTCCTCATGCAGAAGAAGCTCAACCTCCAGAAATCGGTCGTTTACAAAGCTGACCATGGAATTGTTGAAGGAAAGCTGCGCGTAGGTATTCCCGTCCGTTCCGTTTAGAATCGTGACGGCCGCCCACGACTCGTCCTGATTTTTCATAAAGCGGACTTTGACATACTCTGCCTCCGCCAGGTCGGCCGCCTTGCCCTCGTCCACACAGATCACCACTGACCACTGCTCATTGCCGCACACCTTGTAGACAGCGTCCCCCTCTGCTACGATCTCATTTCCCATCAATTGGGTTTTCTCATAATCCTTCTGTTTCAGCATGTCCGCCGTCACCATGTCAGGCGTCAGGTTTTCGTAGCCGTCAAGCCAGTACATGACAATCCCGGTGTAGGGCGCATTGGAAAGATTGACCGTTCCGGTCAGTCCATTTTCCGAATCCTTCAGGCTCTTTAACAGGGAATGGTTTGCCAGCTTCAATACCGTGCCCTTCACGGCGTACTTGAAATCATAGGCGGAGGAAAAGTTTTCCGGGGTAAAACCATGCACAAAATTAACCACTTCGCTCTTTAGCTGCGCCAGATTTCCGTCCGAAAGAGAGTTCTCCCCAAGTTCCGCACTGCTTAGATAATCGGAGAGCCTCCCTGTCTCGTCCACCATGTATACCAGATTTCCAACGGCGACTCTCTCGCCCTCCCTTGCGTAGTAGTTCACATATCCGGCGGCATCCGCCGTAACCACCTTTTCCTCCCGCAGCGCGATGCCCGTGTAGAGGTTCTCCGAGGCAAGCGAACCCTCGCGCACCTCGTAGGGCTTGATATGGTTATCCTTGAAGTACATGCTGATACAGATACAGACATAGACAAAAATCACCGCAAAAATCACCATGCCCACATTAATGTTCAGCGGGCGGCGGTATTTTTGAATCTTGGTTACTTTTTGCATTCCTTTCGAAGCCACTTTGTGCTCCTTCCCCTCCTTTTCCTAAAAAAAGCCCCGGAAAGCATCCGAGGCTTTTTCTGGTCCTTTTATGTATTATAAAGAAAGAATGATCTTTGATTTCACTGTTTCCGGCAGTTCCTCCTCATCCTTGGAAACACTCAGAATGAAGTCAACGCCAAACTTTTCGCTGATCTTTTCAAGCTTATCCACAACTGCGGTCATATCCTCGTCCTCAAGCTGTGCAATCTTCAAAAAGCTGTCAAAATACATCTGCTGAAGATCATGATCCTGTGAGATGATTCCGCTGATAAACCCAAGGAACTCATCTGCACTTTCCAAAAGGTACTGTGACACATCGATCAGTCTCACCTTATTGTTCAGTTCATACATATGCTTGGTGCTCTTGTCAAGATACACTATGGTACCTTCCGTTGCCTTCACTTCTGCATTTACCTTATCCAACAGGTGCTTTGTCTTG
This sequence comes from uncultured Lachnospiraceae bacterium, assembly GCA_900550475.1. Classification (GTDB taxonomy): domain Bacteria; phylum Bacillota; class Clostridia; order Lachnospirales; family Lachnospiraceae; genus Acetatifactor. The sequence goes on from URSA01000001.1 coordinate 248,491, forward strand.
CCTTTTCCCTTCTTGCCTACAATCAGTTGAACCATCGACGAACCCTCCTAAAGTAAATTGTGACATTTCGCAATACATCTGTTTTTATTATAAGATATATCCTGTTAAAAAACAACTACTATTTCCCAATCTCAGAGAGCAGGGAGGACATTTCCGTATACAGATTATCCCCACTGTCCGCCCGCAGGATCACGGAAATATACGGCTCACCGGAAGTATCTCTGGAGAGCAGGATCAGACAATGCCCCGCCGCGTTGGTGGTTCCGGTTTTTCCGCCGATGATGGTGATATTTTCCGGCGTGGGTACGTCCCCGCGGAGGAAACGGTTGGTGGTGCGGACATTGATCTCCTTCTCCGCGCCGTTCTTATCATGGTAAATGGTGCTGTAACTGCTCATATGTATGATCTCTCGGAAGGTCTCGTACTGAATCGCCTCGTTGAAAATCAGATACAGGTCATATGCCGTCGTGTAATGGTCGTCCGCAGTCAGACCGTGCGGATTGGCAAAGCTGGTATTGGTAGCGCCGATCCTCTGCGCCTCCTCATTCATCATCGCCACAAAGCCGTCCACGCTGTCTCCGACGCCCTCGGCAATCATCATCGCCACATCATTTGCGGAATACAAAAGCAAGATGTGAAGCGCCTGCGCCAGCGTCATGCTGTCCCCGGGCTTCAGCCCGCACAGCTGCGCGCCTCTCTCCGTTATGTTCACCGCACTCGTAGCCGTCAGCATCTGATCCATCGATCCGTACTTGAGCGCCACAAGCGCCGTCATGACCTTGGTCAGGCTTGCGGGATAAAGTCTCTCATGGGCGTTTTTCGCATACATGACCTCCGTTTCGTTCACGTCACAGAGAAGCGCCGCCCCCGCGCCGGACATATCGATCGCATCATTGCCCGACACATCCTGTGTCACCACGCACAGCTCCTCCGCAAACGCGGAGGCCTGGGAAGCATTTACCGTCCTGACTATCTGAAAGCTGCTCACGCCGTATTCCGCGTCATAAGGAAACTCGTACCGGCTCCCGCCGCAGCCCGAAAAACTTGCCGCGGCAAGTACGGCTGCAAGCCCCGCACACAGCCTCTTTACTTTACTTGTACATTTCACGCCACTCAAGATCTCCTCTGTCCAACGACTTGATCAACAGTTCTGCGGACGCAAGATTGGTTGCGAGCGGGATATTGTGCATGTCGCACAGCCGCATCACGTTTCCCACATCCGGTTCATGGTTTTTCGGTGTCAGCGGATCCTGCAAGAAGATCACCAGATCGATCTGGTTGTGCTCGATCTGGGCTCCGATCTGCTGCTCGCCGCCCAGATGACCCGCCAGGTACTTGTGCACGGAAAGGTTGGTAACCTCCTCGATCAGCCGTCCCGTCGTTCCCGTGGCATAAAGCTCATTTTTACTCAGTATTCCTCTGTACGCAATGCAGAAGTTCTGCATCAGCTTCTTTTTTGCATCATGCGCAATCAATGCAATGTTCATGTTATCAACCCTCTCTTTTTTATTGCAATCCCCGTATGCAGACCTTTTTGAAAGCTACTGCCGTCTGCACTGCAGCCGTACATTCAGTACGAAACCCATCCCAATATATAAACTCACCAGCGAGGTAAGTCCATAACTAACAAACGGCAGCGGCAGTCCCGTATTCGGAAGGATAAAGGTGGTCACGCCGATATTGACGAAACTCTGGAACAGCACCAGACTGCCCATGCCTCCGGCGATGATGGAGCCCGCTGTGTCCTTCGCCCTGCCCGCTACAATAAAGCATTCCACCGAAATCAGCACCAGCAGGATCACAACCACGCAGCTTCCCTTGAAGCCAAACTCCTCACCGATCACGGCGAAGATGAAATCCGTCTGCGGCTCGGAAATATAATTGCCCGAGCTGATCTCGTTGTTGCGGTAGCCCTTTCCGTCAAGCTGCCCCGAACCGATGGCGGTGATGGAATTGAGCTGCTGGTACGCCTCCTTTGTGGCATATTCCTCAGGATACCGAAACGCCAGAATGCGGTTCTGCTGATAGTCCTTCAAAATCCCCTTTTCCACCAGAATCGAGTCCGGCTGCAGGGCGAGCGCGAGAAAAATCAGCACGGTCGGAACCACCACCGCAAGGATGCCTCCGATCACCTTATAGCTCAGTCCTCCCACATACATAATTGCACAAAACAGTAGTAAAAATACGATACTGGTGGACATATCCGGCTGTTTATAAATCAATACCCATGGTACTGCCACAAGCGCAACACACAACATAATGTAGCGGAACGTGTTAAACCGCTTCTTACATTTCATAATAAACTGTGCAAAGAATAAAATCAATATAATTTTAGCAGTTTCCGAGGGTTGGAAACGAATTATTTTCAGATCAAGCCACCGCTGGGCTCCTCCCGCGTCATCCCCGGCGTTGGTGAAGATCACGGCAGCCAGAAGCACCAGATTTCCCACATACATCAGCCAGTACAGCTTCAGCACCTTGCTGTAATCAATAAAGGAGATCACGATCATCATAACGGTGCCCATCAGAACCCCCGCAAGCTGTTTCGTCTGCAGGGATTCCTTTGCGCTTCCGATGGCAAATACCCCGATCAGGGATATCGCCAGTATTAAAATAATCAGTTTGAAATCATAATCCCGTAACCGGTAGCGTTTCAACATACTCCGTCCTTCTGCCTTACTGGTTCAGATCAATGATGGGAATATTTGCGGAAAGGGTGGGCGTTTTCATGGCTCTGCCGCCCTTTGTCCCCGTCTTGCTGATCTGTATCTCCATGCTCTTGGCATCTATCTTCATGTATTTCGATATCACTTTTGCAATATCTGCCTTTATCATTTCCATCATCTCCGGGGAACAGTTCACCCGGTCTGATATCAGCAGTATCTTCAAGCGGTCTTTTGCTATCTCTTTAGAACTTTTCCTGCGAAAAAAATGTCTCATCATCAGACCCGCCTCCCTATATTTTATGAAAAATGCCTGTCACCCTCGTCCAGAAAGAAATCCCCCTTTCAAATTCCATGAAAGGAACTTCCTTTCCGGTCACTCTGTGACAGATATTCTGGAAGGCGATGCCCGCCGGCGTTCCGTTGCCTACAAGCGGTTCCCCCTGATTGGTTGCAATCACGATATTCTCATCATCCGGCACAATCCCGATCAGCGGAATTGCCAGAATGTCCACCACATCCGAGGCGGACATCATATCGCCGCGCTTGACCAGATCGTACCGGAGCCTGTTTATGACAAGATCGATCTTTTTGAACTCGCCCGCCTCTAAAAGCCCTATGATCCTGTCGGCGTCCCGGATTGCGGAGACCTCCGGCGTGGTCACGACCAGTGCCCGGTCAGCGCCGGCAATGGCGTTTTTAAATCCCTGTTCGATTCCCGCAGGACAATCCAGAATGATGTAGTCAAACTGTTCCTTCAGATGGCTGATCATCTTCACCATCTGCTCCGGTGTCACTGCCGTTTTGTCCCTTGTCTGTGCGGAAGGCATCAAATACAGGCTGGGGTTCCGCTTATCGCGGATCAGCGCCTGCTTCACCCTGCAGTGCCCTTCCACCACATCCACAAGATTGTAGACGATACGGTTCTCCAATCCCATGACAACATCCAGATTACGCAGTCCGATATCCGTATCGATCAGACATACTTTCTTCCCCATGCGTGCAAGACCTGTACCAACGTTTGCTGATGTGGTGGTCTTTCCCACACCGCCTTTTCCTGATGTGACGACGATTACTTCACACATACTTCCTCCTTCTTGCCGAAACGGCCGATTAGTCTTCGTCCACCAGTACCCCGCAGTCCGCGGTTAAAAGGTACTCAGTAATTCTTTTGTCAGGGGTTCCAGAACCACCTTGTCCTTGCGGACATGTGCGATCTGGGGCTGCACCTTGGGTTTGATTCCCCACTTTGCAGGCTTATTGCTTATGTATTTGAAATCGCCGATTTTTAATTTCTCCGGCGCCATTTCAAGCGCTACCACATAGTGATCCTCATCTCCTCCCGCTCCCGCGTAGGCCTCCCCGTACAGCCCTCCGAGCACAATGATGTTGTGCGTGGAGATGACCGCCGAACCGGGATACACGTCCCCCAGCACCACAATGCTGGCCTCCGTCTCGATCACCTGATTGTTTTTCAGGGTTCCCTTATAAAACTGCCCTGTGACATCCTCCTTGGGAAAGTGCATGTCCACCCGTTCAATGGCTTTGATAAACTGGTGTTCCGTCTCCTCGTCCCTGCCCACCACGCAGATGATATCCAGATTGCTGCAGACCCGGATTGTCTCAACCACCTGTAAAAGCTGTGCATTATTTAACTTTACGCCCTCTATGGAAAGCGCCATTCTGGCGTCCCCGAAAAATGCCTTCGCCTCCGTGAATTTTCCCTCAATCTCCGCCAGAAGCTCCTCAAACCCGTATGCCGGGCTCAACAGCAACGTAATACCGTTCTGGTAGCTTTTTATCACAACCGCATCCTTCATAAAAAATCCTCCGATCAATCTCCGTAGGTTGCTTCGTCCATCTGCCCCGCCTCGCCGGTCAGGATGTCGTCCTCCTCCGCAAGATTGTAATAATATTGAATCACATCCCTGCTTGTCTGTGCCGCATAGCTGGAAGAATATCCGAACGCGATACGGGTGGCAATTGCAATCTCGGGATTTTCATAGGGTGCATAGCACACAAAGAGCGCGTGGTTGGCTCTGGTGGTGCTCTCCTGCGCCGTACCGGTCTTTCCCGCAACCGCCATGGTCAGATTGGCGTAGGACTTCATCTTGGTAACCACCTGACGCATGCCCGTGTGGATGGCGTCCCAATAGCTTGCCGGCATCTCTATGGTATTTCTCACCACCGGCTCGTACTCGATCAACACATCCCCCTCGGAATTTGTTACCTTGTCAAGCAGGGTTAGGTCATAGCAGGTTCCGCTGTTTGCCACGGTGGCAACATAGCGCGCCAGTCCCACCGTCGTAAAGTTGTTGGTACCCTGTCCGATGGCGGAGGGAATGGGCAGCTCCGTGGAAACCTCCGGGGTGTACTCTGCGATCTCGATTCCGGTTTTTTCGGACAGGCCGTACAGATCCGCGTATTTGGCAAGCATTTCCAAGCCTTCTTCAGCGTTGTAGCTGCCGTTCTGGGTACTCATGTTGTAGCCGACCTGATAAAAGAAATAGTTGCAGGAGTTTGCGATGGCGCCGGTCACATTGAGGGCGCCGTGCCTCCCCGGGTAGATCCAGCACTTGGGAGGCGGCGTTACCAGATCAAAGATTCCCAGACAGGTCGTCGTGGTTCTGGGCGTGATCAGCCCCTCCATCAGCGCCGCCGTGGCGCTCACCATCTTGAAGGTGGAACCCGGCGCGGACTTATACTGGGTGGCATAGTTGAGCAGCGGGTTGGATTTGTCCGACTGCAGGCTTGCATAGTACTCCGCATCCACGGAATTTGCCATTTTATTGTTGTCGTAGCTTGGGTAGGACGCCATGGCAAGAACATCACCGGAATTGACATCCGTCACCACCAGGGAGCCGTTGCAGGGATCCAGCGCAAGCTGTGCCGGTGTGATGTCAAGGTTTCTGATCCTGTTGATGATAAAGTTGTAGGCGGAAATCTTTCCGTCGTACAGCGCCGTGATATCCTCCTGGGAGATATCAATATTTCCCTGCTCACAAAGGATAAAGCAGACCTGCTTTCCCCCGATCACATCATTTTTCAGCATGTATTTAAACAGCTTTTTCTGATAGTCCAGTGTGTTGTCCAGAATCACGAATATGCTGTCCGTAATCTTTGCAAAAATCTCCTCCGAATCCGAATACTGATTCTCCAGATCCAGCTTTGTCACGTCCACCCAGCCCATGGAGATGGCATAGTGCAGATACTCGTTCAGGCTGATGGTCTCCTCTGTCTTCCACGCCTGATAGGTGGCGTCGGAGGTGTCGATCAAAGACTCCGAAAGCACACCCCGCCGCAGCAGGTATTCCACGATGTTGCTCTCGTAAACCTGATATTCCTTGTTCAGCTTATTGTAGGGCGTACACTTTTCCGTCAGCTCCTCCAGAAGCTTTGCATAAACCTTTTCCCTGTACTGTAAATAGGCGTCGTACACGAGTGCCTCATACTCCCCCGCATTCTCGGACGTCATATGGGAAAGGTCTATCACGCTGTTGTCAAACAGGGCAAAATATACATCATATATGGGGATGTAAAGCTCCTTGCTGGAGTTTGTCTTTCCTGTGTACTCCTTCGCGTTCCGGATCTTGTCAAGCAGCACGCCGGCAATGTTCTGCTCCAGAATGTCATAGGCGGCAATCTGCAGATCCTTGTCGATGGTCAGATAGACATCGTTTCCCGCGACCGGGCTTCTGGATTCCTCCTCGTCCACGCTGACAACCTTTCCCGTGCTGTTTACATACACCGTCTCGATTCCCTTCATGCCCTGCAGGGTGGTCTCCATGTAGGACTCGATTCCCGACTTACCCACCACATCATTGATGGAATAGCGGGTGCCGTCGCCGCCCTCCTCCAGATCCTGCGCATTCAGCCGCTCCAGCTCCTCAGAGGAGATCTTGCCGGTATAGCCGATGATCTGCGCAAAATATTTGCTGTCCACATAACGCCTTACGGGATCCTCCTCGATGGAAACGCCCTCAAGCTCCGACATATTCTCCATGATCACGGCACGGGTCTCCTCGCAGATGTCCTTTGCGATGGTGGTACCGATGTATTTCTGGAACGAGGTAAGGCCCATGGCATAGCGGATGTTCACCATTTTAAGCAGCTCGTCCTTGGTATAGCCCTTGCCCGCAATAAAATCGCTCTTGCTGTCGCCCTCCACCTCATAATTACCGATGGCATACTTGGTTCCCAGCATGTCCATCACCTCGTCCGGCGTGGCGGTCTGTTCCTCCAGTTTCAGATCCTTTATGTATCTGCGCCCGTACACATCCGCCAGAAAGCGGAGGCGCTTGGTATCGTCCGTAGCCGTGAAGACATACTGTCCGTTTTCATCCAGAATGATCCCGAAGTCCATGATGATGCTGTCGCCGTTCTTTTCAATCAGCTTGATCAGCTTGTATATGTTGGCGTTCAACAGCCTGTTTTTGCTTCTCCCCGTCTCGTACACATCCTCGATCTTGACGGAGTAGGCAAGCTCGTTATAGGCAAGGAGCTGTCCGTTTCTGTCGTAGATGTTTCCCCTTGCGGCAGTCACTTCCTTGGTTTTCTTGCTCTCGAGGATGAAATCGTTCAGAAATTCTTCTCCCCTGACGATCTGGAGCTGAAAAAGCCGGTAGATCAGAGCGCCGCCCAACAGGAGTGCAATAATGACCATCACGGTCAATCTGCTTGTCAATATGCGGATGATCGAATCTTTTATCTTCTCAAACAAATTTCTTGGCACCTCTTTTTTCTCTGTTTTCGAGTCTGACATTCACAAACAGAACGATCGGATAAAGGAATATGGTCACGACCGTCGTGTAAATCGTCTCCGGCAGGATCACATGCAGGAAATAATACGGAAAATCCAGTTTCCCCCTCAGTAAGAACAAAAAGATATAACAGATCAGCCCATAAGAAAAATCGCTCACCACAATGAGCGCCAGCGGAAGCTTGATATCCTCCGGGTAAAAGCCTCCCGAGAATTTCCCGTTCAGGAAGCCGATATACATCATAACCATCGCATAGAAGCCCACCGCATCCCCGAAGAAGATATCCGCGAGCAGTCCGCAGAAAAAGCCGATGAGAAGCCCTTCTTTCTCACCCCTCATAAAACCGAAAGCCGCGGTGAGAACGATGAGCAGGTTGGGAACCGTGTTCCCGTGTGCGATTCCCGGAAACACCGTGCTCTGCAAAAGAAAGCAGAAAAGTATTAAGATTGCAACAATGATCTTACGTCTCAAAACGCTGTCCCCTTTCGCTTCACAGGGCTTCCTGCCCTACGGTTCCTCGGCTGTCTGCTTCAATTCCATAATGACCAGTACATCCTCAAGATGCTCAAAATCCACTGCCGGCGTCAGCGTTCCCGATTTTGTCAGCTTATTGGAATCCAGACCGATGTCGCTTATGTACCCGATCAGAATATTCGGCAGATACTTGTCGCTGATATGGGAGGTCACGACCTTGTCGCCGCTCACCACCACCCCTGCGCTGTCAAGAAGCTGCGAAAAACTGATGTTTCCCTGCTGCATCAATTCCAGATCCCCGGAGACGATCAGGTTGTCCCCCGTCGCCAGCACCTTTCCGCTGACATTGGAATTGTCCGAGATAATGGAAGTCACCTTCGCCCAGTTCGGACCCACGGCAATGATCCTGCCCACCAGCCCGCCGTCCGCAATGACGTTCATGTCCACTGCCAGTCCGTCGTCGCTTCCCTTGTCTATGGTAAAGGAGTGATACCAGTTGCCGGAATCCCGGGCAATGATCCTCGCTCCCACCTTCGTATACTCCTCGTACTGCTTGTCCATCTTAAAAAGCTGCTGCAGGCTGCCGAGTTCGTACTTCTCCTGCTGCAATTGCGTGTTCTCCACAGTCAGCTCATCCACCTGCTGTTTAAGTGCGGCGTTCTCCTCCATGAGGGAACGGATCTGAACCAGCTCCTCGGAGCGCGTGGAAAGCCAGCCTCCCACATTACTGATTCCCCGCTGGAAAGGCACAATCACGTAACCCGCAACGGTATTGAGCGGCTTATTGAAAATATCTGTGCTGAAGGTCAGAAGCATCATGACCGTACACAGCACCGTTAAAATAAAAAGGAGATATTTACTCGGTATCGTAAATCTCTCCCCTCTTTTTCTGACGATCGGGCTCATTTACTCATCCCTTCGATTGCATATGCTACGGTTTTATAGTTATCGTCCTTGATGATTTTTGACAGTCCCAGCACCACGCTCTCAAGCGGGTTCTCGGATATATTGACCTTAAGTCCCGTGCCTGCAGCGATACGCTCGGAAAGATGGCTCACCTGTGAAGCTCCGCCCGTCAGGTAGATGCCGTGTCTGTAAATGTCGGCAGCCAGTTCGGGGGGCGTGCGCTCCAGGATCACCTTGATATTGTCGATGATGGTGTTGAAGTGCTCGCGCAGGGATTCCTCCACAAGATCCGTGGGGATTTCTCTCTCCACCGGCAGTCCGGTCACGATATCGCGCCCATACACCACCGCACCTTTCTCCTCCTTTTCAAGGTCTTTCAGCATGATCTTTACGTTCTCGGCTGTCTTGCCGCCGATGATCAGGGAAAATTCCCGTCTGATCGCATTCTTTATGGCATCGTCAAACTTCAGTCCACCGACCTTGATCAGTCTGCTCAACACAATGCCGCCGAGAGAAAGGATGGAAATCTCCGTGGTATCGTAGCCCACATTCACCACAAGGACGCCCTGGGAGTTCTTTACGTCGATATCCATTCCGAGGCCGTCGGCAATTGCCTTTTCCACCACCATGATCTTGCGCGCTTTCACACCCGCATCCCGGATCAGATCGTAGAAGGCTCTCTTTTCCACCTCCGTCACATCCGTGGGAACCGCAATAAAGTAATCCGCAGGCCTGATATTTCCCTTCATCAGATCGCTCACAAAGTACCTGACGATGGTCTCCATATTCTTGATGTCGGCGATCACGCCGTTGCAGAGCGGATAAGAAATATGAATATTCGCAGGCGCCTTCTCATACATTTCAAAAGCGGAGTTTCCGTACGCGAACAATGTATTTTTGTTCTCAATGGCGATCATGTTCTTTTCCACAAGAATCTGATCCTCGCTCCTGCTGTATATTTTGATATTGTTGGTACCCAAGTCAATACCGAATGTGTTGTTTGCCAAAATGACAACCCCTTTCTCTCTATAAGTATCCCTGTTCCTTAAAGCTCACATAATTGTTATCCCCAATTATGATGTGGTCTATGAGCGGCAGCTCAAGCTTTTTACCGAGCTCGGCAATACATGCCGTCACTTCCATATCCTCCCTGCTGGGCGTCGGGTCGCCGCTGGGATGATTGTGCAGAAGCAAAATGTTTACCGCCTCCGCCCTGAGTGCCTCCAAAAACACCTCTCTCGGTGAAAGCATGGACGTGCACACCGTCCCCTCCGAGAGCTTCACTTCCTTCAGAAGATGCCCCTTGGCATCCAGCATCAGAAGAAGCACGCACTCCCTGTTTTTGTGGCGCATGCTCTCCATGTAATATGCCGCCACCGATCCCGACCGTGTAAAGGAAAGCTGTTCGGCCGCCCGGGACTTTGCCATGCGCGTGCATAGCTCCATCACGCACTGGATCTGGGTAGCCTTCACCCTGCCGATCCCCTTGATCTGCAAAAGCTGCTCCATGCCAAGGCGATGCAGCCCCAGCAATCCGTTTCTGCCGTAAGCTCCCGTGGCAAGAATACGCTCCGCCAGTTCCTCCGCGGCTTCCTCCCGGTTTCCCGTCCGGAGAATCACCGCAAGGAGCTCGCTCTCCGTCAGGCTTTGCGCCCCAAACTCCGTAAATTTTTCGTAGGGACGCAGATGTGTCTGTTTTTCTGTTGTTTTGTTCATATTCTCTCCCGCACCTTCGGCACGCGGAGCACAATCCCTCTATATGTGAACTACCGGATAAACCGATAGATCACCAGCGCAATGATCACCCCGATCACACTGGCAATGTTGATCTGGATCCTGAGTCCGAAGGTGAGGATGATGAACCCGATGTCAAGGACAACCGGCTCGCTTAACCCGAAAGACTGTCCGTAGTTTAAAAAAGTGCCGTCGAAATATGTGCCGATAAATCTGCCGATCACAAAGCCGATCAGCACCAGTACGATAAATGTCCAGTTTACTTTTTTCACCTCTGTCCCCTCACTTCTCCCTGATCTTTTGAAATGCTTTCACATATGGGATTAATTTTATCACAATTCATCTGTTCTGTATACAAATTTTACCGAAAAAATTTCGACACGATTCCCCTGTCAACCATGGATTGCAGGGATCTTAAAATGCCGAATTTCGCATGCTGCCAGGTAAGTCCGCCCTGAAAATAGACTGCGTAGGGCTCCTTTAAGGGGCCGTCCGCCGACAGTTCGATGGATGAGCCGGACACAAATGCCCCCGCCGCCATGATAACCTTGGCGTCATACCCCGGCATATCCCACGGCTCCGGCGTCACATGGCTGTCCACTGGCGCTCCCGCCTGGATTCCCTGACAGAATGCAACAAGTGCCTCCGGCGACCCGAGCTCAATTGCCTGTATGATGTCGTGGCGGCTCTCGCTGCCGTTTGGTATCACCCGGTATCCCAGCCTCTCATAGAGATTTGCCGCAAAGACAGCGCCCTTCAAGGCCGCCGCCGTCACCGTGGGTGCGAGGAAGAAGCCCTGATAAAAATTGCTCAGTATGCCGAGGGATGCCCCCACTTCCTTTCCAAGCCCCGGAGAGGTAAGGCGGAAAGCCGCGTTCTCCACGCACTCCTTCTTTCCCGCAATATAACCGCCGATGGGCGCCAGTCCGCCGCCCGGATTCTTGATCAGGGAGCCAACCACCATATCCGCTCCCACATCCGTTGGCTCCATCCGCTCCACAAACTCCCCGTAGCAGTTGTCCACCATGCAGATCACATCCGGCTTGATCTCCTTGATAAAGGCGATCAGCCTGCCGATCCGCTCAACGGACAGAGTCGGTCTGGTCTGATAGCCCTTGGATCTCTGGATCGTAATTAACCGGGTCTTTTCCGTAATATTTTTTCTGATATTCTCATAGTCAAATTCGCCGTCCGGCAGAAGATCCACCTGACTGTAAGAGATCCCGTACTCCTTTAAGGAGCCCTTGGAGGGCCGGATGCCGATGACCTCCTCCAGCGTGTCATAGGGTTTCCCGACGGGGGAAAGCAGTTCGTCCCCCGGGCGCAGGTTGCTCATCAGCGCCAGTGCCAGCGCATGGGTTCCGCAGGTGATCTGCGGGCGCACCAGCGCATCCTCCGTATGAAAAACGGAGGCATAGACCGCCTCTAACGTATCCCTTCCCAGATCGTTGTAGCCGTACCCAGTGGTTCCCAAAAGACACGCCTCGCTCACCTGATGCTCCTGCATGGCGGCAAGCACCTTGATCTGGTTGTATTCCGCCGTCTCGTCTATGGCGGCAAAACGCTCCTTTAACTCCTCTTGTATCTTTTCTCCGTACGCGTACACTTCTTCCGATATGCCGCGCTGTGCATACAGCTCCTTCAACGTTTTATTCTGACTCATACAACTCTCCGTTTCTTCCCTTTTCCTGCCGTCCGTCCCCTGCAAATGTCCGGTTGCAGCAGTCGCACAGATAGGAAAGGATTTGATTCTCATCATAGGAAAATGCCGGCTTGTCGATCCAGATCACTTCCTTCTCCCGGCGAAACCAGGTAAGCTGCCGCTTTGCAAAATGTCTGGTGTCCCGCTTGATCCGGTAGACCGCCTCCTCCATGGAGCACTCCCCGTCCAGATATGCAAGCATCTCCTTGTAGCCGAGCCCCTGCATGGAAACCATGTCCCTTGTGCAGCCAAGCTCCTTCAGCCGCCGCACCTCCGCCTCAAGTCCCGCCTCCAGCATGAGATCCACCCGTCTGTCAATGGCTTCATACAGCTTTTTCCTGTCATCATTCAGCACAAAATAGCAGGAGGCATACCTGCTCTCCTTCTGCCTTTCACGCTCATTGTGCGCCGAGATCGGTTCCCCGGTCTGCTCATAAAACTCCAGTGCCCGGATCACTCTCTTTACGTTGTTTGCGTGAATGCTCTCCGCCGACAAGGGATCCACCTGCCGAAGCCTCTCATGGAGCGCCTCCGCGCCCTCCCTCCGGGCGGTCTCCTCCAGCTTTTTCCTGTACTCCGCCTGCTCGGAGGTCTCGGTAAAATCGATTCCGTACAGCACGGACTGGATATAAAATCCCGTGCCCCCCGTGAGAATGGGGATATGTCCCCTCCCATAGATCTCCTCCATCGCCTGTAAGCAGCGCTTCTGGAAGATCACCACGTTAAACTCGTCCCACGGCATCAGAATGTCGATCAGATGGTGTGCAACGCCCTGCATCTCCTCACGGCTGATTTTTGCGGAGCCAATGTCCATATACCGGTAGACCTGCATGGAATCCGCAGAAATGATCTCCCCGCCCACCGCCTTAGCCAGCGCGATGGAGAGCTTCGTCTTTCCCACCGCCGTCGGGCCGGTGAGCACGATCAATGGTCTTTTTGCTTCCATAATCCTTCCTACACAATCCGTTTGAATTTCTTTTCTATCTCATATTTGCTCATGGAAATGATCGTAGGGCGGCCGTGGGGACAATTATACGGGTTGTCCAGCGTGAGCAGCTCGTCGATCAGTGCCTCCATCTCCGCATAGCTCAGCTCATTGTTTCCCTTTACTGCGGATTTGCATGCCATGGAGGCAAGTTTTTCCTCCACGACCGTCAGATTTTTATATAACGGTCCCTCCGCCAGCTCATCCAGCACATCCTGAAAGAGCTCCTTCTCCTCGCAGCCGTACAGATCCGCCGGTACGCTCCTGAGAGCATATTCGCTGCCTCCGAAATGCTCAATCTCAAAGCCCAGCCTTGCAAACACCTCGCCATACTCGGAGAGCACCTGCTCCTCCTTTGCGGTAAGTGTCGCAACAATGGGCGGATTCAGCCCCTGGGAAACGATTCCCTTCTCCCTGTAATGCCGGATCAGCCTCTCATATTTTACCTTCTCATGCGCCGCATGCTGGTCCACGATAAACAGCTTATCCCGAAAGGCGATCAGCCAGTAGGTGTCAAAGATCTGCCCCAAAATGCGGTATTCCTCCCGGTTCTTCTCTGACAGCATCTTCTCCTCGAACAGATCCATCTGCACCGTTTTTTCGGCGGTCACAGATGCCTCCCGGTTCCAGACGGGATTGGGCATCCGGTCGAGAAGCTTCGGCATCTCCGCCTCATATTTCATCTCCTCCATGACCTGAAACTGCTTGGTGCGCACCTGTTCAAAGGGCTCCGGCACCGAGATCCTTTGCTTCTTTTCGGTGCGTTCCGCAGGGGCAGCCGCCACAGGGGATGCCTGCTGTGCTGTGCGTGCAGACTCCGGCTCTTTTTTTTCCTCCAGAAAGGTCTCCGGGATCATCTCCCGCCGCTGCAGCGTCTGTGCAACCGCCTGCGCCACCATGTGGTAGATTCCGTCGCTGTCCGAGAAGCGGATGTCCATCTTTGTGGGATGCACGTTGACATCCACAAGCGCCGTATCAATGGAAAAATGCAGTACCGTAAAGGGAAATTTATGCTGCATCAGATACTGGCTGTAGCCATCCTCGATCGCCTTCGCTAAAAGGGTGCTCTTGATATATCTGCCGTTGATATAATAGTTTTCAAAATTGCGGTTGGAACGGTTGAGTACGGGCTTTCCGAGATAGCCCGAAATCCGAAAGCCCTCCCCGCCGTCGTATTGTATCTCCACCAGATTCTGGGAGATCTCCCTCCCATAGATCCGGTAAATCACTTCCTTTAAATTGCCGTTTCCCGAAGTATGGAATTTGATCTGTCCGTTCACAAGAAGCTTGAAGGACACATCCGGTCTCGACAGTGCCATATGCTCCATCAGATCCACGATATATCCGCCCTCCGTCTGGGGCTGCTTTAAGAACTTTCTTCTGACGGGCGTATTGAAAAAGAGATTCCTCACCAGAATGGTGGTGCCGTCCGGCGCTCCTACCTCACTGTACTCGATCTCCTTCGCACCCTCGCACAAATAGCGCACCCCGGTCAGGGCATCCGCCGTCTTGGTGATCAGCTCCACCTTCGCCACGGCGCAGATGCTGGAGAGCGCCTCTCCCCGGAACCCGAGACTGCTGATGCGGTGCAGATCCTCCACCGAACTGATCTTGCTGGTGGCATGCCGCAAAAATGCCTTGCGCACCTGGGAGGCTTCAATGCCGCTTCCGTTGTCCGTCACGCGGATGAGCGTGATGCCGCCCTCCTTGATCTCAACGGTCACGGCGCCCGCACCGGCATCCACCGCGTTCTCCACAAGCTCCTTCACCACACTGGACGGGCGCTCCACCACTTCTCCCGCCGCGATCTTATCGATGGTTCCCGAATCAAGCACATTTATTTCTGCCATAGGTTCTCCTCTCCGGCCGTCCGTCACTCCCACTGCCCTTACTTGCCGACCTGCCAGCGGTTGATCAATTTGCTCTGCAGGCGGTACAGCGTATTCAGCGCATCGATGGGCGTCAGATTGCTCACATCGATCTCCTTTAGTTCCTTCAGGACGTCCTCATCCTTCACCGTGTCAAACAGGGACATCTGCGCCATGTCGACCTCGTCAAAATGCTCCGTCTTCCGCGCCCTGCCCTCTGTCTTGGTATCCACGGCGATCTGCTGCACCTTCTCGGTGATGTCATTGTCCAGAAGCTGATTGACAATCTCCTTTGCCCGGTCGATCACCATATCGGGCACTCCCGCCAGCTTTGCCACCTGAATACCGTAGCTCTTGTCCGCGCCGCCTTTCACGATCTTTCGCAGGAACACAATATCGTCCCCTTTTTCCTTCACGGCAATGCAGTAATTGTTCACATTGCTCATCTTGCCCTCAAGCTCCGTCAGCTCGTGGTAGTGGGTGGCAAACAGGGTCTTGGCTCCCAGCAGCTTCCGGTTACTGATATGCTCGATCACCGCCCACGCGATGGCAAGTCCGTCAAAGGTGGAGGTTCCCCTTCCGATCTCGTCCAGAATTAAAAGACTGTCCGCGGTCGCGTTCCGCAGTATATTTGCCACCTCGTTCATTTCCACCATAAAAGTGGACTGTCCGCTCGCCAGATCGTCCGAAGCACCGACTCTGGTAAAGATCCGGTCCACCAGTCCGATATTGGCGCTTTTTGCGGGGACAAAGCTGCCGATCTGCGCCATCAGCACGATCAATGCCGTCTGTCTCATGTAGGTGGATTTGCCCGCCATATTGGGGCCGGTGATCACCGAGATGCAATGGCTGCCGTTGTCCAAAAAGGTATCGTTTGCCACAAACATATCATTGTCGATCATCCGCTCCACCACAGGGTGTCTGCCGTCCTTAATGTCGATCACGCCCTTTTCGTTCAGCTTCGGG
This sequence comes from uncultured Lachnospiraceae bacterium, assembly GCA_900550475.1. Taxonomy (GTDB): domain Bacteria; phylum Bacillota; class Clostridia; order Lachnospirales; family Lachnospiraceae; genus Acetatifactor. Next base: position 264,549 of record URSA01000001.1, read on the forward strand.
CGGACATAGCCGTTTCTCTCCCCCACAAGGGACAGGGAGGCAAAGACATCCAGCTTCGCAATCGCTTTCGCTGTGCGCTGGATCCGCTCCATCTCCTCGGCGATAGCATCCCTGATCCTGCAGAACAAGTCATATTCCAGCGTGCAGAGCTTGTCCTCCGCATTCAGAATGGTGTCCTCTAACTCCTTTAATCTTGGCGTGGTATACCGCTCCGCGTTGGCGAGGGTCTGCTTGCGGATGTAATCCTCCGGAACCAGCGCGGAGTATGAATTTGTCACCTCAAAGTAATAGCCGAACACCTTGTTGTATTTGATCTTCAGATTCTTGATCCCGGTTCTCTCCCGGTCTTCCTCTTCAAGCTGTGCAAGCCATGTCTTTCCGTCCCGCTTTGCGCTCCTGAGCCGGTCGATATCCTCGTCGAAGCCCTCCTTGATCATGCCGCCCTCCCGGACGGAGATGGGAGGCTCCTCCTCGATGGCGCTTCCGATCAGGCCGCAGATATCCTCCAGTCCGTCGATCTCCTCCCTGATCTCACACAGAAGCTCCTTGTGAAAGGCGGAAAGCACTGTCTTTATGGGCGGCAGCATGGAAAGCGAGTTCCGAAAGGCGATCAGATCCCTTGGATTTGCCGTCTTGTAGCTGACCCTGCCAAGCAGCCGTTCCAGATCGTAGATGGGGTTCAGATATTCCCTGATCTCATCCCTTGTCACGGAGTCGGCGGACAACTCCTCCACCGCATCCAGCCGCTTCTCGATCTGTGCCTTCTCGATTAACGGCTGCTCGATGTAGCTGCGAAGCAGTCTGCCTCCCATGGCGGTCTTGGTGCGGTCCAGCACCCATAAAAGAGAACCTCTCTTCTGTTTCTCCCTGAGAGTTTCCGCCAGCTCCAGATTTCTTCTGGTGGAGCTGTCAAGCAGCATGAATTTGCTGGCAAGATAGGGATAAATGTGGCTCAAATGATGCAGAGAGGTCTTCTGTGTCTCATAGAGGTACAACAAAAGCGCCCCCGCCGCGATCACGCCCGTGGGGAAATCCTCCACGCCAAGTCCGATGAGCGTGTTCACACGGAAATGCTTCATCAGGCATCTCTTCGCCGCCTCGTCGTCAAAATAGTGAGGCTCCAGCGCATAAACCGAGATTCCCAGTCTTTCGCGCAGATCCTCCACATCGATGCTGCTGACTAAAAAGGCGTCGTTGCAGATGATCTCCTTGGGCTGGTATTTCATCATCTCGTCCACCAGCTTCTTCAAATCATCCACCTCGGTCACAAAGAAGTCTCCCGTGGTGACATCTGCAAAGGAAAGCCCGATGCCGGTCTGCATGTAGGTAATGCACATCAGGAAGTTGTTCTTGTTTTCGTCCATGGCATTGGTATCCAGATTGGTGCCCGGCGTCACGATCCTGACGACCTCCCGCTTGACCAGTCCCTTGGCAAGCTTGGGATCTTCCACCTGCTCGCAGATCGCCACCTTGTAGCCCTTGCTGACCAGCTTGTTCAGATAGCCCTCCACGGCGTGGTAGGGCACGCCGCACATGGGAGCCCTCTCCTCCTGCCCGCAGTCCTTCCCCGTCAGGGTGATCTCAAGCTCCTTGGACGCCGTGAGCGCATCCTCAAAGAACATCTCGTAGAAATCGCCCAGCCTGTAAAAAAGAATACAGTCGGGATATTCCTTTTTCGTCTCCAGATACTTCTGCATCATGGGTGTATATTCAGCCACTTTTTTTCTCCTGTTTCTTACATTTGGTTACTGCAATTCCCTTGCACGCGCGATGGCGGCATCGATATGGGCACAGAAATTCTCATCCCCCACCAGATCCACAAAGCCCGCCTTGTGCATGATGGACATGGGCTGTTCTCCCACATGGGAAAAAATTAACGTCACATTCTTCTTTTTGCAGGTCTCGAAAAGCTTCTCAAAGTTACGCATCGCCGTCGCGTCAATGGCATTCACGCTCCTCATTCTCAGGATGAGGCAGTTGGTGGATTCATTCACAACGATCTTCAAAATCTTATCCGCCGCACCGAAAAACATGGGACCGCTGATCTCGTACACCAGTGTGTTCTTCGGCACTTCCATCAGATCACTCTCATCCTCCTCGGGCGTCACATAGCGCCAGCCCTCCACATCCGTCACGTCGCTCATCCGCTTCATAAACAGGATTGCCGCAAGCACCATGCCGACCTCGATCGCCACAACCAGATCAAAGACCACGGTCAGGAAAAAGGTCAGAACTAACACCAGAATATCGCTCTTCGGTGAGGTCTTGCAAAGATGGACAAACTCCCTCCAGCCGCACATATTGTACGCCACCATGAACAGGATGGCTGCGATCGCCGGCATGGGGATCAGCGCAGCATAGGGCATAAATACCACAAGGATCAAAAGCAGGGTGACGGAATGCACCATACCCGCTATGGGCGTGCGCCCGCCACTCTTGATGTTCGCCGCCGTTCTGGCGATTGCGCCGGTTGCCGGGATCCCGCCGAAAAGTGCGGATGCAATATTTCCCGCACCCTGTGCCACAAGCTCCATGTTGGAGCGGTGTTTGCTGTTCACCATACTGTCCGCCACCACGCAGGACAGCAGGGACTCAATGCCCGCCAGAATCGCAATGGTAAACGCATCCGGCAGAAGATTCTGTATCATTTTGAAATCCGCCTTCGGCAGACTGAATGCCGGAAGCTTGTTGGAAATGGTATAGAGATCCCCGATGGTGTTCACCTTCATATCAAGGCAGGCAACCAGCGCACTGCTTACCACCACCGCGATCAGGGAGCCGGGAATCCTGGATAGAAAACCGGGCAGATACGGCCAGACAATGAGAATTGCCAGACAGATCACGCCGATCAGTACCGCCCACCAGTTTATTGTGCCGATAAACCTTCCCACCGCCTTTAACTTGTCCATGGTCTCCACAAGAGGCTCCTCCGTCACAATGGTAAGTCCCAGAAAATCCTTGATCTGCCCGATAAAGATCGTGACCGCGATTCCCGCCGTGAATCCCGTGGTAATGGTGTAGGGAATAAATTTAATCAGACTTCCGAAACGGAACAATCCCATGAGGATCAGCAAAATTCCCGCCATGATGGTGGCAACCACAAGACCGTCCATGCCGTTGCGCGCCACAATTCCCGCCACGATGGTGGCAAACGCCGCCGTAGGCCCGGCTATCTGCACCCGGCTGCCGCCCAAAAAAGAAATCACAAAGCCCGCAACGATCGCGGTGTAGATACCCTTTTCCGGCGTCACGCCGCTGGCAAGTGCCAGCGCAATGGAGAGCGGCAGGGCGATGATCGCCACGATGATGCCCGCCACCACATCCTTCACAAATTGTTCCTTGGTGTACGTTTTCATAACAGAAAACAGCTTCGGTTTTAATTTTTCCATTTTCTCATAAGTCTCCTCAGTCTTTTACTCCTCTGTAACCGTCCCCGTATAGTAAAAGCCGTGGCATTTCTCCAGCCTTACATTCACAATTTTGCCGATCAGGGAAGCATCCCCCGGAAAATGCACCAGCGTATTGTTGGAAAGTCTTCCTGTCAGCAGGGAAGGATCCTGCTCGTTTACCTCCTCCACCAGCGCGTCCATGATCTGCCCCTCGTACCGTTTTACCCTCTCTCTTGCCGTGTCCTGCACCACCTTCAAAAGCTTGTCAAAGCCCTCCTTCACCACCGCCTCCGGCACCTGCTCCATGGCAGCCGCGGGCGTACCCGTTCTGGGGGAATAGATGAAGGTAAAGGCGTTGTCATATCCCACCTCTTTCACCATCTCAATCGTCTCCTCCACATCCGCAAGGGACTCCCCCGGGAAGCCCACGATCAGATCCGTGGTCAGCGCCATATCCGGGATTTCCTCCCTGATATGTTTCGCCAGTGCAAGATACTGCTCCTTCGTATAGACCCGGTTCATCGCCTTCAGGATCTTGTCAGAGCCCGCCTGTAAGGGAAGGTGCAGATGACGGCAGATCTTCTTTGACTCCTTCATCACCTGAATCAGTTCCTCCGACAGATCCTTGGGATGGGAAGTCATAAAGCGGATGCGCTTTATGCCCTCCACCTTCTCAATCTCCTTCAAAAGCTGGGCAAAGGTGATGGGCTCCTCCAGATTTTTGCCGTAGGAGTTCACATTCTGTCCGAGCAGCATGATTTCCACCACGCCGTCCGCGGCAAGCGCCTCCACCTCCCGCAGGATATCCTTCGGATTTCTGCTCCGCTCCCTCCCCCGCACATAGGGCACGATGCAGTAGCTGCAGAAATTGTTGCAGCCAAACATGATATTGATTCCCGACTTGAACGCATACTTGCGCTCCACGGGGAGATCCTCCACGATCCGGTCGGTGTCCTTCCAGATGTCGACCACCATCTCCTTCTGTGAAAGCGTCGCCGTAAGCAGCTCCGCAAATTTATAAATGTTGTGCGTACCGAAGATCAGATCCACAAAGCGGTAGCTCTCCCGTATCTTGTCGACCACCGCACTCTCCTGCATCATGCAGCCGCAGAGCGCGATCTTCATATGGGGATTGCGGCGCTTGAAGCCCTTTAGCTCGCCCAGTCTGCCGTAGACGCGCTGGTTGGCATTGTCCCTGACCGTACAGGTGTTGAAGATCACAAAATCCGCATTCTCGTCCTCGATCATCTCATAGCCCACAGCCTTCAAGATTCCCGCAAGCTTTTCCGAATCCCTTGCGTTCATCTGGCAGCCGAAGGTGGTCACATGACAGGTCGGCTTTCTTGATAATGTCCGGGAAAGCTGCTCCACCTGTTCTTTTGCCCGCTCAATAAAATACTGCTGGCGCTCCGGCTCGTGCAGGGGCACCTTGTGTTCCGTCATAGCCGCAAGCTTCACCAAAAGCTCCACATTCTTCTCTATGGACTGCACACAGGCATACTCATATTTGCCGTGGAAATTGTGTCCTCCGGTCCCCAGATTCGGGCACGGAAGTCCCATGAAGGACAGCCTTGCGCCGTCCGTTCCGCCTCTTATGGGCTGCACGATGGGCTCAATTCCAAGCTCGCGCATGGCGGTCTTGGCATCCTCGATCAGGTCGGGATACTTCTCGATCACTTCCTTCATATTGCGGTAGGAATCCTTAAGCTCCACCAGCACGGTATTCGCGCCGTACTTTTCATTGAGAAATTCCGCCGTCTTTACGAAGAACCGCTTCTTCTCCTCGAATTTCTTTCCGTCATGGTCGCGGATGATGTAATCGGCATGGGCCTCCTCCACACAGCCGTCGATGCTGTCGAGGTGATAGAAGCCCTCGTAGCCCTCCGTATACATGGGATTCTGCTCAGGGGGAAGCAGGGACTGGAACTCCTGTAAAATCAGGATCGCGTTTTTCATTTTATTCTTCGCGTCGCCCGGATGAACCGAACGTCCCCTGACCGTCACCTTCGCGCCCGCCGCATTGAAGTTCTCGTACTCCAGCTCCCCGATCCTGCCGCCGTCCACCGTGTAGGCGTAATCCGCGCCGAACAGCCCAACGTCAAAATGATCGGGGCCTGCCCCGATCTCCTCATCGGGTGTGAAGCCCACCCGTATTTTTCCGTGCCGGATCTGTGGATTCTGAAGCAGATATTCCGCCGTCGCCATAATCTCCGCCACTCCCGCCTTATCGTCGGCTCCAAGGAGTGTATTGCCGTCCGTCACGATCAGATCCTGCCCCACGTAGAGCAAAAGGCCGGGAAACTCCTCCGGTCCCAGTATCACGCCCTTTTCTTTGTTCAGCACAATGTCCCCGCCGTCGTAGGCTGTGACGATCCTTGGCTGCACATTCTCGTCCGTGACCGCGGGCGAAGTGTCCATGTGGGCGATCAGTCCCATCACGGGCGCATGTTCGCAGCCCGGGGTTGCCGGAATCGTGCCGTACACATAGCAGTGCTCCTTATCGTAGGAAACCTCAGCCGCCCCCATTTCGAGAAGCTGCTCATGCAGAAGCCTTGCAAGATCATGTTGCTTCATGGTGCTGGGAGTGGTGCTGCTCTCCTCCGCCGACCGGGTATCGATCTTTACATATTGCAGAAACAAATCTATTACTTTCGACATAAATTGACCTTTCTTCTCTCACAGCCTCACATTACGGGCGAACCTGCCCACTGCCGTGGATGGTATATTTGTAGGAGGTCAGCTCCTTCAGTCCCATGGGGCCTCTGGCGTGAAGCTTCTGGGTGCTGATGCCGATCTCCGCGCCGAAGCCGAACTCAAACCCGTCTGTGAAGCGTGTGGACGCATTCACATAGACGCACGCCGCATCCACGCCCTCCAGAAACCGCTCCGCCGTCTCCTTGTTCTCCGTGATGATCGCCTCGGAGTGTCTGGTGTTGTTCCGGTTGATATGGGCGATTGCCTCCTCTGTATCCTTCACCGTCTTCATGGAAATAATATAGTCCAGATACTCGGTGCGGTAGTCCTCCTCGGTGGCGGGAATGCAGTCCTCTATCACCTCACAGACCGCCTCGTCCCCACGCATCTCCACATGATGGCTGCGCAGCGCATCCGCCAGAAGGGGCAGGAATTTTTCCCGCACCGCCTCGTGGATCACCAAAGACTCGCAGGCATTGCACACGCCGATGCGCTGGGTCTTGGCATTCAGTATGATCTTCACCGCCATGTTAAGATCCGCGTCCCGGTCCACATAGATATGGCAGTTTCCGGTTCCGGTCTCGATGACGGGAATCGTGCTGTTCTCCACCACGCTGCGGATCAGTCCCGCTCCGCCTCTGGGAATCAGCAGATCCACATAGCCGTTCATCTTCATGAATGCCGTTGTGACCGCCCTGTCACAGGACTCGATGAGCTGCACGGCATCCCTCGTCACGCCGCACGCCTCAAGCGCATCCCTTATGACGCGCACGATCTCCGTATTGGAGCAGATGGCGTCGCTGCCGCCCTTTAAGATCACAGCGCTCCCCGCCTTGAAGCACAGTCCGAAGGCATCCGCCGTCACATTGGGTCTTGACTCATAGATAATGCCGATCACGCCCATGGGAACCCTTCTCTTTTCAATGACAAGTCCGTTGGGTCTCTCAAACCGCTCCATCACTTCCCCGATGGGATCCGGCAGCGCCGCTACCTGTTTCAGTCCCTCCGCCATGGCAAGAACGCGCTCTTTCGTCAGACGCAGCCGGTCAACCATTCCCGGATGCATTCCCGCCTTCGTGGCATTTTCAATATCCTTTCCATTGGCCGCAAGAATGCCCTCCGTGTTCTCCACAAGGCACTCCGCCACATGGAGCAGTGCTTTTTCCTTCTGCTCTGCCGAAAGTGCGCCCAGAAGGTATTTTGCCTCCGCCGCCTGTTCTCCCATCCTTTGCAAATCCATCCTGTAAATCCTCCGTTTCCGCTCCTAAAAGCACAAAATCTCCATCGGTCTGATATCGCTTTTCTCAGCAGGGATCCTCTCCTCTGTGATCTGGCACAAAAAGCCCACAGCAATTGTGGGCAGTTCCTTCTTATCCTCAAGATAACGGTCGTAAAAGCCCTTCCCGTATCCGATCCGGTTTCCCTCACGGTCAAAGGCACAGCCCGGCATCAGCATCAGAACCTCCTCCGCCCTGTGCGCTGTATGGTCAAACCGTCTTTCTTCCTTCGCCGCGGGCTCCAAAATCCCCTTGTAGCCCTCCTGTAAGGGCTCGCCCGGGCTCACCCGGTAAAAATGCATGGACTCCCCCTCCACCTTCGGAAGGTATACGCTTTTCCCCGCCTTCTGTGCATGCTTCAGTATCTCGTCCGTGGAAATCTCACTCCCATAGCTCTTATATGCTAACAGAACGCCCGCCCTGCAATACCATGGATGTGCCGTGATGCACCGGAACAGTTCCTGTTCCGCCGCCTCCCGCTCTTTTTCCAACACGGTATCCCGCAGGGAAAGTGCCTGCCTGCGCAGCTCTTTTTTACTTGCCATCGCCGTATTTTTCCCCGAGATTGACCACACTGCCGTCCTTCTCCACCATGTCGATCTGATTGAGCTGGCCTCTTAAGTTTGCACGTACACTCGCCACATATTCCTGACGCAGCTTCTTCTGTTCCTCTTTCTCCTGCTCGTTCAGTCCTTCCTTCTGGGATTTATGGTAGAGTTCGTTGATTCTCTTGATTTTTTCCTCCATGGTCATAACGCAGTCCTCCTATTTGCTGTGAAGTGCATCCACGAAATGAGGAAGGTCAAAACCGGGATCCTTATGCGCCACAAAGAGAGTGCCTTCCTTCTCTCCCTCCGCAATCCTATGTAAGATGCCCACATCCCTGCTGTTTGCGATCACCATGTCCGCCCCGACGCTTGTGGCGATTTTTGCCGCCACCATCTTGGTGTTCATTCCGCCGGTGCCCACATTGCTTCCGGTACTGGCCTTGCCCATATTCATATAGGTATCGGTCAGCTCCTCCACAACATCCACAAACGCCGCATCCGGGTTTTTCCTCGGATCGTCCGTATACAGTCCGTCAATATCCGACAGAAGGATCAGAAGATCCGCCTCCACTAACGCCGCCACGATCGCAGAAAGCGTATCGTTGTCTCCGATCAGCTTCTCGCTGTCGTCCTTTGCGTAATTGATCTCGTAGGTTGCAATGGTATCGTTCTCGTTGACAATGGGGATCACGCCCATCTTGAGAAGCTCCATAAAGGTATTGTGGGCATTGAAACGGTTCTGGTTATCCACAATGGTATTCTTTGTCATCAGGATCTGCGCCACGATCTGGTTGTACTCGGAAAAGATCTTCTGGTACGTCATCATCAGTCTTGCCTGCCCCACAGCGGCACACGCCTGCTTATAGGCTAACGGAGTGGCTCCCGCATCCTGCCCCTTGTAAGGCTTCACCGCCTTCTTTCCCACCGCGATGGCGCCGCTGGTCACCAAAACCACATCCTTGCCCTGATTTTTCAGATCGCACAGCTCGCGGACAAGCTTTTCCACCTTGATAAAATCAAACTCTCCCGTCTCCGGATGATGCAGGGAGGAGGAACCTATCTTTACCACAATTCTTTGCTTCTTACGCATATTTTCTCTGTAATCCGTCATCCTGTATGCCTCATTTCCGCGTCCTTTCGCAAACGCAGTATTATTCTACTTTATTTTTTTCTGCGCGTCAATTACGATTCCTTCCGCCACCCGGATTCCGTCCATGGCTGCGGATGTGATGCCGCCCGCATATCCGGCTCCCTCCCCGCAGGGGTAGAGCCCGGCAAGTGACGACTGTAAGGTCTCCTCATCCCGATGGATCCGAAGCGGTGATGAGGTACGGCTCTCCACGCCGGACAAGAGTGTGTCCGGTGCATCAAATCCCTTGATCTTTCTGCCAAACTGCTCCATACCTTCCACAATCCCCCGGCTTACAAAGGGCGGAAAGATCCCTGTCAGATCCGCAAAGCAGTGCTGTCCCTTGATCTGCGGCGCAAAGGCGTACGCCTCCTTTGGCGGCATTGCTCCGGCTCCCTGCAGGGTGCATGCCCGGAAGCTTGCAAGTGTCTGTACCGGAACAGCGCCTTTTCCTGCGGCGTACGCTTTCTTTTCCAGTTCTCTCTGGAACGCCACGCCCGCAAGGGGATGGTTCCCCGGAAAATCCTCAGGGCTCACCGCCACAACGATCGCGCTGTTTGCGTTCTCTCCGTCCCGCCCGCTGTAGCTCATGCCGTTCACACAAAGTTTTTCCGGCTCCGAGGACGCATTGACCACATACCCTCCCGGGCACATGCAGAAGGAATATACGCCCCTTCCGTCCGAGGTCTTTCCCGCCACCTTGTAGGCTGCCGCAGGAAGTCCCTCTCCGTTGTCCCTGCCATACTGGCTGTCGTTTATGAGCGCCTGTCTGTGCTCCGCGCGGACGCCTACCGCAAAGGGCTTCGCCTCCATGGGAATCCCCTTTTCATAGAGCATTTCAAAGGTGTTCCTTGCACTGTGCCCCACCGCCAGCACAACCGTGTCCGTCCGCAGCACTTCCCCGTCGCCGCACACCACGCCGCACACCCGTCCGTTTTCTGTGAGAAGCTCTGTCATCATGCGTTCAAAATAAACCTCTCCGCCCAGAAGACAGATCTCCTCCCGCATCCGCTTCACCACCGTGCAGAGAACATCCGTGCCGATATGGGGCTTGCTTTCATACAGGATCTCCTCCGGCGCGCCGAACTTGACAAAAAGGCGCAGAACCTCCCGGTTTCTCCCGTATTTATCCTTGACCAGCGTGTTGAGCTTTCCGTCGGAAAAGGTTCCCGCTCCCCCCTCACCGAACTGCACGTTTGACTCGGGATTCAGGATTCCCTCCCGCCAGAACCGCTCCACATCCTTCTGCCTTTCCTCCACGCTCTTGCCCCGTTCCAGAACAATGGGACGAAATCCCGCCTTTGCCAGAAAGTATGCACAGAAAAGCCCTGCCGGTCCGGTTCCCACCACCACAGGGCGCTCTGCCGGCAGCTTTTCGCTCCTCGGGAAACAATAGGGCTTCTCCGTCACGATCTGTGCCTGCGCACAGCGGCTGTTCTTCCATACCCGCTGTTCTTCCCGCAGCGCCACATCCACCGTATAGGAATAGAAAATTTCCGGCTTCTTTCTGGCGTCCAGTGACCTTTTCACAATATGGAAGCCTTCGATATCGGAAGACTTTATTTTCAAAAGCTTTGCCGCTTTTTTTCTCAGCTCATCCTCGCCCTGTCCCGGTCTGATATTGATTTGCTGTATTCTGATCATTCCTGTATGTCCTCAGTCCTTCCCGCCGCATAACACCCAGCCGTATAACCGCTTGCCCATGCCCATTGCAGATTGTAGCCCCCGCACTTTCCGTCCACATCCAGAACCTCTCCCGCAAAGTACAGACCGGGCACCTTCACGGACTCCAGATGCTCCGTCACCTCGGTAAGTGGAACGCCTCCCGCCGTCACCTGGGCGTTTTCAAAGGAATTGGGCTCCTGCACGGCGAGTGTCCAGCGGCGGCATAAGGTAAATACCTTTCTCAGTTTCCACGGTTCTTCCTCATTGACCATATTAGTCAATTTTACATCCGCCGTTTTACAGAAGAATCCCATCAGCTTTTTATTGAGCATGCCGGTGAAGCATTCCTCCACCGTCTTTCCCGTCCTGCCTGCCCATGCGATGCGCTGCTTTACAAATTCCTCATAAGCAGTATCCTCCGTCTGCGGCAGGCTGTCCACCGTGACCGTGACCCTTTTTTTCTCCCGCAGCGCGTAAGCAGCCGTTCTGCTGAGCTGAAAGGTGACGATCCCGGAAATGCCGTACTCCGTAAGCTGCAGTTCTCCGCTCTCCGAAGCCAGTTTCTTACCGTCCGCATACAGGGTCAGCAGTGCCTCCTCCCTGACACCTGCCACTGCCTTTAACCCCGGTTCCCTGCACTTTAGCTGCACCAGCGCCGGAACCGTGGGAGCCACGGAATGTCCCAGCTTCTTCGCCAGTCTGTAACCATCTCCGTCCGAACCGGTTTTCGGAGCCGCCGCCCCGCCGCAGGTTACGATGACCCTGTCGTACTTTCTCTGGCTCTGCGCCGTTTTTACCAAAAAGCCCGTCCCGCCGTTATGTATGCGCTCCACGGAAAGCACAGGACTTTCCGTGAAAATCCTCACATTGTGCTCCGCAAGCTGCATGCGCAGAATATCAAGCACCGTGGACGCCTGTTCGGAGCGGGGATAAAGATAGCCGTTTTTGTCCTTCACAAGCATCCCGGCTTTCTCAAAAAACGCCACTGTCCGCTCCGTGTCAAAATCCGCCAGAACCTTCTCCCGTTTCCTCGGATCGGAGCCGAAATAACAGTTCTCGTCCGCCTTTCTGTTGGAGAAATTGCATTTTCCGTTTCCCGTGGCAAGCAGCTTTTTTCCGACCCTGTCATTTTTCTCGTATAAATCCGTCTCTGCGCCGCACACCGCAGCGGAAACCGCCGCCATCATCCCGGATGCGCCGCCGCCGATCACCGCGACCCTTATCCTTCCCATATCCGTCAAACACCTTTCTGCCGTATCCGCCTAGCTGGAGTAGGTTTCCAGAAAGTGATACAGCGCCGCCTCATCCTCCACATACATGCCCATGATAATTTCATGTCTGACCTCCTCGGGCAGCTTCTGGGCGGAGATATCCGTGTTGAGGTAGACCGTCTTTCCATCATCGCAGTACACCACCACCAGATTGTCCTCCACGCGCAGATAAAAGCTTTCCGTGGGTTTCACGTAGTCGTAATTCATGCGCACAACCACTCTCTGCGGGGAAAAAGTGCGCACCTCCGCACTCAAAAATCCTCTCTCCAGTTCCGAGAGAGGCGGTGACAATGTATAAAACTCCATGCAGGAAACAAAGGTCTCTCTGTCCATGCCCACATACTTTGCAGGCAGCTTCCATGTACTCTCCGCCAGAGTGTCCCGTCCCACATCATATTCCTCAATCACATAGGCTGTCCTGTCGTTCAGCACCTCTTCTCCCGCAGAGGTCAGGGCGGCTTCCTCCCCGCCCGTTTCCGCTCTCTCTGCCAGATACTCTGTCTGTTGTCTCTCCTCCCGTGCTCCCGGATAGAAAAAATCATTCAGAAACAGTCCCATGCATATGCCCAATCCAAACATCATACAGGGATAGATCACAAATAAACCGATACCTCTTATGACTTTCATGCTGCTCCTTTGCCATAACCCTTTTTCTATCAGTATCAGCTTATCCTTGTGAATTTATTCAATCCCTATATCAGATGAAGCAGTTTTCCCACTTTGCGCAGAATCTCGCCGCCGGGCAGGACATAGAGATCCTTCTCCCTGATACACTGGAACACAAACAGGAATACCATATGGCACACGCCGCAGAGAAGAACGCTTACAATTGCAGTACCGATACCGCCCAAAACAGTGTGAAGCGCTTTTGAGAGCAGAAACATGCACAAGCCTGTCAGCGCGGACATGACAACCGGCATCAGAAACTGCCTGATCCACTCAGGGTCGCAGCGTGTGATGCGGAACACCGCAAAGCCGCCCGCCGCGCAGAACAAAAGCGCGCCAATGTTAAAGCCGTACACAAACAAGAGCAGGGTGCCCTTCGCCACCCCATTGAACAGAAGCGCCGCGCAGACAAAGCCTGCGAAAAACAGGGCAAAAGAGATCAGCACCGTCCTGCGCCTTTCCATCTCCCATAAAATATTTGCAAAATAGATACCCAGTGCAAGCAGCATGGGAAACAGCATGCCGTGTCTTGCAAGCTTCACAACAGCCGCAGTCTCCGTGCCCTCCGTAAGAACCGCCGGCAGTACAAACAAAACGGCTGCAAAGAAAGCCGTGAACATGACGATTGCCTGCATTCCTCCCGTCACCCATCCGCGCATATTCTTTGATTCCTCCGCCCGGTAGGCACGCACAACGGCTCCCTGCGCACCCACCGCCAAAAGCAGTGCCAAGGTGCAGATGATGCCGAACGGCAGGAGCGCTCCCGCATAGAAGGTTCCGAAATCCGCAATCCTTACCATTCCCTCCTGTGTCCAGAACGGGAAGAGGAAAAGACCGATGAAAAGTCCTACGCGCAAAAGTGTGTAGCAGACCGCCGTCGGGAGCATCATTCTCATAAGCTGGGCAAAAAGTTCGATTCCGTCCTCCGACAGGCGCATGCCCTCCCTTGTGCTTCTCCGCATTCTGCGCCCCGCTCCCAGATAGATCAGAAGCAGGAAGAAAAGCTGCAGCACAGAGGCGAGCAGAAGCCCTACCGCAACACCCGCCGCAGCATACATATAGGTGAATTTCTCATTGTGCAGGAGCGCCGACGCCTTCTCCCCATATCCCTTCAGAATATTGCCGAACAGAACGCCGAAGGAAAGGTTGAAGATCTGGTACATCACCCCCGATGCAACCGTTGGCATCGCCGTCCCGTTTCCCTGAAAATAGCCCTGCAGCACGATGCTGACCGCATTGAGCAGAAAAGACGGTGCCAGTATCTTGAGCGCAAGCGCTGCCTCCTTCTCCCCCATCAGTCCGCCGCAGAGCGCGTCAGCAGCAAAGAATAAGAGCAGGCTACCCACAATGCCTGCGCCGAGCGCATAGAGAAGGGCCGCCTTCAGTACCTTGTCCGCATTCTTGTACTGTGCCTTCTGGATACGGCTCCGGATCATCTTCTCCACGTAATCCGGCAGGTACAGAAACCCAAAGGTCTCAAGCAGCAGGCAGATTTCAAGCGCAATGCCCAGATATGCCATTCCCCATGATCCGATCACGCCGCTCATGCCCGCAAGAACAGCAATCCCCGCTGCCTGTGTTCCAAGCACCCATCTTTTCTTTCTGGTTTCCATAGAAGCCTCCTTACTCTCTTGTAATTCCAAGCCCTGACAACACTGCCTCCTGCTTCTCCTCCATCACCTTCGCCTCCTCCGGCTCCATATGATCATAGCCGCAGAGGTGCAGCATACTGTGCGCCACCAGAAAGGCAAACTCCCGCTTTTCGGAGTGTCCGTACAGCTCTGCCTGTTCCTTTACCCTGTCTGCGGAAATGATGATGTCCCCGAGAACCAGTTCCCCGCTGTCCGGGTCAAAATAATCCGCCTCTCTCTCATCAAGACCGGAAAAATCCGATGGCGTATCGTAGTCCACATTCGGGAAGGACAGCACATCCGTCTCACGGTCGATCTGTCGGAATCTGTTGTTGTAATCCCTGATCCCCTCATTGTCTGTAATCAGGAGATTCAGTTGTGCATCAAAGGGACAGCCCTCCGAGGTAAGCACCGCTTTGATCACCCGGTCTGCCACTTCCTTTACATCAAATGCAAAACTCACATCCGTCTCGTTTTCAACGTAAGAAGTCATAGTAGAGTTTTTCCTCCTTAAACAGTTTTTTCATCTGTGTCAGTTCTTCCATGGTAATATTGCAATTTTGAAGAAGCGGCGTCTCCAGCTTCTTTTTGAATACCGTCTCTATGATCCGGTCATAGTCAAGCGCCTGATCCCCGTTCCGCGAAATCAGATACAGGATCGCCGCAACCACCGCATCAGACAGGACGAGCACGGCGGTCTCCTTTTTTTTGATCCCCGTACCCTCGTCCAGATATTCCTTCAAAAGCGCTGACGCTGCCGGAGGAAACTGGTAGCCGGCAAGAAGCTTCTCCACTTCTTCCCATGTATTATGCTCACACAGCACGCCGATCCGGTGGTAATAGCCGCCGGTCTTGAGCGCCTGTGTATCCAAAGAAAGCCTGTTCGCAATTCTCTCGCAGAAATACGCCGTATGTACCGCCTGATAATACTCTTCCTTCGACTTTTCTTTCAGGCGGACCATCAATTCAAATTCCGTGTCATTGATCTCCAGATACTTGCCCCTGTAACGGAATATCACAAGCGCCGAAAAGCATTTCAACAGGATCAGTAAAAGGATCAGACTGATCAGCACATTCAGAAGCGGAATCTGGAACAAAGAGAGTTTCAGCTGCTCGTTTGCAAACAGCACGATCGCCGCCGTCTCCCCCGTGAGCAAAAGAAGCAGAGTCAGAAAAAGCGGCATGCCGATGCGGTAGGTTTCATCCAGTCCGCGAAACAGAATCACTCCCGCCGTTCCACACAGAAAATACAACACAAACACAGGGATCCCGCACCCGGAAAGAAGCACCGACAGCGCAAGCAGAAGCGTCCCGGCACAGATACCGATGAGTGAATCAGAAAACAGCGCAAGCGCAATATAGATTGCAAGAAACTGCCACCCCGCCGCCGGCAGATAGATACATGCCGCTGCGACTAAAAGGCAGCCCACATACAAAAGCAAAAAGCGAAGCGGATGCCGGGCGTTGTCATAGTCAAGCCCTCCCCTTCTTTTCGTATCCGAAATCAGGAGCACAAGTGCAGCCGCTCCGATTCCGGAAAGCACGGTATTGCTGATGATTCCCGCCGTATCAAATCCTTTGAGGCGGCTCAACAGACACACCAAAAGGGCCGTCGTCAAAAACAGGACCGCCGCACACAACTGATTGATTGGTTCTCTTCTTTTGTTACCTTCTTGCATTTTTCCGGATATCCCTGCCCTTGTTCTTCTCCTGATGCTGCTTCTGTCCCGCCTCATAGTCATCATATGCCTTAACGATCTTCTGTACCAGAGGATGCCGCACCACATCACGGCTTGTCAGATTGCAGAACGCAATGTCCTCAATGTTTTTCAGGACACGCTCCGCCACATCAAGCCCCGACTTTGTTCCCTGGGGAAGATCCTTCTGGGAGGCGTCTCCCGTCACGATCACCTTGGAGCCGAACCCGATTCTTGTCAGGAACATCTTCATCTGCGCAGGCGTGGTATTCTGCGCCTCGTCCAGGATAATGTAGGCATTGTCAAGCGTACGTCCCCTCATATAGGCAAGCGGGGCGACCTCGATCAGCCCCTTCTCCATATTCTTGGAAAAACTCTCCGCTCCCATGATCTGGTAAAGCGCGTCGTAGAGCGGGCGCAGGTAAGGATCCACCTTGCTCTGAAGGTCGCCGGGCAGAAATCCCAGCTTTTCACCCGCCTCAATGGCAGGGCGCGTCAGGATGATCCGTCCCACCTCATCATTCTTGAACGCCGTAATCGCCATCGCCATGGCAAGATACGTCTTTCCCGTACCCGCAGGTCCCAGACCGAACACGATCATATTGTTGCGGATGGCATCCACATACTTCTTTTGTCCCAATGTTTTCGGCTTGATGGGCTTACCGCTTACGGTATGACAGATCAGATCCCTGTCGATTTCCACAAGACCCTCCTCCGCGTCCTCCCTGCCGAGTGTAATCGCATAATCCACTTTCTGCTCCTCTATCTCGTTTCCTCTTCTGGAAACCTCAAATAATTGTGCCAGCACCCTGACGCATCTTTTTACATCCGCTTCCTCTCCGGTCACCTTCACCGCTCCGTTCCGATCCACGATCGTCACCGAAAAGTCGCTCTCCAGTTTCCGCACATAGAGATCATTTTGCCCGAAGATCTTCTGCATATGCTCCGCCGGCAGTTCCATTGTGTAAGTCATTTCACTCATCCGGTCAATTTCTCCTCGATATTCCAATAAAAACAGTATACGCTAACTGTTATTCTTTCGCAATCCTAAAATCACCTAAAAATCTCCTCCCCGATCTTCTCCCGCACTCTCACCTCTCCCTTGATCACCCATACGCCGCTGTCGGTATCCATCCTCACATCCTCCTGCAGGATTTCCCATTCCTTCTCCCGCATGCGTGCAAGCAGCTTATCATACTGCTCCCTTAACAGCGCCTCCGCCTCCTTCACGCCGTATTCCCTCTCCACGGGCAGATATTCCCTGTAACGGTAAGTGCCGAAGGAAAACGGCAGCACAAGCCCCTTAAGCAGGGATATTTCCTTTCTGATACACATCATATCAGCATAGGGGTAGGTGTCCTTCCCTCCGAAGGTAAATTCCTGTTTCCCCACGGCAAAAAAATACTTTGTTCTCTCCCTCCCTGTGTATTCCTTCTTTTCATACACATAGGGAAGCGCCTCGTACACCTCCTGGGTGCGCTCCACCACCACATCCGCATCTGCTCTGGTATACTGGTATTTTCTGACGGTGGCATCCTCATTGTAGACCGGTATACAGCCTGAGACCAGAAGAGTGCCCCGCTCCACCGCATCTCCGATCTTCACCTGCGGCACGCCGGAGCGGACGATCATGGACACGATCACGCCGTCCTTCTGGGCGTACAGATCCGAACAGCCGTCCTCCCTGATCTCTGCAAGAACCGCATCATTCTCCTTTATGGAGATGATCAGGCAGGTGCCCGACAATTTTGCGGATGTCCAGATCACCTGCGTATACTCCCTGCGGATCTTCTTCTCCAGCTGCCCGATATCGAGCGCCCGCTTGCGCATGCCCACCCGGATATCCTGTTCCTTCAGAAAGTCAAGGAATATATCCTCCGTGATCGCCGTGTTGCCCTCCACCGTAATGTCCCATATGTAAAGCGAAGATTGATACCAGAAAAAAACAGCGGCGCAAAAGCCAAGCAGAAAGATTTTCCGGGCAAACATCCGGGGCAGCAAAAAGGGCAGTCCGCATCTTTTCAGAATGACCACCCTTGTCCTTGTCTTTCTTGCGATCCCCTTGAGCCTTCGGAAGCCTCCAAGGCTGATGCACATTTCATAGACATCCTTCTCTTTTGTTATGTCCCACAGCAGAATATTGCGGCTGCTGCACAGATTCATAAAGCGCTCCGGGGCAAAGCCCCACACCCTGATCCGCACATAGCCACGCAAAAACTTCAGGAGATTGATCACGACCGTCCGCTCCTTATCCGAATATTACCTGAGAGATTTCACCGCAGATTTTCATATCCTCATTGGTATAATAATCAATGACAAGCCCTTCCCCCAAAAAGCGCACCTGACCGCTCTTTGTCTGAAGCAGAATGCACTGATCCGTGTACTCCAGGATTCCCCTGTAGTTTTCGATAAAGACCTCCCTGTTCCCCGTCATGGACAGCATGAAGGCGCCCATCATCATATCCTTGGGCAGCTTTAAGGATTCCACCAGCATCTCTTTCTTTGTCTGTCTCTTCTTTTCATTGTCACCGGATTTTTTCTTCATACCTCATTGTATTCCGCACTCCGGATTCTCATGCCAGCTTTTACCCTACGATCCCCCTGATCAGTTCCCTTCGCATCGGCGCCTCAGCCGAAAATGTGTATGCCCCGCGCAGCCTCTCACCCGCCTGTGCAAGTCTGTCCGCATCATTTGCGTAAAGTACCGCAACCGTATCTCCCGCAGAAACCGCATCTCCCACCTTCTTGTGCAGAACAATCCCTACAGAGAGATCGATGCTGCTCTCCTTGGTCTCCCGACCGCCGCCCAAAAGCAGGGAGCAGATTCCCACCTCGTCGCAGGTAATATGGGAGACATAGCCGGCAGTATCCGCCTTCCACTCATACACAAGCGATGCCTTGGGGAGCAGTCCGGTATCATAGACCGCCTGTGGATTGCCTCCCTGTGCCGCGACAAGGGCTGCAAGCTTCTCAAGCGCGCTTCCGTCCGAAATGGTGCCAAGAAGCATCCGTCTTGCTTCCTCCTCGCTCTCTGCCTTTCCGCCGAGCAATAGCATCTGGGTCCCCAGCGTGAGGCACAGCTCCACAAAGTCAGCAGGCCCATTCCCCTTCAGGGTCTCGATTGCCTCCTCCACCTCCAGCGCGTTGCCGATGGCTCTGCCCAGAGGCTGATCCATATCCGAGATCACCGCAACCGTCTTTCTGCCTGCGCCGTTCCCGATCTTAACCATCTCCCGCGCCAGTGCAAAGGAATCCTCCTCCGTCTTCATGAACGCGCCGCTTCCCGTCTTGACATCCAGCACGATGGCATCCGCGCCCGCCGCCAGCTTCTTGCTCATGATGGAGCTTGCGATCAGGGACATCTGATCCACCGTGGCAGTCACATCCCGGAGCGCATAGAGCTTCTTGTCCGCCGGAGCCAGATTCTTCGTCTGTCCCATGATTGCGATCCCGATCCGGTTCACCTGCTCCGTAAACTGCTCCACGGAAAGCTCTGTGGAAAATCCCGGGATGCTCTCCAGCTTGTCAATGGTTCCGCCTGTGTGACCCAGTCCGCGACCGCTCATCTTTGCCACGGTGATCCCGCATGCTGCCACCATGGGTGTCAGGGCAAGGGAGGTCTTGTCGCCCACGCCTCCCGTGGAGTGCTTGTCCACCTTGATCCCCCGTATCCCGGAAAGGTCGATGGTGTCCCCGCTGTGTTCCATCTCCATGGTGAGGGCAAGGGTTTCCCGCTCGCTCATTCCCCGGAAGAAGATCGCCATCATCATGGAGGACATCTGGTAGTCGGGGATACTGCCCTCCGTATACCCCCTGACCATGAAACGGATCTCCTCCCCGGAAAGCTCGCCGCCTCCCCGCTTTTTCAGGATCAGATCATACATCCTCATTCCTTTTACCCTCCCTTTTTCTTTGCTAATCCACCGACTTCAAGGATTCCGCCATGTTAATTTTCTCCAGCTTTCCGGACATCATCCGGTTCACGGTCCAGTTAAAAAAGAAGGTGAGCAGAATACTGAGCAGATAGCTGATGCCCTTTACCTTCTCGTCAAAAGAGATCATGTCGACATTGATCCGGCTCATCACATACATGTGCAGGAGCCGTCCCAAAATAAGCCCCACCGCGCATCCCACCGCCGTGAGCGCCATGTTCTCCCTGAATACATAGGACGCCGTCTCCTTCTTGTAGAAGCCAAGCACCTTAATGGTCGCAATCTCCCGGATCCTCTCCGTGATGTTGATGTTGTTCAGGTTATACAGCACCACAAACGCCAGCGCTCCCGCGCATCCGATAATGACAAATACAATGTAATTCATGCTGCTCATCATGCTGAAAACACGGGTCAGCATATCCATACTGACGGAAACCGCCGTCACACCGTCCGTCTTCATAAACTCCGCTCCCGCGGCGTGCGCATCCGCGTCTGCGGGAAGATTGACATAGACATTCTTGTAGGTGATCCTGCCGAACACCGCCTCGTAGGTGTCCGCCTGCAGATACACATAGTTGTAGATATAGTTCTCACAGATTCCCGTCACCACAGCCGATACGCTTTTCTGCCCGTCGTCGCGCAGGGTGATCGTATCCCCTACTTTGATGCGGTAGGTCTGCGCCAGCTTGTCAGAAATCACCGCCTCGCCCTCTCCCGGATAGGCAATGGGGGTGCCGTTGTCCGTGTGCAGGTCGATAAACGGCGGCATCTCCTCAGGTTTCTGGGCAATAATCAGGCTGATCCCCTTGATCTGTCCGCCAAACACCAGATCGTAGGCGCCCTCGTACGCCGTCATATAAGCTGCGCCAAACTGCTCCGCAGTCCCACGGAAGTCCTCACTCTGCTCCTGCTCTCCCACAACGCCGTCCCGCAGGGTGATGCTCAGGTCATAGAGCTGTATTTTTTCGTACTGCTGATCGGCAATGTCCGTCACAGAGTCCCGCACGCCGAAGCCGGTCACCAGAAGCGCCGTACAGCCGCTGATTCCGATCACCATCATAAAGAACCGCTTCTTATACCGCACCACGTTGCGAACCGAAACCTTCTGTAAAAAGCCAAGCCGTTTCCAGATAAATGGAATGTGCTCAAGCAGCACTCTTTTTCCCGCCTTGGGCGCTCTCGGACGCATCAGACTCGCCGCCACCTCCCTCAGTTCCCTTCTGCAGGAAACCCATGTGGTGCCCATGGAGCATGCCAGCGCTCCCGCCATGGAAATGGCAAAAAACTTCCAGTCAAACACATAGACGATGCCGCCCATCTTATACATCATTCCGTAGGCAATCCAGATCACCAGCGGGAACAGGTGGACGCCCAGCACATAGCCCAGTACGCAGCCCGTAAAAGCGGCGCTGCCGGAATAGAACAGGAATTTTCCCATGATGGCGCCCTCTCCGTAGCCAAGCGCCTTGAGTACGCCGATCTGGGTGCGCTGCTCCTCCACCATGCGGTTCATGGTCGTCATGCACACCAGTGCCGCCACCAGAAAGAAGAATACCGGAAACACGTTTGCAATGCCGTCCACGATCCCGGAATCATTCTCAAAGCACACATAGCCCACATTTGTATCCCTGCCAAGCACATAGGTATCCGGGAATGCGATATCCTCCACCTCAGCTCTGGCATCGTCAATTTCTGCCTGTGCATCCTCTATCTCGCGCTCAAAGTCCGCATTGGCGTCCCCGTACTCCGTCCAGCCGTCTGCAAGCTCTGCCTTCGCTTCCTCCAGTTCGGCCTTTCCGTCCGCAAGCTCCTGCTTCTTCTCTGCAAGCTGCCTCTCCGTCCGGGACAGCTCCTCCTTCCCACGGTCGATCTCCTCCTGAGCCGCCGCAAGCTGTGCGGCGAGCATCTGCTCCTGCAGGCTTGTCGGCGTCTCGGGAAGGAGCTGTTTTGCGAGGGAAAGCTCTTTCTCCTTTTCCGCAAGCTGATCCTTTGCATCCCGCAGCTGCTTTTCGGCATCCGCAAGCTGTCTCTCTCCGTCCGCAAGTTCCTCCTGATTGCGGTCGATCTCCTCCTGCGCCTCCGTGAGCGTATCCTTCGCATCGGTCAGCTCCTTCTCTGCCTCCGCCTTCTTATCATCTAACGTCTTCTGGGCATCGTCGAGCTTTTCCTGCGCCTCCGCCATAATGGAATCGTAACGGCGCTCTGCCTGTTGCCCGCAATAGACCTCCCAGAGAGGTGTCTTTTCCTCTATGTACGATTTATACGCCTCCGAGTAAATTTCTGCATCCTCGTCGAATTTCACGTAGATTTCCGTGTAGACATCCATCTGAAAGCCTTCCGGCAGCAGATACATAAAGCCGCTGACCCTGCCGCTTCCCAGAGAAGAATTTCCTCTCTCAAACTGCACGTAAAGGGAGGACTGTGCGATTCCGGTGATCGTGTATTGCCGGAAAGCAAAGCTGGAAAGATCATCCTCCTCATTGTTTTCGGACAAAACAACCTTCTGCCCGATCATATCCTCCGAAAACAGATTGGAGTCCACCACGCATTCATCTGCCTGCGCAGGCATTCTCCCCGCCGTGAGCACCACGCCGTTCACGCCCTCCGTCAGGGAATGTACCTTGATCACGCGCTCGTTGTCCGAGCTGTCCCGATACAGAATATCCGCCGAATACGCGCCCGAAACCGCCCGCACATCTTCCTTTCCCGCAAGCACCTCCACATCCACTTCCTCAAATCCAAGGGTGGAAAGCAGCCGGAAATCATAAAGCTGTTCTTTTTTCAGATAATGGTCAGCCGACGCCACCATCACATTTCTCGTCACCTTCAAGCCGGAAAACAAGCCGACTCCGAGAGCCACAATGGCAAGAATGGCAAAATATCTGCCGAAGCTCTGCTTGATTTCCCGTAAGGTCGTTCTCTTCATCATGGATTTCATCGTTATTACTCTACCACTCTATCTCTTCTACATTTACAATATGTTCGTTCTTCACCATGCTTCTCACGGTGCCGCTCTTCACCGTGATGATCCTGTCCGCCATGGCGGTAAGCGCCTGATTGTGCGTGATCACCACCACCGTCTTTCCCTTTTGCCTGCAGGTATCCTGCAAAAGCTTCAAAACAGCCTTTCCGGTATTGTAGTCCAGCGCTCCCGTGGGCTCGTCACATAAAAGAAGCTTGGGATTTTTCGCAAGCGCCCTGGCGATCGCCACGCGCTGCTGCTCACCGCCGGAGAGCTGCGCCGGGAAATTTGCCATTCTGTCCTTCAGCCCGACCTCCTCAAGCACCGTCGCGGCATCCAGAGGCTCCCTGCAGATCTGCGCCGCCAGCTCCACATTCTCGAGTGCGGTGAGATTCTGTACCAGATTATAGAACTGGAACACAAAGCCAACATCATACCTGCGGTATCCGGTCAGCTGCCTCTTGTTGTAGGCGGACACCTCCTCGCCGTCCAGAAACACCTTTCCTTCCGTGAGGGTATCCATGCCGCCTAAAATATTCAATATGGTGGTCTTTCCCGCGCCGGAAGCCCCGACAATCACGCAGAACTCCCCTTTTTCGATCTCAAAATTCACATTTTTCAGTGCTTCGATCTTCACCTCGCCGGTGTTGTAGGTCTTGCTCACATCGTGAAACTCCACAAATGCACTCATTCTTTTTCCTGCTCCTTGTCAGATAATGCTTTCTTCTTTCCGAACCGGATAAACAGCACGATACCCGCCGCAAACGTAAACAGCGCAATAAACTGGGATGTGGAGAAGATGCCCACCTCTCCCCGGTAATCGTTGCGCAAAAACTCAACCGAGAATCTTCCGATACTGTAAAGAATCAGATACAGTGCTCCGACCCTTCCCTTCTTTCTCGGCTTGGCGGCATACCAAAACAGCACCGCCGCGATCACGAACATCCCCGCGCTGGAAATGAGCTGTGTGGGAATCAGCTTGACGCCGTTTGGTGCAAAAGCGGAACTGGTAAAGGCGATTCCCCATGCGGAATCGGTCTCCCTGCCGTAACAGCAGCCCGCCAGAAAACAGCCGATCCGCCCGAAGCCCTGTGCCAGTGCCACGGAGGGCAGCATCAGGTCAAAATAATCCAGAAAGACCAGCTTCTTGATCCGGCAGTACAGATACGTGGTAAACGCACCCGCAAAAATGCCGCCGTAGACAACAAAGCCGTTGCTGGACAGCACGCTCGCCGGGCTCTCCAGAAAGCTTTTCCATTCCACGATACAGAACAGAATCTTAGCTCCCACAAAGCCGAAGAAAACGCTTAAGAATGTCATGATGTATAAGGCATCCGCATTCATCTTTCTCTTTTTGGCTCTCGCCTCCCCCGTAAACAGCGCCGCCAGCACGCCGATTGCGATCATCAGCCCGTAGCCGTGTACGGTAAAAGGCCCTATTGAAAATAAATCGTTATACATAATCTCCTCCATTATTTGTGGTATGGTTCATTATTCAGGATGCGGAAGCCGCGGTACAACTGCTCGCACAGGATCACGCGCATCAGCTGGTGGGGAAATGTCATATCCGAAAAACTGATCTTGTAATCCGCTCTTTCGCTCACAGCCTCCGAAAGTCCGAGAGAGCCTCCGATGATAAACTGTACATGGCTTTTTCCTTCTGCAAACGCTCTGTCCATAAGCTTTGAAAACGCCACGGAATCCATTTTCTTTCCCAGAATCTCAAGCGTGATCACACAGCTATCCGGCTTCAGCTTTGCAAGGAGCCTCTCTCCTTCCTTTTTCCGGACCTGATCCTCCGCCGCAGGGCTTGCCTTATCCGGCGTCCTTTCATCCTCCACTTCGATGATCTCCACCTTGCAATACCTTGACAGACGCTTGCAGTATTCCTCCACCGCTTCCCTGTAAAACTTCTCTTTCAGCTTTCCCACACACAAAATTGTCATTTTCATTGCATCATCATAACACATTTTTCTTTTTTTTGACTACCGTTTTTACAGAAATTTAATGAAGTGAAAATACAGGGTACAAAAAACCTATCCGAAACACGCCGGATAGGTTTTGTCGCTGTTTTTCTCAATCGTCAAAGATATCACCGTAGATTTCATCCGTGAAACGATCCAGAAACGCCTCGTCCAGATTCATGAATTTCTCGGATATCTTCTTTTTTAAGAGTTTGACACGCTGGAAATATTTTTCTTCCTCCGGAAGCCCGTCCTTCTCCGTCTCCTCCGAAAATAACTCCGCGTCCAGCTCTTCCGGGGAAAGATTCTCCAGACACCACTTCTCCATGGTGTCCTTCAAGGAGTTCTCGGATGCCGCCCGCTTCGCAAAAATATGGTACGACTTCATGGAGATAACGCCCATCACAATAAACAGAAGGAACAGTACGCTCATAATACCGTAGGTCATGTACTTGGAGGTACCGCTCAAATGGATGGGAAGCGCGCCCGCAAGCCCCAGAATGATCACGATCATTCCCACCACGCCCACAATGAGAAGCGTGTATGCGGAGGATTTGTTATCCTCCGCCTTGGCAGCGCTGTCCTCGTAGGGTGCCGCCACCGCCGCCTGCTGTTCTTCCTCCGTTTTCTCTTCCCTTGCCTCTTTCTGCTTCTGCAAGGTGAAAACGGCGGACAGCTTATTTGCCTGTGCCGCATCCTTGGCGTTCACGGAAAGCTCGTACACATCCTCTTTCTCATCATGGGTAACCTGTGCGCTCTTGATCCCGCTGAACGCCAGAAAAGATGCCAGTTCCTCCATCTCCTCGCCGGAGCCGAAGGTCACGGGTACAAGCCCCGTTTCCTCCTCCACAAGCTCACAGCCGCAATCACTGCATATTTTCACGCCCGCCTTATACTCGTTCTTACATTTTGGACACCATGGCATACGCAATCCCTCCAAAAATTTTGTCTTTACTTGCTGCGAAGATACTCGTCAATACCCTTCGCGCCCGCTTTTCCGGCTCCCATCGCAAGGATCACCGTAGCTGCGCCCGTCACGGCGTCACCGCCGGCATAAACGCCTTCCTTTGAGGTCTGACCGTTCTCCTCCGCCGCAACAATGCATTTCCACTTGTTGGTCTCAAGTCCCTCCGTGGTGGAGGAAATAAGCGGATTGGGAGAGGTTCCCAAAGACATGATCACGGTATCCACATCCATCACAAACTCAGAGTCCGGAACTTCAACCGGTCTTCTTCTGCCGGACTCATCAGGTGCTCCCAGCTCCATCCGGATACACTTGATGCCGGTCACCCAGCCCTTCTCATCCTCCAGAATCTCAACCGGGTTGGTGAGCAGGTCGAAAATAATACCCTCTTCTTTTGCATGATGTACTTCTTCCACACGGGCAGGGAGTTCTTCCTCACTTCTTCGGTAAACAATATGAACCTCCGCTCCCAGTCGAAGCGCCGTGCGGGCAGCGTCCATGGCTACGTTGCCGCCGCCTACCACCGCCACCTTCTTTCCACGCATGATCGGTGTGTTGGCATTCTCATCAAACGCCTTCATCAGATTGCTTCTGGTCAGATATTCGTTGGCGGAGAATACGCCGTTTGCATTCTCCCCCGGTATGCCCATAAACTTGGGAAGTCCCGCACCGGAGCCGATGAATACAGCGGAGAAGCCCTCCTCGTTAAGCAGCTCGTCGATCGTCACGGACTTGCCCACAACCACATTGGTCTCGATCCTGACGCCGAGAGATTTTACATTCTCAATTTCCTTGGCAACAACCGCCTGCTTCGGCAGACGGAACTCCGGGATTCCGTAGACCAGCACGCCGCCGGGCTCATGGAGTGCCTCAAAGATGGTCACATCATAGCCAAGCTTTGCCAGATCTCCCGCGCAGGTCAGACCCGCAGGGCCCGATCCGATCACGGCAACCTTCTTTCCGTTCTGCTCCTTTGCACCCTCCGGCTTGATGCCGTTCTCTCTCGCCCAATCCGCTACAAAGCGCTCCAGCTTTCCGATTGAAATCGGTTCTCCCTTGATGCCCCTGATACATTTTCCCTCGCACTGGCTCTCCTGTGGGCACACTCTTCCGCAGACTGCCGGGAGGGCGGAGGACTCGCTGATCACCTGATACGCTTCCTCGATCTTTCCCTCTTTCACTTCCCCGATAAATCTGGGAATATCGATTGCCACGGGACAGCCCTTCACGCACTGTGCATTCTTGCAGCCGATGCAGCGGGAAGCCTCCTCCATCGCTTCTTCTTTATTGTAGCCGAGACATACCTCTTCAAAATTTGTTGCGCGCACTGACGGTTCCTGCTCATGAACCGGTGTTTTCTTTAATACGTCCATTGTTTTCTCCTCTCTTCCCGATTACTGGCAGTTTCCGCATCCGCCGTGATGCATACTTCCTTCTTTTGCTTTCAGGAACGCCCTTCCCTCAGCCGTCTTATAGATCTGCTGTCTCTGCATCGCCTCATCAAAATTCACCTGATGGCCGTCAAACTCCGGACCGTCCACACAGGCA
Source organism: uncultured Lachnospiraceae bacterium (assembly GCA_900550475.1). Lineage (GTDB taxonomy): Bacteria > Bacillota > Clostridia > Lachnospirales > Lachnospiraceae > Acetatifactor. Next base: position 291,886 of record URSA01000001.1, read on the forward strand.
AATTTCACTTTGCCGCCCACGCTCACACGGCAGGCGCCGCACATGCCGGTACCGTCCACCATAATGGGGTTCAGGCTGACGATGGTGGGAATCTTCAGCTCCTTCGTCAACAGACATACAAATTTCATCATGATCATGGGCCCGATCGCTACGCAGGTATCGTAATGTCTGCCCTCTGCCACCAGATCCTTGATCACCTGTGTCACCATACCGCTCCTGCCGTAGGAGCCGTCGTCCGTGGTCACATAGAGATTGCCTGCAACCGCCTCCATCTCCTTCTCCAGAATCAGAAGATCCTTGGTCTTGGCGCCCACGATCACATCCGCATCGATGCCGTGCTCATGCAGCCACTTGACCTGCGGGTAAACCGGAGCGGTTCCGACGCCGCCCGCAACAAACAAAAGTTTCTTGTTCTTTAGCGTCTCGATATCCTCCTCCACAAATTCAGACGGGCAGCCAAGCGGCCCCACAAAATCATGGAAGCTGTCCCCTGCCTTCAGCGCAGACATCATCTGCGTGGACGCGCCCACGATCTGGAACACGATGGTGATGGTTCCCTTTTCGCGGTCATAGTCGCAGATGGTAAGAGGGATTCTCTCTCCGTCCGCATCCGTCCGGGCAATAATGAACTGTCCCGGCTTACATGCCTTTGCCACCCGCTTTGCCTCAACCTCCATCAGGAAAATGTTGGTCGTCAATTCCTCTGCTCTTAAAATTTTAAACATGCAATCTTCACCTCTTCGGCTTTTCGCCTTCTCTTTCCTTTTTATTCTTGTTCTTTACGGATGGGCTCCAGAATGTAATCGTCCAGTGCTCCCCTTGTTGCCTTAAAACATTCCTGTGTATAGACGTTCACCGCATAGACCGTTCCCGTCCGGTTCTGCACGCCTATGGAATCCTCAAACACCTCCGCAACCATGTAGAAGTCTCCCTGTTCGGGAATTCCAAGCACGTACTGGTACAGATAAAGGTATCTGCCGTCCACACCTCCTGTGGGTTTCCCCATGGTGTTTTCCAGTCTTCCTTCCTCCACCAGACCTATGACCAGCGTATCCACCGCCTGCTCCGGCGTGGATTCCGTGTCAAGCTTCAGCTCAAATTCCCTTGTAGTGCAGTCTCCGCACACCCCTTCCTCGCTGTAAGTGATAAATTTAAACTCGCTCTTTCCGAGGGGCATGGGAATCGGCCCGGTATATTGCGTCGAATGCTCCGTTGGAATCGTACCGTCCGTGGTGTAGTAGACCTCTCCGTCCATGGGGAGCTGCACTTCAATCAGCATCGGTGTGGTGTATTCACCGCTGTAAGTTGCCACCTCAGGTGCCGGCGGCTTCGCCACATTGATCACATAGGATTTCGCCACCACTTCGCTGGCAATTCCGTACGCGTTGACAAACAGGGCGGACACGGTATGGCTTCCCGCCTCCAGAAAGATTGGCGTTATGTATATGTCGCTGGTTTCGTCCGGCACCGTACCGTCCGTGGTATAGTAGATGGTTCCCTGCGTGGCGCTTGTCAGTTTCAGGGGCACCACCTTGTCATAGGTTCCCTCCTGATAGCTGAACTCCGGCGGAAGCGCCATATAGCTCTGGAACATGACGCGGATCGCATCATCCTCCGTATTCATCAGGATCGTGTTTATGGATGCATAGTCCTCCAGATTGACATAGTAGGCTATGATCCGTTTATACGCCGCCGCAAGCTCCTCCTCGGTGGCTGTCCCGGAGCGTATGACGGCAAACAGCATATCCACATACTCTCCCTCCCTGCCGGACTGGCTGTAAAGCTCTGCCAGAGTGAAACGCAGGGCATTGTCATTTCCCTCCAGCTCCAGTGCTCTCTCAAAATACCCGATCGCTTTCTCCGTATCTCCTGCCTGAAAAGAACTGTTCGCCTTCGTAATCTGGTAGCTGACCGAATGGTATCTGAGCTGCCCCACGATCAGGATTCCCGCAATCGCCGCCACAAAGACGATTCCCGCAGCGCCCGCAATCAAAGCAATTCTTCTTTTTGCCGCTGCGTCCCGCAGCCGTTCCCGCTCCTCTTTCCCGGAATCCGGCACCTGCTCCCTCACTTCCTCCACGATTCCCGAAAGCGTTTCGTGCATGCTATATTCAATTTCCGGATCGAAGTCCGGTACAATATGGATATCCTCGCCGCATTTCTCGCAGTAGAGGTAACCGTCCCGGATCTCGGCACCACACTTTGGACACTTCATGGAAAAGCTCCTATCTATTCCTATTCGTTTTGCAGATGCAGGGATGTGACGCAGTTATGCATCAGCATGGCAATGGTCATGGGCCCCACTCCTCCGGGAACCGGTGTGATCGCACTGCACTTTGGCGCCACATTTTCATAGTCCACATCTCCGCAGAGCTTCTTTCCCTCCATCCGGTGAATCCCCACATCAATGACAACGGCGCCCTCCTTCACATAGTCCGCCGTGATCATCTTCGGTCTGCCCACCGCCACGATCAGAATATCTGCCCGTCCGGTGATCTTCGCAAGATCCTTCGTATGGGAATGTGCCACCGTGACGGTTGCGTTCTCCCTGAGCATCAGAAGGGACATGGGCTTTCCCACTATATTGCTCCTTCCCACCACGACGCATTCCTTCCCATCCATGGCGATGCCGGAGCGCTTCAGCAGTTCAATGATCCCCGCCGGCGTGCAGGATACGAATCCCGGCTCGCCGATACACAGTGCTCCCACATTCTGCGGATGGAACCCGTCCACATCCTTGCGCGGATCAATGGCGCGGATCACGGTGTCCTCGTCGATCTGTCCGGGCAGCGGCAGCTGAACCAGAATGCCGTTCACATCCCTCCTGCCGTTTAAGTCGCCGATCAGGGCAAGCAGCTCCTCCTGCGTTGTCTCCTCCGGCAGTTCATATGCAAGGGAACGGATGCCCGTATACTCGCATGCCTTCTTTTTATTTCCCACATATACCGTGGAAGCGGGATCCGCGCCCACCTGGATCACCGCGAGGGTCACTTCCGTCCCCTGCTCCTTCAGGCGCGCCACCTCCTGTTTTAGTTCTTCCTTGATCTGTGCGCTGATCGCCTTACCGTCTATCACCTGTGCCATATCGCTCTCCATTCGCCTTTAGAATAATCCTGTTATCATGCCGTTATCATCCACATCGATGCCGTATGCCGCCGGATTTTTCGACAGTCCCGGCATGGTGACGATGGCGCCCGTCAGCACCACCACAAAGCCCGCGCCCGCAGACACATAGACCTCGCGGATATTCATTTCAAAGCCCTCCGGTCTTCCTAATTTTGTAGGATCGTCGGAAAGGGAATACTGATTCTTCGCCATACATACCGGAAGCGAACCAAAGCCCAGACTTTCCAGCTTATCGATCTGCTTTGCTGCGGCGGGGGCATAGCTTACGCTGCCCGCACCGTAGATTTTCTTTGCCACCGTCTCGATTTTCTCCCGTATGGAAAGGGAATCCTCGTAGAGCGGTTCGAAATGGCTCTCCTTCTTTTCAAGCGTCTCCAATATCTTCTCCGCAAGGGCAATTCCTCCCTCACCGCCCTTCTCCCATACCTCGGAGAGTGCGAACTCGCAGCCCCTCTCCTCGCAGAAAGTCCTGACATAGGAAATCTCCGCCCCCGTATCCGTCACAAAGGAGTTGAGCGTCACCACCACGGGTACGCCGTACTGCTGCAGATTCTCTATGTGCTTTTCCAAATTGACGATTCCTTTTTTCAGCGCTTCCAGATTTTCCGCTCCAAGCTCCGCCTTCGGCACGCCGCCGTTGTATTTTAATGCGCGCACGGTCGCCACCAGAACCACCGCATCCGGGGAAAGCCCCGCTTCCCTGCACTTGATGTCAAAGAACTTTTCCGCTCCCAGATCGGCGCCGAACCCGGCCTCCGTGATACAGTAATCCGCCATCTTGAGCGCCGCCTTCGTTGCGCGCACGGAATTGCAGCCGTGTGCGATGTTTGCAAAGGGGCCCGTATGTACCAGTGCGGGCGTATGCTCCAGCGTCTGGATCAGATTGGGCTTCAACGCATCCTTAAGCAGTGCCGCCATGGCGCCCACTGCCTTGAGCTGTCCCGCCGTCACCGGGTTGCCGTCGTAGTCATATGCCACTACCATGCGGGCAAGTCTCTGCTTCAGATCCTGCATATCCTCGGAAAGTCCCAGTACCGCCATGATTTCGGAAGCCACGGTGATCACAAAATGATCCTCCCGCACGAATCCGTCCATCTTGTTTCCAAGACCTACCACTATATTTCTCAGCACCCTGTCGTTCATGTCCAGACAGCGCTTCCATACGACCTGTCTGGTATCGATCCGCAGCTCGTTTCCCTGCTGGATGTGATTGTCCAAAAGGGCAGCGAGCAGATTGTTGGCGGAGGTGACCGCATGGAAGTCACCGGTAAAATGCAGATTCAGATCCTCCATGGGAACCACCTGTGCATAACCACCGCCCGCAGCACCTCCCTTGATGCCAAAGCACGGCCCAAGAGACGGCTCCCGAAGGGCAATCACCGCCTTCTTATTCAGCTTGCCGAACGCCTCTCCCAAACCCACGCTGGTGGTCGTCTTTCCCTCTCCGGCGGGTGTCGGATTGATCGCCGTCACCAAAATCAGCTTGCCGTCCGGTCTGTCCTCAATCCGCTTTAAAAAATCATCCGAGAGCTTTGCCTTGTACTTTCCGTACAGCTCCAGCTCATCCTCTTTTATGTCCAGCCGTTCCGCGATCTTAGTGATCGGTTCCATCACCGCTTCCTGTGCGATCTGAATATCTGTTTTCATGTCTCGTCCTCTTTTCCTCGCCGTCAGGAAATCAAATTTCCTCCAGCAACTGTTCAAATTGTTCCATGCTCATCAGTACCTTGCGGGGCTTGGTTCCTTCCTCCTCACCCACAACGCCGTACTCGTACAACTGATCCATAATGCGCGCGGCACGGTTGAATCCGATCTTGAACATTCTCTGGAACATACCGATGGACGCCTTGTCCTTGTCGATAATGAATCTTCCCGCATCCGCAAAGTATTCATCCACCGCACTTCCCCCGTCCGTACCCGAGGAAGCCGAAGTGCTGCCGCTTCCCATATTCTTGATCTGTTCTTCCACATCCTCCGCATAGACATTGCCGATTGCCTGATTTTTCAGGAAATCCACCACATCCGAAACCTCCCTGTCGGACACGAAGGCTCCCTGTATACGCGCCGGTTTGGAATAGCCCTGCGGGTAAAAGAGCATATCGCCCTTTCCAAGCAGCTTCTCCGCGCCATTCATATCCAGAATCGTCCGGGAATCCACTCCGCTGGACACGCTGAACGCCACACGGCTCGGCATATTCGCCTTGATCAGACCCGTGATGACATCCACGGAGGGACGCTGGGTGGCAATGATCAGGTGAATGCCCGCCGCTCTGGCAAGCTGCGCCAGACGGCAGATGGACTCCTCCACCTCTCCGGGGGAAACCATCATCAGATCCGCAAGCTCGTCCACGATAATCACAATCTGGGGGAGCTTCGCCGGGGCTTCCGTATCCCCTTTCTCCCGCATGCTCTCCACCTTCTGGTTATATCCCTTCAGATCACGCACATTGAAGTCCGCAAACTTCTTGTAGCGGTCGGTCATCTCCGAAACGCCCCAGTGCAGTGCGGCGGATGCCTTCTTGGGATCCGTCACCACAGGGATCAACAGATGGGGAATGCCGTTATATACGCTTAACTCCACCACCTTGGGATCCACCATGATGAGCTTTACATCATCCGGGTGTGCTTTATATAAAATACTCATGATCAGCGTGTTGATGCACACGGATTTTCCCGATCCGGTGGCACCGGCAATCAGCATGTGGGGCATCTTTGCAATGTCCGCCACCACAACCTTGCCCGCAATGTCCTTGCCCACGGCAAACGCCAGATTGGAGGGAAACTCCTTAAACTCCTGCGTCTCCAACAGATCCCGCAGTGCCACGGGGGAATTTTCCTTGTTAGGCACTTCGATTCCGATCGCCGCTTTTCCGGGGATCGGCGCCTCGATACGGATGTCCGTGGCGGCAAGATTCAGCTTGATATCGTCGGCAAGTCCCACGATCTTGCTCACCTTCACACCCTGCTCCGGCTGTAATTCATAGCGGGTCACGGAAGGTCCCTGACTGATGTCGGTGATGGTGACTTTCACGCCGAAGGTTGCAAGCGTCTGCTGCAGTCTTGCGGCAGTCTCCTTAAGCACCTTTGCGGAATCACCTCCGCCGCCCTTCCCCTTCTGTAAACGGGACAGGGGCGGAAATATGTATTTCCTGGGCATCTTCTTCTCCGCCCCCTGCTGCATGTCCGTCTCCAGCTTTGCCGCTTCCTCCTCCGTTTCCTTCGGGGAGGGCTTTACAGGCGCTTTGGGCATCTCCATATGGATCGCCGGCTCCTGTGTCCGATGCCACACAGACTCCTCGACAGGCACAGCGGGCTGCTCATCCCACGGTTCATCCTCCGGCTCCCATGCGGAATCGTCCTGCGGCGTGATCTCATGAATTCCCTGAATGGAAATCTTGTCGAGATCCCGTGACACATGTACCTCTTCCGCAGGCATCTCCTGCTCCGCATCCTCGAGAATAATCTCATGGATATCGTCACGGCTCTTTTTCTGTGTCACAGGCTCCAGTGTGATGTCCGCCATCACGCCGGATACCTTCCGGTCCATGCGGAGGATCTTCTCATTCTCCTTCTCCTCCGCCTTAAGCCGCTGTTCTTCATCCTTCCTCTGGCGTTCCTCCTCCCGCCTCAGACGGGCTTCCTCTATGTCCACCTGTCTGTTTCTGGCGTTTTCCCGCCTTCTCTCCATATCTTCCCTGGACAGCTCCACAACCCTGCGGCCGCCGTTTTTCAGGCCGTTCACCACCGAGTGCTCCGTCAGGAGGACAACGGCAATCACTGTCAGAATGATCAGCACGATCACGGTTCCCAAAGTATCAAGCAGGGAGTGGAGCAGATAAACCAGACTTCCCGCGATCACACCGCCGCCGGTCTTTCCGGTGCTGTCATACACATAGATTTCCTTCAGACTGTAACCTGCCATCTTCATGGCGTTTCCGGTGAGCATCTCGCAGAGTGCCCCCGCCATGAGGAACAGGATCACGCCCGCAACCAGCTTTCTTACCGCCGCAGGGCTCCCCGCGTTTGCGGACCAGAACGCCGCGGCAAAGAAAACGGCAAGCGCCGCCACATAAGCCAGATAGCCAAACATGCCGAACAAAAAGCGGCTGATGGCATCCCCCACGGTTCCGATCACGCCGAAATTGCACAAAAACAGAATGACTGCCGCCGCAAACAGCAGGATCAGCGTCACCTCATGGAAAATGGCGCTCTCCTGCTCCGTATACTGTCTGCTGTTCTTTTGTTTATGATTTGAAGTACTCCGGCTGTTTCTGCCGGATGACGTTGTTTTTCTACCCTTGCTTGCTGCCATGATGATTACTCCCATCCTGAAAATGCGTACCGCCCGGTACGACAATGAGAATATTATATCATTTTTCCCCTGCCTTGTCACCATGTATACAATTTTTTATCATGTAGTGCAGCTTTGCAAGCGCCTCCCTGATTCCGCCCACTTCATTGATGATCCCTTCCTCCACGGTCTGCTGTCCCACCAGAATGGTTCCCACGTCCTTTGTCAGGATCCCGGTCTCCATCATCAGCTCCTCAAGTCTCTCCTGCCCTATCCCGCAATGGGAGCAGACAAAACCGGTGATCCGGTCCTGCATCTGTTTGAAATAGTCAAAGGTCTGGGGAACCCCGATTACCATGCCGGTCATTCTGACCGGATGAATCACCATCGTACCGGTTGGCACAATAAAGGAATAGTCCGTGCTGACCGCGATGGGAACCCCGATGGAGTGGCTTCCCCCAAGCACCAGCGACACGGAGGGCTTCGACAGGGACGCCAACATTTCCGCGATGGCAAGCCCCGCCTCCACATCCCCGCCCATGGTGTTGAGCAGCACAAGGACGCCCTGAATCTCATCGCTGTCCTCTATGGCAGCAAGCTGGGGAAGCACATGCTCGTATTTTGTTGTCTTTGCCTGTCCGTTCAGATTGTCATGCCCTTCCACCTCCCCGATAATGGAGAGAAGGTGGATCCTATGTTTTTCCCTGCTGTGATCCAGCGTCACCTGCCCGGTCTCCTCAATGCGTTTGTCCCTCTGCTGTTCCCTGTTCATCCTGTCCTCTTCCGTCTGCTTTTTGGTATTTTCATCTCCCATTCTGTCCTCCGTTCCGCGGACATTTCAAATTCCGCCCACAAAAAATAAGGAGCCTGTATGGCTCCCTACTATTGTTGGCAAAACAAAGGAATATTATTTTTCCAGATCAAAATCATCGTTTTCGTCCACCTCGACGTCGTAATGCATCTCCTCGGGCGGTATTTCCCTCTGGTATCCCATGGTCTTTTTCACATGCTTTTTCGGAAGGGGAAGTGGATTTTCGATGAACTTCACCTTGCCGGCCGCAGGCGGATCCACCGCCTCACTGAGCGCTGCCACAGCTGCCGGTAACTGACTCACACCGCTTTCTTCCACAGTCTTCTCTTCCGCAGCTTCCCCGGTTTCTCCATGCGCAGACACCGCTCTTGCCGCAGCACCTGCCATGGCGGCAAACACCGCCAACATCAGGTATTCATAGCGTACCTGCACATGATCCGTCCTGCATATACACAGCAGGACAAGTCCGATTTCCAGCATCATAAACGGTGTCTGGCACTCCTCTTTGCGCGAGCAGAAAAAGCCGGGCAGTCCAAGCAGAATCACAAACGCCGCCACCGATAACAAAGCCAGCTCCATCACCGTATTTTCCCGCAGGAAAACCAGATCCGAAAGCACGGGGGACTGCGGAACATAAGAAGCCGCCCACACCCTGCACACGCTGATAAAGTCTGCACCGCTTAGGGAAGCGTCCGCAAAAAAGAGAACCGCCAATACTGCAAGAAAGCTTACAAGTACCACGCCCCACTGGCTAAACAGCCGCTTTCTTCCCTTTGCAAGCGCAAGCCCGAATACCGGGATGAAAAGGAGCAGCCCCGCCCCGTCAAGATAGGTGACAGCCGCGATCGCAGCGCCGCACAGCACCGTCTGCAGCCAGCCGTACCAGCCGAATTTATCCTTTTTTTGTCTGGCTGTCATTCTGCCCACCATCAGCAGCACGATGCCAAAGAGCAGAAAATACAGCATGCGGGGAGAATAGACCAGAGCCTCCCTGCTTGCGGACGGCATAAACATCAGCACGGCAAGCGCCACAATGCCCGCCGAAGCCCCGGAAAACCGTCTGACCGCCAGATAAAAGACAAGCGCACCCACTGTCTGCAGCGTAATCTGCAAAAAGACTCCCGCCGCAAAGTGATTGCCCACCAAATAAAACAATGCGCGCAGCATTCGCACATACAGATACTGGGCGCCGTAAGAAAGAGGCGGAATTGCCTCCCCGTTTACCTGTGCCATATCAAAGTAGGCAGCCTCCTCCATCCCTTTGTCAAGGAACAGTACTCGCAGCGTCACGCCTGCGGCAACCAAAAGCACCGCAACGACCGCTTCCGCCACCGCTTTTCTCACGCTGTTTCCCTTCCCGCCGCAGCGGTTTGCAATCCTGCGCACAAGCAGAAAAACGCACGCTGTCAGGACAAAGGAAAGGCACACAATGCCGATCTGTCCGTAGGGATTTGTCAGGGGCGTGGCATCCAGCGTTTTTAACAGTATCACCGCAAAGCCGATACACGCAAGGATACCGTGAAGCCCCCACACAATATAGCTGAACATTCTTTTTTCAAAAGCCATACGCCGCCTCACTATTGCAACACTTTTTCTATGTTATATCTGGGCCGGTGTTTCACCTCGATATAGATCTTGCCGATATACTGTCCCACCAGACCGATGGCAAGAAGCTGCACGCCTCCGATAAACCAGATGGACAGAATCAAAGAAGTCCAGCCCTGCACCACATTCCCCGTAAAATAGGAAATCAGTGCATAAACTGCCGCGCAGATACTGCCGATCACGATCAGCGCGCCTAAGAACGTGATCAGGCTGATCGGTTTCACGGAAAACGAGGTGATGCCGTTGAACGCAAGGGCAAGCATTTTCTTCAGGGGATATTTGGACTCCCCCGCCGCCCGCTTCTTTCTCTCATAATAAACGCTGTCCGTCTGATACCCAAGGAGCGGAACCATTCCCCGCAGGAACAGATTGTTCTCCCTGTACTGTGAAAACTGCTCCAGAGCGCGCTTGCTCATCAGCCTGAAGTCCGCATGGTTGTATATGGTCTTTACCCCCATTGCAGCCATGGTTTTGTAAAAACCCTGAGCGGTCACTCTCTTGAAAAAGGAGTCCGTATGCCTGTCATTGCGGACGCCGTAAACAATATCATTTCCCTGATGGAACTTGTCGATCATCTCCTCGATGACCGCAACATCATCCTGCAGATCCGCATCTATGGAAACGGTGACATCGCTCATGTCCTTCGCCGTGAGAAGCCCCGCCGTCAGCGCAAACTGATGTCCCACGTTTCCCGCCAGTTTGACGCCCTTCACCTGCACAGGCGTCGCCGCATGCTCCGCCTCGATCAGCTCCCATGTTCTGTCCTTGCTGCCGTCATTGACAAAGAGGATAAAGCTGTCCTCCGCAATCTTTCCCTTTGCAGTCAGATCGGCGAGAACCTCCCTGAGCGCCCTGACTGCGATGGGCAGAACCTCCTCCTCGTTGTAACAGGGTACTACAATTGCCAGTCTATCCATGTATTTTCTCCAATGCCTGCTCCAGATCCGCCAGAATATCCTCTACATTCTCGATTCCCACGGAAAACCGGATCAGATCCGGTGCAACGCCCGCTTCCACAAGCTGCTCATCCGTCATCTGTCTGTGGGTGTGGCTTGCCGGATGCAGCACACAGGTTCTGGCATCCGCCACATGTGTGACAATCGCAGCCAGCTTCAGCTGATCCATCAGCTCCGCTGCGGCTGCCCTGCCGCCCTTTAATCCAAAGCTGATTACGCCGCAGGTTCCCTTTGGCATGTATTTCTTTGCCAGCTCGTGATATCGGTTGCTCTCAAGGCCCGGATAATTGACCCATGCCACCTTGGGGTGCTTCTCAAGAAATTCCGCCACCTTCTGCGCATTGCTGCAATGACGCTCCATACGCAGGGGAAGGGTCTCCAGACCGATATTCAATAAGAAGGCATTCTGGGGCGCCTGAATGGATCCCAAATCCCGCATCAGCTGCGCCGTTGCCTTGGTTATGTATGCCGCTTTTCCGAAGCGCTCCGTGTAGGTTATGCCGTGGTAGGAATCATCCGGCTTGCAGAGTCCCGGGTATTTATCCGGGTAGAGGCTCCAGTCAAAATTTCCGGAATCCACGATGGCACCGCCCACCGTCATGGCGTGTCCGTCCATATATTTCGTGGTGGAGTGAATCACAATATCCGCTCCCCACAAAAAGGGATTGCAGTTGATCGGCGTGGCAAAGGTATTGTCCACAATGAGGGGCACCTGATGGGAATGTGCCAGTCTCGCAAATTTTTCGATATCAAGCACCACCAGCGCAGGGTTTGCGATGGTCTCCGCAAACACACATTTTGTGTTTACACGGAAAGCCTTTGCAATCTCCTCCTCCGGCGCGTCGGGATCCACCACCGTACACTCGATGCCCATCTTTTTCATGGTCACGGTCAGAAGATTGAAGGTTCCCCCGTAGACCGTGGAGGAGAGAACCACATGGTCTCCCGCCTCGCAGATATTGAACACCGCATAGTAGGTTGCCGCCTGACCGGAGCTGGTCAGCATTGCCGCAACACCGCCCTCCAGCTCGCAGATCTTCTCTGCGACGCAATCGTTCGTGGGATTCTGGAGTCTGGTATAGAAATAACCGCTCTCCTCCAGATCAAAGAGCCGTCCCATCTGCTCGGAGGTCTCGTACTTGTATGTTGTTGACTGATAGATCGGCAGGATCCTGGGCTCACCGTTCTTCGGCTTCCAGCCTGCCTGTACGCAAATCGTTTCTTTTTTCACTCTGTTCTCCATTCCGCCCCGCATCGGCATTCTTTTTTCAAAGAGAGACGCTCTCTTTACTCATCCCAGTTGTGGTAAACTGCCTGCACATCATCGTCATCCTCAAGCAGATCCAGTGTGCGCTGCAGATTCTTGATGGCAGTTTCGTCGGTCAGCTCCACATAGTTCTGGGGGATCATGGTCACCTCCGCACTCAGCATGGGGATGCCTGCCTTTTCAAGCTCCTCCCTCACCTGCTCGAAGGAATCCGGATCCGTAAGCACCTCGTAGCTGTCCTCCTCCTCGGAGAAATCCTCGGCTCCCGCATCCAGCACCTGCATCATCAGTTCGTCCGCATCCGCCTCATACTCTTCCTTGTCAATGATGATCTGTCCCTTCTTGTCAAACATGAAGGACACGCAACCCGGGGTTCCCACGTTTCCCTGTCCCTTGGTGAACGCGCTTCTGACATTGGCAGCCGTGCGGTTCTTGTTGTCCGTCAGCGCATCCACGATGATTGCGATACCGCTCGGTCCGTAGCCCTCATATGTAACGTACTCGTAATTTACATTTCCCGCATCGCCCGCAGCCTTCTTGATTCCTCTCTCGATGGTATCGTTGGGCATGTTGTTCGCCTTTGCCTTCGCGATCACCTGTGCAAGCTTGAAATTGTTGGCAGGATCGGGGCCGCCGTCCTTTACGGCAACCGCGATCTCTCTTCCGATGATGGTAAAGATCTTACCCTTCGCGGCATCGTTCTTTTCCTTTTTATGCTTAATGTTTGCAAATTTAGAATGTCCTGACATTTCTCTTCTCCTTATCCTCTTGTCGTTCTTTTTTCACCGTTATCGTATCATTTATGGCTCTTTTCGTCAAGTTATGTATCCAGTTCCAAACTGACCATGAGAGCTCTGTTCACCTTCTGCATAATGTGAGAATCCAAATGACATACCTTATCCTTCAGGCGTTTCTTGTCGATGGTGCGGAGCTGTTCCAGCAGCACGACGGAATCCTTATCCATGTCGTACTCCGCCGTGGACAGTTCAATGTGGGTGGGCAGCTTCGCCTTGTTCATCTTGGATGTGATGGCGGCGCAGATCACGGTCGGACTGTGCTTGTTCCCTACATCATTCTGTATGATCAGAACCGGTCTGATCCCCCCCTGCTCGGAGCCGATCACCGGTCTCAAATCCGCATAATAGACATCTCCTCGTCTCATAACATGCATCCCTTCTTCTAAATCTGGTAGTAGTATTGCCAGTTTATCTGAAGGTATTCAATCGCTATCCGCCAATGTAAATTCTTGGGATTCTCTTTCCCAGATCACACATCAGTTCATAATTGAATCTTCCTGAAAGCTCTCCCAGCGCATCCGCCGTGATCTCCTCCGCTCCGTCCCTGCCGATGAGGGTCACATCGTCGCCCTCACAGACGCCGGGAATTTCCGTCACATCCACCATGAACTGATCCATGCAGACCCTGCCGATAATGGGTGCCCTTTTCCCCCGGATCAGCACATAGCCCTTGTTAGAGAGGCTGCGGGGATAGCCGTCGCCGTAGCCTAAGGGGATGGTTGCCACTCTGGTGCGCTTTGAGGTCACATAAGTGCCGCCGTAGCTGACCGGGCTTCCCTCCGGGAGCCATTTTACGAAAACCACCGTGCTGTGCAGGGACAGCGCAGGCCGCAATTCCACCGTGTGCATATTGACCTCCGGGGAAGGAGCCAGACCGTAGAGCGTGATGCCCGCACGAACCACATCCATATTTGCCTCCGGCATCTCCAAGATTCCGGCACTGTTGGAGCAGTCACGGATCAGCCTGTGCAGCCCCAGCTTCTCCTCAATCTCATCCGTAAACCTCCTGAACACCCGGAACTGCTCCCTTGCGCTGGATTTATCCGCCTCATCCGCCCTTGCAAAGTGCGTGAAGATTCCCTCGATCTCTATATTTTCCGTCTCAGACAGCCGCTTGACGAACGCAAGACCTTCCTCGTCCGGTGAGATGCCGATTCTTCCCATGCCCGTGTCCACCTTGATGTGCACCCTGGCTTTCTTGTGCAGTCTGCCCGCCGCCTCTGAGAGGAGTTTCGCCGTATCTTCCCGGAACACACAGGGACGGATATCCCATGCAATCATTTTCTCAAAGCTGTACGGAAACGTGTAGCCCAATATCAGAATCGGCAGCATGATGCCACTCTCGCGCAGTTCAAACGCCTCCTCCGCCGTGGCGACCGCAAACCCATACATAAAATCCAGCTTCTGCAGCGCTCTTGCCACAGGTACACTCCCGTGACCGTAGGCGTCGGTCTTGATCACGCCGATCATCTTGGTCTCCGGTCTGATATGCGCTTTCATATTTCTCATGTTGGAAAGGATGGCGTCCAGATCCACCTCTGCATATCCTCTCGCGTATTGTTCCTTATCGGTCATCGTTCATTCACCTCACATGATTTTATTATATCGGAAGAAAGCATACCGGGGAAGTCGCTTGCCTTCGCCGCTCTGTCCCCCGCGCAGGCGTGCAGGCAGACACCGCACTCCGCCGCTTCAAACGGGCGCATTCCCTGTGCCAGAAGGGACGCGATCATTCCGGTCAGCACATCCCCGCTTCCCGCCGTAGCCATCCTGTCATTTCCCGCAGTATTGAGAAAGTCGGCGTGTCCCGGAAAGCTTACGCAGGTGCGGGCGCTTTTTCCCGCCACCACGCACTGAAAACGTTCCGCTGCCTCCTTCGTGCATTCCACCTCCGCATCCGTCACCTCTTTTAAGGAGCGCCCCAGAAGCCTTGCCAGTTCTCCCATGTGGGGTGTCAGGATTGTTTCTTTCTCCTCCGTCCTCCGCCTTAGTAAAAGCGTCTGCAGCTGTGCAGAGCCTGCCAGCAGATTCAGCCCATCCGCGTCGATCACAATTGGACAATCCGTGGAAAGTGCCATAGAAAGCAGCTCCTTCCCACTCTCTCCCAGAGACAGCCCTGGACCCACGGCAACCGCATCCGCCCACTCCATATTCTTTTGAAAGTCCGCTTTTTCGGCCGCCGACAGCCCCAATCCGCTCTCGTAGACCTGAAGGATTGCCTCCGGGATCCGGCTCTGTATGATCGCGCGGATCTTCTCCGGCACCACCAGCCGCACCATGCCGGCACCTGTGCGGTAGGCGCTCTCCGCAGCTAAAATTGCCGCTCCCGCCATGTTTTCACTTCCGGCTGCAAGAAGCAGTCTTCCGAAGGTTCCCTTGTTGCCGTCCGGTCTTCTCTCGGGAAGCAGTCCCTCCGGGGAACCGAAGCGGGTATACATGCCCGGCAATCCGGTCGCCATGCTCCGCCCGGTGATGCCGATCTGCGCAAGCGTCACCCTTCCGGCATACGCCGCCCCCGGATATCGGTATACGCCCCGTTTCAAAAAGCCCATGCACACCGTTTCCTGCGCCTGCACCGCCGCTCCCATAATCTTCCCGTCATCCGCATTCACGCCGGAGGGAATATCCACCGCGATCTTATAGGCTTCTGTCCGGTTTAAGGCCTCAACCGCCTCCCTGTAAGCCCCGGTCACATCCCTCGAAAGCCCGGTTCCCAGAAGCGCATCAACCGCCACTGTAAACCCATCCTGCGGGATCTGTTCCTCCACGGGAATCCCGTATTCCCGCAATATTGCATACTGTGCCGCCGACTCTGCGGTAAGACGGGTTCTGTCCCCGATCAGTGCGACCCGCACCTTCACGCCCTCATCCGCAAGCAGTCTTGCCAGACACAGTCCGTCCCCGCCGTTGTTTCCCGTGCCGCAGACGCAGAGTACAGTGCCGTCCCTGCCGTTTCCGCCTTGGGACAGCCGCTCCATGACACACTCCCGCATCGCCAGCGCCGCCCGCTCCATCAGCACCATGGCAGGGATGCCGATTTTCTCTATGGT
The DNA here is from genome assembly GCA_900550475.1 of uncultured Lachnospiraceae bacterium. Lineage (GTDB taxonomy): Bacteria > Bacillota > Clostridia > Lachnospirales > Lachnospiraceae > Acetatifactor. Next base: position 307,789 of record URSA01000001.1, read on the forward strand.
ATAGGTATCATATGCCCGCATCTCGGTTCCTGTGACCAGATATTCCGTTTCTCTCATTTTCCGCCGCGCTTTCTGTTTCGATTCGTCATTACCGTAAGAGTTTACCACAAAAAAGGGCTGTTGTATAGAAACAGCCCTTCATAACAGCATTTTCTGCAAACTATTCTGTTTTTTTCGCATTTTCCGTCTCCGTCTGCGATGCGGACGGCTCTCCGGGGCGGTATTTCATATCAAAGAGATTGATCACGTCCGCTCCGAACATGGCATGCATATAGGAATACAGCTCCTGATTCTGCTGCTCCTTCTCCTCCTTCCGGATGATCCGCTTTTTTAGCTCAATCCGCATCTGCGTGATCCACCCGGCATCTTCCTCTATTTCCTTTGTGTTTTCTTTTAACTTGTCATAGCAGGCATCCATGGTGGCGAGCATCAGGTAATAGTTGCTTTTCTCTATCTCCTTTGGCAGCCGCGCCAGCTCGTCCCGGTATGCGGAGAGCTTCTCGTTGCAATCGTTTATCAGCCTCTTGTTGTCCTCGATCTTCTTCTCCGTCTTGCGATCCGGTTTGTACTCCAAAGAATCCACCATTGGAATGATCTCCTGCATCAGGCGCTTTTTCAGCCGATGGATCTCCCTGCTCTCCGTATTGAGCTTCCCCTGCCTTTTGATCAGCTCATTCAGCTCCTCCTCAAGCCTGACGACTGCCTCCGTGGGCTCTGCCTGTCCAAAGAGCAGGTGCCATCTGTGATCCAGTGTCAGAATGGGAATCTTTTTGTCCTTCAGTGCCGCCTCGTATATCTCGTCCCTTTTCCCCATCGATAACCACCCTTCCGCGCAGTCCTCGTTACTCCCCTGCCGTCTGCGTCTTGCTGTACCGTTCCAGATTGTAGGACAGCTTCATCAGGCTGTCGGAGAGATGAACGTTCTCCACCTGAATCCCTTCCGGTACATTTAAGTCCACATGTGCAAAATTCCAGATCGCCTTGATTCCGTTTGCCACAAGGATCTCGGCTACCTCCACCGCGCTTGTCTTCGGAATCGTCAGCACGGCGATATCCACCTCGTTCTCCCGCACAAACGCCTCCACGCGCTCCATGGGCTGTACTTCTATCTCCCTCACCTTTTTGCCGTACAGTGCGGGATTCTTATCAAAAATACCTTTGAGCAGAAAGCCGCGGCGCTCAAAATTCATATAATTTCCCAACGCCTGTCCCAGATTTCCCGCTCCTATGATGATCAGATGATGCGTCTTGTCAAGACCGAGAATCTTTCCGATCTCCTGATATAAAAACGTAACATTGTAACCGTACCCCTGCTGGCCGAACCCGCCGAAATTGTTGAAATCCTGCCGGATCTGGGACGCTGTCACCTTCATCAGCTCCGAAAGCTCCTGGGAGGAAATTCTCTCCACCCCTTCATCCTTCAGTTCACCCAGATATCTGAAATAGCGGGGAAGTCTTCCAATCACCGCCTGTGATATTTCCTTTGATTCCACCTCTCTACCTCCTGCCCGATAGCATATTTCCATTATATAAAAGCGTTAAAAAAATGTCAATGCGCAAAACCGGGACACGACAGATATTGACAGCGCATATGCCGGGCGGTAAACTATAACCTGTGTATCAACTTATTACGAAAGGGTTTTGTCACCATGATCTTATCTTGTCAGAACATCAAAAAAGCATTTGCGGAAAACACGGTTCTCTCCGATATTTCCTTCCATATAGAAGACAACGAAAAGGCTGCCATCGTGGGAATCAACGGTGCCGGAAAAACCACGCTCCTGCGCATCATTGTGGGTGAGCTTACCCCAGATGAGGGAAAAGTGATCCTTGCCAAGGGAAAATCCTTGGGATATCTGGCACAGAATGCGGGGTTAAACAGCGAGAACACCATCTACGACGAACTGCTCTCCGTAAAGGAAAACCTGATTCTTCTGGAGCAGAAAATGCGCAGGACGGAGCTTGCCATGAAGGGGGCGGATGATGATACTCTCTCCCAGCTCATGCAGCAGTACAGCAACGATACGCATCTGTTTGAATCCGGCGGCGGCTACGCTTACAAGAGCGAGCTTGCCGGTGTGCTGAAAGGCTTGGGCTTTACGGAGGAAGAATTTTCCAAGCAGGTTTCCACTCTCTCCGGCGGTCAGAAAACCAGAGTTGCGCTGGGCAAGCTGCTCCTTCTGTCCCCCGACCTGATCATTCTGGACGAGCCCACCAACCATCTGGACATGCAGTCCATTGCATGGCTGGAAACTTATTTGAAAAATTATAAGGGAGCCGTGCTGATCGTCTCCCACGACCGTTTCTTTCTGGATCGTCTTGCGGAAAAGATCATCGAGATCGACAACTGCCGGGCAACCTCCTTTACAGGCAACTACACCGCCTACGCGCAGAAAAAGGAGCAGCTGAGGGTTGCGGAATGGAACGCCTATGTCAAACAGCAGAATGAGATCAGGCATCAGGAGGAGGTCATTGAGAAGCTCCGCTCCTTCAACCGGGAAAAATCCATCAAGCGCGCCGAGAGCCGCGAGAAGGCCCTGAACCGGATGGAGGTTTTGGAAAAGCCCGTGCAGATCAGTGCGGATATGAAGCTCACTCTGACGCCCCGGCTGCTTAGCGGAAACGACGTTCTGACTGTGGACGGGCTCTCCAAGTCGTTCGGCGAGCACACGCTTTTCTCCGATGTGTCCTTTGAGATCAAGCGCGGGGAACACGTTGCCGTCATTGGCGACAACGGCACCGGAAAAACCACGCTCCTAAAGATTTTAAACGGCATTCTCCCCTCGGATTCCGGCTCCTTTAAGTTAGGCTCCAACGTGGAGATCGGCTACTACGATCAGGAGCACCATGTTCTCCACTCGGAAAAGACGCTGTTTGAGGAAATCTCCGATGCGTACCCGGAGCTCACCAACACCGAGATCCGCAATGTGCTCGCCGCCTTCCTCTTCACTGGGGACGACGTTTTCAAGCGCATCTGTGATCTGAGCGGCGGCGAGAAGGGGCGTGTCAGCCTTGCCAGGCTCATGCTCTCCAACGCAAATCTTTTGATCTTGGACGAGCCCACCAACCACCTTGACATTCTCTCCAAGGAAATTCTGGAGGATGCGCTGAACAATTATGCCGGAACGGTACTGTATGTGTCCCATGACCGCTATTTCATCAACAGAACAGCTTCCCGCATTCTGGAGCTTGCCGGAAACAGGTTTGTCAACTACATCGGAAACTACGACTACTATCTGGAGAAGAAAGAGCTCCTCTCCGGCGTTTCCTCTTCTGTACCGGAAGCGTCGGGCGCATCCCCGGAATCTGAGAGCAAGGTCGACTGGAAACAGCAGAAGGAAGCGCAGGCAAAGCAACGGAAAAAAGAAAATGATCTGAAGAAATGTGAACAGAAAATCGAGGAGCTTGAAAACCGGGCTTCCGAACTGGAAACTGAAATGAGCAATCCTGCCGTCGCCACGGATGTTGCCAGACTGCAGACAATCGCAAAAGAGCAGCAGGCTGTCTCAAAACAGCTTGCTGCCTTGTACGAAGAGTGGGAAACCCTTGCGGAATAACCCTACATGTTCTCGAAGGTGTCCCGGATTGCCTTGATAAAGCCTTCACTGTTAAGCGCGGTCACATTCTCAAGGGATGTGATCGCGGCAAGATCCTTCGTCATCTTTCCGTCCTCAATGGTCTTGATGGTCGCCTGCTCCAGCTTCTTTGCAAAGGCTGTCAGTTCGGCATTGCCGTCCAGCTCTCCTCTCTTGGCAAGCGCTCCCGTCCATGCAAAAATCGTCGCTACCGAGTTGGTGGAAGTCTCCTCCCCTTTCAGATGCTTATAATAATGGCGCTGCACCGTACCGTGCGCAGCCTCGTACTCATACACGCCGCTCGGTGATACCAGCACGGAGGTCATCATGGCAAGGGAACCGAACGCGGAGGAAACCATGTCGGACATCACATCCCCGTCATAGTTCTTGCACGCCCAGATAAACCCGCCTTCCGCCTTCATCACTCTCGCCACCGCATCATCGATCAGGGTGTAGAAATAGGTGATGCCCAGCTTTTCAAACGCATCCTTGTACTCCTTGTCGTAGATCTCCTGAAAAATATCCTTGAATCTGTGATCATACTTCTTTGAGATGGTGTCCTTCGTGGCAAACCACAAATCCTGTTTCGTGTCAATGGCATAGCCAAAGCACGCCCTTGCAAAGCTCTCGATGGAGCGGTCGGTATTGTGCATGCCCTGCAGCACGCCCGCGCCGGTGAAGTTATGGATCAGTTCCCTTGTCTCGGTTCCGTCCTCCGCCGTGAATACAAGCTCTGCCTTTCCGGGTCCGGGCACCCTGATCTCCGTGTTTTTATACACATCCCCATAAGCATGACGGGCAAGTGTGATCGGCTTCTTCCAGTTCTTTACGCAGGGCTCGATCCCCTTTACCACAATTGGCGCCCTGAAAACTGTTCCGTCCAGAATCGCTCTGATGGTGCCGTTGGGGCTCTTCCACATTTCCTTTAAATTGTACTCTGTCATTCTTGCCGCATTGGGTGTAATGGTGGCACACTTGACTGCAACGCCGTACTTCAGGGTTGCGTTAGCGGAATCCACCGTCACCTGATCATCCGTCTCATTGCGGTGTTCCAGTCCCAGATCATAATACTCTGTCTTGAGATCCACATAGGGAATCAGAAGCTCCTCCTTGATCATCTTCCAGAGAATCCTTGTCATTTCATCTCCGTCCATCTCCACAAGCGGCGTGGTCATCTGAATCTTACTCATGCATTCTGTCCTTCTTTCCTCTTTTCTTCCAGATCCGCATTCTTTCTCTCATACGCTTCATGCAGTCCGTTCTTTACCATATTTTCATACGCATTGATCATGTGCCTGTTTGCCAGACGCTCCGCGCTGTCCGCATCCTTCGCCTTGATTGCTTCCATGATCTGCTCATGCTCCTTGTTGGAGGCGACGCCTCTGTTCACATCCGCCAGCGTTTTTCTTCTGACTCTCAGCACATACTCGTGAAAGTCCTTGAGCTGATGCTCCAGAATTTTGGAATTGCACGCCTCGTACAGGATATCGTGGAAGCGGTTATCCAACTCGGCAAGCTGCTCCATATGCCCCTTTGAGGCATGGAAATTTGCCAGATACACATTCTCCTCCAGCTCCTCCATCTGCTCTTTTGTGATGTGTTCCGTCGCCCAGCGCGCGCAGAGCCCCTCAAGCAGGGAACGGATCATATAAATATCTTTGACATCCTTCTCCGTGATGCCGGTAACATAGGCCCCCTTGTTGGGAATGATCTGGATCAGGCCCTCCAGCTCGAGCTGTCTGAACGCCTCCCTCACCGGGGTGCGGCTGACGCCCATCTCCTCGCCGATGGTCACTTCCTTCAGTTCCTCATGCTCCTCGTATTTGCCGTTCAGGATATCCTCTCTGAGCCTGTGAAACACTCTTCCGCGCAGGGAATACTTGTCCGTCACTTCCTGCTTCACATCATAATTTCCCATTTTTTCCTCCCTGCCCTGGCTTCTCCTCAGCCGATTGAGAGATTCAGTTTCTTGCATGCCGCATCGATGGTCTTGACCAGCTCCTCGTCGGTCAGCACCGTCACACGGCCTCCCGCATATTCCTCATCCACCCACTTCTTTACTTCGTGTACCAGTTCACTGTTCTTGTCCACCATCTTGTCGCCCTTCAGCTTGTAGTAGGTGTTCATCCAGTGCGCGATGCCCGCAAGCCCGGAGGTGTTGGAAACCGCACACAGAACGGGACGGTTCAAAAACTTCTCCGTATCGAATATATTGTAGATCTCCTCATTCTTCAAAAGCCCGTCCGCATGGATGCCCGCACGGGTCACATTGAAGTTCTTACCCACAAACGGCGTTCTCTCGGGGATATGATACCCGATCTCCTTCTCATAGTATTCCGCCAGCTCGGTGATGACCGTGGTGTCCATGCCGTTCAGGTCTCCGCGCAGCTGCGCATACTCAAACACCATCGCCTCCAGAGGCGTATTTCCGGTTCTCTCCCCGATGCCGAACAGGGAAGTATTGACGCCGGAGCAGCCGTACAGCCACGCCGTAGTGGAATTGGAAACAGCCTTGTAAAAGTCGTTATGCCCGTGCCACTCAATATTCTCATGGGGAACGCCCGCATGGGTGTGAATGGCATAAATAATTCCCTGCACACTTCTGGGAATAACTGCGCCGGGATAATTAACGCCATACCCCATTGTATCGCATGCTCTGACTTTAATTGGAATTTTGTACTGCTCCTGCAGCTTCACCAGCTCCAGACAGAAGGGAACCACATATCCATAAATATCCGCCCTTGTGATATCCTCCAGATGGCATCTCGGGCTGATCCCCTCTTCAAGACAATCCCTGATCACACTTAAATAGTGATCCATTGCCTGACGTCTTGTCATTTTCAGTTTCAGGAAGATATGGTAATCCGAGCAGCTCACCAGAATGCCCGTCTCCTTCATGCCGATCTCCTTCACAAGCTTGAAATCGTCCTTGCTGGCCCTGATCCAGCTTGTAATCTCGGGAAACTCATAGCCCCGCTCCATACATTTGTATACGGCATCCCTGTCCTTCTTACTGTATAGGAAGAACTCCGACGCACGGATCATGCCGTTGGGACCGCCCAGACGATGCAGATAATCGTAGATCGTCACGATCTGCTCCGTGGTATAGGGGGCTCTTGACTGCTGTCCATCGCGGAATGTGGTATCGGTGATCCAGATCTGCTTCGGCATATTATGTGGCACGATCCTGTCATTGAACGGAATCTTTGGGATCTCAGAATAGGGAAACATATTCCGGAATACATTGGGTTTCTGGACATCGTCCAGAATATACATATGCTCCTCTATCTCCAACAGGTTGTTCCTGTTGTTCATACTGACCGGTCGGTTCTGGAAAGTATCGTCGTTCTCTCTCATAGTTCCTCTCATTCTGCCGCATGGGCGGCTTTGCTCCCGCGTATTTCTTCCGTATAATTGTATACAATCATACGCTGTCTGTCAACACTTATTCCAACAGCCTTTCCACATTGATCATTCCCCACCCCTGGGACACCCACGGCTCCCTTAAATCATCCGCCGCATAGAGCAGCTTTCTTTTCGCCGTCTCGTTATCGTATTCCGGGTGCTGCTGGAACAAAAGCGCCAGCGCGCCGGAGACCACCGGTGTCGCCATGGATGTGCCGCTCTTGGCGATATAGGCGTTCTGATAACCTCCCCTTGTGCGCCGCACACCGCCGTTGCAGGATATGATCTCCGTGCCCGGCGCCACAATATCCGGCTTTCTCACCGTATCAAACAGGCTTCCCCTCGCCGAGTAGGCGGCACACCGGCTGGTCTTTCCCTCGTAATACGCGCCGTCGTGGCAGCCTACTGTGATCAGGTAATGGCTTTTTCCGATTTCGGACAGCGAGTTTTCCGCCGGTCCGTTGTTTCCCGCCGCACAGACCACCGCAAGCCCCTTCTGCCATGCGCTCTCCAGCATCTCCTTCAACACCTTTTCCCGGTGGGCGTCCATCTGCCCGCTGACGCCCACCGACACATTCAAAATACGGATCCCAAGCCTGTCTCTCTCCTGTAACACCCAGCTGATCCCCGCAAGCATAGCGTTTACGGTTCCGTCACCTCTTCCGTCCAAAACCTTTCCCACCACGAGATCAGCCTTCGGCGCCATTCCGCAATATTTTCCTCTCGACAACGCACCGCTTCCGCAGGCAATCCCGCACACATGCGTGCCGTGTCCGCTGTCGTCGTAGGCAGCCTCCCGCCCCTCCGTAAAATCCTTGAAATCCAAGATCCTGCCGTTTAAGTCGGGATGTGCCGCCACCCCGGTATCCAGAACGGCAACCGTCACTCCGCACCCTCCGGCATTTAGCATACTCTGACGGCAGCCCACCTGTTCCCTCACTCTGAACATAAAAAAGCTCCGGCATTTTTTCTTATCATATGCCGGAGTTTTATTTTATTTCTTCTTTATTTCCTCTTTTTAATGAACAACACGCCGATTGCCAGACTGGCGAGGCCGGCTGCCAGAAACCATTTCGGATGAATCGGATCTCCCGTGTCCGGGGACTCATCCAGCCTGCCGCTTGCCATCACATTGTCTCCCGACACGGTTCCCTCCGCGTACACCCTGTCCGCAGCTCCCACATTACAAAATGCAAACGGAGACAGGTGGCTGACCATAAAGCTGACCTTGTTGCCGTCCCTTGTGTAGGAGACATTCTCAAGCTGTCCGTTCCGGTCCGTCGTCAGGATCCGGAGGCTTCCCGTCACACTGCCCGGCAGCTCCGCCGTGATCTGCAATGTGCGTCCGCCCATTTTCGTAATGGGCACGCCCGATCTCACATCCACCAGACTGATCTCTGCGCAGAGCACGCCCTCCGGGAGATCCTCCCTGTATACCGCCTGATAAGCCCTGTTCAGGCTCTCATATGCGGTTGCGTCGTCCGCAATGCGAAGCTCATAGCAGCCATCATTCCCTTCCAGAACCGCATTCACAGCTCCGGTCAGCACCTTGCTGCCATTTTCTACCGTAAGCGTTCCCGCCTCGTACTGACGTTCCGTGCCGTACTGTGTGATCTTGTCCTTTCCTGTCACCTGATATTTTCTACCGTCGATCACCACCTGATCCGGGATATACAACTGTGAGAACTCCTCCTCCGAGCAGGTGGTCGCCAGACAGGTCAGAAGCCCTCTCTCCTCGGAGTTTATGTACGCAATGATTCCCTTGAAACCGTAGACGGAGTTATCCAGCACCGAACCGGCAAGATGCTCCGCTGCCGACCGATCGGGAACGACCGCCATAAAGGTATCCCCCAGAATCATGCCTCTTGCCGACGCATTGGAAAGCCTGCCTGCGTCCGTCTCATAGCAGGGCTTCGGCAGCGCCGTCCCGTTCTCAAACACCACCACCTTCAGTGAGATGCCCACGGAGGTATCCGAAAAATCAAAGCTCTCCAGTCCCAGATACTCCACCTTTCCGGGTACATGCGCAGATGCAAGCGGACATCCCTTGAACGCCCGATCCCTGATCACGCGCACATTCCTGCCGCCTTCCACCGTCACCAGATTCCGGCAGTCAAGAAACGCATCCTCACCAATTTCTATCAGGGAATCCGGCAGCGTCACGGACACCAGTCCGGTGTTTCCCGCAAACACTTCCGGCGCAATATGCTTTACATTGTCGGGCAGTACCACATGACTGTCGTTTCCACGGTATGCAAGCAGGATGCCGTCTCCCACGATCAGGAAATCATCGCCGTTTCCCGCAAACCAGGTTTCTAACCACATGGATTTGTCAAACGCCTTCGGCGCAATGGAAGTCACCGTCTTTGGGATTTCCACCTTGCGAAGATAATCACAGTGATAAAAGGCCGCATAACGGATCGTCGTCACCCCGGCCGGGATCACCGCCTCCGTCAGGTTGCTTCTGGCAAATGCAAATTCCCCAATCTCGGTAATCTGCTCCGGTATGGTGTAATCCGACACATCATGGCTTCTGTAAAATGCCTGATCGGCAAGTATGCTGTCAAACGCCACCGTATACTTGGGAATGTCCGTCCCCTTCGCCAGATCCTCATTGACAACGGACGTGCTGCCGCCGGGCGACGTCTCCCCGTAAACGGGGGCGGCAGAATTGTCAACCATGACCACCGCCCTGTTTCCCACCACATAAGTGCTTCCTAACAAAGTGCCCGACACTTCCTCACCGCTTGTCCGGTTATCTTCCTTCGGCGGATCCTGCGGCTCCTCGGTGGTATTGCCCGTATCCTCGTACTCCGCCTGATTTCTCTGCTTCCAGTCCTCATAAAAACGCTGTGCCACTGTTCCCGTATCCGCGGAGATCACCAGCTTGGGACAGCCGTCAAAAGCCGTCTCATGGATGCCCGACACCGCGGAGGGAATCACCACCGTCTCCAGATTGACGCAGTCGGAAAACGCCCTGATGCCGATGGAAGTAACCGAGTACGGGATCGTAATGCCCACCAGGGATTTGCAGTTGGAAAAAGCATAATCGGGAATCGTTTTCAGATTGTTTCCGATGGTAATGCTCTTGATTTTGTCGTTTCCCCAGAAAGCGTACTCCGCAATGTCCGTCACCGTGGACGGCATGGGATAGCTGTCCTTGTCCCTGCCGGGGAGAACCAGATAAAGCTTGGTCTTCGCTGCATCATACAGGCAGTCGTCCGACAGTACAAATGCTTCATTATCCTTGGACAGGGAAAGGCTTTTCAGACTACCGCAGCCTGTAAAGGGGCCGATTCCCCAGTTTTTCAGAGACTTTCCGAGTGTGACCTTCTCCAGAGAAGAACAGTTGCTGAAAGCACCGTTTCCGAGGGTCGTCACACTGTCCGGCAGCACCAGCTCCTTTAAGCCCGTACACCCGGCGAACGCCCGGTAGTTGATCTGTTCCACATTGTTTCCGGCAAAGGAAAGCTTCTCGATCTCCGTGTGGTCGGCAAAAGCCTCCGCTCCGATCTCCGTTACGGAAGCGGGAACAGACACGGATTGCGCCGTGCCTGTGTACTTTACGAGAATCGTCCCATTCAGTTGAAAATCGGTATCCTTCGAGGTAGAAAGCGTATCCGCCTCAACCTGCCTCGCCGGTATCTGTGTTACCGCAACCGCAAGCGCAAGCAGCAGGATACTCACCGAAATCTTAAGTGCTTTTTTCATTGCCCCACCTTTTTGCCGCCCTTATGCCTTTGCAGGCATCTGCCTCTTTACCGGTTTATCCCTCTTCACAAACAGGATAACTGCCATACAGCTCAGTCCGATCACCGCGAACCACTTGGGATGGATATCGCCCGTCTTGGGGGAATTATCCACCACAGAGCTTTCACTGAGTCTGCTCGTATCCACATAAATCACATAGGGTGAAAAATGTTCTGCCGTGAAGGTCACGCAGGAAACGCCGTCTATGGTCGTAAACTTCGCACCCAGCTTATCCAGCTTGTCGTTCACCACGCCTGCCACCTTGTTGTTGCCCGCATAGGTGATCAGGGAATCCGGAAGCGGCAGGGTAATGCTGATGGACAGTCCCGAAGTGTCCGTAATCTTATTCTTGCCCGTGGAATCATACAAGGAGATATCCATGGGGAAATATTTCAGGTTATCAAGACTGCCGTATTCATCCATCAGAGCCTTCACGATTGCTTCCGTTGCCTGTGCATTCTCCGTGATCTTGATCACAAAGTTATCCGAGGATCCCTTGATGGTTGCAGACACCACTCCGGTGTTGGAAAGACCGTTCTTGTCAATGACGATCACCGTTCCGGTATTGTTCTTGTTGCCGGAGGATGTTGAGTTGCCGTTGCCATTGTTGGTTCCGCTGTTGTTGCCGTTGTTTCCGCCCGTATTGGATTTTGTTGTATAGTTTGCCGTCACCGTCGCGTTTGCGGCAGGCATGACCATGGTGGTTGCCGCCACTGTGCTGCTTGCAAAGGTGATGGAGGAATTGTCGGTCGTCCATTTGGAAAACTGCTGCGTGCTTGCCGGCTCATTCGCCACAATGATCACGGTTGCACCCGCCACATAACTGCCCGAACCGCTTCCGTTCTTTACGGTCAGTGTGTACAGCGTGGAAGAATTATTTCCGCTGACGCTTCCGTTCCCGTTATTTCCGCTGTTATTGCCGCCGCTATTTCCGCCATTGTTTCCGCCATTATTACCGCCGTTGCTGCTGTTCTTCTCATACTGCGCGTAGGTATCCGTATCCTTGGTAATATTGGTGATGGCAGGTCTCCATCCGGTAAAGGTATACCCGTCTCTGGCAGGCGCCTGCGGTGTGATGGCACTCTCTCCCGACGCCACCTTCTGGGTATACAGCACATTATCGTTATAGTCGATGAATCTGACCGTGTACTTGGTGTCCTCGGAATCGATCTTCTGGTACTGTGCCACGATATCCATATCTCTGCTGACATTGGTATAGTTAGGCAGCCAGCCGGTGAAGGTGTAGCCCTCTCTCACCGGATTCTCGGGAGGCGTTGCATCCGAGCCAATCAAAACGCTTTCCTCTTTCAGTATGGTCTGGTCCCAATCCCAGAAAATCACATCAAACGTGGTCGTAATGGGCTTGTCCGTAATCTTGATATTATCATATTCATTTGCATAGGTCTCCGCAGCACTGCCGCTCTCACAGTAGAACTCTATTGTGTTGTACGGCTTTGCCGGATCCGTGCTGGGATACTCCGGCGTATTGAAAGCCTTCGGGTCAATGTAGGTCACGCTGCCAGGAATATCCAGATAGCGCACATTACTGTCTGCGAACGCGTCCTTGCTGATAGATTTACAGGTAGTAGGCAACGTCACAGAATACAGGCTGGATGTATTGTAGAACGCCTTCTCCGGGATTGCCGTAACAGAAGAGGAACCAAAATCGATAGAGCCGACCTCCTCGCAATCCATAAACGCTTCCTTTGCAATACTTGTAACGCCAGCCAGCTCCGAACCGCTTATGGAACCGGGTGTGCTCAGCTTACCCCTGGATTCCAGACACTGTACGATGGAATCCTTCGATCCGTTATCCAGACCATAGATGATCGCATTGCTGGTGGTAAAGTACGGACCGCCGGAGAAGCCTACATCCTCAAGCAGCGGACAATCCTTGAAAGGTCTTAAGCCCATGGAGGATACCGTCGAGGAAAGCGTCACATTCGCAAGCTGCTCGTTGTTGCAGAACGCATAATTTCCCACGCTGCTTCCGCCTGCCGACATATTAAACGTGGTCAGCGCGGACTCCGAACCTGCTCCGCCGGAGGTATAATCATAGGCGATGGCATAATCGTCCAGCTTTGCCTCTCCGCCTGTGATATTGATCTGCTTCAGTGACTTACAGCCGCTGAAGGAGTACGGTGTGTACTCATCTATATCTGCAAAGGTAATCGTCTGGATATTGATATCCGCGTTCTGTCCGGAAACCGGGGTCACTGTGTAGGAACCATCCGTTCCCTCTGTTCCCGTAACACCGGAGAAAAGTCCCGTAGCGTAAGCTTTGACGCCGGACGGCACGGACAGATTCAACGCCGCGTTGACAATCTGCCACTGGTAATCCGTAACTTCCGTATTCTTATCAATCAGATAAGACTCATAATCGGCAATCGCATCCCTTGCTGCAGTCTCAAAGTCCGAAGTGATATACGGATAATTGGAACTGGTATACTTGGAACCTGCTTTCAATTCCGCGAAGGTGGGGTAATCCACCAGCGTTGCCGCTCCGGCTCCCGTCAGCGGATCCGCCGTATACTGGATCTCCAGGTTGGTCGGCCAGCCGCTGTAGTAGGTGATGTAGGATTTGGTCTGTGCGCCCGCATTGATTGTGCTGGACGGATTCATGGCAAAATCATACGGGATGATTCCGCTTCCTACCGTACCGGTAAACGTCAGCTTCGGAGACAGATTCGTTGTCAAAAAGTCCTTGTTGGTACATCCGGTAGCGTGAAGTTCCACCACCTGGGTTGCAAAGGCATCGGTTCCGATAAAGGTGACTGCCGCCGCGTCTGCAAAAATCACATCCTTCAGGTTATGGCATCCCTTAAATGCGCTCTCATTGATCCTCGTCACCGTGGCGGGAATCGTGATCTTCTTTAAGAAGCAGTTGCCTGAAAAGCTTCCGGAATTGATGGCGGAAATGCCGTAAGGGCCGATTGACGCAGGAATCTCCACCTCTTCCACTTCTTTTGTCATGTTAAAATACAACAGTTCGTTCAAGGAATTGACCTGATAGGTCAATTCGGCTGTCTTAGCCCCTCCCACATCTCCGATTGCCTTCACTCTCTGGATAATCTCATATCGGTCTTCATCGGAGTATTTGAATGCAATTGCATTTTCCTTTGTAAAGGTATGCGTTGCAGAGGTTCCGTTCGCTTCAAAATAGAAAGTGGTTGCCACATCCCCCTTGAAGTTGTCCACCGTATAGGTAGTGGTTCCTTCAAATGTAGTATACGGACTCTCCACCAGAATATGGGTCAGGGAATTACAACCTTCAAAATTGTTCAAGTTTACCGTATCGGTGGAGGCGCTGATGGATTCCGGCAGCGTAAGCTCCCGCAGACCGGTACAGCCCTTGAATGCATAATATCCGATCTGGGCAAGGGTCACATTCAGCCCTTCCGCCGCACCGGACAGATCCAGTCCGCCCGTTGTGGAATCGCTTCCCAGTCTGGTACAGCCCTCAAAAGCATGATCGTAAATCATCTTCACGCTGGCAGGAATCTTGAAGGTCGTCATTGCACGGCAGTTTAAGAATGTGTAGTCGGAAATGTACTGGATTCTGGAAGTGAAATCAAGTCCGATCTCCTTCATGTTCACACACTCTGCAAACGCATACTTTCCGATCTCGGTCAGACCGTTCCCAAGCTCGATCCTCTCCAGAGCCGTACATCCGTAGAACGCATAGTTTCCGATTCCCATCAGGTTCTCGCCCACCACAAGCGTCCGTATGTTGCTTTCGTTTGCAAACACGCCGTTGGCGCTGGACATGTTGATCACCTTGTCGCTGGCGTTTGTACCCTCCGCAATGATCCACTCCTGCACGGCGCCGGTTGCGCCCACTGCCGCCGGGTTGCTGGTCAGGGACTGGTTTCCTATATACATAACCGGCACGCTCTTGATCCACTGCTCAGCGTTGGTCTCCGTCCTGTTGTATTTGTAGCCGTCCGCGCCGTTGTATGCGCCGGCATCGTCCCGGTAATAGAACTGAGCCAGATCCAGTGTGCTCCAGTTGACAGAATCCGTATAGTAGCAGGGTTTGAATTCCGCTTCGCTGATCAGAACGGCATTTCCGGTGGACACATCCGTCTCATATTCTGCAGGCGCAGACATGTAATACAGCGGCTTCTGGTTTCTTCCCACCGCAACATAGCCGGTTCTTCCGCCCACGTTCTCATTGAACTTGGTATATGCCTCCACATAACTGGGGATCTCCAGTCTGTTGTCCGTCAGATTGGTTGCATTGTATCCGAGAATCACGGCGATCTTGTCCGGGCTGGTATCGGATGCGTTCACAAACGCAAACTGATAGGTACCGTCTCCCGTGGTATATATGGTCTCACAGCCTTTAGGGATCACCGGGATTACGGACCGGTTGCCCGCTCCCACCGTACCGTCCGCCGACACATGGCCGATCAGGTCATCCCATGTATACATTACATCCCCGGCAGCGCTGGTCTCCGGCACAGGTATGTATGCCACAAGAATCGCCGTGATCAGGCAGATCACTCCCAGTGTGCGGCGTATCCTCCTGCGAAGCTTGTAATTTTTTTTCTTCATCCCTTGTTTTCTCATTGATATTCTCCTATCTAACCCTCTTTGCCACCACCACGAACCGCCCGTAATCCGTATAGTAATCACAGGTGGAAAGGGTCAGCAGCTCGTCCCCGTATTCTGCCGTCACCCCCGTATCATACAGGGATAACGCCGCCATCTCTCTCATATTGGAGTCAAATTCCATCTCCGACGCCGCATCTATGAACTGATAATACTTGAAAACTATTTCATTTTCCTCATAGATCTTTGACCGGAATACATACATGACCTCGTAGGTTCCCTTTTCGTAAATGGTATCAAACTGGATATACCTGTGATCCTCGTAAAAGTCCTCCGAGCTGTATTTTGTAAGC
Source organism: uncultured Lachnospiraceae bacterium (assembly GCA_900550475.1). Classification (GTDB taxonomy): domain Bacteria; phylum Bacillota; class Clostridia; order Lachnospirales; family Lachnospiraceae; genus Acetatifactor. The sequence continues at coordinate 323,426 of URSA01000001.1, forward strand.
TGTCCGAACATCCTGCCGCTCCGCATGTGATGCCCGTAAATGATCAGATTCGTGGATCTCGGAAAGATGCTGCAGTCCTTGTCCAGAAAGATGCTGCCGTTCCGATCCTCCTCCTGATCGAAATTGTGTTTCAGGTAATATTCGTTGTTGCTTGTCTGAAGCACAGGATAATCTATATGTGTATCGTCAATTTTCACCCATCCGATTAGCTTTTTGTTCAAACTATATAAAGTTTTATATTCATCCAGAACCTCCGGCACCACTGACTCCTGATCATCGTAGTGGATCACCACGGTTTCCTGCGTCGTTGCGGGCGGCGCTTCCGCGCCCTTCAGGCTCTGCTGTCTGCTGGCGTAATCGTCCAAACGCCTGGTCTGATAAGAGTAGACACCCAGATAGGCAAAACACCCCAGCGCCACACACATGCACCCGGCAATGACGAGCTTTCTGATCCGCTCCCGCCTGCGCAGCTCGGACAGAATCTCCTTTTGCATCCCGGAATCATAGTCCTCCAGTCTGACTGCCTTCTTTTTTGCGGTGGAGCGTCCTCCTGTTCCTGTGTGCCGGGCTCCTCCGGTTTTCCCCGTCGTTCCCTGACGCCGTCCGTTTCCTTTTTTTGCTCCGGCTGTCCCGGTTTTCTCCGCCTTGCGCCGCTCCTGCTGAAGCGCTTCCATCTCCTCCAAAAGGTCATCGCCCAAAATGGTACGGAAGCGGTACTTACCGCTCTTTAAGTCCTTGACAAGGCGCTCTATCTCCTCCGTCCGGTCCGTGTCATATCTCTTTTTCAGTTGTTCTATGTATGCGGCGTCCCGCTTTGCGGCCTCATAGTCCGCCGAAGTCCGAAATTGCCTCCCTGCGATTTCATACATCTGCGTACACACTCCCGTAGCGCATGTCCTCGGACAAGGCTTTCCATTGTTTTTATACTACTTATTTTACTATATCTTGAAATTTATTCAAGTACTTTTACAACATCTGCTTATCTGCGCATTATCTTTTTCAATTTCCTTTTTTTGCCGTCAAACAAGGAAACATTGACATGCCTACCCACATACTATAAAACATAACAAAACCTGGAGGCACTTAAAATGAGTGACTTAACTGCAACAAACTGCGGATGTTCCAACAACTGCAACAGCAACAACAGCGGATGCGGATGCATGTGGATTATCCTTCTGCTCTTATTCTGCGGGAACGGATGCGGCAACGGCATCGGAACCCTGGGCGGCTGTGGCGACGGCTGCAACAACAATAGCTGTGACTGGCTGATCTGGATCCTCCTGATCTCCTGCTTCTGCGGAAACAACAACGGCTGCGGATGCTAGTAAACAGCTCCATTGCGGGCAGGCTCTTTTACAGAGCCTGCTCTACGCATACGGAACTTTTTCTTTTCATATGATTTAAAAAACACGAATGGGCAGGGGGCACCGCATGGATGAAAACAAGCAGCCGGACAAAATACAGGCTTTTGACACGCTCTTTACCACCAATCATATCCAGATATATAAAATACTGCTTCCCTATTTTGAGCCGTCCATGCAGAAGCAGCTCGCCGTTTTGATCAAGTATATGGAATTTCGCTATACGCTCACTTATTTTAAAAACCACCCCTACGCCTATCAGCCGAAGGAGGACTCCTCGGACACGGAGGCTGTCTGCAAAGAGATCCTGCCCTTCTGCTCCTCCTCGGAAAAAGAAAAGATCCGCAAAATGCTGGAGGTCTCCTCCTCCATGAAAAATGCAAAAGAGATGATGGAGACCATGTCCGCCATGAAGGAGCTTTTCCCGGATGGATTCTCCTTCGGGGAAAACGGGGATGGCGCTCCCGATCTGATGCAGATGTTTCAAATGTTCGGAAATTAAGGAATGGAGATTGCTATGGAAAACAAACCGGAATGGATGAAAGATCCGTTGGTACAGCATATCGAAGAAAAGAAGCTTGCATTTTTAAGCGAGCTTGTCTTTGGCGGAAAGGGAAAGACGCAGAAGGAAATGATGCCGTTCATGATGATGAAAATGAAACAGGCAAAAGCGGAACACATCTCCTTTTCTCCCGCCGAGGTCACCGCTGTGGTGGAGGCAATCAAAAAGCACAGCTCCCCCGAAGAAAAAGAACAGATCGACCGGATTCTGAAAAAAGCCGGTTCCCGGTAAAGAAAAAGGCAAAACAGGAAACGTCTCCGCCTCCGCTTTGCCTTTTGTCTGAACTCAGTTTGTTTTTACGGTTTTACCACGATATTGACAATTCTGCCCGGTACATAGATTTCCTTCACAACCGTGCCGGAAAGCTTGCTTCCGAGAGCTTCCTTTGCCATGGCGATCACCTTGTCCTTCTCCTCATCCTTGAAGATCTGCACGGTGGTCTTGGTCTTTCCGTTGATCTGGACAGCCACCTCCACGGTTGCCTCAACGGTCTTTTCCTCCTCGTAAACCGGCCATGTGGTCTGATAGATCTTTCCCTCATAGCCCACGGTCTGCCAGAGCTCCTCCGTGATATGCGGCGCTACGGGATTCAGCAGGGTTAAAAGGGTCTTGAACTCTCCCTTCGTCACCGCATTCTTCTTGTAGAACTCATTTAACAGCGTCATCATGGCTGCGATTGCCGTATTGTACTTCAGGTTTTCAAAATCTGAGCTAACCTTCTTGATTGTTTGATGCATGCGGGTCTCCATGTCCCCGGAATATCCCTCCTCATCCGTCAGGATATCCTGCAGCTTCCATACACGCTCAAGAAATCTGCGGCAGCCCTTTACGCCGTCCTCGCTCCATGCGGCGCTCAGGTCAAAGGCACCGATGAACATCTCGTAGGTACGCAGCGTGTCTGCGCCGTACTCTCTCACAATGTCGTCCGGGTTTACCACATTTCCTCTGGACTTGCTCATCTTCTCGCCGTTTGATCCCAGGATCATACCATGGGAGGTTCTCTTCTGGTAAGGCTCCGGACAGGGAACCACGCCCTGATCGTACAGGAATCTGTGCCAGAATCTGGAATAGAGCAAATGCAGCGTGGTGTGCTCCATGCCGCCGTTGTACCAGTCCACCGGCAGCCAGTATTTCAATGCCTCCGGGCTCGCCAGCGCCTTGTCGTTGTGAGGATCCGTATATCTTAAGAAATACCATGAGGAGCCCGCCCACTGCGGCATGGTATCCGTCTCCCTCATTGCAGGACCGCCACAGCAGGGACAGGTCGTCTTGACCCACTCCGTCATGTGCGCCAGAGGGGATTCGCCGTTGTCCGTGGGCATATAGCTCTCCACATCGGGAAGCTCAAGCGGCAGTTCGCTCTCGGGCAGTGCCACATAGCCGCACTTCTCGCACTTCACCACGGGGATGGGCTCGCCCCAGTAGCGCTGTCTGGAAAATACCCAGTCGCGCAGCTTATAGTTGGTCTTCTCATGGCCGATTCCCTTCTCCGTGAGGAACTCGATGATCTTCTTCTTTGCATCCGCAACGCTCAGACCGTTCAGGAACTCGGAGTTCACCAGCGTGCCGGTCGCCACATCCGTAAACACCGCTTCATTGACGTCCACGGGACTTCCCGCAACCACCTCGATAATAGGCATTCCGAATTTCTTTGCAAACTCCCAGTCTCTCTCGTCATGGGCGGGCACTGCCATAATGGCGCCCGTTCCGTATGTCATCAGCACATAGTCTGAAATCCAGACGGGAATCTCTTTGCCGTTGACGGGATTGACCGCCGTAAGTCCCTGCAGCATGACGCCGGTCTTGTCCTTGGCGATCTCCGTGCGCTCGAAATCCGACTTCTTTGCAGCCATTTCCCTGTATGCCGTCACATCATCCCAGTTCTTGATATCCGCCTTATACTTGTCAATAAAAGGATGCTCCGGGCTCATTACCATATAGGTCACGCCGAACAGCGTGTCGGGTCTGGTGGTGTAGACCGTCAGCTTATCCTCTTTGTCCTTCAAAATGAAATCCACTTCCGCACCGGTGGACTTTCCGATCCAGTTTTTCTGGGATACCTTGACACGCTCGATATAATCCACCGTATCAAGCCCTTCCAGAAGCTTCTCCGCATAATCCGTGATTTTTAACATCCACTGGCTCTTTACCTTGCGGACTACCTCGCTGCCACAGCGCTCGCAGACTCCGTTTACCACTTCCTCATTGGCAAGACCTACCTTGCAGGAGGTACACCAGTTGATCGGCATCTCCGTCTTGTACGCAAGCCCGGCATTGAAAAGCTTTAAAAAGATCCACTGTGTCCATTTGTAATAGTTCACATCCGTGGTGTTGATCTCCCTGTCCCAGTCGAAGGAATATCCGAGGGAATGGAGCTGTTCCTTGAATCTTGCCACGTTGTTCTTGGTCACGATCTTCGGATGAATGTGATTCTTGATCGCATAGTTTTCCGTAGGAAGTCCGAAGGCATCCCAGCCCATGGGATACAACACATTATATCCCTGCATTCTTCTCTTTCTTGCCACGATATCAAGCGCCGTATAAGGACGGGGATGTCCCACATGAAGTCCCTGTCCAGACGGGTACGGGAATTCCACAAGCGCATAGTATTTCGGCTTGGTATAGTCATTTGAGGTTGCAAACGCTTTCTCGTCGTCCCATACCTTCTGCCACTTTGTCTCCACTTCTCTGTGATTGTACGGTACTGCCATTTTCTTTCCTCTCTTCCGCTTTAAATCATTTCCATAATACAAAATAATAGGCCCTCTCATCTCACTTAGAGACGAAAGGGCTTTGCTTCCGTGGTACCACTCTAATTCGGAGATTTCTCTCTCCGCACTCGAAAACCGCTAACGGGGTCTGCCGCCTGCGGCTACTCATCCGGCCCGCACCGCCGATCAACTTTACGACGCCACAGCCAAATCTTCCCCACAGGAACTCCGGAACCAGTTCGGAACACGCCTCCACAGCCTCGCACCGCCCGGCTGCTCTCTGAAAAAAACAATATCCCTACTACTTTCCATCAACATTTCACAAATATAGGTTCATTGTAATCATCCGCACCGCCGTTGTCAACTGTTTTTTCCGCCTGCGCGCCCGCACTCCCATGCGCCGGCGCGTCAGTGATAACCTGAACTCAATATATTGTACCTATGAAACCGGCAAACGGGAGTTGCCCTCCGAGCCGGCAGTTACCCTCGTCAAATTCTACGATGTCTCTTTAGACTCTATCGGCAGTCTGACGAGCAATACGGCTCTGCCACACAAAAGATAATACGTGGTAAAGGGTCTGATGTCCTTCTGCCGCATTTACTTTTTTAAGCGTCCCCTGTATAAACATTTAAACAAATCACAGTTTGTTTCTATTGAAATATGATTAAACTACATTTTAGAAAATTTTATAAATTCATATGGCAGCCCTATGCCCTCAGAAAATTTATAGATTTCTTCTTTTTCCTCATCACTCATTTCGTCATAGAAAGGGCGATCCGACACTTTCTGGTATGTTTTAACTTCGTCTATTTTCAGTACATCACCCCATGGGGCAATGTATAATTCCCCAACTTTATATTTTCCAATTTCTTTATATACTCTCGTGGTATAACAATATCCCAATTTGTTTAAATAATTTTGAATTGACCCATATTCATGTTCAGGGAATGATATTTCTTGAAGCATATAATAAACCTCCCATCATTGTAAAACATAAAATCTCATTATAGTATTCGATGCCGATTTGAGATGTTTAAATTATATCATTTGCAAGTTCCGCCCTTGATTGCCCGGCGTACCTCGGAAATCATTTTTTACTCCACGGGTACAGCAGAGCAAAACCCGTCTCCTGTACCCGTTTCAAGCCGGTTTTGATACATCGGACGGGTACAGAACGGCAAAAGTGGTCATCTATGGCGCTGCGCTTCAGGGCAGAAATACCTGAAGATTCCGGTGTCAGGAAACACAGAATATTATCCCGTGTAAAAATACCGAAATCACTACTAGACCATTCCACATCATTTTTGCTTTTTATTGTAACCGGGTTGGACTGTGTCGTAATCTGCGTGCCGTCCTTCTCATAAAGAGTTACGTTTATCTGTGCTGATTTTGTAGCAGATAAATCAATATCCCCTGTCACAAGAGGCGGTTTGATATATAACTGCTTTACATTACTGGTAATCGTATAGCTCTGTCTGTACTTCTGGGTAAATCCCGGAATTTCCACTTCAACAACAATGCTTCTCTGTCCACCGTAGGTTGCCAGAGTAATAATGGCAAAGGAATCATATGTATTGTAAAGGGAAGGATATATGGTATCAACACATTTTGTATCAACATACATTTTTCCGGTTTTGTTATTTTCAAAGGTATATTTTTCTTTTTTCCCTTCCGACATAGCAACATATGCCTGTATTTCATCATATAAGCCTGATGCAAGAGTATAATTATGATTGCCATAGCCCTTCACAATTGCTTTGCACGTTGCAAGTACATCCTCATACCACTTTTCGTCCATAGTACTAACCCGGTTAAACAGTTCCTCACAGGACATGAGGCGGAGCGCATCAAAGATTGTATGCCAAAGCATATTTGTCCAGAACCGTCTGATTCAAATCCAAAATCTTTTCATATTCCCCCCATGCTGCTTCTGTATAGGAAGGGTATTCAAAGTTAGCGTATTCGTTTTTGGAACTTTCCAGCCATTCGCTCAGTGCATCATAATTTTCCTGGGCACTCCTGTCAGTGTCAAACAAATTCGGTCTGGCTGTTACATGTGACCCGCTATAGATATAACGATACAAAAAATCATTTGCATCAAGATATGCACCCACAAAGGAATCTGCCGCATTATAGTAAGCGTCCACAGCGCTCTTCAGCTTGTCATCTGCTATTCCAAACGCTGCCGCCTCCTCCCGCAGCCCGCCCAGCGTCTGCTGTGTTTCCCCGAGAAGTACGACTCGCCGTTCCAGATTTTTCTGGCTATCCTCAGAATCCTTGTTTTGGTCTTGAGCCACCATGTCCTCTATCACAGTATTTGCCTGTTCCAGATTTTTCAGCAGTTCCTCATAGGAAACATCCTCCGTTTTCTCCACGCTGCTCCCTTTTGCAGCCACTGTTTCTTCTTTTCCATTCGTTTTTCCCGCTTTCTGACCGGAGGACACTGCATCCGCAATGCCGGAAACCCACACCGGACTGCTGATAAGCAGTGCTCCCGCCACCAATGCAACGGGAATAATCACCTTTAATTTTTTCTGCCGGAGGACTGTGCCTTCGGAGTACAGGGTGTGCCGCAGGCAGGGCAGAAAGAAGCTGTATCGCTTAATTCTTTTCCACATTTTTTACAACGCATACTTCTTATCTCCTTGTATTCGTATCTTTTCATACCGAAAGTGTATGATTACTGCACTTTTTCAAGTGTGATCTCCCCATCACTCAGTGTGATACTGTCTGTATCTTCATCATATTTAAACCACAATTCTAGCAGAACAATATCTTCATCATCACACAGGTATATACGACCGCCATGACGATACAGCGACATCTTTCCAGCATATACTTTATTTTGGGTGTCAGTCAAAATCAGAAGTTCATAATTGTTATCTTCCTCCACTTTAAGAGTCAGATAATATTCCGTCCCACTCTCATCTGTCGCAGTCCAGGTCCACTCTCCCTGAAGAAGTTCCCTGATTCTTCCAAAATAATCGTCCCTTTTCATTTTTTCATCACCCAGGCTATTACTATAATGCTCGAGTTCTGTACTGCCGCTCACACCATTCGGATATGTATAATGTATTTTCCTCTCAGCATCGCTATCAATAAATTTTAATTCACCGCTGATATAAGCTAATTTTTTGTCCACACTGTATGTTCTCTCAACAGGTTCAATATGTCCCGAAAATTCTGTGATTTCCAGAGTTTTAGGATTCTGTATAAATAACTCGTAATCTGTTCCTGCAATCGAAAAATGCCAATACTCATCATCTTCTGCCCACAGATACCAGTCCCCCTGCACAGACTCTATCACAGCATCAAAATAGGTGTCTTCCTTACTGTCAGCTGCCTGTCCACCTGACAGTAACGTCCCGATAAAGGCAAAGACTGCAAAGAGAATAACACACCCTAATATAATACATCCTAATACAATGCATACAACATCCAGAGCAGTATGCTTTTTCTTTGGTTTCTTCGGGATATTCCCCCCTGCTCCCTGCACCATATTTTCGTTCTTTTGTCCACAATACGGGCAGAAGCTCGCCGCATCGTTTGTTTCTTTTCCGCAATTACTGCAATACATCTTCCTTCCCCTCCTATTTAAAATATTTTGGTGCCACAGGCTTCGCAGAATCTTGCTCCCTCCAGAAGCTTTTTCCCGCATTTCGGACAATTCAAAACAGGATTAGCCGGAATCTGGTTGACCGGAGCCACTGGCTGTGTACTGTTTGCAGCTCCCGTTATCGGGGAAAAATCTATCGGTGCAACGGTTGCACCGCATCTGTTACAGAAAGCGCTGTCAGATGTAATGAAAGATTTACAGCTATCGCACATCCTCTGTCCATCCAGGCTGAGGCGGTACTGATGCCAGAGATATTCCTCTTTTATCCTGCGGTTGACTGTTTCAACCTGCGTTGCAAACTCAAAATCTGCATTCTCCCTGTTTGCCTCAAAATATGCCCTGCCCAGCTCCAGGGTTGCCGCATCAATTGCCTGTTTTGCAGCCATCCAGCCATTTTCGGCTTCCCGGATTTTACCGGCGTTTGCGTCCTGCACTTCCGTTTTGGGTGTGTTTTTCTTCAGAAAATCCATATTTTTCCTCCTCATCCCATGGCATTTTATGAATATCACATAATTTCCGAATATTTTTTGTATATCAATTTTTTCTTTATTTTTCCATTCCTCCCATAATAATCTTTGTTTTTCTCTTGTTAACTCGCTTTTTCTCACATTTTCATTTTTTATAGAGATATTTTCTAAGTCTATGTCATTCCCCCTGTCCATAAATCATTTATATACGGATGTTTAGGGTACGCAAAACAAGACGTCATCTTATTCTGCTATGATCGGCCTTTCTTTCCCCGACTCCTTACGGCAGCCTAACCTCCCATGTCATACGGGATCTCCTTTACTTCAGGGTCCTTAATTCCTTCGTTCTGCTTATCCATAAAGGGGCGTCATGATGCTCCCTCGCTGAGTCTCTGCTCTGATGGAAATAAATCTGACTTGGCTCTCTATGTTTTGTTAATTCTTCTGTTCCTTTCAGCACCTTGCGGCGGACGTCTCCTGAATCTCACAGCTGGTCTTCTTATGCTGCCTGTGGCTTCCTGTGAATGTCAGAAAGCATCTTCTGTGGATCATAGGTCACTCCATTTACCAGAATTGCATAAAAGACTCGTATCAGCTTACAGCTGATGGCAATCACGGATTGTTTCTTCTTGAGCGGATTGTTCGCTCTTGTCGTGTAATACTCATGCAATGACTTAAACTCTGGGTTCTTCGCTATCAATGGAATCGCTGCATTAAACAGTACTGCCCGCAGCTTACTCCGACCTCTTTTACTTATGGTCATCTGTCCTTTGTGCTTTCCCGAACTGTTCTCCCGTAATGAGAGTCCTGCCAGCTTTTGTATCTGTCTGGGTGATTCGAAACGCCTCACATCACCCACTTCTGCCAG
>URSA01000002.1 GCA_900550475.1 uncultured Lachnospiraceae bacterium
TATCATAGAAGACCTATTAGCTAATACTTATTTACAGAAAAACTTTCACAGACTCAACCTAACAGATAAAATTAATGCACAACCGAAGGATTGTTTCTCCGTAAGTTGTGCTTTTTTTCATATATAAATCACTTGATTGTTAACAATTTCTGTTGCTTGGTTACGAATATTATTCGTTTTTTGTACCCACAATATCACATATTCAGATTTGAGTTTTTCTGTAATTTGCCCCTGCTCGATAAGTAATTTTAATGTCTTTTCAAATAAAGATTTTGCTCTTTGGTCTACATCGGCAAGGTAATTATCAAGTTTATCTGAGGAGAGATAAATCGCTCGATGTTTTATTTTTAGGTATCATCTGTGCCTCATTCCCCCACACGCCGATTTGCTTTTCGGTTTCATCTGACAATGTATGATTTGGCAAAAGATAATTACCTTGTCTTGTATAATCACTGCCGGTATTTTCAAAAATGGTTTTCATATTTAAGGCTTGTATTTAGTAATCTAATTATACCGAACACAAAATGAAAAGACGAATGTGCGAATTTCAGATACAGAAAAAGGCTCTGACCTTTTATAGTCAAAGCCGCATTCTGCCATTGCAATACCGTAGTTTTACCATACTGCCTTATAAAACTTCAGCGTTCTGCGGTGGTTTTTGCGTGCTCGCCTGATTTAAATAATGATTATAAAGCAGAAAATAGAAATTAGCAGTACAATTTATAGTTGGTATGTGATAGCATGTGTATATATTATACAAAAAGTAAGAGGGACAAACAAACTGTTGAGAGAACTGTGATTTGTTATCAGAGGATTTCTAAGGCTACCCACACCAATTAGTAAGCAGCTTTTTTTCACAAGTCTACTCAAATAAATAAAATGAAAGGAAGTATGTTTAAATATGGTTGAGATAGATAAGAGATAACTTTGCAGGTTGAAGAAAGCAAAGAGAATTCTAAGAGTTTTCAGTTCGTCAATGCTGTGAGTGATGCTGATAACTTACTCGCTGGTGGGAATTTTGCTCATTTTATATGGTATTTTTTCAATGCCGGACTGCTGGTTAAAAAAATATATTATTGAGAATCCGGCGGTGGGCATAACACTTTATCTTGTGATAGGTGTTCTCATTGTACTTTTATATGTTGCGATTCTGAATAAGGCATCCTCTATGGAGAAGAGATTTGGTGAATATCTGTGTTCCATAGCTATATCTTCAGATGAGGTATTGTTAATAGGGGGGGGAAATATGACTTTGATGGAGCCTTGAGGTGGCACTTCAGAAAAGATTTGGGAACAGCACACGCAAATAATCCCTGTGTCCGTACAGAATGCGGTCAACGTAAACGTCTCTGTCGTTCACACGGTAGAAAACCATATAATTCCCACTTGAAAGAAAACAGTAATCGCTACTGACATCGGCAATGGAGGATAACGGTGTGCCGATCAGCGCATGATCATACAGTGTACGAATGGTTTTTGTGATCTTGCTTACGGTAGAGAGCGCGGCATCCGGGTTTTCCAAGTCTTCTGTAATATACTTTTTAGTCTCGAGCAAGTCCTTTTGAGCTGCCGGTGCTATATGCAGACTATTCATAGGTAATCCCCAATTTTTCTTCTACGGCATCCAGAGTCAGCCAGCCCTCCGTTTCACCGGATCTTCGCCCTTTGGCAAGCTCATTCATCAGTTGGATTGTGGCTTGTGCCTTTTCGTAATCCTGCATATCCAGAATAGCGTACTTCCCCCGACCGTTCTTTGTGAGAAAAACAGGAGCACCCACAGCTACATCGTGTAAAACTTCGCTGTAATTACGCAGATCGGAGATAGGCTTTATGTTCGGCATATAGAATCAACTCCTTTCCTTGATAGTATATCCCACTTTGCTGTAAAATTCAAATGTTAATTTTACAGCAAAACTTCGCGCCCATAAAAAAACCTCCCTAAAAGGGAGGATGCCAAGCAAATAGCTTTGCTTGGCATTTATTATGAAAAAGTTATTTAAAATATCTAAAAACTGTAATTGGCTCTTTAAACTGCTTCTCTGTATCTTATAAGCATAGTATAGAGAAAAGAAGTGTCTAAAGAATGATGCGGGAGTGAAGATTCCTTGAATTAATTGTAAACAAAATATGAACATCAAGGGTTCCCTTACAGTTTTTCCGGTTCCGGGTAGTCCACGCCGAAGGTCTCCACGGTAACGGTTTTCATAATCTGGTCTGCGAGAGGTCTGTCGCTGTAATCGGTGGGAACCTCCGCAATTTTGTTGACAACGTCCATTCCCTCGATGATCTTGCCGAAGGCGGCATAGCTGCCATCCAGATGGGGCGCATTCTTGTGCATGATGAAGAACTGTGAGCCGGCTGAGTCGGGATGCATGCTGCGCGCCATGGAGAGAACGCCCTCAGTGTGCTTTAAGGAGTTGTCTACGCCGTTTGCGGAAAACTCGCCCTTGATGCTGTAGCCGGGGCCTCCGCAGCCGGTTCCCTCGGGATCGCCGCCCTGCAGCATGAAGCCTTTGATCACGCGGTGGAAAATAAGTCCGTCATAGAATTTTTTGTTGATCAGACTGATAAAGTTGTTTACGGAGATCGGAGCGATGTCGGGATAAAGCTCAAGCTTCATCACATCCCCGTTCTCCATGGTAATCGTAACAATAGGATTTTGTGCCATCTTGTACTTCCTTTCTGCCTCAGATTGATTTATAGTAAAAATACTACATCATTTTGAAGGAAAAGACAAGCATGTGGGAGTACCGCGTAAAAGAGATCATTCTATATTTTCAGTCCCGGGAGGGGAGGCAATGGCTGAGTACCCGCAGCCGGGAACCGGAGGGAGAACCGGATTTCACGGTCTGCGGGACAGAGCTGTCCTTTCTGGAGGCATTGTTCCTGAAGCGGGAGACCAACGGTGTTGTGGTGTTTACGGATTATGCCAGGGCAGCCACGGCGTATTCCGCAAAGGGCGGCGCGGCGGTGGGACTTCTCTGCGAAGAAAACAGGGACGCTTCCTTTGAGGGCGTCACCTTTCTGGTGGAATCGCCGGATGCCTTCGACAGAAGCTATGCGGAGCTGGTGTATGCCAGAAAAAAAGATCTGCCCTGCTATATTCTGGAGACCGGGCGTTGTATTCTGCGGGAGACGACAGAGGAGGATGTGGCGGCGTTCTACGGAATCTATGAGGAACCGTCCATTACCCGGTACATGGAAAATCTGTTTGCGGATCCGCAGGAGGAGCTTGCATACATCAATGCGTACCGCAAAAGCATGTATGGATTTTACGGCTTTGGCATCTGGACGGTTATCCTGAAGGAGACGCGAGAGATCATCGGAAGAGCCGGTCTGGATCTGAGACAGGAAAGCGGGCTCCCCGAGCTGGGATTTGTGATTGGCGTGCCGTGGCAGGGCAGGGGAATCGCCTTTGAGGTGTGCGACGGGATCCTCCGCTACGCAAAGGAGGAGCTGAATCTTTCCGTGATACAGGCGGTGACGGAGGCGGGGAATCTGGCGTCGGAATCGCTTCTCCGTAAACTGGGCTTTTCCGGGCACGATGGTCTGTGGGAAAAGAAAATATAAAAATTTTGTTAAAAAAGTGTTTGACAAACAGAACGGGCTGTGTATAATAAGATTCAAACAAGGGCGTTTCACAGTGGAAGTGAAGCGCCTTTTTCTATTCTGCAGGAGATTGTTTGATTTCCGCGCATGAAAAAAGGAGGAAACCTGTTATGAAAAAGTTGGAGATCATTATCAAGCCGGAAAAGCTGGAGGATCTGAAGGTGATTCTGGACGAGAATGAAGTGAACGGCCTTAACATTGTGAATACAATGGGCTACGGCAACCAAAAAGGTATCATTAAGACCTACCGCGGTGCGGAATACAGGGTGAATCTCTTGCCGAAGGTCAAGGTGGAGACGGTTGTTGAGGATGAGAAGGCGCAGCCTCTGATCGATAAGATCGTATCTGAGATCAAGACCGGGAATTACGGCGACGGAAAAATTTTCGTGCTTGAGGTCGAGGATGCAGTCAGAATCCGTACCGGTGAACACGGATCGGAAGCGCTGTAAGCGAAAACAGCATGAGGAAATGAAGATGTGTGCAGATTATCAAAGGCGATAATACAAGGGAGATCCCCGATTGTATTGTCGCCTTAATCTTTTATCTGAGGAGGAAAAGCTTATGTTATTATCATCAACAACGGATACCGCTGTTCTGGATGCGGTAAACAGCATTATATTCGGTTCACACGGCGTATGGTTTCTGATCGGAGCGGCTTTTGTATTCTTTATGCAGGCAGGCTTCGCTATGGTGGAGGCAGGCTTTACCAGAGCAAAAAACGCCGGCAACATCATTATGAAAAACACCTTGGATTTCTGTATCGGTACTGTGGCTTTCCTGCTGACCGGCTATAATCTGCTGTGCGGTGTGGGAAATAAGTTTGCAGGCTGGGGACTGAATCCCCTCGATTTTGAAAATGTGGACTGGTACGGATTCGTATTCAACCTGGTGTTCTGCGCAACGGCTGCAACCATCGTGTCCGGCGCCATGGCAGAGCGTACCAAATTCGTTACCTACTGCATCTACAGCTTTTTGATCAGTCTGGTGATCTACCCGGTTGAGGCACACTGGGTATGGGGCGGAACCGCATGGCTGACGGAGATGGGATATACGGATTTCGCAGGTTCCAGTGTCATCCATATGGTGGGTGGTATCACCGCATTCATCGGCGCGGCAATGCTTGGACCCCGTATCGGAAAATATGACGAGAACGGAAAATCAAGACCCATTCTGGGACATAATATTACCATCGGCGCGCTGGGCGTATTCATTCTCTGGTTTGGCTGGTACGGCTTCAACGGAGCCGCTGCAGCAGACGGAGAGCATCTGGGAAGAATCTTCGCAACCACGACCGTTGCACCTGCAATCGCAACCGTATCCGCGATGATGTTTACCTGGATCAGGAACGGCAAGCCGGATGTGTCCATGTCCTTGAACGGTGCGCTTGCCGGTCTGGTGGCAATCACGGCAGGCTGTGACAATGTGGATATCGTAGGCGCTTTCATTATCGGTGCCGTTGCGGGCGTGATCGTATGTGCTGCTGTCCTGTTTATTGAGAATGTATTGAAGGTTGATGATCCCGTAGGTGCGGTTGCCGTACACGGCTGCTGCGGATTGTTTGGTACGTTTGCCGTTGGCTTGTTTGACTATAAGGACGGCTTGTTCTATGGTGGCGGACTCCATCATCTGGGCGTACAGTGCCTTGGCATTATCTGTATCGCAACTTGGACGGTTATCACCATGACGCTGGTATTCTTCGTACTGAAGAAGACCGTAGGCCTGAGAGTATCGGCACAGGAGGAGATCGAGGGACTGGATTCCACCGAGCATGGACTGGAGTCCGCATATCCCGATTTCCAGGCTGCAAACTACAAGCAGTAAATCAATTCGCTGTTACCTAATCCCTTAGTTTTGTATATGCATAAAGCGAGCCCCCGGGTGCTTCCACCACCCGGGGGCTTGCTTTGTTAATCAGCCTAATAAAAGATCCGTGCGATCGGGGAATCCGGGGACAGGATCAGGGTCTTGTTGCCGCCTGTCATGGAAACCTCCAAAGCGTCCAGACTGCGCACAAAGGAATAAAACTCAGTCCGGGACGGATCGGAGTACGCATCCGAGAGGATCCGCATGTATTCCGCCTCACCCTCCGCAATCAGGATTTCCGCCTGCTTTTCCGCTTCGGAAAGCATAACGGTCACATCCCTGTCCGTGGTGTTCCGGATCATCTGTGCCTCGGAATTACCCTCGGCGGTGTACGTAGCGGCAATGTTGTCGCGCTCCGAGATCATACGCTCATAGACGGCAGCCTTGTTGTCACCGGGCAGGTCAAGATGCTTGGTCTCAAAGGACAAAAGCTCAATACCGTACTGCTCGAGAGACTCACCGATATAGGAAATCACCGCCGTGGACAGCTCGCCGTCCCGGGTGCTGATGACCTCCTCCTGCGTCATGCTGCTGATAATGTTTTTGGTCGAGTTATACACGATGGTGTCCAGACGGCTCTCCGCGTTGGAGATGGAGGAGTTCAGGGTCTGGGCAAATTTCAGGGGATCTGTAATATGCCAGAGAATGTAACTGTCCGTGATCATGGTTTTTTTGTCGCTGGTAATGACGTCCGAGGAAGCCAGATCGTAGAGAAGGATCTGGTTGGGCAGCTTGTCCACCGTCTGAATAAAGGGAACCTTGAAGGTGACGCCCGCTTCCGTCACCACATGATCGATTTTTCCGAATTGCCGGATCAGGCTGTATTCGTTCTCCTGCGTCACCACAAAGCAGGAGGAACCGATAATGAGCAGCAACAGTATGACTGCCGCAATAACAAAATTTTTGATTTTTTTCATATCTATTCTCCGTTTCCTTCCGTAAAATCTATTCCTGTGTCTTGTCGCCCGCTACCGTGATATCCGTGAAGGATTCGATGGGGTAGAAGGTCTGCACATCGCCGTTGGGACTCTCAATGATCACCTTCAGGTCGGGCAGCACCTTTTCCATGGCTTCAAAAAACATACGCTGCTTTGTGACATCGGGATTCTTCATGTATTCCTCATACATGGCGTTGAAGCGCGCCACCTGAGCGGTCGCTTCGTTGACGCGGGCGGTCTTCTGCGCCTCGGCGTCCTGAATAATGGCATCGGCGCGTGCCTCTGCGGAAGGAATCTGCTCATTGCGGTATTTGCTTGCGTTGTTCAGGGCGGTTTCCTTTCCCTGCTTTGCGGTTTCCACCGCCTTGAAGGCTTCCATGACCTCTGCGGTGGGCGGCTCGGAATCCTGAATAGTAATACGCACAAGCTGAATGCCGAGATCCTGCGCTTCCAGCCTTGAAAGCACCATTTCCTTGATCTCCGCCTGAATCTCATTTTTTCCTGTGGTCAGCACATCGTCAACCGGGTAACTGCTGATGACGGTGCGGATGCAGCTCATGCTGATATTCTTCACAATATTCACGGGCTCGCTGGAGGCGAATACCGCCTTGACCGGGTCGGAAACACGGTATTCCACAAAGAAATCCACATTTACAAAATTGTAATCCGAGGTGATCATCAGGGACTCGTCCTCGTTGGAAATGTTGGTGGCGGGATCATAGCCGATGGAAAAGCCCTGAATCGTGGTGTTCACCTTGCGCACCTGCTGGATGAAGGGAATCTTGAAGTGAAGTCCCGGCTCCGTGACGGCGGCTGCCTGTCCGAAGGTGATGAGAACCGCCTGCTCCTGCTCGCCGATCTGATAGGCTGAATTGAAAATCAGGATCAGTGCTGCGATAATTCCGGCGGCAATGCCCACGATCTTACCCCATGAGTGGGAGGAGGCGGGTCTTCCGTCGGCGTTGAAATGCTCAAATTTGCTCATAAATGATTTGTCCTTTCTGTTTTGAACGCCCTGTCTGATCCGGGCGCTTTCCCTTATAGTAGCGTTTTTTTTCGAAAAACACAAGACACAGAGATGCACGATACGGGCTTTTATTGTGCGCCTTCATGTCAAGCCTTGTTTTTGCGGGGGCGGTATACTATGATAGAAATATAAGGAAAAGAAACGAGGAAAAATCCATGAAACTGTATCTCTGCTTTCCGGAGGGAAAGGCCAAAGCACTGACCATGAGCTATGATGACGGAAAATGGGCGGATGAGCGTCTGGTGGAGCTGTTCAACCGTCACGGAATCCGCGGCACGTTCAACCTGAACTACGGGTTGATGGAGAGGCCGGAACGGATCGACAAGGACAGGATAAGGCAGCTTTATGAGGGACATGAAGTGGCAACGCATACCATGACGCATCCCACCATTGCCCGCTGTCCGCTGACGGAGACGGCGAAGGAAGTTCTGGAGGACCGGATCCGACTGGAGAGCCTTGTGGGATATCCCGTGAGAGGACATGCGTATCCGAACGGCTCCTACAACGAGGAGGTGAAAACGCTGCTTGGGAGTCTGGGTATCGCCTATGGCAGAACTGCCATGTGGGAGAGCGGGAGCATGGAGCTGCCGACGGATCCCATGGAGTGGAACGGCACCTGCCACCACAACTATCACCTCATGGATTATGCAAGAACCTTTGCGGAATTTCAGAAGAAGCAGTATTTGAAATGCCTGTATGTGTGGGGGCACAGCTATGAGTTTGACAGGGACGACAACTGGGGACTTATGGAGGAGTTCTGCGCATATATGGGAGGCAGGGAAGACATCTGGTATGCCACCAATATAGAGATCATCGACTATATGGAGGCGGGCAGGCGACTGCAGTACGGCGCGGCGGGGGATTTTGTATACAACCCTTCCGCCCGGACGGTCTGGATCTCAGTGGATGATGTGCCGCTTGCGGTTGCGGGCGGACAGACAGTGCGTTTTTAACAGGAGAAAACCGAAAGGGGGTATGTAGGGACTATGACGGATGTGATTGTGATTGGGGCGGGTGTGATCGGCTCTGCCATAGCGAGGGAGCTGTCCCGCCATGACAGAAAAGTGGTGGTGCTTGAGAGGGCGTCGGATGTGTGCGAGGGAACCTCGAAGGCAAACAGCGGCATTGTGCATGCTGGCTATGATGCGGAGCCGGGAACGTGGAAGGCAAGGTTCAATGTGGAGGGCAACCGCATGATGGAGCGGCTCTCCGAGGAACTGGATTTTCCGTTCCGCCGAAACGGTTCGCTGGTGCTTTCTTTTGACGAGGAGGGAATGGACACGCTCCTTGCCCTGAAAAGAAGAGGGGAAGCAAACGGTGTGGAAGGGCTGCGTATTCTCACGACGGAAGAGGTGCTTGCACTGGAGCCGGGGGTGTCGTCCCGGGTAAAGGCAGCATTGTATGCGCCTACGGGAGGAATTGTGTGCCCGTTTGGCCTGACCATTGCTCTGGCGGAAAATGCGTGGGAGAACGGCGTGGATTTCCGGCTGGAAACCTGCGTGGAGAAAATCGAGAGGGCGGCGGACAGCTACCGGGTGATCACGGATCGCGGTATTTTTGAAGCGCCCATTGTCATCAATGCGGCGGGCGTTTACGCGGATGTGCTGCACAACATGGTGAGCAAAATCCCGTTTTCCATCACGGCGAGAAAGGGAGAGTATTGTCTGTTTGACAGAACGGTGGGGAATCTGGTATCGGCGACCCTGTTCCAGCTTCCCACGAAGCTCGGAAAGGGAATCTTGGTGACGCCCACCGTTCACGGCAATCTCCTTGCCGGGCCCACGGCGGAGGATGTGGAGGACAAGGAGGCAGTTTCCACCACAAGCCGCGGCATGGAGCAGGTTCTGGAAAAGGGCGGAAAGAGTGTGGACGGACTTCCGGTGCGCTCTGTCATTACTTCCTTTGCGGGGCTGAGAGCCCACGGAAATCATGTGAACAAGGACGGCGTCACGGATTTCCTGATCGGTGAGGCGCAGGATGCACCGGGCTTTATTGATGTGGCGGGAATCGAGTCTCCGGGACTTACCTCCGCTCCCGCCATCGGCGTCTATGTGGCGGAGCTGGTCAACGCCATGGCACCCGCACCCCTCAGGGCGGATTTCAAGGCGACCCGAAAGGGAATCCAGAGTATGAGGGATGCCGATGAGCAGAAACGGTGCGAGCTGATTGCAAAGAATCCGGCTTACGCAAACGTGGTATGCCGCTGCGAACAGGTGACGGAGGGAGAGATTCTGGACGCCATCCACAGACCGCTCGGCGCCACCACGCTGGACGGAGTAAAGCGGAGAACCAGAGCCGGGATGGGCAGATGCCAGGCGGGCTTCTGCTCCCCGAAAACGGTGGAAATTCTGGCGCGGGAGCTTTCCGTGGACATGAAGAAGATCACGAAGGCGGGAGCCGGTTCCGAATTCCTGACCGGCTTTAACAAGGGTTGTGGGGGCAACGGACAGGACCCCGGAATGGAGAAGGTATGAAGACGGAGAGGGTGGGTATTGCGATAATCGGCGGCGGTCCTGCGGGACTGGCGGCTGCGGTGGCGGCAAGACGGGCAGGAGCGGAAAAGATTCTGGTCATAGAGAGGGATAAGGAGCTGGGGGGCATCTTGAACCAGTGCATCCACAACGGCTTCGGACTTCACACCTTCAAGGAGGAGCTGACCGGGCCGGAGTATGCGGCGCGCTACATTGCCATGGCGCAGGAAGAAAAGATTCCCTACAAGCTGGAGAGCATGGTGCTGGCGGTAGAGGACAACGGCGGCGTCAAGCGGCTTACCCTGATGAACCGCAAAGAAGGATTGTTTTACGTGGATGCGGACGCAGTGATCCTTGCCATGGGATGTAGGGAGCGTCCGAGAGGCGCACTCAACATTCCGGGCTACCGGCCCGCGGGCATCTATTGTGCGGGCACAGCACAGCGGTATGTGAACAGGGAGGGCAGGATGCCCGGAAAAGAGGTCGTGATTCTGGGCTCCGGCGATATCGGTCTGATCATGGCAAGGCGCATGACGCTGGAGGGAGCCAAGGTAAAGGTGGTTGCGGAGCTGATGCCCTATTCCGGCGGATTGAAGCGGAATATTGTCCAGTGTCTGGATGATTTCGGGATCCCGCTGAAGCTCAGCCATACGGTGGTTGACATTGACGGCAGGGACAGGGTGAAGGGTGTGACGCTGGCGCAGGTGGACGAAAACCGGAAGCCGATCCCCGGAACGGAGGAGTACATTCCCTGCGACACGCTTCTTCTGTCCTGCGGTCTGATACCGGAAAACGAACTTTCCACAGGCATGGGCGTCACCTTAAATCCCGTGACGGGCGGGCCCATCGTCAACGAGAGCCTTGAGACAAATCTGCCCGGCGTGTTTGCCTGCGGCAATGTGCTGCATGTGCATGACCTTGTGGATTATGTGTCGGAGGAGGCAGCCCGGGCAGGCGAAAAGGCGGCGGCATATGTGCGGAGAGTTCATGCGGGGAACGCGCCCGGAGCCGTAACCGATGCCGCGGGTGCAGCCTCCGCGGAGGAGAAAATGATTCCCCTTAAGGGAGAAAACGGCGTCCGCTACACGGTTCCCGCGTTTTTGCGTCCTGCCTATATGGACGAGCAGCAGACGGTACGTTTCCGGGTAGGAGCCGTATACCGGAATGCCTCCGTGGCGGTTTATCTGGACGAAAAACAGATCATGAAGCGGAAACGTCCCGTTCTGGCACCCGGCGAGATGGAACAGATCGTGCTGAAACGATCCGACATTCCGGAGGATGTGTCCCGGATCACGATCCGCATAGAGTAAGGGAGGCGCATTGACATGGAAGAAAACAGAAAACGTGAAATGACCTGTATCAGATGCCCTCTGGGGTGTGCCCTGACGGCGGTCAGGGAGGAGGACGGCAGCATCACCGTGACCGGCAATACCTGTCCGCGCGGGGCGGAATATGCGCGGAATGAATTGACGGATCCGAGAAGGACGGTGACCACCACCGTGCGCATACGGGGCAGGAAGAATGAAATGGTTGCCGTAAAGACCCGGTCGGATATTCCGAAGGATCGGATTTTTGCGTGTATAGCGGAGCTGCGGGACATAGAGGTGACGCCGCCCGTAGCCATCGGGGATGTGATTCTGGAGAACGTGGCGGGGACGGGAATCGCCGTGGTTGCCACGCAGGCATGCGAACAATAGAGAAGGAGCGGAAGCATGAAAAAATATGTATTGGCATTAGATCAGGGAACCACCAGTTCCCGCTGTATTTTGTTTGACCGCGAGGGACGGATCTGTTCCATGGCACAGAAGGAATTTGAACAGATCTATCCGAAGCCGGGCTGGGTGGAGCACAACCCCATGGAAATATGGTCTTCACAGCTTGCCGTTGCCATCGAAGCAATGGCGATGGTGAACGCAAAGCCGGAGGAAATCAGCGGTATCGGGATTACAAACCAGAGAGAAACGACCATTGTCTGGGACAGGGAGACCGGGCAGCCGGTCTACAACGCCATCGTCTGGCAGTGCCGCCGCACCGCGCCCATGATCGACGCGCTGGTGGCGGAGGGCTTTGACAAGCATGTGCGGGAAAAGACGGGCTTGATCCCGGACGCCTATTTCAGTGCCTCCAAGATAGCGTGGATACTGGACAACGTACCCGGCGTCAGACGGAAGGCGGAGGAAGGAAAGTTGTTGTTCGGTACGGTGGACACATGGCTGATCTGGCATTTGACCAAGGGGGCGGTTCATGTGACGGATTACACCAACGCCTCCCGCACCATGCTGTTTGATATCCACAAGCTTGCGTGGGACAAGGACATTCTTTCCTATTTCCATATTCCGGAGAGCATGCTGCCGCAGGTGAAGCCCTCAAGCTGCATCTACGGTCACACGGAAACCTCCGTGCTGGGCGGCGAGATCCCCATTGCGGGCGCTGCGGGAGACCAGCAGGCGGCGCTGTTCGGACAGTGCTGCTTCGAGCCGGGCGAGGTGAAGAATACATATGGCACGGGCTGCTTTTTGCTGATGAATACGGGGACAAAGGCGATTTCCTCAGAGAGCGGGCTTCTGACCACCATAGCGGCAAGCACGGGAAGTACGGTGGAGTATGCGCTGGAGGGAAGCGTGTTTGTGGCAGGTGCCGCCATCCAGTGGCTGCGCGACGGTATGCGCATGTTAAAGAGCGCCTCCCAGTCTGAGGAATACGCGGAAGCGGTGGCGGAAACGGGAGGCGTCTATGTGGTGCCCGCGTTTGCCGGTATGGGTGCGCCCTACTGGAATCCCTACGCCAGAGGTACGATTGTGGGACTGACCAGAGGCTGCAAAAAGGAGCATTTCATCAGGGCAACGCTGGAATCCATCGCATACCAGACATCGGATGTGCTTGCCGCCATGGAGAAGGACTCCGGCATCCACTTAAAGAGCCTTAAGGTGGACGGCGGAGCCAGCGCCAACAACTTCCTCATGCAGTTCCAGTCGGATATCCTCCACACGCAGGTACGCCGCCCGCAGTGCATCGAAACGACCGCACTGGGCGCCGCCTATCTGGCGGGTCTTGCCACCGGCTATTGGAAGGATCGCGCCGAAATCTGCGCAAACTGGCAGCTCGGCAAGGTCTTCGACCCGGCAATGCCCGAAGAGACCAGAGCCGCCCTCCTGAAAGGCTGGCAGAAAGCCGTCAAGTGCGCGCTGCTCTGGGCGGAGGAGTAAGAAAAAAGGCGCAAGGGTACAGGAGAACAAAAGTGGTCGTCTGTACCCGTGCGGAGCAAGAAATCTGACGCGGGAAGGGTACAGGAGAGCAGAAATGGTCATTTGTACCCGAAAACATGTCGGAAATCTGCTTTTCACGGGTACAGAAGGACAAAAACTGCCATCTGTACCCGAAAATATGCCAGAAATCTGCCTTTTTAGGGTACAGGAGAGCAAAAGTGGCCGTCTGTACCCGTGCGAAGCAAGAAAATGGAAAGAAAAAGGGTACAGAAAGGCAAAAACCGCCATCTGTACCCGAAAACATGTCGGAAATCTGCTTTTCACGGGTACAGAAAGACAAAAACCGCCGTCTGTACCCGAAAATATGCCGGAAATCTGCTTTTTTAGGGTACAGGAGAGCAAAAGTGGTCGTCTGTACCCGTGCGAAGCAAGAAAATGGAAAGAAAAAGGGTACAGGAGAGCAAAAACCGCCTCCTGTACCCGGCGACAGCGCAAGCGAAAGAGACAGCGCGGCGTGCAAGCAGAAAGGACAATGAAGCGTGCTGGCAGGAGCGGCAGCGGCGTGTGCGGGCGGTAAAGGCAGTGCTGCGCGCAAGCAGAGGAGGAAACGTGGTGCGCGAATGGGAAAAGACGGAGAGGCGCGCAAGCGGGGAAGGCAACGTGGCGCGCAAGCGTAAGATACGGGGCAGCGAAGTGTGCAAGCAGAAAAGACAATGGAGCGTGCAAGCAGAAGAGGCAACGTGGCGCGCAAACGCAAACCGGCAATGCCGCCATGGGATAGGCGGGACATTGCCGGCTCGTAATAGTTTATGCCTACGCGAAAAGAGAAATGCAGAGTGCGATCAGGATCTGCCCGATGTAGTAGGAGAGCAGATTGATGGCGCGCAGCGGCGCAATCTTCTTCCCGAAGGAATAATAGATCATAATGAAGTCGCTGACCACAAACAGGCCTGCGCCCACGGTAAACAGAATCTGAAAACAGGAAATGCCTGCTCCGGCGGGCAGGGCACTCCGAAGCAGCAGAGCGACGGAGGCGCTGAACATGGAAATCACGATAACCAGATAGACATATCCGAATATTTTCAGCCCCTTGGACGGAGCGCTGATGCACTTCATCAAAGGAGGGATGGAAAGTACCGACAGAACCAGAGCAATACCGGTGCCGGGCAGCAGGAGCTTTGCGTCACAGCAGATCAGGGCGGCAATATACATAAAGTGCCCGATCAGAAACAGAAGAATGCCGACAGCGAAAATTTTGTTGGAAACGCCGCCCTCGTACAGATTCCGCAGATTCAGGAAAATATCGCCGAGCATTCCGAAGACAAGTCCCAGAAGGATAAGCCTTGTCACGGAGGCGGGATTGCTTCTGTAGAGAAAGATACCCAATATTACAAACATCAGGGAGGCCAGTCCTTTCAGGACTGTTGCCTCCTTCATTTTCTTGGCATATTCCGAACGGATGAAAAGAAGGTCGATGACAATTCCGATCAGAATAATGCTCCCGGCAATTACGATCTTAGTGTCCATATCAAAAATCTCCTCTCTTGATGCAGAACTTTGTCAGAACATGGCAGAACCACCTGTTACGATCCATGCGGCAAGCATGGCGGATACGAAGGCGCCCACATACACGTTGCTGGACTTGCGCTCAAACCATGTGCTCAAGAAAGAGAATACGATAAACTGCGGTACCAACAGGATCAGAGCCGACATGAACGGCCCGCCGAAGGTAGTACTGAAAAGCAGATCGGCGCCCGGACCGAGGCCAAGGAAGAACGGAATGTATTCCACGAGCAACACAAGGAACAGACCGCCCAGAAGCACCACAATATTTCCAAGCTAGCATTTCATAAAATTTTTCACCGGGTGGGAATAATCCTTCTTCTGCCGCATCTGTCCGAACAGTTTGTAGCCTACGTTCACGATAAAGAACAGGGCGTAGAAGGGCAGGTAAACCAGAAATTGCAGGAAACGCTCCCCGGTAAAGCCCTTGAAGAACGGCCAGATAAAACGCAGATCCAGACGGAACAGTGCCTGGAACAGCAGGACAAGCAGGTACATTCCGGTCACCACGATCACGGAGAGCAGGAAACTCCTTCCGAGAAGCCCCCAATCCAGCTTGTCGGCGTGATCCTCGCCGGACAGACCCAGATCGTAAAAATCGAGATTGGCAATGTTCTTTTTCTTGTTCCGTATGCGGGAAACGACGGTCATGGCAATGGTGATAAGCGCAAGCGTCATGTACCAGATCAAGAATCCGTTTCCGATGGTCATGCGGAAGATACCCTCGGGAAGCGGGAATAAACCATGTCCCAACTGCGTCATAAAAGGATATGTGATGCCGCCCAAAAGAACGGAGATCAGCGCGTTGATCCACCACTGCTTTTTCGACATGAGTCTGGGCTCTCTTGCGGATACACTCCGATCCTGTACCACACCTCTGAATACGGGGAGGTTTGTCAGCAGGAGAACGGCGGGACAGAGCGCTGCCATTACAGCCAGCATGGCGATCATCACAAGAACTTCCTTGTATAAATAAATCTAGTTGTGAGAGGACAGATCGGTACGGACTCCCAGTGCCGTGACAAACCAGTCCATGGCGGCGGCTATCCCGTTTCCGTCGTGGGTCGTCAGTCTGTGGTTGGTTTCCAGAAGCGTGACCTGACGGGCTGTGCCATCCGCAAAGTTCCCGTAAAGCTCGTTGAAATGATAGGAATCGGATGCCGCTGTTTTACCGGCAGCCGTGAAGAAGGAATTGCGGATGCCGCTGGTCAGCATATCGTCGGAAACCGTTTTCTGTCTGTAATCCCGGAAGTAGTTGAACTCATCATATCTGGCCTGCAGCATCAGCACATTGTGAAATTCTACGGACGCGCTGTCGTACATGTTTTCCCCGAAAACCTCACCGCACTGCAATACGACGGCGACATGATCCTGACATGCCGCAGCGGTTGTCCAGCTTGCCCAGGTACCCATGGAATGTCCTGTGATACCGATATTGTCGGCTTGAATGAAGGGCTGGGTCTGCATCCATCGGAAAGCGGCAATTCCGCCCATGGAGCTGTCCTTGATTCCGTCCGCATCCGCGTCGATATGCACATATTTCTCTTCATTCACGGAATAGGCATCCCCTTCAAAGAAGGAGAGTGTGGAGAAATTCATCATGGTCAAAAAGCGATCGGGGCCGGAGATGTTGGTCTTGATCACGGTTTCCGAGGTATCGTCAGATTGTCCCTGCACCTTATAGGTAGTCCAACCTCTTTCCTTCATGGAACGCTCATTGTATCCGTGGCCTAACTCATCGATACATACGGCAACGATGCCCCTGCGCGCAAGCTCTATGGCGTAGGCAGCGGAGGTTTCCCGGTCATTCTGGTAGCCGTGCAGACAGAGCACCGCGGGCAGAGGATTTTCCGCACTTGCCTCCTTGGGAATATACATTTTGTAGGTGATGCTGTAACTTTCACCGTTGTCCTCCACCGCAAAGGAAGCGGTGATGACATCCACCTTTCCGAAGTTTGTCTGAAGCAGATTTGCAAGTCCCATGCTGACAAATGCAATCACCAGACATAAAACCAATACAATGACAGACTTTTTGTGTCTCTTGTTCACACTGTTCCCTCCTTTCTTTTTTTCTGAAAATAGGAGTCGGCGGCTATACTGAGATAATAAGCGCCCCGCTCCATGGATTCCGTCAATTCAATTCCCCTGCCGATCTCCACCGGCGTAATGTGTTTTTTTGCAAGCTCATCCGGCGGGACTTCGCAGATGCCGCAGAAGGAGACAATTTCAATATCCCCCGCATGTCTGCGGATACCGCTTAAGACTTTTCCCATGAGACTTTGCCTGTCCAGACGCCCCTCGCCCGTGACAATGAGGTCACAGTCCTTCACAAGGGCGTCGAATCCGCACAGTGCCAGCAGCCCTTCGATTCCGCTTACGAGCTTTGCCTTGAGAAATGCGGCGCAGCCGTACCCGGCTCCGCCCGCAGCGCCTGCGGCATCCATGTGGCAGTCTGTCCGGCAGTCTCTTTCAATAATTTCTGCGATATGGCGCAGCCCGGTGTCCAAAATCTCAACCTCCGCCTCGGAAGCGCCCTTTTGCGGGGCGAATATGTAAGCGGCTCCCAGAGGACCGTACAGAGGACTGGACACATCGCTCATCACGGTAAAGGACGACTGCGCTATCCGCGGATCCAGACAGGACAGATCAATGAAGGATACCTCCGAGAGCGTACCGCCCACGGGAATAAAGTCTTTCCCTTCTTTATCCTGAAAACAGACTCCCAGAGCCGCCGCCATTCCGCAGCCGCAGTCTGTTGTGGCGCTGCCGCCCAGACAGAGGAAAAAGTCCCGGTATCCCATGTCAAGAGCTGCCCGGATCTGCTCGCCGAAGCCGTAGGTTCCGGCTTCCAGCGCATGAAAGCCGGTCTGCTTTGTCAGTCCGCTGCTCTCCGCAATCTCAATGACAGCGGTTTTTTCGTCAATCACTCCAAATTCCGCCTCGATCTGTTTACCCTCGGGAGAGTGTACGGAAACAGATTTCCTTGTGCCGCCTCTGGTACGGAGAATACAGTCCACGCTTCCCTCACCGCCGTCGGCAATGGGAAGCTTCACCACATCGCATTTCAGGTATCTTTTTGCCGATTCTGTCAGAATGTCCGCAACCTCCCGGGATGACATGCTTCCCTTGAAGCTGTCGGGAATTACAATCACCTTTTGCATCGCGGTTATCTCCTTTTTGTTTTATGAATCTGATTTTATGATACAGGAAAAAATTTACACTTACTATGTCCTATGGGACAAGAATAGATTATCTTTTTTGTCCGGTTGGTTGTGGGGAACAAGAAGAGGTGTTAAAATGGAGAAAAGGGAGGGAGCGGGTTATGAAGATCGAGACATCAACGGCAAGGGAGATCGTGACGCAGCTGGCGGAGACCATCGGACAGAATATCAATATTATGGACACGGACGGGATCATCATTGCAAGCAGCGACCCTCAGAGGGAGGGGCAGATGCATGACGGAGCGCGGAAGCTGATTGCGGAGGGGATGCCCCTGCTTGCGGTGGAGGACGACGTACAGTACGCCGGAGCAAGAAACGGTGTGAACCTGCCCATCGTGTTTGAAAATGAACTTGTGGGAACCATCGGCATCACGGGGAAGGTGTCGGAGGTGCTCAAATATGGGCAGATCATCAAGCGCATGACGGAGATCCTGCTTTTGGACAGCAGAATCAGAGAACGTACCGTGATCGAGCAGAAGGCGCGGGATCGGTTTTATGACGAATGGATATTGGGGGAACTGGAGGAAAAAAATGAGGCGGAGTTTCAAAGAATGGCGGAGGCGCTGTCCATTGATGTAATGCGTACGGTCAGAATCGCCGCAATATCGATTTCCTTTGAAAGGAAGGTGGACGATGACATTTATACACAAATCTCCCGCTCCATCAGAAAAACATTGAAAAACAAGCTGTCCGGAAGTGCGTTCCGCACGGCAACGCGGATGATCTGCATTGTGGATGAAGAAAAGACGGAACTTTTGATCCACACGTTCGAGCGGACGGCAAAGGAATTGCGGGAAAGATATGGCTGTGAAATTCATATCGGGGTAGCGAACATACCTGCGACGCTTCATCTCCGGGAAAATTATGAGCGGGCCTCCGCTGCGCTGGATATGGCGGTGGCGCGGGGAGAGCTGCTTGTCCGGTATGATGAATTTGATCTGGACTTTCTCATGGGCGAGATTCCCGAGGAGACCTGCCGCAGATATCTGACAGGACTGTTTGGGCGGGCGGATGCTTCGATTGCGTCGGACATGGAATTTTCCGGGGTGTATCTGGAGGAAAACGGTTCCCTGACGGCAATCGGGGAGCGATTGTTCTTACACAAAAACACGGTCAAGTACCGCATCGCAAGGCTTACGGAACGAACCGGAGTCGACATCAGAACCTGCCACGGCGCGTATGTGTTTACGCTTGCGACCAAGCTGTGGGACAGACTTTCCGGCAAAGCTCCCTATTGACTTTGCAGGTGTGACGCGATACTATTTTTGCAGCGGGTACAGTGTGCCTGCGGAATGGAGAATCGTATGCTGGTACAGAAATATAAGGACATGCTTTCGGGAAAATCCGTGATCCGGCAGCTTTCGGAGTTTGCCACGGCAAGAGGAAAAGAGATCGGCTATGAGAATGTATTCGATTACAGTCTGGGCAACCCTTCCGTGCCCGTGCCGCAGGAGTTTACGGATGCCATGATCCGCATGCTCCAGACGGAGAAGCCGTCCGTGCTCCACGGCTACAGCCCCAGTCTGGGGATCACCTCCGTGCGGGAGGCGGTTGCGGCATCCTTGGAGAAGCGCTTTGGGATTCCCTACCGGGCGGAGCATATTTTTATGGCGTCCGGGGCAGCAGGCGCGCTTGCCCATGCATTCCGTCTGGTGACACAGCCCGGTGACGAAATTCTGACCTTTGCTCCCTTTTTCCCGGAGTATCACCCCTATGTGGATCTGACGGGCGCTGTGCTCAAGGTGGTGCCTGCCCATACGGAGGACTTCCAGATCAACTTTGAGGCGTTTGAGGAGATGATCGGGGAGCGCACCATGGCGGTTCTGATCAATACGCCCAACAATCCCACGGGCGTGGTCTATTCTACAGAGACCGTGAAGAGATTGGCGGCGGTTCTGCGGGAGAAATCAAAACAGTTTGGGCATACCATTTACCTGATCTCGGACGAACCGTACAGAGAGCTTTTGTTTGCGGGCGTGGATGCGCCCTGCGTATCCGCATATTATGAAAATACCATTCTGTGTTACAGCTTTTCCAAATCCCTTTCCCTTCCGGGAGAGCGTATCGGCTATGTGGCGATCAATCCGGCATGCCCGGATGCGGCGGATATGGTGCAGATGTGCGGACAGATATCCAGAGGGATCGGACACAACTGCCCGCCTTCCATCATCCAGCTTGCGGTGGCGCAGGTGCTGGATCGGACGGCGGATCTCTCCGTGTACGAGACCAACATGAATCTGCTCTATGATGAGCTGACCGCATTGGGATTTACCTGTGTGAAGCCCGGGGGAACCTTCTATATTTTTCCCAAGGCGCTGGAGGAGGATGCGGTAGCCTTCTGCAGAAAGGCGCTCAAGTACGATCTGGTGCTGGTACCGGCTGACAGCTTCGGCTGTCCGGGGTATTTCCGTATGGCGTATTGCATTGACACAGAGAAGGTGGAGCGCTCGTTGGATGCGCTGCGTAAATTTGTAAAAGAGGAATATTAAGGAGAGAGAAACTATGTATCAGGCAGGACTGGTTTTGGAGGGCGGCGGAATGAAGGGCATGTATACCGCGGGTGTACTGGACTTCTTTCTGGACAAGGGAATTGAGTTTTCAAGAGTATACGGTGTTTCGGCGGGAGCCTGCCATATGTGCAGTTACCTGTCCAAGCAGAGAGGCAGATCGCTGGATGTGGGTATTGATTATCTGGACAGCAAAAAGTATTGCAGCGCATGGAGCCTTTTGACCACAGGGGATCTGTTCAATGTAAAAACCTCGTACCATCTGATTCCCGAATACCTGAATCCCTACGATTATGCCGCATTCAACCGCTATGAGGGAAAAGCGTATGCGGTTGTGACCAATATCGTGACCGGCAGACCCGAGTATCTGCGCATAAAGGATATGAAGAAAGACATCGATGCAATCCGCGCATCCGCGTCGCTGCCGTTGGTGTCACGGAATGTAAAGATTGACGGAAAACTTTACCTGGACGGCGGTATTTCCGATGCTGTGCCCATAAGAAAATCCATTTTGGACGGAAACCGGAAGAATGTGGTGATTCTGACCAAGGAGGAGGGATATGCGCGCAAGCCGTCCGCACATCTGGAGCTGATCAGACTGCGCTACCTGAACTACCCCAAGATATATGAGCTCATGGCGCAGAGACATATTGTATATAATGAAATGCTTGCTTATCTGGAGGAACAGCAGGAAAACGGACAGGCATTTGTGATCCGCCCGAAAAAAAAGAGCGATGTGGGACGGATTGAGAAGGATGCGGAGAAACTGAAGGCATTGTATGAGGAAGGCTACCGGGACGCACAGGAGTGCTTTGAACCCTTGCAGAATTATCTGGAGTCGGAGGAGTAAGCCGGGAGATATTTTCCGGAAACCGTAAACATATAATATAGAATAAATGTGAAGAAACGGAGATTGTTATGCTTGACATCATAAAAGCGATATTGTTTGGAATTGTGGAGGGAATCACGGAGTGGCTGCCCATCAGCAGCACGGGACATCTGATCCTTCTGGAGGAGTTTGTAAAGTTTGAGAATGTGTCCGAAAACTTTTTTTCCATGTTTGAGGTGGTGATCCAGCTTGGCGCGATTCTCGCCGTGGTCGTGCTTTTCATCAAACAGATCTGGCCCTTTTGCAAAAAAGGGAAAGGCTACAAAAAGAGCGGCCCGCTTGCCTATGTCAATATGGACATTATGACGCTGTGGTTTAAAATTCTGGTGGCGTGCATTCCGGCAGCAGTGGTCGGCGTGCTGTTCAATGATGAGTTGGATGCACTGTTCTATCACTGGTATGTGGTGGCGGCAGCCCTCATCGTATTCGGTGTTGCGTTCATCGTGGTGGAGAACTGGAATAAAGGAAAGCAGCCGAAGGTTACGCAGCTTTCCCAGCTTACCTACAAGGCGGCTCTCATCATCGGCGTATTCCAGCTCATTGCGGCGGTATTTCCCGGAACATCCCGCTCCGGCGCCACGATCGTGGGTGCGCTGCTGATCGGCATATCCCGTCCGGTGGCGGCAGAGTTTACCTTCTTTCTGGCGATCCCGGTCATGTTCGGCGCCAGCCTGTTGAAGATCGTGAAATTCGGGTTTGCGTTCAGCACGGTAGAGCTTGCGGCACTGCTGGTTGCCATGCTGGTTGCCTTTGTGGTGTCCGTCGTTGTGATCAAGTTCCTTCTCAGCTACATCAAGAAGCATGACTTCAAAATATTCGGTTGGTATCGGATTATATTGGGCATTCTGGTCATTTTATACTTCTCAACCCGCGTACTTTAGTGCAGTAATGCGGTTGACAAGACGGGGACTATGTTCTATATTGTAAGGGCAGGCGTAGCCTGCGAGGAGATGAAAAAGTCAGACATTCTGAATGTCGGTTGTAAGTGAAGGGAGAGATTCATATGACAACAGAGAAAAAGACCACGGTAAAAGCAGAAGTAAAGACAACGCCTGTTAAGGCAGAAGTAAAGGCAGCACCCGCAAAGGCAGAGGTAAAAGCAGCGCCTGTGAAAGCAGAAGTAAAAGCAGAGCCCGCAAAGGCAGAGGTAAAGGCAGCGCCTGCAAAGGCAGAGGCAAAGGCTCCTGCAAAGGCAGCAAAGAAGCCCGCAGCCAAGAAAGCAGCAGCAAAGAAGCCTGCAGCTAAGGCAACGGACGTAAAGGTGAGCGTAAACGTACAGTTCGGCGGAAAGTCCTACACCACAGAGGATCTTGTAAAGATTGCAAAGGATGTATGGAAGTACGACCTGAAGCAGAAGGCAGCAGATTTCAAGTCTGTGGAGCTGTATGTAAAGCCCGAGGACGGCATGACCTACTATGTAATCAACGGCAAGGAAGCAGGAAGCTTCTATATCTAAGAGCAATACATATTGACAGAAAAGGATCCGCTTTGCCGGATCCTTTTTTTGTTCCACACTTTATATTTATTTTAGAATATTTTCATTAAAAGCAGTTGACATTGCATTAGGTAAGTGATATTTTAGGTTAAGAAGATGTTAGCACTCTCAATGGTTGAGTGCTAACAAAGCAAAACCGATTCGGTGGAAGAAGGAGGTGCGGAGATGCAGCTTGATGAACGTAAGACAAAAATTTTACAAGCCATTATCCGCAACTATCTGGAGACCGGCGAGCCGGTGGGCAGCAGGACCATCTCCAAGTACACGGATCTGAACCTGAGTTCCGCTACGATCCGGAATGAGATGGCTGATCTGGAGGAGCTTGGATATATCGTGCAGCCCCATACCTCCGCGGGAAGGATTCCTTCCGACAAGGGCTACCGCTTTTATGTGGACGCCATGATGGAGGAAAAGGGAAGAGAAGTTGCCGATATGAAGGAGATGCTTCTGGAGAAGGAAGACAAGATGGAAGCCCTCCTCAAGCAGGTGGTCAGGGTATTGGCACAGAGTACCAATTACGCGACCATGATCTCCGCACCGCAGATCCACCGCAACAAGCTGAAATTCATACAGCTTTCCCGGGTAGATCAGGGACAGATCCTGGCGGTGATCGTGGTGGAAGGCAATATGATCAAGAATCATATGCTGGATGTGCCGGACGGACTGGATGACGAGACGCTGCTCAAGCTGAATATGCTGCTGAACACGCATCTGACCGGGCTGCCCATCGAGCAGATCAATCTGGGACTGATCGCAGCGCTGAAGCAGCAGGCGGGTATCCACAGCGCCATCGTGGGAGAGGTGCTTGACGCGGTTGCCGAGGTCATCAAGGAGGAAGAGGATCTGGAGATCTACACCAGTGGGGCAAACAATATTTTCAAATACCCCGAGCTTGCGGATCACCGGAAGGCGAGCGAGCTGATCAGTACCTTCGAGGAGAAGCAGGCGCTGGGCGCGCTGGTACAGGAAAACCTCTCCGACGAAAACAATACCGGCATACAGGTCTACATCGGCGACGAAGCGCCCATCCGGAACATGAAGGATTGCAGCGTGGTAACCGCCACTTACGAGCTGGATGAAGGCATGAAGGGCACGATAGGAATCATCGGTCCCAAACGAATGGATTACGACAAGGTCATCGGCACATTGCAAAGCCTGATGCACCAGTTGGACGATCTCTACAAGAAGTAGTGCAGGGAAAATAGAAAGGAAATGACTTATGGCTGAACAGGAAAAGGAGATTCTGGAGGAAGAACAGAACACGGAGAACACGCCGGAAACGGAGGAAGCTGACAAGAAGAACGCAGAACAGACCGCGGAGGGCAAACCGGAAGCTGCCGATCCCGAGAAAGACGGGGCGTCCGAGGACGGAGAGAAGAAGCTCTTCGGAAAGAATAAGAAAAAGGATAAAAAGGAAGACAAGAAAGAGGAAGCCTTCAAGCAGAAGATCGAGGAGCTGGAGGACAGGGTAAAACGCCAGATGGCGGAATTTGAAAACTTCCGCAAGCGCACCGAGAAAGAGAAGAGTGCGATGTACGAGGTGGGAGCCAAAAGCGTGATCGAGAAGATACTTCCCGTGGTAGATAATTTTGAGCGCGGCCTTGCCACAATTCCCGAGGAGGAGAAGGGAAGCGCCTTCGCCGACGGAATGAACATGATCTACAAGCAGCTGCTCGGCGAGCTGGATAAGCTCGGCGTCAAGCCCATCGAAGCGGTGGGAAAGGAATTTGACCCGGATTTCCACAATGCGGTGATGCAGGTGGAGAGTGAGGAGTATGAATCCGGCGTGGTGGCGCAGGAGCTGCAAAAGGGTTATACCTACCATGATACTGTGGTGAGACACAGCATGGTAGCTGTCACAATATAAATGAAATTTCAAACCTAACAATATGACAGGAGGAACGAATCATGAGTAAGATTATTGGTATTGACTTGGGAACAACAAACAGCTGTGTTGCCGTAATGGAAGGCGGTAAGCCGACTGTTATCGCAAATACAGAGGGAGCAAGAACCACACCTTCCGTTGTGGCATTTACAAAGACAGGAGAAAGACTGGTAGGCGAGCCTGCAAAGCGTCAGGCAGTCACCAACGCAGAGAAGACCATCTCTTCCATCAAGAGAGATATGGGTACGGATCACGGCCGCACCATTGACGGCAAGAAGTATTCACCGCAGCAGATTTCCGCAATGATCCTGCAGAAGCTGAAAGCCGATGCCGAGAGCTATCTGGGCGAGAAGGTTACGGAGGCTGTTATCACCGTACCCGCATACTTCAATGACGCACAGCGTCAGGCAACCAAGGATGCAGGTAAGATCGCAGGTCTGGATGTAAAGCGTATCATCAACGAGCCTACGGCAGCAGCACTTGCTTACGGCCTTGACAATGAGAAAGAGCAGAAGATCATGGTATACGACCTGGGCGGCGGTACCTTTGATGTGTCCATCATCGAGATCGGTGACGGCGTAATCGAGGTTCTGGCAACCAACGGCGATACCCATCTGGGCGGCGATGACTTTGATAACAAGGTCATTGACTGGATGCTATCCGAGTTCAAGAAGCAGGAGGGCGTTGACCTGTCCGGTGACAAGATGGCAATGCAGAGATTGAAGGAAGCAGCTGAAAAGGCAAAGAAGGAGCTTTCTTCCGCTACCTCCACCAACATCAACCTGCCTTTCATCACCGCAACCGCAGACGGCCCGAAGCATTTTGATATGAACCTGACAAGAGCAAAATTTGACGAGCTGACACATGATCTGGTAGAGAAGACCGCAATCCCCGTGCAGAATGCATTGAAGGATGCAGGACTGACCGCAGCAGATCTTGGCAAGGTTCTTCTGGTAGGCGGTTCCACACGTATTCCCGCCGTACAGGAGAAGGTAAGACAGCTGACCGGACATGAGCCCAACAAGAGCCTTAACCCGGATGAGTGCGTTGCACTGGGCGCTTCCATTCAGGGTGGTAAGCTGGCAGGCGATGCCGGCGCCGGTGATATCCTGCTTCTGGATGTTACCCCGCTGTCCCTTTCCATTGAGACCATGGGCGGCATTGCAACGAAGCTGATCGAGAGAAATACCACGATTCCTACCAAGAAGAGCCAGGTATTCTCCACCGCAGCAGACAACCAGACCTCAGTAGAAATTAACGTTCTGCAGGGCGAGAGACAGTTTGCAAGAGACAACAAGTCCCTTGGACAGTTCAGACTGGACGGTATCGCACCCGCACCCAGAGGAATCCCTCAGATTGAGGTTACCTTTGATATTGATGCAAACGGTATCGTGAACGTATCCGCAAAGGATCTGGGTACCGGCAAGGAGCAGCACATCACCATCACCGCAGGCTCCAACATGTCCGATGCCGATATCGAGAAGGCTGTCAAGGAAGCCGCTGAGTATGAGGCACAGGATAAGAAGCGCAAGGAGGCAGTAGATGCCAGAAATGACGCGGACGCTATGGTATTCCAGACCGAGAAGGCACTGAATGACGTAGGCGACAAGGTCAGCGCAGACGAGAAGGCTCAGGTTCAGACCGAGATCGACGCCGTGAAGGCAATTCTCGACAGAACCAAGGATAAGGAGCTTTCCGACAGTGAAGTGGATGAGCTGAAGGCAGCAAAAGAAAAGCTGATGAACAGCGCTCAGACCGTATTCACCAAGATGTATGAATCCATGCAGGGCGGTGCGCAGGGCGCAGGTGCCGCAGGTCCCGATATGGGCGGCGCATCCGCAAACACCGGCAGCACTGCACCGGATGACGATATCATCGACGGAGATTTCCACGAGGTATAATGCGATAGCGTACCGTAAGGTGGAATGGAGAGACTATTATGGCAGAACAGAAACGAGATTATTATGAGGTGCTGGGCGTTGACAAAAATGCCGATGATGCCGCACTGAAAAAAGCATATCGCGTCCTTGCCAAGAAATATCACCCGGATATGAATCCGGGTGATAAGGAGGCAGAGGCGAAGTTCAAGGAGGCATCCGAGGCATACGCTGTTTTGAGTGATCCTGAAAAGAGGCGCCAGTACGATCAGTTCGGCCATGCGGCTTTTGAGGGTTCCGGAGGCGGCGGAGCCGGAGGCTTCGATTTCAGCGGCGCGGATTTCAGCGATATTTTCGGTGATATTTTCGGTGACTTTTTCGGCGGACGGCGCAGCAGCAGTGCCAGAAACAACGGCCCCATGAAGGGAGCCAATATCCGCACCAGCATCCGCATCACATTTGAAGAGGCGGTCTTTGGCTGCGAGAAGGAAATAGAGCTGACGGTAAAGGAAAACTGTAAGACCTGCGGCGGCAGCGGCGCAAAGCCCGGAACCAGTCCGGAAACCTGTACCAAGTGCGGCGGCAAAGGCCAGGTGGTGTTCACCTCCCAGAATTTCTTCGGCACGGTGCGTAATGTGCAGGCGTGTCCCGACTGTCAGGGAACCGGCAAGATCATCCGGGAGAAATGCCCGGATTGCCGCGGTACAGGGTATGTGCCCATCAGGAAGCGCTATGCGGTGGATATCCCCGCAGGTATTGACAACGGTCAGTGCAAGCGTCTGCCCGGACTGGGAGAGCCTGGTACGAACGGCGGACCCAGAGGAGATGTGCTGGTGGAGGTCATTGTGGGACGCCACCCGATCTTCCAGAGACAGGACTACAACATTTACTCGACCGTGCCGCTGTCCTTTGCGGTTGCCGCTCTCGGCGGCAAGGTCGTGATTGATACGGTGGACGGCAAAGTAGTGTGCGATGTGAAGCCGGGAACCCAGACGGATACCAAGGTTCGTCTGAAGGGAAAGGGCGTTCCCACGCTGCGCAACAAGGATGTCCGCGGCGATCATTATGTCACACTGGTGGTGCAGGTGCCCGACAAGCTGAGCCACGAGGCGAAGGAGCTGTTGAAGCAGTTCGATGCGGAGTGCGGCGATACGTTGAATGCGGCAAAGCGTGCTACCGAGGGCGACGAGCCGGATGACGGCGGAAGCAAAAAGAAAAAGTTTTGGAAATAGAACTCTGATTGACACCCTTCCATGAACAGGCTACAATAAGCAGAGAGTATGGTTTCAGGAAAGGCGTGAGCAGATGAAGTGGGTAAAATTCAAAATAAAAACCGTGACAGAGGCTGAGGACATTATTATCAGCACGCTGTACGATATCGGACTTGAGGGTGCGCAGATCGAAGATCGCGTACCCTTGTCTGCGTGGGAAAAAGAGCAGATGTTTGTGGACATCATGCCGCAGGAGCCGGATGATGACGGTATTGCCTATCTGAGCTTTTTCGTGGAGGAGAAAGAAGACGGAAGCCTGCTTTTGCAGGAGCAGGAGACCACGAAGGAGGAGATCCTTGCGTCAGTGGAAAAGGAGCTTGCGGAACTGCGGGACTTCATGGACATCGGCGAGGGCAGCGTGACGGTGGATGAGACCGAGGATATTGACTGGATCAACAACTGGAAACAGTATTTCCATCAGTTCTACATTGACGATATTTTGGTGATCCCGTCGTGGGAGGATGTGAAGGTGGAGGACGAGGACAGGATGATCCTGCACATCGATCCGGGCACGGCATTCGGCACGGGAATGCATGAGACAACGCAGCTCTGCATCCGCCAGCTGAAGAAATATGTCAATTCCGAGACACGGCTTCTGGATGTGGGAACGGGAAGCGGCATTCTGGCAATCCTCTCCCTGATGTTTGGCGCGAAGCACGCGGTGGGAACGGATCTGGATCCCTGCGCGGTGGAAGCGGTGGCGGAAAACTGCGCAAGCAACGGCATCGCCCCGGCGGATTTTGAGATGATGATCGGCAATATCATTACAGACCGGGCTGTGCAGGACAAGGTGGGCTACGGCTGTTATGACATTGTGGTTGCGAATATTCTGGCAGATGTGCTGGTGCCGCTGACTCCCGTGATCGTAAATCAGCTTAAAGACGGGGGCATCTATATCACCTCCGGCATCATAGACGACAAAGAGGAGACCGTGACGGAGGCGGTGAAGGCAGCCGGACTGACGGTGCTGGATGTCACCTATCAGGGCGAGTGGGTCAGTGTGACGGCGCAGAAGAACCGATAGAGGGCGGAAAGTATGTACCAGTTTTTTGTGGAACCAAACCAAATAAATGACAAGCGTGTCGTTATAACGGGAAGCGACGTAAACCATATCCGGAATGTGCTGCGCATGAAGCCCGGCGAGGAGATTGCGGTCAGCAACGGCACGGACGGCAGGGAATACCGCTGCGGAATCGTGGAGATCGGCGAGGAACAGGTGATCTGCGAGCTTCGCTTTATCAAGGAGGACGGGCTGGAGCTTTCCTCCCGCGTACACCTGTTTCAGGGACTTCCCAAGGCGGACAAGATGGAGCTCATCATCCAGAAAGCGGTGGAGCTTGGCGTGTACGAGGTGATCCCGGTGGAGACAAAGCGCGCCGTGGTGAAGCTGGATGCCAAAAAGGCAAGACAGAAAACGGAGCGCTGGCAGGCAATCGCAGAGGCTGCGGCAAAGCAGAGCAAGCGGCGGATCATCCCCCGGGTCTCGGAACCTGTCACCTTTGCACGGGCATTGGAGCTGGCAGGCGGCATGGAAGTGAAGATGATTCCGTACGAGCTTGCGGATGGCATGGAGCGGACAAAGCAGATGATCTCCTCCCTGCCTGAGGATGCGGACATTGCCGTGTTTATCGGCCCCGAGGGCGGCTTTGAGGAGAGTGAGATCAAGGCGGCAGCGGACGCCGGTACGGTGCCAATCACGCTGGGAAAGCGGATCCTGCGCACGGAGACGGCAGGGTTGACTGTTATGGCGTGGATTATGTATCAGTTGGAAAAATAGCCGCATATATTGTATAAAGAGGGAAAAAGGAGAAATACAATGGAAGTATATTTGGATAATTCGGCGACCACGCGCACATTTCCCGAAGTGGCAGACCTGACGACCAAGATCATGTGCGAGGATTACGGCAATCCCTCCAGCATGCATATGAAGGGCGTCCGGGCGGAAAAATATATCCGGTATGCCAAGGAGACACTGGCGAGGATCCTGAAGGTGAACGAGAAGGAAATCTTCTTCACCTCCGGAGGCACGGAGTCGGATAATCTTGCACTGATCGGCTGCGCCATGGCAAACTATCGGTCGGGCAGGCACCTGATCACCACGCAGGTGGAGCATCCGGCAATTTTGCAGACCATGCGGTATTTGGAGGAGCAGGGCTTTTCCGTGACCTATCTTCCGGTGGATCACACCGGCAGGATTTCTTTGGAGGATCTGGAAAGAGCGATCCGCCCGGACACGATTCTGGTATCGATCATGCACACCAACAATGAGATTGGCGCCCTGCAGCCCATCGCTGAGGCGGGACATCTGATCAAGACAAAAAATCCGGCGGTTTTATTTCATGTGGATGCGGTACAAGGCTTCGGCAAGGCAGCCATCTACCCTAAAAAAATGGGAATCGACCTGCTTTCGGTCAGCGGTCACAAGATCCATGGCCCCAAGGGCGTCGGTTTTCTGTATGTGGGTGAAAAGGTAAAGATCCACAATATTCTCTACGGCGGCGGACAACAGAGAAACATGCGCTCGGGCACGGAAAATGTGCCGGGCATTGCGGGAATGGCGAGAGCGGCAGAGGTTCTGTACGGAAATCTGGACGCGGACATGGCAAGGCTTTATGATCTGAAGGAAGG
Organism: uncultured Lachnospiraceae bacterium; assembly: GCA_900550475.1. Classification (GTDB taxonomy): domain Bacteria; phylum Bacillota; class Clostridia; order Lachnospirales; family Lachnospiraceae; genus Acetatifactor. The sequence goes on from URSA01000002.1 coordinate 30,451, forward strand.
CTTCATAAGAGGTGTGTCCGTGATTCCCGATGTTCAGGTCAACGGACTTACCGGGACGGACAGCGCGCCCCACATTGTCAGCGTATCGATCCGGGGCGTCCGCAGCGAGGTGATGCTCCACGCGCTGGAGGACAAGGGAATCTATGTGTCGGCGGGCAGCGCCTGCTCGGCAAACAAGCCGCACACACAGGGCTCCGCAACGCTGCGCGGAATCGGGCTGGAAAAGGATCTTCTGGATTCCACCATCCGTTTCAGCATGTCGGTTGAGACCACACAGGAAGAAATAGACTATACTTTGCAGGCAATGTATGATATGATTCCCATGTTGCGCAGGTATACACGTCGATAAGGAAAGGTAGATTTATGTATAAAGCATTTTTGATAAAATATGCCGAGATCGGTGTAAAGGGAAAGAACAGATATTTGTTTGAGGATGCACTTGTCAACCAGATCAAATATGCGCTGAAGAAGTGCGAAGGCACGTTTTCGGTACACAAGACGCAGGGGCGCATCTATGTGGACGCGCTCACGGAATTTGATTTTGAGGAGACTGTGGAACACCTGCAGAGAGTTTTCGGTATCTCCGGCATCTGCCCTGTGGTTTATGTGGAGGATGAAGGCTTTGAGAAGCTCTGTGAGGATGTGATCCGCTATCTGAATGAGATTTACCCCGAACACAATCAGACCTTTAAGGTACAGGCGAGAAGGGCGCGTAAAAATTATCCGAAGGAATCCATGGTAATCAACATGGATCTGGGAGAGGCGATCCTGAATGCATTTCCCGGGATGCGCGTGGACGTTCATAATCCGGATATCCTGCTCAATATTGAGGTCAGGGAGAAGATTTATATTTATTCCGAAACTATTCCGGGTCCCGGGGGAATGCCTGTGGGAACAGGCGGAAAGGCGATGCTGCTCTTATCCGGCGGCATCGACTCCCCGGTTGCCGGTTACATGATAGCAAAGCGCGGCGTCAAGATCGATGCGGTCTATTTCAACGCCCCGCCCTACACCAGCGAACGTGCAAAACAGAAGGTGATCGATCTCGCGAGGATCGTGTCCCGGTACACCGGTCCCATCTATCTGCATGTAATCAACTTTACGGATATCCAGCTTTACATTTATGAGAAATGTCCCCATGAGGAGCTGACCATCATCATGCGCCGGTATATGATGCGTATTGCGGAGCATATTGCAAAGGAGACGGAGTGTCTCGGACTGATCACGGGCGAGAGCATCGGGCAGGTGGCTTCCCAGACCATGCACAGTCTGGTGGCGACAAATGAGGTGTGCGAGCTTCCTGTGTACCGTCCCCTCATCGGATTTGACAAGCAGGAGATCGTGGAGATCTCAGAGAAGATCGGAACCTACGAGACTTCCATCCTTCCCTATGAGGACTGTTGCACGATCTTTGTGGCAAAGCACCCTGTGACGAAGCCCAGCCTGAAGGTGATCCGCAGACATGAGGAGAATCTTGAGGAGAAGATCGACGAGCTGGTGCAGACGGCTCTGGACACGGACGAACTGATTATCGTGAGCGATCACGAATAGAGGCACAAAAAAGAACACCTCGGAGAAATCCGGGTGTTCTGCTTTTGACTTCCGATATCTGATTAGATCAGATAAGGCTTCAGAACTGCCATCACATCGTCGATGTTCTCTTCCGCATGAATGTTCAAGTCGATGGGCTTGGAAAGATCCAGACTGAAGATACCCATGATGGATTTTGCATCAATAACGTATCTGCCGGATACAAGGTCAAAGTCATAATCGAACTTCGTAATATCATTAACGAAAGACTTTACTTTGTCAATGGAGTTTAAGGAAATCTGAACTGTTTTCATGGTTTATTACCTCCTTAAATGATTCATACCTTCTGCTTCCATATTAATGGGTTCGGTAGTAAAAGTCAATGCCAAAACAATACAAAATTTGAAAGGATTCCTATGAAAAGTGTAGCATTACATAACCTCGGATGTAAAGTGAATGCGTATGAGATGGATGTTATGCAACAAATGTTACAAGAAGAGGGCTATGTTATTGTACCATTTGATGAAGTGGCGGATATTTACATTGTGAACACTTGCACCGTAACCAATATTGCGGACAGAAAGAGCCGGCAGATGCTGCATCAGGCGAAAGCGAGAAACCCGAAAGCCATCGTGGTGGCGGTGGGCTGCTATGTGCAGACGGCAGGCAAGGAGGCACTCTCCGACGACTGCGTGGATCTGGCGGTGGGCAATAACCGCAAGAAGGATCTGGCGAGCATTCTCCGGAATTTTCTGGCAGAGCGGGAGGGCGCGGAGTACGGTGCCGATGTAATCGACATCAACGCCCCGTCCTGCGACTATGAGGAGATGACGCTCAAGAAGCCTCTGGGGCATACGCGCGCCTACATCAAGATTCAGGACGGGTGCAACCAGTTCTGCTCCTACTGTGTGATCCCTTACGCCAGAGGCAGGGTGAGAAGCCGCAGATGGGAGGACATCCGGCAGGAGATGGAAGGGCTTGCGCGGACAGGCTGCAAGGAGGTTGTGCTGACGGGCATCCACATCAGCTCCTACGGAATTGATTTTGAGGATGAAGCGTGGGAGCGGGGAGAGAGCCTGACCGACAAGCGCGAGACGGGGCAGCGGGATTACGGCAGCCGCTCCAAGCTTCTGGATCTGTTAGAGCGGATCAGCGATGTGGACGGGATTGAGCGGATCCGGCTGGGCTCGCTGGAGCCCCGCATCATCACGGAAAAATCGGCGGCGCGTCTGGCAGAAAACCGCAAACTCTGCCCGCATTTCCACCTTTCCCTGCAAAGTGGGTGCGACGACACGCTCAGACGGATGAACCGCCACTACACCACGGCGGAGTATGCGGCGGGCGTGGAATATCTGAGAAGGGCATTTTCCCATCCGGCGATCACCACGGATGTGATCGTGGGCTTTCCGGGGGAGACGGAGCAGGAATTTGAGGAGACCTGTGAGTTCCTGCAAAGGATGAATCTGTACGAGATTCATATTTTCAAATATTCCAGAAGAAAGGGAACCCGCGCGGCGGACATGCCGGGGCAGCTCACCAATGCGGTGCAGTCGGCGCGAAGCGGCAGGCTCTTTGCGCTGGAGAAGCAGCAATCCCGCGATTTCCGCGCCTTTTATCTGGGGAAAGAGGTCACGGTGCTCTTCGAGGAGAAAAAAGAAATTGACGGCGGAACCTATTGTGTGGGACACACCAAAGAGTATGTGAAGGTGGCAAAGAAAACAGGAGAAAATCTGTCGAATCAGATCCTGACGGGGAGAATCGGGGGATTTCTGGAGGATGAAATTTTGTTCATGGAGTGACAGATGGATTCCTCAGGGTTGAATTTTCCGAAAATATAGTTTAAGATAAAAAGAAGGGTGTCTTTTGACGCAAATGAGCCGAAACAGCATAAGAGGGAAATTTGCAAAAGTGAGGGTGAGTCGGTATGCAGGACTTGGGAAATACACAGTACTTTAAAGTGGAAACAGAGCCGGAAACGGGAGTGAAGGTCGTGTTGTCCACGGTTTACGAGGCACTGACGGAGAAGGGATACAATCCGGTCAATCAGATCGTGGGTTATATTATGAGTGGGGATCCTACTTACATCACCAGCCATAAGAACGCGAGAAGCCTGATCATGAAGGTGGAGCGGGACGAGCTGGTCGAGGAGCTTCTGACGGAATATATTCGCACGAATCATTGGAAATAGCACGGGAGAAAAGGAAGAAAACGCATGCGTATCATGGGACTTGATTTTGGATCAAAGACAGTGGGCGTGGCGATCAGCGACCCGCTGCTTTTGACTGCGCAGGGAATCGAGATCATCAGGCGCAAAGAGGAAAACAAGCTCCGCCAGACGCTGGCGCGGATCGAGGAGCTGATCGTGGAGTACGGCGTGGAGGAGATCGTGCTGGGATATCCGAAGAATATGAACAATACGGAGGGAATCCGCGTTGAACTGACCAAGGAGTTTCAGGACAAGCTTGAGCGGCGTACCGGTCTGCCGGTGATGCTCTGGGATGAGCGGCTTACCACGGTCGCCGCCGACAAGGCAATGATGGAGGCGGGCATCCGCAGGGAGGACCGCAAGGAACATGTAGACAGAATTGCTGCCTGCTTTATTTTGCAGGGGTATTTGGACAAGAGGAATCTGGATTGGAAAAAATAGTATTTGCTCCCGAGGGAGCGGACGGAGAAAAAGTAGAATTTTATGTATTGGAGCAGACCAGGATCGGCGGAACGGATTACATTCTGGTCACCGAGGAGGAAGAAGGAGACTCGGATGCTCTGATTTTAAAAGATCTCTCCAAGGACGGAGAGGAAGAGGCGATCTACGCCATCGTGGAGGACGACAGGGAGCTTGCCGCCATTGCGCAGGTTTTTCAGGACATGATGGAAGATATTTCGCTGGAATAACGAAGATTTGATATGGAGGTAACTAATTGAAGAAAAAAGAGAATAAGGCAGGTTCCGCTCTGAAGGTGATACCCCTCGGAGGTCTGGAACAAATCGGTATGAACATTACTGCCTTCGAGTACGAAGACAGTATCGTTGTGGTGGATTGCGGTCTTTCTTTCCCTGCGGACGATATGCTGGGAATCGATCTGGTCATCCCCGATGTGACGTATCTGGAGGAGAATCTGGATAAGGTAAAGGGGTTTGTGATCACCCACGGACATGAGGATCACATCGGCGCGCTCCCATATGTGCTGCGCCGGGTCAATGTGCCCATCTACGCGACTAAGCTGACAATGGGCATCATTGAAAATAAATTGAAAGAACACAATATGGAGAAAAACACCAAGCGCAAGGTGGTCAAGTTTGGTCAGTCCATTAATCTGGGACAGTTCAGGATCGAGTTTATCAAGACCAACCACAGCATCGTGGACGCGGCTGCGCTTGCCATCTACTCCCCGGCGGGCGTGGTGGTGCATACGGGCGATTTCAAGGTAGACTATACGCCGGTGTTCGGTGACGCCATCGATCTTCAGCGCTTTGCGGAGATCGGCAAGAAGGGTGTGCTGGCGCTGATGTGTGACTCCACCAATGCGGAGCGCCCGGGCTTTACACCCTCGGAGAAAACGGTGGGCAGAACCTTTGACACGCTGTTCTCCGACCATAAGAATACGAGAATTTTCGTGGCGACCTTCGCCTCCAATGTAGACCGTGTGCAGCAGATTATCAACACGGCATATAAATTCGGCAGAAAAGTGGTGGTCGAGGGACGCAGCATGGTCAGTATCATTGAGACGGCGGCTTCTCTGGGCTATCTGAATATACCAGACAAGACGTTGATCGATGTGGAACATCTGAAGAATTATCCGCCCGAGCAGCAGGTGATTATCACCACGGGCAGTCAGGGGGAGAGCATGGCGGCATTGTCCCGCATGGCTTCCGACATGCACAAGAAGATCACCATCGGCGCGGGCGATACGGTCATTTTCTCATCAAACCCCATCCCGGGCAACGAGAAGGCGGTTACCAAGGTGATCAACGAGCTGTTCCGCAAGGGTGCGGATGTAATTTTTCAGGATACCCATGTGTCGGGACATGCCTGCCAGGAGGAGATCAAGCTGATCTATACGCTGGTGAAGCCCAAGTATGCAGTGCCGGTACACGGTGAATACAAGCATCTGCGCGCACAGGCAAAGATTGCGGAGAATCTGGGTATTGAAAAGGACAATATTTTCATCCTTTCCTCCGGTGATGTGCTGGAGCTCTCCGGAGACGGCGCCGCCGTGACGGGAAAGGTTCCGGTGGGATCCATTCTGGTGGACGGTCTCGGCGTAGGAGATGTGGGAAATGTGGTGCTCAGGGACAGACAGCATCTGGCGGAGGACGGTATCCTGATTGTGGTCATGGCGCTGGATCGAGTGGGCAATGTGATCGTGTCGGGACCGGACATCGTTTCCAGAGGCTTTGTGTATGTGCGTGAGTCCGACGAGCTGATGGAAGAGGCGAGACAGGTGGTGGATGACGCCCTGCAGGGTCTGGTGGACAGAGGAATCACCGACTGGGGCAAGATCAAGACCACGACCAAGGATGTCCTGTCCGACTACGTCTGGAAAAAGACAAAGAGAAGTCCGATGATCCTTCCCATCATCATGGAAGTATAAAAATCGGGAGACGGATGCGAGGCTATATGAGAGAGCTGGATTGTGCAGTGGGAGATCTGATTGCGGCAATCAGAGAGACAAAGGAATATGAGGCATACCAGAGGGAAAAGACCAGAGTGGACCGCTTTCCCGAGCTGAGGGCGCAGATCAATGCTTTCCGGGATGAAAATTACAAGCTGCAGAGCATGCCGGAGGACGACGACCTTTTTCAGAAGATGGAAGAGTTTGAGGGCAGATATGAGAAATTCAGGGAGGATCCTCTGGTTTCCGATTTTCTCGCCGCAGAGCTGGATTTCTGCAGAATGATGCAGCAGGTTTTTGCGCAGGTCACCTCGGCTCTGGATTTTGATTAGGAGGTATTGCGATGAATGCCAAACAGATTGTGATGGCGGTTATCAGCACCGTATTGAAAGTGGCGGTCGCTGCGCTTGTCATTGTGGCAGTATACAAGGCTGCGGTCATGGCGTACGACTATGGCTACCGTGTGTTTAAGGAAGAACCCGTGGCGGCAAGCCCGGGAGCGGATGTCACCGTGGAGATCACGATGGGAAAGAGCACGCTTCAGATCGGCGAGATTCTGGAAACCAAGGGGCTGATCCGGGACGCGAAGCTTTTCTATATCCAGAACCTGCTTTCCCATTACAAGGATAAGCTGCAGCCGGGCGTGTATACCCTGAATACCTCCATGACCATGCAGGAGATGATGGAGGTTATGTCGCCGCAGACCACGGAGAGTACGGAGGAGGACGGCACGAGCCAGTCCACCGGAGGAACGGCCGGGGACACGACCGGAGAGACCGGCTCCGCAGAAGAAACGGGAAGTGAAAATGATAACGGATGATAGAATGATTGCCTTTATTAACTCGTTTGATAAAGGCAATACTCCTTTTTTAAACCAGATAGAGAAAGAGGCGCGGGCGGATGCGGTTCCCATCGTGAGAACCCAGACCCAGAACCTGCTCCGGTTTCTGATGGCGGCGCACAGACCGCGGAATATCCTTGAGGTGGGAACGGCAGTTGGTTTTTCGGCGCTGCTGATGAGTGAGTATGCGCCCGAGGGCTGCAGGATCACCACCATTGAGAAGTATGAAAAGAGGATACCGGTGGCGAGGGAAAACTTCAGACGGGCGGGAAAGGAAGATGCCATTACCCTTTTGGAAGGCGACGCGGCGGAGATCCTGCGCACGCTGGACGACACCTACGATTTTATCTTTATGGACGCGGCAAAGGGGCAATACCTTCACTTTCTCCCGGATGCGGTGCGCCTGCTCGGGGAGGGCGGTCTGCTGGTCTCCGACAATGTATTGCAGGACGGGGATGTGCTGGAATCCCGTTTTGCCGTGACCAGACGGAACCGCACCATCCATGCGCGGATGCGGGATTATCTGTACGAGCTGACCCACCATGAACTGCTGGAGACAGTGATACTGCCGGTGGGGGACGGCGTTTCCTTGAGTACCAGAATAAAGGGGTGAGAATATGACGGATCGGAAAAAACCGGAGCTGCTGGTTCCGGCGAGCAGCTTAGAGGTGCTGAAAACAGCGGTGCGTTACGGCGCGGATGCGGTATATATCGGCGGGGAGGCATTCGGGCTCAGAGCCAAGGCAAAGAATTTTTCCCCGCAGGAGATGGCGGCGGGAATCGCGTTTGCCCACGGGGCAGGGGTGAAGGTCTATGTGACGGCAAATATCCTCGCGCACAACGGGGATCTGGACGGCGCGAGGCGCTACTTTGCGGAGCTTAAGGAGATCGCCCCGGACGCGCTGATTATTTCGGATCCGGGCATGTATATGCTGGCAAAGGAGATCTGCCCCGAAATAGAACGGCACATCTCCACACAGGCGAACAATACCAACTACCTGACCTACCGTTTCTGGTGGGAGCAGGGCGCAAAGAGAGTGGTGTCCGCAAGGGAGCTTTCCCTCCGGGAGATCGCCCAGATCCGGGAAAACATACCCGGGGAAATGGAAATCGAGAGCTTTGTGCACGGGGCAATGTGCATCTCCTACTCGGGAAGATGCCTGTTAAGCAATTATTTTACCGGGAGGGACGCCAACAAGGGCGCCTGCACGCACCCCTGCCGCTGGAAATACGCGGTGATGGAGGAGACCAGACCCGGCGAGTATCTGCCCGTATACGAAAATGAGAGGGGAACCTTTATTTTCAACTCCAAGGATCTGTGCATGGTGGAGTATATTCCCGAGATGGTGGAGGCGGGCATTGACAGCTTCAAGATCGAGGGACGTATGAAGACGGCGCTCTATGTGGCGGTGGTGGCAAGAACCTACCGCCGTGCCATCGACGACTACTTTGAATCGGAGGAGAAATACCGCGCCAATCTTGACTGGTATCGCAGCGAGATTGCAAAATGCACCTACCGTCAGTTCACCACGGGCTTCTACTTTGGCAAGACGGATGAGAACACCCAGATCTACGACAGCAACACTTATGTGAATGAGTCGGTATATCTGGGAATCGTGGAGGATGTGAAGCGCCCGGCGCAGGATGAGCCTGAGGAGGGCTGCCGCGTCAGGATCAGACAGCGAAATAAATTTTGTGTGGGTGACCGCATCGAGGTGATGCGCCCGGATGGGGAAAACCGCTCCGTCATTGTGCACGCAATACATACTGAGGAAGGGGAGAACGTGGAGAGCGCGCCGCATCCCCTGCAGGTGTTGTGGGTGTCATTATCGGGAAAAGCTGATCAATATGATTTGCTGCGCACGGGGAAATAGGCATTGACCAAAACATTGTCCATATTGTACAATGTGTACAGCGAATCACCCGAAAACGCAGGCTGAAATCAAAAAAATGCGGAAAATGAAAAAAGGGCTTGCATTTTAACGCAAATAGGGGTATCTTATAGAAAACGAAGCGAGGCTTCGCAATATAGGTATCTTGAACGAGGGTGTTCCAAAATGGTATTTTGGAGCACTTTTTTGTTGGTCATATGACTGAAGGAGCCGGTTCGGGTACCGGAAAATAAGGAAAAGAAAGGGAGAAAGTTATGAGCGAAGTATTGAATGTTGAAGAACTGTTTGGCAAAAATGTATTCACTCTCGGCAAAATGAAAGAACGCCTTCCCAAAAGTGTTTACAAGGAAGTAAAGAAGGTTATGGATCAAGGCGGCGAGTTATCCCTTGCAACGGCGGATGTAGTCGCTAAGGCGATGAAGGACTGGGCTGTGGAGAACGGTGCGACCCACTATACCCACTGGTTCCAGCCGCTGACAGGCATTACGGCAGAAAAACAGGATGCGTTCGTGACCCATCCCGATGCAGAAGGACATATGATCATGGAATTTTCCGGCAAGGAGCTGATCAAGGGCGAGCCGGATGCTTCCTCCTTCCCCTCCGGCGGACTTCGCGCAACCTTTGAGGCGAGAGGCTACACCGTGTGGGATATCACTTCCCCCGCATTCCTGAAGGAAGATGCAACGGGCGTGATCCTTTGCATTCCCACCGCTTTCTGCTCCTACAAGGGCGAGGCTCTTGACAAGAAGACACCGCTTCTCCGCTCCATGGAGGCAATCAGTGAGCAGGCGCTCCGTATCGTCCGCCTGTTTGGCAATACGGAGGCAACCAAGGTGGTGGCATCCGTCGGGCCGGAGCAGGAGTATTTTCTGGTAGACAGAGAGAAATATTTACAGCGTCCTGACCTGGTATTTGCAGGCAGAACCCTGTTCGGCGCACCGGCTCCCAAAGGACAGGAGTTGGAGGATCACTACTTCGGTACGATCCGCGAGAGAATCGGCGCATACATGAAGGATCTGAATGTGGAGCTGTGGAAGCTGGGCGTGACAGCCAAGACGCAGCACAACGAGGTTGCACCCGCACAGCATGAGCTGGCTCCCATCTACGAGACGGCAAATATTGCGGTAGACCACAACCAGCTTGTGATGGAGACCATGAAGAAGGTAGCAGGCCGTCATGGCATGACCTGCCTGCTGCATGAGAAGCCTTTCGCGGGAGTGAACGGCTCCGGCAAGCATAACAACTGGTCACTGGGTACGGACAACGGCGTAAACCTGCTGGATCCCGGCGATACCCCCAACGAAAATATCCAGTTCCTGCTGGTTCTTGCCTGCATTTTGAAGGCAGTCGATATTCATGCGGATCTGCTCCGTCAGAGTGCTTCCGACGTAGGAAACGATCACAGACTGGGAGCAAACGAGGCACCTCCCGCAATCATTTCCGTATTCCTTGGCGAGCAGCTTGAGGATGTGGTGAAGCAGTTGGTTGAGACCGGCGAGGCAGCACGTTGTCTGGACGGCGGAAAGCTTATGACAGGCGTGTCAACTCTTCCTGATGTGGATAAGGATGCTACAGACCGTAACAGAACCTCACCGTTCGCATTTACCGGCAACAAGTTTGAGTTCCGTATGGTTGGTTCCTCCGATTCCATCGCAAGCCCCAACACGACCCTGAACGCCATTGTGGCAGAGGCATTCTGCGAGGCTGCCGACGAGCTGGAAAAAGCGGAAGATTTTGATATGGCAGTACATGATCTGATCAAGAAATACATGACCGAACATCAGCGGATCATCTTCAACGGCGACGGCTACTCCGACGAGTGGGTTGCCGAGGCGGAGAGAAGAGGACTTCCCAACATCAGGTCCATGATCGAGGCAGCAGGCACGCTGACCACCGACAAGTCCGTGAAGCTGTTTGAGAAGTTTGGCATCTTCACCAAGGTTGAGCTGGAATCCCGCGAGGAGATTCTCTACGAAACCTATGCAAAGACCCTGAACATCGAGGCACTCACCATGCTGGATATGGCAGGAAAGCAGATTCTTCCGGCAGTGGTGAAGTACAGCAGGTCCCTTGCTGACACCGTTGTGGCAGTGAAGGAGGCAGGCGCGGATGCGTCCGTTCAGGCAGAGATGCTTAACACCGTGAGCACGAAGCTGGCGGAAGTGAAGGCAGCTTACGGCAAACTGAAGCAGGCGACTGCGGAGGCAGCAGCGATGGCGGATGCAAAGGCACAGGCGTTCTTCTACAAGGACGTTGTAAAGGAAGCCATGGCTGAACTGAGAACTCCTGTGGATGAACTTGAAATGATCGTTGACAAGAATGTATGGCCGATGCCCACCTACGGCGAACTGACCTTTGAAGTTTAGGAAGTCTTCATTACCATTCCCCCTATAGAAATAAACCGGAAAGCTCCGCGTTCTGCGCGGGGCTTTCTGCGGATTTTCGTAAAAGTCCAAATTTTTTGAATTTAGGTATTGCAAAATAGAAATACTTCTTGTATAATGCATAAGGTAATCGCATGAAGGGCTATCGCCAAACGGTAAGGCAACGGACTCTGACTCCGTCATTTCAAGGTTCGAATCCTTGTAGCCCTGCTATCGGCCTCACGAATTTCGTGAGGTCTTTTTATTTCTCCCCTATAGTGTTATAATGAAATCGGACGATCGCCGAAAGGCGGGGAAAGGGCGGCAGCATGTATACATTTGATGCGAGAATACGTTACAGTGAAACAGACAGCAAGGGCAGGCTTACTCTGGAGAGCTTGCTGGATTATTTTCAGGACTGCTCTACCTTTCACTCCGAGGATCTCGGAATCGGCGTGGAATATTTGAGACAGCAGAAGCTGGTCTGGGTGCTCTCCACATGGCAGATCGTGGTGAACCGCTTTCCCGGACTGTGCGACCAGGTGACCGTGGGTACGTTTCCCTACCACTTCAAGGGCTGCTTCGGCTACCGTAATTTTTTCATGCGGGATGCACAGGGACAGGATCTGGCGTGCGCCAACTCCCTGTGGACGCTGCTTGACACGGAGCGGTTCAAGCCGGTTTACCTGAATGCGGAGATGCTTGAGAAATATGCGCTGGAAGAAAAGCTGCCCATGGAATATGACAGCCATCGGATACAGAGCAAGGGTGCGGGGCATTTTGAGGAAGATATTGTGGTGCGCCCCCATCACCTTGACATCAACCAGCATGTCAACAACGGGCAGTATGTGCGTATGGCGATGGAGTTTCTGCCGGAGGGCTTCGATATACGGCAGATGCGGGCAGAATACAGAAAACAGGCGCTGCTCCATGATGTGCTTCATCCCTATATCCTGCGCCAGACAAGCGAAAGAGGCAATGATGTGTGGGTAATTTCCCTACAGGATGAAAAGGGCGGCGTGTACGTCAACGTGGAGTTTGAAGAGAGAGAAAAGGGTGGTGTGACCGTATGATCAGACTGGGCGAGCGGCAGACGCTCAAGGTGGTGAAAAAGGTCGAGTTCGGCGTTTATCTGGCGGACGAGGCGGACAGGGAAGAGGAGAGAGTCCTGCTCCCCGCAAAGCAGGTTCCGGCAGGGACGGAGTGCGGCGATATGCTGGAGGTGTTCGTTTACCGGGATTCCAGGGATCGCATGATCTCCACGGTGAAGGAGCCCCTGCTTAAGATGGGAGAGGTGGGCAGGTTGCGCGTGGCACAGGTGAACAAATACGGCGCGTTCCTTGACTGGGGACTTGAGAAGGATCTGTTTCTTCCATATAAACAGCAGACCTGTACGGTGAAGGCAGACGACAGCGTGCTGGCGTCCCTCTATATAGACAAGAGCGGCAGACTTTGTGCCACCATGAACGTGTATCCGTGGCTTTCCACGGACAGCCCTTACGGGAAGGACGACCGGGTGAGCGGCTATGTGTATGAGACAAGCCCGGAGTTCGGCATGTTTGTGGCGGTGGACGATAAATATTCGGCACTGATTCCCAAGAAGGAGCTGTATGGGAATGTGAAGGTGGGAGATACCGTAAATGCCCGCGTGACGGCGGTTCGCGAGGATGGAAAGCTGGATCTGAGCATCCGGGAAAAGGCGTATCTCCAGATAGAGGAGGATGCGGAGAAGGTTCTGCAGGTGATCGACAGCTTTGACGGCGCTCTGCCATTCAATGACAAGGCGGCACCGGAGGTCATACGCCGCGAGATGCAGATGAGCAAGAACGAGTTCAAGCGTGCCGTCGGGCATCTTTTGAAGAACGGAAAGATCACCATTGGGGAAAAGACAATCCGCAGGGTGTAAGAAAGGCGAAAGAGATATGAACAGTAAGAAATCGGGATGGCTGTTTTTGATCGTAGTGGTGGTTTATCTGGGCGTACAATATCTGCTCAGTTATCTGATGCGGTTTCTTCCGATCCGCGGCATGAGCTTTGAGTTTGCCCTATTCTTCGGAGAGACCCTGATGCTGGTGCCCACGCTGCTGTTTCTTCTTTTCAACAGAAGCAATCCTCTGAAAGTGTGCAGGTTTCATAAGATCAAAATTTCCACGGCACTGATGACGGTTCTGTTTGCGTTCCTTGCCATGCCTGCCGCGACGCTGATGAATATTCTGTCCATGTTTTTTGTAGAAAACACCGTTTCCCAGATGAGCCCGCAGATGCTGAACACCGGTTTCGGACTTTGTTTTCTGGCAATTGCGGTCTACGGCCCTTTTGTGGAGGAGGTCGTTTTCCGGGGCGCTATTTTCGGCGGCATGCGGGAGTCCGCGTCTGTGTGGAAATCTACGCTGCTCAGTGCGCTTTTGTTCGGCATGGTGCATATGAACTTCAATCAGATGGGGTATGCCTTTGTCCTCGGTATCAGCATGGCGCTGCTGGTGGAGGCGACCGGAAGCATCTGGGCATCCATCATTTTCCATATCACCGTCAATGCCAGAAGCGTGATCGCACTATTCGGTGTGGAAAAACTGAGCGGACTGTCGCAGGATCTGGCGGAGCTGTTTGGACAGACGGATGTGATTGAGGCTGCCGAGACCGCCGTGACAAACAGCCAGCTTGCAGCCATGCTCTGTCTGGAACTGCTGGTGGCGGTGGTCTGCCTGCCCATTGCGGGCTGCGTCCTCGTCTTTCTGGCAAAGAGAGAGAACCGTCTGGAGAGACTGAAAAGCATCTGGACGGAGCGCAGGCAGGGAAAAGTGTTTGGAATCCCCGTGATTATCGGTATGATAATTTGTGTTGTGGAAATGGTACTGAGTGTGCTATAATACAGGTAACGTAAAGGAGGCGAACGGCTATGGATATTGCAGCAATGTCAACGACATTGGCACAGACACAGCTTGGCAGCAAGGTTGGGATTGCAGTGCTGGATAAGGCGATGGAGTCCAACAAGACCCTGGCGGACAATCTCGTACAGATGATCGATACGGCAGCAATGGAACGTTCGGTCAACCCTGCGGTGGGCGGTAATTTTGACATCCGCGTGTGAGACAGTCTATTAATTGAAAAAATAAATCGGACGCGAAGGAAGGGCTTTTGAAAGCAGCCCTTCCTTTTTGTCTAGTTTGTCTAAAAAAAACAATTTTTTCAGTAGATTTTTTTGGTAAAATAAATTAAAATAAAAAATGGGTGTGTGATTGTCAATTTTGCCAGAAGGAGTAGTGCAATGATATCAAATCAAATCTTACAGAACACGATTGAGGGGCTCAAGGTGATCGCAAGGGTGGACTTTTGCGTGATGGATACGGATGGCAAAGAGGTTGCCGCGACCATGGATATGGGCAACTGCTCCAAGCAGGCGGTGGAGCTTGCAGCATCTCCGGCGGATTCTCAGGAGATTCAGGGCTATCAGTATTTCAAAGTATTTGACGAGCAGCAGCTGGAATATATTCTCGTGGCGAACGGCAGCGGCGAGGATGTCTATACGGTCGGAAAGATGGTGGCGTTCCAGATTCAGAACCTTCTGGTGGCGTATAAGGAGCGTTTTGACAAGGACAACTTTATCAAAAACCTTCTTCTGGACAATCTGCTCCTGGTGGATATTTACAGCAGATCCAAGAAGCTTCACATTCCCACGGATGTCAGCCGGGTTGCCATGATCGTGGAGTCCGAGAACGGAAAGGACAACAATGCGCTGGAGCTGTCCCGGGCATATTTTGGAAATAATAGCAAAGATTTCATTACCGCAGTGGATGAAAATAATGTTATAGTAGTAAAGGAGCTTGCGGAGGGCGAGGGAAACCGCGAGATCGAGAGGACTGCCAGGGCACTGGAGACTTATCTTGAGAAAGAGGGCGTGCAGAATGTGCGCATCGCATACGGTACGGTGGTGCATGAGATCAAGGAGGTCAGCCGTTCCTACAAGGAGGCGAAGATGGCGCTGGATGTAGGAAAGATCTTCTTTGACGAAAGGGATGTGATTGCGTACAGCGAGCTTGGTATCGGCCGTCTGATCTATCAGCTGCCCATTCCCCTGTGCAAAATGTTCATCAGGGAGATATTCGGCGGCAAGAGTCCGGATGATTTCGACGAGGAGACCCTGACGACGATACATAAGTTTTTTGAGAACAGCCTCAACGTTTCAGAGACCTCCAGACAGCTTTTTATCCACCGCAATACACTGGTGTACCGTCTGGACAAGCTGCAGAAGAGTACAGGGCTGGATCTGCGCGTGTTTGAGGATGCCATCACCTTCAAGATCGCACTGATGGTAGTGAAATACATGAAGTACATGGAGACGTTTGAGTATTAATTGCTTCAGATAGGAGAGTACATGTCCAGAAAAGAAGAGAGACGCAAGAGACAACAGAAAATGATCGAAGAGAACGGACTGATCTTTTTGGATAATGTGAGCAAGGTCTACTCTGAGAGCGCACCGGCGCTGAACGGGGTGACGCTGCATATTGCAAAGGGAGAATTCGTATTTATAGTGGGGGACAGCGGATCGGGAAAATCGACCCTGATCAAGCTTCTTCTGCGCGAACTGACGGCAACGGGAGGAAAGGTCTGGGTTATGGGACATGATGTGGCGAGGCTGCCGCACCGCAAGATCCCCAAATTCCGCAGAAATTTGGGAATTGTGTTTCAGGATTTCCGTCTGCTGAAGGATCGCAATGTCTACGAGAATGTAGCGTTTGCACAGCGCATTGTGCAGGTGCCGACCAAGGAGATCCGCAGAAATGTGCCGGCTGTTCTGGCTACGGTGGGACTTGCGGGAAAGTATAAGGCAAAACCGAAGCAGCTTTCCGGGGGTGAACAGCAGAGAGTTGCACTGGCGAGGGCTCTGATCAACAAGCCCTCCATCCTGCTGGCGGATGAGCCTACGGGAAATCTGGATCCCAAGAACTCATGGGAGATCATGATGCTTCTGGAGGAGATCAATGCGGCGGGAACCACAGTGGTTGTGGTGACCCACAACCGGGAGATCGTGAACGCCATGCAGAAGCGTGTGGTGACCATGAAGCGCGGCGTGATTGTCAGCGATGAGGAGGAAGGAGAGTATATCGATGAAGATTAGTACGTTTTTTTATACTCTCAGGCAGGGAGTCCGCAATATCTTCCGCAACAAATGGTTCTCGCTGGCGTCCATTGCCACGATTTCTGCCTGTCTGTTTTTGTTCGGCATGTTTTACGCTATTGTGATGAACTTCCAGCATATTGTCAGGACGGCGGAGGAAGGGGTCTGCGTGACCGTTTTCTTCAACGAGGACGCTTCGGATGCCCGGATCGCGGAGATCGGGGATCTGATCCGGCTGAGACCCGAGGTCTCCAAAGTGGATTTCGTTTCGGCGGATCAGGCGTGGGAGACCTACAAAGAAAAATACCTGAATCAGGGAAATTATGCGGAGGGCTTTCCTACAAACCCGCTTGCCAATTATGAAAACTACGAGGTTTATTTAAGCGACGTGTCCATGCAGGACGCGCTGGTGACATGGCTGCAGTCCATACCGGAGGTGCGCAAAGTCAGAAACGACAGTATTCTGGCATCTGCCCTGAGCGGTGCGAACCTTCTGATCGCGTATGTATCTGCCGGGATCATCATTATCCTGTTTGCCGTATCCGTATTCCTGATCAGCAATACCGTCACCATCGGTATCTCCGTGCGTCAGGAGGAAATCAATATTATGAAATACATCGGCGCGACGGACTTTTTTGTGCGTGCCCCCTTTGTGATTGAGGGAATTTTGATCGGTGCGATCGGCGCGGGAATCCCGCTGTTTGCCATCCACTTCCTCTACAACAAGGCGGTGGTCTACATGACGGGTTCCTTCCAGGCACTCAGCTCGGTGTTGAATTTCCTCACCGTGGATGAGGTATTTTCCGTACTGATCCCGGTGGCGCTGGGACTGGGTATCGGAATCGGATTTCTGGGAAGCTTCTCAACCGTGCGCAAGCACCTGAGAGTCTGAGACATATCAAGAGTAAAAAGAAGAAGGATTGCAGAGAATGAAGAAAAGGACAGTGGGGATTCTGGTTCTGCTGTTGGGCATAGCGCTGGGAGTTGCCATGTTTTGCCGTATGCAGGTATCTTCTTCTGCCACATCGCTCACCTCCGAAAGCATCCGGCAGAAGGAGGAGCAGATCAAAAAGGCGGAGGAGGAGAGAAAGAACCTCCAAAATTCCCTTACGGATGCAAAAAAGATCAAAAAACAACTGGAAGCAGAAAAGAATGACCTGAAGAAATATGTGACTGAGCTGGATCAGAAGCTGGAGGAGATTCAGGCGAACATTGCCGATCTGAATATGCAGATCGCGGACAAGGAAGCCGAGATCGCCGTCACCCGGGAGGAGCTTGCCGCAGCCAGGGAAAAGGAAGAGCAGCAGTACGAGTCCATGGTGATCCAGATTCAGATGACCTATGAACAGGGGGATTCCTCTTTTTTGAATCTGTTGTTCAGCGGCGGCACCTTCAGTGATATTTTGAACAAGCTGGAATATGTGGAGCAGGTTTCGGCGTACAGTCAGAATCTGCTGGATGAATACATGTTAAACCGCCAGCTCATCGAATTGTGCGAGCAGGAGCTGGTCGCTGCAAAAGAGGTTCTCGACGAGATGCGGGAGGGCGTTCTGGCGGAGGAAGCTGCGCTGGAGGAGCTGATTGCGGCGAAGGAGCAGGCAATCAGGGAATATGACTCCAACATTTCCAATAAGGATGCCGCTATCAGGGAGTACGAGGCGGATGTGAAGGAACAGAATGAAATCATAGAGACGCTGGAGAAGGCGATTGCGGAGGAAAAGCGGAAGCTTCTTGCGGAAAGCGGAAGCGTGATTATCTATGACGGCGGACAGTTCAAGTTTCCGCTGGCGTCCTACACCCGTATTTCCAGTGAGTATGGAAACCGGATCCACCCTACGCTGGGTGTGCAGAAGTTTCATAACGGCGTAGATTTTGCCGCCCCCACGGGAACGGCAATCTATGCGGCATACGACGGAAAGGTGGTGGCTGCCGCATATAGCAGCTCCATGGGAAATTATGTGATGATCGACCATGGAAGCGGTCTGTATACCATATATATGCATGCTTCAAAGCTATATGTGTCCGCCGGCGCCGTTGTGGTGCGGGGTGAGACGATTGCAGCGGTGGGCTCCACCGGGCGTTCTACCGGACCGCACCTGCACTTCAGCGTGCGTCTGAACGGTGCTTATACAAGTCCGTGGAATTATCTGTCGCAGTAATGGGGCGGCATCGGGAAGGGAAGGAAAATCATGGAAGAGAATGAAATTTATGCGGTGGAGGCGCCACAGCAGAATCCACAGCAAAATCAGAACAACAGGAAGGACAAGAGCGGTAAATATTTTTACTGCGGACTGATTACGGGACTGGCGATGTCCCTGCTGATCGTCAGCGGTGTGTATGTGGCAAACCGGCTCCAGACCGGCTCCGGCAGAAAGGATTACACCCTTTCCTCCGCCGACGGCAAAAAGGATGACAGCAATGAGCAGACGGACGAAACTACGGCGGTGGACGACGCCATGGTTCAAAAGATGCAGCTTATCGAGGAGGTGATCGACGCCTATTTCTACAAGGCAGATGTGGATAAGGAGGCCATGCAGAACGGCGCTTTCAAGGGCATGGTGGAATCCCTCGGAGATCCCTACTCCGAGTATTATTCCGCGGAGGAACTGGAGCAGCTCTACACCGATTCCCAGGGAATCTATTACGGAATCGGCGCCTATGTGAGTCTGGATACTGTCACCGGATATGCGAAGATCAGCGGTGTGATTGCGGGAACGCCTGCGGAGGAAGCTGACCTCAGAGAGGAAGATATCATCTACATGGTAGGGGACGAGGATGTGTACGGACTTACGCTGCAGCAGGTGGTAGGACTGATCAAGGGCGAAGAGGGAACAGAGGTGCATATGACGCTGGTGCGGGACGGTGAACAGATTGAAAAGGACATCGTGCGCGCCAGAGTGGAGGCACCCACGGTCAACTATGAGATGCTGGATGATGAGGTGGCTTACATCCAGATTACGGAATTTGACACTGTGACGGAGGATCAGTTTGCGGAGGCGCTTGCCATGGCGAAGGGCTCCGGCATGAGGGGACTGGTTCTGGATCTGAGAAGTAATCCCGGCGGTAACCTGAGCACGGTGGTAAATATTGCCCGCATGCTTCTTCCCAAGGGACTGATCGTTTACACGGAGGACCGGGATGGCAACCGTCAGGAATACAGCTGCGACGGAACCAGACAGCTTGATGTGCCTCTGGTGGTGCTGGTGAACGGAAATTCCGCCAGCGCTTCGGAAATTCTGGCGGGTGCAATCAAGGATTACGGTATCGGCACACTGCTCGGAACCACCACCTTCGGAAAAGGAATTGTGCAGCGCCCGGTTGAACTCAGCGACGGATCGGCAGTGAAGCTGACCATCAGCTCGTACTATACGCCGAATGGAATCAACATCCACGGCGTGGGCATCGATCCCGATGTGGTATGTGAGCTTGACAGTGAGCGGTACTACAGCGAGGAGAAATTCGACAACCAGAAGCAGGCAGCATGGGATCTGATCAAGGAGAAGATCGCAGAGCAGTAAAAACAGAACAAATGTTTGCAATTTTGAAAAGGGTATGATATACTGTGGAATGCAGTAATCATATCCTTTTTGTATATACTATGTTTAGAAAGTCAGAAATTCAGAAATTCGGAAGGGAAAGCAGACATGGATCATTTTGAACTGGTATCTGAATACAAACCAACAGGCGACCAGCCGCAGGCGATTGCAGAGCTTGTGGAGGGCTTCCGGCAGGGCAACCAGTTTGAGACGCTTCTGGGTGTGACGGGTTCCGGCAAGACCTTTACCATGGCAAACGTGATACAGCAGCTCAACAAGCCGACCCTGATCATTGCCCACAACAAGACGCTGGCGGGTCAGCTCTATTCCGAGATGAAGGAATTTTTCCCGAACAATGCGGTAGAATATTTTGTGTCCTACTATGACTATTACCAGCCGGAGGCGTATGTACCCTCCACGGACACCTACATTGCAAAGGATTCCGCAATCAATGAGGAGATCGACAGACTCAGGCTCTCGGCGACCGCATCCCTGACGGAACGAAGGGATGTGATCGTGGTGGCGAGCGTTTCCTGTATCTACGGTCTGGGCAGCCCGGAGGATTATCAGGGCATGATCGTATCCCTGCGCCCGGGCATGAGCAAGGACAGGGATCAGGTGCTGCGGGAGCTGATCGATATCCAGTATGACCGGAATGATATGGACATACAGCGCGGTACTTTCCGCGTGCGGGGCGATGTGGTGGAGGTTTATCCGGCGCAGGGTGGCGATTATCTGATCCGGGTGGAGTTTTTCGGGGATGAGATCGACCGGATCTGCGAGGTGGATCCCTTGACCGGACAGGTTCACGCCACGCTGAACCATATTTCCATTTTCCCGGCATCCCACTATGTGGTGGCTGCGGAGAAGATCCGCACAGCCTGCGAGAACATTGAGAAGGAATTGCAGGAGAGGATCCGGTATTTCAAGGGCGAGGACAAGCTGCTGGAGGCACAGCGGATTTCGGAGCGGACGAATTTTGACGTGGAGATGCTCCGGGAGACGGGCTTCTGCTCCGGCATCGAAAATTATTCCCGCCACTTGAGCGGCACGAAGGAGGGGGAGCCGCCCCATTGTCTCATGGACTATTTTGGCGACGATTACCTCATTATCATAGACGAGTCCCACATTACCATACCGCAGATCCGCGGCATGTACGCGGGGGACAGATCCCGTAAGACGACGCTTGTGGACTACGGGTTCCGGCTGCCCTCGGCGCTGGACAACCGCCCGCTGAATTTTGAGGAGTTTGAGTCCCATATCGACCAGATGCTGTTCGTATCGGCAACGCCCTCCGACTATGAGGAGGAGCATGAGCTTTTGCGGACAGAGCAGATCATACGACCCACGGGACTTTTGGATCCCGAGATCAGCGTGCGCCCTGTGGAGGGACAGATCGACGATCTGATCGGGGAGATCCGCAGGGAGACGGAGAAGCACAACAAGGTTCTCGTCACGACGCTGACAAAGCGCATGGCGGAGGATCTGACGGATTATATGAAGGAAGTGGGAATCCGGGTGAAGTACCTGCACTCCGACATCGATACGCTGGAGCGCGCGGAGATCATAAGGGATATGCGTCTGGATGTGTTCGATGTGCTGGTTGGCATCAATCTGCTGCGAGAGGGGCTGGATATTCCCGAGATCTCACTGGTAGCCATACTGGATGCGGACAAGGAAGGCTTCCTGCGTTCGGAGACCTCGCTCATCCAGACGGTCGGCCGCGCTGCCCGTAATGCGGAGGGTCATGTGGTCATGTATGCGGACAATATGACCGACTCCATGAGGGCGGCAATCGAGGAGACGGAGAGACGACGCCGGATCCAGCAGAAATACAACGAAGAGCACGGTATCACACCCCAGACGATCAAGAAGGCGGTGCGTGAGCTGATCAGCATATCCAAGGTAGTGGCAAAGGAGGAGGTCCGCTTTGAGAAGGATCCTGAATCCATGGACAGAAAGGAACTGGAGAAGCTGATCGCAGATGTGCAGAAAAAGATGCAGAGGGCTGCTGCGGATCTGAATTTCGAGGCTGCTGCGGAGCTGCGTGACAAGATGGTAGAGTTAAAAACGGTTCTCAACAATATGGAGTAAGCGCCCGGCAGGAATGGCAGCATGGGCAGGATGGGAGAAAGCAATGGAAGAAGTACAGAAAATAAGACCCAGAGAGTGGATTAAGATCAGGGGAGCCTGTGAGCATAATCTGAAAAACATTGATGTGGATATCCCGCGCAACGAGCTGGTAGTTCTGACAGGACTGTCAGGATCCGGTAAGTCCTCTCTGGCATTTGATACAATATATGCGGAGGGGCAGAGAAGGTATATGGAGTCGCTTTCCTCCTATGCCCGCCAGTTTCTGGGACAGATGGAGAAGCCCAATGTGGAGAAGATCGAAGGACTGTCCCCGGCAATCTCCATCGACCAGAAATCCACCAACCGCAACCCCAGATCCACGGTGGGCACAGTGACGGAGATCTATGATTATTTCCGGTTGCTGTATGCCCGGATCGGTATCCCCCACTGTCCCTCCTGTGGGCGCGAGATTGCAAGACAGAGCGTGGATCAGATGGTGGATCAGATCATGGCGCTGCCGGAAGGCACGAGGATCCAGCTTCTGGCGCCTGTGGTCAGAGGACGCAAGGGCGAGCACGCAAAGGTGTTCGAGCGCGCGAAGCGCAGCGGCTATGTGAGGGTGCGCGTGGACGGCAGTCTGTATGAGCTGTCCGAGGAGATCAAGCTGGACAAAAATATAAAGCACAATATTGAGGTGGTGGTGGATCGTCTTGTGGTGAAGGACGGGATCGCACGCCGGCTCACGGATTCGGTGGAGAGCGTGCTGGAGCTGTCTGACGGGCTGCTGGAAGTGGATGTGATAGGCGGGGAGCCCATGACGTTCAGCCAGAGCTTTTCCTGCCCGGACTGCGGGATCAGCATCAGCGAGATCGAGCCGCGCAGCTTCTCCTTCAACAACCCCTTCGGAGCCTGCCCCGAGTGCTTCGGTCTCGGCTACAAGATGGAGTTTGATGAGGAGCTGATGATCCCGGATCCCTCCAAGAGCATCAACGAGGGCGCCATCGCCGTGACGGGATGGCAGTCCTGCACGGATAAGGGCAGCTTTACCAACGCTGTGCTGCAGGCGCTCTGCAGGGAGTACCATTTTGATCTGGACACGCCCTTTGAGCAGTATCCGGAGAAGATCAGGAGGATGCTGCTGCACGGTACGGACGGGAAAAAGGTGGATGTCCACTATGAGGGACAGCGCGGGAAGGGCGTTTACCCGGTTGCCTTTGAGGGGCTGATCAGGAATGTGGAAAGAAAATACCGGGAGACCGGTTCGGACATTATGAAGCAGGAGTACGAGAGTTTCATGCGGATCACACCCTGTAAGCTCTGCGGCGGCATGCGTCTGAAAAAGGAATCCCTCGCCGTTACCGTATGCGGCAAAAATATATATGAGATCACATCGCTCTCCATCGATAAGCTGCAGGAGTTCCTTTCCGGGATGACCCTGAACAGGAATCAGGAGCTGATCGGAAAGCAGATCCTGAAGGAGATCCGCGCCAGAGTGGGATTTCTGGTGAACGTGGGACTGGGCTACCTCTCCCTTTCCCGGGCTACGGGTACGCTCTCCGGCGGCGAGGCACAGAGAATCCGTCTGGCGACCCAGATCGGTTCCGGACTTGTGGGCGTCTGCTATATTCTGGACGAGCCCAGCATCGGACTGCATCAGCGGGATAACGACAAGCTGCTGGCTGCCTTGAAGAACCTAAGGGATCTGGGCAACACCCTGATCGTGGTGGAGCACGACGAGGACACCATGCTGGCGGCGGACTATGTGGTGGACATCGGGCCGGGCGCAGGCTCCCACGGCGGAGAAGTGGTGGCGTGCGGTACTGCAAAGGAGATCATGCAGGTGCCGGAATCCATAACGGGACAGTACCTGAGCGGGAAAAAGCAGATTCCGGTGCCGAAGGTAAGGCGGAAGCCCACCGGAAAGCTTACGGTGGTCGGCGCTCAGGAAAACAACCTGAAAAATATCAATGTGGATTTTCCGCTTGGAGTCATGACGGCGGTGACAGGGGTATCCGGCTCCGGCAAAAGCTCACTTGTGAATGAGATTTTGTATAAGCATCTGGCAAAGAGCCTGAACAGGGCGCGGACGATCCCGGGTAAGCACAAGGGAATCAAGGGCATCGAGCAGCTTGATAAGGTGATCAACATCGACCAGTCGCCCATCGGCAGGACACCCCGGTCAAATCCCGCAACCTATACCGGAGTATTTGACCAGATCAGGGATCTGTTTGCCTCTACGGCGGATGCGAAGGCGAAGGGCTATAAGAAGGGGCGCTTCAGCTTCAATGTAAAGGGCGGACGCTGCGAGGCATGCGGCGGCGACGGTATTATCAAGATTGAAATGCACTTCCTCCCCGATGTGTATGTGCCCTGCGAGGTCTGCGGCGGAAAGCGTTACAACAGGGAGACGCTGGATGTGAAATACAAGGGCAAGAGCATTTATGATGTTCTGGATATGACGGTGGAGGAGGCAGTTCCCTTCTTTGAGAATATGCCCTCCATCCGCAGGAAGATCGAGACGCTCTATGATGTAGGCTTGTCCTATGTCAAGCTCGGACAGCCGTCCACCGAGCTTTCGGGCGGCGAAGCACAGCGCATCAAGCTGGCGACCGAGCTGAGCAGGCGCAGTACGGGAAAAACCATTTATATTCTGGATGAGCCTACCACGGGACTGCATTTTGCGGACGTCCACAAGCTGGTGGAAATTCTGCAAAAGCTGACTGAGGGCGGCAATACGGTGGTGGTGATCGAGCACAATCTGGATGTGATCAAGACGGCGGATTACATTATCGACATCGGCCCGGAGGGCGGCGACGGCGGCGGCACCGTGGTGGCGCAGGGCACCCCGGAGCAGGTGGCAAAGAATCCCGCCTCCTACACGGGAAAATATATCAAAAAAATGCTGGAAAAGGGAAAAGCCGACTAAAGTTTCAGCCGACGCCCGCCGATAAAATAAAAGAACGCATGGACGCAGAAGAAATAATGGAGGGAGCCTCTCTTGTTTTTTTCTGCGTTGTTTTTTAAAATTTCATGAAACCCCTATGAAAATGGCGTAATTTAGGTTATAATAATTTGGAATGTTTTTGACTCAGTTACCATAGAAAGGGGTACGGTTTATGCAATACACAGATATCGGAATCGATTTGGGTACCGCAAGCATACTTGTCTATATCAGAGGAAAAGGCGTTGTCTTAAAAGAGCCCTCTGTTGTGGCTTTTGATAGAGATACCAATAAAATCAAGGCAATCGGTGAGGACGCGCGTCTGATGCTGGGAAGAACGCCCGGCAACATCATCGCTGTGAGGCCGCTCCGTCAGGGTGTAATCTCTGATTACACCGTCACCGAAAAGATGATGAAATACTTTATTCAGAAGGCGCTGGGGAGAAGAACCTTTCGTAAGCCCCGCATTGCCGTCTGCGTGCCGAGCGGTGTAACCGAGGTGGAGAAGAAGGCAGTGGAGGACGCTACTTATCAGGCAGGCGCAAGAGAGGTATCCATCATCGAGGAGCCCATCGCGGCAGCAATCGGTGCGGGAATCGATATTTCCAAGCCCTGCGGCAATATGATCGTGGACATCGGAGGAGGTACTTCCGATATCGCCGTGATCTCGCTGGGCGGCACGGTGGTCAGCGCTTCCATCAAGATTGCCGGTGACGATTTCGACGAGGCGATTGTGCGCTATATGCGTAAGAAGCACAATCTGCTGATCGGTGAGAGAACCGCAGAGGATATCAAGATTAAGATCGGCTCCGCTTTCAAGCGCCCGGAGGTTGATTATATGGATGTGAGGGGAAGGAATCTGGTGACAGGTCTTCCCAAGACCGTAAAGGTTTCTTCCGAGGAGACGGAGGAGGCGCTCAGGGAGACGACGGCACAGATCGTGGAAACCATCCACAGCGTGCTGGAAAAGACGCCCCCCGAGCTTGCGGCCGATATTGCGGATCGCGGTATTGTCCTGACGGGAGGCGGAAGCCTTCTGCGCGGACTGGAGGATCTGATCTCATCCAAGACCGGTATCAACACCATGACTGCGGAGGATCCCATGACCGCCGTAGCGATCGGTACCGGAAAATATGTAGAGTTTTTGGCGGGCTACAAGGAAGACTGATAGCCCCGTAAGGAGGAATACCATGCTGAAAGGGTTGTATACTGCGTACACGGGTCTGGTCAACGAACAGAACAGAATGGACGTTATGACCAACAATCTTGCCAATGCGACCACGGTCGGTTTCAAGAAGGAGGGCACTACCAGCCAGTCCTTCGACAGCATACTGGCGTACAAGCTGAAGGATGTATCTGTGGGACTTGGCAGGGCGGAGAATATCGGCGTCAATACGCCGGGAGTCAAGATCGGTGAGAATTATGTGGATTATACACAGGGCTCCTACCGTGTGACGGACAACACCTTTGACATTGCCATTGAAGGAGACGGCTTCTTTGCCATAGAGTTTACCAATAAGGCAGGGGAGACATCCACCAAATATACCAGAGCGGGCGCTTTTACGCTGGACAGTCAGGGCTATCTTGTGACCAACGAGGGCGATTATGTTCTGGATACGAACAGCCGCAGGATTCAGCTGAATCCGCTGTACGATGCGGACATTGATACGGACGGCACCATCAACCAGAACGGTACGAGGGTGGCACGGATCCAGATAACGGATTTTGAGGATTACAATTATCTGGAGCGCTACGGGGAGACTTACTTCCAGCCGCTTGAGGGGGCGAAAACAACGACCGCTTCCGCAAAAGTACATTCAGGTTGTCTGGAAATGGCAAATGTGCAGGTCGTTTCGGAAATGGTAAACATGATCGCAATCACCAGACAGTATGAAAGCAATCAGAAGATTATGCAGACCTACGACAGAACGCTTGACATTGCGGTAAACGAGCTGGGCAAGGTATAAGACAGATACGGGAGGTATAAATCATTATGGTACGAAGCTTATGGACGGCGGCGACAGGCATGATCGCGCAGCAGACCAATGTAGATACAATCGCGAATAACTTATCCAATGTCAATACCGTAGGGTACAAGACGCAGTCGAGCGAATTTAAGTCGCTGCTGTATCAGACATTGCAGACAAAGACCACATCCGCGAACGGCGATACCAAGCCTACGACCGCGCAGGTGGGTCTCGGTGTGAGAAATTCCTCCATCACCACCATTTTCAAGAACGGAAGCCTACTCTCCAACGAGAGCCAGACCGCGTTTGCAATCAGCGGAAAGGGATTTTTCGCCGTGCGCGGTGAGGACGGCAATACCTACTATACGAGAAACGGTAACTTTCAGTGGTCAAGAGCGGCAAACGGTGGTGTGATGCTTGCCAACACTGATGGACTTCCGGTACTGGATTCCAAGGGTTCTCCGATCATTCTGGGGGCAAATTATGATGCAAGCCAGGTGACGGTTACCGGCGACGGAACCGTCTGCTATCCGGATGCCAATAACAATCCGCAGTCTCTGGGTATTCAGATCGGTGTTTGCCAGTTTACCAATGCGGGAGGACTGGAGAGAATGGGAAGCACGCTGTACCGGCAGACGGCAGCCAGCGGCGCTCCTATCAATGAGGCGACAAGCACCACCGTGGAGAAAAGCTCCGTACTTCAGAACTTTCTGGAGGGCTCCAACGTGCAGGTGGTGGATGAGATGGTCAATATGATCGTGGCACAGCGTGCTTACGAGATGAACTCCAAGGCAATCACGGCATCCGACGAAATGCTGCAGCAGGCAAATAATCTGCGCGGTTAAGGAGGTTCCTTATGGCGATCAGTGGTTTGACAAATACATATGCGGATCTGTATCAGGCGCAGAGCGCGCAGAACGCATCCAAGCTGCAAAATCAGCTTGATAATGCAGGCAAGGCAAAGACGGATGATGAACTGATGGATGCCTGCAAGGAGTTTGAGGCATATTTTCTGGAGCAGATGTTCAAGGCAATGATGAAGACGATCCCGGAATCGGAGGAGACTTCATCCTACACCACGAATCTGATGGATTACTACAAGGACAGCATGGTGCAGGAAGTTGCAAGCGCCTCCACAGAGCAAAACAGTTTAGGGCTTGCGCAGATGCTGTACGAACAGATGAAACGCAATTACAATTTGTAGGGATGGCGGAGAAGAAAGACTGCTGGTAAAGCAGTCTTTTTCCTGTATCACAGGAAATTACACGGCAATCATGACAAGAGAGGGAGCGCCCATAAGGAATGGAAACCATCAAAGGATATGTGGATCATATCATATTTCAAAATTCGGATAACGGGTATACGGTGCTGGAACTTTTGGCGGATGAGGATTCCGTCGTTCTGGTCGGCATGCTGCGGGGGGTGACTCAGGGAGACTGCATTGAAGCCGAGGGGAATTTCGTGGATCACCCGGTTTACGGAAGCCAGTTCAAGGTGACACGCTGCCGTGCCGTGACGCCGGAGGACGCAGCGGGAATGGAGCGTTATCTGGCGTCCGGGGCAATCAAGGGCGTGGGAGCGGCGCTGGCAGCCAGAATCGTGAAGAAGTTTGGCAAGGACACCTTCCGGATCATGGAGGAAGAACCGGAGCGGTTGATTGAGGTAAAGGGGATCAGCGAGCGGATTGCGAGGGAAATATCCATGCAGGTGGAGGAGAAGAGAGAAATGCGGGACGCTTTCCTCTATCTCCAACAATACGGCATTTCCAATGCACTGGCGGTGAAGATCTACAACACCTACGGTGAACGTCTCTATGGCGTCCTGCAGGAAAATCCCTATCGTCTGGCGGAGGATATTGAAGGCGTGGGATTCCGGATCGCGGATGAGATCGCGGAAAAGATCGGCATTCACACGGATTCCGACTACCGGATCCGGAGCGGTATCCTTTATGTGCTTCTTCAGGCGATGCAGGAGGGGCATATGTTTCTCCCCAAAGAAAGCCTGATCATACGGGCGGAGGATCTGCTTTCCGTACACGGGGAACAGATAGAGCTGCAGATTCTGAATCTGGGCATGGAGAAAAAGCTGATTCTCAAGCGAAAAACCCCGGAGTCGGAGGTGCAGGTGTTTTCCGCCACCGCCTACTATGTGGAATTAAACTGCGCAAAAATGCTGGCGGATCTGAATATTCCCGTGGAAGGGGAGGAGGGCTGGCTGCCTGCGCAGGAGGCGCATATCAGAAAGAGCATCAGAAGCATTGCGGAGGCGGAAAATCTGGAACTGGAGGAATTGCAGGAAAAAGCGGTTCTTGAGAGTATCCGCAATGGGCTTTTTATTTTATCCGGCGGCCCCGGGACGGGAAAGACGACTACCATCAACACCATGATCCGGTATTTTGCCTCGGAGGGGCTGGATATTTTTCTGGCGGCTCCCACCGGAAGAGCGGCAAAAAGAATGACGGAGGCGACCGGCTATGAGGCGAGAACCATCCACCGGATGCTGGAGCTGAACGGTGCGCTGGGAGAGGAGACCGGAAGAAGAGTAAAATTTGAGCGTGACGAGGAGAACCCGCTGGAGGCGGATGTGGTGATCATAGACGAGATGTCCATGGTGGATATCCATCTGCTTCAGGCATTGCTGCGGGCAATCGTGCCGGGCACAAGACTGATTCTGGTCGGAGATGTGGATCAGCTGCCCTCGGTGGGGCCGGGACAGGTTCTGAGGGATATTATGGAATCCGGGGCATTCCCCATGGTAAAATTGCAAAAGATCTTCCGACAGGCGCAAGAAAGTGACATTATTGTCAATGCCCACAAAATCAATGAAGGACAGCAGATATCGCTGGACAATAAGAGCAGGGATTTTTTCTTTTTGGAAAGAAATGACGTAAATGTCATTTACAAGCATATGGTACAGTTGATCACGGAAAAGCTGCCCCGGTATGTGAATGCCACGATGGGGGAGATTCAGGTGCTGACACCCATGCGGAAGGGCAGTCTGGGCGTGGAGACCCTGAACCGGATTTTGCAGCAGTATGTGAACCCGCCGTCGGAGGGAAAGAAGGAGTATCTGGCGGGCGGTACCCTGTTCCGGGAGGGGGACAAGGTCATGCAGGTCAAGAACAATTACGAGCTGGAATGGGAAGTGATCAGCAAATACGGAATTCCCATCGACAAGGGGCTGGGTGTGTTCAACGGGGATATGGGACATGTACTGCAAATCAACGAATACGCAGGAAATCTGGTGGTGGAGTACGACGAACACAGGAGAGTGACCTATCCCTTTGTCCAGCTTGAGGAGCTGGAGCTGGCATATGCCATCACCATCCACAAGTCTCAGGGAAGCGAGTATGCGGCGGTGATCATGCCGCTTCTGGGAGGCCCCAGAATGTTGTTCAACCGCAATCTGCTCTACACGGGCGTGACCCGCGCTAAGGCGTGTGTCACAATCCTTGGCAGCCGTGAGGTCGTGGGGGAAATGATACGAAACGCCGACGTCAACCGCAGGTATACGGCGCTTGCAGAAAGGATAAGGGAGTTTGTTCAGAAAGAAGAATCCGGTGGAACTGCTGTTCCCGAGACGCTGTCCGGTCTGTGATGAGCCGGTTCCCCTGAAAGAGGGGCTGTGCTGTAAGGCATGCCGGACGAAACTGCAAAAAATCAGGGATCCCTATTGCCTCCGGTGCGGGAAGCCGCTTTCTGATGCCGCGCGGGAATACTGCGCGGACTGCGGAAAGACGAAGCATCTTTATATGTGCGGGCGATCCCTCTATGAGTATGAGAGCGCCGCCCCCTCCGTTTACCGCTTCAAGTATGGCGGCAGGCAGGAATACGCTGCATTTTTCGGACAGGAGATGGCGGCGGAGCTGGGACGGTTTATCGCGGATTTTTCTCCGCAGGCGCTGATACCGGTTCCGCTGAGCAGAAAGCGCCTGCAGACCCGGGGATATAATCAGGCGGCGCTTCTTGCGAAAGAACTGGGAAAACGTCTGGATATCCCCGTGTGGGAGCATGCGGCGGGCCGTGTGCGCAACACGGTTCCGCAAAAGGAATTAAATGCCGCGGAAAGGCAAAATAATTTGAAAAAGGCTTTTAAAATCGCCTCAAATGATGTAAAATTAAGTACGATTATAATTGTGGATGACATATACACCACAGGCAGTACCATAGATGCGCTCACAGAGGCCCTGCAGAGTGCGGGAGCGAAGAAGGTCGGTTTCGTTTCGCTCAGCACGGGCAGCGGGATGTAGGAGGAGACGGATACATGAATGTACGAAATTGCAGAAAATGCGGAAGAATATTTAATTATGTGGCAGGTCCCCCTATCTGTCCGTCCTGCCGGGAGGCGCTGGAGGCGGACTTCCAGCGTGTGAAGGAATATGTGCGCGCCAACCCCGGTGCAATCATCAGCGAAGTGGCTGAAAAATGCGAGGTCGAGGTTTCCCAGATCCATCAGTGGCTGCGCGAGGAGAGGCTGCAGCTGACGGAGGGCTCCGCCATTACGCTGCAGTGCGAGTCCTGCGGCGCACCGATCCTGAGCGGACGCTACTGCGACAAGTGCCGCAAGGAGCTTACCATGGGACTGAACAATATCGTGCGTTCCGCAGCGCCCAAGCAGGAACCGCAGCGCCCGGTCTCACAGAGGGACAAGGACAAGATGCGATATCTGAACCAATAGACAGGAGACAGGCTTATGTTAAACGAGGAAAGAATCATTCTGATGACGAAGCTGGCTTCCTACGAGAGCGGGGAGGGAAAGAAGTGCGCCGCAACCGGCAGCTATTTCCGCAGCGATTATGTGGGCATGCAGGTCGTGAAGTCCGTGATCTGCGGCACGCTGGCGTTTCTGATCTGCTTCGCACTGTATGTGCTGTATGACTTTGAGACTTTTATGCTTGAGATCTACAAGATGGATCTGTTTGTTTTTGCAAAACAGGTTCTGACCCTTTACGGCGTCACGGTGGCGGCGTTCGCGCTGCTGACCTATGTGGTATACTCCTACCGCTACAGCAAGGCAAAGAAAAGTCTGAAAAATTATTACAACAATCTCAAGAGACTGGCATCTCTTTACGAAAAAAATTAGCCAGAATTTTAGTGAGTGAAAGGTCTGAATATGAGAAATCTACTGGAAATGAAGGAATTGGGAAAAAGATTTTACAGCAGATATGAAACATTCATTGTACCCGTTCTGAGGTTTCTGCTGACACTGATTACCCTTTCCTGTATCAACAAGCAGCTTGGCTATATGACGCGGATCAACAGCACCGCCATTGTACTTATGGTTTCCCTGCTGTGCTCCTTTCTGCCGAACGGCTTTATCATTGTCTTTGCGGCATTGTTCGTGCTGCTGCATTTCTATGCGCTGGCGCTGGAGATTGCACTGGTGGGCTTCTGCCTGTTTTTGGTGATGTTTTTGCTGTTCTTCCGCTTTGCCCCCAAGGATTCGGTGGTGGTGATCCTGACACCTCTCTGCTTCGGTCTCCACATCCCTTATGTGATACCGCTTGCAATGGGACTGGTGGGAACGCCCGCCTCTGCGGTGTCTGTGGGCTGCGGTGTGATCGTGTACTATCTGATCCACTATGTATCCCAGAATGCTCCCGCCATCAATGCCATGGACGCCAGCGAGGCGATGGTACGGCTCAGGATGGTGATCGACAGCGTGCTCAACAATAAAGAGATGCTGGTGGTAGTGGCGGCATTTGCCTTTACGGTGGTGGTGGTATACCTGATCAGGAGAATGTCTATCGACCATTCGTGGACGATTGCAATGATCGCAGGTACGATCATCGATGTGGTGATCCTGCTTGTGGGCGATCTGATGTATGATACCAATGTGTCCGTGTGGGGCGTGATTCTGGGCTCCGTGATTTCCGCGGCACTGACGGTGGTGCTCCAGTTCTTTGTGTTCGGTGTGGACTACAGCAGGACGGAAAAGGTGCAGTTTGAGGATGATGAGTATTATTATTATGTGAAGGCGGTTCCCAAGATGACCGTGGCAGCCCCAGAGAAAACGGTGAAGAAGATTAATTCTCAGGTGGGGCGGCAGGTGCATACGGCAGGGATTCATCAGCCGGAACGATACACGCAGGGGACAGCGGGCGGACAGCGGCCCGCGGGCAGGCAGGCAGCCTCCAGAACCATCGCTCCCCAGCAGGAGAGAGCATATAGCAGACGGGATGAGGAGATTGAGGATATCCCCGATGACTACGAAGAAATTTAAGACAGGATGATTTCAGATGCAGGGTCAGATTCAGAGCTTTTTTGAAAATATGATAAGACGTATGCCGGACATGGATTTTGCCAGTGCGGTTGAAATTGTCATTATCTCCTTTCTCATCTACCATATCCTGATCTGGATCAAGAACACCAGGGCATGGGTATTGTTGAGGGGCTTGGTTATCATTTTGGCATTCTGGATGATCGCGGCTTATTTTCACATGAATACCATACTCTGGATGGGAAGAAACGTGATCGGCTTTGCCGTGACGGCATTTATTGTGATCCTGCAGCCGGAGCTCCGCAAGGCGCTCGAGGAGCTGGGAAACAAGGAACTCCTCTCCGGAATTCTGCCTTCCTTCGGAACCAAGCGGACGGAGGGCGTCTTTGATGAAAAGGTGATCAATGAGATTGCCAAGGCATGTGTGGAAATGGGAAAAGCGCGGACGGGCGCTTTGATCGTAATAGAATGCAAGCAGCCGCTGGGCGATTTTGAGCGTACCGGTATCGATGTGGACGGTCTTGTGACCAGCCAGCTGCTGATCAATATATTTGAACATAACACGCCGCTGCATGACGGCGCTGTTATTGTGCGCGGAAACAGAATCACCTCCGCCACCTGTTATCTGCCCCTGTCCGACAATCTGAATCTGGACAAGAATCTGGGAACCAGACACCGTGCGGGTCTTGGTATTTCAGAGGTCACGGATGCGGTTACGGTGATCGTGTCCGAGGAGACGGGAAAGATAAGCATTGCCTACAAGGGAGAACTGGAGCGCAATCTGGACGGCGACAGGCTGAAGGAGCGGCTGAAGATTGCCCAGCCGGACGGCGCGGAGGAAACGAAGCGTTCTTACAAGATCTGGAAGGGAAGGAGCAGAGGAGAGAAAGTTGAAAAAGCAGACAAAGATAGCTAAAATCGGCAAGAAGATCCTGAACAACTGGGCATTGAAGCTTTTCTCCGTGGTGGCTGCATTTCTGCTCTGGCTGCTTGTGATCAGAATAGAAGATCCGGAGGATCAGAAAGCGTTCTATAACATACCGGTGAAGCTGGTGAACACGGAAATCCTGACGGACGAGGATCTTGTGTATGAAATTCTGGACAAGACGGATGTGGTGTCCAGAGTGTCCGTGACGGCTGCAAAGTCCATCCGGGACGAATTGAGCAGCAGCGATATTGTTGCGGAGGCGGATTTCCAGAATCTGACCGTTGCCAACACGGTCGAGATCCGTTTCTACTCACAGCGTTACAATGATCAGATATCGGACATTTCGGGCAGTACGGAGATTCTGAAACTGAATATCGAGAAGAAAAAGACAAAGCGCCTGGCACTGGATGCGGTTGCCACGGGAACGGTGGCGGACGGATATCTGGTCAACAGTGTGACACCGGATCAGAACAGAATCGAGGTCTCCGGCCCCGAATCCGTGATCTCCCGGATTTCATCCGCACAGGCGATCGTGGATATCACGGATTCCACCGAGAATATTTCCACATATGCGGACGTAATATTATATGATGCTGACGGGCAGGAGATTGCAGCCGACAATCTGGATATGAACACCAAATCGGTTCGCGTCAAGGTGGAGATCCTTGCGACCAAGGAGGTGCCGATCCGGTATTCCGTTATGGGTGTTCCCGCTGCAGGATATCTCTTTACGGGTGAGATTGAGAGCTCACCGGAGACGGTTGTCATAGCGGCATCTTCGGATATCCTCGCAACTGTGTCGGAGATCACGATACCGGAGGATGCGCTCAATATTACGGGACAGACAGAAAATATGGTTACGAATATCAATGTGGCGGATTATATGCCCGCGGGTGTGATTCTGGCTGACAAGTCCTTCAAGGGTAAAGCCACCGTAACGGTTTATATCGAGCAGGAGGCAACGCAGGAGCTGGAGATCGCGGCATCCCATATCCGCCTGTCGAAGGTGCCGGAGGGATATACGGCGGAGCTTGAAGGCACTGACGCTTCCTATCTGCTGACGGTAAAGGGACTTCCTGCGGAGCTTGAGGTTATAAATGCCGCAACGATCTACGGACATGTGGATATTGAGGAGTATATGGCGGGACAGGGTATTGAAGCGCCGGAACCCGGAGTGTACGAGATGGAGGTATCCTTCCAGCTTTCCGAAAGCATTACCATTACGCAGCCTGTGAGGGTGCATATCAGAATTTCAAGGACGGAGGAATCGTAATTTTATGGGACGTTTATTTGGTACGGACGGTGTCAGGGGTGTTGCCAACGAGGAGCTGACCCCGCTTCTGGCGATGCAGCTGGGGCAGGCGGGAGCTTATGTACTCAGCCGTGAGAAGGCGCACAAGCCTACGATCATGGTGGGCTGTGACACCAGAATATCCGGCGACATGCTGGCGAACGCGCTGATGGCGGGGGCGTGCTCGGTGGGCGCAAACTGTATTTATGTGGGAGTGATCCCCACACCGGCAATCGCGTACCTGACCAGAAAATATAAGGTGGATGCGGGCGTTGCGATCTCTGCCTCCCATAATCCGGTTGAATTTAACGGTATCAAGTTTTTTGACGGCAGTGGCTACAAGCTCCCCGACCAGCTTGAGGATGAGATCGAGGCGCTGATTAAGAGCAATATGCAGGGAGTGAAATTCCCTACCGGCTCCGGCGTCGGAAAGATCAAGTACCGCACCGATGCAAGGGAGGAGTACATCAATCATGCCATCCAGTCTGTTCCTGTGGATCTGGAGAAACTGAAAATTGTGGTGGACTGTGCGGAGGGTGCATCCTTTTACACCTCCGTAGAGGCGCTGAAGGAGCTTGGCGCAGATGTGGTTGCCATTCACAATAACCCGGACGGAACCAACATCAACGCAAACTGCGGTTCTACACATATGGAGGAGCTTCAGGCGAGAGTGGTTTACGAGAAGGCGAATGTTGGCCTGGCGTTTGACGGAGATGCAGACCGGCTTCTTGCGGTGGATGAGCAGGGACGCATTGTGGACGGCGACCAGATTATGGCAATCGTGGGCAACTACATGAAGGAGAAGGGAACGCTCAAGAAGGACACCATTGTGGCTACGGTGATGAGTAATCTCGGATTCTTCATCATGGCAAAGAACAACGGAATTACGGCGGAGCAGACAAAGGTGGGAGACCGCTATGTGCTGGAGCGAATGAGAGAGATCGGCGCAAGCCTTGGCGGAGAACAGTCCGGTCATGTGATCTTTTTGGACGAGAATACAACGGGGGACGGTCTGCTGAGCGCACTTCATCTTCTTGAGGTGATGGTGGATACCGGAAAGCCGTTGTCAGAGCTGTCCGGCATTATGGAGGTGCTGCCTCAGGCGCTTGTGAATGCGAAGGTGGCAAACCACAAGAAGGAGCATTATCTGGAATATCCCGAGATTGCGGAGGAGATTCGTAAACTGACTGATCAGTTTGCGGGAGAAGGGCGTGTTCTGATCCGTCCCTCCGGCACGGAGCCGCTTGTCCGGGTTATGATCGAGGGCAAGGATCAGGCTCAGATTCAGCATGAGGCGGAGCGCCTGGCAAATCTGATTCAGGATATTATGTTTTAGAAATCCTTGTCTGAAAGACTTGAGAATTATTAAAAAAAATGGTATAGTATAAGAAGCAAGATGGGGTTAGGAGGTATGGTAAGATGGTCAGCCAGAAGGTTGTGATCAAGAACCCGACAGGGTTGCATCTGAGACCCGCAGGTATCCTGTGTAAGGAAGCGATGAAGTTCAAATCTTTGATTACTTTTTCGTTCCGCGATAATACAGCAAATGCCAAGAGTGTTCTGAGCGTGCTGGGAGCTTGCGTGAAGTGTGGGGATGAGATTGAATTCACCTGTGAGGGTGAAGATGAAAAAGAAGCTTTGAAAGCATTGGTATCTGCAATCGAAAGCGGTCTTGGTGAATAGAATAAAGAGAATATAACTGATAAAGAATCCTGCATTGCAGGATTCTTTGCGTATGTAACAGAAAAAGCACAGCCGACGGATTTGTGATCCGCAAGCTGTGCTTTTATAAATGCGCTCTTTATTCGTAGACCGGTTCCCTGCCTGCCTGTGCAATGGCGATAAAGGTGTGGCCGGTGTTCAGCTCGATCTCCTTGCCGCTCTCATCATAGTACTTGGTAGGCGCATAATCTGCGGTCTTTTCCCAGGTGATCTTGATGCCGCGTCCCTGTGTGAAGTAATAGCCCGAACGACCCGAATCATGCACGCGGAAGATCAGGTATTTGTTGTCGGGACGGTACTCCCAGTAGGTATCCTGCACGATCACATTCGCAAACGCAAGCTGCTCACCGGTCAGCTCATCGATCTGCGGAGATCCGTACAGATATTTCAGGTAGGTGCCGGTGGTCTCATCATACTCGAAGGATGACTTGGTGGTAGGGAAGATCTTGGAAAGATCAATCTTGGTTGCGGTGAAGGAACCGGATGCATCCTCCAGCGTGTTCGGCGTGGAAGGATCTGCAAATGCAAAGTGATCCGGCTCGAAATACTCATCTCTGTGCGTGGTCTGGTAGCCTAACTTGCTGATCTCGGAAACGAGCTTTTCACCGTTGGTGTAGCCGTTGTGGATGCTGGGGTTCGCAGGGTCGGAGCGGTAGAATGCGCCGCTTCCGGTTGCGGGTGCCACGACCTCCCCTGTTCCTACACTGCAGGCGGTCAGATTGTTCACATCGTCACGTTTCACCAAATCCACCAGATAGAAGGGGCCGCCCCAGTGAACCAGGAAGGAATCCCACTCCATACTCCAGTATGCATAATAGTCACGGCAGCTTCGGATATTACCGATCTGCTCCAGTTCTTCCCAATCCTCAATCACACCCATCTGGCGGGACATGCCGCCCTCCTCCATACACTCGTACAGAACACCGGCAAGACCGATGCCGTACTGGGGCTGGGAGCCTCTGTCGGTAGGGAACATGACAGAGATGGGACGGGAATCATAAACCTCTGCGGAAACCCACTCGTTGGTAAGGACACTTCTCACCATACCTTCCTCGGGCGGAACATTAGGATCTGTATTATCCCCGGGAACATCGGTATCCGGTACCGTTGTGTCGGCTGTGCCTGAGCTCTCCGTCGGCACGGAAGTCTGAACCAGATCACTGGGACGGACCGGAGTGTCGGCATTGTCCTTGCCGCAACCGGCTGCAAGCAGGAATGCGGAAACGGACAACAGCAGGAGAAGTTTGTTCTTTTTCATAAAAAATCCTCTCTTTCGTTTGTTACTAGGGCATAATTATATCATGGCGTTTACGGCGAAGGCAATGGCAATTCCTAACAGGGCACCGACCGCAACCTGAAGGGGTGAATGCCCTACAAATTCCTTCAGCTTATCCTGTGGGGACATGTCGCTGCCCATGTCGGCGAATACTGTCATCATCTCGTTGAGGATGCGGGCCTGGATGCCGGTCTCCCTCCGGACACCCATGGCATCATACATGACAATGATCGCCAGAATCAGTGCAACGGCAAACTCAAAGCTCTGTGCACCGTACTGGATGCAGGCTGATGTTGCCAGAGCACATACGGTTGCGGAATGGGAGCTTGGCATGCCGCCGCTGCCGACCAGTCTCTCCGCAACAAATTTTTTGGTAAAAAACAGGTGAATCAAGGTTTTCAGGACCTGTGCAACACACCATCCGGTCACCGCGCTGATTAAAATTTTGTTTGCAATTAAGTCACTGAAAAAAGTCATAAGTCACCTCTCAACTATAAAAGTATATCACCACTTTTTCCGATATTCAAGCGGAGTTAAACTTTCAAACCGCTTAAAAACCTTAATAAAGTATGAAGATGTCTGAAAGCCGCATAAAAGCGCGATGTTTTCCACGCTCTCCTGTGAAAAGCGGAGCATGGATTTCGCGTGGGAAAGCCGTTTGACGGTCAAGTCGTTCTGGATCGTGGTACCGAAAAAACGCTGATATTCCCTGAGAAGATGATATTTGCTGAGGAAAAAGCGCTCGGACAGCTCGTCCAGAGTGATTTTCTCCGCATAATGCTGTTCCAGATAATGGTTGACTGCCATAAATTTTTCGGGAATGGCGCTGCGGGTGCTTCCGTGAAAGGAATCATAAAAGATCTGTGCCATAAGGTCTGTGAGCTGGCGGTGGGACAACAGATCGGAGAGGGAATCCTTCTGCTGCTGCAGCCGGTATAACTCCTGCAGGCAGTCGGTATATGGGGTCAGTGCAGCGGGCGTGTAGGCAACAGCCCCCTCTTTTTCGCGGTACAGCTCATAAAAATCCTGCGCCTGGGCACCGTTAAAGTGAACCCACATCAAAGTCCACGGATCTTCCACACTGCTTTCGTGAAAATACGGATCCTGACAGCAGAGCCAGACACAGTCTCCCGCCCTGATCGGGAAAGTGGTGTTATGGAAGGTGACAGTGCCGCTTCCTTCTGTTACAATAAAGAAGAGAAAGGAGTCGAGCTTTTCGCGATGGCTGATGTGCGGCTCCAGACTTTTCAGGGTGCCGATTTCCTGCACATAAAGGTAGTGCTTTTTTGTGTATGAAGAAGGGGTCGCAAGGATGCGCTCCGAGGTGGTTTTCGACATAAAACCCTCCGCAACATTTTGCTATTTATAAGCAATAAATTAGATTGATAAGCCTATTATACAATAGTATACTGGCATTTGAAAACAAAAAATAGTATTATCTATCGAAAGGATTCCTATGGAAAATAAAAAAACAGCATTGATCACGGGCGTGTCCGGACAGGACGGCTCCTATCTGACAGAGTTTTTGCTTGAACAGGGCTATGAGGTGCACGGTCTTGTGAGACGCCACAGCGAGGAACATCTGGATCGTCTTTATCATGTGATGCATTCTTCCTATTACGATACAAAGTTTTTCCTTCACTATGCGGATCTGACCGATTCCAGCAATCTGATCCGTCTGGTGGCGGAGATCAGGCCTGACGAGGTATATAATCTGGCGGCACAGTCCCATGTGGGAATCTCCTTTGAAGTGCCGGAATATACGGCGGAGGCAACGGGCGTGGGAACGCTGAAGCTTTTGGAGGCAGTCCGTCTCTACGGAGGAAAATGCCGTTTTTATCAGGCGTCCACCTCCGAACTGTTCGGCGGACTTCCCGAGACAGCGCCCCAGAGCGAGAAAACACCTTTTTATCCCAAGAGCCCGTACGGTGCTGCAAAGCTATACTCCTACTGGATCACGGTCAATTACAGGGAATCCTATGATATGTTTGCCTGCAACGGCATTCTGTTTAACCACGAGTCACCCAGACGGG
Organism: uncultured Lachnospiraceae bacterium; assembly: GCA_900550475.1. Classification (GTDB taxonomy): domain Bacteria; phylum Bacillota; class Clostridia; order Lachnospirales; family Lachnospiraceae; genus Acetatifactor. The sequence goes on from URSA01000002.1 coordinate 70,795, forward strand.
GAGAGAATTTCGTAACCAGAAAGATCACGCTGGCGGTGGCGAATATCATGGCGGGCAGACAGGAAAAGCTGTCTTTGGGCAACCTGGATGCCAAGCGTGACTGGGGGTTTGCGGGCGATTATGTGAAGGGCATGTGGAAAATGCTGCAGCAGGACGAGCCGGGGGATTATGTGCTTGCCACGGGTGAGACACATACCGTCAGGGAATTTGTCACGGAGGCGTTTGCACATGTGGGCGTGAAGATCCGCTATGAGGGTACCGGTGTGGACGAGAAGGGCTATGATGCGGAAACAGGAAAACTGCTCGTGGATGTGAATCCTGTCTTTTTCCGCCCGGCTGAGGTAGAGTTTCTGTGGGGAGATCCCACAAAGGCGGAAACCACATTGGGCTGGAAGCGGGGAACGGATTTCAAGGCACTGGTAGCCATGATGATGGATGCAGATATGGAAAAAATTGCAAAAGAGCAGGGAAGGGCATAGCCATGGATAAGACGGATAAGATATACGTTGCGGGGCATAGAGGACTGGTGGGAAGCGCCATCGTCCGCAGCCTGCAGAAAAAAGGATATGAGAACACCATCGGAAGGACGCACAGCGAGCTGGATCTGACCTGCCAGCAGGCGGTTCGTGACTTTTTTGAGGCGGAGCGCCCCGAAGTGGTGGTGCTTGCCGCAGCAAAGGTTGGAGGTATCCATGCCAACGAGACCGCACCGGCGGAGTTTGCCTATGAAAATATGCAGATCCAGTGCAATGTGATCAAATGCGCCCATGATTTCGGCGTGAAGAAGCTCTTGTTTTTGGGAAGCACCTGCATTTATCCCAGAATGGCTCCCCAGCCCATTCCGGAGGATGCGCTGCTCACAGGTCCGCTGGAAACCACAAACGAGGCGTATGCCATCGCCAAGATTGCCGGACTTGAGATGTGCAAATTCTATAAGAAACAGTACGGGGATGATTTCATCAGCTGTATGCCGACCAACCTGTACGGCCCCCATGACAATTACGATCTGTCAGGATCCCATGTAATGCCTGCCATGATCCGCAAATTCCATGAGGCAAAGCTTTCAGGCGCGCCCAGGGTGGAACTGTGGGGCACCGGAGCCCCGCTGCGGGAATTTTTGTATGTGGACGATATGGCGGACGCCTGCGTATTTTTGCTGGAGCATTACAGCGGCGAACAGCATGTGAATATCGGAACGGGAAAAGAAGTGACCATAAAGGAACTGGCAGAGCTGGTGAAGAGAATCACGGGCTACGAGGGAGAAATTTTCTGGAACAGTGCCATGCCGGACGGAACGCCGAGAAAGCTTACGGATGTATCCAAGCTCCATGGGCTGGGATGGACGCATAAGGTGGAGCTTGAGGAGGGCGTCCGCCTTGCATACAACTGGTTTCGTGAAAATGTGGATGAGGCAAGACTTTAATGAAAACTTACGGAGTGATCATGGCCGGAGGGGGCGGAACCCGTTTCTGGCCGCTCAGCCGGAGGGAGCTGCCCAAGCAGTTTCTGAACCTGACCGGCAATGATATATTGGTCAATGAAACCTTTGACCGTCTGAACAAGGTGGCAGAGAAGGAAGATATCTTTGTGGTGACCAATGCGGCGCATGCTGCCAAAACGCTGGATATGATGCAGGGAAGGGTCGGAAGGACACAGGTGTTGGCGGAGCCCGCCGCCAGAAATACGGCGGCTTGCATCGGGTATGCCGCCATGGAAATATTGAAAAAATACGGGGACGGCATTATGTGTGTGATGCCGTCCGATCATTATGTGGAGCGGGAGAACCTGTACGTGGACACCGTCAGACGGGGCGTTCTTCTGGCGGAGGAAAAGGACTGCCTTGTGACCATCGGGATCACGCCCACATATCCGGCGACCGGCTACGGTTATATCCGAAGCCACGCGGTACGGAATGAGGACGGGAGCCTTGCCGATTACCGTATGGTGGAGGAATTTGTGGAAAAACCGGCGGAGGAGACCGCACAGGCCTATCTGGAGTCCGGCAATTTTTCATGGAACAGCGGCATGTTTATCTGGAAGGCGTCCCTGATTCTGGATTATTTCAAGCGGCTTCTGCCGGACATCTATGAGTGTCTGGAGCGCATCGGCGACGCCATGGGGACGGATCGGGAGGCGCAGGTGCTGGAGGAGATCTATCCGTACATTCCAAAGATTTCCATTGATTACGGAATTTTGGAACGGGCTGACAGGATCATTATGCTGGAGGGAAACTTTGGCTGGAATGATATCGGCAGTCTGGATGCGTTGGAGCTTTTGCATGAACAGGACGAACACGGAAATACTCCCGTGGGGGAGAGCGTTCTGGTAGACACGGAGGGCACAATCTGCTATGCTAAGGATAAGCTGGTGGTAGCGGCATATGTCAGGGATCTCATGATTGTGGAATCCCAGGACGCCGTGCTGGTCTGCCCCAGAGAGAAAGCACAGGATGTGAAGAAGATCGTGGAGCTTTTGAAAAAAGAGAGCCGGGATGCATACCTGTAAACCGCAGGCGTATACGGATTGTATGAGGAAGCAGATATGAAACTTTTGAGCGTGATTGTCCCCTGCTACAATGAGGAGGAGAATGTTCCGTATTTTTACGAGGAGTTTGTAAAGAATGCCGCTTTTCTGGAAAAAAAGGACATGGATTTTGAGATTCTGTATGTGGATGACGGATCTGTGGACCAGACGGTGCAGGAGGCGCGGAAGCTGCATGAGCGGGATGAACGGGTGCATCTTTTGTCCTTCAGCCGCAATTTTGGCAAGGAGGCTGCCATGTACGCCGGACTTCAGAAGTCGAAGGGCGATTATGTGGTGATCATGGATGCGGATTTACAGGATCCGCCCGCTCTTCTGCCGGAGATGTTTTCCTACATTGAGGAGGGATACGACTCCGTGGCGACAAGGCGTGTGACCAGAAAGGGAGAACCGCCGATCCGCTCGTTCTTTGCGCGCATGTTCTACCGTCTGATGAAAAAAATGTCCAGGACGGAGATCATGGACGGTGCGCGGGATTACCGGCTGATGACGAGGCAGATGGCGGATGCCATTCTGCAGATGCAGGAATACAACCGCTTTACCAAAGGGATTTACGGCTGGGTAGGGTTTCGGACGAAGTGGATCGAATTTGAAAATGTGGAGCGTGTCAAGGGAGAGACAAAGTGGAATTTCTGGAAACTGTTTCTCTATTCCGTTGAGGGAATGACGGCGTTTTCCACGGCGCCCCTTTCCTTTGCGGCGGTGATGGGCGTGCTGTTCTGTTTTCTGGCGTTTGTGCTGATCCTGTTTATTGTGATCCGGACGCTGATATTCGGGGACCCGGTTTCCGGCTGGCCCTCCATGGTCTGCATTATTTCCCTGATCAGCGGCGTCCAGCTTTTCTGCCTCGGCATCGTGGGACAGTATCTGGCAAAGACCTACATGGAAGTGAAAAAAAGACCTATTTATCTGCTGAAAGAGGAGATATAACAAAATAAAATTTATTAAAAGCGCGTTAAGAAGCGGTGAGCGCGATGAGTTTCGCGGGAAATCGCTTTCATATTACAATCAAGTGTGCTAGGATGAAGATGCAATCGCAGTAACAACAGGAAATCGACACTGAAAGGGGATCGACATGGATATTGCTACTGTGAACGACATTGAATTGGAAAGCTACATAACGGAGATTATGCTGGATATCGGGATTCCGGCACACTTAAAGGGATATTACTATTTGCGTAACGCAATCATGATGACGGGGCGGGACATCGAGGTAGTTACCAGCGTGACGAAATTAATGTATCCGGTAATTGCCAGAAGATTTAAAACAACGGATCAGAAGGTGGAGCGGGCAATCCGCAATGCCATTGAGGTATCCTGGGTGAGGGGAAATGCCCAGACGTTTGAAAAACTTTTTGGATACTCCGTTCAGGACGGAAGAACAAGACCTACAAACAGTGAGTACATCGCAAGAATTGCCGACAAAGTACGGCTGGATTTTCAGGCAATGTAACAGATCGGCAAAGGGACAATAGGAAATTCAGGTAAAGGTAAAGGAAACTATTCACTACTGCGATTGCACAGGGAGGGCGCAAGCCCTCCTTTTTGTTGTACTTATCATTAAATTATGGTAAAATTGGAAAGAATTACACTGGGAGGATGGGCGTGAGCACGACAAATTACAGTCTGGCGGAAAACATCATAGAGGGAAGCATGGTGGCGGTGGGCGCCGCAGAGGCAGCGCATCTGTATGCCCTGTTCTTCCACAGACCTTTCTCGGCATGTGTGCGTCTTATGCTGCCGCTTTTGGCGGGCGTACTTGCGGCATGGCTGGTGTACTGTCGTTACAGAAGAAAGAAGGAGACGCGCCCCAGGGGGGAAGTGAGCTTTTTCAGGCTGCTTAAGCTGTACCCGCTTTTATATCTGCTGATCGGCGTGCTGATTCTGCTCCAGATCATCTGGAATGGCTGGATGCATATTCCTTATCTGAAGAATAATATAACGGGCGAGATCGTCCAGACCATGCTGGCGACGGACAGCCTGTATGAGATCAATCCCTTGACGGGGCAGATGTTTGAGGAGGGAATGCCTCTGAGACTGCAAATTTTGTGTCTGCCCACCCTGTTTGCGGCGGTGTGCCGGCTGACGGGGCTGCCCGTGACGGTGGCGGTATACAGAATCTTTCCCATGATCTGTCTGATCCTGAGTTATCTGGTTTACGCACGGTTTGCGGTTTATTTCTTTCCCTCCGAGGGAAAAAAACAGGCGCTGTTCCTTCTGTTTGTGACGCTGGTGTATCAGTTTGGCTGTTACGGAACGTCCATGGACAGTTTTCTTCTCTTTTTCTGCGGTTCTCAGGGCGCAGCATTCCGGGCATGTGTCATTCTGCCCTATGCGCTGCTTTCCTGCCTGAAAAACAGATGGAGAAGTGTGATCTTATGCGCGCTGGCGGAGATATGCGTGGTGTGGACTCTTTACGGTCTGGGATATGTGGCGGCGATGACAGCGGTTCTTCTTGCGGTTCGTCTCGGACGGACTCTCTGGGGAAGGAGGAAGCATAAATGAGCGGCGGACAATATCTGATGCTGTTTATGGTGGCGCTTCTGCTTTTGTGGCTGGCGGATGATCCGGACAAGAAGGAGTTTCGGGGATTTTCTCTGGTGATGCTTCTTCTGTTGCTGTGCCCCCTTTCCGTCCGGCTGTTAAGCCTTTATCAGACGGCGTTTTATGAGAAGGAGGCGCTGTGGCAGCTTCTTCCGGTGACTGCCCTGCTTGCCTATGGGCTTGTGATGGCGTTTACCAGGATGACGGCGGTTCTCACCCGGGGGTACGGACGGTGGCATTCCACGGCTTCAAGGCAGAAGGAGCGTTTTTGCGAAATTGTGGTGGGCTTGGTGCTTACCACCCTGTTGTTCTCATGCGGGACGCTGTCACCTGCCAGAGAAATCTCCGGGCAGGGCGGCGGAAGCGGAATCCCCCGGGAGGCGGAGGAAGCGCTCTCCTTACTGGAAATTCCGGAGGAAGTACAGGTTTACCTTCTTGCCCCGGACGAGATACAGACATGGGCAAGAATCTATGACGGCAATCTGCTGCTCCCCTATGGCAGAAATCTGTGGGAGAATGAGTTGTCCGCGTACACCTATGATGGATATGAGCCGGAGCAGTACGAACTGCATGAGTGGATCAACGGAACATATGCCGGGGCGCGCAGCCCGGAGCAGCAGGAGGAGATCATCAGCCGGTGTGCATCGGCGGGATATGAGTATCTTGTGTTCTCCGCAGAGCGCGCGGAGGAGGAAAGCCTGCGGACGGCAATTTTGCGTCAGGAGGAATATGCCCTGTTTGCGGAGACGGCGCAATATGTGATTTACAGACGGATCTGAGGAAGGGGACGGGTATGGAACCCAGGGTCAGTATCATTGTACCGGTTTACAATGCGGAAAAATATATAGAGGAAACGGTGGCGTCCGTGGTGGCGCAGACCTTTGCCGACTGGGAGCTTCTGCTTGTGGAGGACGGTTCTTCGGACGGCAGCAGGCAGGCTGTGGAGCGTATGCTTGCAGAAAGAGGAGACGAACGGCTTCATCTGATCGTCCAGAAAAATGCAGGTGCCGCTGCGGCGCGCAACCATGGACTTTTGCAGGCATCCGGCCGCTACATTGCATTTCTGGATGCGGACGATCTCTGGAGCCCGGACAAGCTGGAAAAACAGCTTGCCCTGATGGAGGAGAAAAAGGCGGGATTTTCCTTTACGGGGTACGAGTTTGCCGATGAGAACGGGAGGGGAACGGGCAAGATTGTGCGCGTCCCGGAAACCATAACTTACAGGCAGGCACTGCAGAACACCACCATATTTACTTCCACGGTCATGTTTGACACAACGGTCATACCGAGGGACGAGCTTCGGATGCCGCAGGTGAAGAGTGAGGATACGGCGCTCTGGTTTAAGGTGCTGCGGGGAGGGCTTACGGCTTACGGTCTCGATGAAAATCTGGTGCGATACCGCAGGGTGGAGGGCTCCCTGTCCGCCAACAAATTTGAGGCTATGAAGCGGATCTGGAATCTGTACCGAAGGGAAGAGGGGCTTTCCGTGCCGTATAGCTGCTATAATTTTTTCTTCTGGGCGGTGCGCGCCGTGAAGCGCCGGATCTAGTACGCGCCCTGCACGGCAGGTTGCGGCAAAAGCGTCGGCGTGGTATACTTGCAGAAGAAAGGTACTGAAAACGGAGATATGACATTGAGAAAATTTGAATCTTTCAAACGGTTGGTGGTATTGTGCATGTCCGGTATCTGTCTTCTGGGACAGATCGGCATCTATGCATACTTCTGGTACAATCAGTTCTACGATAAGGTAAGGGTATATCTGGAATTTTGGGCGAAAGCACATGCACTTGTGATTACGGTGTATGCGGTTTTGCTGTTTTTCTTTTCCCATATGTACGGCGGAATGCGGATCGGCTATCTGAAAAATCTGGAGGTCGTATTCTCACAGCTGATTGCGACCCTGATCGTGGATCTGCTCACCTACTGCCAGATTTCTTTGATGGTGGCGGCGCTGTTCCCACCCTCTTCCTTCCTCTACATGGTGTTTTTGCAGATTGTATGGGTTGTTGTGTGCGTGAATCTGTCAAGCCTGATCTACCGGAATGTATTTCCGCCGAGACACCTGCTTCTTGTGCATGGGGATCGTCCCATTGAGGAGATCCTTCGCAAGTTCGGCACAAGAAAGGACAAGTTTGAAGTCAGCAAGTGCATGAATATTGATGCGGGGCTGGAGGCGATTGAAAAGGAAGCTTTGGAGCGCTATGACGGTGTGGTACTGTGGGATATTTCCGTGGAAAACAGAAATAAGCTTCTGAAATTCTGCTACGGGCATTCCATACGAACCTACATTATGCCGAAGATACCGGATGTGATTCTGAAAGGGGCGGAGGAGCTTCACATATTCGATACGCCGCTTCTGCTTACCAGAGAATACGAACTTACCATAGAGCAGCGTTTCCTCAAGAGGAGCATTGATCTGATCTGTGCGGTGATTCTGTTTATTCTCACCTCACCGTTTATGCTTCTGACGGCAATCGCAGTGAAGCTTTACGACGGAGGGCCGGTTCTTTACAAGCAGACCCGCTGTACCATTGATGGCAAACAATTTCAGATTCTGAAGTTCCGCAGCATGCGTGTGGATGCGGAGAAGGACGGCGTGGCAAGGCTGGCGTCCAAGCACGATTCCCGGATCACGCCTGTGGGAAAGTTTATCCGCAAGGTACGCCTGGACGAGCTTCCGCAGCTGATCAATATCATCAGGGGAGATATGTCCTTTATCGGCCCCAGACCGGAGAGACCGGAGATCATTGCGCAGTATATGGAGATCATGCCGGAATTTGCCTTCCGCATGAAGGTGAAGGCGGGACTGGCAGGGTATGCGCAGGTGTACGGCAAGTACAACACAACGCCCTATGATAAGCTGAAACTGGATCTTTCCTATATTGAAAATTATTCCGTGTGGCTGGACATCAAGCTGATGCTTCTGACATTGAAGGTGCTGGTGTGGCCGGACAGCACGGAGGGCGTGGAGACGGATCAGGTCACCGCGCTAAAAAATGAAAGGAACGAGAACTGACATGTGGCAGTGCAACTATGCGGATGAGACCATAGACAAAAAGCTGTTCTGGCTCTGCACACTGAAAAAGCTGTGGATCCTTGCGGCGGGTATCTGCGCTGCCTCCCTGCTCGTGGGAGGGGGCTATTTCCTGTGTCGGAATTTGCCTGCCTCGGAAAAGCAGTATTGCGCACAGGGGGATGTCTATGTGGACTATATTCCCGAGGATGGCTACGGCATTTCCACTGTATATCTTAACGAGGATGTGTGGAAGGCGATGGTGAAATCCGATGCGTTTGTGGAGAAGGTGTCCGCAAGGATGGCACAGGAGGGTGTGGCTATTTCAAGAGAGCAGATCCTTGAGAGCGTGGACGCTTCATTGGAGAAGGAGACCCGGATCGTGACGGTGAAGGCGACTGCGGCGGATCCTGCGGCGGCAGAGATCATGGCGGATGCCCTGCTGCAGGCGGTTCTGGATTACGGGGACGGTTACAAGGACATTGCCTCCGCCTATGTACTGACGGCGGTCAATGGGGCAAAGAGAGTTGTGACGGACGATTGGACGGGGAGACTCTTTTTGCTGGGTGCGGTGCTGGGAGCGTTCGTTTCGCTGACCGGCATTCTGCTTTCCGTGACATTGGATGATTCCGTCTATGTGCCGGAGCAGTTTGAACGCCGTTACGGGATTAAAATGTTTGGCGTTGCCGGAAATGAGCGGACAAACGAAAACATCACATACACGCTCCGGGAAGCAAAGCGGGTAGTGCTGACAACGCCGGAGGAGGATGTTGCCGCCGGAGAGATTGAAAAAGGGCTTCAGGCGCTTTTGGGAGAGGATGTCAGAGTGGAGACAGTACCCGGGCAGACGGGAAATACCGATGCACTCAGACAGGCGGACGGAATCGTGCTGGCGGTGGAGAGCGGCAGGCATGACGGCAAGAGAATAGAGAGCCTTCTGCGGTTTCTGGATCAGCAGGGGTGTACCGTGGCGGGGGCGGTACTGCTCCACCCGGATGAGAGACTTCTGGGACAGTATTACGGATTTCGGAAAGGAAAACGCAGATGAAGGTTCAGGTGCTTGTGTCGGCAGTCAATAAGAATCCCCGTCAACTGACGGAAAGCATGCATCTTGCCACTGATGCGGTGATCATCAACCAGACGGACAGGGAATCGAAGGAGACCTTTCCAATTGCGGGAGGAGAGGTGCAGTGCTTCTGCTTTGCGGAGCGGGGCGTGGGGAGGAGCCGGAACCATGCGCTCTCCCGTGCGACAGGAGAATTCTGCCTGTTCGCGGATGAGGATATTGTATACGACGAGGGCTATGAGGAGAAAATTCTGGCGGCGTTTGCGGCGCAGCCGGATGCGGATCTGATCACGTTTAATTTCCGGGTGGATCCCTCCCGGGCAACCTACGAGAATAAAGAAAAGAAACGGGTGCGCTGGTATAACTACGGCAGATACCCAACCTTTGCGGTGGCGGCAAGGACGGAGAAACTGAAACGCGCGGGGGTGGAGTTTTCCCTGCTGTTCGGTGGGGGCGCCAAGTACAGCAACGGCGAGGACAGTCTTTTTCTGCACGATTGTCTGAAGAAGGGGCTTCGGATCTACACCTGTACGGAGTGGCTCGGCGGTGAAACTTTCCGTGAATCCACATGGTTTCAGGGCTACAACGAAAAGTTTTTCTTCGACAGGGGCGTTCTCTACCACTTTTTATACGGAGGAGCGGCGCACCTTATGGCGCTGCGCTTTTTGCTTGCCCATCGTGGAACGATGTGCGGAGAAATCGGAGTAGGCGAGGCGTATCGCCTGATGAAGAAAGGGATTGCGCAGGGTAAAAAAGAATGATTTTGTATGTCGGACTGGCTGCGGTGGTTACGGCTGCCGCCTGCTTTGTCAATAACCGGATTACGGTACAACCGCATATGGTGTCCAGACAGAGGATGTGCAATCATATTTTGATGGCAGCAATTTTTTTGCTGCTGTTTTTTGTGTCGGCATGCAGGGTGGATGTGGGAAACGACTACGGCGAGTATGTGAAAATTTTTGCGGACATACACGCCGGACGGCATGTGTCCACGGAGATCGGGTTCAATGCGGTGGTGCTCGCCGTACAGTTTGTGCTGGGCACCGGCGTGGTGGCGGATCGGTTTTTGTTCGCTTTGTTTGCGGGCGCAACCATGTATTTTTTCCTGCGGGCGGTATACGAACAGAGTGAAAATTTTTGGTTTTCCGTGTTCCTGTTTCTTGCCAACGGGTATTTCTTTTCCTCCATGACCTCCATGCGGTACTATTTCGTGCTGTCGGTGGCACTGTTTGCCATGCGGTACGCCATAAAGGAGCAGTGGCTTCCCTTTGTGTGCTGGATCGGCTTTGCCGCCCTGTTCCATAAATCGGTTCTTTTTGTGATTCCGATGTACTTTCTGGCAACGAGAAACTGGAAAAAATGGCATCTTTTGCTGCTTGGCGCCGGATGCCTTTCGCTGGTGCTGTTTCCGGACTTTTACCGCATGATCATTTTCCGGTTTTATCCTTTTTATGAAAATTCCGTGTTTGATAACGGACAGACTTCCCTTATGAATATCGCAAAGGGTGCAGCGGTGCTTTTTCTCACCACCCTGTACTATAAGCCCTGCGTGAAGGAGGACAAGGCGGTCCGTTTTTACTATTTCCTGAATCTGGCGGGAGTCGTGCTGTTTGTATTCTGCAATTTTATCCCGGAGGTATCCCGGATCGGTTACTATCTGAACATTGGCAACCTGTTTTTGCTCCCGGCGGTTCTTCGCAGAATACCGGACAGGAGGCAGAGAAGATTTTTTACCGTGTGCGTGGTGGGAACGTTCTGTCTGTATTTTGCCATGTTTCTCTTTAAGGCATATGGGGAAGGCATCAGGCTGCTCCCCTATAAGAGCTGGCTGTTTCTTTAACAGAGAGGTGTATTTGAAATGGTTTCATTTTCGATCATTGTGGTGTGCCTGAATCCGGGCGACAAGCTGATCAAGACGCTTGACAGCATAAAAAGACAAACGTATGGAACATATGAGATTCTGGTCAAGGACGGCGGCAGCAGCGACGGTACCCGGGAGTATGTGGAGAAGCTGGCGGAGCAGGACGGGAGAGTGCGGCTGTGCGTGCAGAAGGACAGCGGCATCTATGATGCCATGAATCAGGCGCTTCTTTTGGCGGAGGGAGAGTATGTCCTTTTTCTGAACTGCGGGGACGCTTTTCACGGTGAGACGGTTCTGGAAAGGACGGCGGAAACCGTGGAGGCACATCCGGGCTGCGGCATCTATTACGGGGACACCTTCTGTGAACAGGTGGGGCAGCGGGTGGCTTCACCGCCTTCCATCACAACGTTTGTCTGCTACCGGAACATCCCCTGCCATCAATCCTGCTTCTATCGGCGCGAGCTGTTGCTGCAAAAGCCGTTTGAGCCGCAGTTTCGTATCCGTGCCGACTATGAGCAGTTTTTCTGGTGCTATATAAAAGGCGGCGCAACACCGCTGTGGATGGATCAGATTGTGGCGGACTATGAAGGCGGCGGCTACTCTGAGAGCAGAGAGAACAAAAAACAGGCGAAGCGGGAACACAGAAAGATTACCAAACGCTATCTGACGGCGGGGCAACGTTTCCGGTACGGGCTTTTTCTTGTGGTCACGCTGGCGCCCTTAAGACGGATTCTGGCGGAGAGCAGACTGTTTTCCGGCATCTATAACAAAATTAAAGCGGGGATTTATCGATGAGAGTACTGTGGGTTTGTAACATTATGCTTCCGGCGATTGCGGAAGAACTGGGCAGGGAAGCCAGCAATAAGGAAGGCTGGCTGACAGGGTTGTCCGAGCAGTTTATAAAGGAACCGGAAGCTGAGAAGATTGAGCTTGGGATCTGTTTTCCCATCGGGGCGGGAGAGGCGCCCATTCAGGGAAAGACAAGGGGAATACAGTGGTACGGGTTTCCGGAGGATACGGCACACCCGGAGCGGTACGATGTGGGAATGGAAGAGACGCTTGCCGCTGTACTGGAGGCATTCAGACCGGATATTGTCCATGTTTTCGGCACGGAGTTTCCCCATGGTCTTGCCGTTGCCCGCTGTGTGAAAAATCCCGCAAAGCTTTTGGTGGGCATGCAGGGGATCTGCCGTGCCTGTGCGGAGCATTACTGCGACGGTCTGCCGCCCCACATACAATCCCGTTCTCTGCTCCGGGACTTTTTGAAACAGGATAATATCCTGCAGCAGCAGCAAAAATTTGTCCGGCGCGCATGGCGGGAAACCCAGATGCTTCGCCGGGCGGGACATATTGCGGGAAGAACGGCATGGGACAGAGCGGAGACCGAAAAGATCAACCCGGAGGCGGAATATCATCTGCTGAATGAAACGCTGCGCCCTGTTTTCTACAAGCACTGCTGGCAGCCGGAAAAATGCGAGAAACACAGCATTTTTGTCAGTCAGGCGAACTACCCCATAAAAGGCTTCCACTACCTGCTGGAGGCGCTGCCGGAAATCAGACGGCAGTTTCCTGATGTGAAGGTCTATGTGGCGGGAGATTCCGTTACCGGATATCACACACTCAAGGAAAAGCTGAAGATCGGCTCCTACGGAAAATACTGTCTGGAGCTGATCCGAAGAGGCGGACTTGAGGATGTTGTCCGCTTTCTGGGAAAAATGGATGCGGAGCAGATGTGCCGCCGTTATCTGGACAGTTCTCTTTTCCTGTCCTGTTCCGTTATAGAAAATTCACCGAATTCTGTGGGAGAGGCAATGCTTCTGGGGATGCCGGTGGTGAGCTCCCGGGTGGGAGGCGTTCCATCCATGCTGCGGGATAAAGAGGAAGGGCTTTTCTGTGACTGCGGGGACAGGGACGGGCTGGTGCGGGCGGTCTGCACCATGTTTACGGATACCGCATTTGCACGGCAGTGCGGAGAAAAAGCACGGGAGCATGCCCTGCAGACCCATGATGGGAAAAAGAATTTTGCAAGACTTCTGGAGATCTATGACAGCATGTTAAAAAACAGTGAGGTGTGAACCGCAAATGAAGGTTACATTTGTGTCAAACTATATCAACCACCATCAAGTCCCCTTCTGCGAGGAGATGTATCGCAGGCTTTCGGAGGACTACCGGTTTATCCAGACGGAGCCCATGGAGGAGGAACGGGTGAAGATGGGCTGGGGTGAGGATTTGGAACGTATTCCCTATCTGCGTCTTTTTTATGAGGCGGAGGACGAGTGCAGAAGGCTGATCGCGGAGAGCGATGTGGTTCTGTTCGGCGGTGTGGAGGATGAGAGCTATATCCGGGACAGACTGGAAGCCGGAAAACCGGTGGTGCGGCTCAGTGAGCGTATCTACAAGGAGGGGCAGTGGAAAGCGGTCTCTCCCCGGGGACTTCGGAAAAAATATCTGGATCACACAAGGTATCGGAAAAAGGATGTGTATCTTCTCTGCTGCGGCGGCTATGTGGCAAGTGATTTCCACATCGTGAGAGCTTATCCGGGAAAGATGTTCCGTTGGGGGTATTTCCCCAGAACCGAAGAATACGATATTGAGAAACTGCTCGGCGAAAAGCGGGAACGCAGGCAGGACAGCGGAAGCTGCTCGCTGCTCTGGGCGGGACGCTTCATCGACTGGAAGCACCCCGAGTACGCTGTCAGGGCGGCAGCCCGCCTGAAAAAGGAAGGGTATGCATTTACCCTTACCATGGTAGGAGGCGGGGAGATGGAAGAGACCCTGAGGGATATGGTAAGGGAGGCCGGACTGGAGGATCAGGTCAGCTTTGCCGGTTTTCAAAGGCCGGATGAGGTTCGGAACTATATGAAGGCGGCGGATCTGTTTCTGTTTACCAGCGATTACAGGGAAGGCTGGGGCGCGGTGCTGAATGAGGCGATGAACAGCGGGTGTGCGACGGTCTCCAACTGTGCCATCGGAGCGGTGCCCTTTTTGGTAAAGCCGGGACACAACGGCATGATCTACCGAAACGGAAGTTTTGAACAATTTTACGGGCATGTTACAGAATTGATACATGATTCTGCGAAAATAGAAAAGTTGGGGCGGCAGGCCTATGCCACTGTGACCCGGGAATGGAATGCGCAGGTTGCGGCAGAGCGGCTGATTCCGTTCCTTGAGGGCATTTCGGAGGGGAATGTTGTTCCGCAGAAGCAGGGAATCTTAAGCCCTGCGCCGGTGATCGCACCCGGCAGGATGTATGGAAAAATGATGAGGGAAGCATGAGAGAGAGGATATACGTCTGCCATACTTATTATCATGTATATGTGACCTTTTTAAAGGAATTTGTGCTCCCGGCAGAGGAGAGAGGCAATGCTACGGTCGTACTCAGCAGGATGTCCACGGATTTTGAAAATCTGAAGGACAGGCTGGAGAAAACCGGCGTGTTTGAAGAGGTTGTAGAATTTGACGAAAAGCGCTTTACGGAATTTGACGAGCTGATGGCACTGCATGAGGATCGGGGAAATATCGTAAAGAACATGTGGGCGCGAATCCGCTTCACCAGGAGATATGCGCAGCTGGAGGAGCCCTATGTGCCGGTGGATTTCAAACAATACAGGGAAGTGTATGTGTACTGCGATTCGGATCCGATCGGTTATTACCTGAACTACAAGCATATTCCGTATCATGCCATAGAGGACGGATTGAACTGTCTGCGGATCTTCGATGCGGCGAGGGTGGACAACAGGGGATGCTTTCAGATCAAGGCACTGCTGGCGTCGTGGAACGTAATTTTCATTCAGAACGGATACGCGAAATACTGTATCGATATGGAGATCAACGACAGGGAATGTTTGCAGTACGACTGTAAAAAGTACAAGGTAGTACCCAGAAAAGGACTGGAGGAGCGCCTTACACCGGAAGAGAAGAAAATTCTGACGGATGCGTTTCTGGAGAATGTGGATGAAATCCGGGAACAGCTTTCCGGCGGGGACGGTACGCAGAAGAACGTGCTGGTGCTGACGGAAAAGCTTTGCACCGAGGAAGTGCGCACCCGCATGATGCAGGATATGATAAAGGAGTATGCCCAAGATGCAAGGGTATTCATCAAGCCCCATCCCATGGATACGCTGGATTACGAGAGCGTATTCCCGGATTGTATCGTGTTCCGGGGACGCTTTCCGCTGGAAGTGTTAAAATATCTTGAGGGTGTGCATTTTCACAGAGTGGTAGCCATACTGACACAGGCGATAGAAAGCATGGATTACGTGGATGAAAAGATTTTTTTGGGACAGGGCTTTCTGGATGCCTATGAGGATCCTTCCCTGCATGCTTTCAATCAGGTTTTATAGAGATTGCGGACACTGCCCCGGGCGGTGTGGAAATGAGGAAATATGGATATTGTAAAAAAGTTGCGGATCCTGTTGGACAGGAAACAGAAAATTTCCATGGTGGGTCTGGTGCTCCTGATGGTATTCGGCGCCGTGCTGGAGACCTGCAGCATCGGCTTTCTGATACCGGTGCTCTCGGCGATTCTCGACATTGACTCTCTGATGAATTACAAGATTGTCAAGGATGTCTACGATGCATTTCATATGAAGAACACTACGGAGTTTATTATTCTGATGATGGCAGTCCTGATCGTGCTGTTTGTGGTGAAGAATATCTTCCTGCAGGTACAGCATGTGATCCAGTACCGCTTTGTATTCCGCAATCAGTATACCATGGCAAAGAAGATGATGGTACACTATATGAAGCGCCCCTATGAATTTTATCTGAATGCGGACACGGCGGTGGTACAGAGAAATATCACTTCGGACATTATCAACATGTATGCCCTGATCCTCTGTGTGCTGCAGCTCATGTCCGAGGTGCTGATCTTTTTCTTCCTTGTGGCGGCAACCATGATCCTGCAGCCGGTTATGACATTGGTTCTGATGGGGGTTCTGCTTTTCTGTCTGCTTTTGATCAAACTGCTTTTCAAACCGATCATGTCAAAATCCGGCAAAGAGAACCGGGAAAATTACAGCGGTTTGTTGAAGTGGATCCAGCAGGCAGTTGTGGGGATCAAGGAAATCAAGATCGGCAACAGAGAAGAATATTTTGTGGACGAGTATGTGAAGTGCAACGGCAGATATATCAATGCACTGAAAAAATACAGTATTTACAAGAACATTCCCAGACTGCTGATCGAATCGGTCTGCGTAGCGGGTATGCTGGGATACCTGATCGTCATGCTGGGGAACGGAAAGAGCATCCAGAATATGGTTCCCATGCTGGGAGCGTTCGGACTTGCGGTGATCCGCCTGATGCCCAGCGCAAACCGGATCAGCAATTACCTGACGGACATCGCCTATTTCAAACCCTTCCTGATGGGCATCAGCGACAGCCTGCGGACGGATCTGGAGAACACGGGCAGGGAACTGGATATTTTGGAGAGGATGCCGGAAAAACTCGATATCAAGGACAAGGTTACGCTGGAGGACATCACCTATGCGTACCCCAATACGGATGTGCTCATTTTTGACAAGGCACACATGGAAATTTCCATCGGGGACGCAGTGGGGATCGTGGGAACCTCGGGAGCCGGGAAATCCACCATCGTGGATATCCTGTTGGGATTGTTGCAGCTGAAGGGCGGAAAGGTTCTGGCGGACGGCAAGGATGTGCTTGACCGGGAAAATTACAGACAGTGGCTGAACAATGTGGGATATATTCCCCAGCAGATTTTCATGCTGGATTCCACGATCCGGAAAAATGTAGCGTTTGGTGTGCCGGAGGAGGAGATCAATGAGGACAGAATCTGGGAGGTGCTGAAGGAGGCGCAGCTTGATGAGTTTGTGAGAGGGCTGCCCAAGGGACTTGACACCGGCATCGGAGAGCGGGGAATCCGGCTTTCCGGCGGACAGCGGCAGAGAATCGGCATTGCCAGAGCGCTGTATGACGATCCCGAAATTTTGATTCTGGACGAGGCGACCTCCGCGCTGGACAATGATACGGAGGCGGCAATCATGGAGGCGATCAATCGTCTCCACGGAAAAAAGACGCTTGTCATCATTGCGCACAGACTGCAGACCATCGAAAATTGTGAGATGGTGTACCGCGTGGAGGGCGGAAGGATCCTTCGGGAAAAATAGACGCTGTGAAAGGCGTGCTTTGTGAGGACTAAAATGGAGTTGAGCATTATTGTGCCGGTCTATAATATGGCGGCGGAGGGAAAACTGGAATATTGCCTGGATTCCCTGTTGAATCAACAGGTAGAGGATTACGAGATCATAGCGGTGGACGACGCTTCGACGGACACATCGGCGGAGATCCTGAACCGCTATGCCAAGCAGTATCCCGAAAAAATAAGGGTGATTTTGTCAGAGAAAAACCTTCGGCAGGGCGGCGCCAAAAATCTGGGAATCCGGGCAGCCCGGGGGGAATTTCTGGGCTTTATGGACAGCGACGACTGGGCGGCATCCGACATGTTTGCAAAGCTTTTGGCGCGCGCATATGAAACCGGGGCGGATGTGGTGGGCTGCGATTACAGTATCGTCCATTCCCATACCATGACGCCGGGGCGGGTGGTGACCATGAACACCGAAGAACAGACGGGCGTTCTGGATGAGGAGAAAAAGAAAAAGCTGATTCTCATGCCGGGCAGCATGGTAGTCAAGATCTACAAACGGGAGATTGTTACGGATAATGAACTTTGGTTCCCGGAACACATTTTCTACGAAGACAACTGCATGGCACCGCTGTGGCTTCTGCATTGCAAGCATTTTGAGAGGGTGGATGAGCCCCTGTATTTTTACTATCAGCATGAGGCGTCCACGGTTCACTATATTTCCGTGCAGAAATGCCGTGACCGGGTAACCGCCATGGAACTGTTTCTGGAAAAGTGCAGGGCGTATGGCTTCTATGACAGATTTCCCCCCGAAATTGAGTACAAGTATACCGTGCTGGCGTTTATGACCACGTTGTTCAGCTGTATGGGATCCCGGACGAAAGGGAAATACCGCCTGATCGGGGAACTGCGCCGGATTCAGAAAAAAAGATTTCCACAATATGCGGAAAATGTTTATTATAGAGAGAGAACGGACAGGGAGGAGCAGAGGCTGGCAGCGATGCTCATGCGCTCCCGACTGTTGTTCTGGCTGTATTATTATGCGCTGCACGGTTACCGCCGACTGCGGAAAGCCGTGACGGGCGGAAAGGGCTAGAGGCAAAACGAAATGAGCAGACAAAAGACAATGGCAGTGATCACGGCGAGGGGCGGAAGTAAGAGAATCCCCCGAAAAAATGTAAAGCCCTTTCTGGGAAAACCGATTATGGCATATTCCATAGAGGCTGCCGTCCGCTCCGGCATTTTTGATGAGGTGATGGTTTCCACGGACGATGAGGAAATTGCGCGGATTGCAGGGGAGGCGGGAGCCAAAGTCCCCTTTTTGCGGAGTGCGGAGAATGCCAATGATTTTGCCAACACCACAGATGTGATGATGGAGGTGCTTCAGCAGTATGCGGCGCGGGGGGAGCATTTTGGCTATGCCTGCTGCATTTATCCCACAGCTCCCTTTGTGACGGCACAGCGGCTTACCGAGGCTATGCACATTTTGACGGAGAACGGCGCGGACGGCGTCATGCCGGTGGTCGATTTCGGCTTTCCGCCCCAGCGCGGTGTAGTGGAGGAGAACGGCTTTATCCGTTTCAAACAACCGGAATATGCGTTCTCACGTTCTCAGGATCTGGAGCCTCTCTACCATGACGCAGGTCAGTTCTATTTTTTGCGGACGGAGAGCTTTCTTGCACAAAAGAAGCTTGTGATGGATAAAATGGTTCCCATGCTCCTCTCCCGGATGGAGGTGCAGGACATCGATACGCTTGAGGACTGGAAGATTGCGGAGTTGAAATACAGGTTGCTGCATGAGGGAGAATAAAGTGAGCGGAAGGACGGGACAGAAGAAAATTGCATATCTGGAATACCTGCGGATCATTGCCTGTGTGCTGGTGGTGGGCGTTCATGTCTCCGCCATGTGTCTGGAGCAGGAGGATGTGACCGGGATCAATTTTAAGGTGATGAACGGTCTGGATTGCCTGTCGATTCTGGGAGTTCCCCTGTTTGTGATGATCAGCGGCGCCCTCCTTTTGTCGGAGGACTATCCGGATGACCGGAAGCGGCTCTACCTGCACAAAATTCCCAGATTGGTCTTTCTGTATTTTTTCTGGAGACTGTTTTACAACACCATGATCTTTGTGGAAAACGGCATTGCATGGGGCTACGAGAACGTAAAGCAGGAGATCGTGCTGAACAGTCTTTTGGGAAAGGGGATCTACCATTTGTGGTTCGTTCCCATGCTGGCGGTTCTGTATCTGATCACTCCGTTTTTGAAATCGTTTGCCGCAGACAGGAAAAAGTGTCTGTGGTTTTGTGGGCTCTGCTTTTTGTATGCGGTGTTTTTCCCCACGATATTGAAGTTTGAGTTCCCGTACAGAACCATTGTGGAGAGTCTGTATGACCAGTTCCCCTGCTCCATGTTCAGCGGTTATGTGGGAATTTACATGCTGGGGCATGTGCTCCATGCTTACCTGCCTCCCATTGAAAAAAAGTGGTTGACGCTGCCCGTCTGTCTGGGCATTGTGATGCTGGGGATTGAGATTTATGTCTGCAACCTGTATTCTGTGAAACAGGGAACGCTGTCAACCATTTTGAATACGCCGTTTTCCGTCAATGCTTATGTGACGGCGACATGTGTCTTTGCCATTGTGAAGAATTTGGGACTGAAGGAAAACCGGGTCAGCGGAGCCTTGTCCGGGCTGACGCTTGGTGTCTATCTGGTTCATCCTTTTTTCCTGAAACTCTATCAGGATTTTGGAGGAAATACCCTGTTTGCACCGGCGAGCCTTGCAATTCCGGCGGTGACGCTTTCTGCGGTACTCCTCAGCATGGCGGCGGTATTCCTTATTTCCAAAATTCCGGTGTTGAGAAAAGTTGTTTGAAACGAGGTGTAAAACTATGATGACCATTAACGTAAACGGCAGATTGATCGGCGAGGGACAGCCTGCCTATATGATCGCGGAGATGTCGGCAAATCATGCGGGAAGTCTGGCGAGAGCAAAGGAGATCATTCATGCGGCAAAGGAGAGCGGTGCGGACTGTATCAAGATCCAGACCTACACGCCGGATACCCTGACCATCGACTGCCACAATCAGTATTTTCAGGTGAAAAACGGTACCTGGGAGGGAGAGAATCTTTACAGCCTTTACGGAAAGGCATATACGCCGTGGGAGTGGCAGGCGGAACTGAAGGCGGAAGCGGAGAAAATCGGAATAGACTTCTTTTCCACACCCTTCGACAAGACGGCTGTGGATTTTCTGGAGGAAATCGGCATGCAATTTTACAAGATTGCCTCCTTTGAATTGACGGATATCCCCTTGATCCGGTATGTGGCGGAAAAGGGGAAACCGATGATTCTTTCCACGGGCATGGCGACCCTTGCGGAGATTCAGGAGGCGGTCGACACCATCCGGGCAACAGGCAATACGCAGTTTGCCCTGCTGCGCTGCGCAAGCGCGTATCCCGCTATTTCCGATGAAATGAATCTTGCTACCATGCAGGACATGGGACGCATCTTTCAAGTTCCCACAGGGCTGTCGGATCACTCTATGGGCAGCCTTGCTGCTGTGACAGCGGTGGCAATGGGAGGTTCCATTATAGAAAAGCATATCTGTCTGGACAGGAGAATCGAGAATCCGGATTCCTCTTTCTCGATGGAACCGGCGGAGTATGCGGCTATGGTGCGCGATATCCGGCAGGCGGAGAAAGCCAGAGGCTGTGTGCGGTACGGGGCATCCAATCAGGAAAAGAATAATCTGGTGTTCAGGCAGTCCGTCTTTGTGGTAAAAGACATCAAGGCTGGAGAGACCCTGACGGAGGACAATATCAGGGTGATCCGCCCGGGATACGGTCTGCACCCGAGAGAGTATGAGCATGTACTGGGCAAAAAGAGCCTTGCGGATATAGAGAGAGGGATTCCTCTTGCAGCGGAAGCAGTGGAAGATTATCTGACGCTTGCACCTGCAGCCGAGGAGCAGGCACAGCTGGTCTTTTCATGGGCAAATGATGCGGAGACAAGGAAACAATCCTTTTCCTCGGAGCCGATTCCATGGGAGGATCATGTGAAATGGTATCGGGACAGCCTTGCGGGGGAAAAGAGGAGACTTTATATCTGCTATCGTGACGCAGCTCCGGTGGGGCTTTTCCGGATAGATTTTGTCGAAGAGGGAAAGGCGGAAATCAGTTACAGCATAGCAAAGGAACACCGAAACAGGGGGTACGGACAGCAGATGCTGCGTGCCGGAATAGAGCTTGTTCAAAAAGAGTTTCCCAAGATTCGTACCCTGTGCGCAAGAGTGAAACCGGAAAACGAATCCTCGCGCAGAATTTTCATCAAGCTGGGCTTTGAGGAGAATGTGAAAGCCGGTGTAAATGAGGTAAGATATGATTTGTATCAGGGCGGACGCCAATAAAAAGATCGGGATGGGGCATATGATGAGGTGCCTCTCCGTTGCGGAAAGACTGCGGCGGATGGGAGAACAGGTCTGTTTTCTTACGGCGGATGAGTCGGCAGTTGCCCTCCTGCAGGACAGGGGATATGAAGTGCGCGTGCTGCACACGGACTATTTCCGCATGGAGGAGGAGACAAAAAACCTGTTGGAGGCACTGGAGGAACTGGCTCCGCATACCGTGCTGATCGACAGTTATTTTGTGACAAAAAAGTATTTGGAAGCGTTGAGGAGACATGTGAGAACGGCATATCTGGACGACATGTATGCGTTTTCTTATCCGGTGGATCTTCTCATCAACTACAATCTGTACGGAACGGAGCTTGGATACCGGGAGGACGATTCCCTGAAAGGGACAAAGCTGCTGTTGGGTCCCGACTATGCGCCGGTGAGAGAAGAATTTTCAAACGTGGCTTACCGGGTAAAGGAGCAGGCGGAAAAGGTACTGATCACCACCGGGGGAAGCGATACCTACAACATTGCGGGGCAGCTTTTGGAGGATTTTTTCAGACAGGGATCGGAGCTTTGCTTTGAGGTTGTGAGCGGGGTGATGAATCCGCATCTTGCCGACCTGAAACGTCTGGCGGAACAACATGGAAATATTACCGTACACAGCAATGTGCAGAATATGGCAGAGCTGATGCGGGAATGCGACGTGGCGATCAGCGCCGGCGGTTCCACCATGTACGAACTGAGCGCGGTGGGAGTTCCCACGCTGTGCTTTTCTTTTGTGGATAATCAGGAGCGGCTGGCTGAGAGCTTTGGAAAGAAGGGCTTTGCGGCCTATATGGGAAATTATCTTGTGGACGGCAGACAGCTTATCCGTAATATCTGCACCGAAATGGCAGGACTTGCGGAGGACTTTGAAGCGCGTTTGAATCTGAGCCGACATGCGAGAGGGCTGGTGGACGGACTCGGAGCGGAGAGAATCGCAAATGAGCTGCGATGAGGAGGAACTGAATTGAAAAGAACGATGAGAGATGCAATACCCTGGATCGCGGCGTTTCTGGGAGCGTGGGCTGTGAAGTGGATGGTACATGCGCCGGGAGATCGGCTGGGGTACACCAACAGCATACTTTCGGTATTTGTGTTTGTCGCTCTTGCCTTTTTGCTTCGGAAGGTGTGGGGACATAGTTTCGAGGGAAAAGGGAAAAGGTGGATCCTGCCGGGGCTTTTTGGCGGCGCATTCACGGTGTGCATGGTATTTGGCGCAAGACTGGATCTTGTGGGGAATGTAGATCTTGCGGATGGCGCCATGTGGATCGCCATTCTGGTGCTGGGCGTGATTGACACCTTCTGCCTGCGTTACTTCTGGGATCTTTTATGTGCGGGAGGGAGCGGAGCGAAACAACCGTCCGAAGTCCCGGACGGAAAGATCAGTGTGAGGAGGATTCTGATTTTTGCAGGCGTTATTTTCCTGTGTTATCTGCCGGTCTTTCTGGCGGTATATCCCGGGTTCTTCGTGTATGACGCTATGGATGAAGTGAATCAGGTGGTGACCCGCAATTTCTCCACACATCACCCACTGCTTCATGTGCTGCTTTTGGGCGGTGTCGTACAGGCGGGCTATAAATTGTCGGGGAGTTACAATGTAGGTATCGCCATCTATACCCTGTGTCAGATGGCGGTCATGGCGGGTATCTTTGCGTGGAGTACGGAATGGCTGAGAAAAAAAGGGCTGTCCAAGGTGGGGCAGATTGTGCTGTGCCTGTATTTCGGCATCTGTCCGGTGCTTGTAATGTTTTCCCTCTGTTCTGCCAAGGATGGAATGTTTACCGGTATGCTACTGATTCTGCTTCTTTTGGTGAAGGATCTGTGTGAACAGCCGGAAAAGTTCTGGAAGAGCAAAGGAAGGATCATTTTTCTGGTGCTTTCCGCTACCGGTATGATGCTGCTTCGACACAACGGATTTTATGCATTTTTGGTGTTTATTCCCGTGCTCACGGTGTTCTTGCACAGATATTGGAAAAAGACCCTGCTTTCCGCATTGGCTGCGGTAGCGCTCTACGGTATGATTTCTGCAGGGTTGACGGGCGTTTTGCATGCAGATCATTCTGAAAATCAGGAGATGCTCACGGTTCCCATTATGCAGCTTGCACGGGTGTATCATTATGAAAAAGATACGCTGACGCAGGAGGAGCTTGCACAGCTGTACCGCTATCTGCCGGAAGAGGCTTTGAAAAGATATACGCCGAAGCTGTCGGATATGGTTAAAATCGGTTTTGAAAACGAAGCGTTCAAACAGGACAAGGCCGGTTTTATAAAGCTTTGGCTTTCTCTTTTCGCGAAGCACCCTTCCACATATCTGAATGCATGGTTTATGACTTCTTACGGCTTTTGGTATCCGGATACGGTGATTGATGTTTACCGGGGAAATCAGGTTTTTACGTTCCAATATGGGGACAGCTCCTATTTTGGTTATGAGGTGGAACAGCCGGGAACCAGAGAAAGCAAACTGCCGTGGCTGGATCAGCTTTACAGGAAGATGTCGCTTGAAATCTTCCAACAGAAGATTCCGGTGGTGTCCGTGCTGTTCTCACCGGGATTTCTGCTTTGGGCCATGCTGTTCATGGTCGGAGGTCTGTGGTATGGGAAACGGTACGAAAAGGTGATTCCGTATGTATTGCTGATTCTCTGCTGGCTTACGGTGGTGATCGGCCCAACCTATCTGGTGCGGTATGTGGTGTATTTGTGGGTTGCGGTGCCGGTGCTCATAATCGATGTATGCCAAATGTGCAAGGTTGCAAAAAACACCGATTTATTGTATGATTTTACAGGTGATACACAAGAAGGAAAGTGAGAGAGATGAGCAAAGAACGCCTGAAAAAAATCGGCATCGGTTTTTTGATTTATTTTTTACTGTGCTTTATGCTTTTTATCTTCGGTCCGTCCGAGATATTTTTTGCAAATGTGACAGAGTTTTCTTTTATATACGGAGATTTTGCGGGATATCTGGCGGTGCTTGCGGTTGGGGGCGCACTCGTCCTTGCGCTCGTTACGGCTTTTTTGCCTGATGTTGTTTACAGAGTGGCGCTGTCACTTGCTTTCGGAATTGCGGCGGCGGGCTATATCCAGATTATGTTCCTGAACAAGGATCTGGATCTCTTGGGAGTAAACCCGGAGGGATACCGGGCGAAAGCGGGTACGGCTGTGTGGAATCTGGTTGTGTGGATTTTGGTTATTGCGGCTGTTCCGGTGCTTTCTTTTTGCAAGAAAGAGATATGGAGAAAAGTGGTGGCCGGGCTGGCAGCGTTTTTGCTCAGTATCCAGCTGGTGGCGCTTGTCTCCCTGTTACTTACCGCTAAGGATTCCGCTTATGTGCGGGAGGAGGGAGACTGGCATCTTTCCGGTGAAGAACAGTTTACCGTATCGGCGGATCAGAACGTGATCGTGTTTGTTCTGGATTATTTCAGTAATCAGTATTTGGAACCGTTGCTCAATGCCTATCCGGGAGCCACGGACTTCCTGCACGATTTTACTTATTACAGCAATGTGGATTGTGTGTACTTCGGGACTTTTCCTTCCCTGCCCCATATGCTCACGGGGCAGGATGTGGATATGGGAATGCCCATCAATGACTGGTGCTATAAGATCTGGAATGAGGAAAGCACAGCGCAGTTTTATGACGCGGTGAAAGAGAAGAACTTCAAAGTCAACGTATATACGCCGGACACCAATATCCTCTGCGGGTTGAACGATGTCAGCATACTGGAAGGAAAATTGGATAATGTGGTGAACACCTCACAGGAGATCGACATCAATTCCAGGCTGCTGTTCAAGACGCTGATCAAGATGTCCGCATACCGGATGATGCCGGAGTATGTCAAACCGTCATTCTACGCCAACATAGATGAGTACGCGGGAATCACCACCGTGGTGGATAACCCGATCAGCCATGAAAACTATCAGTTTTATCAGGCATTGTCGGAAAAAGGGTTGAGCGTTGATTCCAAGTCGAATTATATGGTGATACAGCACCTTATGGGCCCTCATCTGTATACGACAGATGAGACGGGACATTACAAGGAAGATTCCACGCTGGAGGAGACGGCAAAGGGCTGCATGGTGATCGTGGAGGATTACATTAACCGTCTGAAAGAACAGGGTTTGTATGAAAACGCCACGATTGTAATTACGGCTGACCACGGCGGCGGATATGATTCACAGGTGATTTTCTACATCAAAAAACCGGGAGAGAGCCATGACAGCTCACCGGTCAACGATGCGCCGGTTTCCTTCTGCGAGTTCCTTCCCACTCTTGCGGATGCGGCGGGGGCGGATGCATCTTCCTTCGGTCAGACCATCGATGCTTTTGCACCGGGAGAGGAACGGGAGCGCACGGTGTGGCTGCGCTGGAATGATCCGGCTTACCCTGCGGTTCCCTGTTATACGGGGGATAAGGAAGGATCTTCAAACGTTTATTACGGATATACCTATACGGGAGATATCAAGGATCTGTTGGAACAGACACAGAGAGGGCCGAGCTGCATTGTACCGGTAGCCGATTCCTATTTCTAAATTTAAAAGACAAGGGAGAAAATCAAAATGAAAAAAGTATTAGGCCAGGCAGTGAAGTTTATTTATTTCTTCGGATGTTTCTTTGCATTGTTCACCGTACCGGTGCATGCGTACATTGATCCGTCCGCCGTTACCTACATTATTCAGGGTGTTGCAGGTGTGCTGATCGCGCTCGGAGCAGCATTCACCATTTTCCGTCATAAAATCTTCAAGCTCTTCAAGGGAAAAAAGAAGGATGAGAAGCAGGAAGAGGATAAGATCGAACTGAAAGATGTAGAGGACTGATAGAGGATGGGGGCAATAGTAAACGTCGTGGTGGATGCACTGTTATGGCTGATCAACATCTGCTATGCGGTTTGTAAAAATTACTGGATCGCCATTCTGGCATTTACCTTTCTGACAAAGGTGATCTTGCTGCCTTTGTCGGTCTGGGTGCAGAAAAATTCTATAAAGACTGTGCGTATGCAGCCTGAGATGAACCACATCAAGGCTGCCTATTGCGGCAATCAGGAGATGATTTCGGAGGAGCAGTATAAGCTGTTCAAGAGGGAGAAATACAGTCCGTTTGCCGATCTGATTCCGCTGTTTGTGCAGCTCGCCCTGTTGATGGGTGTTGTGGAGGCTGTAAAGCGCGGTACGCCGCTGACAACAGTGCCGATGGAGGCGATGGGGGTATCCCTGGTCGTTCCTCTTGCTGCGGCACTGTCTGCTTTTTTTATGTGCTATGTGCAGAACAGAAGCAATGTGCTGCAGGCAGAACAGGGGAAACTCAACAAGTACGGCACCATGGCATTTTCCGTGGCACTGTCCCTGTATCTGGGATTTTTTGTATCGGTGGGCGTTGGCTTTTATTGGATCTGCAGCAACGTGCTTTCCGTTTTGCAGCTTTTGCTTCTGAATGTGTGGATCAATCCCAAGAATTACATTGATTATGAGGCACTGGAAAAGAGTAAGGAGGAATTGCAGCAGGCGAAGGCATTCCTTGCTCCCAAAAAGAAAGAGGACCGGAACAATCCCTATCGGAAAAAGGAAAAGGCGGATTACAAGCGTTTTCTGGACGCTCCTCACAAGAAGATCGTTTTTTATTCGGAGAAGAACGGTTTTTATAAATATTATAAGAACATCATTGAGGAGCTGATCCGCAGAACCAATATTGTCATCCACTATATCACCAGCGATCCCGAGGATGAAGTTTTTGCAATGGAAAGCGGGCAGTTCAAGCCCTATTATATCGGCGAAAACCGTATGATTGTTCTTATGATGAAAATGGAGACGGATGTCATGGTCATGACCACGCCGGATCTGGAGAATTTTCAGCTGAAACGGTCTTACGTTAAGAAAGATATTGAGTATATTTATGTTCCCCATGATGTAAACAGCTCTAATCTCACGTTCCATAAAAACGCACTGGATCATTTTGACACTATCTTCGTATCCGGACCCAAGAACAGAGCCGAGATCGAGGAGCGCGAGGAGAAGGAAGGCCTGCCCAAAAAGAAGCTGGTGGACTGGGGCTCCGGCGTAATCGACAATATGACTGCGGCTTACAAGGAGATGAAGAGAGACGGAGGAGCGCAGCCGGAAAAGAAAACCGTATTGATCGCGCCGTCCTGGCAGAAGGATAATATCATGGATTCCTGTATTGAGAAGATACTGGATGAACTTAAGGAATCGGATTATCATGTGATCGTTCGCCCGCATCCCCAGTATGTCCGTCATTTTGAAGCCAAGGTGGATCTTCTGAAGGCAAAATATGAGAAGTACGGCATGGAGGTACAGAAGGACTTTTCCTCCAACCGCACGGTATATATGGCGGATCTTCTTGTAACCGACTGGTCAAGTATTGCATTTGAGTACGCATTTTCCACCTTAAAGCCGGTGCTGTTTGTGAATACGCCCATGAAGGTAGTGAACCCGGATTATCGGGAGCTTGCTACGGTTCCCATTGATATAGAACTCAGAGACAAGGTGGGAATCTCGGTGGAGCCCGGTAAACTGGATCAGGTCCGTGCCGCCGTGGATGAGCTATTGTATGACAATCGCTTTTCTCCGGAGGCGATCAGACAGTTGAAAGAGGCTTATATTTATAACTGCGGCGAGAGCGGAAAGATCGGAGCCAAATATATGATCGGAAGCCTGCTGGAGAAATCCGGAAAAGAGAAGTGAGGATAGCGATGAAGAGAAACGTATTGTTGAATCCGGGACCGGCAACCACCACGGATACAGTGAAAATGGCGCAGGTGGTACCGGATATCTGTCCCAGGGAAAAAGAATTTGTAGCGATTATGCGGGAGCTGGAGGAGGGACTTTTGAAGATTGTCCATGCCGATCCGGCAGAGTTTGCCGCGGTGCTTTTTTGCGGTTCGGGAACAATCAATATCGATATATGCTTAAACTCCCTTTTGCCGCAGGATAAGAAGGCGCTCATTATCAATAACGGTGCATACAGCAGCAGGGCTGCGGAGGTCTGCGAATATTACGGACTGCCTCATATTAACCTGAAACTGCCCATCAACGAACAGCCCGATCTTGAAAAAATCAGACAGGTACTCTGCGAGAATACAGACATCGCACTGGTTTATATAACACACCATGAAACAGGAACGGGGCTTTTAAACCCCATCAGGGAAATCGGGGCACTGGCACACGAACATGGCGCGATTCTGGTGACGGATACTACTTCCACCTACGCCATGCGTCCGATTGATATGGAGGCGGATCATGTGGATTTCTGTATGGCATCCGCACAGAAGGGCATCATGGCAATGACAGGATTGTCATTTATTGTGGGCAGGAGATCTGTGATAGAGGCTTCCGCCGGATATCCCAGAAGATCCTACTACTGCAATCTGTATATGCAGTACGATTATTTTAAGGAGCACGGGGAGATGCATTTTACACCTCCGGTTCAGGTGATCTATGCGGCCAGACAGGCGTTGAAGGAATATTTTGCGGAAGGCGAGACGGAGAAGTGGGCACGTCATACCCGGGTTTACCGCGCACTGCGCGACGGGCTCACGGAATTGGGCTTCCGTATCTATATCCCGGATGAACAGAGTGCAGGACTGGTGGTTGCAGCGCTTTATCCCGACGATCCCACATGGGATTTTGAAAGGGTACATGATTTCTGCTACGAAAGAGGCTTTACCATCTATCCGGGAAAAGTGGAAAAGAAGGGGATGTTCCGGCTGTGTGCGTTGGGCGCTATTGACACGGCGGATATAGAAGCCTTTTTCAAGGTTTTCAGGGAAGCGCTGGGGACTTTGCAGATAGCGGTTCCGGTACATTACGCAGATTGAGAGGAAAGTAGAGAAATGGCGAAGGTATATACCTGTTTCTGCACGGATGTGATTCATGAGGGACATCTGAATATCCTGCGGGAAGCGGCAAAATACGGCGAAGTATATGTAGGCATCCTGACAGACAGGGCAATGGTCTGTTTTAACCGCTTTCCCACGCTCTCCTTTGAGGAGAGAATGGAAATTGTGAAGAATACCGGACTTGCGGATCATGTGGTGGCGCAGGATGAGATTCTGTATGACAAGGTATTCGAGACGATAAAACCGGATTATGTTGTGCACGGCGACAACTGGAAAGAGGGGCCGGAGCGCATGATCCGCGGGAATGTGGTCGACAATCTGAAACGTTACGGCGGTGAACTGATAGAGGTTCCCTATACCTACAACGAGACGGTGAAAAAGATCGACGCCCGCATGAAGGAGAAGCTTGCCATGCCGGAGTACAGACGCAGACGGCTGCGCCAGCTGCTGGAACTGCGCCCCATTGTGAAGGCGCTTGAAGTGCATTCCGGTCTTACGGGGCTGATCGCGGAGAAAACCATTGTGGAGAGCAACGGCAGTCTGGATCAGTTTGATGCGATGTGGATCTCCAGTCTTTGCGATTCCACGGCAAAGGGAAAGCCGGATATCGAGCTGGTGGACATGTCCTCCCGTCTGCGCACGATCGACGATGTGATGGAAGTGACCACAAAGCCGATTATTTTGGACGGAGATACCGGAGGACTGACGGAGCATTTTGTATACAATGTCAGGACATTGGAGCGCATGGGTGTTTCGGCGGTTATCATAGAGGATAAAACGGGTCTGAAGAAGAATTCCCTGTTTGGTACGGAGGTCGAGCAGACCCAGGACAGCATCGAAAACTTTACGGAGAAGATCCGCGCCGGAAAACAGGCGCTGCGGACGGATGCCTTCATGATCATTGCCAGAATCGAGAGCCTGATTCTGGAGCGCGGAATGGAGGATGCACTGGAGCGCGCTTTTGCTTATGTGGAGGCGGGAGCGGACGGCATCATGATACATTCCCGGAAAAAATCACCGGACGAGATTCTGGAGTTTTGCAGAAAGTTCCGTGACAAGGATCAAAAGACACCGATTGTGGTGGTTCCCACTTCCTTCAACAGTATAACGGAGGAGGAGCTTGCTGCCGCAGGCGTAAACATTGTGATCTATGCCAATCAGCTGACGAGGAGCGCTTTCCCTGCCATGCAGAGTACCGCGGTGGACATTCTGAAAAATCACCGCGCGCTGGAGGTGGATGAGCGTCTGATGCCGATCAAGGAAATCATCACGCTGATTGATGAACTGTAACGGGGAGAGACTATGGAAAAAGCAATTTTGATGGCAGCGGGACTTGGAACCCGGATGCGTCCTCTGACGGAGACAAAGCCGAAGCCGCTGATTCCGGTACATGGGAGACCCATGATCGAGACGGTGATTGAAGGACTGCTTGACAGACCCGTGGAGGAAATTTTTGTGGTGACGGGATATCTGGGAGAACAGTTTGCCTATCTGTGCGAGAAATATCCCAAGGTGAGACTGATCCGCAATCCGGATTACCTGACCAAGAACAATATCTCGTCCATATATGCGGCAAGAGAGGTTTTACAGCAGGGTGACTGCTTCATCTGTGAGTCGGATCTCTATATTGCGGATCCGTCCATCTTTAAGAAGGAGCTTGCCGGATCCTGTTATTACGGCCGTATGACGGCGGGATATTCTGCCGACTGGGTGTTCGAGACCGAAGGCGGAAGGATTGTCCGTGTGGGAAAAGGCGGCACTGATGTTTACAATATGGTCGGAGTTGCATATTTCAAGGAGAAAGATGCCCGGCTTTTGAGCAGGCTGATCACGGAGGCCTGTGACGGTGAAGGGTGTGACCAGCTGTTTTGGGATGATGTGGTCGACCGGAATCTGAATCTGCTCGATTTGTATGTGGAACCGGTTGAAGATGGGCAGCTGGTGGAGATCGACACCGTGAAAGAATTGGAGAGGATCAATGAAGGCTGAAAATTTTTTGACAGCAATGGAGAAACTGGGAATAGAGACCATTACGGGAGTGCCGGATTCTACCCTGAAGGCATTTTGCGACGGATTGCAGCTGCATAAAGGCAGTCTGAGGCATTATGTTCCTGCCAATGAGGGAGCTGCGGTGGGAATTGCAGTGGGTAGTTTTCTGGCATCCGGCAGACCGGCATGCGTATATATGCAAAATTCCGGTATAGGCAATGCGGTCAACCCGATTGCATCACTGGCAAACAGGGATGTGTATGGGATTCCCATGCTTTTTGTGGTCGGATGGAGAGGTGAGCCGGGGGTAAAGGATGAACCCCAGCATGCATTTCAGGGAAAGATTACCTGCTCGCTGTTTGAAACCCTCACCATCCCCTATACGGTAATCGACTGCAACACCACCGAAAAAGAGATGGACGCCATATGGAAGAAAGCCAAAGAGACGCTGGAAAACAATGAACAGTATGCGATCATTGTAAAAAAAGGCACCTTCGAGCAGGGCGAAGCGTTCCGGTGGCAGAACGGCAACACGTTGGTGCGGGAGCAGGCGTTGGGCGAGCTGGTAAAAGCATTGCCGGAGAGCGTCTGCATGGTGTCCACAACGGGAAAGATTTCAAGAGAACTTTACGAACAGTGCAACCGGATTAGGGGCAACCACGATTCTCTGTTTATGACAGTGGGCGGAATGGGGCATGCATCCATGATCGCATTCGGCATCGCACAGAACCGGAAGGATAAAAAAGTGGTTTGCGTGGATGGGGACGGCGCTGCCCTGATGCATATGGGGGCACTGCCTTTTATTGCGGAACAGGCGCCGGATAATTTTTACCATATCATCATCAATAATCAGGCGCATGAGTCGGTGGGCGCAATGCCGACGGGATGCCGGCATGTGGATTTTGCGGAACTTGCCAAGGCGGCGGGGTATGTATATGCGGGAAAGATAACGGATGCGGAAGGCATCAGACGCATCGGCGAAGAGGTGCGGAAGGAGTACGGCCCCAGACTCTATGAAATACCGGTAACGCTGGAATCAAGGGCGGATCTTTGCAGACCGGCTGAAAAAGCGGTGGAGAACAAACAAAAGTTTATGGAGTGGCTGGCATAACAACCGGCATACGGAAAGGGTGGATGCAAAATGGAAAAGCTGGCGATAAACGGTGGAACACCGGTCAGGGAGACAAAGCTGTTTTACGGACATCAGTATATTGACGAGGCGGATATCCGGGCGGTGACGGAGGTCTTGAAGAGCGATTTTCTGACCTGCGGGCCCAAGATCGGGGAACTGGAGGAAAAACTTTGCCGACTGACGGGGGCAAAATATGCGGTTGTGTGCAGCAACGGCACAGCGGCGCTTCACATTGCCTGTCAGGCAGCAGGCATCGGAGAAGGGGACGAACTGATCACAACGCCCATCACCTTTGCTGCCTCTGCAAACTGTGCGCTGTACTGCGGCGCGACGCCTGTGTTTGCCGACATAAACGAGGAGACCTACAATATAGACCCCGCTTCCGTAAAGGAAAAAATGACGGAGAGGACGAAGGCTGTGGTAGCGGTGGACTTTACCGGTCAGGCTGTGGAGCTGGACGAGCTTCTTGCCCTGTGCCATGAAAGAGGCGCGGTTCTCATTGAGGACGGCGCACATTCCATCGGGACGACCTACAAGGGGAGAGCGGTGGGCTCTGTTGCGGACATGACCACCTTCAGCTTTCATCCGGTCAAGACCGTAACCGGAGGAGAGGGCGGCGCTGTGCTGACCAACAGCGAGGCATACTACAAGAAACTGCTTCTCTACCGCGCACACGGCATCACCAGAGATCCCGCACAACTGAAGCGGGAGTCCGACGGCCCTTGGTATTATGAGCAGATCGCTCTGGGCATGAATTATCGCATGACGGATATGCAGGCGGCATTGATCATCAGTCAGCTTGACAAGATTGAGCGGTTTGGCAGGAGAAGAAAAGAGATTGTGGAAATGTATAACGAGGCGTTCTCGCAGATGCCGGAGCTGTTTGTGCAACGGGAAATCCCGGAATCCGATACCACAAGACATCTCTACATTTTAAGAATCAGACCGGAAAAGCTCACAATCGGAAGAAAGGAATTTTTTGATTGCATGGCGGCAGAGAATATCTGCTGCAATGTGCATTACATTCCGGTGTACCGCCACCCCTATTATGAGGCGCTGGGGTATCCGCAGGGGCTTTGCCCCAAGGCGGAGAAATTGTATGAGGAGATTTTGAGCCTGCCGCTCTATTACTCCCTGACGGATGGTGATGTGCAGGATGTGATTCATGCAGTGAAGAAGATTGTAGAAAATTATCGAAAGTAAGGATTGTACTGGGATGAAATGGAAAGCAGGATTGGGTAAAAAAGAGAATACCGTCTGGGCAGTGGGCTTCTGCGTACTGCTGTTTGTGGCGCTCAGTTTCTGCTTTGACTTCTATTATGACTTGAATGATGATGTGCTGATGAAGGATATTCTGGCGGGAGTCTACACCGGTGTGCCGGAGGGACATAACATACAGATGCTGTATCCAATCAGCCTGTTCATCAGCCTTTTTTACCGCGTGGGAAGAGGACTTCCCTGGTACGGGATCTTTCTCTGCGTCTGCCAGTTCGGAAGCATCTGTATCGTGACGAAGGGAATACTGGATTTTGCGGAGAGCAGGTGGAAAAAGCTTTTGTTTCTGTGCGCAGAGACAGTGCTCCTGATCACACTGCTTTTGTGGGAGTTTGTGTTTGTGCAGTACACCGTGACATGCATGCTGCTGGCGGCAGCGGCGGCGTTCCGTTTCTATCTGTCGGATTCGCATGCCTCCTGCAAGGATTTTGTAAAACACAATATTCCCAGCATACTTCTGGTGGTGCTGGCTTTCCAGATCCGCTCCGAGATGCTTTTGCTCATGCTGCCGCTCATCTGTGTGACGGGACTGTGTAAATGGACGGCGGAGAAGCCGGTGTTTACGGGGAAAAATGCCGCAAAATATTTTTCGGTGTTCGGCGCGATTCTGGCAGGGCTTGCGCTCAGTCAGGGGGTGCACATGCTGGCGTACGGCAGTGAACCGTGGCAGCATTTCAACAGCTTTTTCGACAGCCGCACCCAGCTCTATGACTTTCTGGGTGTGCCGTCTTATGCCGAGAATGCGGATTTTTATGAGAGCATCGGGTTGACGGAGAGCGAGCAGGAGCTGTTTGTGAACTATAATTTCGGCTTGGACGAGGAGATCGACGATGCTCTTTTGAAGAAGATCTGTGATTATGCCGAAGAGCAATACGGAAAAAATACGGATTTTATGGGAACGCTGAAAAAGACGGTAGTGTATTATAAATACCGCACGCTGCATGAGGATGCTCCGTTCAGCGTGTGCGTGATCGCAGCGTACCTTTTGGTGCTTGCCACAGCGCTTTTAAACCGGCACTACCGCTTTTTGTGGGAACTCCCGTTGATGGGATTTGTGCGTACCGGACTTTGGATGTATATTTTGTACCGGGGGCGGGCGCCCATCCGGATTACCCATTCCCTTTACCTGATGGAATTTACAATTCTGCTCGCAATGTTTCTGTCAGAGTGCAGCATGATAAAGAAAAAGCAGGTCAGACTGGTGGCTGAGGTGATCTGCCTTGCGGCAGTCGCAGCGGTCTTTGCAGGCTCGGGCAGAGCGGGGGTGGTTTCCGTGAAAACGGAATACGACCGCAGAGAGGAAGTAAACCGGGAGCTGGAGGCTTTCAGGCAGTACACGGAAGCCCATCCGGACAATTTCTATTTTTGGGATGTATACTCTTCCGTGGCGTATTCGCAGAAAATGTTTGCGGGTGTGAACAATCAGACGGATAATTATGATATTATGGGAGGATGGGCGTCAAAGAGTCCTCTTATGTATAAAAAGTATGCGCTGTTCGGAATGGAGAACATGGAGAGCGCACTGACGGAGAACGGGAATGTTTACATGGTGGAAAGCGCGCACCGCACGGACAGTCTGACTCTCACACAGGAGTGGCTTCCGGCGTATTATGCGGGACATGGCGTGGATGTGAAACTGGTGGAAACAGACCGGATCATGGATGGGGAGAAGGCGGCGTTTGTTGTCTACCGCGTAGAGAAACAGTAGAAAACCGGCTGTCCGGGGACAGCAGATTGGAGAAGTGATATGTCACAGTTGGTCAGTTTTGTGATTCCCTGTTATAAATCGGCACTGACGCTTGGGGGCGTGGTGGAGGAAATTCAGACCGCAATGGAGAAGCTCTCAGCCTACACATATGAGATTATGCTGGTGAATGACTGCTCACCGGACGATACCTTTTCTGTGATACGGAAGCTCTGCGAGGCTGATAAAAGAATCAAGGGCATCAATCTGGCAAAGAATTTCGGACAGCACGCGGCGCTGATGGCAGGCTTCCGCCATGCAAAGGGAGATGTGATAGTGTGTCTGGACGACGACGGACAGACGCCTGCCGACGAGGTGGACAAGCTGCTTACGGCAATCGAGGACGGGGCGGATGTGGTTTATGCAAAATATGCGCATAAGCAGCATTCCTGGTTTCGCAACTTTGGCAGCCATATCAACGAGCTTATGACGCGGGTAATGCTTGGGAAACCGAAGGAACTCTATCTATCCAGCTATTTTGCGGCGAGAAGGTTTGTCATTGAGGATGTGATCCGCTACGAGAATGCATATCCGTATGTGATCGGTCTGGTGCTGCGCACCACAAAGAAAATTGTCAATGTGAATGTGACCCACAGGGAGCGGGAAATCGGTACCTCCGGCTATACCTTTGGAAAGCTTTTGGGGCTTTGGATCAACGGCTTTACGGCATTTTCCGTGAAACCGCTGCGCATGGCAACGGTGGCGGGTACTTGTTTCGCCGCGTTTGGTTTTATTTATTCCATCTATACAGTAATAAAAAAATTTGTGAATCCCGCGGTGCCGGTGGGCTTTAGCTCCCTGATATGCGCCATCATGGTGATCGGCGGTATGCTGATGCTCATGCTGGGACTGGTGGGTGAATACGTTGGCAGGATCTATATGTGTATGAATAACTCTCCACAGTATGTAATACGGGAGACGGTGAATGAGGAGTAAGAGGAAAAGAGAAGATGCGTGAACTGGAATACCCCTTTGACGGTGAATATATTCTCAAGAAAGCCAAGAGCATCAAAAAAGCGCTGTTGGCGGACGGAAGTGCGCGGCTGAAAAAGAAGATTGCCGTGTTGGGAGGCAGCACCACCCACGATATTATCAGAATATTGGAACTTTTTCTGCTTCACTACGGCATAGAACCCGAGTTCTACGAGTCGGAATACGCCCGCTACTGGCAGGACGCCATGTTTGAGAACGAGGAGCTGCAGAAGTTTGCACCGGATATGATCTATATTCATACCAGCAACCGCAATATCTCCCGTTATCCGGCGATGTCCGATACGGAGGCTTCCGTGGATGAACTGCTTGAGGAAACCTACCGCCATTTTGAGATGATGTGGGAACGGCTGCGGGAGGTCTACGGCTGCCCGGTGATACAGAATAACTTCGAGTACCCCTTTTACCGGCTTATGGGAAATAAGGAGGCTTATGACATCCATGGCAGGATCTGTTTTATCAACAGACTGAACGAGCGCTTTTACCGCTATGCCGCAAGCCATGACAATTTCTATATCAACGACATCAATTATCTGGCTGCGGACTACGGTCTGGAGCGGTGGGCGGCACCGTTTTACTGGCATATGTATAAGTATGCGCTGTGTCTGCCGGCAATTCCGACCCTCAGCTTCAGCGTCGCCAACATTATCAAGTCGGTTTACGGAAAGAACAAGAAGGCACTTGTGCTGGATCTGGACAACACGCTCTGGGGCGGCGTGGTCGGCGACGACGGTGTGGAAAATCTGGAGATCGGTCAGGAGACATCCATGGGGCAGGTCTACACGGAGTTTCAGGAGTACATCAAGCGCCAGAAGGACATCGGCATCATGCTGAATGTCTGCTCAAAAAATGAGGAAGAGAATGCAATCGCGGGGTTAAATCATCCCGATGGCGTTCTGCACCCGGATGATTTTGTACTGATCAAGGCAAACTGGGATCCCAAGAGCAAAAATGTGGCGGAGATTGCCTCTGAGCTTAACATTATGCAGGACAGCCTTGTGTTTGTGGACGACAATCCGGCGGAAAGGGAGATTATCAGAACCCATCTGCCCGGGGTGGCAGTGCCGGAGCTCACAAGTCCCGAGCAGTATATCCGTACCATAGACCACGCAGGGTTTTTTGAGGTGACCAGCCTGTCGGAGGACGACAAAAGCCGCAGCGACATGTATAAGGCAAATCTGCAAAGGCAGAAACAGCAGGAGAGCTTTGCGGATTACGGGGACTATTTGAAGTCCCTCAATATGAAGGGGACTATCTGCCCCTTTGAACCTCTTTACATGGCGCGGATTGCCCAGCTTACCAACAAGAGCAATCAGTTCAACCTGACCACCAGACGGTATACGCAGGCAGAGATTGAACAGATTGCAGCCGACGAAGGGTATATCACCCTTTACGGAAAACTGGAGGATAAATTTGGGGACAACGGTGTGGTATCCGTGGTGATTGCCCGAAAGGACGGACAGACTGCCCATGTGGAGCTCTGGCTGATGAGCTGCCGCGTGCTGAAGCGGGATATGGAGTACGCCATGATGGATGCGCTGGTAAGACAGTGCCAAAAAGCGGGAATCACAAAGATAAAGGGATATTATTATCCTACCGCAAAAAACAAGATGGTGGAGAACTTTTATGGGCTTCAGGGCTTCACCAAAGAAAAACAGGATGAAAATGGCGATACAGTATGGT
Source organism: uncultured Lachnospiraceae bacterium (assembly GCA_900550475.1). Lineage (GTDB taxonomy): Bacteria > Bacillota > Clostridia > Lachnospirales > Lachnospiraceae > Acetatifactor. Next base: position 109,011 of record URSA01000002.1, read on the forward strand.
ATTATGAGATAGGACAGCTTTACGAAAACAAAAATAAGGTGATCCGTGTAGAAGAATAAGCAGATTGCGGAATGGAGAAGGATATGACAAGAGAAGCGGTTTATGAGCGTTTGAATAAGGTGTTTCAGGATGTGTTCGATGATGAGGATATTACGGTGAACGATGCCACTACCTCTGCGGACATTGAGGATTGGGATTCCCTGGAGCATATCAATCTGGTTGCTGCGGTGGAGCAGGAATTTGGAATAAAATTCACCATGGGTCAGGTAGTGACGATGAAAAACGTGGGTGAGATGGTGGATATCATTCTGGGACAGCAGTAAAGAATTGATTTGGGAAGGAAAGCTACATGCAGTTTACATCCTTTTATTTCATGTTGTTTTTTGTGGCGGCATTATTGGTATACTACCTCGTCCCGGTCAGAATCCGGTGGGTGATGTTACTTGCCCTGAGTGTGGTATACTATCTGCTGTCCGGAAACGGCGTGCTGATCCTGTACCCTTTTGCGGTATGCACGGCGGCATGGATCGGCATCCGAATAATGGGAAAAACAAAAGAGCCTAAGAAACGCAGAGCAGCCTTGGCAGGTGTGGTTCTGCTGCTTTTAGGTATTCTTTTTATTTTAAAGTACATTAATTTCGGCATCAATACGATAAACGGTATTGCACTTCTGCTCGGTGCGGAGGGGCAGCTCGTCAGCGGGCTTGACTGGCTGGTTCCCCTTGGAATTTCCTTTTACACGTTTACCGTTCTGGGGTATGTGATCGATGTATACAACGACATTGCGGCGCCACAGCCCAATCTTTTGAAACTCTGCCTCTACGGCATGTATTTTCCTGCCGTTCTTTCCGGCCCCATTCTCCGGTACAGGGAGGACGGACAGCAATTTTTTGAACCGCACAGGCTGGATTACCGGCAGCTCACCTTCGGATTGCAGAGAATGCTCTGGGGGTTTTTCAAGACGCTGGTCATCTCAGAGCGGATGCGGGTGGCAGTCAATACGGTTTATGACAGTTATACGGAGTACGGCGGCGCAGCGATCTGGACCGCCACCGCCTGTTATGCTTTTCAGCTTTATACCAATTTTTCGGGGTGTATGGACATTGCGCTGGGTATGTCGGAGTGCTTCGGCATTAAGCTGCCCGAAAACTTCAATACCCCCTTCTTTTCCAAGAGTATCTCCGAATACTGGAGAAGGTGGCATATCACATTGGGTGTGTGGATGAAGGAGTACCTTTTTTACCCCCTGCTGCGCACGGAGGCTTTTACAAAGCTAGGAAAGAAGATGCGGGAGAAGGCGGGGAAAAAGAGGGGAAAGCAGCTTACCACCTTTCTTGCCATGCTGATTTTATGGTTTTCCGTGGGAATCTGGCACGGAGGAGAATGGAAATATGTGATCGGATCGGGGCTTCTCCATTGGTTTTATATTGTGACGGGAGAACTGCTGCAGCCTGTGTTCAAAAAAGGAATGGAGAAATGCGGGTTGAACCCGGAGAATCGTTTTCTGGATGTCCTTCGGATTCTCAGAACCTTTTTCCTTGTGAATATCGGCTTTGTGTTTTTCAGAGCCTTGTCCGTACATGATGCAGTGGGAATGCTGGGACGCGCGTTGCGGGCGGGTGGCAGCACCATGTTTTCGGAGGGCGCTTTTCTCGGGATGAGCACAGTGGAATGGGTGGTTGCAATCATTGGACTTTTAGTGCTGTTTTGTGTTTCCCTGTTACAGCAGAAGGGCTCTGTACGGGAATGGATTGCGAAAAAGAAATTACCCCTTCGCTGGATGATATGGTACGGGCTTTTGTTTGCCACCATTCTGTGGGGGTACTACGGCCCGGGTTACAGTGCGTCTGAGTTCATTTATCAGGGATTTTAGAAACGGAGGCAGGTGTGAATAGAAAGCAGGCACTCAGTGCGGTTCTGTTTTTGACTATCTTTGTGGGTATACTCGTGCCGCTGACCTATATGATCAGGACGAACGGGACGATCAAGGATATTTTTACAGGTTTTTACGCAGAGCCGGACAACACCATTGACGTGATTATGATAGGCTCCAGCCCGGTGTACCCCGGGTATGCCGCCCCCAAAATGTGGGGGGAATACGGTTTCACGGCATATCCCCTTTCCAGCAATGTGCAGCGCCCCAAGGCTGCCGTTTATCTGGTGAAGGAGGCGCTCAAGACCCAGAAACCGGAGCTGTTTGTCTTTGAGGTGCGCCAGTTTACCGCGAAGGAAGAGTATATGACGGAGCAGATGGCGTATACCAGAGGGGTGACGGACAACCTGAAGTATTCCCTCAACCGCATTGAAATGATCAATGCGCTGGTCTCTGAGAAAGAGGAGCGCTACACCTACTATTTTGATATTATCAAATATCATTCCAACTGGGAGACAATCATTCTGCCGGATCAGTATGGTTCGTTCTGCTATGAAAGGCTGCATCCCATGAAGGGGTATGACATGAACGACAATGTGGTTCCCGGGGAGGCGGTGGATGTTTCAACTGTTACCGGTACGGAGGCGATACCCGAGGAACAGGAGCAGACGCTGCGGCAGTTACTCTCCTATTTGCAGGAAAACGACCTGAATGCCCTGTTCTTTTTGTCCCCCAAGACGATGACGGAGCAGGAGCAGAGGATGTACCATTATATTGGGGATATTGTGGAGGAGTACGGTTTTACGTTCCTCAACCTGAACGACCATTATGAGGAGATTGGCATCGATTTTGCAACGGATTTTTATGACGGCGGCAGCCACACCAACGCATCCGGCGCCGAAAAATGTACCGCCTATCTGGGGGCGTACATCCATGAGAACTATCGGCTTGCGGACAAACGTGGAAATGGAACCTATCGGACATGGGATGAGGCTTACGAGTATTGGAAAATATGTCAGGCGGAGGCACTGCATACCATCCGCGATAAGGTGGCACGACAGGCTTACGACGCAGTGGAGGGGCAATGAACAGATACGATTTTGAAGAATTGGAAGTAGGGCATGAGGAGAAATTCTCCGTTACGGTCACCCCGGATATGCTCAGAAAATTTCAGGAGATCACGGGAGATGTGAATCCTCTTCACACGGATCCTTTGTTCGCCGAGAAGCAGGGGTATTCGTCCTGCGTGGCATACGGCATGCTTACGGCTTCTTTTTTATCCACCCTGGCGGGAGTCTATCTTCCCGGGGAAAAGAGCCTGATCCACAGCGTGGAGACAAAGTTTGTGAAACCGGTATTTCCGGGTGATGTGCTGTTGGTGACGGGAAAGGTCTCCGAAAAGAATGACTTGTTTCATGTGGTCACGGTAAAGGTGACGATTTTCAATCAGAACGGAGAGAAGGTTCTGCGGGGAACCATGCAGATAGGAGTGATGAAGGATGGAGAAGAATAAATACCTGATTCTGGGGGCGTCCTCGGATATCGGAATCGCCTATATAAAGGATCTGGACGAAAGACTGTCCGTAAAGGGAGAAAACGCAGCGGTGGTTGCGCATTTCGGATTCAAAGGGGACAGGCTGCAAGAACTGAAAAACGATTTGCGGGCGGTGGAGGTGCTGCCGGTTCAGGCGGATCTGTCGCAGCCGGATGGTGTCATGCCTGTGCTCAAATTTGCGGAGGAGCATATGGATTGCCCGGATTATATCCTGCATTTGCCGGCATCGCGTCTGATGTATCAGAAATTGAAGCAGTTTGACTGGGAAAATGTACTTCGGGACATGAATGTGCAGGTCGGATCCTTTGCGGAGACCTGCAGGGTCTTTCTGCCGCGGATGGCAAAGCGCAGATCGGGCAGAGTTGCCGTGATGCTTTCCTCCTGCACCATCGGTATGCCGCCCAAATTCCTGTCCCAGTATGTGACCGTGAAATATGCCCTGCTCGGTATGATGAAGGCGATGGCTGCCGAATACGGAGATAAGGGAATCGGAATCAACGGCATATCTCCCAACATGATCGAAACGCAGTTTTTGCAGAATGTGGATGAGCGTATCGTGGAACTGAATCGGGAAAATTGTCTGCAAAAGCGGAATGTCAAGGTGGAGGAGGTTGTGGCGGCGATTCGCTACCTTCTTTCTGAGGATGCTGCTTATGTGAACGGTGTGAACCTGAATCTGACCGGGGGAGACCGGTAATAATTGTAAAGATACCGAAACTGTGGTATACTATCTTGAATATGCAAAATCTGATGAAAGGTGCGGAAGGTAACAGCTTGAAGACGAAATTGCCGCTGAAAAGAGTCATACAGGGCTCCATACTTGTTCTGATGCTGCTGGCTGTGTTGGCCTTCTGGCCTCTTAAACTGATCAGACCGTTTCGCTATGTGGGAACCATAGATCCGGCTTCCAGGACGATCGTGATGAATGAAGGCACGATTATGCAGCAGTTTGTGCCGGAAAACGAGTATCTGGAGACCATCCGTTTCTATATTTACAATGAAAATGCGCAGGAACTTGAGGATGCGACGTTAGTGGTGCGTTATTTTGATTCTGCACTCAATCTGATTGAAACGCAGACGGTCAATCTGGCTGACCAAAAGATTCCCGGTGTCTGCACGCTGCACTTGCGGGGCGAGTGGGAAGCGTGGACAACCTATTATTTCTCTCTGGAGAACCCGGATGCCGAGCTTTTGTTTTCCATGTCGGACGGCGTGAATCTGGATGCAGCTTACGGATACCGTGTGTTTTTTGGCTTCCCCAGATATTTGATTATTGCGTCGATCATCCTCGTTGTAGGAGCCGCCTTGATTGCACTGACGGAGTTTTTGTGCAAAAACAGGAAAGAAGAGCTTCGGACGGATATGATCCTGCGGATTCCCGCGGGGATTCTGGCATCGGGCGCGTCCCTGTGGGTGCTGTTTGCGGTATTTCCGGCAAAGCTGTTTTGCACGCGGCCGCTTGATATCGTGTTTTACGAGACCGGTATTTTGCTGTTTCTGGCAGGCGCTCTGTACGCGCTCTTTTTTAGCTGCGGACAGCCTGAGCGGGAGCAGATCCGTCTGCGGGAGATGATTTCCAAAATTCCGGTTTTGCTGCAGATCATTGCCTTTGCGGGCGTGATGAAGGGTTGTACCGATTATCTGAATGCTCTTTGCCTGTTTGACCAGCATGCGGCGAGAAATATTACCATTGCCTGTTTTGCGTTTGCCATAGTGTGCAGCTTTTCCAAGAAAGAATTGCTCAACTGGTATAACGGCATCTATTGTCTGCCCGCAATCGGGGTCAGCGTGTGGTACTGCATACAGAATAATCAGGATGCGGACAGCCTTTATCTTGCCAAGGGAACGGCAATCGGTTATGCCCTGTGGGGGCTTGTTTTGCTCAATGTGATCCGGAACCTGATTCCGCGTCGCAGGGAATGGAAATGCCTGTCCAAGGTATACAGTTTTGCCTTCCTTGCATTGCTCATACTGTTTGTAATCTACCGGCATGAGAAGGAGTGGACAATTCTTCTGTTGGTGGGTATGATCCTGTTTGTAATGCGCCTGATGCAGAACGGAGGGCGGGAACAATATCTGAGATCCTTCGTAAACGGCATATTTGTCCAGTTTATCTGCATCAGCTTTTCAGCGTGGCTGCACAGACCGTTCCATTACTATACGCACACCAGATATCCCGGCGCTTTCCATACGGTTACCATGGGTGCGGTGTATGACTGTCTGGTGCTTGTGCTGGCGGTTGCCTGCTTTTTGGTGAAGTATGCCAAAGAGAAGCAGTTGAAGAAATGTATCCCGGAATTGACAATCAGCGGTCTGTCTTTCAGTTTTCTGATGTTTACCGTGTCCCGCACGGGGCTGTTTACGGCAGCGATTCTGATTATCCTGCTGCTTGCAGTCACGGCGTTTACGGAATATAAGGATGGGATAAAGAATGCCGGGAAGCGGGTTGCGCTGCTTGTGGCCACATTTGCCGCTTTCTTTGTCATGACATTTACGGCGTGCAGAATCGTACCGGCAGTATACAACGATCCGAAGACCTACGATATTGAATGGTTCCCTGATTCCATCAAGAAAGGGGAAGCATGGGATTCTTTCCGATACATTACAGTGGAGAAATTCTTTACCTTGTTTGACGCCAAGATGAGCTATTACAGTGAAGAGGACGAGGGAAACACCGGAGGACAGAGTGCCGGATCCGCAACGGGCGCCGCTTTCGCGGACGATGTGAGCGGAAACGGAAAGGTGCTGACCAACGATAAGGCCGGGTTGGGCGGAAACGTGGATTATACCAACGGCAGAATCGATGTCTACAAGAGATATCTCGCGACGCTCAACTGGACGGGACATCCTTATGTGGAGCTGGAAAAAGAGAACGGGGAAAAAATTTCCCATGCTCACAATGCTTATATTCAGGTGGCGTATGATTTCGGTATCGGCACGGGTATTTACTTCCTGCTGTTCTGTATCTTTTTCGGTGTGAGAAGCATCCTTTACTACGGACGGCATCGTGGAGAAAAAGCGGGAATGATACCGGTGGTGGTAATCGGCGTTTTTGGTATCTGCGGTATGGTAGAGTGGGTGATGCTTCCTTATATTCCGACCGGATTTGCTTTGTTCTTTGTGCTGGCGCTCCTTACGCCAAAGCTGGGTGATACCGCAGAGAGCATTGAGAAATGAGGAATGGTATGAAAAAGACAATCAACACGGCGCTTCTTTACAGGCGCATCTTTTTGTTGGTATACGACATATTTGCAGTGTTTGCATCCTCGGTGCTGGCGCTGCTCATCCGATATGAATTTGTATATGATGCCATAGACAAAAACTTTCTGAATTCTATATATTCCTTTATGCCGTTTACCATGCTGATTACGGTAGTAGTGTTTGAGGTGCTGCGCTTATACAACAGTTTATGGGCTTTTGCCAGCGTGAACGAACTTCAGAATATCGTGGCGGCGTGCGGTGTGACGGCTGCGCTGAATGGGCTGGGGCTGATGATTGCCAAGAAACCCGTGCCCCGCAGTTTCTATTTTATGTTTGTATTTCTGCTGATTGCGTTTACTTTTGCCAGCAGATTCAGTTACCGGTTCTTTCGCAGCCTGAAACAGAAGGGACGGAAGAAGGAGCGCTGCTCCAATATCATGGTGATCGGCGCCGGAGAGGCGGCAAACCTGATTATCAGGGACATTATCAACAGTAAATATACCCATATGCAGATCAAATGCATTATCGATGATGATGTAAACAAGCATGGAAAATACATTCAGGGCATCAAGATCGTCGGGGGAAGAGAGAAGATCAAGGAGGCGGTGGACGCCTACGCCATCGATGAGATCTTTATTGCCATGCCTTCGGTGCCGAAATCAGTCATCAGCGGCATTATTGACATCTGCAAGGACACCACATGTAAACTGCGCACGCTGCCGGGCATGTACCAGCTCGTCAACGGTGAGGTGAACGTAAGCCAGCTTAAGGATGTGGATGTGGAGGATCTTCTGGGCAGGGATCCCATTGTGGTGGATCTGGATTCCATACTGGGGTATGTGCAGGGACGCTGCGTGCTGATCACGGGCGGCGGCGGCTCCATCGGAAGCGAGCTGTGCAGACAGGTTGCAAGCCACAGACCGTCCCGGCTTATTATCGTCGATATCTATGAGAACAATGCATATGACATTCAGCAGGAATTAAAGCAGAAGTACCCGGACCTGAACCTGCTGGTGCTGATTGCATCGGTGCGCAACACAAAGCGCATGTATAAGATTTTTGAGACCTACCGCCCGGACATTGTCTATCATGCCGCGGCGCACAAGCATGTTCCCCTTATGGAGGACAGCCCCAACGAGGCGATCAAGAACAACGTGATGGGCACCTGGAAGACGGCACAGGCGGCGGCATTCTTCGGTACAAAGAAGTTTGTGATGATTTCCACGGATAAAGCGGTGAATCCCACCAACATTATGGGTGCGTCCAAACGTATCTGTGAAATGATCGTGCAGGTGTTCAACCGGCACTACGATACAGAGTTTGTTGCGGTGCGGTTCGGGAATGTATTGGGCAGCAACGGCAGCGTGATTCCGCTGTTCAAGAAGCAGATCGAAGCGGGAGGCCCCGTCACGGTCACGCACCCGGACATTATCCGTTATTTTATGACGATTCCCGAGGCGGTTTCCCTTGTTTTGCAGGCGGGAGCCTACGCCAAGGGCGGGGAGATTTTTGTGCTGGATATGGGCAAACCGGTGAAGATACTGGATCTTGCCAAAAACCTGATACGGCTCTCCGGCTATAAGGTGGATGAGGATATCAAGATTGAATTTACCGGGCTGCGTCCGGGCGAGAAACTCTATGAGGAGCTTCTTATGGATGAAGAGGGATTGCAGAATACGGACAATGACCTGATCCATATCGGCAAACCCATTGAATTTGATGAGAGCGTGTTTTTTACGCAGCTTAGAAAGCTTGAACTTGCGGCGGAGAACGAGAGCGGCGATATTAAGAAGCTGATCAAGGAAATCGTGCCGACCTATCACTCGAAAGAGGAATTGGAAAAACAAGGACAGAGGGATTGAGAATGGAACTGAAACCGTTTGAAAAAAAAGTGTGGCTCGCGTCGCCGACCATGCATGGCGAGGAGCAGAAATATGTGCAGGAGGCGTTCGACACCAACTGGGTGTCAACCGTCGGGGCAAATCTGGAGCATTTGGAAAAGGATGTCCGCGAGTATGTGGGCTGTAAAGCGTCCGTTGCGCTCTCTGCGGGAACGGCGGCGCTGCACCTTGCGGTGAAGCTTGCGGGAGTGAAACCCGGAGATAAGGTTTTCTGTACGGATATGACCTTTGATGCGACGGTGAATCCGGTCACATACGAGGGCGGAAAACAGATATTTATCGATTCGGAGTATGATACCTGGAACATGGATCCCCGGGCGCTGGAAAAGGCGTTTGAGAAATATCCCGAGGTGAAGGTAGTGGTGCTGGCACACCTGTATGGCACACCCTCAAGACTGGATGAGATCACGGAGATCTGCCGTGCGCATCAGGCAATATTGATCGAGGATGCCGCAGAGTCGCTGAGCGCTACCTACAGGGGCAGGCAGACCGGAAGCTTCGGAACATACAATGTGGTAAGCTTTAACGGCAACAAGATCATCACCACATCGGGAGGCGGAATGCTTCTGACGGACGACGAGGCGGCTGCCGAGCTGGCAAGAAAATGGTCTACGCAGGCGCGGGATGCGGCTCCGTGGTATCAGCACACAGAGCTTGGGTATAATTACCGTATGAGCAATATTCTGGCGGGAATCGGCAGAGGGCAGATGCTGCATCTGGCGGAGCACAGAGCACGGAAAAAAGAGATCTATGAAAAATACAGGGAAGGGTTCGCGGGACTGCCGCTTCGGATGAATCCCTATCTTGAGGATACGGAGCCGAACTTCTGGCTGAGCTGCCTTATGGTGGATCGGGATGCCATGGCAAAACAGGTGCGGGGAGATTTAAACAGCACTTACGAAAAAGCTTCCGGCAAGACCTGCCCCGATGAAATCAGGGAGACGCTTGCGGCGTACAACATTGAATCCCGGCCAATCTGGAAGCCCATGCACATGCAGCCCATATACAGGGAGCATGATTTCATCAAGGCGGCACAAGAAGCGGTGGATGAGGACATTTTTGCAAGGGGTCTGTGTCTGCCGTCGGACATTAAAATGACGGAAGAACAGCAGGATGCTGTGATTGAAATTGTCAGAAAGTGCTTTGAATAAAACAAGGATGGAAGCTGAATGAACTCAAGGAAGCGAGGCCCCTATGCCCTGTTCTTCAAGCGAATGCTGGATATTGTATGTTCACTGACGGTTCTTTTACTCTTGAGCTGGCTGTATGTGATCGTTGCAGTGTTGGTTCGCGTGAAGCTGGGATCTCCCGTTATTTTCAAGCAGGAGCGGCCGGGCAGAATCGACCCGAAAACGGGAAAGGAACGGATATTTTGTCTGTATAAATTTAGGACGATGACCGATGCCAGAGATGAAAGAGGAGAACCGCTGCCGGATGAACAAAGACTGACACCGTTCGGAGCGTGGCTTCGGCGAACCAGTCTGGATGAGATCCCGGAGGCATTCAATATCCTGAAAGGCGATATGTCCCTGATCGGCCCCAGACCTTTGCTGGTACGGTATCTGCCCAGATATAACGAAGAGCAGAGACACCGGCATGATGTGCGCCCGGGGCTTACCGGATATGCGCAGGCACACGGACGCAACGGCGTATCATGGGAGGACAAATTTGCCATGGATGTCTGGTATACGAAGCACATTACATTTGTGGGTGATATGAAGATTCTTCTGGATACGTTGCGTGCGGTGTGGAAGAAGGAGGGCATCAGTTCCGGATCGTCGGTGACAATGGAGGAGTTTATGGGAACTCCGGAGGGGGTAGTTGCAGAATGGAAGGCTCCTTACTGAAAAAACTGGTTATCGTGGGTGCCAGCGGCCACGGCAAGGTGGTTGCGGATATTGCGGTGCGAAACGGATATGAGGAAATTGTCTTTCTGGATGATGATGAGAGCGTAAGGGAGTGCGCGGGCTTTCCGGTCGTGGGAAAGACGGACGGAACGGAAGCGTACCGGGAATGGGAGTATATTGTAGCGATCGGCAATGCCCGGATCCGGCAGAGGATTCAGGAAGGACTGCGGGAGTACCGGATGGCGACACTGATTCATCCCGGGGCGATAATCAGCAGGAGAGTGAAGATCGGAGAGGGATCCGTGGTGATGGCAGGCGCTGTCATCAATTCCGACGCCGTAATCGGAAAAGGCTGCATTGTCAATACCGGCTCATCCGTGGATCACGATTGCGAAATCGGTGATTATTCCCATATATCCGTGGGGGCACATGTGGCAGGAACGGTGTATATGGGATGCCGTGTCTGGATCGGAGCGGGGGCTGTGGTGAACAATAACCTTTCTGTCTGTGACGACTGCCTTGTGGGCTCGGGAGCCGTGGTGGTCAGAAATATCAGTGAGCAGGGAACCTACATAGGGATTCCCGCGAGAAGGAAAACAGACATTACATGAAAAAAGTATTGATTTTGACCAATTCTTCGGTAGGGCTGTATACCTTTCGGAATGAGCTGCTGGAGGAACTGCTTCAAAAATATCAGGTTTCGGTTTCCATACCGGACGAGGTTCATCTTGAGGAGCTTACGGAAGAGGGCTGTCTGGTGATACAGACGCCGATCAATCGCAGGGGTATGAATCCCAAAGAAGATTTCAAACTGTTTTGTGCATACAGAAAGCTGCTTCGGGAGACAGCCCCTGATCTGGTGATGCTTTACACCATTAAACCGAACATATACGGCGGAGTCGCATGCCGTATGGGCAGAGTCCCGTATGTGGCAACCATAACCGGTCTCGGAAGCACTTTCCAGAGAGAGAATTTTCTGAAAAAAATGATCGTGTGCATGTACCGAACTGCACTGAAAAAAGCGGAATGCATCTTCTTCCAGAACGGGGAGAACCGGCAGATATTTGAACAGTGCCGGATACGCGGGAAAAAGAGCCTTTTGGTAAACGGATCCGGCGTCAATCTGGAAAAGCATGCTTTTGAGCCGTACCCGCAGTCTCCGGTCACACGCTTCCTCTATGTGGGGCGCATGATGCGGGAAAAGGGGATCAATGAGTTTCTGGAGGCGGCGAGGAAGCTGCATGGCGAAACGGTTCGATTTGAGTTGCTTGGCTATTGCGATGAAGATTACACGGAAGAGCTGGATGCCTTGGAAAAAGAGGGGATCATCCGCCAGCACGGCTTTCAGACGGATGTTCATTCCTATCTGAAGGAAGCCTCGGCGCTGGTACTGCCCACATACCATGAGGGCATGTCAAATGTGCTGATGGAGGCATCCGCCACGGGACGCCCCGTGATCGCAACCAATATCAGCGGATGCAGGGAAATCTTTGAGGACGGCGTTACGGGCTTTGGCTGTGAGCCGGGAAGTGCGGAAAGCCTGATTGAGGCGCTTCAAAAATTTCTGGAACTGAGCACGGAGAAGCGCGCGGAAATGGGACGAAATGCAAGGCGGAAGATGGAGCGGGAATTTGACAGACAACAGGTAACTGATGTATATATAAAAGAGATTGAACGTCACATAGCGAGGAAGGATGGAGAAAAATGAGTTTGTACGAGAAGCTGTTAAGCGGAGAAGAGAAGCTGTCACTGGTGGGACTGGGATATGTCGGCATGCCGATTGCAGTTGCGTTTGCCAGAAAGATCAAGGTGGTAGGCTTTGATTTAAACGAGAAAAAGATCGAACTGTATAAGAGCGGCATCGACCCGACCAATGAGGTGGGAAACGATACCATCAAAGAGACGACCGTGGCATTCACGGCAGATCCTTCCAAGCTGAGGGAGGCGAAATTCCACATTGTTGCGGTTCCCACCCCAGTGAACGACGATCACACGCCGGACCTGACTCCGGTGGAGGGTGCAAGCCGTATTCTGGGACAGAACCTGACGAAGGGCTCCATTATCGTGTTTGAGTCCACCGTATATCCCGGCGTGACAGAGGAAGTCTGCGTTCCTATTCTGGAGAAGGAATCCGGGTTGAAATGCGGCGTTGATTTCAAGATCGGCTACTCACCGGAGAGAATTAACCCCGGCGATAAGGTACACCGTCTGGAGACCATCACCAAGATTGTTTCCGGTATGGATGAGGAGACCCTGGAAGAGATTGCAAACGTATATGAGCTGGTGGTGGAGGCAGGCGTTTACCGTGCAGAATCCATCAAGGTAGCGGAGGCTGCAAAGGTAATCGAGAACAGCCAGCGCGATATCAATATTGCATTTATGAACGAGCTGTCCATCATTTTCAATAAGATGGGCATTGACACCCAGTCTGTTCTGAAGGCTGCGGGAACCAAGTGGAATTTCCTGAAATTCTATCCCGGTCTTGTGGGCGGACACTGCATCGGCGTGGATCCCTACTATCTGACCTACAAGGCAGAGCAGATGGGATATCATTCCCAGATCATTCTTTCCGGACGCCGGATCAATGATGATATGGGAAAATATGTTGCGGAAAGTCTGGTAAAGAATCTGATCAAGGCAGATATTCCCGTAAAGAATGCCAAGGTAGCCATTCTGGGCTTCACCTTCAAGGAGAACTGCCCGGATACCAGAAACACGAAAGTCATTGATATTTACAAGGAACTTGGCGAGTACGGCATCACCCCCATTGTGGTGGATCCGGCGGCGGATGCGGACGAGGCAAAGCGACTTTACGGCATTACCTTCGGAACCATGGAGGATGTGAAGGATATGGATGCGGTTCTGGTAGCGGTGGCACATCACGCATTCCAAGATCTGAAAAAAGAGGATATCGATAAGCTGTATAATGCAAAGAACGGTCAGAAGGTACTTTTGGATATCAAGGGTCTGTTTGACCGCAAAGACTATAAAGACGGATATTTGTACTGGAGACTGTAAGGGAGCGTAGGCAAGTATGGGATACAAAAATCTGAAGTTTGATAAGGACAGTGTTTTTCTGGTAACCGGCGGCGCCGGATTTATCGGCTCCAACATCTGCGAAGCATTGTTGGATATGGGCTACACTGTCAGATGTCTGGACAATCTTTCAACCGGAAAATATGAGAATGTGGAACTGTTTCTAGACAGACCCGGATACACTTTTATCAAGGGAGATATCAGGGAGCTGGACACCTGTATGGACGCCTGCAAGGGCGTGGATTATGTCCTGAATCAGGCAGCGTGGGGAAGCGTGCCGAGAAGCATCGAAATGCCGCTTCTGTACGAGGAAATCAATATCCGCGGTACATTGAACATGATGGAGGCGGCGAGACAGAACGGAGTGAAGAAGTTTGTATATGCTTCCAGCTCCTCCGTTTACGGCGACCATCCGGTTTTACCCAAGAAGGAAGGACATGAAGGAAAACTGCTCTCCCCCTATGCCCTGACCAAGCATGTGGATGAGGAGTACGGAAGACTTTATAAGGTTCTTTACGGACTTGACACCTACGGCATGCGCTATTTCAACGTGTTCGGAAGAAGGCAGGATCCCAACGGCGCTTATGCGGCGGTGATCCCGAAATTTATCAAGCAGCTTCTGAACGGGGAGACGCCCACCATCAACGGCGACGGAAAACAGTCCAGAGACTTTACCTATGTGGAAAATGTGGTGGAGGCAAACTTAAAGGCATGTCAGGCTTCCTCGGAGGCGGCAGGCGAAGCCTTCAACATCGGCGCGGGCGGAAGAGAGTACCTGATCGATGTGTACCATGCACTGTGCAAGGCGCTGGGGAAGGATGTGGAACCCATCTTCGGGCCGAACAGAGCCGGGGATATCAGGGATTCCAACGCCGATATCAGCAAGGCAAGAGAGCTTCTGGGATATGATCCCGATTATGATTTTGCAAAGGGAATCGCGCTTGCGATCGACTGGTACAAGGCAAATCTGTAAATAGGACGAGGGTGCGGCATGAAATATAAAGTGGTGGTGTTTGGGGTAAAGGATACTTCTGAGAATATCGTGAGCTTTATACAGGAAAATATTTGCCCGGTGGATCTGGTCATTACAATCAGCCCGGAGGTGACGAAGCACAATCAGGTTTCCGGTTACAAGGGGCTTTCCTTTCTGACGGAAAAGTACGGGATTCCCGTACATGAGGCAGACAGCTATTTTCTGACGGACGAAAAGACGCAGAAGTTCTTGGCAGAAAATGAGTTTGATCTTGGCATTTCCATGGGCTGGCAGCGTCTGATTCCGAAATCCGTGCTGGATCGTTTTGCCTACGGCATATACGGCTTTCACGGAAATTGCGGTTATCTGCCGTTTGGCAGGGGGCGCTCGCCCTTGAACTGGTCGATCATCCTCGGGGATACCCGCTTTAACCTGAATATGTTCCGTTACGACGAAAAGGCGGACAGCCCCAACGTGTTTGCCACGGAAATGTTTTCACTGACGGTCTGCGACGATATCAGAACGGCGCAGTATAAAAATATGATCTGTTCCAAGAACCTGATCCGCAAACTGCTTTCTGCATATGCGGAGGGTAACATACCCATCCGCACCGAATCAAAGGACTTTGATTCCTGGTATGAGAAGCGGACGGCGCAGGACGGCAGGCTGGATTTTCACAAACGCACCAGAGAGATCCACAATCTGATCCGGGGCGTGGCAGCTCCTTTTCCGGGCGCATATGCGTTTGTCGGGGAAGAGAAGGTGATCGTCTGGGCGGCGCAGCCTTTTGACGAGATGATCGATTTTTCCGCGTATGCTCCGGGGGAAGTGGTGGATGTATTTGACGGCTGTCCCGTGGTGAGAACCGTGGACGGATCCCTGTTGATCCGCAAATATGAGTCGGCGCATGTGCTGAAACCGGGGGATGTGCTGGGATAGAAGTTTGGTTTGGGAGTAAATGACAGGATGAAAACAGCCATTCGGATGGATGATATTACACCGGATATGGATTGGGAACGTTTCCGGGCGTTCAAGGCGCTGCTGGATCGTTATGAAATCCGCCCGCTGATCGGGGTCGTGCCTGAAAATCAGGATGAGAATCTGCATTGCGGCGAAGCCGCCCCTGACTTCTGGGAGTATGTGAAAGAACTGCAGGAGCAGGGATGGACGGTCGCCATGCATGGCTTCCGGCATATTTATACAACAAAAAAAGGCGGTCTGTTTCCGCTGAATCATTTTTCGGAGTTCGCGGGCGTCTCCTATGAAGAACAAAGCAGGATGTTGCGGGAGGGAAGAGCGATTCTGGAGAAAAACGGCGTATTCACGGATCTGTTCATGGCGCCTGCGCATTCCTATGACCGCAATACGCTGAAAGCACTGGCGGAGAACGGGTTTGTACGCATGACGGACGGGTTTGGAAGCAGACCCTACCGCTATAAGGGACTCACGTTCTATCCGATTCCGTTTATGCTGGAGAGAAGCTTCCGCAAGAAAAAGGGCTTCACTACCATGGTGGTACATGCGAACACCATGACGAAAAAAGATCTTGCAAGATATGAAAGGATGCTTGAGGAGCACAGGGAGAGCATGATCTCCTACGAGTGCATGCTGCAGGAATCCCCCGTTTCCAGAGGCTTTTTCGGACATGCGTGGGAGTATCTTCTGGCGGCGGCAAAGCATGTACTGGTAAAATTAAGAGGATGATATATGAGTGAACCAATCAGAATCCTGCATGTGCTTGGTGGTTTGAACCTGGGCGGTGCGGAGAGCCGTATTATGGATTTGTACCGGAATCTTGACAGGAACGAGATTCAGTTTGATTTTCTGGTACATTCCGCGGCGGAACAATATTTTGATAAAGAGGTTGAAAAGCTGGGGGGACGAATCTACCGTGTCCCCCAATTTAAATTGTATAATCTGTTTTCCTACAAAAGGGCGCTGCGGCGTTTTTTTGCGGAGCATCACGAGTTCAGGGCGGTGCACGGTCATATGACCAGCACCGCATCCGTTTATCTTCCCATAGCAAAGAAAGCGGGCGTGCCCATCACCATTGCCCACTCCAGAAGTGCCGGGGTGTCGGGCGGACTGAAGGGAATCGCCACAAGATGGCTCCGCCGGTCCCTGAAACACAGGGCAGATTACTGCCTTGCCTGCTCGAGGGAGGCGGGAGAAGCGGTTTTTGGGAAAAAATGGGTGGAACAGGGCAAGGTGGAGGTGATTCCCAACGCCATCGATGCCTCCAAATATGTCTTTGATGAAGAAAAACGCCGCAAGATGCGGGAAGATTTGGAAATACAGGATAAATTCGTCATCGGACATGTGGGAAGTTTCCGGGAACCCAAAAATCATACATTTTTGATACAAGTCTTTGCTAAGATCCTTGAGAGGCGGCCGGATGCCGTGCTGCTTCTTTTGGGAGAAGGCGCACTGATGGAACAGGTGAAGCGGCAGACAGAGGAACTTGGTCTTTCCGATGCCGTGCGTTTTCTGGGCAACCGGAGCAATGTGGCAGATTACTATCAGGCGATGGACTATCTGGTGTTCCCCTCCCTCTATGAAGGGCTTCCGGGCACCGTGGTGGAGGCGCAGACCTGCGGACTGAAATGCCTGATCTCCGATACCATTACCTCCGAGGTTCACATCACGGATCTTGTAACTGCGTTTTCACTGGATCAATCGGCGGAAGCGTGGGCGGCACAGGTGATCCATGATGAAGGATATGAGCGAAGGAGCAGGCTTGCAGAGGTGCAAAAAGCCGGTTTTGACATGGGGGCGCAGATAGAGCGGTACAGACAGCTCTATCGGAAAAATCTGCTGCTCCTTGTACCCATGCTGCATCAGGGCGGATTTGAAAGAATCTGCGCCATGACCGCGCATTTGCTGAAAGAAATCTGCAATGTGCGTATTGCGGTGTTCAGCACCGAGGATATGTTCTATGATGTGACCGGAATCGAGCTGCTTGATTTAAAGCTTGGAACCACGCCGGGACTTGTGGGGAAGGTGTGCAATGTGTTCCGGCGCAGAAGCGCACTCAGACGGATAAAGAAACAGAAGAATATCCACGTCACATACAGCTTTGGCATGACCGCCAATCTGGTCAATTCCATATCAAAGGTCAGGGATGAGATCTGGCTGGGACTGCGCAGCTACGGTGATCTGCAGAACAAAAGCCAGATGAAGCTGTTCTGTAAAAAAGCGGACAGGGTGATCTGCTGCACCGGCGCGATGGAAGACGAACTGCGGGAGAACTTCCACCCGGGACGAACCGATACGTTATATAACCCCTGTGATGTGGAGAGGATAAGACAGATGGCGGAAGAGCCGGTTGCCGGCGAACATGCCGGTTTCTTCGCGGACAATAGCCCAATCATTGCCGCCATGGGTCGGGAGGATGATGTGAAGGGTTTCTGGCATCTGGTGAAAGCCTTCTCTCTGGTGAAAAAGGAGCTGCCGTCGGCAAAGCTTCTGATCGTGGGAGAGGGAACGTTTACGGAGTATGAGAGACTTTCGGAGGAACTTGGCGTGCGGGACAGTGTTTTGTTTGCCGGAGCACAGAAAAATCCGTTTGCTTATCTGAAACGGGCGTCCCTGTTCCTTATGACCTCGGTACTGGAGGGATTTCCCAACGCCCTGATTGAGGCGATGGCGGTGGGGCTGCCTGCCATGTCTGTAAACTGTAAGACAGGGCCGGCGGAAATTCTGACGGAGGATTACAGAAGTACGGAGGATCGCCATAAAGTTTATACTGGCGAGTACGGCGTGCTGCTGCCTGTGATCAACCCGGTCAAGAATCTGACGGCGGGTGAGATTGAGGAGGAAGATCGGATCATGGCGGCGGAAGCCCTGCGCATATTGAAGGATCCGGCAAAGGAAAAGGAAATGGGCGGGGCGGCACTCAGACGGAGCGAAGCTTTTTCCGTGGGCAGCTATGTGGAGCGTCTGACGGCGTGGATAAACGGCTTTACCCCCCTTTTGTAGTGTGATATAATTTGAAGATGGTACGATCAGAAAAGTGGGAGGATTCCAATGAATAAATTATTTGCAGTGATCAGCTCCGTGCGCCAGATGGGAAGCAAGAGTAGCATGTCATTTGCGGTGTCACAGCTTCTGTCCATGCACGGCTTTTACAGAAAAATGAGCGATGAAGCGTATCTTTCCATGCTGTATAAGCGCTTTTTCAAGGGAAAGAGAACCCTGAATCTGGATGATCCGAAGACGCTGACGGAGAAGGTACAGTGGCTGAAATTGTACGACCACCGTTCTTTTTACACCGACATGGTGGATAAGTGCGAGGCGAAAAAGAGAGTGGCGGAGCGCGTGGGGGAAGAACATGTGATTCCGACACTGGGTGTTTACAACAGCTTTGATGAAATTGATTTCGACGCACTGCCGGACAAGTTTGTCTTAAAGTGTACCCATGACAGCGGCGGTATCTGGTTTTGCAGGGACAAGGCATCCTTCGACAAGGAGGGAGCAAAAAGCTTTTTGGAGAAACGTCTTGCCAGCGTACCCTTCTGGCAGAGCAGAGAGTGGGCATATAAGAATATCAAACCCAGGATCATTGCGGAACCGCTGATCGAGGAACTGGGGAAGCTGGACTCCGTGGAGTACAAGGTTTCCTGCTTCGACGGAAAAGTCGGATTCATAACGGTCTGCCGCGGAATTGCGCACAGCAGTTTTGATGTGCGGAAAAATGATTTCTATGACAGGGATTTTCATTTCCTGCCTTTCAGAACCAGATACTATGAAAATTCCGGCATTGAAAACGAAAAGCCGGAAAATCTGGATGAGATCGTGGATTTCTGTGAAAAAATCGCGGAGGGAATCCCCTATGTGCGCATTGATTTCTATATCCTGAACGGAAAGATTTATTTTGGCGAGGCAACCTTCTATACATGGGGAGGCTTTATCCATTTTGAACCGGAGGAGTGGGATCGCAAGCTTGGCGATATGATCAGATTACCGCAGAAAAGCGGGGACTGATCGGGATGTGTATGAATGTATGGAAAAAAAGAAAACAATAGCATTTTATTGCAGCTCCCTGACAAAGGGAGGGGCTGAGCGTGTCTTTGTCAATCTTGCGGAGTACTTTAACGGAAAGGGCTATCGGGTCTATCTAGTGACGCAGTACAAGCAGGAGGATGAGTACGAAATCAGTGAAGGAATCACAAGGGTTCTGTCGGACATTACACCGGAGGAAGAAAAAGGAGGAAGAATCGGCAATTTTTATGCCAGATACCACAAACTCCGGAGTATATTCAAATCCATTCGACCGGATCTGGTTTTTTCCTGCAACGGAAAAAATAATTTTATGGCGCAGACAGCTAATTTCAGACTGCACAATAAAGTGGTGGTCTCTGTGATTGCAGACCCGGCACAGGAATATCCTACGAGAAATATGCGTTTTCTGGCGAAGCTCTTGTTCCGCCATGTGGACGGAATCGTGTTCCAGACAAAACAGGCAATGGAATTTTTCCCGAAGGCGGTGCAAAAAAGAGGAATCATTTTACCGAACTCCCTGAATCCACTTTTTATCAAGCCTCGCTTTGAAGGGGAGCGCAGGAAGGAAATTGTGGCGGTAGGGCGGTTGGACGACAACAAAAATCACGCAATGCTGATCCGGGCGTTTGCAAAAATCAGCCCGAAATTTCCTGAGTACAGCGTCGTCATATACGGCGAGGGAGAAAACAGGGAAAAGCTGGAGGATATGCTTGCACGAATGCATCTGGAAGAAAAAGTGTTCTTGCGGGGAAGGGTGGATCATGTGGAGAACCGGATCGACAAGAGCACGCTCTTTGTTATGACATCCGATACGGAAGGGATGCCCAATGCGTTGATCGAAGCGATGGCGCTGGGGTTGTGTGTGATTTCCACGGATTGTCCCAGCGGCGGTCCCGGTGAACTCATTGACAGCGGGAGGAACGGCTACCTGATTCCGGTGAGGGATGTGGATGCCCTGCAAAGGCAGATGGAATATTGTCTTTCCCATCCGGAGGAGATGGAGGAAGCGGGGCGTGAGGCGGCACTGCTGCAGGAGGCAATGGCACCGGAAAAGGTGAATGCAAGGTGGGAGGCCTACTTTGCGGGATTGCTGTAATTTGGCTGAGGGAGGAGTTTCTCTTGAAAATATTGGAACATTATATTCCAAAGTCCATACCGTGCGAGGCACAGACGGAAACCATATCCGTGGCGGTGGCGATATATAATGTGGATGCTTATCTGGAAAGGGCTGTTGATTCCTTGTTAAACCAGACTTACCGTAATCTGGAGATTATTCTGGTGGATGACGGTTCCACGGACAGTTGTCCTGCAATCTGTGACAGATATGCGGAACAGGACGAGCGCGTGAAGGTGATCCACAAGGAAAATGGCGGACTTTTTACCAGCAGGAATGTGGGGATCGAAAATGCAACCGGCACCTATATGGCCTTTCTGGATGGGGACGACTGGGTGGACGCCGACATGTATGAAAAGCTGTTGGCGGCACTGAAAGAGAATGAGGCAGATCTGGCGGTGTGCCGCTACCGATGGGTATATCGTGATGGAACGGAGGATGCTTCCACGGATATGGCAGCAGTCATGGAGGGCGAGGAGGTGCTTGCAAAGTATCTGGAGGAGGATGATCGTTTCCAGATTCAGAATGCGGCATGGAATAAGCTGTATAAGAGGAGCCTGTTGAAGGAATTGCGTTTTCCGCCCCGCCTGTATGAAGACATGATGTTCACCATACAACTGCTGGCGCGTCCAGAACGGAGCGTTTATTTGGACAGAGCGTATCACAACTATGTGTGTGACAGAAATACGAGTATTATGAATCAGGGGATCAACGACAGAACTTTCACGGATTTGATTCCTAATCTGTATGACCGTAGCGTGTATCTGAGGCAAAACGGCAAGGAGGAGCTTGCTCTCCTGCAGGATTATTTTCTCTATAAGCGCCTGTTGCTTTTTTATACACAGGTATCAAGAAGCAATAGTAAAAAAAAGAAGGAATATAAAAAATTTCTTACGCAAAAGCTCCGGGAGGGGAAACCTTACTATGAAGAGATTTTTTCCATTGAAAATGCAAATCCGAACGAATATCGGAAGATGAAGATATTTCTTTGCTCACCGCTATTGTACCGAGTGGCTATGCGGTTGAATGATACAGTGGCGATACCGATAAAAACAAGAAGGGTAAAAAGATGATATGCTGATGTTACAGATGTCGGGAGGTTTGGGTAACCAGATGTTCCTGTATGCACTATATCTGGCATTAAAGGATATGGGAAGAGAAGTCTGCATTGACGATTACACCATGTATAAGGCGATCGGAAGGACGGATGACTGTCTGGAACGGATTTTCAATCTCTCCTATCTTCATGCGGAGCGGGATGAGTACATCCGGCTTACGGATTCTTCTCTGGCATTCAAGGATCGGGTGCGGAGAAAACTGACAGGCAGAAGAGGAAAGCTTTATACGGAAAAAGATGCCATTACCTACGAGGAGGGTATCTTTGAGGTGCTGGATGCTTATTGTATCGGGTATTGGCAGAGCGAACGGTATTTTGAGCGGGTAAAAGAACAGGTTCGGGAACAGTTCAGGTTCCTGTGGGATCAATTCTCCGAGCGGACGCGGGAATATAAAAAAAGGATCGAAACCTGCAATGCGATCAGTATTCATGTCAGAAGAGGGGATTATCTGAACGAAAAATTTGCGCCGATCTACGGCGGAATCTGCACGGAGGAATATTACAGGGCTGCGGTCGATTATTGCAGAATGCATTTCAAGGATTGTGTTTTTTTCCTGTTTACCAATGATCCGGTGTGGGGAAGAACAGTGACGGATCAGGATATTGTACTTGTGGACTGTAACGACGAGGGCTGCGGTGAACAGGATATGGCGCTTATGAGTTGCTGCAGGCATCATATCATTGCAAACAGCAGCTTCAGCTGGTGGGGAGCTTGGCTGGGGCAGAACCCGGACAAAACGGTGATTGCACCGGATAAGTGGCTGAATACTTCAGAGGGGCAGGATATTTATTACAAGGCATGTACAATGAGAATTGACAGCGGCGGACGCTGCATGGAGAGACTGGGACAGTGAATTTAAGTATAATTAAAAAACTGGCATGTATTTTAAATAAAAAGCAACAGAGAAAGATATTCGGACTGGGAATCCTGATTCTGATCGGCGGTCTGCTGGAAACCCTTGGTGTATCCATGATGCTGCCGCTTGTAACTGCGATCATGGATGTGGAGCGTATGCAGCAGAATAAATATGTGCAGATGATCTGCGGATGGTTCCATATTGAGAATATGAACCATTTTGTGATCTTTTTGCTCATTGCGGTAGTTCTGGTATTTGTGCTGAAAAATGCCTATCTGCTCTTTTTGGCATATGTACAGGCCAAATTTGTAAACAGCAACCAGCATAGGGCGGGAAGCTATATGCTGGAGGAGTATTTAAACCGCCCATATGAGTTTTATCTGGATGCGGATATTCCGACTATTTTCCGTATTTTGGACGGGGATATTCCAAAGGTATTCCAATTATTGCTTTCTCTGATCAGACTGGCTACGGAATTGGTGGTGGCAGTCTGCCTGTTTATTTTGATGGTGATTATTGATTTTAAGATGACAATGTTGATGATGGCACTGCTGTTGGTGATGACATTTGTAATCCTGAAACTGTTGAAACCGAAAATGAACGCGATCGGCAAGGAAAATCAGGAGATTCAGAGTATTGCGGGACGTTGGCGCACCAAGGCTGTTTATGGCATCAAGGATGTCAAGGTGCTTCACAAGGAGCATTTTTTCGCCTCCTTCTACGAGAAACACACGAAGAGGGGTATGGAGCTTACCGTTCTGTATTCCGTGTTTAACAGCGTGCCTCGTACAATCATTGAAACTACCTGCATTGCAGGAGTGCTGATCTATCTGGCAATCAGCATCTCGGCGGGAGTGGATGTGAAAAATCTGCTGTCTTCTATTACGGCTCTGGCGGTGGCGGCGGTTCGTCTGATGCCCAGTATGAACCGCATTAACACCTATCTGACAGATATTGCTTTTTATGAGCCGGCTCTTGATTATGTGTATGAGCATGTGGATTTCACCAAGTACAAGGAAGAGGGCAGGTATGTTACAACGTCTCCCGCTAACAAGGAGCCGATTGTAATCAATACGGATATTATATTGAAAGACATTACGTATTCTTACCCCAACACGGAAAAGAAGATATTGAACCATGCGAATATGGTAGTGCCTTACGGAAAATCCATCGGTATCGTAGGGCCGTCCGGCGCGGGAAAGTCTACGGTCGTGGATATTTTTCTGGGACTTTTGCAGATGCAGGAGGGAAATATCCTGTGCGGCGGCAGGAATGTGATGGACAACTATCCTTCATGGCTGAGTCATATCGGCTATATTCCGCAGACGATTTACTTGTCGGATGACTCCATCCGGGATAATATTGCCTTTGGCGTTCCGAAAGAGGAAATCGACGACGAGCGGATCTGGCATGTGCTGGAAGAGGCGCAGATGAAAAATTTTGTGGAGAAATTACCGGAAGGCTTGGACACATCCACCGGAGATCGAGGAGTCCGCATTTCCGGTGGTGAGAGACAGCGACTGGGGATTGCAAGAGCGCTGTACCACGACCCGGATATTCTGGTATTTGACGAGGCAACCTCCGCTTTGGACAATACTACCGAGAAGGCGGTTATGGAGGCAATCAATCATTTTCATGGGAAAAAGACCATGCTTATTATTGCACACCGTTTGAATACGTTGGAGCAGTGCGATATGATCTATCGGGTGGAAAACGGACAGATCACAAGGCAGGAGGCGTGATGGAGGACAAAGATGCTTGGAACTGAATTGTTAAAGGGGCAGGGACTCGGGAACCAGTTATTCTGCTATATTACAACAAGATGCCTTGCACTGCGGAGCGGGTATGAGTTCAGCATTCTGGGCAGGGAAATCCTCGGAAATGATGTATACAGTCAAAAGGGATTGTACTTCATGGATCTCGATCTAGGGGGCGAGTCGACAAGGGAAGATTATAAAACGGTCTGCCAGGAAAAAGAGGACAGATTGTTTCTTCCCAATTCTGCACATGATATGACCTACGGAGCCTATATTACGGGGACGGATGAGGCGCTTATGGCGCTTCCCGACAATACACTGGTGGGCGGCAATATGCAGGCACAGGATTATTTTCGCCCATACAAGCAGGAGATAAAGGAATGGCTGCGTGTAAAGCCTGAGTTTGACTCTTACGAATACAGCCGGGACAACCTGTGCATTCTGAACCTGAGAGGTGGGGAATATACCTCGGATCCGGCACTTTACCTGAGAAGAAAATACTGGGTCAGGGCGATGGCGCAGATGAAGCGGATCAGGGCGGATATGGAATTTTTGATTGTAACGGATGATGTCGAGGCGGCAAAGAAACTGCTTCCGGAACTTCCCGCCGTACACGGTAGTCTGCATGAGGATTACACGCATATCAAGAATGCAAAATATCTGATTCTTTCCAACTCCTCCTTTGCTTTTTTTCCGGCCTATACCAGCGAGACACTGCACATGGCGATCGCACCGAAATATTGGGCAAGACACAATGTTTCCGACGGCTATTGGGCAAGCGAGCAAAACATATATGATGAGTTTACCTATATGGATCGCAGAGGCAGGCTGTTTTCTGCGGGAGAATGCCGCAGGGAGCTGGAGCAGTATAAACATAAGTCTTCCAAGTACCAAAAGCGGAACGAGACACCGACAGGAATCAGGAGGTTGTGGTATCTGTTGCGCGTGAAGGCGGTGTACGCAGAATGGTGGATGAGACGGATTGTGAGGAGCATGAGTCGACGGCTGGTATTGTGGAGAAGAGGGAGAAAAACGAAATGAAAAAGTGGTTGAAAAATTCCAACATTGTATTTGAGTCAGTGCTGATTTTTCAGATAGTGGCTTTAGCGTGGATTCTTGTTTCCGGATATACTGTAGATATGTTAGAGATAGATATTCCCTATACAGATTTTGTGGGAACTACTTATCCGGATGATAGAGGCGGTTGGTACGTTGACGGTACTTTGCCATTGCCGACGGACCGAATGTTTAATTCTTCTCCTGAAATTGTACTTAAAAAAGGAACCTACGATATTACACTCTACTATGAGACGGATGCAGAGGGAAATTATTGCATTTCCACTGCGAATACTCAGGGGATGTTCGGATTACGGGCAGATAAAATAAAGCTGTCGCCTAAGAACAATAAGGTGACAGCTATGATTTATTTAGATGAGGATGTGACGGATTATCGACTTAATACTTTTTTTATGGGGGAGGGAAGCCTGATTGTCAAGGGAATGAAAATTCAGCAAACTCATGCTGCCGTTCGTTTGAAAGCCACCTCTCTTTTTGTGCTGTTTGTGGTGTTTGATTTGGGATGGCAGATTCACAAAAAGAAAACCCTGCAAAGCTTAACAACGCGACAACTTGCCATTGGGATGGGACTGATACTTATAATCTTAATGGTTTCATATCCTCTTTTCGGGGGATATATTATGCGATCTCATGATATTGGATTTCATATGCTACGTATTGACGGCATTGCAGAGGGATTGTTGTCTGGGCAATTTCCGGTAAAGATACAACCCAACTGGTTGGAAGGTTATGGTTATCCGGCCTCAGTGTATTATGGAGATTTGTTCTTGTATTTTCCCGGTATATTGCGATTGATTGGTTTTTCAGCAACATTCTCCTATCATATGCTTTTACTGGCATGCAACATAGCAACCGTATTGATTTCTTATTGGTGCTTTAAAAGAATTGTAAAAGACGATATAATCGGCATAATGGGGGCTTTCTTATATACCACGGCACCTTACAGACTCACAGATCTTTATGTGAGGAATGCAGTTGGGGAGGCATTTGCCATAACATTTTTCCCTTTGATTTTCTATGGTATATATATGGTGTTTTCACAAAAAGACGAAGGTAAAGAGTATGACAGACTTTGGATTCCAATGGTGGTTGGTTTTGGAGGCGTAATACAATCTCATATGCTGTCCTGCCTTATGTGTGGTATGTTTGTGCTGATTGCTTGCGCTTGCTGTATCAAAAAAGTTTTACATGTAAAAACCTTTCTTGTACTCGCAAAAACGGTGGTATATACGACACTTTTGAACGCGTGGTTTCTGTTCCCTTGTATGTTTTCCATGAAAGATATAGAGGTGATGCAGGCGTACCGGGGAATGGATCGCATTCAAGAAAGAGGAACGCATCTATCACAACTATTTCGCTTGTTTTATCAGGGAAATGGAGATGCTTATTCAGCTGAGGTTGGTACATACGGAGAGATGGCGTTAGGAGTGGGACTTGTGCTTGGACTAGGGCTGTTTCTGTATGTGTTTGCGTGGATTTACAGCCATCAAGAACAGGAAAAGATACCAGGGAGGTTAATATTTGGTCTGTGTATTTTTTCTATTATGCTGACCACTATTTATTTTCCATGGGATTACCTGTCGGCAAAGGTGTCGATTTTGAGCATGAGCATTGCTAATTTGCAGTTCGCATGGCGTTTTTTGGCGATTGCAAATGTATTGGGGACAGCAGTGACATGTTTTGCAATAAAGTTTTTTCAGGATAGAGGACAAAATTGCAATATGATCATGATAGTTTTGTTTTTACTTGCGGTAGTAGGGGTACAGTATAGGCTGGATAACAGGTTGGATATCATGGGTGCAGAGTGGCTTTACGACACGGCTTCGGTGGGAAGAACGGATTACAACGTAAAAGAGTACTTGCGTCCGGGAACAGATATTCAGGTTCTTGATCCAAATAGAATTGCAACAGACGAAAAGGTTGAATTGATATCTTATGTCAAGGAGAACATTTCGGTAGAGATGACAGTGAAGAATTTGTCTGGTCAGAATGGCTATGTAGAGGTTCCATTGCTTTATTATGAATGGTATCAGGCGAAAACCCAGCAAAATGATAGGCTTGATACAACTCCTGGGGAAAATAATGTGCTTCGTGTTTGGATTCCAGCAGGATATTGTGGGGGAGTTAGAATTTTTTTTAAGGAGCCCCTTTTATGGAGAGGAGCAGAAGCGTTATCACTGTTGACAGTATTGATTATGGTGAGTGTAGAGATTATAAGGAGAAGAACATGGCGGAAATCAAAAATGGAAAATTGCAGCTTCCAAATGTGACACTGCTTGCCATGACCAGCGTCAGAGTGAGGGAAACCATAAAGGCGATGCAGTACAGCATGCGGGGAATCGATTTTGCGGATGCGGTGCTGGTGACGCACAGGAAACCGTTGTTTCTGCCCAAGGAGATCACCTATAAGCATATAGATAAGCTGGACAATATAGACCGTTTCAACTACGAGACCGTCTATAACATGGGTGATTATGTGGATACGGAGTTTGCCCTGTTGGTGCATTATGACGGTTTTGTGGTTCATCCCGAAATGTGGCGGGATGAGTTTCTCGATTATGACTATATTGGCTCGCCGTGGCCGCTGCCACAGGAGGGTGATACCACCACTTACCGTGACATTCACGGAAATATCTGCCGTGTGGGAAACAGCGTTTCCATTCGCAGTAAGCGCCTCATGGATTTCCCCAAAAAAGAAAATGTTTCATGGGTGGGCGAGGAGCTGAACGGTGTGGTATACTACAACGAGGACGGCTTTATCTGCTGCAAGATCCGACATCTGTTGGAGGCAGCAGGTATGAGGATTGCACCGCTGGAAGTTGCAAAGTATTTTGGACATGAAAATATGATACCGGAGATTGAGGGGATTACGCCCTTCCTGTTTCATAAATGGATGGGAACCAACGCACAGTATCCGGATTTTCGCAGAAAAAAGTGAGGCAGAAAATGATATACGATTGCTTTCAGTTTTTTAACGAACTGGATATCTTAAAACTGAGACTTCATGTGATGGATCCGGTGGTGGACAAATTTGTTATCAGTGAGGCAACAGAAACCTTTTCCGGCATCAAAAAGCCTTTGTATTACGAAGAAAACAAGGAAATGTTCCGGGAATTTCAGGATAAGATCATCCACGTGGTGGTTGAAGACACCCCGGAGGGTTATACCCATGACCGGGATACCTTTCAGAAAAATGCGGTAGGGCGTGGGCTGGCAAATTGTACGGATGATGATATTATCATTTTCAGCGACCTGGATGAAATTCCAAACCCGGATAAAGTGAGGGAAGTGATCGAGGCAATCCGCACCAACAAGGACGGCGCCCGGGAAAAGATCTTCCACATGGCACAACGGTATTTTTCCTGTTATCTGAACATGGAAGAGACGACGGGAAGCCTGCTTGCCTACTGTGGGGAATTTGAGGGCGTCGAGCACAAGAAGTGGCTTGGCACGAAGATCTGCAGCTACAAGGTAGCTAAGACCATGCCACTCGGAGAACTGCGCTGGCCGAACTGTAAGGAAAACGGCGTGCGTGTGGAAGACGGCGGATGGCATTTCGGCTATATGGGCGGAAACGGGGAAAAGGATGTCAGGAAGCGTGTGGAACAGAAAATCAAATCCGCCGCACATCAGGAGTACAACAACCGCCGGGTATTTTCCGACGCGGGGGACAGGATCAAGGACGGAGAGGATCTCTTTGGACGGGAGGCTGTTTTTGCCCGTGTACCCATTGATGAGAGCTTTCCTGAGTATTTAAGGGAACATCAGAAGGAATACGCCCATTTGATCAAGCAACAGGACTCGCGTTTTACCCTGTTGGTTCGTCATGCGAGAAAGAAAGCGAAAAAGGCTTTCCGCGCGGTGGGACATGCAGTGAAGAACTGCTTGAAAAAAGTGTGCGGGAAGTAGCGGGGCAGGAGGGTGAAAAGTATGCCGAAGGTGTCTATATGTGTTCCCACCTATAACAACTGCGCTGAAGTGGCACAACTGATGCGGTCAATCGGTGAGCAGACCTTTTCCGATTATGAAGTAATCATTACGGATGATTCGGATGGAAATGAAATCGGGGAGCTTGTGAGAAAACTGGCAGACGAAAGGATTTCTTACACGCGCAACAGTAAAAAATTAGGTCACATTTATAACTGGAATGCAGCCATTGAAAAAGCGTCAGGCGAATATATCAAAATCATGTTTTCGGACGACTGGTTTACTTATCCGGACAGTCTGGAGCAGTATGTGCGCATGCTGGATGAACATCCGGAGGCAGACCTTGCTTTTTCCAACAGTATGCAGGTATCTGCCACCGAGAGCTATAAGCGCAGGATATCACCGGAATTTTTGCCCCGTTTGCAGGATGACTGGCGTACCCTGTTTCTGGGAAACGAAATAGGAGCGCCCAGCGGAACGATTTACCGAAACAACGGAATCCTGTTCGATGAAAAAAGCAATTGGGCCTCAGATGTGGAGCTGTACTTTCAAATACTGGAGAGAAATCCGCATTTTGTTGCAACGGAAAGTCCGCTTATTTCCATCGGGTTGCACGAGGAGCAGTATACGCATACCTTTTCTGAGCGGGACGACAGAATATTTAATGATTATCTGTTTATGTACCGGAAACACAGACTGTGGGAAAATGACAAATGTAAGGAATATTTTTTGCGGGAGTTTTTGGTAAAATACGGAAAAGGAAAAAAGCTTGCACAGGAATGCGGCATTCCGTCCGGTGCGTACAGAAAAGCGAGGCTCTCCTATTTATGGAAGGACAGGATGTTGGTGTATGTCCGCGCCATAGGGAGAAAAATGGGAATTTCATACCGAAAGCGGAAGTAAGAGGAGATTATGATGGCGGAGCAAAAATGCAGACAGGCAGGAAAAGTGCTGTTTTACATGGTGTTATTGATAGAGATAGGGATTGTTCTGGTTGACAAGAGCGCCTATATCAATCCTATCGAAGGGCGGTTGTTCCAGATCACTTTTGTCCTGTGTATGATTAAGATTGCCATGACAAAATATTCTTTAAAAGAATGGGCAGTGATGGCTGCTTTCTTTATGCTGGGAGCGCTTTCTTATTTTGCAACCGGAAGAAATGAAATCATAAGGATCGTGGCATTTGTAGCGGCAGCAAAAGATATTGAGCTGAAAATGATGATGAAAGTCACATTTTATGTCACTTTGGCAGGTGTACTGACTCTTATTCTGCTATCCCTGACCGGCATGTTAGGCTGGGTTTATATGGACGCAAACTATCGAGACACCGGAATCGAGAGAAGATATTGTCTGGGACTGGGACATCCCAATGCACTTCATTGCATGGTGTGGGCGTTGATAACTTTAGGAATCTACCTCTATTTTGAAAAGCTGAAATGGTATCACTATCTGTTGCTGGAAGCCCTGAATATCGGATTTTATCTGCTGACGGATTCCCGAACAGGAGTGACAGCGGCAACCTGCACCATACTCATCGGACTGTTTTTCTCACTGTTTCCCAAGCTGCGTTCTGCAAAATGGGTATACATTATGGGGGCGGCGGGGGTGTTGCTATGTATTGCTTTTTCGGTTCTGGTGGCAATGTTTGGCTGTGAAATCCCCGCTTTGGAGAAACTGAACGGACTGTTGACGGGCCGGATATTTTGGAGCAATTATTACTGTGCGGCATCGGATTGGACAATGTTTGCAAGCCCGCAAAACGACAAATATCTTGATATGGGATATATCCGCATGTTTTACTGGTATGGCATTGTGCCTGCAGCCGCATACATTTTACTAAAACTTGCACAGATCCGATATGCATTTAAGAAAAAAGATGCAGCCGCATTACTTGTGATTACCATGTTTGCGTTGTATACTGTGTTCGAGGCACATGCTGTTTCCGTGTATCTTGCGAGAAACTATTCCCTGATGCTTTTGTGCGGAGGGACATTCAGCGGTATGCTGTGCCTGAAGTCTGAGAAAGAGGGCTACTTCTGGCAGCCGGGAAAACTTTTGAAGCGTTGAAACGGAAACTATACAAAAGGAGATTTTGATTTGGAAGGAATGAGTCAGAAAAACCATATAGCCAGAGTATATGTCCTGCTGGCGGCGGATCTGCTGTCGATCATACTCTCTTATGTGATCGCGGTGGCGCTGCGTTTTGACTTGCAGGATCTTTCCAACAGAAGGGAGATGCATTACACCATCTGCCTGTGCTTTCTGTTGTTCTGCGCTCTTTTTGGCATATTTACCGATTGGAACAAGGATTTTTCCAAAAGAGGATATCTGGTTGAACTGATCATGGTTCTGCGCAACAATGTGCTTATGTTTGGAGCAGTGGGGTGCTTTCTGTTCCTGATCAAACAGGCAGAGTTCTTTTCCAGATTGTTATACGGATATTTTTTCCTGATCAATATTGCCTTGATGTATGCGTTTCATGTGGCAATCAAAATGTTTATGCGCAAATATCTCCACAGTGAGAACAACCTCTCCAAGGTGTTACTCGTATTGGAGAAGGAGGATTTGGAAGAAACCGTAACGAAGATAAAGGAAAATCTGCAGGTCGGATACGATATTTCCGGCGTGGCGGTGCTGGATTCCGCCGGTGCGGACAGTGACTGTGCGGGAATTCCCATTGTGGCAGACGGTGAGAATCTGATGGAGGTTGCCAGACAGCTTCCCCTGGATGAGGTTTTCATCAAAGCGGGGAAGATACCCGCAGCAAAGCTGCAGGAAATGATACAGAATTTTGAATCCATGGGTGTGGTCTGCCATTACAGCATTGATATTGTTGAATGGCACAACAAGGAAAGCAGTATTGGAAAATTCGGAAATTATGTAGTGGTTACCTATTCTCTCTACAACATAGATTACAGCAGGCATCTGATTAAGAGACTGATGGATATTGTGGGCGGAATTGTGGGTATGCTTATTACTGCCCTGATGACCCCTTTTGTGGCACTTGCCATCAAACTGGATTCCAAGGGTCCTGTATTCTTTTCCCAGACCCGGATCGGCAAGAACGGACGCCGCTTCAAACTCTACAAGTTCCGCTCCATGTATGTAGATGCGGAAGAGCGAAAAAAGGAGCTGATGGCGCAGAATGAGATGAAGGGGCTTATGTTCAAGATGGAGGATGATCCCCGGATTACCAAGGTTGGAAAATTCATCCGCAAGACCAGCATTGACGAGTTTCCCCAGTTTTATAACGTTCTGAAAGGGGATATGAGCCTTGTGGGAACAAGACCACCCACAGAGGATGAATTTAAGCAATACAGTCTGTATTACAGGAGGCGGCTGTGCATGACGCCGGGACTGACGGGCATGTGGCAGGTAAGCGGACGCAGTGATATAGAAGATTTTGAAGAAGTAGTGAAGCTGGATCTGGAATATATTGACAACTGGTCTATCGGCTTGGATATCAAGATCCTGTTGAAAACCGTGTGGGTGATTTTTGCGGGAAAGGGCTCTAAATAAAGATGAGAATCGCAATGTTTGGGCACAAGAGAATCCCGTCCAGAGAGGGCGGCGTGGAAATCGTGGTGGAGGAGCTCTCCGCCCGAATGGTGCGCAAGGGCCATCAGGTGACTTGCTATAACCGCGGCGGACACCATGTGAGCGGGGCAGAGTATGATACCGGGACAATAAAGGAATATCAGGGAATAAAAATCAAGACAGTGCCCACACTGGATAAAAAGGGGCTGGCGGCGGTGACGGCATCCTTTTTTGCCGCACTCAAGGCGGCTTTCGGCAGATATGACGTAGTGCATATCCATGCGGAAGGCCCGGCGTTTTTTGCCTTTCTGCCAAAGCTTTTTTCAAAACGGGTCGTCTGTACCGTTCATGGTATTGACTGGGAGAGAGAAAAGTGGAAGGCGGGGTTTGCCTCCAGGTTTATCCGGCAAGGAGAGCGGAACGCAGTGCGCTATGCTGATGAGATCATTGTTCTGAGCAAGGGCGTGCAGGACTATTTTTATGAGACTTATCACCGAGAAACCAGATTGATCCCGAACGGCGTCAACAGACCGGTTCTGCGAGAACCGGAGCAGATCAGAGAAAAATTCCTGCTGGAGAAGGATTCCTATATCCTGTTTCTGGGCAGGCTGGTTCCCGAAAAGGGCATCCGCTATCTGATCCGTGCATTCCGGGAGATCAGAACGGATAAAAGGCTTGTGATTGCCGGGGGTTCCGGTGAGTCCGGCGACTTTGAAAAGGAGATAAGGGAACTGGCAGCCGGGGATGAAAGGATTTTGTTTACCGGCTTTGTGCAGGGAAATTTGCTGGATGAATTATACAGCAATGCTTATCTTTATGTACTGCCCTCCGATCTTGAGGGAATGCCCTTGAGCCTGCTGGAGGCTATGAGCTATGGAAACTGCTGTCTGGTCTCCGACATAGCCGAATGTGCGGAGGTTGTGGAGGATAAGGCATTTGTATTTAAGAAAGCGGACGAGGAAGATTTGGCGCGGAAGCTTCAATACGCCTGTCTGCATGAGGAAGAAGTGCAGAAGTACAAACGGCAGGCAGCGGATTTTATCTGCGGCAGGTATAATTGGGATGCAGTAACGGATGCAACACTGAAATTGTACGGAACAGAAGGGTAAAACAGAGTTACGGTGAGACAAAGAATACAATGGATTGACAATACAAAGATTTTTGCGTGTATTCTGGTGGTGCTGGGACATTTTTTTCAAAGCATGACGACTTCCGGGATCTTGCCTCAGAGCGCACTTTACACTTGGTTCAACAGGACGATTTATCAGTTCCATGTCCCTCTGTTTTTTATATGCAGCGGTTTTCTGTACCAGAGATATACAAAAGTGACATGTTTCCCGGAATGGAGAGAGAATGCATGGAAAAAACTGCTTGCCCTGGGGATTCCGTATCTGTTCTTTTCCGTGGTTACATGGGGATTGAAAAGTGAATTTAAGGGAGAAGTCAATGTGCCGGTGGGGGATTTGACACAGACGCTTTTGGTGAATCCGATATCGCCTTATTGGTATTTGTATGCGCTGTTGTTCTGCTTTCTTTTGATACCAACCATTCAAAGCAAGGGGATGGCGGTGTGGATATTTGCGGCATCGTTTGCGGCAAAAACGGTGACCATTCTTGGAACAGTGGAAGTATACGGAATACAGATTGTTCTTTCCAATGTCATATGGTTCGTGCTGGGAACGCTCCTTGCCTTTGCTAAAATACGGATCACGAAGCAGAAGTGTACTGTGATCGGAACAGGGGGAGGACTGCTTTTTCTTGCTTCCAGTGTGATGGTGTATGTTACGGAGATCCAAAACGGATGGGTTTTATTTTTGTCCGGCCTGCTTGCCTGCGGTTCTGTTATCGTGCTGATGTATGCAGGGGAAGCAAAATGGGGAAGCGGTTCTTTTTGGAAAAGGGCAGCCGGCTATACCATGCCGGTGTTTTTGATGCACACTTTGTGTGCGGCGCCGGTCAGACAAGTGCTGTTTAAAATCGGGATTACGAATGCGTGGGTTCATATCCCCGCAGGTCTCATTAGCAGCTTTGCCGGACCGGTATTGATTGCAATTTTGATGCGGAAAACAAAATATCCGGAGTTTGTCATGTATCCGGGCAAGTTTTTGAACAAAAAACGGTAAGGAGAAGAGAAAATGTCTGAAAAGAAATTGAACGGCACCGTCATTGTGACCTACCGATGCAATGCGCGCTGCAGTATGTGCAACCGCTATAAAGCTCCGTCAAGACCGGATGAAGAGATCAGCGTGGAAACCATAAAAAAGCTCCCCAAAATGTATTTTACCAACATTACGGGAGGGGAACCTTTTATACGCACGGATTTGAAGGACATTGTTCGGGAGCTTTACAAGAAGAGCGACCGTATTGTGATTTCCACCAACGGTTTTTTTACGGACCGCATCGTGGATCTGGCAAAGGAATTTCCGCAGATCGGAATCCGTATCTCCATTGAGGGAATGGAAAAGACCAACAATGAGATCCGGGGGCTTGAGAACGGTTATCAACGCGGCTACGGCACACTTAAGAAATTGCGTGAAATGGGCATGAAGGATGTGGGCTTCGGCATGACCGTGCAGGACAAGAATGCCCCGGATCTGGTTCCGCTCTATGAGCTTTCCAATCAGATGGGAATGGAGTTTGCAACAGCCAGCCTGCACAACAGCTTCTATTTTGTGGAGGCAAAGAATATCATCCATGACCGCGCCATGGTGGCGGAAAACTTTGAAAAACTGGTCAATGAACTGCTTGCAAGCAAAAGTCCCAAAAAGTGGTTCCGGGCTTATTTTAACCACGGACTCATCAACTATATCTATGGACAGCCCCGTCTGCTGCCCTGCGATATGAGTTTTGATACTTTTTTTATCGATCCCTACGGAGACGTTATGCCCTGTAACGGAACCAAGGATAAGGAGGTCATGGGCAATCTGAATACCCAGACGTGGGAGGAGCTTTGGAACAGTCCCGAGGCGGAAGCGGTACGCGCGAGGGTCAGATGCTGTGACAGACAGTGTTGGATGATCGGTTCTGTTTCACCCGCTATGCACAAGTATATCTGGAAACCGGCGTGGTGGGTATTTAGGCACAAGGCCAAATTCTGGACAAAGAAAAAGTACAGCATGTATGAAAATAAGATTGTGCGCGATTACCGGGACGGTAAAGTGACAAAAGAACAGTTAGACAAATGCAGCACCTGCGATATGAATTGTGTGGTTAATAACGGTCTGAGCGAGGCATCCGAGGAACAGCTGAAGCACAGGACGGGCGAGGAGATCGTGGACGCTGATATTGCCGGACAACAGGGAGATTTGTAAGTGAAGATTTTGATGGTAAATAAGTTTCTTTATCCAAACGGTGGTTCGGAAACCTATATTTTTGAGTTGGGTAAGGAATTGGAGAGACAGGGACATCAGGTAGAATATTTCGGAATGGAGCATGAGGGGCGGATTGTGGGAAACCATGCGGAATGCTATACCGCGGGTATGGATTTTCACACGGGAAAGCTCCAAAAGCTTTTGTACCCGTTTAAAATCATTTATTCGGGGGAAGCGAAACGAAAGATGCTCCGTGTGCTGGAAGATTTTGAACCGGATGTGGTGCATCTCAACAACTTTAATTTCCAGCTTACCCCATCCGTGATCTACGCCGTAAAAAAGTATGAGAAAAAGCATGGCGCAAAGGTGAGGCTTGTCTATACGGCGCATGATTTGCAGTTGGTCTGTCCGGATCACCTTATGGTGTACGGAAGGACGGGAGAGGTATGCGAACGCTGTATTACGGAAGGCAGCCTGTCCTGTTTCCGGGGAAGATGTATTCACGGATCCGCTGTGAAGAGCTTACTGGGTTCCATGGAAAATTGGCTTTACAAAAAGATGAAACCATACCGGAGGATAGATACCATTGTCTGTCCCAGCTTTTTTTTGGAGAGCAAGTTAAAGAAAAATCCACAGCTTTTGGGAAGAACCGTGGTGCTGCGCAATTTTATTCCGGGTCCGGGGATGGAAGGAATAACCGTGGATAAGCAGGATTATGCGGTTTATTTCGGAAGATATTCCGAAGAAAAGGGTGTCAGAACCTTGGTGGAGGCGTGCAGGGATCTGCCGGAAATTCCCTTTGTATTTGCAGGAAGAGGAGAACTGGAGGCGGAGGTGGACAGCGTCCCCAATATTCAGAACAGGGGCTTCCTTGGCGGAAAAGAACTGTATGAGCTGATTGCAGGCGCCAGATTCAGTATCTGTGCGTCGGAATGTCCGGAAAATTGCCCTTTTTCCGTGATGGAATCCCTGATGTTGCGCACACCGGTGATCGGCGCGGATATCGGAGGAATCCCGGAGCTGATCGAGGACGGAAAAACCGGCATGCTGTTTCAAAGCGGAGACCGGGATGAGTTGCAGAAAGCAGTGCGTATGCTATGGGAGGATCGGACACAAAATGATGCAATGATTGAAAATTGTGCCGGAGTATCCTATGATGATTGTACGGAGTATTGCAAAAAAATGTTGCGTATATATTCCGGGCAGATAAAGAGTACAGGGGACAAAGATGGGAAGTATTAAAAGACAAGTTTTTGGCGCAGGATATGTCAGTAAATATCGGACAGAGCTTATGGGAATTGCAGCCTTATGGGTTCTGGCGGTCCATGCGCTGGATTTTGGAATCCGATTACCGGGAAAGCTGGCGGTTATAGAGAAACTGATGAGTTATGGCCAGGTGGGTGTAGACATGTTCTTTTTCCTGTCCGGGATCGGTATTTTCTATTCGCTGGGAAAAGAAACAAAGCTGACTTTGTTTTATGGAAAACGCCTAAAGAGGGTCTATTTCCCGTATTTGGCTATTGCATTCCCATGCCTTGTGATAATAGGGCTGCTGGGTAAATTTGATGTTTGGGCAGTGGTTGGAGAGCTTTCTACTGTGTCATACTGGGTTGCCGGACGTGGGGCGTGGTATGTAGCTGTTATTTTATTTCTTTATGCGCTTTCCCCATTGTACTATAGAATTTATTCTTTGTCAGGGCACAAAGGACTTTGCACATTGGTGACCGTCATCGTGTGTACCGGGGCGTCCATGGTGTTAAAATCCCTTTCGCTTGGAGTTTTTGTTCAACTGGGAAGCGCCCTGGAGAGAGCGCCTGTTTTTGTAGTGGGTTTTTGGTTTGCCGAGATGATCAGACAGGACAAATCTATAAATCCCATATGGATTGTGTTGATGCTTATTTCGGTACCTGCCCGCAGTTTTTTGAACCTGCCGGCGGATCATATCATTGTCACGCTTACAATCGAACTTTGGGGAATCGCCGTATGCTTCATTTTCGGGACATTATTGGAAGTGAAGTGGATTTATAGGATTGTGGGAAAAATATTATTTTTTCTGGGAACCTGTTCGCTGGAAATCTATTTACTTAACATATATATTGCATTGATCGCACAGGAACTGATGACTACTTTTTCTATTGAAAATGTGGTGCTCATGTATACAGCGGATGTTTTGCTTTCTATCGGCATCGGTCTGATCTGCAGCCGCATTGAAAAGAGAATTTAAAGTACAATCCAGTCCGCAGGATAATAGTCCTTTGTCCAATGCATATATTCCGGTGCAACCACAAGCTTGTCCGGGTTTGTATTCAAGTAGGCTGCCCACCAGGAAAATGTGCTGTTTGCGGTAATCTGGTGGCGGCATTTGGACATGAGGAAGAACTCTTCAAGATCGGACAACGGGTAGCTGCCGGTGATGAAGGTCTTGTTTTGCAGATAACCGTAATGCTCTTTCACATAGGCAACATCCTCACAGAAGATGTAATAGTGCGGAGCTTCCAATTTTTGGTTCACCGCTTCAAATGCCCGGTGATAGTAGTTGTCAGGCAATACCCAGGATGCCTCATAATCGCCCCTGCGGATATGAACGGCGACACTGTCCCGCGCGGTACATTCCGCGATCAGTGCTGCACAGGCATCGGAGATATACTCTTTTTTTAACTGAAATTCTTTGCACAACAGATCGCGGTATGCGTCAAAATACCGGTAGTGCTGCCAGTATCCTTCCAGATACAGGCTTTTTTTATGGGAAAAATCATAGTTGCCGTATTGATTACGGGTCTCGGGAAGCTCCTTGACCCATTTGCAGCGGCCGTGACGGTTTGTCGTCAGGATGCGGCGGATGCGGGCAAACATACGGGACAGCTTTGCATCCTTTGACGCCGGACAGATGGAGACAGCCGGATAGGACAGCGTGAAGTGATCCAACACGTAAGGTCTTGGCGAAAAACGGTACGGTGATATATCGAGGGTGAGCGCATCCTCGTATTTTTTTGCCAATGCGAAGCCAATCGCGTAATTGTAAAGCTGGTTTCCCAACCCGCCGGTCGCCTGTGAATAAATCATAACAGATACTCCTTATCTTTTACTGATGTGCTGGTACCATGCCTCCGCCTGTAAGATATACCAGAGCAGAAGTGTGTTGGATTGATCCTTGTTAAATTGCTTCCAGATGCGCCCTAAAACCTTCCGGTCAAAATAGCCGTCCCCGGCAAGGTGGCTGTGGAGAATCAGATCGCCTGCCCAGTCATGCAGCTCCCCCTTGGACAACCATTGCGGAAGGGGGACTTCAAAGCCGTGCTTGGGGCGATCCAGCATACTTTTAGGGACATATTCGTATAGAAGTTCCTTCAGTATTTTTTTGTTGACGCCCTGACTGCTCTTATAAGAAATCGGCAGGGTCCATGAGAACGCAACCACATCCCTGTCAAGAAGAGGGATCCGGTTCTCCAAGGATACAAACATGCCGGTCCTGTCAACTTTGTTCAGTACCGTATCGTTCATAAAGCCCATCTGATCCCGGTAGATCATGGTTGATTTTGCATCCGGCAGATCAAGCGAAAGCGTTTGGCGGTATTGGGTCATATCGGGCAGGAGAAGTGCGTCTGCCTTCAACTGCGCGCCGGCCAGATAGTCGTGCAGATCGGAGAGGCCGGGAACTACATGATGCGCGTCAAAATTGTGTTCGTTGCGGAACAGGGTATGGAGCTGCTTTCTATCCCGCAGCATAGCATACTCTGCGGCATTATACAGCTTGTTGACGTATTTCAGAGGTGTGTGCTGCAGGCATTTTCCGCCGGCAAAGCGCAGACCGTAAGGAATTTTGTGCAGCTTTCCCCACAACCCTTCCAAACGGGCGTAAATATCGTAGCCGCAAAAAAGCTCGTCCCCACCGTCCCCACTCAAAGTGACCGTCACCTTGGTGCGTGCCAGCTTGCTTACAAGATATGCAGGCAGACATGCCGGATCGGCAAGGGGCTCGGAAAACATTTCGGGGAGCAGGGGAATGACATCCTTTAAGTCCTTATCCGTAATGTAAAGCTCCGTGTGGTCTGTTCCCAGATGCCGGGAAATATCCTTGGCGTATTCGGCTTCGTTGTATTTGGGATCGTCAAAGCCGATGGTGAAGGTTTTGACCGGGGCAGAGCTGAGGCTTTGCATGAGCGATACCACCAACGGACTGTCAATGCCGCCGGACAGAAAAGCACCGATGGGAACATCGGAAATCATCTGCCCCTTAATGGCATCGGTCAGAAGCAGCTTTAATTGTTCGCGCGCCTCCTGTTCGCTGCCCGCAAAGGGGTGTGCCATGCCGTTGACTGCTGTCTCGGCCAGCGACCAATACTCCGTGAAGGAGGGCTGGGTATAGGGAGCGGCGATGGTAAGGATCTGTCCGGGGAGCAGCTTGTAGATATGCTCGTAGACAGACAGTGGCTGTGGAATGGATTTGTACCGCACAAACGCGCCGAGAGCCTCCCTGCTTATGGGGTTATCAAAACCTTCCATGGCGGTGAGACAGTGTAAGTCGGAGGCAAAGGCAAAATGTCTGTTTACCATGCCGTAATAGAGGGGCTTTTCCCCCATCCTGTCCCGCATCAGATGCAGCGTTCTTTCCCTGCAGTCAAACAATGCGATGGCAAACATGCCCTTCATGTCCCTGACTGCGTCAAGACCGTAAGCTTCAAAGGCTTCCAGAATCACTTCCGTATCGGAAGTTCCGCGAAATTGTTTTACATATCCGTCGGCGATCAGGCGTCGGCGCAGGGTATCGAAGTTGTAGATTTCGCCGTTGTAGCTGATCACAAACCGTCCGCTCGCGGATCGCATGGGTTGGGCGCCGTTCCCGGACAAAT
Organism: uncultured Lachnospiraceae bacterium; assembly: GCA_900550475.1. Classification (GTDB taxonomy): domain Bacteria; phylum Bacillota; class Clostridia; order Lachnospirales; family Lachnospiraceae; genus Acetatifactor. The sequence continues at coordinate 149,945 of URSA01000002.1, forward strand.
CCAGAATGGATAGTCTGCGGTGCCCGAGCGTAATGCCGAGATTTTCATCCGTAAAGTATCCGTCCGCATCAGGGCCGCGATAGACCATGCGGTCGCACATTTTCCCAATCTGTTTTAAATTGTCAGTTGTGTGTCCGCAAAATCCGGCAATTCCGCACATAGGGAACATTCCTTTCGATTTTTTATTTTTCCTGACTCATCTGTTTCAATTTGTCCATGTAATTGGAAAAAGCGTATTTGGTCTGCACCAGTTCATAGCTGCGTGCTCCCATCTGCTTTAGTCGATCCAAGTCCCGGAGCATGTTCGTAATTTTTGCTTCAAGATCCGCAATATCCTTATCACGGAAAAGATACCCGTTTTTACTGTTTTCCACATAACATGCGGTTCCGTTGGTGTCGCTCACAATAACGGGAAGAGAGTAGGACATGGCTTCCAACTGTGAGACGGAGGCAAATTCCCCGGTGCTGGGTAAAACAAATAAATCAGCGTTACGATAGAAATCCGCCATCTGATCGGGTTTACAGTTGGTGTGAATATGAACCTGCGCCTCCAGATGATGGACATTGATATATTCTCTGACTTTCTTTAAATAGCTTTCGTGGTGGGGGGTGGAGGCCTCTCCGACCAGAGTCAGGGAAATCGGATATTCCGGCAGCAGGTGTGTGAGAATCTCCAATAGCATCAGGTGATGCTTGCGCTCTTCAAATTTTCCCACGCAAAGCAAGCGGATCGTACCATCTGCGTAGAATTTTTTTTGTGCCGGAGCCAGATGGGGCTCGATGACAAACGGAACATACACAGCGTCAGAATCCAGATATCCGGTCGCGGAATCCCCTAAAACCGGGGTCATCCGGGTGGAGGGCGTCAGTCTCTTGACAATCCGATGCGCGAGATCGTTGCGCGGTGGCTTGTCATCCCACAGCGGAGTCTGGTTATACAGGATACATTTTATCCTGTGAATCCTGCATACCATACAGGCAAAAATGCAGTAGACGGAACGCTCCCGCAGGACAACAAGGTCAGGCTTTTGCTTTTTCAAAATCTTCGCCAGCTTGAATATGGGCGGGAAGCCGCACTTATCCTGAAAAGCCTCCGGGTAAGCGGAAAGCCGCTTCTTTCTGCCGCAGATTTTCTTGTAAACGGCGTTGATCAAAAGAAACAAGCGGGAATAGCCCAAGACGATAGGCGTGCAGTAATCATGATTTTCAGTTTTGCCCCTGTATTGGCAGATAAAGCATACCTGATCCCCGTGCTCCACCCAGCCCTTCACGATGGGCACCTGATTGGTATGAAACATGGGCGCAATGTAAACAATGTTCATCCGAAGAAACCTCGTCCATCATAATATCCTCATTATAGTATTGACAAAAATTGAAGTCAATAAAAAGAGAAAGCAGGCGTTGAAAGTTGACTACTTCTGTGGTTTGGGGTAAGATGTAAAAGGATAAATGGAAAAAGGAGAAGGGATATGAAACTTACAGTAGCAGGAACGGGGTATGTGGGCCTGGTAGCAGGTGTGTGCTTTGCTGAAAAGGGGCATGATGTAACCTGTGTGGATGTAGATGAAAATAAAGTGAAATTGATGGAAAGCGGGATTTCTCCGATTTATGAGGAGGGTCTCGAGGAACTGATGCGCAAGAATAACGCAGCGGGAAGGCTGCATTATACCACCGATTACAAGGAGGCATACAAGGATGCGGAAGCCATTTTTATCGGTGTGGGAACACCGGAGATGCCGGATGGCAGCGCAAACTTGAATTATATTGCCACTGTATCGAGACAGATTGCGGAGTCTGTGGAGAGGGATTGTCTGGTTGTGGTCAAATCCACGGTTCCGGTAGGAACGAACGATAAGGTGGAGCAGTTTATCCGGGACTTCCTGAAAAGAGATGTGAAGATTGAGGTGGCATCCAATCCGGAATTTCTGGCACAGGGATCTGCGGTGCACGACACGCTCCATGCGGCGAGAATCATCATCGGAACGGAGAGCGAACATGCTGAGAAGATGCTGCAGGAGATTTATGCGCCGTTCCAGCTGCCTGTGGTGTCCGTGAGCAGACGCTCTGCGGAGATGATCAAATATGCCAGCAACGATTTCCTTGCATTGAAGATTTCTTATATGAACGATATTGCAAATCTGTGCGAGCTGGTCGGTGCTGATATTAAAGATGTTGCAAAGGGAATGAGCTATGATGCCAGAATCGGAGCCAACTTCCTGAAGGCAGGAATCGGTTACGGCGGAAGCTGTTTCCCAAAGGATACCAAGGCGCTGAAATATCTTGCACAGAAGCATGGATATCGGCTGAAAACGGTGGAGGCTGCCGTGGATGTGAACAGCACCCAGAAGACGGTGCTTTACCGCAAAGCCAGTGAGAGAATGATCACGTTCAGCGGACTTAAGATTGCGGTTCTGGGACTTGCCTTCAAAGCGGGAACGGATGATCTGCGGGAGGCTCCGTCATTGGATAATGTAGAGCTTCTCCTGGAGCAGGGGGCGCATTTGTACGCCTATGATCCGGTAGCAGCAGATAACTTTAAGAAGAGATATCCCGAAGGCGAGTGCAGGAAGGGATCGATCCATTACGTGGACAGCCCCGAGGAGGCACTGGAGGGCGCGGAGATCTGTTTTGTATTCACAGAGTGGAAACAGATTACGGAAGTAGCGCCGGAAGTATTTAAAAAACAGATGAACATTCCTTTGGTATATGACGGCAGGAATGTATATGACAAGAGAGCCATGCTGGAGGCGGGAATAGAATATTACGGTGTGGGAAGATAGAGGACTGCGACGGATGGAAGACAAGCGGATCAGTGCGCTGGATACGGTGCGGGGTGTTGCGGCTTTCTGTGTCATGTGGGTGCATACGAGCCTTGGAGGAGATATATGGATTATTTCCCCGATCATGCTGCCTGCGTTTTTCTTTGTGGCAGGATGTCTGCTGAAACAGGATAACGCGAAAAGCTTTTTCAAGAACAGGATTTTGAAACTGTTGCTGCCATGGATACTGGTATCTTATGTGTAGGCGTACGCAAATGTTTCTACCGTCAAGCAGATTCTTGCGGACGGAAGTGAGTTTTGGAGAATAGGAAAAGAATGCAGCATAAATGTACTGCTCGGACGTGCTGTCTGGTTTGTGCCGGCACTGATTGTGGCACTGATTATTGCCTATTTGATTATCCGATTATGCGGCGAAGAAAAACCGGTGCTTATGCTTACAGTCAGTGTTGCAGCTGCAGTGGCCGCCTATTTTTTTATGCGACCCCATTCGGTTTTCAATGTTTGGAATTTAACGGCAGCGACAATTAATCAGTTTTTTGTGGTTGCCGGATTTGTGGCAAAGCGTCTGTGCCGTCAGGACGGCGAGATAAGAAAAATGCCGCTTTGGTGGATTCCGGTTTATATTGCAGAATTGGCAGTATGCAGAATGCTTTGGCAAATGGAATACTTTGATGTGAGAAATAATGAGTATGGGCAGTTATTTGGCTTGTATTTTATTTTGGCATTAAGTGGAATTGCGGCAGTGTTTTCTGTGGCGACGAGAGTTTCCAAAATTCCGTTGCTGACATTCATGGGAAGACATAGTCTGCTCTATTTTGCTTTTGGACCTCATGGATATGTGATCGGAAGAACGGTTTTGAAAACAGCCATGCGGATTTTGCAGGTTGAAACGGTATCCGATAACTTCAATTCGTTGTTTGTGTGTACGATGGCAAGTATTGCATGGATTCTTCCGGCAATGCTGATTGATCGGATCTGCCCGGTTTTGAATGGAAAGTGGACTTGGAAAAGGTAGGATTTTATGCTGTTTAACTCTCTTCAATACGCGGTATTTTTACCGATTGTATTTGCGCTATATTGGATTGTGCCGCACAAATGGCGGTGGATTGTGGTGTTGGTTTCAAGCTACTATTTTTATATGTGCTGGAATGCAAAATATCTTCTGCTGATCATGTTTATCACCGGGATATCCTATGTGGGCGCTCTGGGGGTGGAAGGGGCAAGAGAGCAGAAACAAAAGAAACTCTGGGTGGGGCTGGTGATAGCGGTCAGTCTTGCCCTCTTGTTTGTGTTCAAATATTTTAATTTTCTTAGCGAAACGCTGTACTCACTATTCTCCATGGCGAATATAGACGCTTCGCAGGTTACGTTGAATCTTTTACTGCCGGTAGGTATCTCCTTCTATACTTTCCAGTCAATCGGTTACATTGTAGATGTGTACAGAGGGGATATTGAGGCGGAGCATCATGTCGGAAAGTATGCGGCATTTGTAGCCTTTTTTCCGCAGCTGGTTGCAGGACCGATTGAGAGAGCAAGCAATCTGATGCCGCAGTTAAAGACAGAACGGCATTTTTCCTATGATCAGGCGGTTTACGGTGTGCGCCTGATGGCGTGGGGCTATTTCAAAAAAATTGTTGTGGCAGATACGCTGGCTGCTTATGTGGATAAGGTATATGCAGATATGCATTTTTATCAGGGAGCGGCGAGATTGTTTGCAATTTTCTTTTTTGCCATCCAAATTTACTGTGATTTCTCCGGATATTCGGATATTGCGCGGGGAACGGCAAAGCTGTTTGGCGTGGAGCTTATGGAGAATTTCAAGAGCCCCTATTTTGCAAAATCCATCCGGGAATTTTGGCGCAGATGGCATATCTCCCTTTCCACTTGGTTTCGTGATTATGTATACATTCCGTTGGGCGGAAACCGTGTGAGCAAGATCCGCAATGCGATGAACGTGATGATAACATTTCTGCTGAGCGGCCTCTGGCACGGTGCGTCGTGGACTTTTGTGACATGGGGAGGACTGCATGGCGCAACACAGGTGGCGGAAAAATGGGTTGAGACACATACCGGAAAGCGTAAAAACGGAAGAATCGTCAATGGTCTGCGTGTGCTGGCAACGTTTCTGATCGTGTCTGTCCTGTGGGTGTTTTTCCGGGCGCAGAGATTTAAGGATGCAGCGTATATGCTTGTGTACTGCTATGTGGGGTTTCAAAATCCGCTGCAGTATCTGTGGGGAGGCTGCACGAGTCTTGGCATTGATGTCGCAGGAGTGGTCAAGCTTGTCTTTATCTTGGGATTGTTGGCAGTATTTGATTATGTTTCTCTGAAGAAAGACATTATAGCATGTGTGGGAAAATGGAAGCTGCCATGTCGTTGGGGATTATATATCGGCTTTGTGATCATGATTTTTCTGCTTGCACCTGCAACCAGCGCGGAATTTATCTATTTTGATTTCTAAAGGAGAGTACCGTGAAAAAATTTTTGCTTAAGGCAGGAATTGCAACGGCAATTTTAGCACTTTTGCTGGTTTTTTATAACTGCCTGTATGTGAATACCGATTATTACAAAAACCTCAATGATATGGGGAAATTCAGGGATGTTCCCGAACATATCGATGTGGTCAATTTTGGCGCCTCACACAGCGAGGGGGCGTTTGACTGGTCTGCGTATACAACATTTCAAGGAGTCAATATGGCGCTGGGTGCCCAGACCATAGTGGGGGATGAGGCGCTGTTTGATTACTATTCTGATCGGCTGGACGATAACAGTGTAGTGATTCTGGAACTCATGTTTAAATCCCTGTATGAAGAGGAACCGGATGAGACGCCGATGCCAACCAGCGTTACGCGCTACTATCAGCTACTGCCCCGAAAGTACATGATACATTGGAACTTTGCAGACGCGCTTCGGTATCAGTATTTACCCGTATTGGGCAACAGACAGAATGCACCGGGAGCAATTCTGGAGGAATGGAACGGAACGGAGGATGCGGAGCAGTTATCATCAGAACCGGAAACACTTTCCGGCACGCCCACCCGGATTCTGACGGGGTGGAGTAAAGAGGAGATGGAAAAGGAAGGGGCACGCCGCGCTTCCGTCTTTATGGAACTGAGCGGGGAACAGGAGCATGGCGCTCAGTATGAGGCGTTGACCGGAATAATCGAAAAGTGTCAGGCAAATAACATACAGGTCATTCTGGTTACGGTTCCCACACTGCCCTGTTTTTATGAAAGCTTTAGCGAGGCATTTCTCAGCCGCTTTTATGCGGATGTGGCGGAGATATGTGAGAAGTATGATCTGCCGTATTTTGATTATACAGGAGATGAACGCTTTCTTACGGACTATCGTTGGTACCGGGATACGGACCATTTGAACCGGTATGGGGCAAAGATTTTTACGGAACAATTTTTGAAGGATCATGCGGATTTATTTATTTTTTACGGAAGGTAGGTACCATATATGGGAGAATTTAATTTAAAGCAAAGAGCGAAAATGTTGATGTCTCTTAGGCGTAACAGTGCAAAGATTGCAGAGAAATTTGCTGACAAGGATGAAAGAGCAATTGCAAAAGAGAGGCGTCGTTTAAATGGCAAAATAATAGGTGGAAATTTCCTTTTTGTAGAACACTTTGAACTGATTATCACGACAAAATGCAGTCTGAACTGTAATGGGTGCAGCAATCTCATGCCGGAGTACAGGAGGCGGAAAGAGGCATATTTTCGTGATAAAACAGAAATAATGCATGAGATAGATATGTTGCTTGACGCCGTTGATAGTGTCCTCAACTGTCGCATATTGGGGGGAGAGCCCATGCTTCACCCGGATTTGGCAGAAATTTTGGCATATCTTTTGAAAAAAGAAAATGTTGGGAGTATCCATATTATTACAAATGGTACAATTGTTCCTAAAGGCGAGTTGATGGAGGCGTTGAAGAATAAAAGAGTGATTGTGATTTTTAGCGACTATGGGAAACGCTCCAGAAATATTGAAGAATGCTGCAATATTTTACAGAAAGAGAAAGTGAATTATAATATAAACTCCAGCTTGAAGTGGTCTGATTTGGGGGATATGAAGAAAAGAGAAGTGTCGGTCGAGGAGTTGACCATGCAACGTAAGAATTGTAAATTTTGTTGCAAAACATATCTTAATGGTCAGTTTCACTTATGCCCCAGAAGTGCCTTTGGGACGGATCTGGGGTACTTTGATTATCCAGATGATTATCTGCAATTGGAGAATATGAGCCTTTCGGAGAGACGAAAGGAGATAGCGGAAATGTTGTACAGCAAGCCATATATAGAATGCTGTGCCCATTGCCTGGCGGGAACAGAGATGGCAAAACCTATCGATGCTGGGGAGCAGATTGAATAGAATGATGAAAGAGAATAAGCAGAAAATTATATTCGTGACAGCCGGAATGGCAGGCGGAGGTACGGAGCGGGTTATTGCGGTGGTTGCTAATTATTTGGCGGCTCAGTCTTATGATGTGTTGATTCTGATGACATCGCGTGACGATGTTGTGTATGATTTACACAAGGACATTGAGGTTCAGGCTATCGGTGGGACCACAGGAGGCAGCCTAATCAAGCGGGTAAAAAGGATTTGCAAACTCCGCGGATATTTCAAAAGAAGTGGGGAAGCGGTGATTGTTTCTTTTGGGACGGAAACAAACCTGTTTGCTCTTTTGGCTCACATTGGGCTCAAGAATAAAATTATTATTTCAGAGCGAAATGACCCCAATCAGTGCAATTTTAAAATGCTGCGAAATCTGATCTACCGGCTGGCAGATCACTTTGTGTTTCAGACGGAGGATGCAAGGCAATACTTTTCAAAGAAAATTGCGGACAGGGGCGTGGTGATTCCAAACCCGCTTGCAAAAGAGATGAAAAAAGATTTTTCCGGGGAAAGAACTCACGATATTGTGGCGGTGGGAAGATTGGAACCGCAGAAAAACCACAGAATGCTATTGCAGGCATATCAGTTATTTGACAGAAAATATCCGGAGTACAGGCTTGTTTTATACGGAAAGGGGCTTTTGCAGGAGGAGCTTGAGAATTTTGCAAAAGAACTTGGCATAGAACAAAAAGTGGTTTTTGCGGGATTTACACAAGAAGTGGAAAAGAAAATACAGGATGCTGCCATGTATGTGCTTTCCTCCGATTATGAGGGAATATCCAATTCCCTGATGGAAGCAATGGCAATGGGACTTCCGGTGATTTCTACGGATTGTCCCATCGGCGGGTCAAAAATGTTAATTACTGATAAAGTGAACGGTCTTCTAACACCAGTAGGTGATACGAGGGCGTTTGCTGCCGCAATGTGCTATATGGCAAAGGATCCGGAGCGTGCAGAGCGAATGGGCGAAGCGGCACAGTATATACAAAGGGAATACTCCACGGAAAATATTTGTAAAAAGTGGGAAAAAGAAATAATGAGTCGGTAAGGAAATGGACGGTAATGGGCAGTAGAAAGAAAGCGGCAGTTAAAAACAGCATAGTTGGGTTTACCGGACAGATTGTGACATTGTGCCTGCAAATCGTGTCCCGCTCGCTTTTTATTCACTATATTGGGGAAGAGATGCTTGGTTTGAACAATACCTTCACCTCTTTTTTGTATACATTTTCTTTAGCGGAACTGGGATTCCAAAGTGCGATTGCTTTTAATCTGTTTAAACCATTGCGCGAAAACAATGAGAAAGAAATCGTAGAAATTGTCAATGTATTTAAAATAGTGTACCGCGTGGTTGGAAGCTTTTTTGTGGTCGCTTCACTGTTGTCACTCCCTTTTTTAAGCTTTATTACAAAAAACGTTGTTATTACCAACGAGATAAGAATTTTTTACCTGATACAGGCACTGTCTTCATCATGTACTTATTTCATGGCATATAAGAGGACTATTTTGTATGCAGATCAAAAGGAGTATATTTGCAAGATTGTGGATTTGATTACCAATGTGCTTTTTAAGGCATTACAAATTTTGGTCATTGTGGTGTGGCACAGTTATTTTGCATATATTACATTACAGTTGGTACAAGTTTATGTAAACAATGTGATTATTCATTTTATGTGCAACAAATATTATCCATATTTGCACAAAGTTGCTTTCAATAAGGAATATGCAAAGAAAATATTTGGTGACGCAAAACAGATTTTTGCAGGCAGATTGGCGGTTTATGTTTATTCTGCTACGGACAATCTGATTGTGTCGAAGTTGATCGGCACGGTATGGGTTGCATATCTGGGGAACTATACAACGATTACTGCTAACATGAAAATGTTACTCAACGGAATTTTATATCCCTTGACACCCATTATCGGCAACTATCTCGCCGGGGATGAGGATGCGGATCACCAAAAGAGAAATTTGGGGATCTACACCCAGCTTCGATTTATCGTGACGCTTCTTTTGCTGATTCCTACGTTGGTTTTAGTGGATGATTTCATTCTTATGTGGGTCGGAAGCAAATATATCCTTCAGCCTGTTATAAAAGTGCTGTTGGTGGCAGATTTGTATCTTTTTCTGATACAGGGAGCCTGCAGCGACTATATCACGGGCAGAGGTCTGTTCAAACAGGACAAATATGTTACCATTATCGGTGCTTTGATGAATGTGGTTTTGTCCCTTACATTTGTAGGGAAATGGGGAATGGCGGGAATCCTGGTCGGAACGGTCATCAGTCAGGTGTTCAACTGGCTGGGACATGGATTTGTAGTTTATAAATACTGCTTTGCATCTGACTGGAAAGGCTTTGCCGGATATATAGAGAAAAATATATATTACATGATCAGCTTTGCTGGCATGGCGATGTTGTCTGCGTGGCTATACGCAAAAGTGAACATTGCGTCCGTGCCAATGAAATTTGTTGCCGGAGGAGTGCTGTGCGAGGCAGTGGTTCTTCTGGGATATGTGGCGCTGTGCTTCTGGTGTAGTGAGACAAAGACCCTGTGCGGAATGTTGACCGCTATGGTAAAGGGCCGGTTAAAGAGGAAGTGATGTCCGAATGCGGCGCAACAGTCCTTGAAGAATGACGGACAACTTCTTTTCGGGCCAGCTGAAAACCAGTTTGCGCAGGCTTTCAAACAGACTGCACACGGTGAAAATAACTAACGATAAACCGAACACTGCGAAAAACAAATACCATTTTCCGTCCAGGAAAGAAATAACGGAATAGTCATGGATGATATTGCGGAGAATTATCTCGGAAATATAGACGGCAAATATATTTTTGCTGATCAGGTTGATAAATGCCGAGTGAATCGCTTTTTCTTTGAAACAAAGGAAGCAGCATACTGCGCCGCAGAGCATAAAAAGGGAATTGTCTCTTGCAAACGGCGCGAATGCGCGACCGCGTAAAAGTGAAGTTGTGAAATTGAGAGCGAATGCTGCTGTTATCGACAGGGAAAAACAGCACACCTTTTTCCAAGCGGCGGGGTGTACCGGATATTTGTTGAGATAACGTCCGATCAGGTAGACAATCAACATATTAACAGGACCCTTACCGTTGTCCTTGATGATTTCAAAATAGAAGAAAGTAGGAAATACATAGAAAACCAAAACCAGAAGGAGAAGCAGAATTTTGAAATGCCTCTGCGTCAGGGCTTCGGAAATACGGTTCAGGTAGGGAGAAAACAGCCACAGAATGAGGTAGGTGGTAAAGTACCAGTATTTTCCCGTAACCGTGGGAAAGAGTGATTTAAATAAAAAGGTCAGTTCGGGTGGATTTCCCAAAAGAATGGGAACTGCGGCACCCAGAATGGAGTAAAAAACAACAGTACACCAGAGAGAAAACATTTTATCGATTCTTCGGGTAATGCCGAAATAGCCTGAAATGAGTATAAAAATGGACACACAAATATTGAACAGGCTGTTTACGGCGTTTAACTGAATCAGAGTGACGATATTGCCGGATTCAGAGAAAGTACCGCAGAGGTGCATACAAAGGATTCCCAGTATACAAAAAATTCTTAACAATTCCAGAGAAGAGTTTCTTCCGCTTTTTTTCATAGGCTATCTCCTGCGTTTCAATTTCCCATAAGGGCAGTATAGCATAATCGTATCATGATGTAAAACAGCTGATTAATTTATTAAATTTATGAAATTTAATAAGATGTTGTCGGAAAAATGCAAGTATGCTATGATTAAGAGCAAGTTGTTTGAAGAATCATCATAGAGGAGAAAGACAATATGAAAGAAAAAGTAAGTGCGAAAATGAGATGGAGGGCTTTCGGATTCAGCTTTTTGCTTTGTTTTCTTTTGACATTTATGCTTTTGATATTCGGACCAGCGGAATTGTATTTTACCAATGTGTCGGAATTTAAATTTGTATATGGTGAATTTGCATGGAGGATGGCTCTGATTGCAGTGGGTGCGACCTGCCTGATGAGTCTGATTCTTGCGTTTTTGCCGGATAAAGTGAGGAGAGTGATCCTGGCGCTGATCTTCGGAGTGTCTCTCGCAGGCTATTTGCAGATTATGTTCATCAACAAGGATCTTGACCTTATGGGAATGAATCCCGATGGATATCATGTCGAGATTGGACGGGCAGCGATCAATATGGTCGTATGGGTTCTGATTGCTGGTGCATTGATTGTGCTGTGTCTGTGGAAAGAGAAGATTTGGAAAAACACAGTGCTCTTTGCAACAGTGGTTTTGCTGGGAATGCAGGCAACGGCGTGGGTATCCTTGATGCTTTCTGCAGACGATACGGCATATCATTACGAGGAAGGAGCATGGTATATTTCTGGTGAGAACCAATATACGGTATCCGCTGATAAGAATATTATTGTATTTGTTCTGGACTATTTCAGCAATCAGTATCTAAGTTCTGCGTTGAACCAATATCCGGATATGTTGGATTGTATGAAAGACTTTACCTACTACAGCAACACAGATTGTGCGTATTTTGGTACATATCCTTCTTTGGCGCATATCTTGTCGGGCTCAAAGCCGGAACCGCAGATTTCCATTAACGACTGGTGCGCGAAAATATGGCAGGATGACAAGGCACAGGGATTTTATCAGGCTCTTAGGGATCAAAATTATGTAGTGGATGTCTACACACCGGATAAAGATGTTCTGTGTGGAACCAATGGCGTGGAGGTATTGAAAGGGACATTCTCTAATCTTGCTAACGATGGACAAGATTTTGATGTGGATTATAAACTGCTGGTTAAGACGATGACAAAGATGTCCGGATACCGGATGTTCCCCTACGCTGTAAAGCCGGCTCTGTATGCCAATGTTGACGAATATACAAACATTATTATCCCGCGTAACAATCGCGCTTATCATGAAAACTATGCATTTTATGCAGGGCTGAAAGAGCGAGGACTCACGGCTGACAAAAACTCCAATTATTACATTGTGCAGCACTTGCAAGGGACCCATGCACAGACCACAACGGCAACCTGTGAGCATGGAGATACAACCACAGAGGAAACTGCGAAGGGGTGCATGGTTATGATAGAGGAGTACCTGAACCAGTTGAAGGAGCTTGGTGTATACGATAACGCCACTATTATTGTAACATCAGACCATGGTGGCCCAAGGGATTCGCAGGTGATTTTCTTCATAAAATATGCTTGGGAATCTCATAAACAAATGTTAGTAAGCGATGCACCTATTTCCCTTACGGAATATCAGGCAACCATTGCACAGGTGGCAGGAATCGACTATTCCCCTTACGGTCTTGCAGTAAGCGATATTCCACAGGGACAGCCGAGAGAAAGAACGGTCTGGGTTCGGATGTATGATGAAAGTTTGCCGTCGGTTCCGAAATACTCAGGTGAGGGTGAGGCGGTATCTAATGCTTATTTTGGGTTTACCTACACGGGAGACATCAATGATTTGTTGGAATCTTATGATGCTGGTCCTGACATCGTGATTCCCGAGACAGATGGATTTTTCTAGGGGTTAATTGTGAGAAACAGAGAAAAAAAGAGAAAAGCATATCTTGAAGTCATGCGAGTATTGGCGGTAATTCTGGTTGTTTACAACCATTTGCCGGCGTATACGTTATATATGTATTCCAGTGGCGCAAAGCAGATCGTTACCATGCTGCTTGCCGTGATAACCCGAATTAATGTCCCCATCTTCTTGATGATTTCGGGTGCATTGCTCCTTGACAGAGAAGAAGATTTTGTACAGGTTTGCAGAAGGAGAATTACCCGGATTGTCGTTGCACTGGTGTTAGCCCAGAGTGTACTTTTTTTATGCAGAATGGCGATGGCATTCTTCACACACAATTCATTTGATGAGGGTTTTTTAGATTTGATTCGGGGGATACTCAGTGGGGAGCTGGAGGAGGCGGGCTCTTACTGGTATTTATATGCCTACATGGGAATGCTTGCGATGCTTCCGTTTTTACAGAGAATTTCCAATAAAATGCAGAAACAAGATATGTGTATGCTCCTTCTCATACATTGCTTTTTTTGCTCGTTTATTCCTATTGTCAACGTATTATTAGGAGTTTGTGGAAAAGGACCGCTTATGATCAGCACGGATTTATCGATTCCTTATGCGGTTGAGAAGGCTATGTTTTATCCGTTGATTGGATATTATATAGAACATAAGGTAGACATCAAAAAGTGCAACGGTAAAGTTTGGTTGAAGATGACAGTTGGGGCTTTCGTGGGTGTTTTGCTATCTTTCTTATGTACATACTATCAGGGAAGGACAACGGGAGAATATACACAGTCCTATATAGCTTTATTTGACTATGTGTTGGCGATTATGGTATTTGTGCTGGTAAAGCATCTGATATTGGTCAGGTGTACAAAGTTGTCTGAGGGAAAATTTGCCGATGTGGCGGCTGCAATAGGGAGATTAACATTTGGCATTTATCTGTTGGACCCCTGCATCAAGGCTTTTTTATACAGGGGGTTTGAAACATCGGCAGAGACTGTTTTGCCAACTTTCATCGTTTCAATCATCTGGTGTGGTATCAGCTTTCTTTTAGGGGGAATCATAACATTTGTGTTAAGAAAGTTGCCACTACTGGATCGTGTGTTATAAAAAAGTGAATTGGCAAGCAATGAACTACGAGGTGGAAAACATGAGTGATAAAAAGAAGATATTGATCACCGGCGGAGCCGGATTCATCGGATTCCATTTGGGAAAGCGGCTGTTGGAGCAGGGACTTTCGGTGACGGCAATCGATAACCTGAATGATTATTATGATGTTTCGCTTAAGGAAGCCAGATTGGATATCCTGAAGAAATACCCCGGCTTTGCTTTCATAAAGCAGGATATTTCTGAAAAGGAGGGCTTGTCCGCAGTCTTTGAGCAGCTAAAACCGGATATTGTGGTCAACCTTGCGGCACAGGCAGGAGTGCGGTACTCTATTGAAAACCCGCAGGCGTATATCGACAGCAATATTGTGGGATTTTTCAATATTCTGGAGGCATGCAGACACAGCCCTGTGGAACACCTGATCTATGCTTCGTCCAGCTCGGTGTATGGAAATCAGCAGAAAACGCCCTTTTCCGTGGAGGATCGGGTGGACAAGCCCATCAGCTTGTATGCGGCAACCAAGAAAAGCAACGAACTGATGGCGTACACATACAGCCATCTGTATGGGATCCCGGCGACAGGACTGCGATTTTTTACCGTTTACGGTCCTTTCGGGAGACCGGATATGGCGTATTTTTCCTTTACAAAGAAAATTATGCAGGGAGAGCCCATCAAGATATTTAACCAAGGCGATATGTATCGGGACTTTACCTATGTGGACGATATTGTGACAGGAATCGATCACATGCTCTGTAAACCGCCCAAGGAGGACGAGACCGGAACCCGGCATAAGGTATACAACATTGGCAACAATCGTCCGGAAAAGCTGCTGCACTTTATCGAAACGCTGGAAAAGGCACTCGGAAAGGAAGCAAAGAAAGAATATCTTCCCATGCAGCCCGGAGATGTATACCAGACCTATGCGGATGTGACAGAGCTGATGAAGGATTTTGACTTTAAGCCCTCTACGAGCATTGAGGAGGGGCTTGGCAGGTTTGCAGAGTGGTATTTGGGATTCTACCGCATCAAACAAAATTGAGCTTGTTTTGTATATCCTGTAATACAAAAGGTAGCAGGAGCATAAACTATAATTGGCTGATAGGGCAGTGTGATTGGATGCAATTAATTATTGACAGTCATGTCGTGTCATGGTATATTAGCCATAGTGATCGTGTCACAGAAGCTTGCGTGGCCTGTGACCAGAAGAGGCTCCCGAGGGAGCCTCTTCTATTTGTTTAGGGGATGATATGCGAATGAGCGAGGAATATGGGAGCGGGCAGCAGGCGTATCTGGATGCAACCAAGTATAATTGCACCCCGGGAAATAGGGAGGGGATTGATAAACTGGTGTTGAAGCTGGCAAAAATAGCAGAAGATCCGAAGGATTATCCATATATTCAGCACCAAAAGGACGTATATCATAATATACCTTTATGGGTTATGGTAAAGGCCTTGCCAATGGGAAGTATATCCAAGATGTACAGTTATCTCCCTCCTAAAGTGCAATCGCGTGTAAGCAAGGAATACGACAATGTTAATGAAGAAGAATTGAGCAGAATGTTGGATTTGCTGTCACGAGTGCGGAATGTATGTGCACATAATGAAAGATTATATGATTACAAATATCGAAAAGGTGCAATAAAGAATTGCGATCTTCATCAGGCAATGAATCTTGCGAAACAGGGAAATGAATATAAGACAGGAAAGGCGGATTTGTTTGCGGTTCTAATCTGTTTGCGATATCTTTTGGATGAAGATGAAATGAGGGAATTGGTAATTCAAATAGGCGATTTATTAGAGAAATTGTGTCGATCAACGAAACGGTTGGATGAAAATCAAATGAGAAAGTATATGGGATTTCCTGCCCAGTGGAAGCAAATACAGAGTTGCCAAGTGAAAGGAAACTAGAAATATGCGCAAAATAGTTTTTCATCTGAATTGTCTGGAGCAGGGCGGAGCCGAGCGGGTTGTGACCACGTTGGCGAATTATTTCGCAGACGGCAGGTACGAGGTTGTGATCGCCACGGAATGGGTGGCGGACAATGAGTTTACAATCGACGAGAGGATCAGACGGGTACATGTGGGTCTTACCGAGCAGCAGGAGAAAGCGTCCTCCCGGAGAAAATTTTTATACCGGATTCAGAACCTGCGCGCTTTTCTGAAAAAGGAAAAGCCCGATATGGTGATTGCGTTTGCAAAAAAAGCCAATTATCGCGCTCTGATGGCAACGGTCTTTACAAGGATTCCGGTGATTGTCTCAGTACGCACAAACCCGTATCTTCACTATGTGGAAAAAACAGACAAGGTGCTGATTCCGCTGTTCTATTCGCGGGCAGCCGGAAATGTGTTTCAGACGGAGGGGGCAAAGCAGTTTTTTTCTGACCGCGTTCAGAGAAAATCACGTATTATCCTGAACCCGATCAATGACAAGTATATCGGTGTCCCCAAGCCTTCGGAGAGAAGAAAGGCGGTGGTGCAGTCCGGCAGGCTGGTTGATTTCAAGAACCAACTAATGTTGATTGAGGCTTTCTGCCGGGTACACCAAAAACATCCGGATTATGTTCTGGAGATTTACGGCGGGGATTCCTATGACGGAACCAAGGAACTTCTGGAGCAGAGTATCGCCGGGCATGAAGCAGAATCCTATGTGTTCCTGAAAGGGGCCAGTGATACCTTGGAGAAGCAGCTTGCAGACGCGGCGCTGTTTGCGTTTTCCTCCGACTGGGAGGGGCTTCCCAACGCGCTGATGGAAGCCATGGCGTTGGGACTCCCGATTGTAGCGACGGATTGTCCGTGCGGCGGCCCGAGGACATTGATACAGGATGGTGTAAACGGTATTCTTGTGCCTATAAAGGATGCGGACGCCATGGAGGCGGGCATCAACCGTCTGATCGAGGACAGGGAGCTGGCGGAGCGGCTGGGAGAGAATGCGCGCAAGCTTGGTGAAATCGCAAGTACGCAGGCGGTGTGCAGGCAGTGGCATGACTATATAGAAGAACTGTGCAAAAAGTAGGGAGGAACGGTGAGCAGAATGTTTTCTTATGATGATTATCGGGAAATAATAAGGATTATAAAGTCAACCGGATTGCAGGCGGGTTATAGGGAGGCGATTGCGCGGGACCGCTTCGTCATTATGCGGCATGATGTGGAGTATAGTGTAGAACGTGCTTATGAGTTGTCCAAGGTAGAGGAAAGCATGGATTTCACTTCTACTTATTTTTTCCAGTGGACGAACAACTCCTATAATATCCTTTCCAGAAAGAACATGGATATGCTGAAGGATATGCATGAGAGAGGGCATGAAATCGGGCTTCATTATGCGCTTAACGGCATGACGGATATGCAGCAGGTGCGCAGGCAGATCGTGAAAGAAATGGAGATCCTGAGCACGATGTTCGGATTCAAGGTGGACACCTTCTCCGTACACAGACCCTCCAAGGATATTTTGCGGGAGAACATCAAACTGGAGGGAATCCTGAATGCTTATCAGGACGATTTCTTTACCTTTGCGGAGAATGTGACGCCGGACACGCCCGTTGCGGTAAAGTACATGTCGGATGCCAACCACATATGGCGTTACGGCTACCCGGATGAAAAGAACATTCTTTCCCATGATAAGGTGCAGATCCTGACCCATCCGTTCGCGTGGACAAAGCAGGGATACGATAATTTTGACAACTACAAGACCTTGGTGGTAGAGAAAACAGAGGAAATGATCCACAGCATTGACAATGAATGCAAGGATTTCGGCGAGTATATTGATTGGTTTATGGAGCATGCGGTGCTGCATGTGTAAAATAGACTGACAGGCTTGGGAGGACGGACAGTATGTGCGGTATTTGCGGTTTTGTATCTAAAAACAGGATCACACCGGAACAGCTAAAAAGGATGAACGATACCATGTATCACAGGGGGCCGAATGACAGCGGGGAGGAGATTTACCCCGCAAAGGGCGGTTATTCGGTCGGACTTGCACAGCGGCGTCTGTCCATTCTGGATTTGTCACCTATGGGACACCAGCCCATGCATTCGCCGGATAAACGGATTTCGGTGGTTTATAATGGCGAGATTTACAATTTTCAGGAATTAAAAGAGGAGCTTGCAGATTATCCGTTCTGTTCCACCTGCGACACAGAGGTGATCATAGCCGCATATTTGAAGTGGGGAATTGACTGTGTGTCACGCTTTAACGGAATGTTTGCCATTGCACTGTTTGACCGGGAAACAGAGGAGTTTTATCTGGTGAGGGATCGCATTGGGAAAAAACCGCTCTATTACTGGCTTGAACAGGGCAATCTGGTATTTGCATCGGAGTTGAAACCGATCATGGAATGCCCGGGATTTGAAAAGAAAATCCGCACGGAAGTTCTGTCCCGTTATTTATATCATCAGTATATCAATGCACCGGATACCATTTTTAAAAATGTCTCCAAGCTGGAGCCGGGAAGTATTCTGAGATTTTCTCAGGGAAATATCAATACATGGAAATTCTGGGATATAAAGGAAGTATACCACAGATATAAGGCGAATCCGGTGGAGGATTATGCACAGGCGAAACAGGAGCTTAAGGATCTGCTGAACCGTTCCGTGTCGCTGCGTATGATCTCGGATGTGCCGCTTGGAACATTCTTAAGCGGAGGGTATGATTCCTCTTTGATTACGGCGATTGCACAGAGCTTATCACCGCAGCCGGTCAAGACATACTCCATAGGCTTTAACGAGGAAAAATACAATGAAGCCAAATACGCAAAAGAGGTTGCCGCACATCTGGGAACCAACCACACGGAGTTGTATATCTCCGAAAAGGAGATGTTTGATCTGGTTGACAGCATCCCGCAGTATTACGACGAACCCTTTGCCGACAGTTCTCAGATACCGACCATGCTGGTGTCTGCACTGGCGAAAAAGGATGTGACGGTAGTGCTTTCCGGAGACGGCGGAGATGAGTTTTTCTGCGGCTACAATGTCTATGACAAAGTTGGACAGGCACAAAAGCTGGATGCTTTAGGAGCGATGACATATGGCGTATGCAACCTTCCGGGGATCCGAAAACTGGGTATCCTTAAGAAGATGCCGTTCAGCGTACAGGTGATTTCCGAAAATCGTGACAAGGAGACCAAAACACAGTTTGGAACAAGCAATTATCTTGAAACGGCTTACGGCATGGTAAAGGGCGAGAAAATTCCTGTCCTTTATCGGGTGGAACAGGCGTACCGGGAAAGGAACTGGCAGGAAAGAAGAATGCTTCTGGATATGGATACTTATCTGCCGGGAGATATCCTGTGTAAGGTAGACAGGGCGTCCATGAAATATTCTCTGGAAGCAAGGTGCCCGATTCTGGATAAGGATGTAATGGAATATTCCTACAGACTTCCCCACTCTTTTAAGTATGGCGGGCATGTGAAAAAGAGAATTTTAAAGGACATTGCATATGATTATATTCCAAAAACATTGTTGGACAGACCGAAGGTCGGATTCGGAGTGCCTCTCGACAAGTGGCTTCGCGGGCCGTTGCGGGAACAGCTTCTGAGTATGGCAGACCGTGACTTCCTGATAAGACAGGGAATCTTTGATGCGGATTATCTGTGCAATATGCTGGACATTTATATGGAGCATGGAGATGCAGGGCCGGCTACGGGAGGAAATTACTCAAAGCTGTTGTGGTCGTACTTTGTATTCCAACAGTGGTATCGTCACTATATGCAATAAGTATGTATGAAAAGGGACAAAGGACTCATATGGATAAAATAGCGGTTTTGATTCCTTGCTATAATGAGGAAAAGACAATTACAAAGGTGGTTGCCGATGCAAAGGCGGCACTGCCGGAAGCGGTCGTTTATGTGTACGACAACAACTCCACGGATGAAACCGTGAAGCTGGCTGAGGCGGCGGGCGCAGTAGTGCGCCATGAATATCAACAGGGCAAAGGAAATGTGGTGCGCAGAATGTTCCGCGAGATTGAGGCGGAGTGTTACCTGATGATCGATGGGGATGATACCTATCCTCTGGACTGTGCTGCCGAGATGGTGGGTCATGTGCTGAGCCGTCATGCCGACATGGTGGTGGGCGACAGGCTTTCCTCCACCTACTTTACCGAAAACAAGCGTCCGTTTCACAACTTCGGAAACAGTCTGGTGAGGGGAACCATCAACAGTCTGTTCCACTCGGATATCAAGGATATTATGACCGGATACAGGGCTTTCAGTTATGAGTTTGTAAAGACATTTCCGGTGTTCAGCGCCGGCTTCCAGATTGAGACGGAAATGACGATCCATGCAGTCAATTACAGGATGCAGGTGGATAACGTGATTGTGGATTACCGGGACAGACCATCCGGCAGCGTTTCCAAACTGAACACATACTCGGACGGCTTCAAGGTTTTGTGGAAGATTGTGCAGCTGTTCAAGACATACAAGCCAAGGGCGTTTTTCAGTCTGATTGCACTGCTGATGGCGGCGGTGTCCACGGTGATGATGGTTCCTGTTCTGCTTGAATATTTCAGCACCGGGCTGGTTCCACGTTTTCCGACCCTGATTGTCAGCGGCTTCATTGCGCTGGCGGCGATACAGTCTTTCTTTTCCGGCATGATACTGGAGGAGATGACGTGGAAGGACAGAAGAGATTTTGAATACCGGTACAACCGGGTGGCAGAGCAGAAGAGGAACAGCAGGTAGGTTTCTCAGAATGGAGATTTGATGGGCAATAGAAGGAGAGACGAAGAGAGGAAAGCGTGGCTGATAGTGGCAGGAATCATAGTAGCCGCTGTAGCGGTTGCTTTTTTTCTGACGAAAGATTTCAGACAGTATCTGAGGGACTATGACGATTTTCAAAAATATAAGCAGTATGTGCTTGCCGGGGAGACGGAGAATGAATCGGACGACACCGTCCCTGCACAATCGGATGTGACGGACAACAGTCAGTCGAATAATCAGGATCAGCAGCCGTCAGAACCGGCTACGCCGGATCCGCAGCCCCAGGAACCGATTCCGGGATATGTACTTGCAGGCTCCCGCGCTTTGACGGATGTCAGCGGAAACTTGGCGTGGGAAGCGAATATGATTTCGGAGGAAACCGCCGCAGTGATCCGCCGGTATGTGGAGGAGAGAAATCAGGTATATACCTGGGAAAATACTTATGACAAGACGCTGAAAATCAATGAGCTGGATCGTAAGATTCTCTCCGCAGCAAACTGCAGCTTCCCCAACGTGAGCATCAGCTTTGTGGGGGACAGTATCACAGAGGGTGTTGGCGGAAACGAAGATGCATCCGGAAATAAGATCAGCTATGTGAATTATGTGCAGGATGCACTGCACTTCGGAACCGTGACAAATAACGGAGTGGCGGGGAGCACGATCGGAGATTACATGACGCAGACGGATCTTTCCATTGCATATAATCAGGATAAGCTGTTTGATGCAAAGAACATGATAACGGTTTTCTATGCCGGGTTAAATGACTATCTGTATAAACCGGAGGTGAAGAATTTCGGCGTATTGAATGATGGCTCCACCGGCGGATATTGCGGACAGTTGCAGATGCTTCTGCGTTCTTTCCCAACAGCATATCCAAATACGAAATTCTTTATTGTGACGGCGTTCCAGACAACACTTGACAATGGAGTGACGGAGGTTACGAATTTTGATGGGATTCCTACGCTGAATGATTATATGCAGCCCCAGAGGCTGCTTGCGGCGGAATGCGGTTACCCGGTGATCGATTTATATAACATAGGGTTTATGGATATGCATGATGAACAAACGGCAGCCGCACTGCTGGCAGACAGTACACACCCTAATGATGCGGGATACCGGATTCTGGGCGAGCATATCGCTGCGGAGATACTTCTTTACTATCTGGGTATCAGCTGATTAGGGTACATACTGCTCAAAGTCGCAGGAAGAAAGGTAGCGGTACATGGTATCCAGAATTTCCGCGCAGTTTTCTTTTGTGATCCGGCAGCGATCCCCCGCAAAGCACTCGGTAATGAAATCGTTCATGTCGTGGTTGTAGTGTGTGTAATCCGTGTAATGGGCAAGGTCTGTGATGTAGTCGAACTGATCCTGAAAGTAGAACAGCTTCACGTTGGGGTAGGCAGAAAGTGTCTCCACGATTTGCCCGATGCCGGATAATTCGGCGGCAAGGGTTCCGTCCGCATAGCGGTCATACCAGTAAAGGATGCTGTACGGCGGAAAGAACACGTAAAATTCTGTGTCGGGCATACTTTCAATATGCGGGATAATACAGCTGTTCAGGTTGTCGGAAATATTTTGCGAATAGCTGTTCTCCGCAATGGAAGGCAGAAATTCCGTGGGCGCGTGATAGGTCTGTGCCACGAACTCCTTTCCGTAGTACATGACCGGCCAGGTCCAGTAGATCTCGTTGATGGGAGTGCTCTCCCGCTCGACCTGCGGCCGGATGATGTATTGAAGGATAACCTCCTTGTTTAACAGATAGGGGATATCGTTCAGGGGATTTTGGTCATACAGATAGGCTGGGATCTCATAGGCGGTGAACCCCGGCGCATTTTTGTAGGTATAAATGTCAATATCCAGAAAAACGGCGGACAGAGAGCGGTCGCTTTCTTCCACGATCTTCATAATGGTATCCACATCCTTGGGGTAGGCGCCATCGTAAGAGAGCTTGATGGTGTCGAGCCCCATTTTTTGTCGGAACAATTCCGTGTCAAAATTAATGGTCATGGAGGAACCGACAATTACGCTGTCATAGTCGAAATGTCTCGCCATGCCGGGGTTCTGGTTCAATTTGTTGTCGACCTGATAGAACAATCCGGCAAGAGGCTTATGATATTGGAAAAAGGGATCCGCGAGCACCACCAGTAAGGCTGCCGCAAGCAGTGCAGCTGCGGAAAAGGAGAGAAAGCATATGCAGTATTTGCGGTATGGAATTTCTTTCATGGTATTCTCCTCGTTCATTGTCAAAAATTAAAATACAGGAAACTGCTCACACCGGAGAGGGACAGCACGCTCCACACAAACAGGAAAGCGAGGCATAGGGTGCGGGGAACCGACGGAACATAAGTTTTCTCTGTCTCATAAATGTTTTTGCAGAAAAAGATCAAAACCACGGCGGCTGTGAGAAAACCGATCATGCAGTACAGGGAGGCTCCCGGCAGCCTGGTGATGCCAAAGAACTTCATCACATAGAAAAATTCGGATAACTCAAAGGCGGCAGGAATCTGTTTGTGCAATCCGGCTCCGGCCATTGTAAATACGTTTTCCAGCATACAGACGGCCTGTGAGATTGTGGAGGCACGGAAGAAACACCATGTGAGCGTTACAAAAACAAAAGTCAAAACAACGGAGATTGGTTGAAAAATCCGGACTTTCGGAAAACGGATCCGGGATCTGAGCTTTCGCCATATATGCGTCAACACATTGAGGACGCCGTGAAGGCAGCCCCAGACAACAAAAGTCCAGCCTGCGCCGTGCCAGATACCACTAATCAGAAAGACAATGAGTATGTTGCAATAGGTGCGGAAAGCTCCCTTACGGTTTCCGCCCAGCGGGATGTAGACATAGCGGGTAAAAAATCTGCCCAGTGTAATATGCCATCTGTCCCAAAATTCAATGATACTCTTCGATTTGTAGGGGGAGAGAAAGTTGACCGCAATCTCAATATTGAACATACTGCCGACACCGCGCGCCATATCGCAATAGCCGCTGAAGTCGAAGTAGAGCTGAAAGGTGTAGAACAGGATCACCAGGAGGGTCTCGAAGCCGCCCAGGGAAACATAATTTGCAAAGCCCCAGTCAGCCGCTTTTCCAAAGGTATCCGCCAGAAGCACCTTCTTGGAAAGACCTAAAGTAAAAATGCGGATACCCCGGTAGAAGTGATCAAAACGAAACGTCTTTAAAGAAGAATCCCTGAACTGGGGAATCATCTCCTCATGGCTGACGATGGGACCTGCAATCAACTGCGGGAAAAAAACAACGAACAGTGCATAGTCAAGGAAATTCTCCCGGAGCACTTTACCGTTCGCCGTGTCGGCGAGAAAACCAATCTGCTGAAAGGTGAAGAAACTGATACCCAGAGGCATCAACACATGCAGCAGAGAAAAGCTCGTGTGGAACAAAAGATTGATGTTTTCCAGAAGAAAGTCAAAATATTTGTAGTAGCAGAGAATCCCCACGTTTCCGGTTATACCGAGAAACAAAAGAAGCCGTGGACGCTTTCCGGTTGTGAGCAGCAGATGGATCATGTAGTTAAACAAGATGCTTGACAGGATAATGAAAAGGTAGGAAAGGTGGAAGTACGCATAAAACCACAGCGACATTCCCACCAGAAAGAGTTTGGCAAAACGCGGTTTTCCGAAATGATTCAACAGAAAATACCCTGCAAGGGACAGGGGCAGAAATATGAAAATAAACAGATGGGAATTAAATAACATATCGGAATCCTCGTTTGCACAAAATTCCACTTTAGAATAGCAGAAAGGGCGGAAACAGTCAAATAATTTGACAGCCCTATTTGTGCATGATATATTGACCCTAGCAAGGAGAGGTTGTATGAAAAGCATTGAGAAAATATATAAATGGATCATCGTGATTTTTATGCTGCTGATTACGGGATATCTGACGGTGAACAGCCTTTTTGTCCGGGCGGATCTCCCGATTGACGGCGTTACGGAAAAGACGGTTTTTCATAAAAGCTTATGGCCGGTGCTTCTGCTTCTGACGGCTGTGTTAGTTTGGGCGATTGCACGGAACAGAGAGCGTATTTCCCGTCTGGACAGCGGAAAGCTGGTCCGCGCGCTGCTTGTGTTTGATTTTCTGCTCTGCATGCTGTGGGTGGTTCTCTGCAATACCCATGAGGGAGCCGATCAGGCGCAGGTACTCTATGCGGCAAAGCAGTTTTCACAGGGAAATTACCAGAAACTGCTTCCTGATCAATATATGGGGATGTACCCGTTTCAGCTTCCGTTGGCGTTGTTGTATGAACCTTTTTATCTGCTGTTCGGAGATGTGACACCTTTTCTCTGGCAATTTATCAACGCGTTTCTCATCTGCGGCATACAATATGTTCTTTATCTGCTGGTCTGCAAAATGACGGAGGAGAGGACATGGATCAATCTGTTTTTACTGCTGCAGTTTCTGGATCTGCCCCTCATTCTGTATGTATCCTTTGTATACGGAACCCTGATCGGGCTGTTTCTGGCACTGGCAGCACTGTATTTGCTGGAGGAGTACGGCAGAAAGGGAGGATTGCGGCGGGCAGTGGGCGCAGCGGTCTGTATTGCAGCGGCATGCCTGCTGCGGACCAACAATTCCATTTATTTAATTGCGCTGTGCATTGTGAGTCTGCTGCTTCTGTTTAAAAAGCGCCGGGGCGTGCTTGTCTTTGCTGCGTTAGCACTTATCTTGTTTGTGGGCGGCAGACAGGGCGTCTACCGGCTATATGAATGGCGCAGCGGTATGGAAATCTGCGAGGGAGAGCCCTCTACCCTTTGGATTGCCATGGGTTTATCACCCAACGAGGAGCGGGCAGCAGGGTGGTACAACGGGTATACCTGGGATACCTATCTGGAGCTTGGCTGTGACACAAAGGCTGCGGAGAGCTTTGCATGGGAACGCATAGGAGAATCCCTTGCTGCGTTTGGTGCTTCAGCAGGATATACGGCGCGGTTTTTCGGGGAAAAGATCAATTCCACATGGCTGAATCCCGATTTTCAGGCATTATGGAACAACAGCCATCATGGGCATTATGTTGCCTGTGCGCCGGTGATCTATAATCTGTTCACGGGGGAGCTTCATACATTGGCGGAACTGGTGCTTCATGTAATACAGTTCTGGGTTTATATGGGAGCTTTATTGTACTTCTGGGGGCATCGCAAAAAGACAGACTGGACGCAGTGTTCCCTTGCGCTTGTCTTTATCGGCGGGTTTCTGTTTCACTTGTTCTGGGAGACTAAAGCCCAGTATGTCATTACTTATTATGTCCTGCTGTTCCCATATGCGGCGGCAGGGTATCTGTGGCTGGCGGATAAACTGAGGCTCTGCGTTTTGTTAAAAAAAGCAAAACAGCATAAGTAGTAAAAGGGGAATGTACAATGAGTACAGTGGAAAAAAAGATTCTGTTATTCATAGAAAAGCATTTGTTTGTTTTGGCTTTGATAGGAATTTCGTTGGTCGCAATTTTGATTCGCTTTTCTTACAAGGATTTTATCAGCGTGGATATGCGTGACTTTCTCCTGCCGTGGTATGAGGAGATCAAAGGGAAAGGCGGCTTCCCGGCCTTGCGGGACAGAGTAGGAAATTATAATATTCTGTATCAGACATTGATTGCATTTCTGACCTACATACCGGTTCCGCCTGTGGCGGCATATAAGCTGCTCTCCTGCCTGTTTGATTTTGCCTGTGCCGTAACGGGCGGATGTATGATATGCCGTCTTGGGAAGGACAAGTGGAAGGGGCTTGCAGGCTATGCATTACTGCTGCTGTCGCCGGTTACCGGTATGAATTCTGCGTTGTGGGGACAATGTGATTCTGTCTATACATTTTTTTTGGTACTTGCAGTATATATGCTGATGAAGGAAAAGTATCACGTTTCTTTTATATGTTTGGGATTTGCGTTTGCATTTAAACTGCAGGCAGTTTTCATATTGCCGTTCTTCCTCTTCTACTATTTTTACAAGAGAAGATTCTCAATCTTTCACTTTCTGTGGATGCCGGCAATTCTGTTTGCAACAGGCATTCCGGGGCTTGTGATGGGAAGGGATTGGGATGAATGCTTATCCATCTACTATTCCCAGACAAGGTGGTACAGATATCAGTATATGAATTATCCCAGTTTCTGGGCTGTGTTCAGCGGCTCTGACAATGCCTGCTATGACATGTTCTCTGTAGCTGCAATTTGTGTGACTGTGACAATATTGGCGGCGATCATGGTTATCTGCCTCGTAAGAAAAATGGAGATTTCGGGGGAGAATATTATCTATCTGTCCCTTTTACTGACGTATACATGTGTCCTGTTTTTGCCTGCCATGCATGAAAGATATGGCTATTCGTATGAAATATTTGCAATTATTCTGGCAGTAATCAACAGACGAGGCAGGTGGAAGGCTGGGGCATTGATCCTGATTTCCTGTGTAACCTATGGTCATTATTTATGCGGTACGGATTACAATACGCAGCTTTTTGCTGCTGCTAATGTAATTGTGTATGCATGCTATCTGAGGGATTTCTTTCAAGCAAAGTCATCAGTTCCCAATATGGCAAGTCAGGATAAATCTTAGAAATAATGTCGAAAAAGTGATTGTAATGTATCGAACTCAATGTTAGAATGATAACCATAAAGGATTTGCGGGTGATCCCCGCGGAAGGAGAAAAGTTATGGATATGAACAACAATGCTGCTGATGTACAGCAGAACAAGGTAATGGCGGTTCTCTCTTATATCGGAATCCTCGTTTTGGTTCCTATATTTGCGGCAAAGGAGTCTCCGTACGCAAAGTTTCATGCTAATCAGGGGCTTGCCCTGCTGATCTGCGAGGTTGCTTACAATATCGTGGTCAGAATTATTGTAACCATTCTGAATGAAGCACTTGGCGGCGGACTGGTCGTAACGTTGATTAACTCGGTTTTAAGCCTTGTCAGCATCGCATTCCTTGTTTTTGCAATCATGGGAATCGTGAACGCTGTAAACGGTGAGACCAAGGAGCTTCCGATCATCGGTCAGTTCAAGATTCTGAAATAATAACAGGACGAATCAAAGATAAATAGGTGACTTTTCCCGTACATAATGGTATAATAACTCTTGATATGGCATGAAACGGCAGGAGGTTATTATGTTAAACGGGAAAGCAATATTGGTTACCGGCGGTACCGGCAGCTTTGGAAAAGCGTTCACAAGGTATGTGCTGACGCATTACGAACCGAAAAAGATTATTATATATTCGAGAGATGAGTTCAAGCAGTTTATGATGCAGAACGAGTTCAAGCAGTACGGGGACAAGCTCCGGTTCTTCATCGGCGATGTGCGTGACAAGGACAGGCTGAAGAGAGCGCTTGAGGGTGTGGACTATGTGGTTCATGCGGCGGCGTTGAAGCAGGTGCCTGCCTGCGAGTACAATCCCGCAGAGGCGATCAAGACAAATATCAACGGCGCACAGAACGTGATCGATGCTTCTCTTGACATGAATGTGAAGAAGGTTGTGGCGCTGTCCACGGACAAGGCGGTGAATCCGGTCAATCTTTACGGCGGAACCAAGCTGGTTTCGGACAAGCTGTTCATCGCGGCGAACGCATACGCTGGCTCCAAGGATATAAGCTTCTCCATCGTGCGTTACGGAAACGTGGCGGGCAGCAGAGGCTCCGTAATCCCGTTTTTTGAAAATATTCTGAAAAACGGCGGGGATGAACTTCCCATTACGGATTATCGCATGACCCGGTTCTGGATCAGCCTGCAGCAGGGCGTGGAGCTGGTGATCAAAGCGCTTGAGGAGGCAAAGGGCGGCGAAACCTTTATTTCCAAGATCCCTTCCTTCAAGATCACGGATCTGGCGGAGGCGATGGCGCCCGGCATGAAGACCAAGGAGGTCGGCATCCGCGAGGGCGAGAAGCTCCATGAGATCATGGTGACGGTGGAGGATGCCCCCTACACTTACGAATATGAAAAGCATTTCATCGTATATCCGCAGATGGTGTGGAGCGAGAGCAGAAGGGCGGTTCCCACCGGCAAAAAGATGCCGGAAGGCTTCTCTTACAGCTCCGGCAACAATACCGAGTGGCTGTCTGTGGAACAGATCAGAGAACTGCTTGCGCATATGAACGATAAATAATTCAGGACAACATAAGCACTCAGGAAGGGTGCTTATGTTGTTTTCGTGCTTTACACCACTTTTTTGGGAGAGGGAAGAGAGATGCAGCATTTATTCTTACAGCAAAGCTATCAGGATTGTTGGGAGGCGTACACAAAAAGCATGACAAGCGAGCATGCGGTGCGATGGGATTATGTGATCCTGACGGCGTCCAACGAGGAACAGGCGGAGAGCTACCGTATGCAGCTTGATCTGAGACTGCGGGAGAAGGATCTGCCGGCGCAGACGAAATATGTGGTGCTTTCCGATCCGGAGGGCAGACGGGTGGGCTCCGGCGGCGCCACGCTCAATGTGCTGCGCTATCTGGCGGAGGACATGGGCGGCGCGGACTGCTTTGCGGGAAAAAGGATACTGGTGATCCACTCCGGCGGCGACAGCAAGCGGGTGCCGCAGTACAGTGCCTGCGGTAAAATTTTCTCACCGGTTCCGAGGGAGCTTCCCGACGGGAGAACCTCTACGCTGTTTGATGAGTTTATGATCAGCATGGCGGGCGTGGCAGGCAGATTAAAGGAGGGCATGCTGGTGCTTTCCGGGGATGTGCTGCTCCTGTTCAATCCCCTCCAGATCGATTTTACTTTTTCAGGGGCGGCGGCACTCTCGATCAAGGAGCCCGTTGCTGTGGGAAAAGATCACGGCGTATTCCTGAACGACGGACATGATTATGTGGGGCGGTTTCTCCACAAACAGTCGGAGGATATGCTGCGCCGTCAGGGAGCGGTCAACAAGGCAGGCTATGTGGATCTGGACACGGGTGCGGTGGCGCTTGATGTGGCTCTGATGAGGGCGCTGTACGGACTCATCAGTACAGACGGAAGGATGGATGAGGAGAAGTTTGCCCGCTTTGTCAATGACCGGGCAAGGATCAGCTTTTACGGAGATTTCCTGTACCCTTTGGCGAAGGAGGCTGCAAAGGAAGAGTATTTCAGGGAAGCGGCGGAGGGTGTTCTCTGCGAGGAGCTGATCGCGTGCAGAAGGGAAATCTGGGACGCCATCTCCGGTTTTGATATGCGTCTGCTCAGCCTGACGCCCGCGGAGTTTATCCATTTCGGAACGACTGCGGAGCTGCTTGCGCTGGTGACGGAGGGAGTGACGGACTACGGCTTCTTAGGCTGGGCGAAACAGGTCGGCACCAATGTGAACAATGATAAATATGCCGTACACAATGCCCTGATCGGGGAGGGCTGCTCCGTGGGGGAGAATGCCTATGTGGAAAATTCCGCCCTGCAGGGCGATGTGCGGATCGGGCAGGGAAGTATTGTCAGCGGGCTTGATCTGCGGGATGTCAAACTTACGATACCGTCGGGCATGGTGATGCACGGCCTGAGACTCAAGGACGGACGCTTTGTGGTGAGGGTGTTCGGCGTGAAGGATAACCCCAAAGATAGCTGCGGTGCCGTTATGGGAGGTACGATTTTACAGACGGTGCCCCATTCCCTGCCGTTATGGAAGGCGCCGATCTATCCGGTCTGCTCCACCATGCAGGAGGCGGCGATGGCTGCGGCGGTGACCTGCCGTATGATGCAGGGCTGTGCCTCCGTGGAGGAAAAGCAGTGGTGGCTCGGACAGGAAAAATGCAGTATGTGCGACAGCTTCAACCGTGCGGATACCGAGGCGGCGCTTCTGTGGAACCGTGATCTTGCAGACCGCGTTGCGGTGAGGAAGGCGGTGGACCTTCTTGCCAAGGAGAGACCCTGGCAGGAGGTGGCGGCAGGCTTCGGCAGAAGAGGCATCACGCAAAAGCTTGCATCGGCACTGGAGGAGGCGGCGGAGACGGCTCCGTTTGAGACTGCAATCCGCATCTACCATCTTCTGATGAGCGTGGCAAAGCAGGCGGGCGGGGAGTATGAGCGCTACGAGGAGCTGTGCTTCGGCACGATACAGAGAGTGGTCTACGAGAGTGGCAGAAACAGCGTGCATTACAGAGAGTATCTGCGCATCAGATCGTCGGAGGCACATGTGGAGCTGCCTGTCCGTGTCAACTGGGGAGGCGGCTGGACGGACACACCGCCCTATTGCATGGAAAAAGGCGGTACGGTGGTCAATGCGGCAATCCGCCTGAAAGGGATTCTGCCCGTTCAGGTGACGGTGAGAAGGATCGAGGCGCTTAAAATTGAGGTTGCAAGCGAGGATGTGGGGGCATTCGGTGAACTGCGTACACTGGAGGAGGTACTGGACTGCCACAATCCCTATGATGCATTTGCACTGCATAAGGCAGCTCTGATTGCCTGTGGCGTGGTTCCTTTTGAAAATGACGGAAGTGTCACATTAGAGGAGATCCTGACGCGCCTGGGAGGCGGTCTCTTTGTCTCCACACAAGTGATCGGGATTCCCAAGGGCTCCGGTCTGGGAACGAGCAGCATTCTGGCGGGCGCCTGCGTCAAAGCGATCTTTGAGATTATGGGGGAGCATATCTCGGAAGAGCAGCTCTACGAGATTGTGCTCTGCATGGAACAGATCATGAGTACGGGGGGAGGCTGGCAGGATCAGGTCGGCGGCCTTGTGCCCGGAATCAAATACATTACCACCGCACCGGGGACGGTGCAGCAGATCCGTGTGCAGCAGATCCGGGTACCCGGGAGAGCGGCGAAGGAGCTGCAGGAGCGTTTTGCCCTGATCTATACGGGGCAGAGACGGCTGGCAAGAAACCTTCTGCGCGACGTAGTGGGTGGCTATGTGGGCAGAAGAGAGGAGACCGTGGACGCGCTGTTCCGGATGCAGAGAGTTGCGGCGCTCATGCGGTTTGAACTGGAAAAGGGAAATGTGGAGGAGCTGGCGCAATTATTCAACCTTCACTGGCAGCTGTCCAAGCAGCTGGACGCCGGATCCAGCAATACCTGTATCGAGCAGATTTTCCGCGCGTGCGAGGATCTGATCGACGGCAGATTTATCGCCGGCGCAGGAGGCGGTGGATTTTTGCAGGTGCTCCTGAAAAAGAAGGTTACGAAGGAACAACTGCACAACCGCCTGAAGGAAGTGTTCCAGGACAGCGGCGTGGATGTGTGGGACTGTGAGTTTATCTGGGAATAGGGAGCGGTATGAAAAAAGAAATCTATCTTCGCCCCATCACGCTTGACGACACCGACGATATTGTGAGGTGGCGCAACAGTGATGCCGTGCGGACACATTTTATCTATCAGAAGCTTTTTACAAGGCAGTCCCACGAGGCGTGGATGCGTGACATGGTGGCTACGGGCAAGGTCGTGCAGATGATGATCTGCCTGAAAGAAAATGACAAAGCTGTCGGTTCTGTCTACATCCGCGACATCGATCCCGGGCACCAAAAGGGAGAGTACGGCATCTTTATCGGCGAGGAGGACGCCAGAGGCTGCGGCATCGGCACAGAGGCGGCGCGGCAGATGATCCGCTATGCCTTTGACACGCTGGGACTTCACCGGCTGTTTCTGCGCGCCTTCGCGGACAATGGGCAGGCGATCGCAAGCTATGAGAAGGCAGGGTTCAAACAGGAGGCCTATCTGCGGGAGGATGTCTGCATCGACGGTATTTACCGGGATATGGTATTGATGGGAATCGTGAATCAGGCGACGGGGCAGCAGGAGAAACAGCAGGATAAAGAGCCGGAGAGAAAAGCTGCGAGGCTTGCCAATATGGAGCTGCTCCGCGTGCTTGCCATGATGCTTGTGATCGTACTGCACTTTCTGGGAAAGGGAGGTGCGTTGACGCCCCTTACGGAAAAGACGATTTCTGCCGCAGGCTGGACAGCTTGGATTCTGGAGAGCCTTGCCATTGTGGCGGTCAATGTCTATATGCTCATCAGCGGTTATTTTCTGGTGGAAAGCACCTTTAAGGGGAAGCGGCTTGCAGGTCTTGTTTTGCAGGTACTCTTTTACAGTGTGGGAATCTACCTGATCGGGGCGGCAGCCGGGCTGGTTTCCGGGGAAGGCTTTTCGGTGTATGACACGTTCCAGATCTTTTTGCCCGTGGCGAAAAACCATTACTGGTTTATGACGGCTTATATCTACATGTATCTGTTTTCGCCCCTGCTTGCGGCGGGTGTGAAGAAGCTGAGCAAAAGGCAGTTTCAGGTGGTTCTGGGTCTTTTGCTGTTCTGGTTCTGCTTTTTGAAGTCGGTGATGCCTATCAGGCTTGAGACGGACGGAAAAGGTTACGACTGCCTCTGGTATCTCTGCGTGTTCCTTGCCGCAGCGTACATCAGGCTCTATGGCTTGAAACTGTGTAAGGGAAAACTGCGCTGCCTGCTGCTCTATCTGGCATGCTGTGCGGGTGTGTTCGGAGAGGCTTTCGTGCTTCGGCTGATCTGGCTGAGAACCGGAAGATTATCGGATATGCTGCAGATCAGCTGCGAATATAATCATGTTCTGGTATTTGCCGGGGCGGTTGCGCTGTTTTGCCTGTTTTTACAGCTTCGTGTGCGGGAGGGATGGTTTTCCAAAGCGGTATGTGCCGTTGCCCCTCTGACGTTGGGCGTCTATCTGCTCCACGAGCACAGACTGATCCGCTACCGGTGGCCGGAATGGCTGTACCGTCTGACCGGGGAGCCTGTGGGTGTGATCAGCCTGCTTTTCGACACACTGGCTGCCGTTGTGATCGTTTTTGCGGTGGGAATTGCGGTGGATGCAGTGCGCCGTTGGATTTTTGGGTTGTTTGCAAAAGGAGGTAACAAGCATTGAGCCTGCAAGCAAGGGAGCGTTTTGCAAGGGTGATGGAAAAAGCGGTTTTTCCGTTGATTTTGCTGCTTTATTCCCTGCGGCATATCCGGTACGGAATCGATCTGGCGGATACGGCGTACAATTATGCAAATTTCCGCTACATGGGAACGGCACACATGGATCCCATGTGGCTGTTCTCCACCTATCTTGCCACTGCGGTGGGGCATGTGCTGACATTGCTGCCCGGCGGGCATACTCTGCTTTTCATGAATCTGTATACGGGATTGTTTGCCGGGACATTGGCGGTTATCAGTTACGTTTTTTGCAGAAAAAGGCTGCATATTCCGGCGTGGATTGTCTTTTTGGGGGAATTTGTGGCGCTCAGCCTCTGCTGGTGTCCGACCTCCCTGCTCTACAACTATCTGACCTACCTGCTTTTCTTCGGGTGTCTGTTTCTTCTGTATGACGGCTTGACAAAGGAGAAGAGGAGTTTTCTTGTTCTGGCGGGTGCTTTGTTGGGAACCAATGTGTTTGTGCGCTTTTCCAATCTGCCGCAGATGGCATTGATCCTTGTGGTCTGGGGATACGGCATCATCTGCCGGAAAAAATTCGGCAAGGTGGCACAGGAAACAGGGTGGTGCGTTCTGGGGTATGGGGCGGCAGCAGGCATTTGGCTTTCCCTGCTGGCAGCCCGGTACGGAATCGAAACCTATATTGAAGGAATCAAAAGGCTGTTTTCCATGACGGATACGGCATCCGACTACAAGGCGTCCTCCATGCTCCTTGGCATGTTAAAGAGCTATGCAGATATGGGCTACTGGGTACTGCGCATCGGTGTTTTCTTTGGCGCAGCGCTGGTTGTCTGCTTTCTGTTCAGGCGGAAAGCTCCTTGGGCATGCAGGATTTTTTCTGCGATCATGGCGCTTGCATCGGTGGTCTGGCTCTATACCCGGGGCTTCTGCCCGCCGCCGTTTTATGAATATACCGCTATGCTGCGTCCTGCTACACTCTTTCTTCTGGGTGCGCTTTGCGTGTGTGCGCTCCGGCTTCTGCAAAAAAAGACGCCGAAGGAGGAAAAACTGCTCGCCATGCTTACGGCGATGCAGATTCTTTTGTCTGCCATCGGCAGTAACAATCTGCTCTACCCCAGCATCAACAGCCTGTTTGTGGCGGCGCCTTACCTGTTTTTCTGCCTTTACAGACTTTGCAGGGAAACAGAACTTTTTCCGGCAAAGGCATTTGCCCTTGTGCTGACTGCTGTCTTTGCATTTCAAAGCATCGGGTTTGGAGCGGTGTTTGTGTTTGGGGAGCCGGGAGGCGTAAAAAAACTGGATACAAAAGTAGAAAATAATGCTATACTGAGAGGGGTTCGTACAAACAGCGAGCGGGCGGAGCAGCTTTCGGAACTGTCGGCATATGTGACGGAGAACGGACTTGGCGGCAGTGAGGTGATTCTGTACGGCAATATTCCGTCCCTGAGCTTCTATCTGGAGATGCCCTCCGCCTTTAACCCGTGGAGCGACCTTGCTTCCTACAAGACGTCGGTGTTAAAGGAGGCGCTCTCATCCCTTTCCCACCCTCCGGTGATCATTCTGGAGGCAAAATACGGAAAGTTCCTCTCGGAAGGGGAAGCGGGGCTCCTGCAGGCGGGCTATACGGAGAAGGAAGTGTCTGCGGCTGCGGCGGACGGAAAGTTTGCGGCGATTGTCGCTTATATGGATGAGTTGGGATACACACAGCAGTTCTGCAACGAAAAATTTAGTTTATACGAGGTGAAATGACATGATCAACTTTAACGTACCTCCTTACACGGGAAAAGAACTGGATTACATCAGCAGGGCAGTGGAAAATCAGAAGATCTGCGGGGACGGCGAGTATACAAGGAAGTGCAATGCGTGGATAGAGGAAAAAACCGGCACTACGAAATGTCTGCTTACAACCTCCTGCACCCATGCCACGGAGCTGGCGGCATTGCTTGCGGATATCAAACCGGGCGATGAGGTGATCATGCCGGCATACACCTTTGTCTCCACGGCGGACGCTTTTGTGCTGCGGGGGGCGACCCCGGTTTTTGTGGACATCCGTCCGGACACCATGAACATTGATGAGACAAAAATTGAGGATGCCATAACGGATAAGACGAGGGCTATCGTGCCGGTGCATTACGCGGGCGTTGCCTGTGAGATGGATACGATCATGGAGATCGCGGAAAGACATCATCTGGCGGTGATCGAGGATGCGGCACAGGGCATCATGTCCTCCTACAAGGGAAAGGCGCTTGGCACCTTCGGAGATTTCGGCTGCTTCTCCTTCCATGAGACCAAGAATTACAGCATGGGAGAGGGCGGTGCGCTTCTGATCCGCGACGGGAAGAATATTGAGGAGGCGGAGATTCTGAGGGAGAAGGGGACGAACCGTTCCAAATTCTACCGCGGTCAGATCGACAAGTACACATGGGTCAACTACGGATCCTCCTATCTGCCCAGCGATATGAACGCCGCCTATCTGTATGCTCAGCTTGAAATGGCGGATGAGATCAACGATGCCAGAATGGCGTGCTGGAACCGCTATTATGAAAATCTGTCACCTCTGGCGGAGACTGGCAGGATCGAGCTTCCCCATGTGCCGGAGGGATGCGTCCACAATGCGCATATGTTCTACATCAAAACGGCGGACATCGAGGAGCGCAGCAGACTGATCGCGTATCTGAAGGAAAACGGAATTATGGCGGTGTTCCACTACATTCCGCTGCACACGGCTCCCGCGGGTCTGCGTTTCGGCCGCTTCCACGGGGAGGATCGCTACACCACAAAGGAGAGCGAACGCCTGCTGCGGCTTCCTATGTATTACAGACTTACGCTGTCCGATGTGAATTACATCTGTGATAAGGTAAAGGATTTTTATAAGGAGAACTGATCGGGTGATTTTGTCTATTTTGATTCTGATCCTGCTTACGGTTGTGACACCGATCCTGATAGGCGCGGGTGTGGCGGCTCATATAAACAAGCAGGAGCGGAATGTGGTATTTATGTGGGCTGCCGGGACGATCCTGTCATGGGCGCTGTTTCAGATCCTCGCGGTGGGTATGATCCTCAAGTGGCAGAGCTTTCACACGCTGGTGCTCTGGTATGGAGTCTGCCTTGCAGCAGCGGTGGTGGCGGGAGTGATCTCCTATCTGCTGTATGTGAAAAAGAGACCGGCGCTTGCGGCGGTGAAAACCGCAAAATCCAAGCGGGAGTGGCTTTTGTGGGGCATTTTTGCAGCAGGATTGCTGTTGCAGCTCGTGCTGGCGGTGGTGCTTGCGTACGGTGACGGGGACGATGCCTATTACGTGGCGACCTCCACCGTCACGGTGCAGACGGACACTATGTATAGACAGCTTCCGTATCTTGGGGGAAGCACATGGCTGGATATCCGGCACTGTCTTGCTCCGTTTCCCATCCTGATCGCGTTTTATGCA
This sequence comes from uncultured Lachnospiraceae bacterium, assembly GCA_900550475.1. Classification (GTDB taxonomy): domain Bacteria; phylum Bacillota; class Clostridia; order Lachnospirales; family Lachnospiraceae; genus Acetatifactor. The sequence goes on from URSA01000002.1 coordinate 186,657, forward strand.
AAGGTATCGGGAATGCATCCGGCGATTGTCTCCCATATTGTTATGCCGGTGCTTCTGATTCCGCTCACCTACGCCATCTACGGGATGATCGGCAGCAGGCTGCTTGTGGGGAGAAAAAGGTATCTGCCGGCTTTTCTGGTGTTTGTGTCCGTTCTGGTGATGTGGGGCAATTATTCCCTCTATACGGCGGAAACCTTTTTGATCACCCGTTCCAGACAGGGAAAGGCGGCGCTGGGAAATGCGGTGATTCCGCTCTGTTTTCTGCTTTTCTTTCTGATCGGGGAGAGGCTTTCGGAGAACCGCAGGATAGAGAAAAGTCTCTGGGTTCTTGTGTTTGCAACGGTGACATCCGCTGCGCTCTGCAGCGCGCTGGGCGGCTTTCTGGCAGCCATGCTGCTGGGGATTTTCGGGTTGTGCGTCCTGATTTCTTATCGGAAATGGCGGATTCTGCCGCCCCTGCTTGTGTGCCTGCTCCCGGCGGCATTGTATGTGGGGTTGTATGCGTATCTGCGGTAGAAGTGCAGCGTAATGGATGAGGAATGTTATGTGGAATGAGATTGTAACGTTGTATGAAAACTATATCGGTACGGGAATGATCAGCGGTCTGTTTCTGGCAGCGCTGATCTACCTCTTTGTAACGGAAAAAAACAAGGCAGCGCGCACGGTGTTTTTATATATGCCGGTTGTCACGCTGGCTTTCTACTTCTGCCCTTTCTTTGCAGCACTGATCTATGCCCTGACGGGGGAGGAAATCTATTACAGGCTCCTATGGCTGGTGCCTGTGGTGCCTGTGCTTGCCTATGCGGCGGTCAAGATTATCAGCGAGGCGGGGGAGAAAAAACGCCTGCCTGCCGGGATCGCCATTGCGGGTATTTTTATGGTGTCGGGCAGTCTGGTCTATCAGAGTCCCTATTTTAAACAGGCACAGAATGCCTATCATGTGCCGCAGGCGGTGGTGGAGATCTGTGATACCATACAATCGGGCGATACCTTGGTAAAGGCAGTATTTCCGGGAGAACTTGTGCAGTATGTGCGGCAGTACAACTCCTGCATCTGGATGCCGTACGGCAGGGAAGCGCTGGTGGAAAGATGGGGCTTTTCTTACGAACTCTTTGATCTGCAGCTGCAGGAGACTCTGGATGTGTCGGTGTTTGCACCGCTTGCACACAGCGAAGGCTGCCAATACATCATTCTCCCCGAGGAGAGAAAGTTGCTCGGCAGCCTTTCCGATTACGGTTATGAATTGCTGGACAAGAAAGAAGGGTACTGCATCTACTGGGATTCCAAGTTGGACTGGAAACCGTAGATGGGAGTGTATTTCTGGATGGCGTCAATCATGCGCGAGAGCACCAGTTCCCTTCCCTTCTGGTTCAGGTGGATGTTGTCGGTCAGATAGTCGGAGGCAATGTCCTCATGAACGCCGCCGTAAAACACATCTACCAGGGACACGCCGAGGGAGTAGGCGGTCTGCGCCTCCATCAGCACATAGGTGGACAGATAGTTGGTCTGGCTGTTCTGCTGCTTATCGCTGCTCACGTAACTTCCGTCCTCGGCAACTGCGTAGGCGTAGGTGGGAGTCATAACGATGACACGGATCCACGGGAACTTTTCCTGAATCAGGTTTACGCCCGACGTCAGCGCACCGGTGTAGGTGTTGGGGGAGTCCGGCTGATCCTCCCTGTAACATACACGATTCAAAAAGTAGTCGCTGCCGTCGTACATGATCACAATGGCGTCCACTGTGCGGAAGTCGATGGACTGCAGCAGCGCAAGACTTTCCTTTGTATCTTCGGACAGACCGAAGGTGGCTTCCTCCGCCTGATCGATGATGCCTGTGTTGCCCTCCGCAAAGATGGTGGTCAGAAAATAAAAGCTGAACGCATCCATCGGGTAGACAGACGGCTGATAGGTCGCATCGCAGGCTGTCAGGTAAGAGTTCGGGATAGAGCAGTTGTATACCGTGGCACCGGTGCGGGAAGCCAACAGGTTACAGAGGTTGTCCTCACTGCTCCTGTCGTCGGAAAAGGGACTGTTTCCCAGACAGACGATGGTGGTAACACCGTCATCCTCGGGGAAGGTTCCGTCATCCTCCGCTATGACGGGCAGCAGGTCATCAAGCACCTCGGTATCCGTATTTTCCGGCGCGGGTATGGCGTCAATTTCGTCTTGTGAGATGACTCTTCCGAAGCCGATGAACTTGCTGACGATCACTGCCAGCATGAGTACCACCACAACGCCGAATACTACGTGAATATTGACGCGGAACTTCTTCTTTTCTTCGTTCTTTGCCTCTTTGTTTTCTTCCATAAAAATCTCCAATCTGTTCGTATCGTAATCATGATCAGTTTTGATGCTTTTGATTGTACTATTATATGGAAAAACTGTCCAGTCTAGTCCGGAAGATTTAATAAAATATAAAGAAATGATACAAAGTCGATACAAAGATAGGAAAAAATAGGATGGACGAAAACAGTGTTTCTGCCTTGAACGGGAATCGGTTCAATGCTATAATGTTACAGAATTGTTAAATGACAGTTACACCAACAGGAGAGGTCTGGGATAATGAAAAAACTCTTTAACCACAGCAAAAGACCATACGAGGAAAAAAATCTTGACTGGGACGATATCGAAGATATTGATGCGGCAGAAGAGTATGGCGATGAAGTGACCGACTATGATACCGGGAACGGCGAAGAGTTGGTTTATACAGATGAGGAAGCCTACGGGGACGAGACCTATTACGAGGATGGAGAAATCTCCGAAGAGTCATACTCGGCCGAAGAGTACGATGCTGAGGGAGAAGTTTCCGAGGGGGAAGCTTATTACGAAGACGAAGCTTATTACGAAGACGAAGCGTATTATGAGGACGAAGAGGTTTACGACGGAGAAGAGGAGTCCTATGATGAGGAGTATCTTGAGGATGAGGATTTTGAAGACGACGAGGATGAGCCTCTTCCCTGGAGTGCCATGGAGGGCAAGAATGTTTTCCGGAAGCTGTGGTACTCCTTTACCAATATGAGCACTCTTGACAGAATAGTGGCGTCCACGGGCGTACTGGTTCTGATTCTGGCGCTCGCCACCGGTGCATTTATGATCAGCACCCGGACGGTCAACCAACAGGTTTCCTCCTTTGATACGGTGGGAAGCCAGCTTGCGGGCGTTACGGTGATCGGAGAGCGTGGTCTGACCGCCGTGGCGGATGCGGAGCTCGCCCGTATTCAGGCGGCAAACGCCATTGAGGACGAGAAGAAAGAAGACGAAAAAAAGGATTACAATGAGAATGACTACACCAAGGAGGTGGAGGTCTCTCTCAACATGACTTCCATTGAGAAGGATCTGAAGATCAAGTTTGTAAACGGCAAGACCAACAAACTGATCCCCAATGTTCCGTTCTCCATAAAAGTCAAGACACCCGGCGGAACAGAGGAAGTCTGGACGGATGATGATATGGACGGCATCATCTATAAGAGCAACATCACACCGGGCAGCTATTCGGTGACATTACAGGCATTTTCCGATACCAAGTACGAAAATTACAAACTGCCGGAATCCGCAAAGAAGGTGACGGTAAAGAAAGAGATCGCCTACGAGAAGGTGGAGGTTGCGGACGAGATCAAGGACGAGTCCGAGGTGAATGCCAAGAAGGAAGATACCAAGGAAAACGAGACCACGGTGGAATCAACCCTGACCGATACGGTGGCGTGGGTGGAATCCACAAAAACCGTGATGAGCGCCGTATATACGGCGGTGGACAAGAAGACCATCACAGACCCGCTGGCGACGGCAAAGAATACCAGATTTATGCGGACGGCGGAGAAGACGGTTACCATGTCCGGCATTACGTTGACGTTGAAAGACGGCGAGACCGTGACCGGTTCGGTGGCGGTGGCAGATCCTGCGGAGGGAGCGTTTACCACAAAAGCGTACGAGTCCTCCGATACAAAGGTGGCAACTGTGGACGGAAACGGAACTGTAACGGCTCTGGCACCGGGAACCACCACCATCACGTTCACCGGAACCAGGGAGTATGAGGACAGTTCGGTCAGCGACAGCGATCCTGTCAAGCAGACGGATATCTATACGGGAAGCTGTACGGTGACCGTAGTTGCGGCTACCCCTGCGAAGGTGGATGTGACCGGACTGATTCTGGATAAGAACACATTGAAATTGGAGCAGGGAAAGACGGAGAAGCTGACTGTAACGGTGACACCTTCCAATGCAACAGACCCCACCTTCACGTTCAAATCGGATGCGGAAAAGGTGGCTACGGTGGCTGCAGACGGAACCGTGACCGCAGTTGGCGTGGGTACGGCGAAGATTACAGCAGCATCGGTATCCAATCCCATCGTGACGGCAGTGTGTGAGGTGACGGTAACGGCGCCTGCGGGAACCAAGGTCCTGAAACTGGACAAGACCACGCTGACCGCTGCAGTGGGCGTGAATACGGTAATCAATGCCACAGTATCAAATGCGGTATCCGGGGGCGATATTTCCGGCAAGCTGACGGTAGAGGTAGATAAAAAAGAGATTCTGGATGCGGTTTTAGGCACCACAAAGGACGGTGTAACTCCCATCACGCTCACGCCGAAGGCAAAAGGAAACGCCGTTGTGACGGTAAAGCTGGATGGAGAGCTGACGGCAATCTGTACGGTAACGGTGAGCGATCTGGTGATGACCATCGACAAGACTACGCTCAGTGTCCTGACGAACGGCAAGGCAGATCTGACCGTGGTGATCGGCAGCGTAAACGGCACGGTCAAAGCGGAATCCTCGGATGTGAATATTGCAAAGACGGAGGTAACCACCACCAAGACCGCAGAGCAGACTACGGCAAAGGTGACGGTGACCGGTGTCAAGGCAGGCTCCGTGACCATTACCGTAAGCAATACGGAGAATGGTCTGACGACCAAGAAGATCTGTACCGTGACGGTGGTTCCGAATGAAAACAAGCTGACGGACGCCAAGAAACAGCAGCTTTATGTACTGCAGACGGACGGCTCATACCGGGAAGCGACCTATGCGGATTATTATAATGAGACAGTCAGCACGTTCTACCTGAAAACGGAAGGCACTGTCAAGTATACGGGATGGCAGACGCTGGACGGCAAGCTATATTTCTTTGATGCAAATGGAAACAAGGTGACGGGCGAGCAGGTTATTCAGGGGGCGAAGTATAACTTTGCCAGCGACGGCTCTCTCTCCGTGGGCGGCGGTACGTTCGGTATCGATGTCTCCAAGTGGAACGGCACGATTGACTGGACTGCGGTAAAGAATTCCGGTGTCAACTACGTCATCATCCGCTGCGGATACAGAGGTTCCTCCACAGGTGCGCTGATCGAGGATCCCAAGTTTGCTTCCAACATCAAGGGTGCTACGGCTGCTGGCATCAAGGTGGGCGTATACTTCTTCTCACAGGCGGTCAACAACAGCGAGGCCGTGGAGGAAGCTTCCATGGTGCTGGAGCTGATCAAGAAATATACCATTTCCTATCCGGTGTTTTTGGATGTGGAGGCTTCCGGCGGCAGAGCGGACGGCATTGACAAGGCTACGAGAACAGCGGTGATCAAGACCTTCTGCGAGACCATTCAGAATGCAGGCTATACCGCAGGCGTGTACGCAAACAAGAGCTGGCTTACAAACAAGATTGACACCAGTCAGCTTTCCAAGTACAAGATCTGGCTGGCGCAGTATGCAGCAGCGCCTACCTACACGGGACGCTATGACCTCTGGCAGTACAAATCCACCGGAAAAGTGACCGGCATCAGCGGCAATGTGGATATGAATATCAGTTATCTGGGATATTAATGACAAAAGAAAGAATGAGGAGAGGAAATTCATGAGAACTTATCTGGTGACAGGCGGCGCGGGCTTTATCGGCTCCAACTACATTCACTACATGTTTAAGAAGTATGGCGACGAGATCCGCATCATCAATGTGGATGTGCTGACCTATGCGGGAAATCTGGAGAATCTGAAGGATATCGAAAAGAGAGACAACTATACCTTTATCAGGGCGGATATCTGCGATAAGGAGGCAATCCGCAGGATCTTTGCCGAGAATGATATTGACAGGGTGGTGCATTTTGCGGCGGAGAGCCATGTGGACAGAAGCATCCGCAATCCGGAGGTGTTTGTGCAGACCAATGTGATGGGTACTGTCGTGATGCTGAACTGTGCCAAGGAAGCATGGGAACTGCCGGACGGCACATTCAAGGAGGGCAAGAAGTTTTTGCATGTCTCCACGGATGAGGTGTACGGTTCTCTGGAAAAGGAAGACGAGTTCTTCTATGAAACCACGCCTTATGCGCCCCACAGCCCGTATTCCGCAAGCAAGGCAAGCTCGGATATGCTGGTGAAGGCATATATGGACACCTATCATTTCCCTGCCAACATCACCAACTGCTCCAACAATTACGGCCCTTACCAGTTCCCGGAGAAGCTGATCCCGCTTATTATCAACAATGCGCTTCATGGAAAGAAGCTGCCTGTTTACGGGGACGGCAAGAACGTCCGTGACTGGCTTTTCGTGGAGGATCATGCCAAGGCGATCGATATGGTTCAGGAGAAGGGACGCCTGTTTGAGACCTACAATGTGGGCGGACACAACGAGAAGCAGAATATTGAGATCGTTCACATTATTCTGGATACGCTGCGGGAGATGCTGCCGGATACCGATCCCAGAAAGCAGTTTATCAATGAAGACCTGATCACCTATGTGGAAGACCGGAAAGGACATGACAGAAGATATGCCATTGCGCCGGATAAGATCAAGGCGGAGATCGGCTGGTATCCGGAAACCATGTTCAAGGACGGCATCCGCAAGACGATCGCATGGTATTTTGAACATGAGGACTGGATGGAGAACGTCACAAGCGGTGATTATCAGAAATATTACAGCGAGATGTACGAATAGGACGGTTCGTGCGAAGCACGGCGAGGATGGGAACGGATTTTTGCCGTTCCCATTTTAGGTATATTGTGGTAAACTATATGTTTGAAGGAGGATTTTTTCTATGAAGGGAATTATCTTGGCCGGGGGTTCCGGCACCAGACTGTATCCGCTGACAAAGGCGATTTCAAAACAGATTATGCCGGTCTATGACAAGCCGATGATATATTATCCGCTTTCTACCCTGATGCTGGCGGGCATCAGGGAGATTCTGATTATTTCCACACCCAGGGATCTGCCCGTGTTTGAGGAGCTTTTGGGAGACGGAAGCCAGCTGGGAATGGAACTGTCCTACGCTGTGCAGGATAGTCCCAGAGGACTTGCGGACGCATTTATTATCGGAGCTGACTTTATTGGAAACGACCGGGTTGCACTGGTTCTGGGAGATAACATTTTCTACGGACAGAGCTTTTCCAGAGTGCTGCGCGAGGTGGCGGCAAGGGAGTCGGGCGCTACGATTTTCGGCTACTACGTGAGAGATCCCAGAGAGTACGGCGTGGTGGAGTTCGACGAGGAAGGAAAGGCGCTTTCCATTGAGGAGAAGCCGGAGCATCCCAAGAGCAACTATGCGGTTCCCGGTTTGTATTTCTATGACAATGATGTGGTGGAGATCGCAAAGAATGTGAAGCCCTCCGCCAGAGGAGAAATTGAGATTACCAGCATCAATAATGAGTATCTGCGCAGAGGAACACTGCGGGTGGAAACCTTGGGCCGCGGTTTTGCGTGGCTGGATACGGGAAACCACGACGCGCTGCTTGATGCCGCGGATTTCGTGGCTGCGTTCCAGAAGCGGCAGGGACTTTACATTTCCTGTATTGAGGAGATTGCATACAAGCGCGGTTTTATCAGCAAGGAACAGCTTCTTGCGCTGGCGGAGCCGCTTATGAAGACAAATTACGGAAAATATCTGGTCGAGGTTGCAAATGGACTCTAAGCTGAAGAGACTGACGATTCTGGCGGCCTTTTCCGTGATACTTCTGACCTTTCTTCTGGTGCTTTTGCTGAATCCGGGAGGGAGCAGGCAGACCACGGCAAAGCCCGCCGATGCACAGACGTCGGAACAGGCACAACAGGATAACGGTTCCGTCTATCAGAACGGGCAGATCGGAAACGATCTGTCGGCGTTTTTGAGGGACGACACCTTTTTTGACCCGGAACAGAGCTCATACCTGACGGAGCAGTATGCCGCGCAGGACAAGCTGTCCCTGATCGTCACATCCGTGGAGAAGGATCTTCGGATCCAGATTGTGGACGGGGAGAATGAGCCGGTAACCGGGGAGAGCTTTTTCGTAAAGATCAGTGATCTGGGTGAGTATAAGGATCTGGACAAGGACGGAGTGATCTATATCGGGGATCTGCCTGCGGGCGAGTATGAGGTTGCACTGCAGCCGTTGGAGGGCTATCGGGTCTCGGGCGGCAGTACGAGGGTGCGGGTGAAGGACAAGGTAGAGTATCTTGTCATAGACGATATTTCGATTTTGATCAAGACGGAGGCGGAGATTGACGCTGAGATCGAGGATACCGCACAGGCGGTGGACGACGGCGATAAATCCGAGATTAAAAAGGCACAGTCCCTGACCGGAAATGCGGTTCTGGGCATTGATGTGTCCAAATGGCAGGGCGAAATCGACTGGGACAAGGTGAAGAACGACGGAATCGAATTTGCCATTATCCGCTGCGGATACCGGGGCTCTGTCTCGGGGAGTCTTGTGGAGGATCCCTGCTTTGCACAGAACATCAAGGCTGCCACAGCCGCGGGTGTCAAGGTGGGCGTATATTTCTTTACACAGGCGGTGAACGAGGTGGAGGCCGTGGAGGAAGCCAGTATGGTGGTAAGCCTGATTCGGGATTACAAGCTGGATTACCCGGTCTACATCGATACGGAGGGAGCCGGCGGCAACGGTAGAGCGGATGCGTTGGATGTGGAAACCCGTACGGCCGTATGTGCCGCATTCTGTTCCACGGTAAAAAATGCAGGGTACGAGGCGGGCGTATACGCCAGCCGGAACTGGTACAATAGGAGGGTGGACGCAGTCAGTCTGGAAAAATATGTGATCTGGCTGGCGGAATACCGAAAGGCACCGCTCTATCAGGGCTACTACCAGATGTGGCAGTATACCTCCAAGGGTAAGGTAAACGGAATTGACGGCAATGTGGATCTCAATATCAGCTATCTGGGCTATTAAACGAGTAAGCAGGGAAAGGAAAGCAGGATCATGGGAAAAATTACGGTGGAGACATGTGAGATTGAGGGATTGAAGGTGATTACCCCGCAGGTGTTCGGGGATGCCAGAGGATATTTCATGGAGACCTACAATTATAATGACTTTAAGGAGGCCGGAATTGATCAGGTGTTCGTGCAGGACAACCAGTCCGCGTCCAAGAAGGGCGTTTTGCGCGGGCTTCATTTCCAGAAAGAGCATCCGCAGGATAAGCTGGTGCGCGTGATCAAGGGAGCTGTTTACGATGTTGCAGTGGATTTGAGACCGGGCTCCGCCACCTTTGGAAAATGGCATGGCGTACTGCTGACCGAGGAAAATAAAAAACAGTTCTTTGTGCCGAAAAATTTTGCCCATGGTTTTTTGGTACTGTCGGATTACGCCGAGTTTTGCTATAAATGCACGGACTTCTACCATCCCGGCGATGAGGGCGGACTGATGTGGAACGATCCGGAGCTTGGTGTGCAGTGGCCGCTTGAGGAAAATGTGGAACTGATTTTCTCCGAAAGGGATACCAAGTGGGGCAGCTTCGCAGACTATAAGAAGCAGATGAGATAGGAGCGCTATGAAAGAAAAGTTTTCCAAAAAGACTGTGATCGTCGTGTTCTGCCTGCTTGCGGCGATCATGGCGGGAATCATTCTGTTCCATCATAACCCCAACGCAGACCAGAATGAGGAGCTGTTGAAAAAGGCGATTTCCTGCAGCGTGATCGTTGCCTCCTGCGTTCTGTTCGGGCTTTTGTACGATAAAATAATCAGTCTGCCGGTGGAGCTTTTTCAGAGCAGGCACCTGATCTGGAAGCTGGCGAAAAACGACTTCAAGAAGCGCTACGCAGGTTCCTATCTGGGAATCGTGTGGGCGTTGGTTCAGCCCGTGATCACGGTGTTAATGTACTGGCTGGTGTTTGATGTGATCATGAGCGGCGCGGGCATGGCGATGAGGGGCGGAACCGAGATTCCGTTCGTGTTGTTTTTGACCTCCGGTCTGGTGCCGTGGTTTTACTTCAATGAAGCGTGGACAAACGGTACGCTTGCCATGCTGGAATATAACTATCTGGTGAAAAAGGTTGTGTTCAAGATCAGTATTCTGCCTATTATCAAGGTAATCGGCGCTACCTTTACCCATGTGTTCTTTGTCTGTGTCATGCTGGTGATTGCGGCATGCTACGGTTACTATCCCAGCATCTATATGTTACAGATTCCCTACTACAGCCTCTGTACCTTTGTGCTGGTGCTGGCGCTCAGCTATACGACCTGTGCGCTGGTGGTGTTTATGCGCGATATTTCCCAGATCATCAACATTGTGCTGCAGATCGGTATGTGGGCAACGCCGATCATGTGGGATTTCGGCGCGATCAGCCCCACCTGGGCGAAGCTTCTGAAACTGAATCCCATGGTGTATATCGTAAACGGCTATCGGGATGCGGTCTATGGGCATTCGTGGTTCTTTGAGGACTTTTTCTCCACCATGTACTTCTGGATCATTACGGTGGTGCTGTTCGGACTGGGCGCTGTGGTGTTCAAGAAGCTGAAAGTGCATTTTGCGGACGTATTGTAAAGGGACAAGAGAATGGAAAGACAGGACGGCAGACAGCCCGCCATACAGGTGAGCAATCTGAAAAAAGTATATAAGCTGTACGACAAGCCCTCCGACCGCTTCAAGGAAGCCTTCGGACTTGCCAAAAACAAGCATAAGGAGCACTATGCGCTGAACGGGATCAATCTGGAGATTTTTCAGGGGGAGACCGTGGGCATTATCGGCACGAACGGCTCCGGAAAATCCACCATATTGAAGATCATCACCGGTGTTTTGAACCCGACTGAGGGTGAGGTGAAGGTCAACGGGCGCATTTCCGCGCTTCTGGAGCTGGGTGCCGGCTTCAACATGGAGTACAACGGCATCGAAAATGTGTATCTGAACGGCACCATGATGGGCTTTTCCCAGAAGGAGATCGACCAGAAGCTGCCGGAGATCCTGAAATTCGCCGACATCGGGGATTATGTGTATCAGCCGGTGAAAACCTATTCCAGCGGTATGTTTGTCCGTCTGGCATTTGCGGTGGCAATCAATATAGAGCCGGAGATCCTGATCGTGGATGAAGCGCTTTCCGTGGGAGATGTGTTTTTTCAGGCGAAGTGCTACCACAAATTTGAGGAGTTTAAAAAGCTGGGAAAGACCATTGTGTTTGTCAGCCATGATTTAAGCAGTATCAGCAAGTATTGTGACCGTGTCTACCTGTTGAATCAGGGCAATCTTCTGGGCGAGGGCAAGCCCAAGGAGATGATCGATGCCTTCAAACAGGTTCTGGTGGGGCAGTATGAGATCAAGGACAGCGGCGAGGAGAATACGCTGCCCGAGAGCGTGCTGAACCCGGAGCTTCTTGAGTACGGCACCAAGCAGGCGGAGATCACGGAGTTTTATATTACGGACGACAAAAATGTAAAGACCACCGCAGTCATAAAGGGGAGCAGCTTTACCATCCATGTAAAGGTGCAGTTCCATGAGCGGATTGTGGCTCCCATTTTTGCGTTTTCCTTTAAAAATGTAAAGGGAACCGAGATTACGGGAACCAACACCATGATCGAAAAGGCCTTTCTGGAGCCGGTGGAAGCCGGAAATGTAAAAAATGTGACATTTACGCAGAAAATGAGCCTGCAGGGAGGGGAATATCTGCTCTCTCTGGGCGTGACGGGCTATGCGGGCAATGATTTTCAGGTGTATCACCGACTGTACGATGTGCTGAATATCACAGTTGTGTCGGACAAGGATACGGTGGGATTTTATGATATGGATTCCAAGGTCGAGGTGAAGGGGGAGAGTGTGCCTGCGGGGCGCGTAATCCCGTACAGGCAGGAGGCGTAGGTATTTTAGTATGACGGAGCAAATCGGAAAAATCACATTGGATCTGACACACTATCCCGGGGAGGATTTTTACTGTGACGGGCAGGTGGAGGATGAACTGTTAGAGATTGCGAAGAATTACTCTGCGGTGGAATATCAGAAGATCATTGAAGAAAAGGCGAGCTGGCCCATTCTGTATCATCTTTCCCCTCTCAGGGAAAACACGGTGGACTGGATCCCCATGAAGCCCACAGACAAGGTGCTGGAGATCGGAAGCGGCTGCGGTGCCATCACCGGTGCGCTGGCGAGAAAGGCAGGGGAAGTGGTCTGCGTGGATCTGTCAAAGAAGCGCAGCATGATCAATGCCTACCGTCACAGTGAGTGTGAAAATGTGACCATCCATGTGGGAAATTTCCGGGATATCGAACCGGACCTGCCCACGGATTTTACTTATATCTATTTGATCGGCGTATTTGAGTACGGGCAGAGCTACATGGGGACGGAAAAACCCTATGAAGCGTTTTTGTCCATGATCCTGCGGCATCTGGCGCCGGGCGGCAGAGTGGTGATTGCCATTGAAAATAAGTATGGATTAAAATATTTTGCAGGCTGCAGGGAAGATCATCTGGGAACATGGTTCTCGGGCATTGAGAACTATGCGGATGGTGGCGGTGTCCGCACCTTTTCCCGGAAAGGGCTGGAGAGGATCTTTGCGTCCTGCGGAGTCAAAAAATATCATTTCTATTATCCTTACCCTGACTACAAATTTATGACCACCCTGTATTCCGACGCATATCTGCCGGGCAAGGGAGAGCTGTCCAATAATCTGCGAAATTTTGACCGGGACAGGATGCTTCTTTTTGATGAGAAGCATGCCTTTGACGGCATTGTGGAGGACAATTTATTTTCTGTTTTTGCAAACTCCTACACGGTGATCATCGGGGACGGATTTGACATCAAATATGTAAAATATTCCAACGACCGGGCAAAAGAATATCGGATCCGCACAGAGATCTGCAGGGATGCGGAAGGTAATGCAACGGTAAAAAAAATTCCTCTGTGCGAGGAGGCAAACGAGCATATCAGAGGGATGGCGGTTGCCTACCGCAATCTTTTGGAGCGCTACGAGGGCGGAAGGATCGGGATCAACCGCTGTACCCTGCATGAGGAAAACGGACAGGTATGGGATTCCTTTGAGTTTCTGGAGGGCAGACTGCTCTCGGAGCTGATGGATGAATGTCTGGAAAAGCAGGATCAGGAAGGGTTCCGCAGGCTGTTTACTGAATATGTGGAGCGGACGGGTTACAACCCCGATTATCCGGTCTCCGATTTTGACCTGATCTTCGGCAACATTATGGTGCAGGGGGACGACTGGTCGATCATCGATTATGAGTGGACCTTCGGCAAGGATGTGGATGCGAAGGAGCTTGCGTTCCGCGCGGTGTACTGCTATCTGCTGGAGGATGAGCGCCGCAATGCGCTGGATCTGGACTGGATTCTGGAGACACTGGGAATCACGGAGCAGGACGCAAAGCAGTACCGCGAACAGGAGATGGATTTCCAGAAATTTGTGACAGGACAGAGGTTGTCCATGGCACAGCTCAGGGACCGGATCGGCGGCGATCTGCTGAAACCCACGGATTGGGTGCATCGGTTCAGAACCTCCGAAAATGTTCTGAGGGTGCAGATTTATGAGGACAGAGGCAACGGTTTTTCCGAGGAGGAATCCTATTTCTTACAGGATGCATACGCCGGCGAAGAACTGGTGGAGACGGAATTTACGCTGGACGGCAATGTGCGCAGCGTGCGCATTGATCCGGCGCTGTGTCCCTGTGTCTGCAAGGTGCGGGAGTTTACCTTTAACGGCAAACCGGTGTCCGTAAACGATAAAAAGAGGGTCAGCGTAAACGGCAGACTGCTGCGGCCGGCAGAGGGAAGCGGGGATATGCCGGGAGTGGTATTTCCCACAGAAGACCCCAATATCACCCTTCACTTGGAGGGCTTTGAGAGAAATGCAGAGGATGTGGTCTCACTAAAGCTGGAGGTGGTGAAACTGCCTGCGGATCTGGCAAAGGATATGGCAGCGTCGGTGAAAAAACTCTTCTGAGAGGAGCGGATTTGTGAGCGTTCAGAGTGCGGTAAAACAGATACTCATAAGGCAGCAGGACAGACGGTATGAAAAAAAGCTGGCTGACAAAAAGATATCCTACGACCGCTGGATCAGGGAACAGGAGAAGAAATTTCCTGAAACAGGCGAAAGCACGGAGGAGTTTGTGATTTTCAGGCAGCGTGAGGGAATGCTGGCAGAAAAAGCAGCGGAGCATATCGGCATCCGGTTTGCAGAGCACCCCGAGCTGATGATCCTGTACGGTGACGAGGATCTGCTGCAGGAGGAGCGGGTCAGTCCGTGGTTTAAGCCGGACTGGTCGCCGGATACCTACCGCGCCTGCTTTTATCCGGGCAGCGTGATCGCGGTGCGGCGGTGTCTGTTAGAGCGGGAGAGCCGAAAGGAGATCCTGTTTTCTGACGCGGAGGAGATCCGTCCTATCATGGACGCGCTCTTTCAAAAGGCAGGCGGATTTGAGAGAGGCTGCCGGGCAATCGGTCATATGGAGGAAATTCTGTTTCACGGAAAAACGGAGGAGATCCGGCGGTCGTATTTGCAGACACCCGAGAGTGCAGAACTGAAAAAAGCCTTTCTCTCCGAGGGAACGGAGGAGCAGCCCCTTGTGTCCGTGATCATTCCTTCCAAGGATAATCCGGCGGTGCTGGAAAAATGTCTTTCTTCTTTGAAAGACAATGGGGATACCTTGGAAATTATTGTGGTTGACAACGGAAGCAGCGCAAAGAATAAGGAGGCGGCGGAACGGCTCACCGCAGAGGATGGAATGCGCTATGTGTATGAGCCTGCCGAGTTCAATTTTTCCGCCATGTGCAACAGAGGGGCACAGCTTGCCCGGGGCGGACTTCTTCTTTTTCTGAATGATGATATGGAAATGCAGGGAGAAGGCTGGCTTTCCGACATGGCAGAACGCGCTATGCTCCCCTATGTGGGGGCGGTGGGGCTTAAGCTCTACTACCCGGATTCCGTCCGTATCCAGCATGACGGAATCGTCAATCTGTCGGTGGGGCCGGTACACAAGCTGCAGTTTCTGGAGGACGACAGGGAATACTATTTTGGCAGGAATCGTTTAGACTGTAACTGTGTGGCGGTGACAGGCGCCTGCCTGATGCTGGAGAAAAAGAAATTTGAGGAAGCGGGCGGTTTCCGCGATGCGCTCCGGGTTGCATATAATGATGTGGATCTGGGGTTCAGACTGTTGGAGCTTGGCTATTACAATGTGGTGCTGAACCAACATTTTGCCTATCACCATGAGTCCCTGAGCAGGGGGAATGATGAAATGCCTGAGAAGAGAAGGCGGCTTGCGGCGGAGCGGACGCTGCTTTACCGGCTGCACCCGGACTTTTACGGAAAAGATCCCTACTATCCGTGGGGGCTGAACAGAGAAGGCTTGGACAGCAGAATCGTTCCTGCGTATCTGACGGATCGGAACGTAAAGCAATCCCCGGCATGGAAGCCGTTTGGAGGAAGCTTAGAGACAATCAGGCGGGATGACTGCCTGATGGCGCGGGTGGAGACCGCAGGGCCTGAGAGGATACAGGGATACAGCGTGGTTCTGGGAGATGACAACGCCTGCTATGACAAATATCTGCTCCTGATTTCCGAAAACGCAGGAGTGTTTTCCATGAAAACGGAGCCCGCCTACCGACAGGATCTGGAGGAAAATCTGCCGGATCAGAAAAATGTGGCGCTGGGCGGTTTTTGCGTGGGCAGGAGTGGGGAGCATCTGCCCTGCGGAAATTACCGGATTGCCGTGCTGGCGGTCAACAGAGTGAGCAGACTGCGTCTGTGGAACGATACCGGAAAGGAACTTGCCGTGGAAAAAGACGGCGGGGAATGTGAAAAGACATGACAGAGATCGATTACAGGGAAGCTTACGAGAAGGAAAAGGAAAGATGTGCCGATCTGGCGGACAAGATTGTGGTGCTGGAAGCGGAGAAGGAAGATTTGCAGTTCAAGCTGGACCGTATCAAGAAAAACAAGCTCTGGAAGGCGACGGGGCCTGCGAGAAGCGTGTTCCATTTCGTGCAGAGACAGAAAGACAGACTGTCCCACTGCGGCGGCCCACGCGATGTGCTCCGTAAGATCCGGAACAAGAAGAGACAAAAAGGGCAGATGGTATCCTACGGAACAGGCAGCTTCCCGGATGAAGCGCGCAGGAGAGAGGAACAGGAGACGGTGTTCCCACGCATGGTTAAGATCAGCATTCTGGTTCCTCTTTGGAACAACAAGCGGGAGTTTCAGATTCAGATGCTGGATTCCGTGATGAACCAGACCTATCGGAACTGGGAATTGTGTCTTGCGGACGGCTCCGACGCGGAACATGCCTATATAGAGGAGATATGCAGGGAATATGCGGAAAGATCCGGCGGACGCATCGTGTACCGACATCTGGATCATAACGGCGGGATTGCATACAATACCAACGAATGCTACAAGCTGGCGACCGGGGAGTATATCGGGCTGTTTGATCAGGACGATATCCTGCACCCCTCTGTATTGTTTGAGTATGTGAAGGCGATCAACAGGCAGAATGCGGATTACCTCTACTGCGACGAGACGACCTTTAAGGACAACGATATCAACAAGATGCTGACCATGCATTTTAAGCCGGACTATGCGCCGGACAATCTGCGCGCCAACAATTACATCTGCCATTTCAGTGTATTTTCCCGGACGCTTCTGGAGGGGGAAGAATTGTTCCGCCCGGCGTTTGACGGAAGTCAGGATCACGATATGATCCTGCGTTTGACGGACAGGGCGCAGCATATTGTCCACATTCCCAGACTGATGTACTACTGGAGAAGCCATGAGGGCAGCACGGCGGCGGGAATCGAGGCGAAACCCTACGCGATTGAAGCGGCGAAGGGAGCCATTGCGGAACATTTGAAAAAGCACGGTTTTTCCCACTTCCAGATCACAAGCACCAGGGCATGCGCCACGATTTTCAGGATCCGCTACCGGATATGCGGCAACCCGAAGATTTCCATTGTGATTCCCAACAAGGATCATCTGTCGGATCTGAAACGCTGTGTCTCTTCCATACAGAAGAACAGCACATGGGAGAATTATGAGATCCTGATCGTGGAGAACAACAGTACAACGCCGGAGATCAAGGATTACTATACGATGCTTCTGGGCTGCTCCTACGAGGAAAACAGACAGAGGGAGGCGGACGGCAGGGACGGCGGTGTATTGCGCAGCAGGAACGGCAAGGTATCTGTGGTGACTTACTGCGGAATGTTCAACTACTCTGCGGTGAACAATCTGGGTGTTTCCTATGCTGCCGGGGACTATGTGCTTTTGTTGAACAATGATACGGAGGTCATCACCGCAAACTGGATGGAGGAGCTTCTCATGTATGCCCAGAGGGAAGATGTGGGAGCAGTGGGGGCAAAGCTGTATTACGCCAATAAGACCATTCAGCACGCGGGTGTGGTGATCGGATTGGGGGCACACCGGACGGCGGGGCATACCCACTACGGAGTCCCGGTACAGAATCTCGGGTACATGGGACGCCTCTGCTACGCGCAGGATGTCTCTGCCGTGACAGGCGCGTGCCTTCTGGTAAAGAAGAGCCTGTATGAGGAACTGGGCGGTCTGGATGAGAGCTTTGAGATCTCACTGAATGATGTGGATTTCTGTCTGCGCCTGAGGGAGAGAGGGCTTTTGAATGTGTGGACGCCCTTTGCGGAGCTGTACCACTACGAGTCCGTTTCCCGCGGTCTGGACGATCAGGGGGAGAAGGCGGAGCGCTACAACCGGGAGTCCGCACACTTCCGTGAGAAGTGGAAACAGGCGCTTTCAATCGGGGATCCTTATTACAATCCCAATTTCTCACTGGATCGGAGTGATTATGCGTTGAAAGACCCGGTGGAATATGGTAAAATATAGGTGTTTCAGACGGGCTTGCAAGCCTGTTTGCTGAAACAGAGCGAGGAAAACGGGAGGATAGAAAATATGAGCTATATGGACGAATTGAACTTCTGGCTTCAGGATGATTATTTTGACCGGAAGACAAAGGACGAACTGCTTGCCATCCGCAACAATGCAGAGGAAGTGGAGGATCGTTTCTATAAGGAACTGGAATTTGGTACCGGCGGACTGCGAGGTGTGATCGGCGCAGGAACAAACCGCATGAATGTGTATACGGTGCGCAAGGCAACACAGGGTCTTGCCAACTACATTATCAAGCGCGGCACACAGAGCAAGGGCGTTGCCATCGCTTACGATTCCAGACGGATGTCTCCCGAGTTTTCGGATGAGGCTGCAAGATGTCTGGCTGCAAACGGCATCAAAGCATATATTTTTGAATCCTTGAGACCGACACCGGAGCTTTCTTTTGCGCTCCGCACGCTGGGCTGCACGGCGGGAATCGTGGTTACGGCAAGCCACAATCCGCCCGAGTACAACGGATATAAGGTATACTGGGAGGACGGCGCGCAGGTGACACCGCCCATCGATAAGGACATTATCAGCGAAGTGCAGGCGATCAAGGATTACCATACGGTAAAGACCATGAGCAGAGCGGACGCTGAGGCAGCAGGACTTTACGAAGTCATCGGCAAGGAGATCGACGACAAGTACATGTCGGAGCTGAAAAAGCAGATTATCCATCCCGAGGTGATCAAGGAGATGGCGGACGACATCAAGATCGTGTATACGCCCCTCTGCGGAACGGGCAACAAGCCCGTGAGACGGATTCTTTCAGAGCTTGGCTTTAAGCATGTATATGTGGTGCCCGAGCAGGAAAATCCCGATCCTGACTTTACCACACTGGATTACCCGAACCCGGAGGATCCGAAGGCATTTACCTACGCACTCCGCCTTGCAAAGGAGAAGGATGCGGACATCGTGCTTGCCACCGATCCGGATGCAGACCGTCTGGGTGTTTATGCAAAGGATACAAAGACAGGGGAATATGTTCCCTTTACCGGAAATATGTCCGGCATGCTGATCGCAGAGTACATTCTGCGTGAAAAGACCAATATGGGAACCATGCCCGAGAAGCCGGCTCTGGTGACTACCATCGTGACGACCAATATGGCAGAGGTGATCAGCAAGGCTTACGGCGTGGATGTGATCGAGGTGCTGACCGGATTCAAGTATATCGGCGAGCAGATCAAATTCTTTGAGCAGACCGGCGCTCACAACTATGTGTTCGGTCTGGAGGAGAGCTACGGCTGTCTGGCAGGTACGCATTCCCGTGATAAGGACGCCTGCGTAGCGGTGATGTGTCTCTGTGAGGTTGCCGCATACTGCAAGAAGCAGGGCAAGACCCTTTGGGATATGATGATCGAGATGTATGAGAAGTACGGCTACTTCAAGGAGACCCAGTACACCATCACGCTGAAGGGTGTGGACGGCGCAAGACAGATTGCAGAGATCATGGATAAGCTCCGCAAGAATCCGCCCAAGGCATTCGGACAGTGGAAGGTACTCAGATTCCGCGATTATCAGGAGGACAGGATTCTGGATATGGAGACCGGAAGCGTGGTTCCTACCGGATTGCCCAAGTCCAACGTGCTTTACTTCGAGCTGCCGGATAACTGCTGGTGCTGTGCCCGTCCTTCGGGAACGGAGCCCAAGATCAAGTTCTACATGGGCGTGAAGGGAAGCAGTCTGGAGGATGCCGCAGCGAAGGTTGAGGAGCTGACGGAAGAATTAAAGGCGGTTTTGTAGTTCATGTCAAAGTTTACGATTGCAAACTTGAAAAAGACAATTCATTATTTGAAGCGAAACGGGCTGCGGGATACTTATCTCGCAGCCTTAGAACGTTTAGCACAAAAAGAGGACGAGTCGTATGCCTACGAGCCGCCGTCGGAGGAAAGGCTGGCAGAGCAGAGAGAGTGGTCGCGGACGCACAATGCCGTAAAATTCAGTATTTTAGTGCCGGCATACTACACTCCAGCGGCATATCTGGAGGCGCTTCTTGACTCCGTGGAGGCACAGACATACCCAAATTGGGAGCTGATCCTCGCAGAGGCAGGGACGGACATGACAGTACCCGGTGAGGTAAGCACGATTTTTGCGGCGGCACAGGCGGTGGAAGATACAAGGATCCGCTATGTCGCATTGGGGAAAAACAGCGGGATTGCGGAGAATACCAATGCAGCTTTAAAAGAGGCGACAGGGGATTACATCGGGCTTTTGGATCATGATGATCTCCTCACGCCGGACGCCCTCTTTGAGATGGCGGCGGAGATTGAAAGAGCAGGGGAGCTGGGGGTTGTACCGGGATTTCTCTATTCGGACGAGGACAAGTGTGAGGAGAGCGGCACCGGATTTTACGATCTGCATCAGAAATGTGACTTCAATCTGGATCTGCTTTTGTCCAACAACTATATCTGCCATTTCACCGTTATGGAGGCAGGGCTGATGAGGCGGCTGGGTTTCCGGCAGGCATACGACGGGGCGCAGGATCACGACCTTGTGCTGCGTGCCGCCGGAGAGCTTCTCTCGGGGGAGCAGGGAAGGCTGCGGACGGAGGGCGAGAGCCGGATCCGCCATATTGCCAAGGTGCTTTATCACTGGCGGTGCCATAAAAATTCGACTGCGGAAAATCCCGAAAGCAAGCAGTACGCCTATGAGGCGGGCTACCGTGCCGTAGCTGATTTTCTGGCGTCCCGCCATGTGCCTTGCAGGGTGGAGCCCGCCGCCAATCTGGGATTTTTCAAGGTAGTCTACACACCGGATGCCATGACGGCACGGCCCGATGTGGGGATCGTGGGCGGAAAGCCGCTAGACGGGAAAAAGCGGGTGACGGGAACACTGTATACCTTGAACGGAACGGCGGATTATAAAGGGCTGCCCGCCGGTTTCGGGGGATGTATGCACAGAGCCTCCCTGCAGCAGGATATGGACACGGTGGACATCAGATTGATGCGCATCAGACCGGAGCTCCTGCCGCTGCTTGCGGAAGTGCTTTCCGGGCAGGAGCAGTGGGCGGATCATGTGCGGGAGGAACAGGGGCGGCTGTGTGCGGATGGGCTCTCCGAGGAGGATTGCGAGCGTCTGAGCAGGGAGCTATGCCACAAGGTCAGGGCGGCGGGATATCGGATCCTGTGGCAGCCGGAATGGAGAGAAAAGGTGAAATGAAGGCGACGATCGTCATTCCAAATTATAACGGAATTGCATATCTGAAAAAATGTATGGCATCTTTGAAGGCAGACTGCGCGGATTGTCCTGCCCATATCATAGTGGTGGATAACGGCTCCACGGACGGAAGTGTCCGGTGGATGGAGGAAGCCCACCCGGATGCGGAACTGATCGCACTGCCGGAGAACACAGGCTTTTCCGGTGCGGTGAACCGCGGGATCCGCAGCGCAAAGACACCTTATGTGATCCTGCTCAACAACGATACGGAGATCAGACCGGGTTTTGTGAAAGCGTTGGTGGAAGCCATGGAGGCGGACAACCGCCTTTTTTCCGTGAGCGCAAAAATGCTGGATATGAAAAATGAAAATCTGGTCGACAGTGCGGGAGATTTCTACTGTGCGCTGGGCTGGGCGTTTGCCAGAGGGAAGGGCAAGCCCGCGGACAGGTACGAAAAGCCTGCATCCGTTTTCTCCGCCTGCGCGGGGGCGGCTATTTACAGGCGCTCGGTGTTTGACAGGATCGGTTTTTTTGACGAGCTGCATTTTGCCTATCTGGAGGATGTGGACATCGGCTGGCGCGCCCGTATCCACGGCTACCGCAATGCCTTTGAACCGAAGGCGTGTGTGCTGCATGCGGGGAGCGCCGCCAGCGGCTCACGCTACAATGCGTTTAAGGTCAGGCTGTCCTCCGCAAACAGCGTCTATGTGATCGGAAAGAACATGCCGTTTCTGCAGTGGATCATCAATCTGCCGTTTCTGCTGCCCGGTTTTTTGATCAAAGCGCTCTTTTTTGCAAAAAAAGGTATGGGAGGTATTTATTGTAAAGGTTGTATCCGCGGGCTCAAAAGATGTTTTGCAAAAGAGGGACGTGCCAGCAAGGTGCGGTTTTCTTTTTCTCATTTGGGGAACTATATTTGCATACAGGCACAGCTCTGGGTGAATCTGTTCAGGCGTCTGTATAATTGACAACCCGGATAAACAAATGATACAAAAATGATACAAAGGATGGTTATTCTTGGCTTGTAGCAGAGGGTAGGAAACGGGTGGTATAGCGTATGATAAAGGATAATCAGAAGGTCTTTAACAGACTTCACCTCATCATGGATGCCCTGATTGTGATCGTTTCCTATGCATTGGCATGGGTCCTGCATTTCAGGGTATTCAACCATTTCGGACCGGAGTCCGGTATTTTGCCAATGGAGCATTATATGCGGGCTCTTATTTTTATTGTCCCTGCATATATTTTCCTCTATTACTGCAATCGGGTATATACCCCGAAACGAACCTCCGGGTACGCCAGGGAAATCTATAATATCGTGATTGCCAACACCATCGGTCTGGTGGCGTTCATTACGCTTCTGTACATTGTGAAGCAGAACGACTACTCCCGGAAGATGATCTGCATTTTTTATGTGCTGAACATCTCCCTCACCGCGGTTTCGAGACTGGTGGTACGAAAGCTGCTGCGCTCGTTCCGGGCAAAGGGCTACAATTTGAAGCATATCCTCTTAGCCGGGTATTCCCGTGCGGCGGAGGAATATATTGACAGGATCATGGGAAATCCCGAGTGGGGGTATGTAGTCTGCGGTATTCTGGATGATTCCGTACCGTCGGGAACGCTCTACAAGGGTGTGAAGGTGCTCGGAAGGATTGATAATCTGCATGAGCTGCTTCCGGCAAACGAGCTGGATGAGATCGCCATCACACTTTCGCTGAAGGATTACGACCGCTTGGAAGAGATTGTAAGCATCTGCGAAAAGTACGGTGTGCATACTAAGTTTATACCGGATTACAACAGCGTGATTCCCACAAGACCTTACACGGAGGATCTGATGGGGCTTCCGGTGATCAACATCCGCAACGTGCCGCTGACCAACACGGCAAATATGCTGATCAAGCGGCTGATGGACATTGTGGGTTCTCTGGTGGGAATTGTACTGACCTCCCCGATCATGCTGATCTGTGCCGTTGCGGTGAAGGCGACAAGCAAAGGTCCCGTGGTTTTCAAACAGGAGCGGGTGGGACTGCACGGAAAGCATTTTTCCATGTATAAGTTCCGCAGCATGGAGCAGCAAAAGCCCTCCGAGGAGCAGAAGGCATGGACGGTGAAGAATGATCCCCGCGTGACCAATGTGGGAAAGATTATGAGAAAGACCAGTCTGGATGAGCTGCCCCAGCTGTTCAACATCCTGAAAGGGGATATGAGTCTGGTGGGCCCCAGACCGGAAAGACCTCTCTTTGTGGACAAGTTCAAGGAGGAGATTCCCCGGTATATGGTAAAGCATCAGGTGCGCCCCGGTCTGACGGGATGGGCGCAGGTCAACGGTTACCGCGGCGATACCTCCATACGGAAGCGGATCGAGTATGACCTGTATTATATCGAGAACTGGACTGTGTGGCTGGACGTGAAGATTATTTTCATGACCTTTTTCACAGGCTTCATCAATAAAAACGCATATTAACAAAGGAGATTCATTAAGATGGCAAACGGGCAGAATAATCAGAAAAGACCCGCCGCGGCGGGCGCAAAGGCAAAGAAGAAAAAGAGCAAGATCATTCTTCTGGTTCTGGAGCTTATGGTGGTGGCGGTGTTGGTGGCTGCACTTTGGGTTTTGAAGGATTTCGGAACCAGCGAAGGACCTCAGCTCAATGTGGAAATCAGTGAGAAGGATCTGGAGATCAATACACCGGTACAGGAAAATGAGGTTATGAAGGGCTACCGAAATATTGCGCTCTTCGGTGTGGACTCCCGTTCGGGGGCACTGACCAAGGGAACCCTCAGCGACTGTATCATCATTGCATCCATCAATCAGGATACCGGAGATGTTAAGCTGGTGAGTGTGTACCGTGACACCTACCTGAATCTCGGCAATGACAAGTACAACAAGTGTAATGGCGCGTATAGCCACGGAGGCGCCGAGCAGGCGTTGAAGATGCTCAACATGAACCTGGACATGGACATCAAGGAATTTGTGACCATCGGTTTTGAGGGTCTTACAGCCGCTGTGGATGCGCTGGGCGGCGTATATCTGGATGTGGACGAAGAGGAATTGAAGCATATCAACAATTATCAGAAATGTATGGCGGAGGATCTGAAGGTGGCATGGGAGCCTGTGGAGAGCACCGGTTATCAGCTTTTGAACGGCTTGCAGGCAACCGCATACTGCCGTATCCGTTACAGAAAGGGCAATGACTTCGCGAGAGCCGCTTCCCAGCGTGAGTTGATTCAGGCGATCATTGCAGAGGCAAGGAAGAAGGATCTGGCTACCCTTGCAAAGGTGGTAAATGATGTTTCCTCCTATGTTTATACCTCCTTCAGCGTGGACGATGTGGTCGCACTCCTGCCGGATCTTCCCAAGTACAGTATTGTGGATGAGGGCGGATTCCCGGAGGAAAGTATGCGCGGTTCCAGTACGCTGGGCTCCAAGGGAAGCTGTGTGTACCCGATCAACCTGACCGAGAATGTCACATGGCTGCATGAGTTTTTGTTTGACGAGACCGGCTACGATCCCTCCGACGAGGTAAAAGCAAACTCCAAGGTCATTCACGATTTCGTATCGGAGTATGTAAACATTGACTAGTTAGCAACAAAGGAGCTGCCTGGCAGCTCCTTTGTCAGCTTAAGGACATAAGGAAGGTGAGGCAGCATGCAGAGTGTTGATGTGATCATCCCGGTATATAAACCGGGTAGGGAGCTTTTCGTATTGTTGGACAGATTGCTGGGACAGACGGTTCCCGTCCGCCGGATCATTCTTGCCAATACGGAAGAGAAATATTTTGATCTTTTGGTGCAGGGTACGACCTTTATGGAAAAATACGGTTCCGTGGTATCTGTGTTCCATGTGTCAAAACGGGAATTTGACCACGGCAATACAAGACATCTGGCGGTAGAGCGTTCTCAGGCGGAGGTATTTGTGATGATGACGCAGGATGCGCTTCCTGCGGACAGGCATCTTTTGGAAAAGCTGCTGCAGGCGCTTGATGAGCAGGGAGTGGCGGCTGCCTATGCCAGACAGCTTCCGGCGAAGGGCTGCAATGTGATCGAACATTTTACCCGGGGCTTCAACTATCCTGACTGTTCCCGGATAAAAAACCTATCTGATGTGAATGAGCTGGGAGTAAAGGCTTATTTCTGCTCCAATGTCTGCGCGGCATACCGAAGGGATATTTATGAGGAATCAGGCGGCTTTATCCGCCATACCATATTTAATGAAGATATGATTTACGCTGCAAAGATTATGAAGATGGGGTATGGGGTGGCATATGCGGCGGACGCCAGAGTGTATCATTCCCACAATTACACCTGCGAGCAGCAGTTTCACCGCAATTTTGATCTGGGGGTTTCCCAGGCGGATCACCCGGAGGTATTTGACGGTGTTCCATCCGAGAAAGAGGGAAAGAAGCTGGTGAAGCAGACAACGGAATATCTGTTCCGCCATAAGAAAGGATTTCTGATTCCGTATTTTTATGTCCAGTGCGCCTGCAGGTATGCGGGTTATCTCTTGGGCAGGCATTATAAAAGACTGCCGGATTTTGTGATCAGGCGCTGTACCTCAAATCCGCAGTATTGGTTGTAGAAAGCGTCCTCTTTACAGAGTTGCGGCGGTATGCTAAATTATTCATAGTGTAGAAAGAAAGGAACAGGTAAAAAATATGTGTGGTATTGTGGGATATATCGGAAAAAGACAGGCGGCTCCCATTATTCTCGACGGCCTTTCCAAGCTGGAGTACCGTGGGTATGATTCTGCGGGAATGGCAGTGTTTGACGGCGAGAAGATCAATATAGAGAAGGCAGTGGGACGCCTTAAGGTGTTGGAAAACCTGACCCATGCCGGGGAGACCATGCCGGGGCATGTGGGAATCGGTCACACCCGTTGGGCAACCCATGGTGCGCCCAGCGATATCAACGCACATCCTCATTCCAATAAAGATAAGACGATCGCCGTGATACATAACGGTATCATAGAGAACTACATTCCTTTGAGAAAGAAGCTTCTGGATAAGGGCTATGAATTTATGTCAGAGACCGACACGGAGGTTTTGGTCCAGCTGCTGGACTATTATTACAAGGGTAATCCGCTGGAGGCAATTACCAAGGTGCTGCATCGTGTGCAGGGCTCTTACGGGCTGGGCATCATGTTTGCGGATCATCCGGATGAAATCTATGCGGCAAGAAAAGACAGTCCCCTGATCGTGGGAGAGAGCGAGGAAGGCTGTTTTATTGCCTCCGATGTTCCCGCAATCTTAAAATACACCCGTAAGGTCTACTATGTGGACAATCAGGAGGTGGTACAGCTCAAGGAGGATCAGATCCATTTTTACAGTGTGGATGAGGAAGAGGTATTCAAGGAGCCTGTGACCATTGACTGGGATGCGGACGCTGCGGAGAAGGAAGGATATGAGCATTTTATGCTCAAGGAGATCTACGAGCAGCCTAAGAAGGTAACAGATACCCTGTCACCCAGAATCAAGGACGGGGATATTGTAATTGACGAACTGAATATGACGGACGAGGAGCTCCGTGCAGTCAAAAGAATCCATATTGTTGCATGCGGTTCCGCTTATCACACGGGCGTGACGGCAAAATATATCATGGAGGGTCTTGCCCGGATTCCGGTGGAGGTGGATGTGGCATCCGAGTTCCGCTACCGCAATCCGATTCTGGAGGAAGGCTCCATGGTTATCGTGATCAGCCAGTCCGGCGAGACGGCGGATACCCTTGCTGCGCTGCGGGAGGCGAAGGCGAGAGGCTTCAAGGTTCTGGGAATTGTCAATGTGGTGGGAAGCTCCATTGCCAGGGAGGCGGACAGCGTCATGTATACATGGGCGGGTCCCGAGATCGCGGTGGCAACGACAAAGGCGTACAGTGCCCAGCTTGCCGCACTGTACCTGCTTGCCATGAAATTCGGAAAGGTGCGCGGAACCGTCAGTGAGGAGCTTTTTGCCGAACTGCTGGAGGATCTGAGGAAGCTGCCAAACCAGATCGAGCTTCTGCTTGGTCAGAAGGAGAAGATCCAGCGCTTTGCCAACCGTTATGTGGGAGCGCAGGACATTTTCTTCATCGGAAGAGGAATCGATTATGCCATTTCACTGGAGGGTTCCCTGAAGCTGAAGGAAATCTCCTACATTCACTCCGAGGCATATCCGGCGGGTGAACTGAAGCATGGTCCTATCGCCCTGATCGAAGACGGCACGCTGGTGGTCGGCATTGCAACACAGCCCGCACTGTATCAGAAGACGATCAGCAATATGACCGAGGTAAAGGCGAGAGGCGCATTCGTCATGGCAGTTACCTGCGAGGGCAACCGGGAGATCGAGAAGGCTGCGGATTATGTGGTTTATATCCCGGAGACCAACCCGTACTTTGCTAACTCGCTGGCAATTATTCCACTCCAGTTGTTCAGCTACTATGTGGCTGTGGGTAAGGGCTGCGATGTGGATAAGCCGCAGAATCTGGCAAAGTCCGTCACGGTAGAGTAAAATAATAGCAGAATTTAACACAAAACTCATATTTTCATCACAGAAAAGACACAATTCCTGCCTATACTGAGGGTACAAAGTTAAGGAAAGAGAGGTCATTGTGTTATGTACGAGAATGACAATTATGTGAATGGATATACAAGCTATCAGCCGTCGCAGGGCATGCCGCAGTATACACAGCCGGCGCCGCAGCCTGAGAAGAAGAAAAAAGGAGCAGGACATTTCTTCAGAAAGACAATCGCCTGCGCCAGTATGGGGCTTTGCTTCGGGCTCTTTGCCGGAGCGGGCGCTTACGCCGTGGCGGACGGAACCGGAATGATCAGCAAATGGGAGGCTGCGCAGGAAGCCTCCGGTGATGTGGCAAAGCTTGAGAGTTATCAGAAGGAAATTGAGAACATGGTAACCGACGGAACGGGCTCCACCGCCGTGACGGCCACCAATGTGACCACCGTCACATCCGATGTGTCCGGTATGGTGGAGAAAGCGATGCCGTCCATGGTTTCCATCATCAATACCTACACGGAAAGAGTGTCCTATTTCGGTCAGGTGATCGAGCAGGAGGGAAGCGCTTCCGGTTCCGGTATCATTGTGGGACAGAATGACACAGAGCTTTTAATCGCCACCAACTATCATGTAGTGGAGAACGCAAAGACTCTGAGCGTGCACTTCACGGATGAAACGGATGCCGAGGCAGTGGTCAAGGGTACGGATTCCGCTATGGATCTGGCGGTGATCGCGGTGAAACTTTCCGACTTGAGCGAGGATACCAAGAGCGCGATCTCCATTGCAAAGCTTGGAGATTCGGAGAGCCTTAAGCTGGGTGAGCCTGTTGTGGCAATCGGCAATGCATTGGGTTACGGTCAGTCCGTGACAGTTGGATATGTCAGTGCGCTGAACAGGGAAGTGACCATGGAGAGCGGCTCAACAGGAACCTTTATCCAGACGGATGCCGCCATCAACCCGGGCAACTCCGGCGGTGCGCTGCTCAATATGAACGGCGAAGTAATCGGCATCAACTCCAGTAAAATCGGCGGTACTTATGTGGAAGGAATCGGCTATGCCATCCCCATCTCCGCAGCGCAGCCTATACTGGAGGATCTGATGAGCAAGGAAACCCGCGTGAAAGTTGACGGGGACACCGGTTATCTGGGCATTATTCCCCAGTCCGTCACCAGTGATGTGGCAGAGATTTACGGTATGCCGGAGGGCGTGTATGTCTCCAGAGTCGAGGACGGCACACCGGCTGCCGATGGCGGTCTGCTGAAGGGTGACATCATTACCAAGCTCGACGGAACCAGACTTCAGACAGCGGAAGCTCTGCGCGAGCGGCTCGAGTATTACAAACCCGGCGAGACTGTGGAGCTTACGGTGATGAGAAGCATTGACGGCGAATATCAGGAGATTACGCTTACCGTCACACTGGGAAGCCGCGATTCCATACAGCAGTAAGATTGATTATGTACCTGCGGATATACAGGAAGCCTGTGTATCCGCAGGTTTTTGATATCATCACCTCACTATGAGATACGGTTTCAGTTTCGCTATAAGAGTGTGAATCTTAGTTCCGGGGGCAGAGGCGGAAGGTGATTTGCCTTTGTTGAGTATATCCAGTTTTTCGGCGTTTGAAATTGCTGTATCTATGTAGGGGAATAAAATGTGAAACATATCGCTGCGATTTTTTTCATAACAACCTAAGCCTAAAGAGTTGAGAATCAGAGATAGTTTAGAAAGATACGAGTTTCTGTGAAGGTCAGACTGTATAAAGTGGAAGTGGAGCAGAAACCACAATTCAATACATTGGTTTGACCAGATGGCGTGGTATGTGGTTTCTGCGGTTGATTGGGCGGCGCAGAGCCCTGCGGTCTTGTTGATATGCTCTGCGGGAAAGCCGTCTGTGTCATAGACAATCCATACATGTTTATAGATGTTGGCGGATGCCGATGCCATCTGCTTGGCTTTTTGAAACAAGCCCAGAGTATTATTTCCTGTTCCACAGATGTTAAGCTGGATCCTGTCCGGATAGGAATTGTTGATGATCTCTTTCATTGCACCGAAGTACGCAGGTTCGGTGTTAGTACCTTCGGTGATAATCAAGTGATATTCCGGCTGGATTTTTATCGGCTTATCCCGCCTGCCTTTCATCCAGCCTTTATCAAGATCACTTTTCTTAAATGGTTTCAAACTCATGTAAAATCACCTCCCAACATGTTGGAGAGGTACGGATCTGCACCATAGCGTCCCTCAAGGTATTGCTTATCGTATGCTGCCGTACTTTTGATCCGATCATTGTCTTCCCCACGGATTTCATGAAGAGAGTAAATTTCACTTTCGTGCCGCATATTTTCTGCTGCAAACCAGATTTCGTCACGGCGGAAAACGGTGTTTTTCAGGGTGGACATATCGTGGGAGGTAAACAAAAGCTGAGCGCCGAATTTGTTGATTTCTTTGTTTTTGAATAGTGAAATGACATAGCGCAGCAGCTTCGGATGGAGTTTCGCGTCCAATTCGTCAACAATGACCAGACGCCCCTCCCGCAGAGCAAGCAGGATGACCGGAAGAACAGTTACAAGCTTGCGCGTACCGTCAGATTCTTCTGAAAAGGATAGTTCATATTCATGGGAGCCCAGTGTTCTTTTCATAAAAAGCTGCTTATGATCCTCGTCGTACCGGTAATCTGCGATGTCAATATCCATGTCGTTAAGTGCATGAATGAGCTGCGCCTTTTCCCGATTACTTGTATCAAGCATAATTTGCGGGAATGTTTCCGATCCGGCGTAACTTTGAATGATGCAGCTTTCAAACCAAGCCATGACCTCACTGATCACGGCAATATTATAATTGATGGCAAGGAAAGAAAGATAGGGCATTTTGAGATTGACATCGGTGTTGATATTTTTCTTATTGATTGTGTAGCCAAGTGTAACATGGGTGGTTTCCCGCTCGTAGATGGTCGCGGTTTTCTTTCCGGTAATTGCCCTGCGGTATAGTCCTTCTGAGACAATTTCATCATTCTTCAGTGCGATATAGTAGCAGTATTCATTTTGATTGATCCGAAAAAATAAACGGAACTCGGTCGGTTTATTTTTTGATGTCTCGTCGAAGAGAAACGGAACGGCATCGACTTTCTGCTGAAGAATGAGCCCATTCTGATTTTTTCCCAACTCATTTACAGGATTCACGATTGTGGAGATCACACAGGAAAGAGCGTGCAGTAAGTTGGACTTTCCGCCCGCATTCGGACCGTACACGACGCTGACGGGAACGAGGGAAACCGCTTTATCTGCATCAATAAGCGTATCTTTGAATTCCGGAAGAACAGACGCCTGAAAGTCAAAAGTAGTTTCCTTTTTGTATGATTTGAAATTTTGGAATGAAAACTGGCATAACATATTTTACACCTCCTTTTCCTAACGTCATTATATAAGATTAAAACGTAAAATACAAGTTTTTTATTTGATTTAAGAAAAAAACATTCTCAAAACGCATATAAAACTTCAAAATGTAAGTTATTTTGTTTAGAAAAACTTCACTTGTATCGTATAGGCAGATTCGATATAATAAGGCTGACGGAGCGGGATGCTCCGTAAAAGCGATCACTAGCTTTGTGTCTGCGCGCACTTGACACAAACTCGCTATGCATAAAAGACATGCGCAGAAATGGAGAAAAATATGACAGATCAGGATAAAAGAGATGATGATTTGATAGATGAGGTGAAATCCGAGAACGAATCGGAGAAGGAGCCCGAAAAAGAGTACGAGGATGTCTGCTTTATCTGCCGCAGACCGGAGAGCAAGGCTGGGAAGATGTTTAAGCTGCCGAACAATATCTGTGTGTGCAGCGACTGTATGCACAAAACCATGGATACGGTGAGCCAGTTTGACTATCAGGGCATGCTGAATAATCCGGCGTTCCAGCAGGATCTGAACAACCTGCAGAAGAACGGCTTCCCCAATATCAGCTTTGTAAATATTGCGGATCTGCAGGGGGACGGCGGAATCCCGAACAAGCAGAAGCTGAAAAAGAAAAAGACCGGGGAGGAGGCGCAGCCGGTGCTCAATATCAAGGATATTCCTGCGCCCCACAAGATCAAGGCAAGTCTGGACGAATATGTGGTAGGGCAGGAGCATGCCAAGAAGGTGATTTCCGTGGCGGTGTATAACCACTATAAGCGCGTTGCCACGGGAACCATGGATGATATAGAGATCGAAAAATCCAACATGCTGATGATCGGCCCCACCGGCTGCGGAAAAACGTATCTGGTAAAGACGCTGGCAAGGCTGCTGGATGTGCCTCTTGCCATTGCGGATGCCACTTCCCTGACGGAGGCGGGTTACATCGGCGACGACATCGAGAGCGTGGTGTCAAAGCTTCTGGCGGCTGCGGACAACGATGTGGAAAAGGCGGAGAGAGGCATCATTTTTATCGATGAGATCGACAAGATCGCCAAGAAGAAGAATACCACTTCCAGGGATGTGAGCGGCGAATCGGTGCAGCAGGGAATGCTCAAGCTTTTAGAGGGCGCGGAGGTGGAGGTGCCTGTGGGTGCGAACAGCAAGAATGCCATGGTTCCGCTTGCAACCATCAATACCCGCAACATTCTGTTTATCTGCGGCGGCGCATTCCCGGATCTGACGGATATCATCAAGGAGAGACTGACCAAGCAGAGCTCCATGGGATTCAACGCCCAGCTTAAGGATCAGTATGACGACGACAAGAATCTGCTGTCCAAGGTGACGGTGGAGGATATCCGCAAATTCGGTATGATTCCCGAATTTATCGGGAGGCTCCCCATTATTTTCACATTGGAGGGGCTTTCCAAGGAGATGATGGTGAAGATTCTGAAGGAGCCGAAGAACGCAATCCTCAAGCAGTACCAGAAGCTTCTTGAGCTGGATGAAGTACAGCTCTCCTTCACGGATGAAGCCCTCGAGGCGATTGCGGAGAAAGCCATGGAGAGGGAGACGGGCGCCAGAGCGCTCCGCTCCATCATTGAAGATTTCATGCTGGATATCATGTATGAAATTCCGAAGGATGACAATATCGGCAGGGTGACTATTACCCGCGAGTATATCGAGGGAACCGGTGGCCCGGTCATCGACATCAGGAACACAGGTGCGGTAAACCCGGATGACCTGAACAGTCTGCCGGAGGAGGTATAATGCCACAGGGTGCAAATTTTGGATTCCGCTGCATATAGTGAAGAAAAAAGGTTTGCGCCATGACCTGTAAAGAAAAAATATTATCGGAGGATTTTGAGGAGGTGATTCTGGATTTCACCCTCCCGCAGCCTCCGGGGGATTATTGCTATAAAGTGATCAATGAGGAGTTTGGCATTGCCTATGTTCCGCTGACGGGGTTGAGGAGCACGGTGGATTCGCTCTATGCCTATCAGTATCTGCCAAAGGTGTTCGGGCTGATGCAGGAGCCCCCTGCAGCGCAGGCGGATTCCGGCACCCAGTTCGATCCCGTCAGCCTGATTGCCTCGGGAATCTTACCCGTGCAGAGACCGCCCCTTGGATTGAAAGGACGCGGAGTGGTACTGGCTTTCGTGGACACGGGGATCCGTTTTGCAGAAAAAGCATTTTTAAACGAGGCGGGAAATACCAGAATCCTTTCCATCTGGGATCAGACGATTCAGAGCGGGGATCCGCCTGCCGGATATGAATACGGAACAGAATATACAAGAGAGGATATCAACAGGGCGTTACAGGAGGAGAATCCCTATGAGGCGCTTCCGTCCTATGATGAGATCGGACATGGGACAGAGCTGGCAAGCGTGGCAGCGGGCAGCGCTGTGGACGGAGGACGTACTTTTCTGGGAGCGGCGCCGGAGGCGGGTATCGTGGTGATAAAACTGCGGCAGACAAAACAGTATCTGCGGCAGTATTATTTTATTCCGGAGGAGGTTCCGGCGTATACGGAGACGGATATTATGCTGGGGGTCAAGTATGCGGAATCCTTTGCCGTCACGTTCAGGCGTCCGGTGGTGATCTGTATCGGACTTGGCAATAACAGCGGAAATCATGTGCTGGGCTCCGCCCTTGCCCAATATTTGAACAGCATTGCCGCAGTCCGCAACAGAGGTTTGGTGATCTGCGGCGGCAATGAGGGGAATGCCGCCCACCATTTCAGCGGTGCGGTGCCGAAAGGGGACGCGGACGCCCATACCGATGTGGAGATAAGGGTCGGAGAGGGCGAGAGGGGATTTATCACGGAAATGTGGGGCTCGATCCCGGAGGTGTACTATGTCTCGGTGCAGACCCCGGGCGGGGAGACGATTCCACGGTTCCGGCTGGGAATGGGGCAGAGCCTGACATACTCCTTTATTTACGAGCGGACAAAGCTTACCATCAGCAGTATTCTGGTGGAACCCAATTCCGGGGAAGAGCTGATCGTGTTCCGGTTCGAGGATCCCACGCCGGGCGTGTGGACGATCCGCGTATATTCCTCCCAGACGGGAGGAGAAGGGGCGTTTCATATGTGGCTTCCCATCACGCAGTTTCTGCGGGGAGAAACCGTGTTTTTGCGTCCTGATCCCTATGGGACGCTGACGGATCCGGGAATCGCCTACAGACCCATCACCACCTCGGCTTACAATGACCGGGGAAACAGTATCTACATTAATTCGGGAAGGGGATTTTTGAGAAACGGCATTATCAAGCCGGATCTGGCAGCGCCGGGAGTGGAGGTGCAGACCGTTCTGGGGCGAACCTCCGGCTCGGGCGTGGGTGCCGCCATGGCAGCGGGCGGGGTCGCCCAGTTTCTGGAGTGGGCGGTGGTGGAGCAGAACAGCCTGCTGGCGGAGAGCCATGAAATCAAAAGCTACTTCATACGGGGGGCGAGCCGGACGCCGGAGCGCAGCTATCCCAACCGGGAATGGGGGTACGGCACGCTCAATGTGGCGGGAACCTTCGAGGCGCTGGCGGGCGTGTGAAGCCCGCCTATTCGCTGCGCAGTGCCACCCCGGGATCCTTTTTCGCAGCCGGAGGGACCGAGGATGGAGACAAACTCGCTCTCCCGGAAACAGAGGCAGATTCCTTTCAGTGCGTGAACCGTGTCGGTGTAGATGTGTCAACCATTCTCATCAGTATGCCCGGTGCGGTGGCGTCTGATGCGGAAACCGGTTTACATCTGCATATACATAACGGTATAATAAAGAAGGAGGTGGCAACATGGTTTATGTCTGTATCGGTCTGGCGGCGTTGGTATTTGCGACGGACTTACTGATCAAGAACAGAATAGAAAAGGATGAAGGACTTCCCCGCACGGCTCTCGGGGGAAAGATCCTGTTGCAGCGTTATCGCAACAGAGGGGCGGCGCTCAATTTCCTGGAGAAGCGTCCCCGCCTTGTGACTTCTCTGTCGGTGCTTCTGACACTGCTTTCCCTCCTTTTGCTTGTGCTGAGTCTGGGGAGAAGGGGCAACCGATTTTTACAGCTCTCTCTCGCCCTCCTTCTGGGCGGCGCATTCAGCAACACCTACGACAGATTGAAACGGAAATATGTGGTGGACTATGTGAGCTTCCGGGTAAGATGGAAGCGACTTGCGGGCGTGGTGTTCAATCTTTCCGACTTCTGCATCATAGTGGGAGCCATGCTTGCCTGTCTTGCGTGGTAGCGCAAAAGAAACCATAGATTTTCGGGAAGTTTCGTGATATACTGTCCTTGTCGACGGGGTAACAGCGTGTATGGAGGCAGGGAGTTTGAAAGCGGAAAATGTAACACCGGTGCTTGCGCTGGCGGAGGCTATGATCGCCGGGCTGCGCGAAAAGAACAACAACTTTACAGTAGTAAAGCATTACGATACCTTTACGGTTACGGCTCAGGATGCCGCTCTGATTCAGGAGAGGCATCCTGAGCTTGCTGTTTTTTATTACCGTTACAGCGGCGCGGGTATGACGGCGGCATACGAACCGGTTCCCGAGGTGATCAGGGGGATGTATCATCGGTTTTACAGCCATCTTTCCGTGGAGGATTATATCGGGCTGTTTGCTGTATACCCGCTGCACCGCTCCCTCTTTGTGTCCATGGTGCGGGATGGTGTATGCAGACGGGAAGAGGAGCTGATTCTGGATGAGGTGAATTTTGAGCAGGACAGATTGCTGCAATCCATGACGGAGATCCTGCTTGCACTCTCATCAGAGCATCCGATCCTGCTTGTGGCGGACAATCTGAACATGGCGTCCCACTCCGCCCTGCGGCTGTTTGACAACCTGTTTGCAGTCCGGGACAACTCGGGACTTCTGATATATGCGGCATACAATGACCTTCATCCGGTGCCGCCCCATGTGAGCGCAGCGTGGGAGAGCGTCTGCGAGAAGTGGGAGGACCACAACTGCGTGCTGGAGGGCGGAATCTCCGAGAACGTGCAGAGAACGGACGAGGGAAGCTCGTTCTGCTTTGAGAGTGCGCGTATCCATGAGTATCTTCTGAAATTGAACAATATGTACCAGCTTTTGGATCTGGAACAGGCGAAGTATTATCTTGACATTCTGTACCAGAAGATCGAGTTGGAGAAGCTGTCCCTCAATGCGGACTGCGTATTCAATTTTTACAGATTGTATGCGCTGGTCTCCCTGTACTCGAACGACATTGCCAATGCCCTGATCTGCTGCGATCATATGCAGCAGAGCGAAAGAGACGATTTTGACGCGGATTTCTGGCATGCATACATACTGGGCATGGCGCGGATGTACGGCGGAAGGCTGCGGGAGGCGAGAGGCTGCGCCCTCCGGTGCAGGCAGCTGGCGGAGGGGGACGGGCGTGCGTATGAGCTTTTCCGCGCGCAGATGCTGGAGGTGATGGTGCGCATGAGCGGCTGGCACAACATCTTCTTCTGCAAGAGTGATACGGAGGTGGATGCGGGGCTTCTGGAGCGTGCTGTCCGGTATCACTATGAGAATCATCTGGCGTATATTTACATCTATGCATTTGACAATGACATTGCGCTGTTCTCCGAAGAAAACGTGGAGGAGAACCGTCTGCCCCATTTTGAGAAGGGCGTGGAGCTGGCGAAAAAATTGAAGAACGAGAGACTTCTGCTGGCAGCGTACCGGAAGAATATCATGTTATCCTCCGCTCACGGCATGTTTGCCGTCGCCAACCACTATCACTATAAGTCCATGGAGATCGTGGGAGACAGGGATCCCGTCCGTCTGGCGGATATTTACAACGGGCTCGGCTACAACAACTGTGCCGCGGAGCAGTATGAGGAGGCGCACAGCTATTACAACAGGGCAATCGTCATTTTTTACAGGCTCGGATTGATGAATTATGTGGGTGAGACCCTTTACAACATGGCAATCAACTGCATTCTTGCAGGGGAGTACCAGAGCGCCTACGATGATCTGCAAAACTGCATGAAGATCGTGATTACTCTGCATCTGAACGATCTGAGAGTCTGCAATATCTCAAAGATCTACGGTCTGCTTGCGCTCTGTGCATACCGGCTGAAGCTGTTTTATAACTGTCGTCTTTATCTGGATAATGCACTGCAGTTTTTGCGGCATATCCTGAACCGGGAGAACGGGGCGGCACAGGGCTCTCTGGATCTGTCCTACACGGCGTGCGACGACGATATTTTTCTGTACTATTATGTGGAAGCGCTCCTGCGCATGGAGGAGAAAAAATTCCCCGAGGCGCTCCTTTTTATGGACAAGGCGCAGATATATATGGAAAGATCGGTGGGCAACCAGTTTTTCAGCCGGGTGCAGTTTTCCCTTTCCCTTGCCCGGCTATACAGAGCCGTGGGGCGGGAGGCCGATGCAGAAGAGATTTTAAGGCAGGGCATCGCCTACGCCGAGGCGTGCGGGAACAAGGAAAAAGTGAGCATGCTGCGGCATGCCCTCTCGGGAGAGGAGACGGCAATCCGTCATGAGGGACTGCATCTGGAGGGCGTGACGCTTGAGGAGATTCAGGCAGCCACCAGACAGGCGGGCATCGCAAAAAATTATGCGGCACAGAGAAACCAGATGGAATTTCTCTCTGTGTGGCAAAATTTGCTGGAGATCGACGGGAGAGCGGCGGATGAGATGGTGAGCAATGCGCTGAACACCTTTCTTGCAAACTTCAGCATGGATGAGATGCTTTATCTCCGCTACATAGACGGGCGGCCGACGGTATGCTTTGACACGCGGAAAACGCCCCTTACAGAGGAACAGACCGAGGTGATCACGGATTATTTTTCACGCTACCACACAGGCTTTGTGACTTCCAGACTGCGCAAAAGCCATGTGGAGTGCAGCAGGATCCTCTCCCTGTTCGGCGAGGACGGTATCTGCTCCATGATCTGTCTGCCCTATTATGTGAATGAAAAGCTGGACAGCGTGTTTCTCATGTATATCAATATGAAGGACAACTGGAGCTCGCCGCTCACAAAGTACATGCTGGACGAGAGCGAATACAGGCTCTTTCACCTGATGATGCGCCAGCTTGTGAATGCAGTGGAGATGGCGGAGAACGAGGAGGAGATCCGCCGGATCAACAGCGAGCTGGAGAAATCGGCGATCACGGACTATCTGACGGGGTTATACAACCGCAACGGCTTTTACGGCAGGCTGCATGCCATGCTGGAGAGCGGGCGGCGTGAGGGCAGCGCGCAGGATTTTTCCTTTTTGTATATTGACCTGGATAACTTCAAGTATTACAATGACACCTTCGGGCATGATGTGGGCGACATGATCATAGAAGAGGTGGCGCAGATTCTACGCGAGGCGGCGGGCAGGGACGGCTTTGCCACACGCTTTGGCGGGGATGAGTTTCTGGTGACGCTGACCGGTGCGGACGAGGAGGAAGCCGTGGCGGTGGGACGGCGGATTCTGGAGGCATTGAAGGAGCGCAACTCCTTTGCGGACGGCATTGAGAGAATGACGGGAGAACAGGTACGGATCCCGGACGGAAAACAGGTCTCCTGCTCCGTGGGGATTGCGCGGGCTGTGGGCGCTGTCTGCGAGGAGGATATCTCCGAGGCGATCCGCAGGGCGGATGAGATGCTTTATGAGATCAAGCATTCCACAAAGGGGGATGTACGGATATGAAGGTAGATGAACATTTTTTTGAACATATCGGGGAAATCGGTTTTGACCCCGCAGAGGGGATCATTCTGCCGGACGGGGATTATATATCGTCGGAGGGAAACCACCTGCGCACGCTGGAGAGGCTTTCCGGGCTGCCGAAGGAGATCCTGTGGGAGAGGATACCCAAAGAGGATTCCGCTCTGTTCTGGCTGATCGATTATACGGGCTGCGTGATCACGGACTGCAATTCCACCGTTGGGCTTGCCATGACGGCGGAACAGAAAAGGGTTTACGACGCGCTGGTGTCCCACGGGGTGATTACGGACAAATACTATGACATCACCAACGAGCGCAGCGGACACAGGCAGGGGAAGCCGGAAAGTGACTCTATACAAACAAACTCGGAAATGGTATACTAAATTATATTTTTTCGGACGGGAGAGGTATCCATATGAGTAAAAAACGAGCAGTAGTTTCTTTGGGACATGAGGCGCTTGGATATACCACACTGGAACAGTGGGACGCTGTGAAGGTGACGGCAAAGGCGCTGGCTGATCTTGTGGAGGCGGATTATCAGCTCACCATCACGCACAGCAACGGACCGCAGGTCAGCATGATCCACAAGGCAATGACGGAGCTGCGTCGTGTCTACATTGATTATACGCCCGCGCCTATGTGCGTGTGCTCAGCCATGAGTCAGGGATATGTGGGGTATGATATCCAGAATTCCCTGCGCTCGGAGCTGTTAAGCCGCGGGATCAGCAAACCGGTCAGCACGATCCTGACGCAGGTGACGGTGGATCCCTATGACGAAGCATTCTACGAGCCCACCAAACGGATCGGCAGATATATGTCAAGAGAAGATGCGGAGATTGAGATCAAGAAGGGAAATTATGTGGTGGAGGAGCCGGGACGCGGCTTCCGCAGAGTTGTTGCGGCGCCCAAGCCCATAGACATCGTGGAGATCGAGAGCATAAAGACGCTGGCGGATGCGGATCAGGTGGTGATAGCCTGCGGCGGAGGCGGCATTCCCGTGATTGAGCAGCAGCACGCGCTGAAAGGCGCATCTGCCGTGATCGAGAAGGATTGCATTGCCGGAAAGCTGGCGGCGGATCTTTCTGCGGATTGCCTGATCATTCTTACGGGAGTGGATTATGTATACAGGGATTATACTTCCGAGAAGCCAACGCCCATCGAGCATATGACGGCGGCGGAGGCGAAGGAGCTGATTGCGCAGGGACAGTTTGAGGAAGGAACCATGCTCCCCAAGATCGAGGCGGCGGTTGCCTACTTGGAGAAGGTGCCGCAGGGAAGCGTGCTGATTACCTCCTTAGCGCAGGTGAAGGATGCCGTCAGGGGAAAGACGGGCACACGCATCACCGGCTAAGGTGTGCAGGCGGCTTCAATCGCCTGTTCCAATACAGAAAAATAGGTTTCAAAGGTTTTCCTGCAGCATTCCGGATCTTCGATGCAAATACCGGGAGCAAGGAGACCTGCGAGGGAAAAGCCCATGGCGAGTCTGTGATCGTCATGGGTTTTTATGTGGGCGGAATGGGGCGTGCCCGGATAGATCACGATAAAGTCCTGTCCCTCGTCGCAGCGGATTCCCATGGTGGAGAGATTTTCCGCAATGGCGCTGATCCGGTCACTCTCCTGATAGCGGATGTGCCCGATGCCGGTAATGGTCACGGGACTGTCAGCAAAGGGAGCGATGGCGGCAAGGGTGATGGCCTGATCCGAGCAGGCGGACAGATCCGCCGTGATGCCGTGCAGCCTTCCACGGGGGCCTGAAAGACAGATGTCCTCCTCATATTCCTCCATGGTGCAGCCCATCTGTTCCAGAACGGACAAAAACGCAAGATCTCCCTGCAGGGAGTCTTTTTTTACACCTTTTACCACAACGCGGATGCCCAGCAGGGCAGCCATGGCATAGAAATAGCAGGCGCCGGAAACGTCCGGTTCGACAGCGTAGGAGAGCGCCCGGTAGTGCTGCCCGGCGGGAATCACAAAGGTGTGTCTGCCGAGAAGCTCGGTTTTCACGCCAAACTGCGCCATCATTTTTCTGGTCATATCGATATATGCCATGCCGTGATGCCCTGTCACTTCTATGGTAAGATCTCGGTCGCACAACACGGAAGCGATGAGCAGTGCGCTCAAAAACTGGCTGCTGGCGTCAATATCCACGGTGATCCGATCCTTGTGGAAGCCGTGACCGTTCAAGGTAAAGGGGAAAAAGCCCTCCTGCTCCTCAAATGTGATGTCGCATCCCAGCTCCTTCAGGGAGGAGAGGAGGGGCACCATGGGGCGTCTGCGCATCTGGGCGGAGGCGTCCATATGAAAACAGCCCTCCGACACACCGAGGCATGCGGTCAGGAAACGTGCGGCGGTTCCGGCGCTTCCCACATAGAGAGAGGCGGTGTCGCGTGGGATTCTTCCCCTCAGCCCCGAAACGCGGATCCGGCAGGCTGCCTCGTCCGTCTCCACATCAAATCCGAGGGAGGCAAGGCAGGAGGCAAAATGTCTGGAATCATCGGAAAACAGCGCCCCCGTAAGGGTGCTCTGCCCGTCTGCAAGCATGGAAAGCAGCAGAGCCCGGTTGGTAATGCTCTTGGAGCCGGGTACGGAAATGAAGAGAGGGGATTCGGAAAGAGGCTTCCCCGCAATGCAGGGAACCTGATAAATCTCGGTTGACATGGCAAATCATCCTTTCTTATCAATATGACCTCATTTTAACGAAAAAGAAACGGACTGTCAAAAAATTTAAAAATTATTTCAAAAAACAGTTGACAGCGCGGAAAGCATGAGGTAATATCAATTCATAATTCTCCTAGCAAAGAGGTAGGAATAAGAAAAACGACACTAAAACAGAGAATCGGAAAGAGAGGAAAAGAAAATGAGTAGAAAGATTGTAGAAAATGCAACAGAACTGATCGGACATACGCCGTTACTCAAGGTATCCAACTATGCGGCACAGGCTGGAGTGAAGGATGCCACAATTTTAGCGAAGCTGGAGTATTTCAACCCGGCAGGCAGCGTGAAGGACAGAATCGCTTACAACATGGTGATCCGTGCGGAGAAAGAGGGGCTTTTAAAGCCGGGCGCTACCATCATCGAGCCCACCAGCGGCAACACCGGAATCGGCCTTGCCAGCGTAGCGGCTGCCAGAGGCTACCGCACCATTCTGACCCTGCCCGACACCATGAGCGTTGAGAGAAGAAACCTGTTGAAGGCATACGGCGCAGAGCTGGTTCTGACAGAGGGAGCAAAGGGCATGAAGGGTGCCATTGCAAAGGCGGAGGAACTGAACCGCGAGATTCCCGGCTCCATCATTCTGGGTCAGTTCGACAACCCTTACAACCCGGAGGCACATGAGCTGACCACCGGCCCGGAGATCTGGGAGGACACGGACGGCAAGGTAGATATTTTTGTGGCAGGCGTTGGTACCGGAGGCACTGTGACCGGTGTGGGTAAATTTTTGAAGAGCAAGAACCCCAATGTCAAGATCGTGGCTGTGGAGCCCGCAGGCTCCCCCGTGCTCTCGGGCGGACAGCCGGGCCCTCACAAATTGCAGGGAATCGGCGCAGGCTTTGTACCGAAGGTTCTGGATACCACCATTTATGATGAGATTATCAAGGTAGAGAACGAGGAGGCATTTGCAGCAGGCCGTGCCATTGCAAGAAAGGAAGGCGTGCTTGTGGGCATCACCTCCGGCGCAGCGATCCATGCGGCAACCCTGCTTGCAAAGAGACCGGAAAACGCAGGAAAAGTCATTGTGGCGTTACTGCCGGATTCGGGCGACCGTTATCTGTCCACGCCGCTCTTTACGGAGGAATAAGGGCGCGGGATTCCTGTGGCAGACTGAACTGTTGGACATATCCGTGCAAGTGTGATATGATACTACAAAAATTGCGAACAGGAAGAAGGACCGGAAATGAGTGAAATGATTCGGGTACAGGATGTATCCAAGACCTTTGCGGGAAAAGACAATACGGTAGAAGCCCTGAAGCATATCAATCTGTCCATCGGAAAGGGCGAGATATACGGAATCATCGGCATGAGCGGAGCGGGAAAGAGCACGCTGGTGCGCTGCCTGAACTTTTTGGAGCGTCCGACCTCGGGAACCGTCTACATCGACGGGCAGGATCTCTGTGATCTGAAGGAGGCGGAGCTGAGAAGGGTGCGCAGAAAGGTCGCCATGATATTCCAGCACTTCAATCTGCTCATGCAGAGAGACGTTTTGGACAATGTATGCTTTCCGCTGGAAATCGCCGGCATGAAAAAGAAGGCGGCGGGAGAGAAGGCGATGGCTTATCTGGAGGAGGTTGGGCTTTCGGAGAAGGCGCATGCCTATCCGGCGCAGCTCTCGGGCGGACAGAAGCAGAGGGTGGCAATCGCCAGAGCGTTAGCGGCACAGCCGGAGATTCTGCTCTGCGACGAGGCGACCAGTGCATTGGATCCCACGACCACAAAATCCATCCTGCAGCTCTTGCGGGAAATCAATGAAAAATACGGCATTACCATTGTGATCATCACCCATGAGATGGCGGTGGTGCAGGAAATCTGCACCCATGTTGCCATCATAGACGGAGGCGAGCTCGCGGAACAGGGTACGGTGGAGGAGGTATTCTCCGCACCCAAGACCCAGGCGGCGAAAAAGCTGGTATTCCTCGCCGACCACAAGTACAGTATTATGGAAGGAAAACGGTGCATCCGTATTGTGTTCGACGGAAAATCTTCTTTCGAGCCGGTGATCGGAAACATGGTGCTGGAGTGCAAGGCGCCTGCAAATATCCTGCTGGCGGACACCAAGGATATCGGAGGTGTGGCGCACGGGCAGATGATACTGCAGCTGCCGGAGGATGAGGAGCTTGCAGGCAGGATGATCGCGTACTTAAAGAGCAGGGAGCTGATTGTGGAGGAGGTTGAGGATTATGTTTGATGCGTCTGTTTGGCAAATGTTGGCGGAGGGAACTGCGGAAACGCTGTATATGACCTTTGCCTCCACTGTATTTGCTTACCTTTTAGGTCTGCCCATGGGAATTATCCTTGTAGTCAGCGCAAAGGGCGGGCTCAGACCCAATCCCGTCCTGAACAAGACACTGGATTGTGTGGTAAACATTCTGAGAAGCATCCCGTTTTTGATCCTGTTGATCATGCTGATTCCCTTTACCAGATTCGTGCTGGGAAGGGCTTATGGATCCACGGCAACCATTATTCCCCTGACGGTGGCGGCTGCTCCCTTTGTGGCGCGTCTGGTGGAATCCTCTCTGCTTGAAGTGGATAAGGGTGTTGTGGAGGCGGCTCAGAGTATGGGAGCCGGGCTTTGGACCATCATTTTCAAGGTGCTGCTCGCGGAGTCGAGGATTTCCCTTCTGGTGGGCGGAACCATTGCACTTGGAACCATTCTGGGATATTCCGCAATGGCGGGCGCTGTGGGCGGCGGCGGTCTCGGAGACATTGCCATCCGCTACGGTTACAAGCGATATCAGGCGGATATCATGATGGTTACGGTTGTATTGCTGGTTATTCTGGTACAGATCATGCAGTGGGCGGGCATGAAGCTATCCCGCAAGCTGGATCACAGACTGACCAGGTAATATAGATTTTAATTTTTATTTACACGAGGAGGACATTATGAAAAAGAGAATTTTGGCAGCAGTTGTCACGGTTGTGCTTGCCGCAGCGGCGCTTGCCGGATGCGGAAGCAAGGAGAAGGAGGCAAAGACCATCAAGGTTGCCGCATCGGCAGTGCCCCACGCGGAGATCCTTGAGGCAGCAAAGCCTCTGATGGAGGCAAAGGGTTATACCCTGGAGGTCAAGGTGTTTGACGATTACATCCAGCCCAACATGGTGGTGGAGTCCGAAGAGTTTGACTGCAACTATTTCCAGCACATTCCGTATCTTGAGAGCTTCAACGAGGAGCAGGGAACGCATCTGGTGAATGCGGGCGGCATCCATTACGAGCCTCTCGGAATCTACCCCGGCAAGGAGAGCGATCTCTCCGCAATCGG
Source organism: uncultured Lachnospiraceae bacterium (assembly GCA_900550475.1). Taxonomy (GTDB): domain Bacteria; phylum Bacillota; class Clostridia; order Lachnospirales; family Lachnospiraceae; genus Acetatifactor. Next base: position 231,391 of record URSA01000002.1, read on the forward strand.
CGAAGAAACCTCAATTGCAATTCCCGACGATTCCACGAACGAGGCAAGAGCGCTGCTTCTGTTACAGGCAAACGGCATCATTACCCTGAAGGAGGGTGCAGGTCTGCTGGCAACGGTGCGCGACATTGAGGAGAACCCTTACAATATTGAATTTGTAGAGCTGGAATCCGCACAGATTCCCAGAATGCTTCAGGATGTTTCCTTCGGCGTGCTGAACGGAAACTATGCAATGCAGGCAGGCTTGAACGCAAAAACGGACGCACTGGCATATGAGACTGCAGATTCCGAGGCAGCACAGACCTATGTGAACATCATTGCGGTGAAGGAAGGGCATGAGAACGACGAGGGCATCAAGGCTCTGGTTGAGGTGCTCCAGTCCGACGAGATCACGAAGTTCATTGAGGACACCTATCAGGGTGCGGTAGTGCCTTTTAAGTAAGATATCAGGTTTTCATCAACAGAAAAAGCTGTTCCATGCGGTAACGGCAGCAGGAAAGATCACCGAGATTAGTCTTTTCACAGACTTTTCTCGGTGTTTTTATGTCCGCACACTACTTGTTCCTTCGGCACTCCGGATTGAGTAACCGGAAATAATATGTTATAATAATGTCAATTTTTTACAACGTGATCAACACCTAAGCTTGCAAGAAACGAAATGGAGGGGGAAGAATGGATTCTTCAATGAAACAACAGGAAAAATTTGAATTGGTGATTACTGCCGATAACGTAACTTCTACTGATGAGCGCTTCACGATGGAAAATCTTGGGTTGGGGGATAACTATAAGCCGCTCGGCGCATATTTCAAAGCGGCCGACGGCAAAGAAATAACCCGTAATTACAGTAAAGGTGAGCGGAGAAATTCAAATCAAACACTTCCGCGTATCGCTTTTCAGGTTTATGAGAAGCAACTTGCCGGATTATCGGTTGAAGAAAGAGAAAAATTTCCCATTTGCAGATATAAACCCAATGGAGAAACAGTTTGCGGAATTTTTACCAGCGAGGCTGAATATAGAAGTCATCGCAATACTTTGGAATATTTAGTTTACAGATATGATAATGGAAGGCAGTTCGTTATATATGGTTGGAATATTTTTTCTACACTTCTTTTTGTGCAGGAATGTTTGAAACGCTTTGGCAATCCGGGCGACCGTTTTGTTCTTACATATCGGGACAAGGACGAAAAAGAAGCAGCACATGAACAGACGGAAGCGGTAGTACGGGAAGAACTTGTGCAGCAAGCCAGGGGATACAGGTATGACTTTTCTAAAATGTTGGCTGAATCGAAAAATCTGATCTTTCGTGGGGCACCCGGAACCGGGAAATCTTATCTGGCAAGAGCAATTGCCGCAGATATTATCAGCGATGGCTATTTTGACAACTATGAGCTTCTCACAGAAGAACAGAAGCAACAAATGGAGTTTGTTCAATTTCATCCAAGTTATGACTATTCAGACTTTGTGGAAGGTCTTCGTCCTAAGATGAACGATGATGGTACGATAGGGTTTGAATTGCAGGATGGTATTTTCAAACGCTTCGTTGCGCGGGCGCGAAAAAATTATGAAAATTCACAAAAATCGAAGGAAGCCATTGAAAAAGAGGCATCGGCGCAGGAGTCTATGCGGGAGTTCTTTTCAAACATAGAATTTGGTATAGATACTTTCAAAACCGTTAACGGCAACGAGTTTACAATTACAGGCGTGAATGATCAGCACATCTATATATCGATTCCCGGAAATGCTATGGTTAATAAACTTTCGCTTAGCGTGGAAGAAATACGACGAATGCTTGAGGCGGATGAGGAGTTTTCCAAAGTCAGAGATGTCACACATTTCTTCGGAAAAACCTATACCATGCAGGCATATTCTTATGATTTTGCAATCTATAACGCGATCAAGGTGAAGAAAAAGGTTGTGGTGAAGGTTGCACAGGAGGAATTGAAAAAATACGTTTTCATCATAGATGAAATCAATCGTGGGGAAATCTCCAAGATTTTCGGAGAACTGTTCTTTGCCATTGACCCGGGATATCGCGGAAAAGCCGGTGAAATTTCCACTCAGTATGCCAATTTGCATACAAATCCAGATGAGAAATTTTACATCCCGGAAAATGTCTATATTATCGGTACGATGAACGATATTGACCGATCAGTTGACAGCTTTGATTTTGCCATGCGAAGAAGATTCCGTTTTGTGGAGATCAAGGCGGACGATCGACTTGAAATGCTGTCTTCTTTGGAAAACGAGGAACGGAAGGCGGAAGCAATCAGACGCATGACCGCTCTCAATAAAGCGATTGCAGAAGTGGAGGATCTGAACGAGAATTATCAGATTGGTGCCTCGTATTTCCTCAAATTAAAAACATTGGAATATGACCAACTTTGGACAGATTACCTTCAGCCGCTGCTGCAGGAATATATCAGGGGTATGTATGATGAATCCGGTCTTATGAGTAAGTTTGCAAAGGCATATGGTTACAACAAGGGAGCAGGAGAAGATTCCGTTGATGAAGACACTCAAAATTAAGGATAACCAGTCAAATAAGAAAGAGGATTTTTCCACAATAGGAGCGCTGACAGATAAGATCGCTGACAAAACGTTGGAACAGCTTGAACGGGAAGGCGTGTTTGTATTCCCACAGCTGCTCAAAGATGCAGATGATCTCACAAGGGATCAGATGATTTTGCAGGGTGTAAATGACTCCTATCGAACGGGAAATGTAATGGGGTTTCTTGGGTGTGGAAATGAAAGACTTGTCATTGAATCGAGATTCAGTGCAGGGAACAGCGACTTTTTTCTGCAATATCTTCTGGAACAGGTACTGGACTTTCCTAACATTGTGAATTTGGAGTCTGACGCAGACCAAACGAACCGTCTTTTTAATTATATGCTGTTTCTCTTTCCGAAGTACCTGAAGGCGGCTATGCGCAAGGGTGTGTTCAAAAGCTATATCTGTCACAGATACAATGACATGAATATAAAAGGTACGGTTGATGTCGCAAGACATATTAAGACGAATACCCCATTTATGGGAAATGTTACATACAGCCAACGGGAGTTTTCCTATGATAATTCAGTGACAGAACTTGTGCGGCACACAATCGAGTTCATCAAAAGAAAGCCCTATGGGCAAGCCGTTTTGTCAAGGGCAAAAGATGAAGTAAAACTCATAGTAGATGCGACACCACAGTATGAAATTTGTAATCGGCAGAAGATTGTTGAAGCCAATAAGAAAAAAACTGTTCGACACGCATACTTTCGGGAATATCTCGCCCTCCAGCGGTTGTGTTTGCTGATTCTGCAGCATAGAAAGCACGGAATCGGAAACGGGAACAGACAAACCTATGGAATCCTGTTTGACGGTTCGTGGCTGTGGGAAGAATATATGAACGGTCTTATCGGAGAGTCTTTCCATCATCCGATGAATAAAGCCGGTGAAGGAGCACAACGGCTTTTTGGTGGCAATATAGGTTTGATCTATCCCGATTTTATAGGTACGGACTGTGATAAAAGGGTTATTGCAGATGCAAAATATAAGCCCATCGACAACATTGGCAATAAGGATTATTTGCAGGTGCTTGCCTATATGTTCCGATTTGATGCAAAGGTCGGATACTATTTGTACCCGGAGTCCTCGGACAGGGACGATTTGGTGCTTCAGTTAAACCGTGGCTCAACATACGAAAGAAATGTTGAACCGCGTGAGGATATTTTTATTACAAAGCACGGGCTTAAGATCCCACTTGATGCGGAAAGTTATGAGGAATTTACATCAAAAATAAAGGAAAGCGAAACAGCCTTTTTGCAGGGGATAAGACACCCATCATAACCTTCTCGGTTTGTCGTTATCTGCTTGCATTTTGCAATGAGAAAGTTTATCATACTAGTAACGTGCTCATGCAAAAATGCACGGAATGAAACGGAGAATGAATCTCCTGAAATGAGGTTGCCATGCTTTATATCGGTGTCGATTTAGGAACGTCGGCGGTGAAGCTGCTGCTGATGGATGAAAATGGAAATATCCGTAACATAGTTTCGCGGGAATATCCGATCTGTTTTCCGAAGCCGGGCTGGTCGGAACAGAATCCGGAGGACTGGTTTAAGGAGACCATGACAGGCTTGAAGGAGCTGTTAAAGGATGAGGACAAGAGTAAGGTTGCGGGAATCAGCTTCGGCGGACAGATGCACGGACTGGTGATCCTGGATAAGGATGATGCGGTGATCCGTCCCGCTATCCTGTGGAATGACGGCAGAACCTACGAAGAATGTGATTATCTGAACAATGTGATCGGCAAGGAAAAGCTCTCCGCTTACACAGCCAACATTTCCTTCACCGGATTTACGGCGCCCAAGCTGTTGTGGGTGAAAAACAAGGAGCCGGAGAATTTTGCCAGGATCGCAAAAATCATGCTGCCGAAGGATTACATAGCCTATAAGCTGACGGGTGTTCATTGTACCGATGTGTCCGACGCCTCCGGTATGCTTTTGTTTGATGTGAAGAACAGGTGCTGGTCGAAGGAGATGTGCGATATTTGCAGCGTGCGCGAGGATCAGCTGGCAAAGATCTACGAGAGCTACGAGAGCGTAGGCTGTCTGAAACCGGAAATTGCCGAGGAACTGGGTGTTCCTGCCTCCGTCCGCGTGGCGGCGGGTGCGGGTGACAACGCGGCAGCAGCAGTGGGAACGGGAACCGTGGGGGACGGCAGATGCAATATTTCACTGGGTACCAGCGGAACCATATTCATCTCCTCCAAGAATTTCGGCGTGGATCCCCACAATGCACTGCATTCCTTTGCCCATGCGGACGGCACCTACCATCTGATGGGATGCATGCTCAGTGCCGCCTCCTGCAACAAGTGGTGGATGGATGAGATCATCGGAACAAAGGACTATGCGGCGGAGCAGGAAAAGATAGGAGAGCTGGGAGAGAACCATGTATTTTTCCTGCCCTATCTGATGGGAGAGCGCTCTCCCCACAACAATCCCAATGCCCGCGGTACTTTCGTGGGTATGACCATGGACACCACCAGAGCCGATATGACACAGGCGGTGCTGGAGGGCGTTGCGTTTGCACTCAGGGATTCGCTGGAGGTAGCGAAGAGTCTGGGAATCAGGATTGAGAGAACCAAGATCTGCGGCGGCGGCGCAAAGAGCCCGCTCTGGCGTAAGATCATTGCAGATGTGCTGAACCTCAGGGTGGATATTCTGGAGAGTGAAGAAGGGCCTGCCATGGGCGGCGCCATGCTGGCCGCAGTGGCATGCGGCGAGTATGCGAGCGTGGAAGAGATCGCGCAGAAGCTTGTAAAGATCGTGGATACCGTGGAGCCGGATCCGGTTGCCGCAGCAAAATATGAGAAACGGTACGCGCAGTTCAAGGAGATCTATCCGGCTCTGAAACCGGTATTTGAGATTATCAAATAAAAGAAGAATGGAGGAGACATTACCATGAAGATACAGAAGGTTACGGATGCGGCGTTTCAAAAATACGGGCGCATCGTGGACAATGTGGATTTTACCGCACTGGTAAATGCGATGAAGGACACTCCCGTGCCGGACGGCGTGGTGTATGAGCCGTCGGTGGAGGTGCTTGAGAAGCTGCCTGTCAAGACAGAGATCCAGAATGTGGTATATGGGGAGATGCCGATCCAGATCGGCTATTGCAACGGTCACAACCAGCTTTTGAACGCGCTGGAATACCACAGGGATTCCGAGATCAACGTGGCGGCTACGGATGCTGTGCTGATGCTGGGAAGCCTTCAGGATGTGGAGGCGGACTTTACATACGATACTGCGAAGGTGGAGGCATTCCTCGTACCTGCGGGAACGGCGGTGGAGGTCTATGCCACCACCCTGCATTATGCGCCCTGCGACGAGGACGGAACCGGATTTCAGGTTGCCATCATCCTGCCGAAGGGAACCAACTATCCCCTGACAGCCGCACACAAGAGAGTGGAGGGCGGCAAGGCGGAAAACGAGGACGCATTGCTGGCAGCAGTCAACAAGTGGCTGATCGGACACCCGGAGGGCGGACTGGACGACACCGCGTATCTGGGACTTACGGGAAAAAATCTTTGTCTCAAAGAGGACTAAAACATAAAACTACAAGGAGGATTTTGTAATGAACAATTTACCGGAGGTTAAAGTCGGCGTGGTGGCAGTCAGCCGTGACTGCTTTCCCGAATCTCTTTCCGTAAACAGAAGAAAGGCGCTGATGGCAGCGTATACGGAAAAATATGGCACAGAGGGCGTGTACGAGTGCCCGGTCTGCATCGTGGAGAGTGAGATCCATATGGTGCAGGCACTTGAGGACATCAAGAAGGCAGGCTGCAATGCACTCTGCGTATATCTCGGAAACTTCGGCCCTGAGATCAGCGAGACGCTTCTGGCAAAGCATTTTGACGGCCCTGCCATGTTCATTGCGGCAGCAGAGGAGACCCAGAACGATCTGGTCGGCGGCAGAGGCGATGCTTACTGCGGTATGCTTAATGCAAGCTACAACCTGAAGCTTCGCAATGTGAAGGCATATATTCCCGAGTATCCGGTAGGAAATGCAGCGGAATGTGCAGATATGCTGCATGAATTCCTTCCCATCGCAAGCGCGATCATCGGACTGTCCGACTTAAAGATCATCAGCTTTGGCCCCAGACCGCTCAACTTCTTAGCATGTAACGCGCCGATCAAGCAGCTTTACAACCTTGGCGTGGAGATTGAGGAAAATTCCGAGCTGGATCTGTTTGAGGCATTCAACAAGCATGCGGGAGATCCCCGTATTCCCGAGAAGATCAAGGAGATGGAGGCAGAGCTTGGCGCAGGCAACTTGAAGCCGGAGGTACTGCCGAAGCTTGCACAGTATGAGCTGACCCTTCTTGACTGGGTAGAAGCACACAGAGGTTACAGAAAATATGTTGCCATCGCAGGCAAGTGCTGGCCCGCATTCCAGACACAGTTCGGCTTCGTTCCCTGCTATGTGAACAGCCGTCTGACCGGCATGGGAATCCCCGTATCCTGCGAAGTGGATATCTACGGCTGCCTGAGCGAGTTCATCGGCGCATGCGTGAGCCGCGATGTGGTGACCCTGCTCGACATCAACAACTCCGTTCCCGACGATATGTACGAGGAATCCATCAAGGGCAGGTTCAACTACACCCATCAGGATACCTTCATGGGCTTCCATTGCGGCAACACCTGCTCCAAGAAGCTGTCCTTCTGCAACATGAAGTATCAGATGATCATGGCGAGAACGCTTCCCGAGGAAGTGACCCAGGGAACTCTGGAAGGAGACATCATTCCGGGAGACATCACCTTCTATCGTCTGCAGAGTACGGCTGACAACAAGCTGCGCGCTTACATCGCACAGGGCGAGGTCCTGCCGGTTGCCACCAGATCCTTCGGCGGTATCGGTATCTTCGCAATCCCTGAGATGGGAAGATTTTACCGTCATGTGCTGATCGAGAAGAACTTCCCGCACCACGGCGCAGTGGCATTCGGTCATTACGGCAAGGCGCTGTACGAGGTATTCAAGTACATCGGTGTGCCGGTGGAGGATCTGAACTTCAATCAGCCCAGGGGTATGATGTATCCCACAGAAAATCCGTTTGCATAAACAAAAATCAAAATAAGGGCGGTCCGGCACAACACCGGATCGCTTTTTATGTCGCGAATTTCTATTGCATTCTGCGCCATATTTGGTTATAGTGAAAGTAGTGCCAAACGTGTAGAAAAATGAGGGGACGGGGAGAAAAATGCCGATCATATACTATGCAGCCATGGCTGTTGCAGCGCTGGTGCTGCTGGTTCTGTTTATCAGATCCGAGCTAAAATTGAATATGTGTTATGTACTGGTCTATGCCACGGTGGTGATTGCAAACTGGGGATATCTGGCGCTTGCTTCCTCAGATGTGATGGAGGAGGCGCTGCTTGCAAACAAGATTGCCTATATCGGCGGCTGTCTGCTGCCGTTTCTCATGTTTCTGGCGGTGGCGGATCTCTGCAACATCAGGATCCCAAATCTGCTGACGGACGCTTTGCTGTTTCTGGATATTGTATTGCTGTTCTGTGCCTTTACGGCGGGGCACAACGAGTTGTTTTACCGCTCCCAGACTTTGGGGGACTTTTACGGAACGTCCTATCTGATCAAGGAATACGGACCGTTACATACGTTATATATCTTGTACTGGGTGGGATATATGGTTGCCATTACGGCGCTGGTTGTCTATTCCCTGTTCCGCAAGGAGCTTGTTTCCTATAAGACCACATTCATTCTGGGCATCCTGCTTGCCACCAACGTGCTGATCTATCTGGTGGAAAGACTGATCAAAATCCCGATTGAGCTGATGCCGCTGGCATACTGTATTTCTACGGCACTTCTTCTGATGCGCCTCCAAAAGATCAATCTGTACGATATGTCCTCCAATGTGCTCAATGTGCTGCGCCGCAGGAGCGAGTACGGGTACATTACCTTTACAACCGATCTGCGCTATGTGGGACACAACGAGTATGCGGAGAAAATATACCCGGAGGTGCGAAAGCTCCATATTGATTGCAAGGTGGGAGAGGGCGAGACGCCGTTTTACCGGGAGATCATGCAGTGGCTTTCCGAGACTGCAAAGCGCAGCGACAGAAGCATGGAAAAGAAGATTGTGCATGATGAGCAGATATTGAAATGTGATATCAAGCCCATTCTGCACGGCTCAAGGGACAAGCATGTGGGCTATCTTGTGGAGTTCATCGACGATACCCGACAGCAGAATTACATCAATATGATAGAGAAATTCAACGTGACGCTGGAGAGCGAGGTTGACAAGAAGACCGAGCGCCTGCAGAAGATGCAGGAGGAGATCATTCTCGGCTTTGCAAACATGGTGGAAAGCCGGGATCATGTCACGGGCGGACACATCAAGCGCACCAGCGGTTATGTGCGTATTCTGGCGGAAAAACTCAGGGGAAGCGAGATGTTCCCGGAGTTCAATGATGATGCCTATGTAAAGCATATCTGTATGGCGGCGCCTCTTCACGACATCGGAAAGATCTCCATACCCGACAGTATTTTGAATAAGCCGGGCAAGTACGAACCGGAAGAGTATGAGATCATGAAACAGCACCCGGTTCTGGGCGGAAATATTTTAAATGAAACGCTTGCATCTTTGGAGGATCGGGAGTATTATGAGGTCGCATGGCAGATGGCGATGTTCCACCATGAACGGTGGGACGGAAAAGGCTACCCCAACGGGCTTTCCGGGGAGCAGATTCCGCTGTGTGCGCGTGTGATGGCGGTGGCGGATGTATTCGATGCCCTGACCTCCAAGAGACCGTACAAGGATGAGTTTTCCATGGATCGGGCGTTTGCCATCATAGAAGAAGGAAAAGGAACACAATTCGATCCGAGGCTCGTGGATGTCTGCCTTGCGTGCAGACCCCGGTTTGAGGCATTCTGGCAGGAGCAGAAAAAGTCGGGGAACAACCTGACGAAAGAGGATCTGGAAAATATGATGCAGACGGTACTTGCGGTGGGGGCTTACACCAACGCCTATCAGGTATCCAATGCGGAGTGGGGAAAGTTTGTGGGCTATGCCAAGAATCTGGCGGTGCGAAACAAACAGACCATGAGCCTACTGCTGTTTACCATCCGATCCAGATCGGGACGGGAACTGAGTGAGGAGCAGAAGAAAGCGGCAATGAGCGGACTTAAGGCGGCTGCGGTGTCGTCCTTACGCACCACGGATATGACGACGCAGATCTCGGATATGCAGCGTGTGGTGATGCTGGTGAACCTCCATGCGGGAGGTGTACAGGTCGTGACGCAGCGTATTGAGACAGCCTTCTACAACCATTGTTCAGATCCTGATATCTATATAGAATATGTGGAATCCAATCCTTGATTGATCGTAATGATTCAGAGATATGCAAAACCGCCTTCTGCGAATGGGGTGCTGAATCGTTGCGATTGCCCAATATAAGTTGCGCGGTGAGGTGACGTATATGACAAAGGACATGACACAGGGAAATCCTATGAAGCTCATTCTGGGGTTTGCCATACCGACACTGCTGGGATATTTATTCCAGCAGTTTTATAATCTGATCGATACGCTGATCGTGGGAAGATATCTGGGGGTAGGCCCGCTGGCGGCGGTGGGTTCCACGGGTTCCGTGAACTTTCTGGTGATCGGGTTCTGCATGGGAATCTGCGTGGGCTTTTCCATACCGGTTGCGCATAAGTTTGGCGCCGGGGATTATGCGGGTGTGCGCAAATATGTGGCAAACTGCGTCTGGCTGGGCGTGTTTTTCTCCGTGGTTATGACGCTTGCCATGGCGTTTTTGTGCCGGGACATTCTTCGCTGGATGAATACGCCCGCAGATATTTTCGAGGATGCCTATGCCTATATTTACGTAATTTTTATAGGCATTCCCACGGTGTTCCTCTACAACATTCTCTCGGGTATCATAAGGGCGCTGGGAGACGGAAAGACACCGGTCATTTTTCTGGTGATCTCCTCTGTTATGAACGTGATCCTGGATCTTGTGTTCATCGTGAATTTCAAGATGGGCGTGGCGGGAGCCGCGTGGGCGACGGTGATCTCCCAGGGCTTTTCGGGTCTGCTCTGTCTGATCTTTATGATAAAGAAATTTGATATCCTGCGGATCTCGAAGGAAGAATGGAAACCCAACGCCCATATGATGGGAAGCCTTTGCAGCATGGGTCTTCCCATGGGATTACAGTATTCCATCACGGCGATCGGCAGCGTAATCCTTCAGACAGCGGTCAACGGTCTGGGCTCCGTAGCGGTGGCGTCCGTCACGGCAGCGGGCAAGATTGGCGGATTTCTGGCATGCCCCTATGACGCTATGGGATCGACCATGGCGACCTACGGCGGACAGAATGTGGGCGCGCGCAAGCTGGAGCGTATCAAGGCGGGTTTGTGGGACTGCGTGAAGCTGGGAGCCATATACAGTGTGATCGCATTTGTGATCGCTGTTCTTTTCGGTGCCCCTTTGGGAAGATTGTTTGTGGAGGGTGATGACCCGGCGCTGGTGGAACAGATTGTGCAGAATGTGAGATTATTCCTGATTATCAACACCGCGTTCTATTTTCCGTTGGCGTTGGTGAATATCATACGTTTCCTGATACAGGGAATCGGCTTCCCGGGCTTCGCTATCCTGGCGGGCGTCATGGAGATGATCGCCCGCTCGCTGGTAGGGTTCCTGCTCGTTCCGGTGTTCGGATTTCCGGCAGCGGCAATGGGAAGCCCGGTTGCATGGATTTTCGCGGATATCTTCCTGATCCCCGCGTTCTTCCATGTATATAAGAAGCTGAAACTTCAATTCGGCGATACGTCTGCGGAGACTCAGTCCTCGTAGAACAGAACGCCCAGCGTACCCGGGCCGCAGTGGCTTGAGATTACGCCGCCCGCGTTTGTAATGTAAATAGCATCAAAGTGGTTGAGACTTTCCAGATAGGAGCGCACGGACTCGGCGATCTCATCGCTGACGCCGGAGTGTGTGATGAAAACGCAGGTCTTGTCCGCATGTAAGAGCCGGGGTTCCATATCCTTCGCATATTTCAAAATGACGGATTGCAGGCTGCCCCGGTATTTTTTTGCCACATGCATGGCACCGTCCGTCACCACGATCTCGGGCTTGAGCTTTAAGGTGTTGGCAAGCAGCGCGGTCACGGCGTTGCAGCGTCCGCCTCTTGCAAGATAGGTCAGTGTGTCCACCACGAAGCTGGCGCTGGCTTTTCCGCGTCTTGCGTTCACAAGGGAGGTGATTTCTTCCGCTGATTTCCCTTCCTCCGCCAGTCTTGCGGCATAGAGCACCTGCAGACCGATTCCCGTGGAAAGATTCTGGGAGTCGATGATAAACAGTCTCTCATAGTTCATTTCTTCTCCCACAAGCCGTACCACGTTGCAGGTGGTGCTCATCTGGGTGGAGATACCGAAAAAGATAATATCGCGCCGCTCCTCCATGAAAGGCTTTAAGATCTCGGTTGCCTTTTCAAAGGTTACGGCTGCCGTCTTGGGAGTGGTATTGTTGGCGTCCGCCCAACGGTAGATGTCCTGCGGCGTGGTGTCAAGTCCGTCGTAATAGCTCTGATCCCCCATGACAATGCAGAGCGGAATGACGGAAATGTCATATTTTTCCAATAATTCAGGTGACAGATCACAGGTGCTGTCCGCCACGATCTTGATAGTTCCCATATAGATTCCTTTCCGGGAAATTCCCTCATAATGTTATAATGTCATTATATCTTCTTTAAGGCGAGAAGTCCAATTTTTTTAGTACATCACATTAAATATTCGGGGTATACGGCGGGGAAGCGGACAAGTTATAATACATAATATCAAGATCAAGCGGCTGTTTATGCCGGAACGGAGGTTGAAATGGTCAGACAGGAAGGAAACAGACTTATCATACAGGAAGGGGCATCGCGTGTTTTCATCGAGTGCTGGGGAAAGGATTCCCTGCGGGTGCGCATGACGGCAGAGCCTGAGATGGATGCAAACGACTGGGCATTAATCGAGCCGGTGGAGCAGGTGATTCCCGAGATCATCTTTGAGGAGGTGGATACCACCGATCCGTGGTATCGCGGGGAAGAGTGGGCAAAATATCACCAGACGGGCGTGGTTGCAACGCTCAAAAACGGCAAGATCACGGCACGGGTCAATCCCGAGGGCTGGATCAGCTTTCTCAACGAAAAGGGTGAAGTGCTCACGGAGGAATACTGGCGTAACCGCAACCGGATCAACCGCTACTGTGTGCCTCTGCGCGTGGATGCAAGGGAACTGAAACCTGTGCAGGGAAGCGGAGACTATGAGCTGACGGCGCGGTTTGAGGCATATGACGACGAAAAGATTTTCGGTATGGGACAGTATCAGGAAAAGAACCTGAACAAGAAGGGCGCCATACTGGAGCTTGCGCACAGAAATTCGCAGGCGAGCGTACCGTTCTTCGTGTCCAGCAGGGGATACGGATTTTTCTGGAACAATCCCGCCATCGGCACGGCGTCCTTCGGAGCCAACAAGACAGAGTGGTATGCAAAGCGTACAAAGAAACTGGATTATTTTATCACGGCGGGGGACACACCGGCGGATATCGAGAGAAATTACAGTGCAGCCGTGGGGCGCACTCCCATGATGCCGGAGTTCGGTATGGGCTACTGGCAGTGCAAGCTCCGTTACCGCAATCAGGAGGAGCTGCTCGCGGTGGCGCGTGAACATAAGAGGCGCGGACTGCCCATGGATGCCATCGTGGTGGATTTCTTCCATTGGACGATGCAGGGTGATTTCAAATTTGAGCCCAGAGACTGGCCGGATCCCGACGCCATGGTGAAGGAGCTGAAGGAGATGGGGATCGAAACGGTCGTGTCCGTGTGGCCTACCATCGACGAGCGCAGCGAGAATTTCGGAAAGATGAATGCAAACGGTTATCTGGTGAGAGCGGACAGGGGGAACAGCAACCATATGACATGGATGGGAAATACCGTGTTCTATGATGCCACCCACCCGGGCGCACAGAAGTTTGTGTGGGAAAGATGCAGGGAGAACTATTATACAAAGGGAATCCGCATTTTCTGGCTGGATGAGGCAGAGCCGGAGTACGGCCCTTACGATTTTGACAATTACCGCTACTATGCGGGGCCGGCGCTGCAATGCAGCAACCTCTACCCGCTGATGTATGCAAAGGGCTTTTATGACGGTCTTAAAGAATCGGGAGAAAAGGAGATCATGTCCCTGGTGCGCTGCGCGTGGGCGGGCAGCCAGAAGTACGGCGTGCTGACCTGGTCTGGCGACATTCATTCCTCTTTCCGCGCCATGAGGGAACAGCTTCAGGCGGGACTTAACATGGGAATGGCGGGTATTCCGTGGTGGACATCGGATATCGGCGGCTTTGTGGGCGGAGACATTTCCGATCCAACGTTCAAAGAGCTTCTGGTGAGATGGTTTGCATGGGGGGCATTCTGCCCCGTATTCCGCATGCACGGGGAGCGTTCTCCATGGTATGAGAGAGAGCAGGAGTTCATCAACAATGTGAGACAGCTTACCTCCGGGCAGGACAATGAGGTATGGAGTTTCGGTGAGGACAATTACGAGATTCTGAAAGAATACCTGTTTGTCAGAGAGAGGATGCGTCCCTACATCAGAGAATGTATGAAACAGGCAAGTGAGACAGGCGCGCCCGTGATGCGTCCCATGTTCTTTGACTTCCCGGAGGATAAGGTTTGCTGGGAGACCGAGGATCAGTACATGTTCGGGCCGGATGTGCTGGTAGCGCCTGTCATGGAGATGGGCGCGCGGCAGAGAAGCGTATATCTGCCCGCAGACCTTTCCTGGACAGAAGCAAAGACCGGAAGGTGCTACCCGGGCGGCAGCAGGGTCACAGTGGATGCACCCCTGTCCGTAATTCCCGTATTTGTCCGGGAAGGGAAGCAGATTCCGATCTATTGATCAACCGATGAGCACCCAGCTGTCCAGCCAGCGTAGGAACTGCTTTACAAAAGAAGCGTCCACCGTCTGACCGGACAGAACCGGGTAGAATAACAGAAACAGACCGACTGCGCAGGCAGCATAGAGACCGACGAGGATATGGAAACGCCTCTCACTCATATGCTGCCTGATCTGTGCAGCGGCGTATGCCAGCATGAGAACCACGAAGGGCACGCTGGGAAAATAGTGGTAGATAAAGGTCAGTCTTGAAACAAGGACCCACGGCAGATACTGCGCCAGATAGCTGACGCACAGGATCGCAGCCGTGCGGTCTTTCTTTTTGCATGTCAGAATCACCATGTAGGCAAAGGCGGGAATGCCTGCCCACCATACAAGCGGGTTGCCGAAGGCACTGATGCCCTGCCTCAGGGTATCGCTCACAATGCCGGAGTAGTAGAAGATCGGACGGATCATAAGCGGCCACTGATACCATGGGGAGGAGTACGGATGTGTGGCATTCAGGCTGGAATGATATTGCAGCATACTCTGCTGGTTGTAGAGCATACGTGCGAGAAGCCCTCTGTCTCCGCTGCGGAACGGCAGGTAGGAGAGCAGATAAATGCAGCAGGGGATCACCACGAAAAAGCCAATGCAGAACAAAATTGTCTTTTTGGTATACGGAACAAAGCGATTTAGGATCTCCTTGTGGGAAATACCGTTTGTGGTGCCGCGGGGGTCAGCCTTTGCATAGAGATATTCGCGGTAGCGGCGGTACAGTGTGCCGAAAAACAGCACCGCAAGTCCGGCTCCCGCGTACACACCCGTCCATTTGCTGGCGATGCCAAAGCCCATGGCAACGCCGCTGATTCCAAGCGGGATCAGGGTTCTGCCAAGAGAGGTGTCGTAAAAGCTGGTCTGACAGTACCGGTACATAAAGTAGTACATCACGATGATGAAAAAGGTCACGAACACATCAATCGTTGCGATCCTTGTCTGGGTGAAATGCATGAAGTCAAAGGCAAAAAGCAGACAGGAAAAGCCGGAAAGCACGCGGTTTTTGGTGATGCACCGCCCCAAAAGATACAAAAACGGCAGCATGAAGATGCCAAACAGGGTTCCCATGATTCTCCAGCCGAAGGGGTTCAGCCCAAAAAGCTTCACGCCGAGCGCGATCAGGCACTTCCCGAAGGGCGGATGGGTGGTCTCGTAGGTGGTCAGACCGTTCAGAAACTCATAGGCGGTGCGGGCGTAGTAGATTTCGTCAAAGTAGGTTCCGTTGCGGAAGCTGATAAAGTCGGGGCGCAGGCTGCTTTCATCAAACAAAAGGGTATATTGCGGCGCGTTTACCGGCATGACGGTCTGCCCTGCAGCGTCCGTGAAGGAAAGCTCCATCAGGATAACGGTATCCGACAGAGCGGTGAGCCTGACGGCACAGGTCTGTTCGGGGAGCGTGATGTACTCCCAGCGGAACACGCTGTTCATGGTAAACTCGGGGAGTGCCTCAGGCGTGTACCAGTCGCCGTCTTCCGCGGCCTTGACTTCCAGAGCAAACTGCTTGTTCGGTTCGTTGCCCAGATACCAGTACATGCGGTCGCAGGCGACATCCTCGTCAAAGGAGAAGGTCAGGGTGTCGCCCCGTGACAGGCAGTAGTAGGATTCCGGGGCATGTCTGTTACCCAGATCATACAGTGCGAAAACGGCGTAAATCAGGGTGATGGCAAGCATGATGATCCAGTCTTCCGTTGTAAAGGCAGGAAGGGCTGCGGAGGACGCAGGTGCCCAACGGGAGCCGGATTCCTTTTTCCGGCCGCTCCGTTCTTCCGTTTTTTTCATATGCCCGGAAAGCTTCAGGGCAGGGTAGGGAGCAAGCTGCTCATACTGCAATAAAGTCCGGTAGAGAAATGCGGCGCACAGAAGCATCAGCGCCGATGCAAACACGATCACGGGCGCTTTTCTGTTGTAGTTTGCCGGCTCGTACAGGTACAGCACAAAGCAGGTGTTGTAGAGGAACACGGCAGAGAACCCCGCATAGCAGTACAACAGATCCCCCACCGGTTTGTATGCGTAAGCAGAAAGAAGGAACAGCAGCGTGGGGAACAGATAGCGCTCATGCATCCTGACGGACAGGAGGAATACCGAAGCCATCAGAAAAGCGGCGCACAGGAAATAACGTGACGGATTGCGGCGCTGCCTGTAAAAGAGAAACACCGTGACCGCCACAATGAGGATCAAAAAGAGCGTCCCCCATCCTGCGTAGGATAAAAACAGGAAGCGGTTCTCCTGCGGTGTCCAGTTCAAGCCGAACAGCCCCCAGAAATTGAAGGCGTTGACGGCGGCGTAAGGATAGGATCCCAAAGTGTCTGTGTACTGCGCGACCACCAGATCCAGACCGAAGGGGGTACAGAGAAGCAGCATGCAGAAAATCACGCAAAGCCCCGAGCAGAGATTGAAAAAGAAGTTCCGCCAGGAGAAATTGCGGGAAATGACATGATCCCATATGCCGCACAAAAGGATGGGGGTAAAAATGGCAGTCTGGGGCTTTAAAAGAATACCGGCACCGTAGACAATGTAGGCGGGAACCGTCTTTCCCTCCGTTAGGAACAGGCACATCAGAATTACCATCAGCGTGAAAACGGAGTCCGTCTGTCCCCAGATGCAGGAGTCCACCAGCACGGCAGGGTTAAACAGATAGAGTGCGGAAAGCAGGAGAGCCTGTTTTTCCGAAAACTGTTTCCGCGCCATGCGGTAGAGCAGAATGCCGGAGGCAATGTCGCAGAGGATGGCGGGAAACTTGAGGATCAAAAGCCCGATTCCCATGGAGGAGTCTGCCTTAAAGAGGGACAGAGCCGCCCCCATCAGGTAAAAGATGTATACAAATCCGGGCGGATAATCCGCAAACATATCGGAGCTGTAAAAAGTGGAGATTCCCTCCTCAAACGCAAATTTCGACCAGCTGTAGAAGCAGTTGATATCCGGTGCATATCCCTTTGCATTCCAAGCCAGAAGACAGCGGAGAAAGAATGCACAGAAAAACAGAAGATACAGGGTCTTTTTTTTCGCAGACCCGGAAAGCTCTTTCAGGTATGAGATGCCATAGAATATGCCAACTGCGGTGAGCAGTGAAACAGCGTGAACAGTGATTTGATTCATGGAAAATTCCCCCGTATGGTAATATATAGGAAAGCATAACACAAAATGCAAAAAAAGGAAATGCTCATTGCGCTTCTTGCACAGGCGGGGAAAAATGCATATAATGAAAAATAACCAAAAAACGAAAAAGGAGTGCCAGATGAAGGACAGAAACAGGAAAAAGATCATTTCACGAGCGATAACCGCCCTGCTTGCGGCAGCGGTACTCTTTTGCGGCTGGCAGGTTCTGACGACGTATCTTTCGGACATCAGGGCGAAGAAGTCCTATACGGAGCTTGCGGGCAGAGTGATGGGGATGAAGCACACAGTCACGGACGGAAATGCCGAGGAGAGTGTGGAGGCAGAGGAGCCACAGCCCGTCAACTATCCGCCGCTAGAGCTGGATATGGCGCTCCTTAATGAACTGAACAGCGATTTCAGAGGCTGGCTGTATTTTCCGCTTTTGGAGATCAGTTATCCCGTGGTGCAGGGGGAGGATAACGATTACTACCTGAACCACTCCTTTGAGGGTGAGGATCTGAAGGCGGGCTGTATTTTTATGGACTGCGGGGCAACCTCCGACTGGTCGGACCGAAATACCTTTGTTTTTGGGCATAATACAAAGGATGGCAGCATGTTCGGCACCCTGAAAAGACTGATGAAAGAACCGGGACTTTGCGCGGAGGATCCCTATTTTTACATTTATACAGAGGATTCGGTGTATATTTATCAGATTTTTTCCTATTATATTACTTCGGCGGCAAGCGACCGCTTCCGTGTTATGCTGACGGACGAGGGCTACGACAAGTATGTGGAATGGGCGGTGGAAAATTCCGAGTATGAATCGGATGCGGATCTGTCGGACAGGGGAAATATTGTCACGCTTTCCACCTGCTACGGGCGCTCCGGCACCAGCAGGAGACTGCTCATACATGGCGTATTATGGGCGGTAGAACCATATCAGTAAATTTTTTACATTTTTTTGAACCTTTTTTCCAAATCAGACCGTCTTTATACTTGTAAGAGCTGTTGGAAGGAGACAAAGTCTGATGAACGGAGTGCTGAGTGCCGAGCTTGTCTATAAGCTGACTGTGATCGGGGATGAGGAAGTACCCCTGGCAGGCGGAAGCCTTGCGGCGCGGAATCCATTTTTCTGGGTGGCGGTGGCTGCCATGCTGTTGCTTGCCGTGGGAATACTCGTCTGGATATACTGCCTGCGATGCAGAGTTTATCGGCAGCGCATTCTGCAACTGGCAGGCACGGGAAAGGCGCCGTACAGCGGTTGGAACCTGAACAGGTTGAAGGAGACCGCGGCGCAGGTAGAATGGAACCTTGTCGACAAGGAACAGTGTGAGTACTAGGTAAGGTAAAAGGAGAAAAGGAAATGAAGACCAGAATGGGCAAGAAATTCAAAAGAGCCATCACCGTACTGATGAGTGCAGTACTGATCGCAGAGACGGTAAACTGTGCAAATCTGACGGCGTTTGCAAGCGAAGGCAGCGTGAGCGCCGGGGACAATATCGTGATGGACAGCGAGCTGAGGGATCTTGTTGATGCGGCTGAGAACGCTGACAAGGCTGCGTATGAGGCAGCGGCAGCAGCGGAGGAAGCGCGCAAGGCAGCAGAGGATCTGGCGAAAAAGTCCGCTGAGGCAGCCCTTGAGACAGACAGCGAAGGAAATTATACCGAGACCGTGAGCGACGGCAACGGCAACAGTGTGGAGCAGCCTGTACTGAAGGAGGAGCTCGACGCGAAGATCACCGATGCGGAGCAGAAGGTCGATGAGGCGAATACAAATACAGACAACGTGCAGCAGACCACTGAGAGCGCGCTGGCAGATGTTGTAGCGGATGCTGAGACGGACACCGCAGAGAAGCTGGCGGATGCGACCGCTGCAGCCGCTGATGCGGAGACGGCAAAGGCGGAGGCAGAGCAGGCTGCAAAGGCTGCAAAGAACGCGGGAGACCAGTTCGCTGCAGAGAAGCAGGCAAAGAAAGCGCAGGAAGCGGCTGATAAGGCAAAGGCAGCGGCAGATGTGGCAAAGGCGGCTTACGAAGAGTCCGTTGATATTCTGAATGCAGCCATTGAGGAGTATAACCGGATCGTGGCAGCGGCCGAGGCGGCAGTGGCTGCGGGAACGGCTGACGCACAGACGGCAATCAATGATGCCCAGGCGGCACTGGATGCGGCAAAGGCAGCGGTTGAGGCGGCAAAGGCTGAGTACGATGCAGCGCTGGCAAACAGCCTGACTGCACAGGCGGCTGCGAAGGAAGCAGCAGATCAGGCAGGGCTTGCCAAGGCAGCGGCAGCAGACACGATTGCCAAGCTGGAAGAGGCAAAGAATGTGGACCATGAGAGCCTGAAAGCAGAGAAAGCGGGAAAAGAGGCTGAACTGCAGCAGGCACAGGAGGATAAGGAAAAAATCGATGCCGCTCAGGATCAGATCATTCAGGCTGAGCAGGTAAAGAAGGATGCGGCTGATGCGAAGATCGCGGAGTATGATCAGGCGAAGTCCCGCGTGGAAGAGCTGGAGGACCGCGGTGTGCTGGGCGTGGGAAGATCCGATATCAGCAAGGCAAGAGAAGTGGCATCTAAGACCACCGACGACTGGAAGGTATGGCCGCTCTCCAAATATACCCAGAGCGAGATCGATGCGGCAAAGGCAATCGTAGCAGAGTATGAGGCTGCCAAGGCTCTTGTAAACAACACGGATATTGCAACATTTAGACAGGAGTCCGCAACGGCGCAGAACAATATTGCAGATGCACAGCAGAAGAAGGCGGATGCGGCAAATAAGGTGAACGGGTTGACGACGGATATTGCGGCACTGGCTGCATCCATCGCAACGATCACAGACTATATTTACAGCAACGAAAATGCAGAGGTAACCTGCCTTGACAAAGAAAAGCAGGCCGAGTACAAAAAGCTGCTTGACGAGTTTGGCGATTCCTTCGATGCCTACACGGAAGTGAAGGAGGATACCGACAAGTATATTGAGGCAACCAAGGACCCCGGTTTCTGGAAGTGGCTTGGCGGCATCT
Source organism: uncultured Lachnospiraceae bacterium (assembly GCA_900550475.1). GTDB lineage: Bacteria > Bacillota > Clostridia > Lachnospirales > Lachnospiraceae > Acetatifactor. The sequence goes on from URSA01000002.1 coordinate 251,978, forward strand.
TCACGGGAGATACCTGGAAGAAGTGGTTTGACGAGCTGGATCTTGAGACCAAGTATCATGGATGGACTACCAAGGACGGTACTTACATCGTGATCAAGAACGATAAGGACAATACACAGGCGCTGATCGCAATCCGCGACGACAAGGCTTATATCGCTTCCGTTGACGAGGCAGAGTTTGCAGTGTATTCCGCAACCTTTGACAAGGTGGCGGCTTCCCAGGCAGCGACAAAGGCAGCCGAGGCAGCACAGGCGGAGAGCGCATCCCTCAAGAAGTACAATGCGGCAATGGAAGCACTTGCGGCAGCACAGGCGAGACTTGACGCGGCAAAGTTAAAGAAGCTGGATCTGGATGAGGCGCAGAAGGCACTTGCAGAAGCACAGAAGAACGTGGATGAGACCAAGCTGAAGTGGGAGGAAGCACAGAAGGCAGCCGATGAGGCACAGAAGGCGGCTGACGAGGCAAAGCAGGCAGTGGAAACAAAGCCTGTGAAGGCAGCTTTCTATATCCTGAACAGAGGACTGACCCAGCCCGCCGAGGTTCGTTCCTATCCCGCTGCAAATTACAGCAAGAAGATTGTCGGTGAACTGTGCGCAGACAGCTCCTATATCAGCCTGTATAAGAAGGGAATCAAGGATTCCGCAGTTATCCCCCAGTATATCAAGACAGCGCCCACGACAGAGCAGCTTGCAAACATCGGTGTGGTACTGAAAGAGGGCGAATATATCACATGGTATGTGATTAAGACAGAGACTGACGGATATCATGTAGACGGCTTCATCAGCAACCAGCGTTTCAACATTGAGGTGCAGTACGGTTACTATGATGCAGACAATAACTTTGTAGAGATTACCAAAGAGGACGGAACCACCTACGCACAGAGCGGTGTGTTCGGTCTGGATGAGAAGTATTCCTTTACTTCTCCCGTAATTGAGGACTACAATGCAGCGGAGACTGCTGTGGTTTCCGGTACGGCTACCAAGGATCAGGTGATCCGGGTTGAGTATACCAAGGAGGCTACCAAGCCTGTCGTAATCAACTATTTCCGCGGCGGTCTGAACGGCACCCTGCTCGCCACAAGCAGCCTTGATGTGGCAGAGTCCAAGCTGGCAGACTATGCCGACACCATCAATGCGAAGTGGATCGATGCTTACAGACCCGGCGATTGCAGCAACGGCGTACTGGTGAATTACTACTATGACGACGCAAGCAGCAGTTGGAGTGCAAACGTGGTTTACAATGTGATCCCCACCGGCAACGGTGAAACCACCGTAGTTCTTCCGACACCTACTCCCGCACCTGCCGGAGAGGAAGCGCAGATCGTGGTGGCAGAGGAAGAGGAGCAGGAGGTGCTTGGCGCCGTGGCTCCCATCGTACCCGCAGTTACAGAGGAAGTTGTCACGGTGGAAGAGGAAGAGACACCGCTTGCACCCGCCGTACCGGAGGAAGACAAGAAGGATGACGGCGCAGTTGAGGCAGCCGGAAGAGTAACCGATATCGAAGAAGAGGCAACACCGCTCGCAGCACCCGCAGCAGGCTGCCAGATCCATTGGCTGATTCTTCTTCTGACCGCAGCGTACACCGCATACGAGCTGGTGCGCGGCATCAGACGCAACAAGCAGATCAAGGAACTGGAAACCCGGGAACAGAACGCAGAAGCGTAACTGGCGGATAAGGAGCGGAGGTTAATGATGAAAATGAAATATATCGACACTACAATAGCAGCACTTTTTCTGGCAGGTCTGGTCGTTCTCTTTTTCTTCTGGGGATGCCATCTGGATCTGTACATGACAATCCTCGCCGGAGTCATCATACTGGCTGCCGGAATGGTGAGAGCCGTTCAGTACAAGAGACTGAAGGAGCTGATGCCGGAGGAAGCGGATCGCAAATAAGAAATGAAACAGAGGGTATCGGCTGATTCGGCCGGTACCCTTTTTGCGCGATGCTGCATTGTAATATCCCCCATTTATTGGTATAATGAAACAAGTATACGTCGGTTCGGCGGGTGAAAATGGAGATGGAATATGAAAGTATTGGTGACAGGTGTAAAAGGACAACTAGGCTTTGATGTGATGAACGAACTGAAGAAAAGAGGCTTGGAGGCAGTCGGAGCGGATATTGAGGAGATGGATATCACGGATGAGGAGAGCGTGAACCGCTTTATTATGGATGCAAAGCCGGATGCGGTGATCCATTGTGCCGCTTATACCGCAGTGGATGCAGCGGAGGAGAATGAGGAGATCTGCCGCAGGGTAAATGCGGATGGAACGCGCAATATTGCGAAGGTCTGCAAGGAGCTGGACTGCAAGATGATCTACATCAGCACGGATTATGTGTTTGACGGACAGGGAAGCCGTCCGTGGGAGCCGGATGAGGAACGCCATCCGCTGAATGTTTACGGGCAGACCAAGTACGAGGGCGAACTTGCGGTGCAGGAGCTTTTGGAAAAGTATTTTATTGTGAGGATTGCATGGGTATTCGGGGTAAACGGCAAGAACTTTGTCAAGACCATGCTGAACCTGGCACAGACCCATGATACCCTGACCGTTGTGAACGATCAGTACGGTTCTCCCACCTACACCTATGATCTTGCCCGGCTTCTGGTGGATATGGTGCAGACGGACAAATACGGCATTTATCATGCGACCAACGAGGGAATCTGTACCTGGTATGAATTTGCCTGCGAGATTTTCAAGCAGGCGAACGTTTCGGTTAAAGTGCTTCCCGTATCGGCAGCTGAGTACCGGGCAAAGGCAAAGCGGCCGGAAAACAGCCGTATGAGCAAGGAAAAGCTCACAGAGAACGGCTTTGAGCGGCTTCCTTCATGGCAGGATGCACTGGGGAGATATCTTGCGGTAATCAGGGGATAATAAAAAATTAAAAAAATTTCAAAAATTCTGAACCGTTTTGAATCCGGCGGCAGTCTTATATAGTAGTAAAAGATGTAACCGTAAAGTGAAAAAGAGGAAAAGGGAGACTATTTCATGAGGGGAAACAGCATGAAAAGAGAAATCAAGAGGATAATAGTCAGTCTGCTGACGACGGCTGTGGTAGCGGGAACCATGGTGCAGGGCTATAATGTGGCAAGAGCAGCAGGCAGCGCAGATGTGGCGGCAGCATTGGGAGCTGCAAACGGATACGGTATCTTTGTAGCCGGAACCACTACACTGTATGGCGACAGCGAGGCTAACCTCTGTACAGAAAATCTGAAATACAATGCCAATATCGGAAAGACAAATACCGGAACAATTTATGTAAATGGTTCTTATGAAGCTTCCGGAAGCAATATCCGTTGCGCGAATCTGATCCTGAACACTGCAACCTTTGCAGAGCGGGGCGGACAGTGGTTTGTGAACGTGGACGGCGAGGGCCAGGGTGGACAGTATGTGGGAACCACCGGACAGGTCGGAAAGATCGAGAGAGGCAGCTTTGATCTTGCAGGTGCCTTCACCCAGATCCGAAGCAATGCCGAAACTCTGTTCTCTGCGGGCGAGGAGCTTTTGCCCAACAGCGAGGGAAAGTACAACCTGACGCTTGCAGCAGGACACAGTGTATACAAGGTAAACAACATTGACAGTTTTCAGCCGAATTTCTCAGTGGATGGCGAGAGGACGGTAGTATTCAATATTACACCCGGAAAAAACAGTTTTAGCCTGAACGGACAGGACACCAACGGAATCGATACTTATCCCGATGCGGTTGGCGCAAACCGGATCGTCTACAATTTCGGATCCTACAGCGGAACCGTAGAACTGACGAATGTGCGCGGTACTGTGCTGGCACCGAATGCAACAGTTAATCTGGGTGGCGGAAACCTGAACGGAAGAGTGGTGGCCGCAAACTTTACGGCAAATTCCGAGTGCCATTTCCTTGGAAGTGAGTGGCATCCCACGGAGCCGACACCTACCCCGACACCTGAGGTAACGCCGACCCCGGAAGTAACACCTACCCCTGAGGTAACGCCGACCCCGGAAGTGACGCCTACCCCGGAAGTAACACCTACGCCGGAAGTAACGCCTACCCCGGAAGTGACGCCGACACCTGAGGTAACACCTACGCCGGAAGTAACGCCTACTCCGGAAGTAACACCTACTCCCGAGGTAACACCTACACCGGAAGTGACACCTACCCCGGAAGTAACACCTACGCCGGAAGTGACGCCGACGCCGGAAGTGACACCGACACCCGAGGTAACACCTACGCCGGAAGTAACGCCTACACCTGAGGTAACACCTACGCCGGAAGTAACGCCTACTCCCGAGGTAACACCTACGCCGGAAGTGACACCTACCCCGGAAGTAACACCGACTCCGGGAGTAACTCCTACGCCGACACCGGGAACAAACCCTACGCCGACACCGGGAACAAACCCTACGCCGACGCCGGAAACCAATCCTACACCGACACCTGAGACGACACCGACCCCGACACCGGAAGAGCCAGAGGAGGAAGTCCTTGGCGAGAGAAGACCCGTAACCATTCTGGATGAAGAGACGCCCCTTGCGGACAGCGCTGTTCTGGGCGCAAAGAGAAGACCCCGCACAGGCGACGAGAGCGAGATCTGGCTGATTGCATTCTGCGCATCCCTTTCGGGACTGGCAGCATGGGTTTTGCAGGGACGCAAGAAATAAAGGGAGGAAGTACCATGAAGAGAAAAGTGACAGCATTGTTACTGGCGACAATCTGCAGCCTGACACTGTTTGGCTGCGGCAGCAAAACGGCGATGTCTGCTGCGGTTCGTGAACCGGGCGCAGGAGAAGGCATCATGTATATCGATGAAGAAGCGGTCGCTTTGGCGGGCTCTGTGCGCAACGCGGAAATGACAGAGGACGAGAAGGCAAGAGCGGATGAACTCCGTGCGATTGCAGTGGCTGCGTTTGACCTTGTGAATCAGAAGAGAGCGGAAGCCGGATTGGCGGCGTACACATGGGATGATGATCTGGAGCTTTGCGCGCAGGTTCGTGCAACCGAATGCGGCACCAAGTTTTCTCATACAAGACCGAACGGCGCTGAGTTCTGGACGGTAAACAGCGACCTTATGTGGGGAGAGAACCTTGCAAAAGGATACAAAACCGCAGACAGCGTAGTGGAAGCGTGGATGAATTCTCCAACCCATGCGGCAAATATTCTTGACAACAGCTTTGTGACCTGCAGCATTGCGGTATACGAAGTGAACGGAAAGATTTATATGGCGCAGGAGTTTGGATACTAATATGATCGATACCGTGATGCAGGAATTGATTGCGGAAGGAAAGGAGCAGCTTCTTGCTCATCCGGATGCAGATCAGGTGATTGTTGTCAAAACGGAAAACAATAATCTACGTTCCTTTTCAAACAACTTGAAAAGCAATGGAGCAGATGAAAAGAATTTTGTGGAGCAGATTTCAGCATCGGAAGATCCGGTGATAAAGTATGTGCTCTGTATGTGGAGCGATGGTTCCATTGAAATCCCATCCATGCATTTCAGAAATTTATTGCTGGATGCCTCTGCGGAGAATGCACAGGCGGTTATCATACTTCAGGGAATGGATGGCATATCCTGCAAGAAGTTGATTACCTGCATGCCGAACGAAAAATAACCGATGAGTCAAGTGATGGACAAAGCGAGATCACTTGGCTCATTTTTTATATCCCAACAATCTTATGCGGCACTCTTGCATATTGCGGCCGCCTTCCCTATAATAGAAACGAAAGCTCGTTTTACGGAGGAGAGGACAGATGTTTGATTACAAAGAAGTAATGGATAACATTGTAAAAGAAGGCATAGAAAAAGGACATATTGTGGGGGCGAGCGTGCTTCTGATGCAGCACGGAAAGGAATTATACAGCTCCTGTCAGGGGTATGCGGACAGAGAGGCAAAGGTTCCCATGACCCGGGATACCATCATTCGGCTGTTTTCCATGACGAAGCCGGTTACGGCGGTTGCCGTACTGATTCTTGCGGAGTGCGGAAAGCTGGATCTGTGGGATAAGGTTTCAAAGTATATTCCGGAATTTAAGGATTGTAAGGTAATGGAGACGGACGGAAGTCTGGTTGCGCCCCGACGCGAGATCAATATCTGGGATCTGCTGACCATGACATCGGGGCTGACATACCCCGATCTTGGATGCGAGCCCGGGCGGCAGATGGATCAGCTGTTCCGGGAAATCAAGGAGCAGCTGGAGGCGGGGCATCCTACGGATACTTTGGGTTATTGCAGAAAAATTGCGCAGATTCCTCTCTGTTTCCATCCGGGAGAAAGCTGGAGATACGGATTGTCTGCCGATGTGTTGGGTGGAATTGTGGAGGTGGCTTCCGGCCAGAAATTTGGAGAGTTCTTGCAGAAGGAGATTTTTGAGCCCCTTGGCATGAAGGATACGGGATTTGTTGTGCCGAAGGAAAAGCGCCACCGCTTTGCAGCCAATTACCAATGGTGTGAGGAAACGGGCAGGCTCGAGCCTTTCCGCAAGAATCATTTGGGACTGGAGGGCTACGGAGAGGACGTAACCTTTGAGTCGGGAGGCGCCGGGCTGGTATCCACGATCGATGATTACAGCCGGTTTGCCCGGATGATGCTCCACGGGGGAACTTTCAACGGCGTGCGGATTCTGGGAAGAAAAACAGTGGAGCTTATGACCTCACCGCATTTGAATGAACAGCAGATGAAGGATTTCAACTGGGAGAGCCTCTGGGGCTACAATTATGGCTGCCTGACCCGCGTGCTGGTCAATCCGGGAGAGGCGGGGAGCAACGCCAGCATAGGAGAGTACGGCTGGGACGGTTGGACAGGAAATTATATTACGATGGATCCTGCGGACGACATGACATTGTTGTATTTTATTCAGAAGACGGATGCGGGAACCACCGAGGAGGTGCGCAAGCTACGGATGGCAGCCTACGCCGCGTTGGATTAGGAGTGACCCATGAACATTTTGACGGTAGACAACATTACAAAGTCATACGGGGAGAGGAAGCTGTTCGATCAGGCTTCCTTTTTTCTGCAGGAGGGAGAAAAGGCGGGAATCATCGGCATCAACGGCACCGGGAAGAGTACGCTTTTAAGGATGATCGCCGGAGCGGAAGAGCCCGACGAGGGACAGATCATCCGGGCGAACGGAAAAGTGATCAGTTTTCTCACACAACACCCGAAGTTTGAGGAAAACGATACCGTGCTGGAGGCGGTGATGAAAACAGAGAGTCCGCAGGGCGTGACCCGGGCGCAGGGGGAATCGGAGGACAGGGCAAAGAACATGATGACCCGGCTGGGAATCACGGATTTTACGGAAACCTGCGGATGCCTGTCCGGCGGACAGAGAAAGAGACTGGCACTGATCCGGACGCTTCTTTCTCCGGCGGATATCCTGATTCTGGACGAGCCAACGAACCATTTGGACGGAGATATGGCGGATTGGCTTGAGGAGACGCTGAAAGCGAAGCGATGCACGCTGCTGATGGTGACCCATGACCGCTATTTTCTTGACAGCGTGGCAAACCGTATTGTGGAGATTGAACGGGGGCATATTTATTCCTATGCCACTAATTATGCCGGATATCTCGAGGCGAAGATGCAGCGGGAGGAAAGCGCCCTTGCATCGGAGAGAAAGCGGCAGTCCATACTCAGAACCGAGCTGGAATGGGTCAGGCGGGGAGCACGCGCCAGATCGACCAAACAGAAGGCGAGACTGGAGCGGTATGAAGAACTGAAAAACAGACAGGCACCGGAAGCAGCACAGAATGTGGAACTGGGCTCCGTAGCGTCCAGACTGGGGCGCACCACCATTGAACTGGAGCAGGTGTCGAAGTGCTTTGGGGAAAAGGTTCTGTTCCGGGATTTTTCCTATATCTTCCTCAAAAATGACAGGGTGGGTTTTGTGGGAAAAAACGGGTGCGGAAAAACCACGCTTATGCGGATGATTGCCGGACAGATACAGCCGGATGAAGGGCATGTGGTGGTCGGGCAGACCGTCAGAATCGCCTACTATCAACAAGAATGTGCCATGCCGGAGGGGAAGCGGGTTATCGATTACATCCGGGATGTGGCGGAAATCGTAGATACGTCGGAGGGGAAGGTTACGGCGTCCAAAATGCTGGAGCAGTTTCTGTTTTCGGGCGAGGATCAGTACGGGCTGATCGGCAAGCTCTCCGGTGGGGAAAAGAGAAGGCTGAATCTGTGCAGAGTTCTGATGGAGGGGCCGAATGTGCTGATTCTGGACGAGCCCACAAATGATCTGGATATTGCCACTCTGACGGTACTGGAAAACTATCTGGATCAGTTTCAGGGCATCGTGATTGCCGTGTCCCATGACCGCTATTTTCTGGATCGTACCATGCACCGTATTTTTTCCTTTGAAGGATCCGGGAAGATCAGGCAGTATGAGGGCGGTTATTCGGATTATATGCTGAGGAAGGAGATGGAGTCTGCGGAAGCAGAGCCGGCACCGGGACAACCGACGGAAAAGCAGCCGTCTGCCGGGAGAACATCCGCTCCCCGCAAATTGAAATTCTCCTATAAGGAACAGAAAGAATACGAGACCATAGAAGCAGATATTGCCGGGTTGGAAGAAAAAATTGCCGGGCTGGAGGCGAGGATTCCCATGTTTTCAAGTGATTTTGTGAAGCTTCAGGAGCTGACAGCCGAGAAGGAGAAGGTGGAGGCGGAACTGGAGGAAAAAATGGAGCGCTGGATGTATCTGGAGGATCTGGCGGCGCGGATCGCAGCCGGTGAAATGCAGCCGGAATAAATTCACAGTTTTTCCACATTTTAAACACAATTTGAACGCATCCCTCCTTTATGATAAAGTCACGATCAACAAAGAAAACGTGTTCATAGAAGGGAACGGAGGGATGAATATGAAACTGAAAACATTATGCTGTGTGCTGACAGCGTCCATGATTTTGAGTTTATGTGCAGGGTGCGGTACGCAGACAAATGACGATACGACGCCCACGACGGAGACGGTCGCGACGGAAAGCACCACGCAGGAAACCGAGACGGTATACGGAAGGATTACGGAGATCGGCACTGGTGCCATCACCATCAGCCGGCTTGCGGAAATGGTATCGCCGCAGGGCGGAGAAATGCCGGGAGGAGAAGCGCCGAGCGGGGAAGCACCCAGCGGGGAAGCACCGGAGAAACCGAGCGGAGAAGCACTCAGCGGAGAAGCACCGAGTGGAATGCCTAACGGGGAAGCACCGGAGAAGCCGGACGGGGAAGCCCCGAGTGGAATGTCCGGTGGGGAAGCACCCAGCGGCACCCCCGGCAGTCAGGAGAGTTTCCCGGAGAATCTGGAGGGAGAGACCTGCACCTACACGCTGACCGATGAAACCGTATATACCGTGAACGGAGAGACCGCTTCCCTTGCGGATCTGCAGGTGGGCGACATGGTAGTCATTGAGATTGACGGCAGCGAGGCAAAGACCATTACCGTGCAGAGTATGACCGGCGGCCCGGATGGCATGCCGGGCGGCATGGGCGGCAGCACATCCGTGGACACGGAGGGCGCTTATCAGGTTACGGATACACAGGCATGGAACGGTGACAGCTATGATACACAGGATGCAGATATGTCTGTGATCATGGTTACGGACGGCGGAAGCCTGACGTTGGAAAATGCCACGGTAGAAAAGAGTGGAGATACCTCCAATACGGAAAACAGCGAGTTTTACGGTCAGAATGCGGCTGTTCTGGTAAAGAGCGGCAGTAGCGCGACCATTTCGGATACCACGATCATCACCGGTGCCGAAGGAGCAAACGCCGTTTTTGCAACCGGCGAAGGTGCTGAAATCACCTTGAGCGGCGTGACCATAAACACCACCGGCAACTCTTCCAGAGGTCTGGATGCCACCTACGGAGGCAGCATCACGGCGGATACGGTGGACATTACCACACAGGGGGCGCACTGTGCAGCCCTTGCCACGGACAGAGGGGAGGGAACGATCACGGTGACAAACGGAAAACTGCGCACCTCCGGGGAAGGCTCACCTTGCATTTATTCTACCGGTAACATTACCGTATCGGATTCCGAGGGACTTGCCACAGGCTCGTCCATAGCGGTTGTGGAAGGCAAAAACAGTATCACGGTGAAAAATTCCACTCTGAAGGCATACGGAATCGGCAGGGCAAACGGCGGAATTGATGATGCCGGGGTGATGATCTATCAGAGCATGTCCGGTGATGCGGGCGAGGGAACCGGTTCCTTTACGGCGGAGGACAGCACGCTGTCAATCTCGGAGGAATCCGGCAAATACACCACGGCCCCCATGTTTTTTGTGACCAATACGGATGCGGTGATCCGGCTGACCAACACAGAGCTGCAATATGGCAGCGGCGTGCTCCTGTCGGCAACGGGAAATGACGGCGAGTGGGGAAATGCAGGCTCCAACGGCGGAAATCTAGAATTTTATGCGGAAAATCAGAGCCTTGCGGGCGATGTGGAAGCGGATGAGATCAGTACCATCAGCATGGTGCTTACAAACAGCGAGCTTAAGGGAGCGGTGAATGCAGAAAACACTGCAAAGGAAGTGTCCCTTTCTCTGGATTTCGACAGTATCTGGGAAGTGACCGGCACCTCATATGTGACCGTTCTCACCAACGAAGATATCACCTGCGGAAATATTCATTCCAACGGATATGATGTGTATTATGATGCGGATGCAGCGGGAAATGAATGGCTGAACGGCGCCACCGTTACACTTGCGGGAGGCGGAAGCCTGATTCCCATGTAGGGAGCACAGCTTAGCTGCGCTCCTCGCCGTATAGGGCACCAAAAGAGCCGGTGGCGATGTAAAAACGTCCGAAGGTACGGCAGTCTCCGTCGATGCTGTTAATGTCTCCGAACATTTGCGTCGCGTCATTTAACTGTTCCCAGGACAACCCCTGATCCAGCGAACGATGGAATCCGTAGTGACCGTCAATGATTCCGCAAAGGTAGAAGGCTTTGTCCTCGGCTATGTAATCTCCACCATTTCGCAGCAAACCGAGACCGAAGCGGTAAGTGGCGTCCCCGTCCTTCGTGATCTTTTGGAACGTCAGGGATGCGGCGGACGGATCGTAGATCATTTTATAAAGTCCGTGTGTGTTCAGTGCAAGGAAAAGAACGCCCTCCTTGCCGGATTCCACACGGATTTCCGTTTTGTTGGCACAGTCGATCAGCCCGAAGTCAAGATCCGGGAAATCAGCCGGAATCTGCTGCTTTATAAAATGTGCGCCACCGTCCGTGCTGATGTAGATGCGGGAATGTTCTCCGAACCCATACATCAGGGAAGGATTCACGCGATCTGCATACACCTTCATATAGGCGGCATCCGGGTCGGCATTCTCCACCGTGATGCGGGAAAAAGTTTCTCCGCCGTCATGGCTGTATACCACCGCATTTATGGGAAGCCGTGAGTTGTCCGCAATAGACCACACAATGTTATTACAATCCGATGAGAGAGCCACCCAGCCGGAATTGACGTTGGGGTGCTCAATGCGGGAGAGAAGGGTATCAATCTCATCAGACAGACCGTAGGGCATGGGAAGTCTGCGAAAGCTTCTGCACTGGTCATGTGAGAGAATCAGTCCACCCTTTGTTTTTCCGGTCCAGTTGCCGCGGGGCGTCACAATGACAGTCTCCGGGCGCGCATCCGAAAAGTCGGCATTGATACAGGTAATGTAGCGGTTTCCATCCGCATCGGCAAAGGAGTTGTCGCAGGGCTCGTCCAGGGAACGGAAAGCAAAACCGCCCAGATCCCCCAAAATGTCAATGACCTGCACATCACCGGCGGGCAGACCGTAAATATTCAGGTGAACCGTCTCCTCCAGCCCTTTGCAGCAATCGCTGAAAACAGCGGTTTTATCCGTAAAATTGCGGCTTACAAAAACCCCGGTTCCGGAGTTGAACCAAATCTCATCCGGGCAGAAGGGATTGCATTTCAAATCGCTGAGCCAGTGGATCAGATTGTGTCCGCCATTGCAGCAGGGGCGCATATACGGCGCCTGAAAATCCATTTTTCCCACAGAGAGATCATACAGCTTGACCTCCCAGGTATTTCCGTTGTCGAAGGAGAGGAAAATCATGTCCCCGTCATCCTTGCAAATGGTGGAGCAGGCTACCATGCCCGGAAGTGCGGGACAGGTAGTAATGCCGGAAAAACCGTACTCCGGCATGCAGCCCTTTGCCGTCAGTTCCGCTCCGCAGGGCGTTGTGTTGGAGGCATTGGGCGTAATTTCCGTGTAGTCGCCCAGTCTGCCGTTTTCGAAAGGATAACGCAGCACACAGCCGGCAATCGTGTCCCCGGAGTCGCAGCTATAACCGTTTTCCACCACATAGGAGCGTCTGCCCGTCACAGCGCAGGTAACATAGAGAAAGGTCCCGTCACAGTCGATGCGCTGTGCCACAAGCCCGGCTAACTTCGAGTCCGGAATATCCACGCTCTCCGGCATGGAAAGCGGTGCAAAGGAGGCGCCTCTGTCATAGGAGACATACAAACTGTGTCCCCGCACATGCCCCTTTTGGTTTGCAAGTCCCGCCGTACCTGCCACCACGGTATTTCCGTCGGACGACACCCACACAAGCGTCATCTGTTCTTCGCCCGCAACGGGAAGAACCTCCCAACTTTCGCCAAGATCGCTGGTTCTGAGCAGTCCACCCTTCTGACTGGCATAATAGAAGGTATCCTGCCGTGAGGTGTCCTGCACAAGGCGGTAACCGGTGCCGCGTCCGTTCCAGTTGCCGTGTACGGGAGTGGGAACGGAATGGTACGAGAAGGTCTCTCCGCGATCCTCCGAAACTGCCAATACACCCTTGGGATTGCCGTCCGTGCCGCTGATTGCCAGAAGTCTGTCGGGATGGTGCTCGTCCAGCGCGATGGCAATAGGGTAGGTTTCGCTCAAGTCGAACATGGTGACATGGGTCGAAAGACTTTTCCAGCTCTGCTTGTCGGGATTGTACCGGTAAATTCCGCCGATGTCGGTTCTAAGGTAGAGCGTTCCTTCCTGTTTTTTTGAAAAAAGAAAACCTGTCACATATCCTCCTCCGGGGATGGGCAGGTTCTTGTACTCATATGGTATCATAGTAATCCTCATTTCTGAGCAGCTTGTCGCCAAGAGGTGACACAAATATCAAATTGCATCTGTCAGTTCTACTCAGTCCTCAATATCTTCATTTGCAGCAACTGCAGAAACCACGGACGAAACAACGGATACCACTACCGCAAAAATAATGACCAGAAGACCGCCGCCTAAAACAACTAATTCCATAGTCAGCCACCTTTCAAAGTTTTTTTATATTATAGTCGATTTTCTGAAAAAAATCAAAGATTTTTTGTGAAAAACAATGGAAAGATAAGGAAATAAACGGTATAATGATAGAGGAGAAAGAAGCGCATGGGGCAATGAAATACGCGACGAGGTCATGGGGATGGACAAAAGGGAAAACGACGAAAAGACAAGGGAGCAGTTGTACTTGTACTCCCTGCGGAAAATGGCGGAAAACAATCTGGAGAGCAACCGTTCCTTTATGACGGGACTCTACAATCTGCGTGCATTTCTGTATAAAGCGGACGAGGAAATGCGGCAGAATCCGGGTCTGCGTTTTGCCATGATTGTGATGGATCTTGCAAATTTCAAGTCGGTCAACGCATTCTGCGGAAGGGACGAGGGAGACGGTCTGCTCAAGTGCATTGCCGATGCGTTCCGAGAGTATGAGGGGGAGCATGTGGTGCTGTCCCATTTCAGGGCGGACATTTTTGCCATGCTGACGCCCTTTGAACATGAGGATGATCTGATTGCCATTACAAGACAGATCGGGGACAGGATCGAGGCATATAAAATGAACTGTAAGATCTTTCCCGCTTTCGGCATCTGTGTTGCCACGGATCCCGAGATGCCCGCCAGCCTGATGAAGGACTACGCGAGTATGGCATTAAAAAGCATTAAGGGCAAGTTTTATGCCAAGTATATATTCTTTGACGACAGCATGTATCGGCGTATGCTCACGGAGAAACAGATTGAGAACGAGGTTGTGGATGCTCTTGCGGGCGGGCAGATGAAGCTGTTCGTGCAGCCCAAGGTGAATATGGAAGACGGCAGTATTGTGGGCGGGGAGGCACTGGTGCGCTGGCTTCATCCCGAAAAGGGCATCATTTCCCCGGCAGAGTTTATCCCGGTCATTGAAAAAAGCGGATTCATTATCAATGTGGACGCTTACATGTGGGAGGAGGTTTTCCGGCTGATCGGGCGCAGACTGCAGGAAAACAGCCCGGTGGTGCCGATCTCCATCAATATCTCACGAATGCATGTGTACGACAAATTCTTTGTGGAGCGCCTGCTGGATTTAAAGGAGCGCTACGGCGTGCCGCCTTATTATGTCCCTCTGGAACTGACAGAGAGCGGCTTTCTGGAGGAAGAGGAAACCATGTATGAAAACATGAAATTCCTCAAACAGCAGGGCTTCCGGATTTCCATGGACGATTTTGGAACAGGCTATTCCACCATGACCATGCTGCGGGATGAGCCGGTGGATGAGATCAAGATTGACAAGGGTTTTCTGGACGGAATGGAGAATGCCAAGAGCAGGATCATCGTGAGCCATGTACTGGGAATGCTGCGGGACCTGGATCTTGACATGATCGCAGAGGGTGTCGAGAATGAGGAGCAGCAGAAGTTCCTGCTTGACTGCGGCTGCAGAAACGCGCAGGGATTCTACTATTACAGACCCATGGCTTCGGCGGAATTTGAAAAGCTGATCGGTTAGAGGAATCTCCAAACAGGGGAACAGAGGAAATCAGGATGCCGGACGCTTGGATGCAGTGCAATTCGATAAAATCGGATTGCACTTTTTTTAAGGATGGGACAGTATGGGAGTATTCTTTTCGCTGTCCTCGCCGGATGACTGGCTCGGAAACGCATTCAATCAAAAGCAATACTGCAACATAAAAGCAAGGAGGAAAGACACTATGGAACGTCAGTACACAAGACTGGATGAGGCAAGAAAGGTAATCGATCCGATCATCAAAGCAATCGAAAATGAGGAATCGAAGCGGAGCGCTTATGTGCATCTGTACGGAGTGGGACTTATGGCGTCGCTGCTGGCACTGAAAAGAGGCTATACGAGAGAGGTTGCTGAGTTGGCGGAAATTGTCGGGATTCTTCACGATCTTTTGACATATGCGGATGTTGAGGAGGATACCTATGATCATGCTCATAAATGTGCTGATTATGCCAGAGAATATGTTCTCAGTAAGCTTACAAGCTTTTCGGACGAAGAGAAGGAAATGATCTATCAGGGAGTCTACAATCACAGTGACAAAAACGTGAAAGGGAACTGGTTTGAAGAAATCATAAAGGATGCGGACGCCGTGCAGCACACCTTAAGAAATCCGATGGAAAATTTCTTTTATGAACACCCAAGGATCCAGCAGGTTCTGGAGGAGATTGTCTGAAAAATGGTATTGTCCGAAAGTAACGCGGGGCGGAGAGAGCAGGAAGGGTACAGGAGCGGAAAAAGTGTGATCTGTACCCGATCTGAGCGGGAAATCGGACGGAAACCGGGTACAGGAGAGGAAAAGTGTTCATCTGTACCCGATCTGAGCACGAAGTCAGACGAAAATCGGGTACAGGAGAAGAAAAAGAGCGATCTGTACCCGATCTGAGCGGGAAGTCGAACGAAAACCGGGTACAGGAGAGGAAAAGTGTTCATCTGTACCCGATCTGAGCACGAAGTCAGACGAAAA
>URSA01000003.1 GCA_900550475.1 uncultured Lachnospiraceae bacterium
GACGAAGAAGATCGAGAATGCGGTGGAGCGAGCGAGACGGAATGAGAAGTGGAGGGCGGAATACATGAAGGAATTACTGCATGATGATGACATGAGGGAAGAGGGGAGAGAGGAAGGCCTGGAACGGGGAAGAGAAGAGGGGCTTGAAAGAGGGCTTGAAAGAGGGATAAGGGGTTTTATTCTGGACAAGCTGGAGGACGGCGTGGAGAAGGAGATCATCATCCGCAAGCTTAGGAAGGTGTACGGACTGTCAGAGAAGGAGGCAGAGACCCGCATGGAGGAGTGCAGGGGCTGCCTGTCGGGAAAGGACGCTTAAGGGAATCTTACCATGTCGGCATGCAGACCCGGCATTTTGAACGGCTTCCAGGATTTTACCAGATATGGGCGCGTGTTGGAAAAATATAAGGAGCCTATCACAGCGGTGATCCGCGAACTGTACGGCAACAGCGGGAAAAGTGTGTATGAGATTGCGCTTGCCGAATGGCACTACCAGAATGACAGGTGCTTTGACGCGCTGGTGCTTGTGACGGGAACCATTCCGCTGATCAAATACGAGGATGATATGCGGTGCCTGTTTGTAGCCATGGCTTTGCAGATGAGGATTCTGCTGGTAAACGGACAGACCAAGGCGGCGAAAACGCTGGTGGAAAAGATCCGGGAGAGGATTCATAAGACCGGATGGGAGGAACTGACCTCCAGCCTGAATGCGCTGGAATGTCTGGCTGCCTGCTACGACGGGCGCAGGGAATGAGCAATGATGAGATTGCCGGGAAGCTGGGAAAAAAGGCGGGAACCATCAAGTTTCACAGCCATAACATTTTCCGAAAGCTTCAGGTGCAGAACAGACAGCAGGCAGTGAACCGCGCGAGGGAGAACGGGCTGCTGTAATAAAATAAAATAAAAAAGCCGGACGCAGAGACGCAGTGCTGTTTGGAGGAAATCATGAATGCAATTACAAAGAACTGGATCTCGGAAGAAATGATTTCACAGATGGTGAGCCGTGCCTGCAAGGAGCCGAATCCGTTAAAACGGATCAAGGCACTTTCGGGCGGATTCTGCAGTGCGGTTTATCTTGTGGAGACAGAGCAGAAAATGGTTCTCAAGGTGGCATCCGACGCGCAGGTGAAGGTGATGCGGCATGAGAGGGAGTATGTTCCGACAGAGGCGCAGATGCTGCGGACTCTGCATGAAAAGACCACGATTCCGATGCCGGAGCTGATCTACTATGATGACAGCGCGGAAATTTGCGATGTTCCCTACTTTTTTATGAGTTTTCTGGAAGGGAAACCCTTGAGTGAATGCGGTGATGTGAACGAGGAGCAGCGGGAGTGCATAAAAGGGCAGATGGGAGATATCACGAGGCAGATCTGCACACTGGAGGCGCCTGTGTATGGTATTCCCAACATAGAGGAAAGCTACTGCAGGCGGAACAGCGAGTTTGTTTACCTGCTGTTTGACTGGCTTCTGCTCGACGCCGAGGAAAAGCAGGTGGAAATCCCCGGCATTTCCCCCAAGCAGCTGCGGGAGATGATCAAGAGCTGTGCGGAGGAACTGGATTCGGCAGCTTCTCCCAGATACATTCACACGGATACCTGGGACGGAAAAATGCCGCATCCTTGTATACCGGATCTGGCAGCGGCTCGGCATGGTCGTGGAGCGGGGATACCGGGGGTACGAGGATCCGCATATGTATGAATGGGTTCTGGGGGAATTTACAAAGGAAGTAAACCGGCTGCGTATTGACAGATCCTGAGAAAAGAATTATACTCCTGATATATAACGAATGATATATATTGCCATGATATATTCGGGGGCAGGAGGTTCTTTATGGCGCCGAAAAACAAGTTTACCAGAGCCGAAATGGTCACGGCAGCCGTGCGTGTGGTGCAGAAAAAGGGAAGACGCGCATTGACGGCGCGGGCCATAGCGGATGAATTGGGAGTGTCTACCCAGCCGATTTTTACCTGCTTCAAGACAATGGAGGAAGCACAGAATGAAGTGCGGGCGGCAGCGGAAGAAATCTATGAGAGGTATGTCTCAGAAGGGCTTAAAGCGCCGGTTCCGTTCTACGGCTTCGGCATGAGTTATATCCGCTTTGCCGGGGAAGAACCGGAATTGTACAGACTTCTGTTTCTGGAAGGGGCGGCGCACGGGGAGAATGGTGCCATGGAAGCCATGCATCGTTCGCAGAATCTGATCAGGGAATCGCTTGAAAAGATATACCATATGGATGCGGACACGGCAGACCGGTATTTCCGGGATATGTGGCTGGTGGTACACAGTCTGGCAACCCTGATTGTCACGGGGGAGTGCCCCTATTCGGAAAAAGAAATCGGTCAGATCCTTACGGGGTTCAGTGTCAGCCTGTGCAAGGCGATCAAGGAAATTCCCGGATTTGTGGAGGAAACCTTTGACAGGGACAAGGAATTTCGCAGACTGCTTGAGAGCTGACGCGGGTCGCCCGGGACGAGTACGGATTCGTGAGCTTATAACGTAATAAAAAGACAAGGCGAGACGCTTAAGACGCAGTGCTGGATGTGGAGACACTCAGCAACTGCGTTTTTTTGATTTCATGGAAAATTACGCCGGGCAAAATTTGCTGCGGCGGGAGAACAAGGGAAGAAAGGATGAGGTAACAAGAGATGAAAAACGGAAAAGACAACAGGAAAACGAAGGAGAGCAGCCAGGTTCTGGTGCAGAACGAAAAGAAGGCGAACAAGGCGGTCGCGAAGGTGATGCGGATCACCTTTCTGCTGTATACATTGGTGTTCCTCCTCAATGTGCTCGGCGTGTTCGTGATCGAAATGAAAATCATGGTGACGGCGTACCTTCTGGCGACGGTGTTTTTGTGGGTTCCGACGCTTCTGGTAAATGTGATGAAGCTGGAGGAGGCGTGGGTAAAGTATGTGATCACCGTGGCGGCGGTCTGCTTTGTGACCGTGTCGGTGATCACGCTGACCTATCATGTGGTGGTGCTGTATATTTACGCCGTAGCCATCGCCAGTCTGTACTTTTCAAGAAAATTGAATATCATGGCGACGGTGCTCTCCGTAATCGGGGTATCGGCGGGGCAGTGGCTCGCTTTTGTCTTGAATACACTGCCGGATAAAAATCTGCCCACCCTTTACAAGCTGTTTGTGTTTGGCATCGTGCCGAGAGCGTTGGTGCTGGTGGCGCTGGCAGCTATCTTTACCATGCTGTGCAGACGGACTGCGGAGATGCTGTCCAATCTGCTTGGAGCGGAGGAGCAGGAAAAGCTGATGGCGGACATGAAGCAGATGCAGGAGCAGTCTGGTCGTACCTCGGAATACCTCCTTTCCATGGTGCGTGATCTGTCGGGAATTTCCGAGACCTCCGCGGCGGCAAACGAACAGATCTCCAGAGAAACGAAACAGGTGCTGCAAAGCTTCAGCGACAACACGGCAGAGATTGAGAGAATGAACAGAAAGACGCAGGAGATCAACGCCCAGCTCATTGCCCTTGACGAGAGAAACAGACAGATCACCGGGCTGGCGGGACAGATCAATGATCAGGCGAAGGACAATCAGGACAAGATGGATTCCGCAGTCCGCAGCATGGAGCAGATCAATGACAGCACCGACGAGTGCAGGGGCGTGATCGCAAGGCTCGGCGAAGAATCCAAGGAGATCTTAAGTATTGTGCAGCTCATCAAGAACATCTCGGGACGTACAAACATCCTTGCCCTGAACGCCAGCATAGAGGCAGCCAGAGCGGGGGAGGCGGGAAAAGGCTTTACCGTGGTGGCACATGAGATCCAGAAGCTCTCCGATCAGACCGGAGGCGCAGTGGAAAATATCGGAAAAATTGTAAATGAAGTGGTAAGCAGCACGGAGACGGCAGTGGCTGTAATGGATCAGAGTGTACAGCTCGCCAGAAACGGTATGCAGGATATCCGCAACGTGCAGGGCTCCACGGAAAAGATCACGCTGTCCAATAAGGAGTTGTCCGAACAGATGGCGGAGGTGGAGAAAACTACCGAGGCGGTCAGAAGCAGAAGCTGCGATATTGCTGAGGGCATGAGGCAGGTCAACGACAGCACGAAGGAGAATTGCAGCACTGTGGAGCAGGTGGCATCCGCAACTCAGGAGAACCGCGTGGGCATCGAGGAGATCGAGAGAATGGTGCTGAAGGTAAAGGAACTTGCTGAGAATCTCCACGAAAGTACACGCTTAATTGTATAATTTTCTTGACAAATCATCGCCTGTATGTATAATAGTTACTTGTACGAGAGCGGCAGACAGTTGTGTTTTTTAGGATGATTGCGTTGAACAAAGGGGTTCAGGGCACTTTTTTTGTATTAAGGCCTGTTTTAATGAGGTGAAGTGGTAGCACGGTAAAGATACGAAACCTCAGTCCCGATGGATACGTTCCTCTGTCAAAGAATACAGTTGTTTGCCGAACGTAATAATTTATCGAGAGGAGAAAAATTATGAGAAAGAAAGTATTAAGCTTGCTGCTGGCATCCGTTATGGTAGTTAGCCTGGCAGCCTGCGGCGGCGACAAAACCCCCGCAAACGGCGAATCGTCAAGCTCTGTACAGGACAGTTCTCAGGCAGGCGGTGATAATACCGGTGCAACCGGTGCAACCTATACCTATCACACCTACTCATCCGCACTGGCTACCAAATGGAATGAGCATTCCTGGGATACGAACGCTGACGACGCCATCCGCAGATATGTGACCAGCCCGCTGGTTGACCTGACCATTCTGGATTCCGAGAACGGCGTTTATCAGTGGTGCTATGAAATGGCAACCGCCGTTACCGATGTGACCGCAGATCATCAGGATGATCTGACCAAGTACGGAGTATCCTTTCAGGCAGGAAAGGATGCAACCAACACCACCTCCGGTTATGTGTATGAGATCAAACTGAGAGAGGGTGTTACCTGGCAGGATGGTACCCCGATCAATGCAGATACTTATATCTATTCCATGAAGCAGCTTCTGAATCCTGATATGCAGAACTACCGTGCAAACCTGTATTATTCAGGAGAATCCGCAGTTGCAGGCGGTCTTGCAATGTATAACTCCGGCCGTTCCGTAAAGATGGAAAATGCGGCAAATGCAGCTTATGCAGTTTCCGACCTGGTACTGGGCGAGGACGGCGTATATACCACTCCCGACGGTGAGCCCGTGTACATTGCAACCGCAAGTGCACTGACCTGGCTGAGCGGCAATGCACTGGCTGATTATGTGGATGCTTACGGCGATGCTTACTTCGGTGTGGACAGCTTTGAGAAGCTTCGTGCTGCAGCAGACGCAGACGGCTATGTAGCCCTGACAGAGGAGACTCTGGCAGATATCGTAGGTGTGATCACCGCAGTTGCAGACTGGGGCGAGAGCGCAGACGACGCTGCAAACTATCTGGTTTATGACACCACCTTCCCCGTTGTGGATTATGACGCAACCGTTGGATGCTACAAGGTGGACGATTACACCATCCGCTATGTAACCCAGAACTACATTGACGAGAACTACTTTATGACCTCCCTGACTTCCAACTGGCTGGTATATGAGCCTCTTTACGAAGCAGGAAAGGACACCACCGGAACTCTGGTGACCACCGACTACTGCACCTCCGTTGAGACTACCATGTCCTACGGTCCTTATAAGCTGGTATCCCTGCAGACAGACAAGCAGATGGTGCTGGAGCAGAACGAGAATTACTGGGGCTACACCAAGCAGGAGGACGGAAGTCTTCTGAGCATGACCGAGTTCCTGGTAGACGGTGAGTCAGTTCCCCAGTGGCAGACCAACAAGATTGTAATTGATGTTATGGATGACGCTGCTGCAAAGCAGGCGTTCCTGAAGGGTGAGCTGTCTGAGTGGACACCTTCCTCCGACGATCTGGTAACCTACGCAACCAGCGATCGACTGTACAAGGTTGACGAGACCTACACCATGTCCTTCTTCTTCAACACCAATCTGGATAAGCTGAAAGAGATGGATAACTCCAAGGGAAATACCAACTCTGTTGTAATTTCCAATGTTAACTTCCGTAAGGCATTCAGCCTTGGTATCGACAGAACCGAGTGGGTTGGCGCAACGCCCGGCTACAAGCCCGCTTATGCAACCATGAACAACCTTTACTTCTATGATGTATACAATGACCCCAACTCTTCCTACCGTGGATCCGATGAGGCTATGCAGGCAATCTGCAATGTATACGGTGTAGAGTACGGCGATGGTACACCGTACAAGACCCTGAAGGAAGCATATGATTCCATCAACGGCTACAACCTGACCGAGGCACAGGCTCTGATGAAGCAGGCTTGTGAGGAGCTGGTTGCGGACGGTCTGTACACTGAGGGAGATCCCATCCACATCCGTGTGGGCTACAAGGCAGGTGCTCTTGATTCCGCAGACAACAACCAGATCGAACTGATGAACAAGTACATCAACGCCGCAGCAGAGGGCTCCGGCTTCGGAACCATCACGCTGGAGGCAATCGGCAACCTGACCAACAGATATGACGATACTGCAAACGGCGAGTTCGCAATCGGTTACGGCGCATGGGGCGGAGCAGCTTTCTATCCGTTCAGAAACTTCCAGGTTTACTGCGATCCCGATCAGTACTCCCTGAATGAGGCAGGCTGCTGGGATCCCAAGACCGAGACCCTGACCCTGAAGGTAAACGGCGAGGACGTTACCATGACATGGCAGGCGTGGAGCGGTGCCCTGATCGGCAACGGTGCATATACCGAGGCTGACTTTGCTACCAAACTGAGCATTACCGCACAGATGGAAGAGGCATGGCTGGAGAAGTACTACCGCATTCCTCTTGCGAGCATGACCGAGTGCTTCATGCTTGCTTACCAGCTTGACTACTACACCGAGTCCTACAACATTATGTATGACTTCGGCGGTATGCGTCTGATGAAGTACAACTACACAGACGCTGAGTGGAGCGATTTCGTGAGCAGTCAGAACGGCGAGATCAGTTACGAATAAAAGTAAGTATGGCTTTATATACTGATACATCAGGGGGACAGCAGGGCTTCTGCTGCCCCCATGTGTGTCGGTCAGGAAAGACAAGCCTGCATATTGTCATATGTTGATGTTTTGACATCACTGTATGACAATATGCAGTCTCTATGTAAGAAAGAGTGACAGGAAAAGGAGATTGGTTTCATGGCCAAGTATGTAGTTAAGAGAATCTGCCTGATGTTTGCAACCCTGTTTGTCATCACAACAATCTGCTTTATGCTGGTGCGTATCCTTCCGAGGGAGCTGCCCACCGATAAGGTACAGGCAGCCGCCATTCAGGCAAGATGGGATGCACTGGGGTACAACGAGCCGCTGCTGAAGCAGTTTGGCATCTATCTGAAAAACATTGTGACGGAGTGGGATTTCGGTACCTCATGGTATATTTCCTTCCGCACGCCGGCGTGGGATGTTTTGATGGACAGACTGCCGCCCACGGTTCTGGTCAATCTGTATTCCCTCCTCTTTTCCATTCCGGTTGGAATCGGACTCGGTATTTTTGCCGCGATCAAAAAGAATAAATGGCAGGATTCCCTGATCAGTACGCTGGTCATGGTCTTTATTTCCGTGCCGTCCTACGTATATGCATTTCTGGTGCAGTACACCCTTTATTTTAAGCTGGGCTGGCTGCCGCTTCAGGTGTATGCGCTGGCGGATGCGGGGAACAGCTGGTTTACCGGAAAAATGTTCTACAGTATGATCGCGCCGATCATCGCCCTGTCCTTTGGCGAAATTGCAGGTCTCTGCCGTTTTACCAGAGCGGAGCTTACGGAGACTCTGACCTCGGACTATATGCTGCTTGCCCGCACAAAGGGACTGACGAGAGGGCAGGCGACCACGCGCCATGCACTGAAGAATGCGATGGTTCCCATCCTTCCCATGATCATTTCCAGCTTTGTCGGCATTCTGGGAGGTTCCCTCGTCATTGAACAGATCTTCTCCATCCCCGGAGTGGGACAGCTTTACCTGAAGTCGATTGCGCTGTTTGACTATGATGTGTTCATGATCGATTCCATTTTCTATACCTTTGTAGGCCTGCTGGCGGGTATCGTGGTAGACCTAAGCTACGGATTCATCGATCCTAGAATCAGAATGGGGGAGAAATAAGATGGCACAGACATATATGGAATATCAGAGTATCCCCAAGGAAAAGTTCGCCTTTGTCCACGAAGGGGAGAGAATCACAGACAAGAAATTTGATGACAAACCCATCGGCTACTTCAAGGACGCGTGGATCCGGTTCCGCAAGAACCGTGCTTCCGTGGTTGCGGCGGTCATTATTATCCTGATCATCCTGTTTGCGTTTCTGACGCCGCTTTTGACGCGCAGGTATGATGTGACCTTTATGGATGTCAATTATGCAAAGAAAGCGCCCCGCATCACATGGCTGAGACCGCTCGGCATTGCAGACGGCGGCGTGAAGAGAAACTTTTCCGACACCAGTCTGGTGCAGGCGGTCAGTGTGGGAATCGGTGCAGAGGACTGGGACGGACACGGCGCAACCCTTGAGGAGGGTCTGAACAGCTACTACCAGCCCATGCTGCACATCAGCGATCCCGTTATTACACTGGATGCTGCAAAGAAGGAGAAGGCGAGCTACACAGGTACGATCGACACCTACCTTGAGGTGGGCTTCCAGTACAGAAGTATTAAGCAGTCCGAGTATGCGCTGATCCGTGCATGGGAGGAGGAGACCGGGCTTAAGGTGTTCTATCCGCTGGTGGAGAATAACGAATTCTGCTTTGATCCGAACAACGCCAATTTCTGGTACAAGACAAACGGCAAGGGAGTTCCCGTGTCCGTTGACGTGGCGACGGGAAAGGTTACAAAGCTTTCCTACGGCGAGGGCATGGTGCTTGAGGATAATTACAAGCGCGACGAGGACGGCAATCTGAAATATTATGAATACACCGGCGGCGGAAATCTGGAGACGGCACAGTACAAGGTGCGTGTGCTGTACTACAATTATTACCGCTACGTAAACGGCTTTGAGCCGGATTACTTTCTGGGTACGGACACACAGGGGTATGACATGGCGCTGCGTCTTGCAGGCGGCGTGAGACTGAGTCTTCTGATCGCGGTCTGCGTATCCGTGATCAACTTCCTCATCGGTTCCATGTACGGCGCGGTGGAGGGCTACTACGGCGGTCTTGCGGATCTGATGATGGAGCGTATCAGCGATATCCTGAACGGTGTTCCCTTCATCGTGGTGTGTACGCTGTTCCAGCTCCATTTGTCCAAGAAGGTGGGACCGATCCCGAGTCTTCTGTTTGCCTTTGTGGTGACGGGATGGCTGGGTACGGCATACAGCGTGAGAACACAGTTCTACCGCTACAAGAATCAGGAATATGTCATGGCGGCCCGCACGTTGGGAGCCCGGGACGGAAGAATCATCTTTAAGCATATCTTCCCCAATGCACTGGGTACGGTGGTAACCTCCTCCGCACTGGTCATTCCCGGCGTTATCACGACAGAGAGTATGCTGAGCTTTCTGGGTATCGTAAAGCTGAGCTCCAGCACGTTTATCTCTCTGGGCAACCTGCTTTCCGATTCACAGGGTATCTGGACAAACTATCCCCATCTTATGATTTGTCCTGCATTGTTCCTGTCACTGCTCATGATTTGCTTTAATTTGTTCGGCAACGGTCTGCGTGATGCATTCAACCCGTCGCTGCGCGGAGTGGAGGACTAAGAGATGGATAAAATACTTGAAGTAAAAAATTTGCAGATTTCTTTCCGTACCTCCGGCGGTATGTTAAAGGCAGTGCGCGACATCTCTTTTGATCTGGGGAGGGGCAAGACGCTCGCAATCGTGGGAGAGTCCGGTTCCGGTAAGTCCGTGACCTCCAAGGCGATTCTGGGCATTCTGGCAGGAAATTCCGTTGTGGAGGGCGGTGAGATCCTTTACGACGGCAAGGATCTTCTCAGAATCAACGAAGATGATATGTATAAGCTGCGCGGTGACAAGATATCCATGATCTTTCAGGATCCTCTGTCATCCTTAAACCCGATTGTGAAGATCGGGAAGCAGATCACCGAGGCGATGCTTTTAAAGAATAAGGCAAACCGCAGGGAGGCAAGGGAGGTCTTTAACAAGACCCTCCATGAGCTCAAGGTGAATATGGCGGCTGCCGAGGGCAATGACGCTTCCGTGACGGATGTGATGGCGGACAATTTTGACCGTTTCTGCATCGAAGCAAACAAGCTGGAGAATCAGTACAATCTGGTGCTGAACACAGTGGTGGAGCTGGAGAGCAGCATCAAGGCGTTCTGCTTTTTCGCAAGCAAGAACCAGAAGCAGGATGTAAAGAGACTGCTCAAAGAGTTTGCGGCAAAGCTTGCCAAGGTTGACAACGTATTTTTGAACGGAGATTTCCCGGACAGAAGGAATGAGCTTCATCAGAGACTTGTCAATGTGTCCGGTGACTATAAGCCTGCGAAGGGAAAGGCGAAGGATACGGTGGCACCGGTTCCCGAGTCGATCCTGAAGGTGCTGGGCGAGATCGAGGCGCTGCTGGAGGAAGTGCAGAAGCGCACCAGACCCGCATTTTTCAGCATCGGTTATTACAAGCTTCACAAGGATGATCCCACCTTCTTTGCCAAACCCATAGAGGAGATCAACAGGACAGCTGTCGCATTCCATGAAGCAGATTACATGGAGAAATTCCGTCTGGCAGAGGAGAGGGGAATCCGTCACTCCAACAGTGTTTCCGTGGAGAAGAAAAAGACTGTCTGCAAAGCGTTGGAGGAGGCGGAAAAGTTTTATAAGGGTGAGTTTACCAAGGCGGATGCCTTGAAGCGCTGCAAGGAGCTGACTGCACAGGTCAACGATTCCATTGACCGCCTTGAGATCAGAAAAGACAGCATGGCATACACGTTCGGCACCACGTTAAATCACAACATCGAGAGATATTTCGCAGCGGTGAAGAACAATCCGAAGGAGGAGGCGCGCTACGAAAAGCAGTCAAAGAAGAGAGAGTCGCTGATTGCCAGAGGAAAGACCGTGGACTGGAAGGTGGTTCCGAAGGTTGTCTATGATCTGGATGTATTGAAGGAAGACATCGCGAAGGTGGTTTCTAACTTAAAAGAGCATTACGAGCAGCAGATCGCAGCTTCCGCGGAGACTGATTTTAAGAAGCGCAGCGAGGAGCTGGTCGAGTTTTTCCGTGTGCGTGCTTCGGAGGTAGTTTATTTCGTGACCAGAAGCATGGCAAAGGAGAAAGCACTGGGACTGATGAAGGAAGTGGGTATCCATGAGCCGGAGCTCCGCTATGACCAGTATCCCTTTGAGTTTTCCGGCGGTATGCGTCAGCGTATCGTAATCGCAATCGCGCTTGCCGCAAACCCGGATGTGCTGATCTGTGACGAGCCCACCACTGCACTGGATGTTACCATCCAGGCGCAGATTCTGGAGCTGATCAACAAACTGAAGGCAGAGCGTAATCTGTCGGTTATCTTTATTACCCACGATCTGGGCGTGGTTGCCAACATGGCGGACGACATTGCGGTAATGTATGCCGGAAAGATTGTGGAGTACGGTACTGCCGAGGATATTTTCTACGATCCGAGACATCCGTACACATGGGCGCTTTTGTCCTCCATGCCGGATCTGGACACCAATGAGAAGCTGGATGCCATTCCGGGTACGCCTCCAAATATGATCTATCCGCCGGAGGGAGATGCTTTTGCGGACAGAAATAAGTACGCAATGCAGATTGATTTTGAGCAGCAGCCGCCCATGTTTGAAATTTCAGAGACACACAAGGCAGCCACATGGCTGCTGCATCCCAATGCGCCGAAGGTGGAGATCCCCAAGACGATCACTGACCGTATTGCGCGAATGACCAAGACCGGAGGTGAGCAGCATGAGTGACAACAGCAACGAAGAAGTTTTGCTCAGGGTTGAGCATCTGTGCCAGTATTTCAAGAGCACCAAAGCGGTGGATGACGTCTCCTTCGACATCAAGAAGGGAGAGGTGTTCGGTCTGGTAGGTGAGTCCGGCTGCGGTAAATCCACGACAGGCCGTTCCATCATCAAAATCTACGATATTACATCGGGCAGCATTTATTTCAAGGGCCAGCGTGTCTGCGCGGGAACCATGTCTTATAAGAATGCGATCCGTGACGCACGCGCCAACACGAAGAAAGAGATTGCGGCGCTGCGAAAGGCTGCAAAAGAGCAGCCCGGTCTGCAGGAAAAGAATGAGGCGGAGATTGCCCGGCTGAAAAAAGAGCTGGAGGAGACAGTGGCGGAAAACCGCAGGCTGATCCGCGAGGCAGAGTTTGACCATAAGAACTCTGACAGGGAGTACGCGAAGAAGCTGGCAGCCCAGATCAAGGAAGAGTATGAGCCGAAGCTTGCTGCGGAAAAGGATCCCGGGAAGCTTGCAGAGCTGAAAAAGGAATACAGTGAAAAACTGCGCGTGGCAAAGAAATCCCGCCTGATTACAAAGATTCAGATGATCTTTCAGGATCCCATTGCTTCGCTGAATCCCCGAATGACGGTGCGCGAGATCATTTCCGAGGGTCTTGTGATCAACGGCGTGAAGGATAAGGAGTATATCGACCAGAAGGTATATGAGATTCTGGAGATGGTAGGTCTGGTGCGTGAGCATGCGGGACGTTATCCCCATGAGTTTTCCGGCGGTCAGAGACAGCGTATCGGTATTGCCCGCTCGGTGATCATGCGCCCGGATCTTCTGATTGCGGACGAGCCGATCTCCGCACTGGATGTGTCCATTCAGGCGCAGGTGATCAACCTGCTCAACGACCTTCGGGAGCAGCTTGGACTGACGATCATGTTTATCGCCCACGACTTGTCCGTGGTAAAATATTTTTCGGATCGCATCGGCGTAATGTATTTCGGAAAGATGGTAGAGCTTGCTTCTTCTGATGAACTGTTCCGCCATCCGCTGCATCCCTATACCAAGTCGCTGCTTTCCGCTATTCCTCTGCCGGATCCCAGGTCTGAGAAGAACAGACAGCGTATCGTGTATAATCCGCTTGCAGAGCATGATTATACAACGGATAAGCCCAGCATGAGGGAGCTGATCCCCGGTCACTTTGTATACTGCAATGACGCGGAGGAAGAGAAGTACAAGAAGGAGCTTTTACAGTGAAAAAAGCCGTAACCGGAACGCTTGTCAAATACGGAGTAACCTGCGCCATCGCAGGTCTGATGGCCCTTTTGGTGACGCAGACCTATGGGCTTTCCACGGTGCAGAGCAGGGTGGAGCGGTATCGGATCCTGTGCGATGCCTTTACCGTTCCCGGTGTGATTTTCATTATGTTCGGTCTTTTGCTGAAAATTGCGGACTGTGGGGCTTTGGACGGAATCGCCTATGCCGCGCGCAGCCTGTGCCGTGTATTCATTCCCATGGCGGGGCCGAGGGACGAGAGCTTCTGGGATTATGTGCAGCGTAAGCGAGAGGCGAGAAAGGGAAAAAACACCTCCTTTATCCTGCATGTAGGTATTTTGTATATGATACCCGCGCTGATCTTTATGGCGCTGTTTTACAAGTATTATCGTTAAAAAAGGAGGCAGAAATGATTCCGCAGGAATTATTTTTGCCTTTTCTGTAACATAGGAGAAAGAAAATTGAAATTAGGATTGAAAAATTGTCTGATTACGTTGGCGGGCAGCGTGATACTGGCATTCGGGCTCTACCATGTGCATTCCTTTTCGGGAGTGACGGAGGGAGGCGTGCTTGGAATGACATTGCTTTTGGAGCACTGGTTTTCGGTGTCCCCGGCGATATCGGGCTTTGTTATGAACATTCTCTGTTATTGTCTCGGGTGGAAGCTCATGGGAAAGGGGTTCCTCGGATATACGGTGCTTGCGACCGTGGGCTTTTCCGCCACATACAAGATCTGTGAGCTGTTTCCGCCGCTCTGGCCGGAGCTTGCGGATATGCCGCTTCTGGCTGCGTTTCTGGGAGCGTTTTTTGTAGGGCTCGGAGCGGGGCTCTGCGTGCGGGTCGGCGGGGCACCCAGCGGGGATGATGCGCTTGCCATGAGCATTTCCGCACTTACCGGATGTAAGATCCAGTGGGCTTATCTGTTTACGGATCTGGTGGTTTTAGTCCTGTCCCTCACCTATATTCCGGTGCGCAGGATCGGATTCTCCGTGCTGACCGTCATTTTGTCCGGGCAGTTGATCGGATGGGTGCAGAAGGTGAAACTGCCGTCTTGCATGAAAAGAGATAGTGTGGTATGATAAGCGGAGAAAAAACAGAGAGGAGAGGCCAATGAGAATTTAACCATCTTTTGAGAACATGAAATGTTTTTCGCTGCGGCAGGTTTTGTATGCCGTTTTTCGTGTTACCAGAAGTGGGTTATGGTTCTCATATCCTCTCTTTTTGAATGCAAAAATATGTGAGGAAGAACCGCAGCGAAGAACCGCTTGTAAGGACAGGAGGAATGTGTATGGCACAGATTCGGGTGACGGAACTCACATATGGCTATGAGGGAAGTTTTGATACGATTTTTGAAAAGGTATCCTTTTCCATCGATACAAACTGGAAGCTGGGATTGATTGGGAGGAACGGAAAAGGAAAGACCACGTTTTTAAATCTTCTGATGGGGAAGTACGCCTATCAGGGGACAATCTCTGCACCTACGGTATTTGATTATTTTCCGTATCAGGTGAAAGAGGAACATAGAGAACAGTGCGCTTCGGAATTTCTGGAGGAATTAAAGCCGGGCTGCGAGGAGTGGAGAGTGATCTGCGAGCTGGGAAAGCTGCAGGCGGATGCGGAGCTTTTGTACCGCCCCTTTAATAGCTTAAGCCACGGGGAGCGCACCAAGGTGCTTTTAGCGCTGCTTTTTTCCGGGGAGCATGATTTCCTTCTGATCGACGAGCCCACCAACCATCTGGACGGGCGGGCGAGGGAGAACGTAAAGCAGTATCTGCGCGGGAAGGAGGGCTTTATTCTGGTTTCCCACGACAGGGATCTGCTGGACAACTGCATCGATCATGTGCTGGTGCTGAATCGCAAGAGCATTCAGGTGCAGAGCGGCAATTTTTCCACATGGTGGGAGAACAAGAGCCGGATGGATCAGTTTGCGGAGTCGGAGAATGAAAAGCATTTGCGGGAGATCGCGTCCTTAAAAAAGGCGGTGGAGCAGAGCAGAAGGTGGGCGGAGAAGAACGAGTCCACAAAGATCGGCTTTGATCCCGTGAAGGAGCATGACAGATGTCCGGACACCCGGGCGTACATCGGTGCCAAGACAAAGAAGATGCAGAGCAGGGTGGCAAGCTACGAGAAGCGCATGGAGCGCGAGATCGAGGAGAAGGAAGGGCTCTTACAGGATATTGAGTGTCCGGCAGTGTTGAAATTAAAGCCCCTTGTATACCATAAGGAACGGCTGATAAGCTGCAGGGAGCTTGCCTTGGGCTATGGAGAAAAGCGGATTCTGACAGATTTTAATTTTACACTGATGCAGGGGGAACGTGTCTTTCTCCACGGCGAGAACGGCTGCGGCAAGTCCACCTTTATCAAGGCGTTTTTGCAGGAGGCACAGCCTGTCGTCATGGAAGGCGAGCTGCAGATCGGCGCAGGGCTTGTGATTTCCTATATCAATCAGGACACCTCTTTTTTGCAGGGGGACATCCGTGCCTTCTGCAGGGACAGGGGTCTGGAGGAGAGCCTTTTGTTTGCGCTGCTGCGACAGCTTGACATGGAGAGGGTGCAGTTTTCAAAGCCCCTGCAGGACTTCTCGGAGGGGCAGAAGAAAAAGGTGCTGATTGCGGCGAGCCTGATGACGCCCGCCCACCTGTATATCTGGGATGAGCCGTTAAATTACATCGATGTATTTTCACGCATGCAGATCGAGCAGCTGCTTTTGACTTACAGGCCCACCATGCTTCTGGTGGATCATGATGTGCGTTTTCGGGAAAAGATCGCGACCAGAGTTGTGGAGCTTTAAGCGATGCTTTTGGGAATGGAGATAGGGATGAGAGGAAAAGGGAAAATTTACAAAAGAGCATGGAGGGCATTTCTGGTTTTCAACTGCGCGCTGTGGGCGTTTTCCGGCTGCGGGCGCAGGGAAAAGACCGAGAGCCCCAATATCAAGGGGCCCTGTACCACCTTTGACAGTTACAGCACGCCCACTACGGGCGAGGTGAGGATGCCGGTCTTTCTGGTGGATTTTCCCGATGAGCGGTATGGGGAGGATGCACTTTCCGAGGAGGAGATGCAGGAGCTTCTGTTCGGCGACGGGGAGGAGAGCATGGCGACCTTTGAGCGGAACGCCTCCTACGGTCAGCTGCAGCTTTCCGGGGATGTGCGCTACTATACCGCAGAGCTTCCCATGGAGGATTACAAAAATGCGGACAACGGATTTGAGATGCTGGCGAAGGAGGTGCTGTCGGCGTTTGATGAGGAGCTTGACTACCGGGACTACGACAGCGACAACAACGGACATATCGATGCGTTTACCTTAACCATCGCGGGAGAGGATCTGTACTGGTACGGCTGCCAGTCCACCTGGTATGACGACGAGGAATTTTGCGTGGACGGCGTGTACCCCTATTATTTTATCATAAACGACGCGCAGCCCTATGAATACAACAAAGGCTATTTTGTGGAGGAGATGTGCCATGAGTTCGGGCACTGCATGGGGCTGCCGGACTATTACAAGTATGATTTGGACTGGGACTTTGAGGCGATGGACGGCATTGCGGGCACGGAGATGATGGACGAGATGACGGGGGACTACTCCCAGCTCTCCAAACTGATGCTCGGATGGCTGAAGGAGGATCAGGTGAAGGTTTACAGAGGCGGGACGCAGGAATACCGCCTAAAGAGTGCCAGCGTGGAGGGAAACTGCATTCTGGTGCCCATGTTTCCTGTGGAGGAGGAGAATATAAAGAAGCTGATCAAGGGAGAATATTTCCTGATCCAGTACGATACGGCGGAGGGAAACATGGTGGGGACAATCCGCGAGAAGCATGAGGGCATCCGTATTTTCCATGTGGATGCGCATGTGACCACCGATGTGTACGGGTATCGGAGCTTCAAGTACAACGGTTTCAGCGAATACTACGACGCCACCCACAACGGCAGGCGGATCATCCGGCTTGTCAACGACGGCGGCGGGTACTTCAAGGAGGGAGCCGTCATCGATTATTCCGTGCCGGGCTTTGCGTGGTATGATGAGGACGGAAAGGAGACCGTAAATCCCGGGCTGCGAATCACGGTCACCGGGGAGGGAACGGTGACGATTGAGCAGATCAACCCTTGACGGATCACGGCGGTTTTCGTATGCTTAGTAAAGAGAAACAGACAGGAGGATGCAGTTATGCAGACAGGAAACAGTATCGCCATTCCGGCGATTTTGAAAGTGGGAAGCAAGACCCTTGACCAGATCGGAAACTATCTGAAGGAGGAGGGGCTTGACCGGGTTGTCATTTATTTCGGAAACGGACTGATCGATATGTTCGGCATGAAGGTGATGGAATCGCTGAAGGAGGCGGGTGTCTCCGTGCTGGAATACCGGGAGCTGGATACGGTGTGTATCGACGACATCATCACGCTGGCGTTCGGGCTGCCCAACCATGTGAAGGCGGTGGTGTCCATCGGCGGAGGCAAGGTGATCGACGCCGGAAAGTACGCGGCGTTTTTGCGCAAGCTGCCCTTCATCAGCGTGCCGACCTCAAGCTCCAGCGACGGGTTCTCCAGCGCCAGCGCGTCCCTGATCGTGGACGGGAGAAGGACTTCCGTTCCGGCGAGACTGGCGTACGGCATTATCGTGGATACCCGGGTGATCCGCACGGCACCCGAAAAATTTATCTACTCCGGCATCGGGGACATGCTCTCCAAGATCACCGCCATCTATGACTGGCTGTACGAGGGAGCCTGCGGGGTCAGCGTACCCAATGATTTTGCCATTATGATTGCAAAGAAGGCGGTCAACAGCTTTGTGCGGACGCCCTTTGAGACGATCAAGGACGATCTCTTCTTAAAGGAGCTTCTGGACTCCCTTGCCATGAGCGGCATCGCCAATGAGATTGCGGGGAGCAGCGCGCCCACAAGCGGAAGCGAGCATTTGATTTCCCATGCCCTTGACAAGATTCTGGAGGTACCGCAGCTTCACGGGGTGCAGGTGGGCATCGCAACCTACATTATGAGCAAGGTGCAGAATCACAGATATGTGCGTGTCAATACGGTGCTGACCGAGACCGGCTTCTGGAAGTATGCGGCGGGACTTCAGATGCGGCGTGAGGATTTTTACAAGGCAATCGACATGGCGCCCTCCATCAAGCCCTTCCGCCATACCTATCTGCATGAGGAAAAATACCGCGAGGCGGCAAAGCAGATTGTGGCGGCAGATCCGGTATTGCAGGAGGTACTGTCATGAAAAATTACAGCCTGAACGGCAGCTGGCTTTTTAAAGCCGAAGAGGAGACGGAATTTCAGATTCCCCGGGAGTTTGTGGAGGCGACTGTGCCCGGCACCGTCATGGGAATCTGCTTTGAGAAAGGTCTGATCCCGGATCCCTTTTATCGAGAGAACGAGCTTACCGTGCTGCCGCTTTTTGACCATGATTATACCTTTGAAAAGCATTTTACGGTGACGGAAGAGATGCGTGCCCATGACCTGACAGAGCTGGTGTTTCACGGAATTGACACACTGGCGGACATCTTTTTGAACGGAGCGCTTTTGGGAAGCGTGAACAATATGCACAGGGAATACCGCTATGATGTGACGGATGCGCTCCTTTTGGGAGAGAACTGTCTGCGGGTGGAGCTTCATTCGCCTGTGCGCTACATAAAGGAAGAGAACAAAAAGGTCTTTGCGGGCGGTGTGTCGGATGGCATGGAAGGCTATCCGCACCTGCGAAAGGCACACTGCATGTTCGGATGGGACTGGGGCCCCAGACTGCCGGATATGGGAATTTTCCGGGGTGTGGAGCTTGTGGGGACGGACACGGCGGCGCTTGAGCAGGTCTATGTGACACAGGAGCATGACGGGAGCGGTGCGGTGCGCCTTTCGGTGAAAACCGCATGTAAGGTGACAAAAAGGGCAGAGGAGCGCGGACAGGAGTACCTCTGCGTTACGGCAAAGGCGGTTTCCCCGGACGGCAAAGCCTATGGGATGGAGCCGGACGGAAGCATCCTGATCGCGGATCCCAAGCTCTGGTGGCCAAATGGGTACGGCGAGCAGCCTCTTTATACGGTGCAGGTGACCCTTGCGGACGAGGCAGGAAATGTGCTGGATATCTGGGAGAGAAGGATCGGACTGAGAACCATGACCATGGACACCGGGAAGGACGAGTGGGGAAACCGGTTTGCCCACTGTGTCAACGGACTGGATATTTTTGCCATGGGCGCGGATTATATCCCGGAGGACAGCTTTCTTTCAAGGTGCAGCAGGGAGCGCACCGAGCGCTTGCTACGGGACTGCGTGGCTGCCAATTACAACAGCATCCGGGTGTGGGGCGGCGGCTACTACCCCGACGATTATTTTTACGATCTCTGCGATGAGCTGGGACTTGTGGTGTGGCAGGACTTTATGTTTGCCTGCTCCTCCTATGAGCTGAATGATGATTTTGACGAAAATATCAGGGAAGAGCTCAGACAGAATATCCGGAGGATCAGACACCACGCCAGTCTGGGCCTGTGGTGCGGCAATAACGAGATGGAAACCCAGACGCTGGACGGCTGCTGGAGACCCTCCGCAAAGCAGAAATGCGATTACATCAAGATTTTTGAATACATCATTCCGCAGGTTGTGAAGGAGGAGGATCCCGCCACCTTTTACTGGCCGTCCTCACCCTCCTCGGGCGGCAGCTTCGACAACCCGTGGGATGAGAACAGAGGGGACACCCACTATTGGGATGTATGGCATGGAAGCAAGCCCTTTACCGCATACAGAAGCTACTTTTTCAGGTATCTGTCGGAGTTCGGCTTCCAGTCTTTCCCCTGCCTTAAAACAGTGGAGAGCTTTACGGAGCCGAGGGACCGGAACATCTTTTCCCGCGTGATGGAGATGCACCAGCGAAACAGGGCGGCAAACGGAAAGATTCTGGATTACCTTTCCCAGACCTACCTCTATCCCAAAGACTTTGACAGTCTGTTGTATGCCTCCCAGCTTTTGCAGGCGGAGGCAATCCGCTACGGCGTGGAGCATTTCAGACGGCATAGGGGAAGATGCATGGGCACCGTCGTATGGCAGCTAAACGACATCTGGCCGGTGGCGTCCTGGGCGAGCATTGACTACTACGGACGATGGAAGGCGCTGCATTATGCGGAGCGCAGAATGTTTGCTCCGGTGTTGCTCTCCTGCGAGGAGACAGGCGAGCTGACGGAGCGCCCCTTCTGTATTCAGGAGCGGGTAAAGCCCATGGAAAAGGCGATCCGCCTGCATGTGGCAAACGAGACGAGAGAGGCGCAGACCGGAACGGTGTACTGGGAGCTGCGCACCCCAGACGCGGGTATAATTGACCGGGGAAGTCAGAAAGTGACGGCACCGGCATTTGACGGGGTATGGCTTGACAAGATCGTGTTTGCACAGGCGGACGAGCTTCAGAATTATGTCAGCTTTCGGTTTGAACAGGATGGGGAAGTGATTTCACAGGGAACCGTGCTGTTCACGGCGCCCAAGCACTTTAAATTTGAGGATCCCGGTCTTTCATTCAGCGTATCGGGCAGGGAGATCACGGTGGCGGCAGCAGGCTACGCCAAGAGCGTGGAGATCGTGCCGAAGAACGGCGACGCCAGATTCTCGGACAATTTCTTTGACCTGAACGGGGACAGCAGGACGGTCACGGTGTCAGAGGGGGATGCCACGGAATTTGCGGTAAGGAGCGTCTACGATATGGCGTGAGACATCCGCACATACACAGAGAGGATGGATGAACGGATATGAAAAAAAGGATCATGGCGCTTTTGATGGGTGTTCTGCTTCTTTCGGGCTGCGGCGGAGAGAAAGCGGGAGAGAAAATCGACGCAGCCGCGGTGCAGGCCTCTCTTTTGGCGGACTGTACCTACATCACCGAAGAAATGTATGAGCAGGCGACGGCATTCCCGGAGGGAGACCTGACGCGGATTGCAGCAGCCATGCGGAAGGCGGAGGATGGCGGAGAGGTTACGATCGGCGTGATCGGCGGTTCCATCACCCAGGGCTCCTCGGCGAGCAGTCAGGATAAGAACTATGCGTCACTTCTGAAAAAATGGTGGGAGAACAGCTTCCCGCAGGCAAAGATCACGCTGGTCAACGCCGGAGTGGGAGGAACCAGCTCCTATCTGGGCGTACACCGGGCGGAGGAGGATCTTTTATGTCAGGATCCCGACTTTGTGGTGGTGGAGTTCTCCGTCAACGATGCCAACACCCCATTCTATAAAAAGAGCTACGACAATCTGGTGTACCGTATTCTGACACAGGACAATGCGCCGGGCGTACTGCTTTTGTTCATGACCATGGAGGACGGCACAAGCGCACAGGAAAACGATTCCATGATCGGCTTCCGGTACGGGCTCCCCATGATAAGCTACCGCAATGCGGTGATGTACGGCATGGAGCAGGGCTTGTTTGCGTGGAAGGATATTTCCCCGGACAACATTCACCCCAATGACAGGGGACACGCCATGGTGGGCGAGCTTTTGGAGGTCTGCCTCGGAGGCATACGGGCGCGGTTACAGGAGATTCCCGGGGAAAAGGCGGCATTTACAAAGCCTATCGTGACGAAGGAGGTTTACATGGATGCCGCCATCTTAAACCGTGAGGATCTGGAGCCGGTAAGCTGGGGCAGCTTTGCGGCGGAGGATGTGAGCAGCCGTTTCCCGGGAAACTGGACGACCGCATCCGGCGAGGAAGGGATCGTGTTTGAGACCGAGGCGGCAAATATCGGCATCATGTACCAGAAGTACACGAACGGAACCGGCGGGCAGTATGAGGTCTACGTGGACGGCGAGTACAGAGCCACATTGGACGCGGACTTTTCCGGCGGCTGGGGAAATTACGGGGAGACCGTGGAGGTCTTTTCCTCCGATGAAAAGAAGGTAAGAAGGATCGAGATCAAAAGAAAAGAAGGCACCGCGGAGGGCGCCTTCAGTATCATGGGGCTTTTGGTTTCATAAAAGCCGGAAGATCTTCCAGAGTGATCACATAAGGGTGGTTGTAGACATAGTGCAGATACTCAGGAGAGTTCTGCTCGTGGATGTGGATGGTGTGCCAGGTTAAAAACCAGCACCATTCCACATGACGGTCGATCAGCAGCTGAGGGTCGGGGATCGGCCCGTTTTCATGGTGACAGACAGGCATTTGCTTGTCTGTTATTTTTTTGAGAAAGCGGTAGAGCTCCTCGTGGATCCCCTCCGTGTAGGCGTCTCCGCCGATGCAGTCCACATAGGCGTCCCCGGGATACCAGCCGTCGTGCATCTCATGGGAATAGCCAAGCACCCAGATCAGATTGTCCAGATGATGCAGGTTGGTGAAGCGGTCATACATCAGTCTCCAGAGGGCGATGAACGGCTCGGGGCCACCCTTTCCCCACCAGAACCAGGCGCCGTCAAACTCATGGAGCGGACGCCAGAGAACGGGAATGTCCGCATCCCGCAGGACGGAAAGGGCGGCGGCAGCCGCGTCCAGATTATCCAAAAGCCCCTGATAGAGGGCTGTTCCGGGGGTTAAAAGCTCCTTCATGTCCACGCTCTCCTGACTGGAGGGATAGCCCACGCCGTAGGGCGGGATTCCCCAGTGCCAGCAGATGGAAACGATGCCGCCCCGGTCATGCCAGCTTTTTGCCCGGGCATTGACGCCCTCAAAGTCATTTTCTATGTAATCAAGTCCCAGAATGGCGGGCAGATGTCCGCTGCATTCAAAAATATGGGAAAGCTCGTCACCGTTTGTCTGGTCTCTGGGGCATTCCTGCTGGCCGGATAAAATGCCGATGCCCTTCAGGGAGTTCAAAAACAGGTACAGGTTTTGTGCGGTCCGGTTCATAAAAATCTCCATTATTGATAAAATTTGTATATTACTGATTCAGCATACCACAGGTCTGAGAAAAAGAAAAGTTAATTTAAGTTAAAAATCTAAATAAATTAACTTAACATAAACTTATCAAACGAAAAAAACAGAAAAAACAAAGGGAAATACCAAAAAATCAGTGTAAACAATAGCTACAACGAGTACAACAAAAGTGAAATAAAAATGCACAAAAAGGAAAAACAAATATTAGCTAAAATGACAAAATGCATAAAAACGGTTGCGGTTTTTATGCAATTATAGTAAGATTACTACATAAGCTAAAAAAACTTAAAGTTACTTAAAATTAAAATGCAGGAAGATAGCCAATTTCCTGCAAAAAGCGTTGCAATAAAGTGGCTTTGAATGAGGAGCATTATGAAGAAAGGCAGACAAATCCTTTGCATCGGACTGGCGGCAATGCTAGGTTCCGGTGCGGTCGGATGCGGTGGCGGCAAGGCAGTGAAAAGCGAATACATACCCGAGACGGTGGAAATTTACGAAGCGGAGGATGCGCTCTTTACGGGAAATGTGGGCAAGGCATCAGCCGTGCTTGCAGGGTTTTCGGGGAGCGGCTACGTGGAAGGCTTCCAGACGGACGGCGACAGCTGTACCTTTAAAATCCGGGTGCCTGAGGACGGGTTCTACGATCTCTCCTTTGTGAGCGCCAGCGGCGGAAATGAAAAATACAATTATGTATATGTAGATGGGGAGAAGATGGGGGAGGTAAAAACGGAGAGCAGGGACTTTGCGGACTCCATACTCACCCGGATCTACATGGCGGCGGGAGAGCATGAGGTGAAGATCTCCTCCTACTGGGGCTGGATCTCGCTGGACTGCCTGAAGGTGCTTACCTCGGAGCCCATCGATTCTTCTGTTTATGATATCAAGGCGGGGCTTTCCAACCGGAACGCTTCGGATATTACAAAGAGACTTTACAGTTATCTGCTGGATGTGTACGGCGAGAAATTCATTTCGGGACAGTACTGTGACACAGGACAGTACGGAAAAGAGTTCCAGATCGTGAAGGGCGAGACCGGAAAGACGCCGGCGGTTCTGGGGCTGGACTTCATCGAGTATACGCCCTCCAGGGTGGAGCACGGCAGTTCCGGCAAGGCGACCGGGCTTGCTATTGATTTCTGGAAGAACGGCGGCATCGTTACCTTCTGCTGGCATTGGAACGCACCGTCAAAGTATCTGACGGGAGAGTGGTACAGCGGATTCAGAACCTCCGCGACAAACATTGATCTGGCGAAAATCATGGACGGCGGGGACGAGGAAGGGTACGAGCTTCTGATGGCGGACATCGACGCCATAGCCAAGCAGTTACAAACCTTGCAGGACGCAGGCGTACCGGTACTGTGGAGACCGCTCCATGAGGCCAGCGGCGGATGGTTCTGGTGGGGAGCATCGGGGCCTGAGGCGTACAAGAAACTCTACATATTATTATATGAAAAGCTTACCGAGGAGTACGGACTCAATAATCTGATCTGGCTCTGGAACGGACAGGACGCAGAGTGGTATCCCGGAGATGAATATGTGGACATCATCGGCGAGGACATTTATCCGGGCGAGCGG
This sequence comes from uncultured Lachnospiraceae bacterium, assembly GCA_900550475.1. GTDB lineage: Bacteria > Bacillota > Clostridia > Lachnospirales > Lachnospiraceae > Acetatifactor. The sequence goes on from URSA01000003.1 coordinate 24,553, forward strand.
GTCTACACTTCACAGGCTTCTTCTTATTTAAATGCGGCTGAAAATTACAGCACGGAGAAAAAGATGGTTTATCTGTCCGAGAACGGATGCCTGTTCGATCCCGAGCTTGCAAAGAGGGACGGTGCCATGTGGGGTATGTGGTGTACCTGGCAGGGTGAGTTCGTGGCGAAGGATGTTGCGATCTACTCGGTCAGCGAACAGTATACGGAAGCGGATATGATGAAACAGGTTTACGAGAATGAGGACGTGATCACACTGGAGGATCTGCCGGACTTCTCAACATACAAGATCCGCAGAGGATTATAAAACAGAAAGAGAGAGGTAGGAATATGAAGCGGAGGGAAACCGGCAAAAAAATCATGGCATTGGCGCTGACGATTGCGATGACACTGTCCCTGCTTCCCGTGACGGGACTGGAGAGCAGTGCAAAGACAGAGCTGCTGATGGATGATTTTGATGAGATCATCAGTACATACAATATTGATCCTTCCATTCCTTCTTATAAGGAATATATGGAAGAATACGGCTCGCAGGCAAGACCGGCGGACGTGGTGGAGATCCCCGCAGCGGACTATGCCCGGTATGAGGACAATGACGCAGCCGCAGTGCCCGAGCTGTATACAGACTACGAGGGCATGGCGGGCGGAAGCGTTCTGACCAGTGAAAATTCCCTGATCGAATTTGAGGTTGCGGTAAAGACCTCCGGACTTTATAACCTTTCGGTTGTATATTATCCGGTTGCGGGAAAGAACTCGGACATCCAGAGAAGCGTGTTCGTGGACGGCGAGCTTCCCTTTGCAGAAATGTCGCTTTTAACCTTCCCCAGAGTGTGGACGAATTACGTGGAGGATACCGTTGTGAATGCAGACGGCGTCACCGTGAAGAACTGGGATAAGGACAATCAGGGAAATGACGTGAAGCCCAAGACCATGGAAGTACCCGAGTGGCAGAGCAGATACCTCTACGACAGCAACGGTTACATTACGGAAGCCCTCTCCATATATCTGGAAGCGGGAACGCACACCATCAGCATGATCTCCCTGAAGGAGCCGATGCTGATCAACAAGCTGGTGCTGAGCAACGAGGGCGAGGTAAAGAGCTACGCAGAGATCAAGGCGGCATGGGATGCAAACGGAGCAAAGGATGCCTCCGGCAGCCAGATCGTACTGGAAGGCGAGTACGCAAGCAAAACCTCCTCCCAGATGCTTTATCCCCAGCAGGATCAGTCTTCTCCCTCCGTATCGCCCTCCAGCGCGAAGGAGCTTCTGAACAACTCCATCGGAGGCAATTCATGGAGACTGGTAGGACAGTGGATTGAATGGGATTTTGATGTGCCGGAGAGCGGCTACTACAATATTTCCTTATATGATAAACAGAACTTCTCCAGAGGTATCCACGTTTCAAGACGTATTACCATAGACGGCGAGGTGCCGTTTGCAGAGATGTCAAGCTACGCATTCGACTATGCGCAGAGCTGGAGAGAGGATGTGCTTGAGGACGAAAACGGCGATGCCTACCGGTTCTATCTGGAGGCAGGACACCACACACTCCGCATGGAGGTTGTGCTGGGTGAGTTCTCCGAGATCGTAGGTCTTGTGGAGGAAGCGGTACAGCAGCTCAACAGTATTTACAGACAGGTTATCAAGGTAACGGGCGTAAAGCCGGATACCTACCGTGATTATCAGATCGAGGCAACACTTCCCGAGCTGAACGCACAGCTTGTTGAGGCGAGGGACATTCTGAATGAGGCGCTGACGAAGCTGGAAGCCGTGGCAGGAAAGAATACGGATAAAAAGACGGTGCTTCTTACCATGAGGGATCAGCTCGACGATCTGATCAAGGATGCAGAGTATTTCGTGCGTACCATTTCTTCCTATAAGGTGAATGTGAGAGCGTTGGGTACCTGGATCACACAGGTAATCAGCCAGCCACTGCAGATCGACAGAATCACGGTGTACTCCCCGGATCAGAAGGTGGAATACAAGAATACCGGATTCTTCGCAGGTGCAGGCTTTGAAATGAAGAGATTGTACTATTCCTTCATTATAGACTACAACAACATCGGAAGCGTGTCGGAGGATGGCACAGGCGAGTCCATCACCCTCTGGGTAGGCTCCGGACGTGATCAGGCAAACGTAATCAAGTCCCTGATCGATGAGACCTTTACCAGCCAGACCGGAATCGGCGTCAACGTGCAGCTGGTGGATATGTCCACACTGTTGAAGGCAACGCTGGTGGGAGAGGGACCCGATGTGGCAATTCAGGTTGCAAATACCAACGGCATTGCGGGCGCGGTGCTGAACACTGGAAACGATACGCCGGTCAACTACGGTATCAGAAACGCAGTTCTGGATCTGACCCAGTTCCCCGATATCGATGAGGTGCTGGCGAGATTTCCTGAGGCGGCGACCCTGCAGTTTACCTATGACGGCGCGACCTACGGACTGCCCGAGACCATCACTTACCCGGTTATGTTCTACAGAAAGGACATTCTGGCGGAGATCGGGCTTGAGGTTCCGAAGACATGGGACGATGTGAAGGTTGCCATGACGGTGCTTGCAAAGAACCAGATGGAATTCGGTATGCTGGCGACGGAGCAGATCTTTGCATCGCTCCTGTATCAGAACGGCGGCTCCTACTACACGGAGGACGCGAAGGCATCCGCACTGGATTCCGATATCGCAGTCAGCGTGTTCAAGGATTTCTGCGAATATTACACGGACTACAAGCTGGATAAGGAAACCAGCGTGGAAGAACGTTTCCGTACAGGTGAGTGTCCCATTATCATAGCGGACTACACGACTTACAACAACTTTGCGGTGTCCGCACCGGATATTGCCGGATTGTGGAGCTTCACCCAGATCCCCGGCACGGTACATGCGGACGGCACGGTGGATCACTCCGTAGCGAGCACGGGTCTTGCCAGCATGATCATGGCGGACACGGATCAAGCGGATGCAAGCTGGGAGTTCTTAAAATGGTGGACCAGCGCAGAGACACAGACCCAGTACGGCAGGGAGATGGAAGGTCTCATGGGCTCGGCAGCCCGTGTACCGACCGCAAACTACGAGGCATTCCTGAACATGCCCTGGCCGGTGGATGATTTTGAAGCGCTGAAGGAATCCATGGAGTGGGTGAAGGGTATCCCTCAGGTGCCCGGCGGATATTACTCCTGGAGAAACGTATACAATGCATTCTACACGGTGGTGACAAATACGGATACCGCACTTCCCAGAGAAGAGTTGATGGATAAGGTAATCTACATCAATGCCGAGATCAACTACAAGAGAGAAGAGCTGGAACTGGATGCAAAGAGGAAATAGCGGAGGTGAGAAGACATGGCTGAAAACGGAAATGTTTCCGAAGTAAAAGTATCGCAGGAGGCGCTTGACATTGCAAAGAAGCAGGCGACTCTCGGATATAGAATCAAAAGAAATAAAGCTTCCTACCTGATGCTCGCACCGTATTTTATCCTGTTTTTCCTCTTTACGGTATTGCCGGTAATTATGAGCGTGGCATTCTCCTTCACCTATTACAACATGCTGGAGATGCCGGAATTCATCGGCTGGAAGAACTATATCAAGCTGTTTCTGGAGGACGACATCTTCCTGAAAGCATTGAAGAATACCCTGATCCTTGCGGTCGTAACCGGGCCGGTCAGCTATTTTCTGTGTCTGCTGTTCGCGTGGATCATCAACGAGTTTAAAGGCTGGGTGAGAGCGTTCCTTACGCTGATCTTCTATGCACCCAGTATCTGCGGTAACGCATATGTGGTATGGACGCTGATCCTCTCCGGCGACCGTTACGGATACCTGAATGGTCTCCTGATGGATCTGGGCATTCTGGACGAGGCGATCGTGTGGATGAAAACGGAGAAATGGGTGCTGCCCCTCCTGATCGTGGTGCAGCTGTGGCTGAGTCTCGGTACCGGCTTCCTCTCCTTCATCGCAGGTCTCCAGACCGTGGACAAATCGCTCTACGAGGCGGCGGCGCTGGACGGCGTGAAGAACCGTTGGCAGGAGCTCTGGTATGTAACTTTGCCGGCAATGAAGCCCCAGCTGATGTTCGGTGCGGTGATGCAGATCACACAGGCATTCGCTATATCGGATGTGTCCATACAGCTTGCGGGAAACCCCTCCGTCAACTACTCGGGCGCGACGGTGGTCACGCACCTTCTGGACTACGGTACCGTCCGGTTTGAGATGGGTTATGCATCGGCGATTGCAACCGTGCTGTTCTTACTGATGGTGGGCAGCAACCTGATTGTGCAGAAATTGTTAAGGAGGGTGGGAGAATAATGAAAAAAGAAAAAGATTACCTCAAACCCTACCGGAAACGCAGATTTTTCAAGCCGAGGGAGAAGAAACTGAACCGCTCCATGGCGGGAAACACGCTTTTGTTCGTGATCATGGCAATCTGCGGCGTGGCGATGGTGATGCCGCTTGTCATGGTAATCAACAACTGCTTAAAGCCTTTGGATGAGCTGTACCAGTTCCCGCCCAAGATTTTTGTAAGAAACCCAACTCTGGAAAATTTCTCGGATCTGTTCACCTTGATGAATGACTCCTGGGTTCCTTTTTCCAGATACATATTGAACACGATCATTATTACCGGCGGCGGCATGGTGGGACACGTTATCATCGCCTCCCTTGCAGCGTATCCTCTGGCAAAGCACAAATTCCCCGGAAAGAACATTCTGTTCCAGATGGTAGTGCTCTCCATGATGTTCCACTGGACGGTTACGCAGACGCCCCAGTACATGATTATTTCGTGGCTGCATATCAACAACAGTTACCTTGCGCTTATCCTGCCGGCATGCTCCTTCGGTATGGGGCTTTACCTGATGAAGCAGTTCATGGAGCAGCTTCCCGATTCCCTGATGGAGTCGGCGAGACTGGACGGCGCAAACGAGTGGCATATTTTCTGGAAGATCGTAATGCCGAACGTAAAGCCTGCATGGCTGACACTGGCAATCTTCCAGTTCCAGCAGATGTGGGGCAACACGGGAAGCACCTTCCTGCGGGATGAGGATTTGAAACCGTTACAGTATTCCCTGCAGCAGATTTCTGCGGGCGGTATGGCGAGAGCGGGAGCGGCAGCGGCAGTGACCTTCATTATTGCGGCAGTGCCCATTACCTTCTTCCTGATCTGCCAGAGAAACATTCTGGAAACGATGACTTCATCCGGTATGAAGGATTGATGAGGAGGGAACGGAGATGAAAAGTTTCATAAAACGAAAAAGAATCCTTTCTTTCTGTCTGGCAGTGCTGACTGCAGTACTGATGACGGGAGAAGACGTAAGCGCCTCCACACTTCCTTATGATTCTTATAATTACGATTATCGGGAGTATATTCATATGACGCCGGCGCCCTATGTACCGGCGGGCTCGATCGGAGGAGAGAACCTTTCCTACAACGGGGAGCCGATCGGCAGATTCGTGACGCCGCAGGATCTCTGCCAGGCGGACGACGGCCGGATCTACATTGCGGACACGGGCAACAACCGTATCGTGGTGCTGAACCGGGAAATGAACAAGGTGGAGAACATTATCACCACGTTCGATAACAGCGGCACGGAGGATTCCTTCAACCAGCCCTACGGCGTATGCGTGTCGGAGAACGGTCAGGTGTATGTGGCGGATTCACAGAACCGCCGCGTGGTGGTGCTTGAGAAGGACGGCACACTGGTAAAGATCGTGGCAAATCCCCAGTCGGAGAGCTTGGATGACGGCTATGTGTTCACCCCGCTCAAGGTCACGGTGGACTACGCGGACAGAATTTACGTGATCGCACAGAACATGTTTGAAGGAATCATGGTATTCGAGAGCAACGGCAATTTCTCAAGCTTCTTCGGAACCATCGATGTAAAGCTCTCTCTCTGGGAGAAATTCTGGAAGAGAATCGCAACCAAGGAGGAGCGTTCCAAACAGCAGCTCTACATTCCTACCGAGTTTACCGGAATTGATATCGACCCGGACGGCTTTGTTTACGCAACCAACATTGACTCCAACGGCGAGCAGGGCGTGAGAAGACTGAACCCCAGAGGTGAGGACGTCATCAAGAAGGGCGAGAACACAAACGTGGGCGGTGATCTCTGGACGGAAGGATCTACGGAGTATGCGGGGCCTTCCCAGTTCACGGATGTGGTTTACAGACAGAACGGCATTTACTCCTGTCTTGACCGCAAGAGAGGAAGAGTGTTCACCTATGACCACGAAGGAAATCTGCTGTATGTATTCGGCGGACTTGGCACACAGGAGGGAACCTTCTCCCTGCCGGTTTCCATTGAGGACATCGGCGGAAAGCTCGTGGTGCTGGACGCTACGAGAGCACAGATTGTAAGCTTTGAGGAGACGGAGTACGGCAGACTGATCAACGAGGCGGTTTCCCTCCGGTACGACGGCGACGAGGCGGAGGCGGTAGAGCTCTGGCGCAGGGTGCTTGAACTTGACGAAAACAACGAGCTGGCGAACACCGGTATCGGAAAAGCCTATCTGACCGCAGGCGATTATGTGAACGCCATGAAGTACCTGAAATTGGGTATGAACCGCGATTACTATTCCATCGCGTACAGACGTTACAGAAACGGAAAGCTTACGGAGAATGCAAGCTATTTCCTGACAGGAGTGCTGGTTCTGATCGTTGCATGGAAGGTCGTGAAATACATCAGGAACAAGAAGAAGGGAGGCGAACAGAATGGGTAAGTATTTTTCAAAGGAAAAATGGAAATATATGTTCTACACCATTTCCCATCCCATGGACGGATACTACTGGATCCGCCACGCGGACAGGGGAAGCGTACCGCTTGCCATTCTGATGGTCATCATCTTCTCCGCCTGCTTTACGGCGAACAGGCTTCTGGCGAGCTTCGTGGTGAACGATCTGGATCCGAGAGGCGTGGACAGCTTGTATGAGCTGCTCGGCGTGCTGGCATTTTACCTTCTGCTGTGCGTCAGCAACTGGTCTGTCACCTGTCTGATGAACGGAGAGGGGCGGCTCAAGGATATCGCCATTGCCATCGGCTACGGCACGGTGCCCATAAGTGTGGTTCTGTTTGCCGCAACCGTTATCAGCCAGTTTATCGCAGATGACGAGCAGGCATTTTACGGATTGCTTCTGGCGGTGGGAATCGCCTACGGCGTGATCATGATGCTGATCGGTATCATGCAGGTACATAACTACACGCTGGGCAAGACGCTTTTGACCCTGTTCATCACCATGCTGGCACTGTTGATCATTGTTTTCCTGCTGCTGCTCTTGAGCAACCTGTTGGGAATGGTAATCAACTTCTTTAAGAGTATTTACACAGAGATTATATTCAGGACGTAGGAGGCGGGAGCATGAAATCCAAAAAGGAAAAGAAAATCAAACAACCCATGAGCCTTGCCAGAAAGATTGCGTACAGCATTCTGGGCGTCATTGCCGTGGCGGTTGCCGCATATCTGATCTACTACCTGATTCATTATGTATGCTATGACAAGTATAAGGATTATCTGACAACCTACGAGTACGAGGAGGGAACGACGTTTACCCCCGTCACGGAGGCAAAGGCAGATGTTTCGGGCATGGTGTTGGTGTGTGAGAATGAAAGCCTTAAGCTCTACACGGATACCGCAACCGCAGGAGTGGCGGTCTATGACAAGAGGGACGGCAGCATTACCTATTCCAATCCCCTTGATCCGGAGAGCGACAGCATTGCGAATACGAGCAACATCAACTACCTGAAATCGCAGTTCATCTTAGGTTATTACAACGCGGATGTAAAGGCGGGTACTTACGATTCCTACAGCGGCGCCGTTGCAAAGGGACAGTACAGCTACGAGGGCATCGCAGACGGCATCCGCTATATCTACCGGATCGGTGATTTAAAGAACTCCGACGGTACGGAGGGCATCTCCTTCGAGATTCCCCTTGAGTACAGACTGGATGGGGACGGCATTACGGTATCCATTCCGGTGAAGGGCATCAAGGAGTACGGCGGCGGTTCGGTGTACCGTATCCAGCTCCTCCGCTATATGGGAGCGGCAGACAGCAGTGAAGAGGGGTATCTGGTAGTACCGAACGGTTCCGGCTCCCTGATCTGCTTCAACAACGGTAAGCTGACGGCAGCCAACTATGCACAGTATGTGTACGATATGGATCCGCTGACATCCACCTATACTACCATTGAGAATATCAAGGCGGCAAGACTTCCGCTCTACGGTATCTGCAGAGAGGACAGAAGTCTTCTGGTCACCATCGAGGACAGCGCTTCCGTATCGCTGATTACCGCAGGTATCTCCGGTGTGTATAACGATTACAACTACGCTTACCCCACCTTTGTGCTGCGGAATGCGGACAATCTGAAGAACTTCGGAGACTCCTCCACCGATATCTACGTGCTGGAGCCGGACGCATACGATGTGAACCTGCAGGTTCGCTACACCTTCTTAAACAAAGAGTACAAAGGCTATGACGGTCTTGCAAATTATTACAGGAACCGCCTGATGGCAGAGGGCACGCTCACAAAGAACGACGCCACGGGAGATATCCCGTTCTACTATGACATCATCAGCGGCGTAAAGGAAAATTCCCATTTCCTGGGCGTCCAGTATTTACATACCTTTGCCATGACCACCTTTGACCAGGCAGGAAAGATTTCCGACGATCTGCTTTCACTGGGCATCGGCAATCAGGTGATGAACCTGCAGGGCTGGTTCAACGGCGGATATTACCACGATACGGCAAAGAAGATCAAGGTGCTTGCAAAGCTTGGCGGCAGGTCCGGACTGAATAAGCTCAATGAGAAGCTCGCCGCTAACGGCGGTGTGCTGTACGCGGATGTGTCCCTGCAGCAGGTGACCTTCGCGGACGATCGGTTCAACTACAATACCGAGAGCTCCCGTTACTACGGAGCCGGCTACGCGGCAAGTCTGGGACAGATCAATCCCACGACCCTGAGAAACACTTCGGGGCTTGGCTATATGGAGAGTAAGTACAATCTGCTTTCCCCCAAGTATCTGCCCAGATATGTAGGCAAGTTTGCACAGAAGATCGAGAAGTACGACCTGTACGGCATCTCCCTGAGAGATCTGGGAAATGAACTCTACTCGGACAAGAGAAGAACGGAGTGCATCGACAGGGAAGCGGCGCTTGATGTGGTACTGGCGCAGTTCAATGTGCTGGAGGAGACCGGAAAGCGGCTGATGACCAACACGGCGAACGCATACAGCTTTGCTTACAGCACAGACATCATCAATGTTCCTACGGACGACAACGATTTTGCAATCATAGATGCACAGATTCCTCTGTATGAAATGATCATCCACGGCTGCATTTCCTATTCTTCGGAGCTGCTCAACTATGTGGATGAGGAGGATATGACCCCCATGATCCTGCAGCTGATCGAGGCGGGGGCATCTCCGCATTACCAGTTTACCTGGGAGGCGTCCAGCGAGATGAAGGACACCGGACTGAACCGGTTCTACGCAACCACATATGAGACGTGGAAGGGAGAAGCGGTTGAAGTCTACGGAAAGGTGAACGAGGCGTTAAAGCATGTGAACGGCGCGCTGATCACAGGGCATGAGATTCTGGATAACGGCGTGCGGAAAGTAACCTATGACAACGGTGTTGTGATTTACATTAACTACGGGAATGAGGCCCAGAAGGCGGACGGACTTGAGATTCCGGCAGCGGGCTACAGATTGGAGGGGATTTAAATGCGGAAAAAGAAAAAACTGACTCTTCTCCAAAAACGAAGCCTCATGGGATACCTGTTCATACTGCCATGGCTGGTGGGATTCATTCTCTTCTATGTCAGATCCCTGATTCTGACAGGACAGTTTGCTTTTTCCAACATGACGGTGGATACCATACACGGTGGTTACACGCTGGAGTGGGTCGGACTTGACAATTTCATCTACGCTTTCCGGGTACACGGTTCCTTCAAACAGGTACTGACCGAGTCCGTGATGGGAATGCTGGTCGATGTGCCGTTAATCATTTTCTTCAGCTTGTTTATGGCGATGCTGCTGAACCAGAAGTTCAAAGGCAGGGCGGTGGTGAGAGCAATCTTCTTCCTGCCCGTGATCTTAAACTCAGGTGCAATCACGGCAGCCATGGATCTGTCCGCACAGATGATGTCAGGCGGTATTGCCACACAGGCAGCGGAGGTGACGGCGACGGCGGGTACGACCATCGCGTTTGATATCGACTACCTGATCGACATGTTTATGAGCTTGGGACTTCCGGCGACCATCATGGACTACATTGTGGAAGCCGTGGCGAGAATCAATGACATCATTTCCGCGTCCGGCGTACAGATCATCATTTTCATTGCCGCACTGCAGTCCATTCCGGGCTCCATGTACGAGGTGGCAAAGATCGAGGGCGCTACCGGATATGAGACCTTCTGGAAGGTAACCTTCCCCATGGTAATGCCCCATATCATCACCAACGTGGTTTACACCATTGTTGACAGCTTCACGGAGAGTGATGTGGTGGATCTGGCGTACACGGTGGCATTTGACCAGTTCAATTACGGACTGAGCTCCGTATTCAGTTTGGTCAGCACGGTTGTTACCTGCGTGATACTGGTTCTTGTCTGCGGATGGATTCAGAAGCGGACATTCTACTACAATTAGGAAAGGAGAGGAATGCAATGGAAAAGGTCTTAAAATTGAAGGCAATATTTCAGGATCCGGATCAGACCAGGAGTATGCTGAACAGTATTAAGAATTTTCTGCTGACCGTGCTTCGCATTGCGATCATCATCGGTGTCAGCTATGTGATTCTTTCTCCTGTGATCGGATTGATCGTCAACTCCATCTCCTCCAACAAGGATGCCTACGACCCCATGGTCTTTGTGCTCCCGAAGTTCCCGACGTTTGAGAAATACGCGCTGGTGTTGAAGAGAATGGATTACTTCCCTACCATAGCGAGAGATCTTCTGTATACGATCAGCTTAACGCTCTTGGAGCTGCTTGTCTGCTCCATGGTAGGATACGGTTTTGCAAGATTTAATTTCCCGTTCAAGAATGTTTTGTTTGCCTGCGTGGTGATCATGATCGTAATTCCTTCTCACACCATCATGCTTCCGCTTTACATGACCTTCAAGAACTTTGATCCCTTTGGTCTGGTCAGTGCCATAAAGGGCACATCGGGACTGATGGGTACCGTGATCCCCATGTACGCCATGACGCTTTTAGGCTGTGGCGTCAGGTCGGGATTGTACATTTACATTTTTAATCAGTTCTTCCGCGGACTGCCCAAGGAAATCGAGGAGGCGGCTTTCGTGGATGGGGCAGGCGTTTGGTACACCTATTTCAGGATCATGTTACGCAACGCTATGCCGGCTGTTATCACCGTGGCGGTGTTCTCCATGGTATGGCAGTTCAATGATACTTTTTATGCGAAGTTATTTCTGATCAGCGAGAATGTGGTGATCAGTAAGAAGATAGCGACACTGCAGGCAGTCATTGCAAACAATGACAAGATTCTGGACCTTCCGATCCAGGAGCTCTACTTGGATGCCGGCATCATACTTGTGATTCTTCCCATCCTGATTATCTATCTTGTGCTTCAGAAATACTTTATAGAGGGCGTGGAGAGAAGTGGTATCGTAGGATAGGTCTCTCCGCAGAATCATCAACTTTTAAACTAAAAAAAGGAGGATTGAAAAAGTTGAAAAAGCAAAAAGTTTTATCCTGCCTTCTGGCAGGAGTCATGGCTCTGTCCATGACAGCATGCGGCAATGACGCAGCGACTTCCAATACGGAAACGGGCGCAACCACACCGGAGACCACGCCGGCACCTGTTGTAGAGGAAGAAGCAAGCATTGATTTCGAGGACGGCAACATGGGCTTTGTGGCGCCGTACATGGTTCCGGCGAATGCGGCTGAGATTGAAATGGCAGTCGTAGACTACAACGGAAGCAAGGCACTGCAGGTAAAGAATCTGACTGGAAAAGTTCCGTTTGTCGGAATTGATGCTACCAGCCTTTTGGGGGCAGATGTGGCAAAAGTTGCCTCTGTAGAAATGTCCATTGGTGTTACCTATGACAATGGAAAATTCAGCGCTACTTCAGGTCAAATTTTGGCGTGGAGCGGCGAAGATTTGATCGAAAGCGCCGATGATTGGAGCGTATATCTGGAGAGCGCAAACCCGAAGAAAGCAGTGGCTACTCTGGATGCAGGTGAAGAGTTTGTTGCGGACGCAGGAAATATTTTTATTGTCAATCTGAACACAGACAACGGTGTGAGTGAGGGAAATGGAAATGCCACCCTTTACATTGACAACATTCGTTTCCTGGATGCATCCGGTAATCTGTTAAAGGCAGATTCTTCCGTTGCCTTTGCAGCACCGAAAGGATTTGAAAATACGGGAAAAGATTACTCTAATCTTTGTGCATTAAGCGGAGCAGTAAACTTTGAAGGCTTTGCATGTACGGGAGAAGGCTGGGTACAGAACGGTTTTGACATGTCTCAGGAAATTATTGATGCACTGGTTCCCGGATCAGTGGTTGAAATTGAGTATACCAGTGACAGCGGTGACATGTGGATTGTAATGCCGGATAGTGCAGCAGGTTGGATGAGAGTAGGCGACAATGGTGGTGCATACATAAATGATTCTAAGAATGTTGCACAGATCACCTATGAACAGATTGCAGCACTTTGTGGGGATGATGTTTCTACATGGGGTGCAAGAATGCAATGCGAAGCTTCAGGCGCATGGGAAGTATATTCCGTAAAGGTGGGTCAAAAGACTCCTGTTTATGCCGTATCAAACGCAGTGGAATTTGAAGGTTTTGCATGCAAGGGAGATGGCTGGGTACAGAACGGTTTTGACATGCCTCAGGAAATCATTGGTGCATTGGTTCCCGGTTCGGTGGTTGAGATTGCGTATACCAGTGAAAGCGGCAAAATGTGGGTTGTAATGCCGGATAGTGCAGCAGGCTGGATGAGAGTCGGTGACGGAAATAACGGCACGGCAGCATGTGTTGACGGAAAGGCATATATCACCTATGAGCAAATTGCAGAATTTTGTGGGGATGATGTTTCTACATGGGGCGCAAGATTACAGTGTGAATCTGATTCCGCATGGGAGGTATACTCCGTGAGAGTTGGAACTGCAAGTGAGATGAAGATGACGAATCACCTTGTGAACTTTGAAGGCTTTGCATGCACAGGGGAAGGCTGGGTACAGAACGGCTTCGAAATGCCTCAGGAAGTTATTGATGCGTTGACACCCGGTGCAGTTGTAGCCATCAAGTATACCAGCGAAAGCGGTAAAATGTGGGTTGTAATGCCGGATAGTGCAGCAGGTTGGATGAGAGTCGGCGACGGAAACAACGGCACGGCAGCATGTGACGGAAATGTATGCCAGGTGACTTATGAGCAGATAGCTGAATTCTGCGGAGATGACGTTTCTACATGGGGTGCGAGACTGCAATGTGAATCCGATTCTGCATGGGAAGTATACAGCGTAGCAGTAGGTCAGACGCCTGTTGAAGAGTAATCAGTTTAAGGAGGACAAGAAAGAATGAAAAATCTTAAGAAGTTTTTAGCCCTGGGACTGGCAGCTGCAATGACCCTTTCCATGGCTGCATGCGGCAAGGGTGGCGCCACCACCGGCGGAAACAGCGGAAACAACGCATCCGCTACCAATGATGATATCAGCCTCGGTACATGGTGGGTACAGTACTATGACAGCACCCAGGCACTGGAAGATGCACCGGACTGGCAGTCCAATCAGGATGCAGAGGGAGACAGCGCCGAGACGCTGGAGACCAAGGCATTCAACCGTGAAATTGCACAGATGAAGTACGCAAATGTTGACAAGATCGAGCAGAAGTACGGCGTAACCTTCCACTGGGATAACCTGACTTATGCAGGTGTAAAGGAGTCCATCAACACCTCCATCCTGGCAGGAAGCCCTGACTGCGATCTCTATCTGGTAGACGCAGGTATGGCTCTTCCCGCACAGATGAACGGTCTGGCGCTTGACTTAAAGACCGTGCTTCCCGAGGATGCAGACGTATTCAACGAGCAGAAGATCATTTCTTATCTGGATATGGGCGACGGCAAGGTATGTATCCTGATGCGTCAGGAAGCTCAGAAGCAGGTTGAGGCAACCTATCCTCTCGGCTTCAATATGCAGATGCTGGCAGACAATAATCTGGAAGATCCCAGAGATCTGTACGAGCGCGGCGAGTGGACCTGGGATAAGTTCATCGAGTACTGCAAGGCACTGACACAGGATACCGACGGCGACGGCCAGATCGACCAGTACGGCTACTGCGGATATGAGGTTGAGACTCTTGAGCAGCTTGTGATGAGCAACGGCGCAAACATCGCTTCCGGTGAGACAGAGACCCTGTCCTCCGCAGGCGTTGCAGAGGCTCTTCAGATGATGTCCGATATGTACAATGTTTACAATGTATGCTATCCTTACGATTTTGAAGGCACCCCCTCCGATAGCATGAGAAATCAGTATACCGAGGGCAACATCGGCTTCTTCCCCATCGCAGCATGGATCGCATCCGGCAACGGCGACTACGATTACGACGGAAGTAAGGGAGCAACCCTTCCGTTCGATACCGCATACGTTCGCTGGCCGGTCGGACCTTCCGGCAACAAGGATTCCAACGCAGGCAAGAACCTGACCGCAGGTGAGTTCTACATCATCCCTGCAGGTGTTGTGGAGCCTGAGAAGGTTTACAACGTACTTTACGATATGTGGAACTGGTTCGACGGCGACACCTCCATCCGTGACGACAAGAAGGCTCTGAACTGGTGGTACGGCGTAACCGCTAAGACTGAGGAGCTGCAGAATGCAAACTTCGACGTTATGAAGGATTGCGGTGCAAACACCACATTTGACCTTTGGAACAGCATGGGCTTCGACTACGATCTGCAGTCCCTGATCAAGGGCGAGACCACTCCCGCACAGTTCCAGGAGACCTACAAGCAGCAGGTACAGGACGGCCTGGACGCATTCTATAAGTAAAATATCATGTAAGATAAGCGCCGGGGCGGCGAGCCGCCCCGGTGATCAGGCAGAACGGAGGACTATATGAGTGAAATTAAGATGATTGCCCCGGCAGTACCCAACGTACCCTGGCAGGAGAAACCGGAAGGCTTGAAGGGTGCTCCGGTATGGAGATATACGGAGAATCCCATCATCGGCAGAAATCCCGTGGAGGGTGTGGCGCGTATTTTCAACAGCGCGGTAATGCCTTACGGGGACGGATTCATCGGCGTGTTCCGCGGAGAGCAGACAAACGGTATTCCTTATATCTATCTTGGAAGAAGCAAGGATGCAATCCACTGGGACTTCGACAAGGATAAGATTCCTTTCGTAGATGAAGAGGGCAAGCCTTTTATGCCGATCTACGCATATGATCCCAGACTGGTAAAGGTGGAGGACACCTACTACATCATCTGGTGTCAGGATTTCTACGGCGCAGCAATCGGTATGGCAAAGACCCAGGATTTCAAGACTTTTGTGAGGGTGGAAAACCCGTTCCTGCCCTTTAACCGCAATGCAGTGCTGTTCCCCAGAAAGATCAACGGAAACTTCTGCATGCTGAGCAGACCGTCCGACAGCGGACATACACCTTTCGGCGATATTTTCATCAGTGAGAGCCCTGACCTTGTATACTGGGGCAAGCACAGACATGTGATGGGAAGAGGAAACGAGTGGTGGGAGTCCTTGAAGATCGGCGGCGGTGCAGCTCCCATTGAGACGACAGAGGGCTGGCTTTTGTTCTACCACGGCGTAAGCGGAACCTGCAACGGTTATGTTTACAGCATCGGCGGAGCAATTCTGGATCTTGAGAATCCTTCCATTGTGAAGTATCGCTGCGAGACCTTCCTGCTGACGCCGGAAGAGTGGTACGAGGAGAGAGGTTTTGTTCCCAACGTAACCTTCCCCTGCGCAACCATTCACGATCCGGAGTCCGGAAAGATCGCAATTTACTATGGTGCGGCAGACAGCTATGTCGGCCTTGCATTCACGAAGTTTGACGAGATTGTTGCTTACATCAAGGAGCACAGTGTCGTGACAGGTGCCGATACGGAAATCGGCAGAAGATAATCAATTGTGGGAGATGGTAAGCATCTCCCACAGTTCTATCAGAATACAGACAGCAATATGAGGGAAGCGTTATGAATGAGAATGAAAAGGTGATATTACCTTCCAACGCCGCATTTGTATACAGCGGCCGCATTGATTTTACGGAGAAAGAGGCTCCTGTTCTGGTATTTCCCTGCACAAGCATCCGCTTTGTGATGAGTGGGAAAACCGGCAGGATTCAGATAGAAAACAGACATGTATGGAATGAAAACTCACTTGGAATTTTAGTGGACGGCGAACATAAGGGCAGGATGGTTCTGCCGGATTCGGGCAGGGCGGAACTGGATTTTTCCGGGTATCTGGACGGCGCGGAGCATGAGATCACAATCTTCAAGAGACAGGACGGCTGCCACTATGTGACCTTCTTCGGACTGGTTGTGGAGAAGGATGCCGTGGTGAAGCGTGCGGCGGAAAATCCGGCGCGGCGGATCGAGGTGTACGGGGATTCCGTGTCGGCGGGAGAGGTTTCCGAAGCCGTGGACTACGTGGGAAAGCAGGATCCTGAGCACAACGGTCAGTATTCCAACAGCTACTATTCCTATTCGTGGACCTGTGCCAGAAAGCTGCATGCCGAGATCCACGACATTGCGCAGGGAGGAATTTCCCTGTTTGACAAGGAAGGCTATTTTGCAGGCCCCGATTATGTGGGCATGCTGTCCTGCTTTGATAAAATTGAGTACAATCCCCAGCTCGGGGAAGTGAAGGAGTGGGATTTTTCGCAGTACATTCCCCATGTGGTCATCATTGCCATCGGGCAGAATGACGCAAACCCTGTCAACTATATGGCGGAGGACTATGGCGGGGAGCATGCCGCTTTCTGGAGAGCGGAGTACGGCAGGTTTGTAAAGACGCTGCGGGAGAGATATCCCCACGCCCATATCATACTGACCACCACGATTCTGGAGCACGATCCCGCATGGGACAGGGCGATTGACGAGGTGGCGCAGCATTCGGGGGATGAAAAGGTACACCATTTCTTATACAGCAGAAACGGCTGCGGCACACCGGGACATATCAGGATCCCGGAGGCGGAGGAGATGGCACAGGAGCTGTCAGCGTTCATTGACAGCCTTGGAGAAGAAGTGTGGAATGCGTAGGTAAATGGGTGGAGAGATAACATGGCTAAAATGAGAAAAGCCGTTAAGATGGCAGATATTGCAGATCGGCTGCAGGTCAGCACGGTGACGGTCTCCAAGGCATTGTCCGGACAGAAGGGTGTCAGCGAGGAGATGCGGGAGAAAATCAAGGAGCTGGCGGAACAGATGGGCTATAAGGCTCCGACAGCGTCCCGGGAGAAAAAAACATCGGGAAGCTACAATATCGGAGTGTTGATTTCGGGAAGGTATCTGGAGAACCACGATTCCTTCTACTGGAGAGTGTATCAGGAGGTGGCGGAGCGCGCCATACAGAAAGAGTGTTTCTCCTTATTTGAGAGCGTCAGCGAGGAGATGGAGGAGAACAACCAGATGCCCCGGCTCCTGGAGGAGAGAAAGGTGGACGGGTTGATCGTGATCGGAAAACCCGGATATGCCTATTGTGATTTTTTAAAGAGAAGTACGGAGCTTCCGTTAGTGTTTGTGGATTTCTATGAGACGGCGGCGGATATGGACTGTTTTATTTCGGACGGCTTTTACGGAACTTATCTGTTGACCAACTATCTGCTGGACAGAGGGCACAGGGAGATCGCCTATGTGGGGACACTCTTTGCAACGGAAAGTATCACCGACCGGTATCTGGGATATGTGAAAGCCCTGATCGAGCACGGAATCAGACCAAAGGAAGAATATCTGATCCCCGACCGGGATGTGAACAGCGGTCTGCGGGATGATTACGGCAGCTACCGCTTCCCGGAGAAGATGCCCACGGCCTTTGTATGCAACTGCGATTTCATTGCGGGACTGATCATCAAGGCGCTTCAGGAGAGAGGGCTCCGCGTGCCGGAGGATGTTTCGGTGGTAGGATATGACAATTACCTCTATCCGGGGCTGTGCGATGTGGGAATCACCACCTACGAGGTGGATGTGAAGGAGATGGCAAAGGGCGCCATCAACACCCTGATCAAGAAAATGAACGGGGAACCCTATAAACACGGTATTCATATCGTGGAGGGACATCTTGTGGAAAAAGAGAGTGTGAGTACAAACAGCCGGTAAGGGCGGAAAAGGAGAGAAAGAATATGAGCATGGCAAATGAAATGCGGGAACATCTGACAAAAGGGATCATCCCTTTCTGGCAGAAGCTGCAGGACGAGGAGAACGGCGGTTTTTACGGATATATGGGGCCGGATCTTGCCGTAGACAAAAAGGCAGTGAAGGGCTGTATCTTAAACAGCCGTATCTTGTGGTTCTTCTCCAATGCATATCTGACGCTGCACGATCAGGCGCTTCTTGAGAATGCGGCGCATGCCTATCGTTTTATGAAGGATTACTGTATGGACAAGGAGTACGGCGGTGTGTTCTGGTCTGTCACCTACGACGGAAAGCCGGAGGATACCACAAAGCATATCTACAATCAGGCATTTGCCATCTATGCGCTGTCCTCCTATTATGATGCGTCAAAGGATCCCGAGGCGCTCAGGGCGGCAGAGGAATTGTTTGCCGTGATCGAGGAGAAGGGCTTTGACGAGGGAGGCTACAAGGAGGCGCTTGACCGCAGCTTTGCTCCGGCGGAGAACGACAAGCTCTCCGAGAACGGCGTGATGGCGGACCGCACCATGAATACCCTCCTGCATGTGTTTGAGGCGTACACGGAGCTGTACCGCGTGAGCCGCGACGAGAGGGTGAAGGAGAAGCTTCTTTGGATCCTTGAGACCTTCCGCAATAAGATCTACAACCCGAAGCTGCACAGACAGGAAGTGTTCTTCGACAACAATATGAACAGCCTGATCGACCTGCATTCCTACGGACACGACATCGAGACCTCGTGGCTTTTGGACAGAGGGCTTGAGGTGATCGGGGACAAGGAGTACGCCGCAGGCTGGTATGACATCGTGGCAGATTTGGTGGCTGAGGTGTACCGGGCGGCATACAGCCATGATTCCCTCGCAAACGAGTGCGAGAGGGGTGTTGTGGACAAGAAGAGAGTATGGTGGGTGCAGGCGGAGGCTGTGGTCGGCTTCTACAACCAGTATAAAAAGGATCCAACCCACAAGGAATATCTGGAGGCAGCTGAGCATATCTGGGGCTTCATCAAGGAGCATGTGATCGATAAGAGAGAGGGCTCCGAGTGGTTCATGCATGTGGATGAGAACGGCAGCCCGGAGACGGATAAGCCCATCGTGGAACCGTGGAAGTGTCCTTACCACAACGGCCGTATGTGTATGGAAATGATTAAGAGAGAGGCGTAGAGCGCAGAAGGGAGAATTGATATGATACATGAAAAGTATTTTGAACTGAAGCAGCAGCAGGAGAAGCTGCTTGGCAGAAAAAATGAGGTTGATGAAAATTTCTACAACGGCATTTATGACCGTTACCGTTACCCGGTGCTGACAAGGGAGCATGCCCCCATTGAGTGGCAGTACGATCTGGATGCGCAGACCAATCCGTTCTTTGAGGAGAGACTGGGCATCAACGCGGTGATGAACTCCGGCGCACTCTACATGAACGGAAAATATTATCTGGTGGCGAGAATCGAGGGAAATGACAGAAAGTCCTTCTTCGGTGTGGCTGAGAGCGACAACGGCGTGGATGGATTCCGTTTCTGGGATTACCCGGTTGTCCTGCCGGATACCTGTCCCGGGGAGACCAACGTGTACGACATGCGTCTGACGAAGCATGAGGACGGCTACATTTACGGGGTATTCTGCTCCGAGAGCAAGGACAAGAACGCAAAGGATCTGTCCGCAGCGGTGGCTGCCGCAGGCATTGTGCGCACGAAGGATTTAAAGACATGGGAGAGACTGCCGAATCTGGTTACGCTGCATTCTCCCCAGCAGAGGAACGTGGTGCTGCATCCCGAATTCGTGGACGGCAAGTACGCCTTCTATACAAGACCCATGGATGACTTCATCGACACGGGATCCGGCGGCGGTGTCGGCTTCGGACTCTGCGAGGATATCACCCACGCAGTGATCGACGAGGAGAAGATGACCAGCATCCGCCGTTACCATACCATCACGGAGGTGAAGAACGGTGCGGGCGCAGTACCCATAAAGACCGACAAGGGCTGGATCCACATTGCACACGGCGTGCGCAACACGGCAGCGGGACTCCGTTACGTGATCTATGCGTTTGCAACCGCACTGGACGATCCCGCAAAGGTGATCGCGGAGCCCTCCGGCATGCTGATCGGACCCAGGGGCTGGGAGCGCGTGGGAGATGTGTCCAACGTAGTGTTCACCAACGGCGCCGTTGTCAACGAGAAGAACGAAGTGTTCATCTATTATGCGTCCAGTGATACCAGACTGCATGTGGCAAAGACGGATCTTGACAGACTTACGGATTATGTGTTCGGAACGCCCAAGGATCCTCTCCGCAGTGCGGATTGCGTAAAGCAGCGCTGCGAGCTGATCGCAAAGAATCAGGAGCTGCTTAAGAACGGCAAATAAGGAGTACGGCTTATGAAAGAATTGATTGACTGTAAAAAAGGTCTGGTCAATGTGGGAGACGACAGCAGAATACGCCGTGTCATGGGAAAGGCAATGCGGGGAGAGCCGGTTACGCTGGCTTTCCTCGGCGGCTCCATCACACAGGGCTCCCTGTCCTCCACACCTGAGACCTGCTATGCATACCGGGTGTATCAGTGGTGGAAGGAGACCTTTCCGCAGGCTGAGTTTACCTATGTAAACGCCGGAATCGGCGGCACCACCTCCCATCTTGGCGTGGGAAGAGTGGAGGAGGAAGTACTCTCCCACAGACCGGATTTTGTGATCGTGGAGTTTTCCGTCAATGATGCGGATGAGGACGAGCATTTCAAGGAGACCTACGAGGGTCTGGTGCGGAGACTGCTTTCCGCAGAGGGCGCGCCCGCAGTGCTTCTGGTACACAATGTGCGCTATGACGACGGCGGCAACGCTGAGGCGATCCACGGGCCGGTGGGAGACCACTACAATCTTCCCCGGGTCAGCATGAAGAGCACGATCTATCCGCTTGTGGAATCGGGAGCAATCGTAAAGAGGGATATTACGCCGGATGATCTGCACCCCAATGATGCGGGACATGAGCTGGTGGCGTATGTGATCACGGAGTATCTTTCCGGTGTCGCAGAGAATCCGGAGAAACCGCTTGAGACGGCGGCAGGGACGCTTCCCGCACCCATCACGAAAAACCGCTACGAACACGCAAAGCGGTATCGGAACGACGAACTGGAGCCGGTTTCCTGCAATGGATTTGCCCCGGATGAGACGCCTCAGTCCTGCGTTGCAGATTGCTTCAAAAAGGGCTTTACGGCTGCTAAAAAAGGCGATAAAATCGTTTTTAGGACGAATGCGGCATGTATCGCGGTGCAGTACCGCAAGACAATCCGGAGACCGGCACCGATTGCAACACTTACGGTGGACGGCGGCAGTGAGCACCGGATCCTTCTGGACGCAAATTTTGACGAGGAGTGGGGAGACTGCCTGTATCTGGAGACCGTGGCGGAATATCCGGAGAAGGGCGAACACACCGTGGAAATCGAGATCACGGAAACCCATGAGGACGACAAAGAGGTGTTCTATCTGGTGTCACTCATTTGTGCATGAAAATAATTTAAAGGAGAAAAGGCAATATGAAGTATGGTTACTTTGATGAGACCAACAAGGAATATGTGATCACCAGACCGGATACTCCGGCGCCCTGGGCAAATTATCTGGGTTCCCCGGCATACGGTGCGATTATTTCCAACAACGCGGGAGGTTACAGCTTTGTGCAGAGCGGCGCCAACGGACGAATCCTGCGCTACCACTTCAACAGCGACGATACCCCCGGCAGATACATCTATCTGCGCGATGATGAGACCAGGGATTACTGGTCGGCATCCTGGCAGCCGGTGGCAAAGCCTCTTGACGCATACAAGAGCGAGTGTCACCACGGAACGGCGTACACCAATCTGGTGTCCGACTATGCGGACATCCATTGTGAGGCGCTTTACTATGTTCCCCTTAACAAGACCTATGAGGTTTGGCGCGCAAAGGTGACCAACACCTCAGATCGCGAGAGAAAGATCTCCGCATTTGCGTTTGCGGAGTTTACCAACGACAGCAACTACGAGCAGGATCAGGTGAACCTGCAGTACACGCTGTTCATCACCAAGACCTATTTCAAGGGCAGCAAGATCGTACAGACCATCAATGAAAACTGCGGCAAGGACGCGAGGGGCTACAACGGCAGGGAGCGTTTCTTAGGTCTTGCAGGCGCGCCCGTCACCTCCTACAACGGAGACAAGGAAGCCTTTCTGGGAAGATACCGCACCTACGGCAATCCCATTGCAGTGGAGCGGGGCGAGTGTGACAACGTGCTGAACTACAACGCCAATGCCTGCGGCGCACTGCACAGTGCAATGGTGCTGAAGCCCGGCGAGAGCAGGGAGCTTACGTTTGTGCTGGGTCAGGCAGATCCCGACAAGGCAGAGCAGATCCTGTCCGGCTATGAAGAGGCGGGAAGAGTGGAGAAGGAGCTTGCAGAGCTGAAGAACTATTGGCACGGCAAGCTGGCTAATTTTCAGGTAAACACCCCTGACGAGGCGTTCAACAGCATGGTAAATACCTGGAACGCATACCAGTGCTTCATCACCTTTACATGGTCAAGAGCCGCTTCCTTCGTATACTGCGGACAGAGAAACGGCTACGGCTACCGCGATACGGTGCAGGATATTCAGGGAATTATCCATCTGGATCCGCAGATGGCGCTTGCACAGATCAAATTCATGCTCTCCGCACAGGTGAACCACGGCGGCGGACTGCCTCTGGTAAAATATACGCACAATCCCGGGCATGAGGATACCCCGGATGATGAATCCTATGTGCGCGAGACCGGACATCCCGCATACAGAGCGGATGATGCGCTCTGGCTCTTCCCCACGGTGTGGAAGTATGTAGCAGAGACGGGAGACAAGGACTTTATTAAGGAAGTGATTCCTTACGCCAACAAGGAGGAGGGAACCGTATACGATCACTTGAAGAGAGCCATCCAGTTCTCCATGGATCGTCTGGGCGACCACAAGATGCCGGCAGGTCTGCATGCAGACTGGAACGACTGCCTGCGTCTCGGCAAGAAGGGAGAATCCACCTTTGTTGCCATGCAGCTCTACTACGCATTTACCGTGATGAAGGGATTTGCGGAGGAGCTGAAGGATACCGAGTATTTGGCTTATCTGGAGAAGACCCAGAAGGAGCTGGGAGAGATCATTCAGAAGGAGTGCTGGGAGGACGACCGCTATGTGCGCGGTATCAAGGAGGACGGTCAGGTAATCGGCTCCAAGAAGGATCCCGAGGCAAGCATGTGGCTCAATCCCCAGTCATGGGCGGTTATCAGCGGTCTGGCCTCCAAGGAGCAGGCGGAGGCTGCACTGGAGACCGTACATAAAGAGCTGAACACCAAGTATGGCGTGCGCCTGATGACGCCTCCCTACAAGGATCATGCATTCGACGGCGCGCAGGCATTGCTGTTCAACGCCTCCACCAAGGAGAATGCGGGAATCTTCTCACAGCCTCAGGGCTGGATCATTCTGGCGGAGTCCCTGATGGGACACGGCAACCGTGCGTTTGAATACTTCACGGAGAGTGCGCCCGCTTCCCAGAACGAGGATGCGGATGTCAGAAAGCTGGAGCCCTATGTGCACGGACAGTTTACGGAGAGCGTGGAGTCACCTTTCGAGGGACGTTCCCATGTGCACTGGCTGACCGGTACGGCGTCTACCTGTATGGTGGGCTGCGTTGAGGGTATCTGCGGTATGCGCCCGGATCTGGACGGTCTGTGGGTATGCCCGTCCATCTCCTCCGACTGGAAGGAGATGACCATGGATAAGACCTTCCGTGGAAAGAAGCTTCACATCACGGTGAAGAATCCCAACGGCAGAGAGAGCGGATTTACAGAGTTCTACATCAACGGACAGAAGGCAGATAAGCCTTATGTACCGACTGCCGATATGAAGGATGAAAACGAAATTCTGCTGGTAATGTAATGACAGCGTAATAAAAGAGCTGAAGTACCTTTCCGGGTATTTCAGCTCTTTTTTTTGTATCATAGGAAATTACGTCGTAATCTTCCTATGATACAAAAGCCCTCCGGGCAGGATCGCACTGCGGCGGAGAGGTATTATGTCGCAAAAGCGACCCGCCGCAGGCGTAGAATCCTGCAAGCAGGATTCTTTGCGCCCGTTGGCGCACGCTTTAACTGTTCTTCATCACGATTTCTTCGATCACATCCGCCACATGCTCGCAGGCATCCGCGCATTTTTCCATGTAGGTGTAGATCTCCCGCCAGGCGATGATCTCCAGGGCGCTGTCAGACTCCGTATGCAGGGCATGCATGGAGGCGATGAACAGCTTATCCGCTTCCTCCTCCAGCGTGTTGATGGCGATAAGCTTCTCATTCAGTGAGGGAGATTTTCTGAAATCCGCAAATTCCCGCAGCGTATCAAGCAGGGTCTCACAGCAGGAGATGATCAGATCAGCAAAGGGAAGAGCGTCCCTCCGGATGCGGATCACATTGTTGATGTAGATGCGCAGAAGCACATCCTCGATGCAGTCTGTCACATCATCGATGTTCTGGGAGAGCATCATAATGTCCTCGCGCTCGATGGGAGTGATGAAGGCTTTGACCAGAACCTCCTTCATCTCATGCTTTTTGAGGTCTGCGGCGTGTTCCACCTGATGCATCTGATCCAGAAGATGGGGGAGCGCGGCGGGACTGAACCCTGAGAGGGAGCTCTTTAAAAGCTGCGCCGCCTGCAGCGCGTCGTCCGCACAGGAAACAAAATTATCAAAGAAGAAATTGTCATTGTTCTTAGCCATAGGAAAGCCTCCTTATCCTTACATCAATATTAAAAACAGTTTCGCTATGAGATAGCCGATGAGACCGCAGCCCGGGAATGTCAGGATCCAGGTGAGAACCATCTCCTTCACCACGGAAAAATTAATGGCGGAGAGGCGCTTCACCGCGCCCACGCCCATGATGGCTGTGGTTTTGGTGTGGGTGGTGCTGACCGGGATGCCGAACAGGGAGGAGAGCAGAAGACAGAGGGCGGATGCAATGTCTGCAGAAAAGCCCTGATATTTTTCCAGTCTCACCATGTCCATGCCCACGGATTTGATGATCTTTTTTCCACCCACGGAGGTGCCCAGTCCCATGACAACGGAGCATAGGAGCATCATCCACACAGGCAGCCCTACGCCGTCCGTGCGGTCCGCACCGTTTAACAGCATCATGCCTAAAAGCAGGACGCCCATGAATTTCTGTCCGTCCTGTGCGCCGTGCATAAAGGACATGGCGGCGCCGCCGAAAATCTGTCCGTAGCGGAACAGTCCCTCGGATTTCCTGCGGTCGGTTCCGGCAAACAGAAGGGTGATGAGCTTGCAGCACAGAAAGCCGGTTCCGAAACCCAGTGCGGTGGAGAGCACAAGTCCGTACAGCACCTTCAGCCATTCCGCACCGTTGATGCCCGAGATGCCGCCCTGCAATGCAATGGCTGCGCCGGAGAGCCCCGCGATCAGGGCATGGCTTTCGCTGGTGGGAATACCGAAGTACCAAGCCGCCACCGCCCAGATCACAATGGCAAACAGGGCGGCGCAGAGCGCTACCAGAGCCGCTTTGTTATCCCCGTGGAAGTTGACCATATTGGTGATGGTCATGGCGACGGTGGAATTGAACAGGGTCATGACCAGAACACCTAAAAAATTGAAAATTGCCGACATGATAATCGCTGCATTGACGTTCAGGGAACGGGTCGAGACACAGGTGGCGATCGCATTGGGCGCATCGGTCCATCCGTTCACAAAAATGACGCAGAGAGTCAGAAATACAGTGACCGCCAGAATAGGGTTCTGCTGGATCTGCTGTATAAAAAATGAGAACGAGATATCCATTTGCGGTTATCCTCCGAATGTGGTATGGTAAAAATACGCAGCAAAATAATTATATGTTCAGGATATGCAAAAATAAAGTAAAAAAAACGTTAAGAAATGATTTGCGGGAGGAAAATATATGCATTCACCTTTGGAAATTGCAAGAAATTATGTGGAGATCGGAATCCATAAAGTAAGGCTGTCCGCGTTCAAAATGCTGGTGCTGGGTGTCTTTGCGGGCATGTTCATCGGCTTTGCGGGCATTGCATCCAGCGTGGGAGCGGTCACTGTGGAGAATGCCTCTATTGCCAGACTGATCAGCGCCACGCTGTTCCCGGCGGGCATGGCGATGGTGCTGGTAGCGGGAAGCGAGCTGTTTACCGGAAACAATCTGATCATCATTGCACTGCTGGAAAAAAAGATCCGCCTGCATGAAATGCTGAAGAACTGGTTCTTTGTATTTGTGGGGAATTTAATCGGAGCGGCGCTTGTGGCGCTTTTGGTGGTGCTCGGCCATGTGCCGGATTTATACGGCGGCAGACTTGCGGAGAGCATGGTAAAGAACGCCCAGAACAGGGTGAGCCTCTCCTTTGGGGATGCGTTCGTGAAGGGAATTTTGTGTAATATTTTAGTCTGCATTGCGGTGTGGGCGGCCTTCGCGGCAAAGAGAGTGTCGGGAAAGCTTCTGATGAGCTTCTGGCCGGTCATGGTCTTCGTGCTCTGCGGTTTTGAACACAGCATTGCGGATATTTATTTTTGTATCGCGGGAATCCTGACTGCCGGAGAGTACGGCATTGCGGCGCAGGGGCTTACCTTCGGAAGCTTCCTGCTAAAGAACCTGCTCCCGGTGGCGCTCGGCAATACTGTGGGCGGCGCCGGAATCGTGGGAGTCGGATACTGGGCGGTCTACCTGAGGCATACACCCGGATATCCGAGTCCCATCGAGAGTGAGCAGGAGGAGATTGATATCGCGGAAGAATATTAGGATTACTTCTTTATTGCTGCGCGCTTACGCAGGGTCGGATCAAGGATCTTCTTGCGGATGCGCAGCGAGGAGGGGGTAACCTCCAGAAGCTCGTCCGTGTCGATGAAATCGAGGCACTGTTCCAGACTCATGATCCTGGGCGGTACCAGACGGAGTGCTTCGTCCGCGCTGGAGGAACGGGTGTTGGTGAGCTGCTTCTTCTTGCAGACATTCACTTCAATGTCCTCGCCGCGGCCGTTGGAGCCGATCACCATGCCGGAATACACCTTGACGCCCGGTCCGATGAAGAGGGTGCCGCGCTCCTGTGCGTTGAACAGACCGTAGGTGATGGATTCGCCGTTTTCAAAGGCAATCAGGGAGCCCTGCTTGCGGTACTGGATGTCGCCCTTGTAGGGAGCGTAGCCGTCAAACACGGAGTTCATGATGCCATTGCCCTTTGTGTCGGTCATAAAGTCGCCGCGGTAGCCGATCAGTCCGCGGGAGGGAATGGAGAACTCCAAGCGGGTGTAGCCGCCGGAAGCGGTTCCCATGCTGCGGAGTTCGCCCTTTCTCTGGCTTAACTTATCAATGACCGTGCCGGTGAATTCTTCGGGAACATCAATGTAGGTCAGCTCCATGGGCTCCAGTTTTTTGCCGTTCTCATCGGTCTTGTAGAGAACCTCTGCCTTGCTTACGGCAAACTCATAACCCTCGCGGCGCATATTCTCAATCAGAACGGAGAGATGCAGCTCGCCGCGCCCGGAGACCTTGAAGCAGTCTGCAGAGTCGGTCTCCTCCACACGGAGAGAGACGTCGGTGTTCAGCTCGCGGAACAGCCTGTCACGGATGTGGCGGCTGGTCACGAATTTACCCTCCTGACCTGCAAGCGGGGAGTCATTCACCATAAAGTGCATGGCAATGGTGGGCTCACTGATCTTCTGGAACGGGATCGGGGAGACATTGTCGGGAGAGCAGAGCGTGTCTCCGATGTGGATGTCCGAGATGCCGGAGATGGCTACGATGGAGCCGATGCCCGCCTCCTTTACCTCCACCTTGTTCAGACCGTCAAACTCATAGAGCTTGCTGATCTTCACGCGCTTCTGTTTCTCGGGATCGTGCGCGTTGCAGAGCACGACCTCCTCATTCACGGCAATCTTGCCGTTGTCTACCTTGCCGACGCCGATACGTCCCACATATTCATTGTAATCAATGGTACTGATCAGTACCTGGGTTCCGGCATCGGGATCGCCCTCCGGTGCGGGAATATAGTCTAAGATCGTGTCAAAGAGAGGCTTCATATCCTTATTCTTGACAGTCAGGTTCAGGGTTGCGGAGCCGGTTTTTGCGGAAGCAAAGACGAAAGGACAGTCAAGCTGCGCATCATCCGCCTCCAGATCCAGGAACAATTCCAGCACATCATCCACAACCACCTGAGGGCGTGCCTCGGGACGATCGATCTTGTTGATACAGACAATGACGGGAAGCTTTAATTCCAGCGCCTTGCGAAGCACAAATTTGGTCTGGGGCATGGGGCCTTCAAAGGCGTCCACCACCAGAATGACACCGTTTACCATCTTTAAGACGCGCTCCACCTCTCCGCCGAAGTCAGCATGTCCCGGGGTGTCGATGATATTGATTTTTGTATTCTTATAGGTGACGGCAGTATTTTTGGAAAGGATGGTGATACCCCTTTCCCGCTCGATATCGTTGGAATCCATCACGCGCTCGGCAACCTCCTGATTTTCACGGAAAACGCCGCTCTGCTTCAGCAATTCATCCACCAGAGTGGTCTTGCCGTGGTCTACATGGGCGATAATGGCAACGTTTCTGACATCTTCTCTTTTTTGCAGCATAACATATTGCTCCTTTTTACGAAAATACATAGTTTCAAAACTGTTTCAGTATAGCACTATTTGTCGTGGGGTGCAAGAAAAAATGCGGTTTCGGTGCAGTTTGGCGGAGGTTGTCGCTATGCGCGGCGAGAAAGAGTGTTAATGAGGGGGAAAATAGAGTATAAATAATAGTACATTACAGGCATAGTGCCGGAAAAATTCTTAAGTGTAAGAAAGGGAGAACAAAAATGACGGATAAGGTTATTGAAAACAATCAGGTAACAATCATGGGGGAAATCGTGAGCGGCTTCAGCTACAGCCATGAAATCTTTGGGGAAGGCTTCTACATGGTGGATGTGAAAGTGCAGCGTCTGAGCGATTCCTTTGATGTGATTCCCATGATGGTGTCGGAGAGACTGATCGATGTGTCGGCGGATTACAGGGGATACCGCGTTGAGGTGAACGGACAGTTCAGATCCTACAACCGGCATGAGGAGAGAAAAAACAGACTTGTGCTTTCCGTGTTTGCAAGAGAGATTTCTTTTGTAGATGAGATCGAGGAGAGCGCAAAGACCAATCAGATATTTCTGGACGGTTATATCTGCAAGCCGCCCATTTATCGCAAGACACCGCTTGGAAGGGAGATCGCGGATCTTCTGCTGGCAGTGAACAGACCCTACGGAAAATCCGACTACATTCCCTGCATCTGCTGGGGAAGAAACGCCAGATATGCCAACAGCTTTGCGGTGGGCGAGCGCTGCAGTGTCTGGGGACGTATCCAGAGCCGTGAATATATGAAGAAGATCGACGAGGATCAGGTGGAAAAAAGAGTGGCTTACGAGGTTTCCGTCAGCAAGCTTGAGGTGGAAAGGGAGGAAGTAACGCTTTAAGGTTGAAAAAAAGAGAGAATTATGATATGATGAATGTCATTGCAGCGGACAGTACATAATGCAGTATGTGAGTACCGGAAAGGCAAAGGTATCTGAATGGAAAAAGGCACGATTCATATTTATACCGGGGATGGCAGGGGAAAATCGCCGGCAGCACTCGGGAGAGCGGTTCAGGCCGCCGCAAAAGGGGATTATGTTGTGATCATCCAGTTCCTCAAGGGAAAAGGGCTTGAGGATACGGAGTTTGTCAGAAGGCTGGAGCCGGAGATCAAGCTGTTCCGCTTTGAGAAGTCCGATGAGAATTACGAGGAGCTTTCCGAGGAAAAGAAATCCGAGGAGATCATGAATATCCGCAACGGAATCAATTTTGCAAAGAAGGTGCTTTCCACCGGAGAGTGCAATCTTCTCATCCTGGATGAGGTGCTCGGGCTGCCCGACAAGAATATTATTTCGGTGGAGGATCTGAAGGCGCTGCTTGAGCAGAGGGGTGAGACGGATGTGATCTTGACAGGGATCACGCTCAATGATGAGGTCTGCATGCTGGCGGATGAGGTATCCAAGATCGAGACGCTGCGTTTCAAGACCTTTAATGTGTAAAGACTTTCAATGTATAAAATCCTTGCGTTGACAGCAGGGTATATAGGTGTTATGATGAACGAAGATAGAGGTTGCGTGTTTCAAGAGTAGCTTTTCTGATGTGGCAGGCACAGTTGAGGAAAGATGAAAGGGGAAGACGCCGAAAGAGGAGATGACCTGCTTGTCAAATCTTGGGTATACAGTTAAGAGCTGTATGACTGTCATCTAGCAATAGATGGGGCGCTATCGGAAGGATGAAGATCAGCCGGCCCATATTTATTTATGAGCCGGTTCGTTTTATTTCACAGGAAAAAAGCATAAAATACTTTCAAGGGAAAGATCGGAGGATGGAAAATGGCTATTTTTAAAGGAGCAGGTGTTGCAATCGTAACACCCATGAAGGCGGACGGAGAAGTGAATTATGAGAAGTTCGGTGAGCTGATCGAGTTTCAGATCGCAAACGGCACCGACGCCATCATTGTTTGCGGAACTACCGGAGAGTCGGCAACGCTCTCCCATGAGGAGCATCTTGCTGTAATCAAATACTGTGCGGAGAAGGTGGCAGGCAGGATCCCGGTAGTGGCAGGCACCGGCTCAAATTGTACCGAAACTGCGGTATATCTGTCCCGGGAGGCGGAAAGGTACGGTGTGGACGGACTGCTTTTGGTGTGTCCTTACTACAACAAGGCGACGCAGAACGGCCTGTATACCCACTTCAAGACGGTTGCGGACTCCGTGAAGCTTCCCATTATCCTGTATAATGTGCCCAGCAGAACGGGGTGTAATCTGCTGCCGGACACGGTGGTGCGCCTGTGTACCGATGTTGAGAACATCGTGGGCATCAAGGAGGCCAGCGGCAATATCGGCCAGATCGCCAGACTGGCGGCAAAGGCGGAGGGAAAGATCGATCTTTATTCCGGCAACGACGACCAGATCGTACCGATTTTGTCCCTCGGAGGTAAGGGCGTAATTTCGGTTCTTTCCAATGTGGCACCCAGACAGACCCACGACATCTGCGCAAAGTATTTTGAGGGAGATGTGGAGGAGAGCTGCAGGCTGCAGTTGAAGGCGATGGAGCTTTGCGATGCGCTGTTCTGTGAGGTCAATCCCATTCCGGTGAAAAAGGCACTCAACCTTATGGGAATGGAGGCGGGCAGCTTAAGACTTCCGCTGACGGAGATGGAAGAGGCAAATGCCGCAAGACTGGAGAAGGCAATGCGGGAGTACGGATTGCTGTAAGAGGAGAGAAAATACTATGGTCAGAGTAATCATGCACGGCTGCAACGGCAAAATGGGTCAGGTGATTTCAAGGCTGGCAGCGGAGGACGAAGAACTTCGTATTGTGGCGGGGGTGGATGCCCGGGACGACGGACACAATGAATACCCCGTGTTTACGGATATCAGGGAATGTAATGTGGAGGCGGATGCACTGATCGATTTCAGCGCGGCGCCCGCCGTGGACGGTATGCTTGCGTACTGTGTGGAGAAGAATCTGCCCTGTGTGCTCTGCACCACGGGCTTGACACAGGAGCAGCTTGCGAAAGCAGAGGAGGCTGCGGGAAAAATTGCGGTCTTGAGATCCGCCAACATGTCCATGGGAATCAATCTTTTGCTGAAGCTTTTGAAGGATGCCGCCGGGATACTGGCGCCCGCGGGCTTTGATATCGAGATCGTGGAGAAGCACCACAACCAGAAGCTGGATGCGCCCAGCGGAACGGCGCTTGCACTGGCGGACTCCATCAACGAGGAGTTTGACGGCGCATATGAATATGTGTACGACAGAAGTCAGGTAAGGCGGAAACGCTCTCCCAGGGAGATCGGTATCTCTGCGGTCAGGGGCGGTACCATTGTGGGCGACCATGATGTGATCTTCGCCGGGGAGGACGAGGTGATCACCTTCTCCCACACAGCTTATTCCAAGGCGATTTTTGCCAAGGGAGCCTTGCAGGCGGCAAAATTCCTTGCGGGGAAACCGGCGGGCAGATATGATATGAGCGATGTGATCGATGCAGCCGTACAGGGCTGAGGCGGACGGAACGGGGAAGGCATGGGTATTGAGGAAAAGTATTTGAGAAGTCTGTCGGAGCGCTATCCGACCATTGCGGCGGCGTCCACGGAGATCATCAATTTACAGGCGATCCTGAATCTGCCGAAGGGGACGGAGCATTTTCTGACGGACATACATGGGGAATATGAACAGTTCAGCCATGTGCTGCGGAACGGCTCCGGCTCCGTCAGACGAAAGATCGACGAGGAGTTCGGAAATACGTTGAGCAGCAGGGACAAGAAGGCGCTTGCAACCCTGATCTACTATCCGGAGGAAAAGCTGGATATCGTGTGCGCGGAAGAGGAAAACATTGAGGACTGGTACAAGATCACGCTGCACAGGCTGGTGCAGATCACCAAGCGGGTGTGTTCCAAATATACCAGATCCAAGGTCAGAAAGGCGCTGCCTGGGGACTTCTCCTATGTGATCGAGGAACTGATCACGGAGAAGGAGGAGGTGCAGGACAAGGAAGCGTACTACAACGAGATCATCCATACGATCATCCAGATCGGACGGGCACCGCAGTTTATCGGCGCGCTCAGCCACCTGATCCAGAGAATGGTCATTGACCATCTCCACATCGTGGGCGACATTTACGACAGAGGCCCCGGCGCGCATATCATTATGGATATGCTGGAGGAGTACCATTCCGTCGACATTCAGTGGGGCAACCATGATGTGGTGTGGATGGGAGCTGCCAGCGGGCATCCGGCATGTATTGCCACGGTGATCCGCAACGCGGCGAGGTATGGAAATCTGGACACGCTGGAGGAGGGCTACGGCATCAATCTGATCCCGCTGGCGACCTTTGCCATGGAAGCCTACCGTGATGTGGATTGCAGCGCGTTTTCCATCAAATTCAATACCAATTACAATACGAAGGATTTAGAGCTCGACCAGAGGATGCATAAGGCGATTGCCATTCTCCAGTTTAAGCTGGAGGGACAGGTTATAAAGAGACATCCCGAGTTTCAGATGGACAGGAGACTTCTTCTGGAACAGATCGATTTTGAGAAACGGACGGTTCGGATTGACGGCAGGGAGTATGCGCTCCGCGACGTGGATTTTCCCACAGTGGACCCGAAGGATCCGTATGCGCTCTCACCGGAGGAGCAGACGGTGATGGAGCGGCTGCAGCAGGCGTTTTTGCGCTGTGAAAAGCTGCAAAGACATGTGCGCTTTCTGTATTCCAACGGCGGCATGTATAAGGTCTATAACGGCAATCTGCTGTATCACGGCTGTGTGCCCTTAAACCCGGACGGCAGCTTTATGCGTGTCAATGTGTTGGGGAAAAATTACAGCGGGCGCGCGCTTTATGACGTTCTGGATGGCTGCGCCAGAGTCGGCTATTACGGCGTGAGCGGGAAGGAGAAGCGCGACGGTCAGGATATCATGTGGTATATCTGGGCGGGAGCCGGTTCCCCAGTGTACGGCAGGGATAAGATGGCGACCTTTGAACGGTATCTGCTCACGGACGAGAGCATGCATACGGAGGTGAAAAACAGCTATTATGATCTTCTGGAAAATGAGTCCGTGATCCGGCGGATACTGGAGGAGTTTGGCTTAAACGGCAGAGAGTCACACATTGTGAACGGTCATGTGCCGGTGGAGCAGAAGAGGGGCGAGTCCCCGCTAAAATGCGGCGGCAGGCTTCTTGTGATCGACGGCGGATTTTCCAAGGCATTCCGCAGCAGGACGGGGATTGCGGGTTATACGCTGGTGTCCAATTCCAGAGGAATGCGTCTGGTATCCCATGAACAGTTTGAGTCCACCGAGGCGGCGATCCGCAAGGAATCGGACATCCTTTCCGACACGCTGGATGTGGAGATCTTCCCTGTCAGAAAGCGGGTGGCGGACACGGATAACGGAAGTAAGATCAAGGAAATGATCGGAGATCTGGAAAAGCTTTTGGGAGCCTACCGCGACGGCGTCATTCCCGAGCGGGTTTAGAGGAAGAGCTGCCTGCGGGGCGGCATTCAAAAAGGATTCTGCGGAGAGCAGAATCCTTTCTTAAAGGTGGCATAACCATCGGTTAGCGGTTGGTGTTGGTTCCGGTGCCGGTCACATCGTCGGTGATATCCTTTACTCCGTTTCCGATGTCGTCGATCACATCACCTACCGTGTTGCCGGCATCATCCACGGCATCGCCCACAGCGTTGCCCACATTGTCGCCGGTGCCGTTGGTGGGATTGTCGTTTGTGGTGTTCCCGTTTGTGGTACCGTTCGTGGTGTTGCCGTTGTTGTTTGCAGGAGAGGTGGTGCCGGTGGTGGTATTGCCGGCACCGGCAGTGCTCTCGGTGGTGCTGCCCGGTGTGGGGGAAGCGCCGCCTGCCATGTCATCCGTATTTTTCTTGGAGCCGTTGCCACAGGCAGACAGCACGCAGACATAGACGAGCAGCAGGCAGATTGCAAAACCTTTTTTCAGATTCTTCATAATAATCTCCTTTTTATATTGGTATAAATAATTTTGAACAGTAATATTTTGTGCAACATATCCCGATTTATTCAAAAAGAGAAATATTTAAAAAACAAGAAAACGAGAGAGGAAAGGGCTGGTGGAGAGATGGAATTTCGCCCGTGTATTGATATCCATGACGGAAAGGTAAAACAGATCGTAGGCGGGAGCCTGAAGGAGAGCGGTATCGGCTCCAAGGTAAAGGAGAATTTTGTTTCCGGGCAGGATGCAGCGTATTACGCAAGGCTGTACCGGGAATACGGGATCCGCGGAGGGCATGTGATACTGTTGAACGGCGTGGGCAGCGAGGCGTATGAGGACACAAAAGCACAGGCGCTGGCGGCACTCTCGGCATATCCGGGCGGCCTGCAGGTGGGAGGCGGCATTACACCGGAAAACGCAGGGGAGTTTCTGGATGCGGGGGCAAGCCATGTGATCGTGACCTCATATGTATTCCGGGAGGGAAAGATTGATCTGGGGCGGCTTGAAAAAATGAAAGCGAGCGTGGGAGCCGAAAGACTGGTGCTTGATCTGAGCTGTAAAAAGCAGCCTGCGGGCTATGTGGTGATGACCGACCGCTGGCAGAGGGCGACGAGCGAGACGGTGGGAGAGGAACTCCTTGAACGGCTCTCCGGGTACTGCGATGAGTTTCTCATCCACGCGGTGGATGTGGAGGGAAAGGCGAACGGAATAGAGACAGGACTTGTAAAAATGCTGGGAGACTGGGGGAAGAAGACCATGACCTATGCCGGAGGCATCCACAGCTTTGCGGATCTGGAGCTGCTGGGGAGGCTGGGGCATGACCGGATCAATGTGACCATCGGCAGTGCACTGGATCTGTTCGGCGGAGATATGGAGTTCGAGAGAGTGCTTTCCTACACGGACACAAAAAAAAGAACCAATCTATGATTGGTTCTTTTTCTAATCCTATAAGACGATTTGCAAATTCTAAATAAAAATACCGGTTAAGTCTTTATATTTAAGAACAGGTACATCGTGTTACTGATTAGGGGTGTTATAACTGAATTATAACTTGGTTACGTTTACAGCCTGAGGTCCCTTCTCGCCGTTTACTACCTCAAACTCAACTGCCTGGCCCTCTTCAAGAGACTTGAAACCTTCCATGTTCAGTCCTGAGTAGTGTACGAATACATCATTGCCGGACTCATCAGAAATGAAGCCGTAACCTTTTTGGTTGTTAAACCACTTTACTGTACCTTTGTTCATCGTAGATACCTCCAAAAAAATAAATAAGTCATGTCGGCATACGCTCCGTATGCTTGCAACATGTCTAGAATAGCATACAAATTTGGAAAAGTAAAGAAAAAGATACGGTATTCGCGAGTATTTTTGTATAAAAAACAGGCGTTATTTTGGATAAATGTTACAAAATTGTTAAAGAGTCGTTGTTTAGAGGAGACACATGTGGTAGAATGAAAAAAGTTTACTGGAGGTGACCCTTTATGCAAAAAAGGAAACACAGGAGAAAAGTAAGCCGTATCATCATTTTTACAACAGATGCCGTGGACGCAAAGACTAGGCAGCTTCGGATACATCCCGTCGTAATGGGGATGGTCACGCTGATTGTGTGCTGCATTTTCGGGGCGCTGATCGGTTATATGATTTACGAAGGACAAATCTGGGAGATTGACAGCGCGAAGGACGCACAGCGGGAGGAAGCCGTGCTGGCGCTGGAGGAAGAAAAGACAGCACTGGAGGCAGAGATAGAGGCGCTGAACGCCAAGATAGAGGTGCTCAGCGCCGCGGTGAACGAACAGTCGCAGACAGCCGGAGAGCTGCAGGCACAGCTCGAGGAGCAGAGCCTTCCCACGGATTATCCGCTGACGGGTTCTGCGGGAATTGAGGAGATTACCGAGGGAGACCCCATGGTGGTGTTCAACGCCTCGGACGGAAGTACGGTGATCGCTTCCGCCAAGGGGGTGGTGCTTTCAGTGGAGGATGATGAAAATTACGGGAAATGTATTGTGGTGGATCACGGAAACGGTTATCAGTCTGTGTACCGTAACGGCGGAGAAGCACAGGTGAAGGCCGGAGACGAGGTCGCAAAGGGGACGACGCTCTTTTTGGTCGGTGAGAACAATAAGAAACTGGTGTACCAGATCACAAAGGACGGGTCTTACATCAATCCGATGGAGATGCTGTCAATCAACGGGTAGGACAAAAAATGTCCGGGAATGGAGAGTATGATGAAGAGAACAGAAACAAAAATCACAACAATTATCGGAACGGGCTGTGTGCTGAACGGAGATTTTACCGCCCCGGGTTCGGTGCGTTTAGACGGTTGTGTGGAGGGAAACGTCAATGTGACGGGACAGCTGGTGCTGGGGGCAACGGGAAAGATCTGTGGCAACGTGGAAGCGGCATCCGTCATTCTCGGAGGGGAGGTAAACGGCAATGTAAAGGCTGCGGACAGGGCAGAGCTGACTTCCACCGCACGGGTGATCGGCGACATCACCACCAACATGATCGTGGTGGATGCCAAGGCGATCTTCCAGGGCAGATGCGATATGAATCAGGAGGAGGCGAAACCCGCAAAAAAGCGCCCCGTAAGAGACACCCGCGCGGGCAGGAAATCAGCGAAGGATGCGCTTAAGGAGGCTCTGAAGGAAGTGGAAGCGGAGAATCAGGCTCAGGCAGCCACGACCGCAGAGAGCAGGATACCGGAAACACAGGCTGCACCTGCACAGAATACCGCAGTGGCGGCTGCCGGAACGGAAAGTGAAAAGAGTGAAGCGTAAGACAAACGACAAAACGGTGTCCGGACAGATTAAGTTCTGCCGGACACCGTTTTTGGTTCTTCATTTCTTTTTTTCTTCCTATCTCATGCGGTCAAAGACGAGGTCATATCCGTCGTTGCCGTAGTTTAAGGAGCGGTTGACACGGCTGATGGTAGCGGTGGAAGCACCGGTCTTTTCGGCAATCTCCAGATAGGTCTTGTGATCCTTCAGCATGGCAGCCACTTCAAAGCGCTGCGAGAGAGAAAGCAATTCGTTTACCGTACACAGATCTTCAAAAAAAATGTAGCATTCCTCTCTGTTTTTCAGGCTGAGAATGGCATCAAACAGAGAATCAACGGCATCTGTCTTGATTTTCTTATTCATAAGATCCTCCATACTTTCACACTGTAAAATTTTAAAGACTCATTATTAGTATTTTAACATACTAAAGTTGTAAAGTAAAGATAAGAAATCTTTCATAAAAAACTTGTCATGTGGTATTCAATTCTATATAATAGAATATGCCTATGCTTTTTTATGCATGGGATGATGGGAGACATTGCAATGACGATTAATACAGAAGATTTGTTAAACAGTATATTGGACAGTCTGGCGAGGATCGAATACATCAAGCCGGAGGATATTCCCAATATTGACCTTTACATGGATCAGGTGACGACTTTCATGGACAAGCGGCTCAGGACGACGACCCGCTACCCGGGCGACGACAAGATCCTGACAAAGACCATGATCAACAATTATGCAAAGAATGATCTGCTTCCGCCGCCGGAGAGAAAAAAATACTCCAAGGAGCATATGCTTCTTCTGATCTTTATCTACTATTATAAGAGTATTCTGTCCATCAGCGACATCCAGACGCTGTTCAGACCGATCACGGAGGGTTTTTTTTATGAAAAGAGCGGCTATAAGTTAGAGGATGTCTACAGCGAAGTGTTCGGCATGGAGCAGGGGCAGGTGGAGATGTTAAAGGAGGATGTGAGGGAGAAATACCGCAGGGCGGAAACCTCGTTTGCGGATGCACCGGAAAAGGATCAGGAGTTTTTGAAACGGTTCTGTTTCATCTGCCAGCTCAGCTTTGATGTATACGTGAAGAAGCTGTTGATCGAAAAGCTTGTGGATGATCTGCGGGAGAAGGATACGCGGGTGGCGCAGAAGCCCGCAAAAACGGAAAAACCGGTGAAACAGGAAAAACCTGCAAAGCCGGAGAAACCGGACAGGAGTAAATAGCAGACAATGAGAACAGACAGAAAGGCTGACCCTTGACAGGTCAGCCTCTTTTGATCTGGTATCTGTTTATTTTGCTTTTTCGGCAAAGGTGGTGTTGACAAGGTCGGCGTAGGGAACGCGCTCCTTCAACACATCGGATTCCTCCAGAATGTTCTGTAAGAGGTCGAAGGCCTCTTCGCTGAAAACCAGATCCTCCTTCCAGGTGTGCTGGTCGTAGTAGCGGGTCACAATGGCAGTCAGCGTATCCATGTCGGTCTCTTCAAACTGGGGCCTGATCACCTTGGCGATCTCTGCGGGGCTGTGGCTGTTCACATAATCCATACCCTTCTGCAGGGCGTTTGTGAAGGCCTGCACAGTCTCTGGATTGCTCTCCAGATAGCTCTTTTTTGCGGAGAAGGCGGTGTAGGGCACATAGCCGGAGTCCTCGCCCAGAGAGGCAACCACATAGCCGTCCCCCTTCTGCTCAAGAGCGGTCGCATGGGGCTCAAATTCCACGGTAAAATCCGCCTGCCCGCCGGAAAATGCCGCAGCGGTGGAACCGAAATCAATGCTCTGGTCGATGGAAAGATCCTGCGTGGGATCAATATTGTTTTTGAGAAGGATATACTCAAACACCATTTCAGGCATGCCGCCGGGACGGCCGCCCAGCACATTTTTGCCGATGACCATATCCCATGTGAAGTTTTCAATGGGAGTGCGGGAGACGAGGAAGTTTCCCGCACGCTGGGTGAGCTGTGCAAAATTGACGGCGTAGTCCCTGGTGCCGCCTGTGTAGGTGTAGATGGTGCTCTCGCTTCCCATGAAGCCGATATCCGCCTCGCCGGTCAGAAGCGCGGTCATGGTCTTATCCGCGCCGAAGCCGGTTACCAGCGTCAGGTCGATGCCCTCGTCGGCAAAATAGCCGTTTTCGATGGCAACATACATGGGAGCGTAGAAAATGCTGTGTGCAACCTCGTTCAGGGTCACTTTTTTCAAGGACCCCCCAGAGGCGGGAGAGCCGCAGGCGCAAAGGAAAGAAAAGCATAAAAAAAGCACCCACGAACAACGGAACGGTTTCTTTTTCATAAAAATCCTCCATTTTTTCGAGATGCTTTATTATATTGCGTTTACCGCGAAAGGTGCATGCACACTCAGCCGTCAATGTGAATGTTTTTGATCGCCCAGAGCTGGAGAGCCTTGGCGTTTGTGGAGATTTTTTCCAGTGAATCCAGGATATGCTGGAAAGCAGGGCGCTCGGATTCGCTGATTACGCCGTCCTCGGAGATGGCGATCAGAGACATGCGCAGACTGTCGATATCCTTGAGAGAGCCGAGGACCTTAAGTGCCAGACGGTCAAAATCATCGATGGTCACTTCCTTGACGCTTGTCCTGCCTATGGGACATTCCCTGGCACAGTAGGAGTTGCAGAGCTCCGGACTGTTGTAGGTGCGGGACATGGCGAGCACTTCCTCCGGGTAGGGCGTGATGGCGTCCAGCTCGATCCTTGCAAGCCGTGTGCGGTCGATACCGATGATTTCGGCGGATTTTTCCCTGCTGTTAAAATCGTCGTTTCCCTTTGATGCCTCGTATCGTGCAAGATAGTACATATTATCGGCAGCTTTTGTAGCTTTTTTTCCCATTGCCCACACTCCCCTGTATATTATAATTGATTTCATAATATAGTTTATGAAAAAAAACGGGTATTGTAAAGAAAAATAAAAGGAAAATGTCAAAAAGTACAAAAGTTTGTTGAGAAAAGTGACAAAACTTGGTACAATACTCATAGGCATGTTCATAAACTTTATTATGGCTAATAAAAATAAAATGCGGAGGAGACAAAATGGGATTAATTAAAGCGGCAAAAGATGCCCTCGGCGGTCTGCTGGCTGACCAGTGGCGCGAGTATTTCTACTGCACTTCCCTGTCCAGCGATGTGCTGATGGTGAAGGGCGAAAAGCAGATTACGCAGGGACGTAACAGCAATACAAAGGGAAATGACAACATCATCTCCAACGGTTCCATCGTGGCTGTCAATGAAGGACAGTGTATGCTGATTGTAGATCAGGGAAAGATTACGGAATTCTGTGCCGAGGCGGGCGAGTTCATTTATGATTCTTCCTCAGAGCCTTCCCTGTTGTACGGCAAGCTGGGCGAAAACATCAAGAACAGCTTTGCAACCTTTGGAAAGAGATTTACTTTTGGCGGCAATACCGCAAAGGATCAGAGAGTTTACTTTGTCAACACCAAAGAGGTGATGAACAATCTCTTCGGCACGGCAAACCCGATTCCGTTCCGTGTGTATGACCAGAACACCGGATTCGATCTGGACACCACCGTGAAGTGCAACGGTCAGTATACCTTCAAGATCGTGGATCCTATTCTGTTCTATACCAATGTCTGCGCCAACGTTGCGGACGAGTACAGAAAGAGTGAGCTGACCACACAGATGAAGGGTGAGCTGACCACCGCAATGCAGCCCGCAATGGCAAGCAT
Source organism: uncultured Lachnospiraceae bacterium (assembly GCA_900550475.1). Lineage (GTDB taxonomy): Bacteria > Bacillota > Clostridia > Lachnospirales > Lachnospiraceae > Acetatifactor. The sequence continues at coordinate 65,873 of URSA01000003.1, forward strand.
TGCAGCACAGGGCATCCGCCCTTATGAGCTGTCCGGACACGCAGAGGCTGTCGTGGAAGCATTGCAGAAAGAGCTTTCTGTTAAGTGGACGGAGCTGCGCGGTATCGAGATGGTCAGCATGACCATCAGCTCCGATATTCCCAAGGAGGACAGGGAGCGTATCTCCAAGTGGCAGGAGACTGCTATGCTGCGTAATTCCAACATGGCGGCTGCAAGACAGAACGAGGCATTTGCCCGCGCAATCGAGAATATGGGGAACGGCGGCGAAGGCGGCGAAGGAGGCGGCAATGCCATGAACGGCGTCATGGGCATGATGGCAATGAATATGATGCAGGGCATGATGAATAATGGCGGCGGCTTTATGCAGAACGGCGGACAGCAGAACGCACAGGCACCCCAGATGCAGCCGGCAGCAGGAACGCCGGTTCTCGGATGGACCTGCAGCTGCGGCAAGACCGACAACAGAGGAAAATTCTGTGAGAACTGCGGACAGCCCAAGCCCAGCGATGCAGGATGGACCTGCAGCTGCGGCAAGGTAAATCAAGGTAAGTTCTGCGTGGACTGCGGCAAGAAGAAACCTGAAGGTGCGCCTCTTTATAAATGCGACAAGTGCGGTTGGGAACCGGAAGATCCTGTACATCCTCCCAAATTCTGCCCGGAGTGCGGAGATATATTTGATAGCAACGATATCCAGTAATAAAGAGGTTGGAACGGAATGGATGCTAATTTGATCGGCATTATTGTAGCATTGGTTCTTGGCTTTGGTCTGGTAGGCATAGGTTACTATGCCTACCGGTCTGTTAAGAACAAGGTGAGAAACTTCTCCATGATGGCGTTCGGGACGGACTCTATCATGGAGGGATTCCAGAAAACGGAGGCAGAGTACACATCCACACCTAAATCCGTGGCGGCGGGGACGAGTCTGTATCTTCCGCGTATTATGAAGGATTTTCCCGAGTTTCATTATGATGAGATGAAAAATCGCGCAGAGAATGTGTTGATTTCTTTTTTGCGTGGTATCGACGGAGACGATGAGGGGCTTTTGACCGAGGGGACGAGCGAATTGAAGGATAAGCTGGCAAATCAGCTTGGCATGCTCAGAGCCGAGGATGTAAGGGAGCATTACAACAATATGAATATTCATCGCACGGAGATCTGCCAGTACCGTAAGCAGCGGGGCAGATGCAGTGTGATTTTTCAGTCGTCCATTGAATATTTCCATTTCAAGGAGAAGGACGGCCAGATGATATCGGGGAACAGGGGGGTAAAGACACAGTCCAGATACAATGTGGAGTGTCTTTACATACAGGACAGAGATTATGTGGAGAACCTGGATGATACGGGAATGGCGTTAAACTGTCCGAATTGCGGGGCTCCATTGAACAGGCTTGGCGCCAAGGTTTGTGAATATTGTGGGACTCCCATCGTGGAATTCAATATCAAGGTATGGAATTTCAGCGATGTGGAAGAGGTATGACGGCAGTCATCAACCAGAAGAGAGGGGCTATGGCAGAGAAAGATTTCAGTAACTTGCTGATGAACAGTATTCCCGGCGGGGTCTGTGAATTGGTGTATGATCAGGGACTGACCCTTCAGTATGCGAATGAAGGCATGTTTGCGATGATGCGGATGTCGGCGGAGGAGTTTGAGAAAAACTATCAGAACAGGTACGATAAGCTTCTGAACCCGGAAGACTGGGAAGAGATGCAGAACAGGATCCGGGAGTCGATTGCAACAGGGCATATCCTGCATATGGAATACCCGGTTCATCACAGGAGCAGAAAAGAAGAATGGCGCATGATGCAGGCCGCCGTGATGGAGAGGGATGGCAAGCCGCTTATGCAGTGCGTGGTGCTTGACATTTCCAATGTCAAGCGCGCTAACGAGAAGCTTGCCGAGGAGCAGGAGAAGCTGAAGGTGATCGCAGAGATGTCCGGCGATCTGATTTTTGTGTACGACATCGCCAACGATTGCATGGATTACACGGCGCATGAAGAATGCCTGAAAAGCCAACAGCGGATCCGAAAGGATTACACCAAAACAATTGGTCAGAACGGATATGTGCATCCGGACGATCAGGATACGCTCAAGCGGTTCTGTGAGGAACTGCAGATAGGAAGCAGCCACATTTATGAGGAGCTGCGCAAGCGCTATGCGGACGGCCGCTATCACTGGATCGAAATCGAAGGAAAGACCATATACAACAAGAACGGAAAGCCCGTCAAGGTGATCGGGCGGACCAACAACATAGATGAGAGAAAAGCCAAGGAGGAGCACTTCAGGATCTGTTCGGAGACCGACTCCCTCACCGGACTGTATAATCATCAGGTTGTGATGGACAAGATAAGGAAGGAAATCAGCAATCCGGCATCAGAGAATCTCAGGTGGCTGATTATTTTTGATGTAGATAACTTTAAGCAGGTCAACGACAGAAACGGACACCTTGTAGGGGATGCCGTTTTGTGCATGTTTGCGGATGAACTGAAGAGTTCCCTGAAAAACAGTCTGTTGGGCAGGATCGGCGGCGACGAATTTATGGCGTATGTGAAGGACATGCCCAGAGAAGAACTGGAGGAGGTTCTTAAGAAACTGAACACCACCATGCAGGGAGTTTACAAGGATGAAGAGGTCAATCTCATGGTTTCCTGCAGTGCCGGAGTGGTGCACTGCAGTGCGGGATGTACCTTTGATGAACTGTTTGAATGGGCAGACTATGCACTTTACAGAGTGAAGCGGGAGAGCAAAAACGGCTATTACATTGTGGAGGCACATGCAGGCGAGCATGCGCCGGAGATTGGGTATCTGACCAGAGAAGATGAGGAGGAATACATCAGGGAAGAGGCTGTGATCCACAATGCGGACGAGCTGGTATTCTTTGCGCTTGAGCTGCTCGACGGGGTGTCTGATGTCCAGAGCGGAATCAAGATGGTCTCGGACAGAATATGCAGTTTCTTTGACATTGATGATATTGCGTATGTGGCAAACGAGGGTGGAACCAATCGGAAACGATACCACTGGAGCAGAGAGAAGAAACGCCAGACGGACGGTGATTTCATACGGGAGTCCCGCACCGCATGGCAGATGATATGGTCAGAGCTGGAGAAGAACGCTACACTGGTATTGCAGAATGATTTGATCAGAGAGATGCCGGGAGAGCAGGTACAGTCCACCTTCTTCGTGAGACCGGACAAGACTGCGGCAAGAGAATGCATCGTATTCGTTGACCGTAGGAGGAACCGCGACTGGAAAGAGGAGAAGGACGGTCTGGTCAGAATTGCCGGCGTTTTATATAATCATCTGAAACAGGTATATGATATTGAACAGAAGAAGGACGAGATTGACCGTCAGATGAATTACGACTCTGTCACGGATCTGCCCCAGTACCATAAGTTCATCCAGCTTACGGAGCAATACCGTTACGAGAGAGGAAGCAGCAATCTTTACTTTGTGTATTCGGATTTTGCAAATTTCCAGTTTATGAACGAGCTGTACGGCTACGCCGAGGGCGACAAGATTTTGCGTTCCTTTGCACAGAAGCTGCAGGACATGCCCGGCGGACTGACTTTCTGCCGTATCACCTCCGATCACTTTGTAGGTCTTGTGAGAGGGACGGGAGTGGAACAGGTGCAGGAGAGCTACCTTGCGCTGACGCAGGAGTTCTGCAAGGAAACCAATGCGGTATACGATCAGAGCAATCTGTTTATGATATCGGGTCTGAGTGCGTTTGATGACGGGGACGAGGCGGTCTCCGTGGTGATCGACCGCGCTAACATTGCAAGGAAGTACGGCAAGAACAACGCAAGTACGGTAGTGCAGGTCTACAATCAGGAGATCAAGGAAAAGAACGAGGCGCAGAAAGCGATCACAGCCAACATGGCGACGGCACTGGAAAACGGCGAGTTCAAGGCATGGCTGCAGCCGAAGGTGTCCCTGACGACGGGAAAAGTGGTCGGCGCGGAGGCGCTTGTCCGCTGGTGCAGGCCGGACGGCAGCATGGTATACCCGGATCAGTTCATTCCGGTATTTGAGCAGAACGGTTTTATCACCAAAATTGATTTCGAGGTGCTGGATCAGGTGCTTAACTATCTGCGGGATGCCATGGATCATGGGGAAGAAGTGGTGACGGTGTCCGTCAATTTCTCGCGCAGGCACAGTGAAAATCCGAACTGTGTGGAGCAGATTGTAGAGCGGTTGCAAGAGAAGCGGATTCCGCCAAAGTATCTGGAGGCGGAGGTTACGGAGTCCATTTTCATTCTGGATCTGACGACGCTTACCTCTAATCTGCATAAGCTGAAACAGAACGGTATTGCAATCTCCATTGATGACTTCGGAAGCGGTTATTCTTCCCTGAATGTGCTGGCAAATGTGGAGGCGGATGTCATCAAGCTGGACAAGAAGTTTTTGTCGGATATCGGCAAGGATTCCAAGGCGCCGGTATTTATTAAATATTTGATCAAGATGATGAAACGGATGGGATATGAGGTCATTGCGGAGGGCGTTGAGACGGAGGAACAGCTCAAGCTTCTGCGCAATGCGGACTGCGATATGGTACAGGGCTATTACTACGCGCGTCCTATGCCGGTTTCGGATTTTCGGACTTTTCTGAAGGAGTTTAACAAACGGGCATGAGTATATATGACACATTGAACGAGCCGCAGAGGGAAGGGGTTTTTTCCGTTGACGGTCCGGTGCTGCTGCTGGCGGGAGCCGGAAGCGGCAAGACCAGAGTGCTGACTCACAGGGTCGCATACCTGATCGACGAGATGGGAGTCAACCCGTGGAACATTCTTGCCATCACCTTCACCAACAAGGCGGCGGGGGAGATGCGGGAGCGTGTTGACAGGCTGATCGGCATGGGTGCGGAGCAGGTTTGGGTGGCAACCTTCCATTCCACCTGCGTCAGGATCCTGCGGCGCTACATTGACAGGCTTGGGTATGACAACAATTTTACCATATATGATACGGACGACCAGAAAACCCTGATGAAAGGGATTATCAAGAAACTGAATCTGGATCCGAAGAAATATAAGGAGAGAGCACTTCTGGGTGCAATCTCCTCCGCGAAGGATGAGCTGATCTCGCCCATTGAGTTTGAACTGAAGACCGCGGGAGACTTCGGACAGAGAACCACAGCCATGGTATACAGGGAGTATCAGGAGGCACTCAAGAAGAACAATGCACTGGATTTTGACGATCTGATCGTAAAGACGGTGGAGCTGTTCAAGGAGGATGCACAGGTGCTTGCCTGCTATCAGGAGCGGTTCCGCTATATCATGGTGGACGAGTATCAGGACACCAACACGGCGCAGTTTGAGCTGGTTCGTCTGTTGGCGGACAGATACCGAAATCTCTGCGTGGTAGGGGACGACGACCAGTCCATCTACAAGTTCAGGGGCGCCAATATCCGCAACATTCTGGATTTTGAGAAGGTTTACCCGGAGGCGAAGGTCATCAAGCTGGAGCAGAATTACCGCTCCACGCAGAACATTCTGGATGCGGCAAATGCGGTGATCCACAATAATGCCAGCAGGAAGGACAAGGCGCTCTGGACGGAGAAGGAAGGCGGCAGCAGGGTACATTTCAGGCAGTTTGACACCGCATATGAGGAAGCGGAATTTATTGCGGACGATATTGCGCACAAGATAAAAAGAGGTGAGGGAGAGTATCGTGATTTTGCGGTGCTGTACCGTACCAATGCCCAGTCCCGTCTGCTGGAGGAGCGCATGATAGCGGAGAATCTTCCGTATGATGTGGTGGGAGGCGTCAACTTCTACTCCCGTAAGGAAATTAAGGATGTGCTCGCCTATCTGAAGACCATAGACAACGGACAGGACGATATTGCGGTGAAGCGTATTATCAATGTGCCGAAGCGGGGGATCGGACAGACCTCCATCGACAAGGTGCAGGATTACGCAGATGTGCGGAACATCAGCTTTTACGATGCCTTAAGGGAGGCGGATCAGATCATGTCTCTGGGAAAGGCAGCCGCCAAGCTGGAGCCCTTTGTGCTGATGATCCAGACCTTCCGAAGCAAGACGGAGTACTACGGCATGAAGGAGCTGATTGAGGATGTGCTGGAAAAGACCGGCTATCTGGTCGATCTGGAAAACTCCGACGAGGAGGACGCAGAGGATCGAATTGCCAATATTGATGAGCTGATCAGCAAGGCCGCTTATTACGAGGAAACCCACGACGAGCCCACACTCAGCGGATTTCTGGAGGAAGTGGCGCTGGTGGCGGATATAGACGGTGTGGGAGAAAATGACAACAAGGTGCTTCTGATGACGCTCCACAGTGCCAAGGGACTGGAATTTCCGCAGGTGTATCTCGCGGGCATGGAGGACAATGTGTTCCCCAGCTATATGACGATCGTGTCCGACGACAGGACGGAGATCGAGGAGGAGAGGCGTCTGGCGTATGTGGGAATCACCCGCGCCAAGGAAGAACTGACGCTGACCTGCGCAAAAATGCGCATGGTGAGGGGAGAGACGCAGTACAATCCCATCAGCCGGTTTGTGAAGGAGATTCCTCCCAAGCTTTTGGACAACACGTTGCCCGCACTGCGCAGGCAGGAGGAGAGCAGACCGGTGCAGGAGACACAGGATTTCCGGCCGAAAGCCATCGTGCGTCCCAGAGCGACGGCGCCTGACCGCAAGCCGTTCATCACGCAGGGAATCGGCGCCCTCAACAATATTGCAGGGCTGACCAAGGGAGGAGCCGTGGCGCCGGATGCGCCGGAGTATGCCGTGGGCGACCGGGTAAAGCATATCAAATACGGTGAGGGAACGGTGCTTGCGCTGCAGAAGGAGCCGAGGGACTACAAGGTGACGGTGAGCTTTGATGAGGCAGGACAAAAAATTATGTATGCTTCCTTTGCAAAATTGAAAAGGGTGTAGCAAAAGCAAAAAAATCATGCTATACTATTTATAACTTTAGACATACTAACTACAAAGAGAAAGGTGGGGCTTTTTATGAATAAACTGGAAACATTATTGGATATGGTGAAGTCAAACGATCTGAAAATCAACGAACTTCTGGGCAAAAAGAAGGAAGAGGAGAAGAAGAAACCCAACGTGGTTCTGATCGTGCTTGCCGTGATCGGTGCGGTTGTGGCGGCAGCAGGCGTTGCGTACATGATCTATCGTTTCGTAAAGCCGGATTATCTGGAGGACTACGAGGACGAGTTCGAGGATGACGACCTTGAGGATGATTTTGAGGACGAGGATACATCCGAGGAATAAACTTTTAGAAAGTGTTTGAGTGGAGCTTTATGAAAAAAGGACAGGTATACGAGGGAATTACGGAACGGGTGGACTTCCCCAACAAAGGAATCGTGCGTGTGGGAGAGGAGGTCTGTACCGTCAAGAACAGCCTGCCCGGACAAAAAGTGTCGTTTCGCGTGAATAAACAGAGAAAAGGGAAGGCGGAAGGCGCACTTTTGTCGGTGATTGAAAGATCACCGCTGGAGTGTGGCAGTCCGTGTTCCCATTTTGGTTTGTGCGGAGGCTGCACCTATTTGTCCCTGCCCTATGAGGAGCAGTGCAGGCTGAAGGAAATGCAGGTTAAGAGGCTGTTGGACGGCGTTCTGGCGGACAGGCAGCCGGACTATCTCTGGGAGGGAATCAAGCAGAGTCCCAGCGTGTACGAATACCGCAACAAGATGGAATTTTCCTTCGGGGATGAGGTGAAGGACGGCCCTCTGGCGCTGGGTATGCACAAGAGAGGCAGCTTCTACGACATTGTGACCGTGGAGGATTGCAGGCTTGTGGATGAAGATTACCGGAATATCTTAAAGTCCGTGCTTTCTTTTTTTGCCGGAAGACAGGTTTCCTTTTTCCATCGTCTGACCCACGAGGGCTTCCTGCGCCATCTTCTGGTGCGCAAGGCGGTCAGAACCGGTGAAATCCTTGTGGCGCTTGTCACGACCTCGCAGAATCCGTACAGTGCTGCGGAAACGGAGAAGATGCTGGCGGATTTCTGCGGAATGCTGCGGGCACTTCCGCTGGCGGGAAAGCTCACAGGGATACTGCACATGGTAAACGATGCGGTCGCCGATGTAGTAAAGAGTGACAGGACGGAGATTCTGTTCGGGCAGGACTATTTCTACGAGGAGCTTCTGGGGCTTCAATTCCGGATCACTCCGTTTTCCTTCTTTCAGACCAATTCCTTCGGAGCGGAGGTGCTCTACACCACGGCGAGGGAGTATATCGGCGAGCTTTCCGGGGACGGTGGCGTGCCGGACAAGGTGGTGTTTGATCTATACAGCGGAACGGGAACCATCGCACAGCTCATGGCGCCGGTGGCAAAGAAGGTGATCGGCGTGGAGATCGTGGAGGAAGCGGTTGTGGCAGCAGAGGAGAATGCCGCCCGCAACGGGCTTTCCAACTGTGAATTTATCGCCGGGGATGTGCTGAAGGTGCTGGATGAGGTGACGGAAAAACCGGATCTGATCATTCTGGACCCGCCCCGGGACGGCATCCACCCCAAGGCGCTGCCGAAGATCATTTCCTACGGCGTAGACCGCATTGTCTACATTTCCTGTAAACCCACCAGCCTGGTGCGCGACCTTGCGGTCTTTTTAGAAAACGGCTACCGCGTGGAGCGTGCCGCTGCCGTCGACCAGTTCCCGTGGACGGCGAATGTTGAGACTGTGTGCCTTTTGGGCAAACTCCACGAAGCGAAGCATCATGTGAATGTGAGACTGGATATGGATGAACTGGATTTGACATCTGCGGAGAGTAAGGCAACCTATGAGGAAATCAAAGCATACGTGGCTGAGCATAATGATGGAATGAAAGTTTCAAATCTGTATATTGCACAGGTTAAGGCTAAGTATGGGATTATAGAGCGAGAAAATTATAACAAGCCTAAGTCAGATGATGCCAGACAGCCTAAGTGCCCAAAGGAGAAGGAGAATGCAATCGTAGAGGCACTGAGATATTTCCAGATGATTCCAAGTGGATCGTAGGATGATCCGGCTTATAAGAAAGAGAAAATTCAACTAATGTTATTGAGCCTTCGGACATTGGAAATAAAATCTGATGTTCGTAGGCTTTTTGTTCATGACAATAGAATGTTTGCGGAGCGTGCATTCTATTGTATACAGAAAAATTTTTCGCAAATATAATAAACATGACATATAGCTGTCGTGTTGAATCAGGTATAATATGTATGGAGTGTAAGAAACGATGAAAATAGATAGACTTATCGGTATATTGTCAATCTTACTGCAGGAAGAAAAGACAACGGCTCCTGAACTGGCAGAAAGATTTGAGGTATCTCGAAGGACAATAAATCGGGATATTGAAGACCTTTGTAAAGCAGGTATTCCTATAAAAACTGCACAGGGTACCGGTGGTGGTATCAGTATTATGGATGGATATCGTATGGACAGGACGATTTTGAGTTCCAAAGATATGCAGATGATTCTTGCGGGTTTGCGGAGTCTTGACAGTGTGAGCGGAAGCAGGTACTACAGTCAACTGATGGAGAAAATCCAGACCGGATCATCAGAGTTCATCAGTGGAAGAGACTCTATGCTGATTGACTTATCTTCATGGTATAAGGGTTCTCTTGCTCCAAAGATCGAGGTAATACAGAGTGCAATAGAAAACAGGCGCATCATACGATTTAAGTATTATGCTCCGTCCGGAGAGAGCAACCGAAGGGTAGAACCATATTATCTGGTTTTCCGGTGGTCGAGCTGGTATGTATGGGGGTGGTGTTTAGAACGTAAAGATTACAGGCTGTTCAAACTGAACCGTATGGATTGTGTTGTTGAAACAGACCGTGGATTTCTGCGTAGAGATGTACCAATGCCGGATTTGTCAAATGAGAAGATATTTCAGGGTGGGATAAAGGTAAAAGCTCTTTTCACACCGAATATGAAGTGGCGGCTGGTTGAAGAATTTGGACCGAACTGCTTTACAGAAACGGACGATGGAAGGCTACTCTTTTCAGCAGACTATACGGATATGGAAAACCTTGTGACATGGCTTATGACATTTGGAGCAAAAGTAGAGGTGCTTGAGCCCGAAGAAGTGCGGGACATTATTCGCAGGAATGCAGAGGAAATATTAAAAATCTATGGAGGATTAGGAAAATGAGATTAGACGGTTTTGGGTTGTTTGTTGATGATATGGCAAAGATGATTCGTTTTTACAAGGATGTTCTCGGATTTGAAATTAAGGAAGAAGAGAATACTTCCAATGTTTATCTTGTAAAAGACGGAACACTTTTTTTACTGTATGGGCGGAATGATTTTGAGAAGATGACAAACCGGCGATATGAGTATATCAAGGGTCTGAATGGTCATTCTGAAATAGCTCTATATGTTGATACTTTTGAAGAGGTGGACGAGGCATACAAGAAGGCTGTGGAAAATGGTGCAACATCTGTGCTTGAACCGGAACTTGAACCTTGGGGACAGAGAACCTGTTATATTGCTGATCCGGAAGGAAATCTGATAGAGATTGGTTCCTGGAATAAGCCTTATGAAGAGAAGGACTTAGAGGGGGTGTAAAGGATATGGCTTTTGACTACAAGAAGGAATATAAAGAATTTTATATGCCGAAAGGCACACCGTCTATCGTAACTGTTCCGAAAATGAACTATATAGCGGTAAGGGGAAGCGGCAATCCAAATGATGCAGACGGAGAATACAAGCAGGCTATCGGACTTCTGTATGGAATTGCATTTACGATTAAAATGAGCAAAAAGGAAGATCATCAGATTGATGGATATTTCGATTATGTCGTGCCGCCATTAGAGGGATTCTGGTGGCAGGATGGAGTATCCGGAATTGATTATGCTCGTAAGGAAGATTTTAAGTGGATCTCTGTTATTCGACTGCCGGATTTTGTTACCAGGGAAGATTTCGTCTGGGCTGTCAGGAAAGCTATGGCAAAGAAAAAACAGGATTTTTCTAAGGTTGAGTTTTTTTCCTATGAGGAGGGCTTATGTGCACAGTGTATGCATATTGGAGCGTATGACGATGAGCCTGCTACGGTAGATGCAATGCACAGATTTATGGAAGAACAGGGATATACACTTGATATAACGGATCAGAGGATGCACCACGAGATTTATCTGAGTGATGCGCGGAGAGTGGCACCTGAGAAATTGAAGACTGTGGTCAGGCATCCAATAAAGACTATGGGGGAATAAAAGGAAAAAGACATGGCATCTACAAAGGCATATTTGGATTTTGTTTTGGAACAATTATCAGGACTGGATGAAATCAGCAGTCGGGCAATGATGGGAGAATTCATTCTTTATTACCGTGGAAAGGTTTTTGGTGGAATATATGATGACAGACTTTTGGTAAAGCCGGTTCCGGTGGCGGTGAAAATGATGCCGGATGCTGAGATGGAACCGCCATATGATGGTGCGAAAAAAATGATTCTGGTTGATGATGTGGATAATCGGCAGTTTCTGTGTGAATTGGTTGAGAGCATGTGGGAAGAATTGCCGAAGAAGAAAGAGAAAAAGTTGAGAAAAAGTGCAAGTAAGACTTGACAAAAACGAACAAATATTCTATATTTAACTGCGGAGATTTTATACCCAAAAGCAGAAAATAGGAATGTACAAATGGAGCTCAAACCCTTGTGGTTTGGGCTTTTTCTAATTTTGTAGAAAATCTGAGAATAACTATTTCTAAAAAGTCAATTATCATTTTGTAATGGAAAATAGACAAAATTATTCACAAAACTGTTTGTACAATACTAACAAATTTTTGAGCGTATATAGTCTTGTAAAAGTGGCAGCATGGCAATCGAGTAACATCGGTTGCTTTTTTTGTTGCCTATTTTTTAGAAAGTCATCAATTGCCCCGATAGAGTGATTTCTAAAAACAAAGTAAAAAGAGTGGAGGAAATGCAAAGTGAAAGAGTATTCAAAAGGTATTTATGTGAAATTTAAACCGGAGGAGGTGGAAATATTGCATGATCGGATGAAGGAAGCCGGAGTTCAAAATATGAGTGCGTATATCAGAAAGATGGCGTTAAACGGGTATGTAATAATTCCTGAATGGCCTGATTTGAACCGGGTAATATCTTTACATACAAGGATTAGTAATAATCTCAATCAGTATGCCAAGAAAGCAAATGAAACGGGGAAGCTGTATGAAGAGGATATTGCAGAAATAAAAAAGATGAATAATGAGCAAACAGAGCTTCTAAAAAAGGCACTTGAAGTAGTTATTCATCTATATGAGGAAGATTCAAAGAAGAGAAAGTGAATTGATAAAAAGCGTTAGCGTGGCTTTGCGGTTTATCCGCAGTTCGAGGGGATTGGGGCATTTTCCCCAACAAGCAAAAATGCGCCGGGTATATACCGGGGCACTGCTTGCCAATTTGAGAAAAAATGAAAGGAAGGACTTTATTTATGAGAAATTTAGAAAAAGAACAGAGGCTTAGAAGAAATGAAACAGAAAATCTGAGCATTAAGCCGACGTTTAATTACTGTACTGGTGAAGAGCAGTTTACTTTCTTCAAGTTACCAAAATGTCTAATAGATGATGCATGCTTTTGGGGGTTGTCAATAGATGCAAAACTTTTATATGCAATCTTTTTAGATAGGGTTTCATTATCTATAAAAAATGGATGGGTGGACGAAAACGGAAGAGTATTTATCTATTATTCTGTAATAAATATTTGTGAGATATTGAATTGTGGAACACAAAAAGCCTGCAAGTTATTGGACGAGCTGGAGACATTCGGGGCACTTGAACGTAGGAGACAGGGACTTGGAAAACCTAACAAGCTCTATTTAAAGAAAGTGTTTTGAAAGATATCCACATAAGAAAAAATCAAAGCACATAAGACGTAAAAATCACAGTCAGAAATTTTGATTTTTACGATTACAGAGTTTTTATTTCTACAGGTCTGGAACTGAAAAAATCAAAATCTAATAAGACTAATATTAACAATACTAATTTTAATAATATCTATCTTATCCTATCTGAACGAAAGAATAGTATCTTGGATAGGATATGATGGATAACAATGGCAGAAAGGATTTCAATTATGATTAAAAATAAAGTGGTTATAAAAGAAAGAGATGCATGGAGTGATTTGGCGAATTTTATTGGAGAAATGGTGGCAAAGTATGCAGACGCAATGGAACTGGACCAATTACCGGATCCTGATAATTATCTTCGCATGAAGAGAATAAAACAGTTGTACATGGAATTATATAAAACAGAAAATATTGAGAAATTCAGAAGTATTATCATTTCTATTGAAAGAAATGCTGCGGCATGATAGAATGACCGTATAAACGGAAATAAAAACGATAAATACGGATATAAAATATAACGGAGGAACACACATGATTATCAGTGAAAGAATTTTTTACATAATGGAGCAGAAGAACATGAGTCAGTTGGAACTGTCGAGAAGAACTGGGATTGCAACAAGTAACATTAGTGATTGGAAAAAGAAAAAGACGAATCCAAAAGCAGACTGTTTATTATCCATATGTGATGCATTGGATATTACACCGGAACAGCTTTTAACGGGAAAAGGAATTGATCCGGAGTATAAAGATGCAGATATGGATTATGAAGTTACCAGGTCGGATATTAAGATATTAAAGCAGATTCATAGCCTTGGAGATGAACAGTATAAAAGATTGATGGCATATATGAAGGCATTGCAGAAACTGGAGCAGATGGAAAGCATTGTGGAGGAATAATGGAAGAAACAAAAGAATTGATTACTACGGATGATATTCGTAGTAAGGTGTACATACTTCGTGGACAGCAAGTAATGTTGGATCAGGATTTGGCAGAAATTTATGGTTATCAAGTTAAAAATTTAAATCAACAAGTAAAACGTAATTTGACAAGATTTCCAGAAGATTTTATGTTTCAACTAACTAAAGAAGAAGTGGAATTGGTGAAATCACAATTTGTGACTTCACGGAATATAAATTATTTTGAAGGGCAGGAAGGAGGTCGTAGAAAGCTACCATACGCATTTACAGAACAAGGAATTTATATGCTTGCAACAGTTCTTCGTGGAGAATTAGCGGAACAACAGAGTATATTTATTATGCGTACTTTTAGGGAGATGCGTCACTATATTAGTCAAAATCAACAGTTTGTTACTAGAAATGAAATGGAACTTTTAACAGCGAAGGTTGGAACGATAACTGAGAGACAGGATCGAATGGAGAAAAGGGTAGAGTTCATTCAAAAAGATGTGACTATTTTAGCAGATAACTTTATTACTGATAAGGATAAAAAGGATTTTGTTATTTATAAAGGCCAGAAGTTAGAAGCTGACATTGCATACATAGAAATCTACCAACAGGCAAATAAATCAATCTATGTTGTGGATGATTATATGAATGCAAAATCATTACAACACCTTTCACAGAAAGCAGATGGCGTGGAAGTTGTTTTATTCACAGAGAATGGAAAAGGTGGGAGAGGATTTCTTACGAACTCTTTAGTGACGGATTTTCAAAATGAATATCCAACGATTCGGATTAAGCCGAATCCTGATTGTCACGACAGGTTAATTATACTTGATTATGGGGAAAAGACAGAACTGGTTTATCATTGTGGAGCATCCAGTAAGGATGCAGGGAAGAAACTTTGTGCCATCAATCAGATTACAGAGACAGCAATCATTCATCCGGTAATAGACAGATTACTTTCATTGCCAGATAAACAGGTATAATTAGTAGCCATGCTTTGACTGCGAAAATGACATTAAGAGGTGATAAGAATGTCTAAAGAAAAGATAAAAGTGTATCTTTACACCCGTGTTTCTACAACCATGCAGATAGACGGCTATTCTCTAGATGCACAGAAAACAAAAATGAAAGCCTTTTGTGATTATAATGAGTATGAAATTGCCGGTGAGTATGAGGATGCAGGAAAATCCGGTAAGTCAATAGAGGGAAGAATTGCCTTTAATCAGATGATGGACGATATCAAATCAGGAAAAGATGAAGTGTCTTATGTCCTTGTATTTAAGCTTTCCAGATTTGGAAGAAATGCGGCAGATGTCCTTGCAACATTACAAGTGATGCAGGATTTTGGTGTAAATTTGATTTGTGTAGAGGATGGAATAGATTCATCTAAAGATGCCGGGAAACTTATGATATCTGTTCTGTCAGCAGTGGCAGAGATTGAGCGTGAGAACATCCGTGTTCAGACAATGGAAGGCAGGATGCAGAAAGCCAGGGAAGGTAAATGGAATGGTGGTTTTGCACCATATGGATATGCTCTCATTGATGGAAAATTGGTAGTGAAAGAGGAAGAGGCAGTAGCTATCAGAACGATATTTGACCAATATGTAAATACAGATTTGGGAGCGAATGGAATTGCTAAGTATTTAGAAAATCATGGAATCCATAAGATAGCCAGACAGAATGGCAAAAATCCATTATTTGATGCTGCTCTTATCAGAAGGATTATACAGAATCCGGTTTATAGCGGTAAAATCTCCTATGGCAGAAGACGGACAGAAAAGGTTCATGGTACAAGGAACGAGTACAGGCAGGTTAAGAAAGACGATTATCTGTCGGTAGATGGTTTACATGAAGCTCTTGTATCAGAAGAAGTATGGGAGCAGGCACAGGTCAAGGTTGCGGCACAAGCTAAAAAGTACGAAAAGGTCAATCGTGATAAGAAAGAAAAGATACATCTTTTATCTGGAATTTTAAAATGTCCTGTCTGTGGTGCCGGAATGTATGGCAACAAGGCCATTAAGAAGCGCAAGGATGGAAGCAATTATAAGGACTTTTATTATTATGGCTGTAAACACCGGAATATGACCAGAGGTCATAAGTGTGATTACAAAAAACAGGTGCATGAAGAAATGCTGGACGCTTCTGTTGCAGAGGTGATCAGTAAACTGGTTAGCAATCCTAAATTTTCGGATTTAATACGCAGCAAGATAAATATGGAAGTAGACACAAGCGCATTAGATCAGGAAATAGCAAATTACGAAAAACAATTAAGACAGCTATATCATAATAAAGATACGATCTTGTCAGATATTGATTCTCTTGATTATGAGGATAAACATTATCAGCGAAGAAAAACAGATTTAGAGAACCGTTTGTACAAGACTTATGATAAAATAGATGAAGCAGAGGAATTGCTTATATCTGCAAAAACTAAGAAACGCGCTCTGCTGGCAGACAAGATTACCGGAGACAATATCTACAAGGCACTCATTTTCTTTGATAAGCTGTATGCCCAAATGAACGAAGCTGAGAAACGAGAGTTCCTGTCACAGTTAGTGGATAATGTACAGATTTACGAAGAACGCAAAGAAAATGGTCAGTGGCTGAAATCCATAGAATTTAAGTTGCCGATTATAGAAAAAGAGTTTACCCTAAGTTTGGACAATGATACACAAAATGAGTGTGTAATATCGATGCAGTATAAGCCCAACCGGTTGGGCTAGGAAAAGAGAAGAAAAGTAGGGTTCGCCAAGGGCGTGTATGGGTAAAAAAGTGGCTTTGGAAGTGATTTGGAGAAAAACACAGGAAAAAGGAAGGAGGGAGAGAGAATACCAAAACCGGGAACGCAGGTGAAGTACAAAGGAAAGAATGGTGCAGGGAATGCAAATGAATATGTAAGGCGGCATTTATTTTAGAAATAAAATAGGTGCCGCCTTATTTTTGTTTGGAGGTAAAAATGTCAAAATTATTTTGTTTAACGCCGGAACTTCGTGTACTGGAAAGACAGATGCAGCAACCGCCGGGATACAGACCGAGGGGGTATGGTATCTGCATCATGGAGGAGGTGGACTGGAAGAATTGGGGAAATTATTCTGAAATCGTGGATTGTGTTATCAGCCGGATGCAGTTAGAACATCTGAAAAAAAGAGTGGAAGAAATCTTTGAAGAGGTTGATAAGGAATTGATTTTTAAAGGTCTGAAGCACAGAAAAGATTTTTATTCGCTGTTTATATAAAAATAGCCTGCGCTGTCTTTTTTGATGGGTCTACTCTTGTAAATAATATTCAACATGGAACTTATTATGATCTGATATATCTTGATATTGAAATGCGTGAGATTAACGGAATCATTGCAGCAGAGCTGATAAGGAGCATGGAAATCCCGGCACTGATTGTTTATGTTTCTAGTTATGAAAAGTATCTGATGGAACTGTTCAATACAGAACCCTTCCGCTTTCTTTCAAAACCTATTGACTGGAATAAATTTCGTGTCATCTTTATGGAGGCATACAACCGTATCAGACAAAAATCCGAATATTTCTCTTTTACCTACAACAAAGAATTTATAAAGGTTCCTTTAGGCAGAATTTATTATTTCGAAAGCTGTAACAGGGTAATATATAAAGATGATACCGCAAAAGTGATTTATCCTAACAATAACAGTATAAAGATAGGCTACCGGGATTTATAGGAGCCGGAAAGGAGCAGATATGCCACAGACAGCGGTAAAGAAGAAAGTAGCCATGATACCTGCTAAACCGTAGTATGACAGGAGCATCAAGCTGTCAGAGAAGAAACTGCGTGTGGCGGCCTACTGCCGGGTCAGTACCGAACTTGAGGAACAGGAGAGCAGCTATGAGGCGCAGGTGGAATATTATACCCGGAAAATAGCAGAAACAGATAACTGGAAAATGGCAGGAATTTATGCCGATGACGGAAAGAGTGCAACCAATACAAAGAAGCGTGACGATTTCAACGCCATGATAAAGGATGCAATGGACGGGAAAATCGACATGATACTGACAAAGTCGGTGAGCCGGTTTGCCAGAAACACAGTAGACTCCCTGCTGACCATCCGAAAACTGAAGGAAAAGAATGTGGCGGTGGTTTTTGAAAAAGAGGGTGTCAACACTTTGGACGGAATCGGGGAGATACTGATTGCCATCTTAAGCAGTCTGACACAGGAGGAAAGCCGCAACATCAGTGAGAATACCAGATGGGGAGTGGCCCGAAGGTTTGAAAATGGGAAAATGATAGTTAACCATAACAAATTCATGGGATACACCAAAAATGAAAACGGCGATCTGGTCATCGTACAGGAGGAGGCAGAAATCGTGCGGTTGATCTTCCGCCTTTATCTGGAAGGATACAGTGCAGGGAAGATAAGCCAGTATCTGGAGAAGAATGGCATAAAAACTGCCACAGGGCAGGATAGGTGGTATGACTCGGTAATCTTCAAAATGCTCCGCAATGAAAAGTACATGGGAGATGCCCTGCTGCAGAAAACCTACACGGTGGATTTCATGACCAAGAAAAGGGTCATCAATAAGGGAATTGTGCCACAGTATTATGTGGAAGATGACCATGAGCCTATCATACCGAAGGAATTATTTTACCGGGTACAGGAAGAACTGGCGAGACGCGCCTCCATGAACAAGGCAGCGGTAACACGCAAGAAGAACCAGAGAAGCAAATTTTCCTCAGAATACGCTCTCACCGGTTTACTGCTCTGCGGAGACTGCGGACAGGAATACAGAAGAGTGACATGGTCGAGAAATGGCAAAAAGAAGATTGTGTGGAGGTGCAGCAACCGACTGACAAATGGAACCAAGAACTGCAAGAAGTCTGAGACACTGGAAGAGGGGGCACTAAGCAGGGCAGTCATGGAGTCTATAAACAGAATTACAAAAGGTGATGGAGAGTTTGTGGGAGCCTTCCGCCAGAACGTTATACGGGTAATCGGAAGCTATGACAGAGAGCAGGAGCCGGATGAATACGATGAAAAAATCAAAGAAAAGGAAGAAGAGATGGTGGCTCTGATTGCAGAGAATGCAAGGGTGGGTTCCTACACCGATGAATTCGATGAGAGATACCGCAGGATTGCGGAAGAAATCAGTACCTTAAAAGAGGAACAGATAGAAGCCAGACGGAAAAATAAGTTGGCGGACAGTTATGAACAGCGATTGAAGGATATGGACAATTTCCTGAAGAAGCAGACCTGCCAGATATCGGAATTTGATAATGACCTTGTAAGAAGGTTGATCGCAAGCATCAAGGTAGTCTCTGCCGAGAAGCTGATCATCCAGTTCCAGTCGGGAATTGTCATGGAGCAGGAAATCAGATATGAGTAAGTAACAGGCAGGGATGATGAGTGAATAGGAAAACGGAATTCCTGCCTGTAAAATAAATTCGTAGGATTTATGGTAAGAATAAAATGCCCCGATTTTTATTGCTGCTTCAATTAAAAAAATTATTAAAAAATGCTTGTAAAAAATTATTAAAAAATGCTTGTAAAGTGGTTAAAAAGTTATATAATATCTATGTGTGGCTTTGCGTTTTTTTACATGCTACATCCTAGGAGGGAAAATTATGAATAGAATATCACAAGCAAATTTGCTAAATGCCGTCTTTTGCAATGTGTATGGTACAAAGTTTCGAGCTGATTATATCGACGACAGAGTTAAATTGCAAAAAGCGGTTTTTCTAATGCGTGAGAGTGGTATTTCATGTGGAGATTATGAATTTGTTTGGGATCATTATGGTCCTTTTTCGGCTGAACTTAGTGATGATATGAAAATGGAAGTAGATATCTCCGAAATGCCTATCGAGTTTAATCAAGAGGCAATTGAAATTATGGAATGTTTAAAAGAGGCATTTACCTGTGAAACGACATACTCTGTACGTTATTGGGCAGAGACAATAGCTTCACTTTTGTATTTAAAGCGATATGTCTATCCCTCATATACAGATGAAGAAATAATTCGAGTTCTTGAAAATAAAAAGGCGGATTTAAATAATCATGATGAAAATGTAAAAGCGATGAATGTTTTAAAAGAAATATTTGTAGCATAAGGGTGTGGGAACATGTTAGATACAAAGGAAATGATTTTTGTAAATTATATTCTGGATAATGTGCATGGATTTATAGGATTAACGTACATGGAGGATAAAATAGAACGTCTCCCAGTGTTTAAGCGTTTACAAGATATTTCACAGCTTGGATTGGTTAAAAGAATTTTCCCTGGTGCTCTTCATAATCGATATATTCATTCATTAGGTGTAATGCATGTTATAGATCAAATGGCATTGCACATAGGGAGATTTAGCTTGGCGGAAAGGCAATTAATGAGAATGGCGGGAATGCTTCATGATTTGGGGCATTATCCATTATCTCATGATTTGGAGCAAGTATATGATAGGAGAGAGAGTGCGACAGCGTTCAAACTGCCATCTGTCCGAGAAATTTTTTTTGACGATATCAAGCAAGATATTTATAAAATAACAGGTAAGATAGATGGAGAAGAGGGGAAATGCCTTTCTGCAAAGATACAAATTCCTAAGAGAGAATTAGTGGTAAAGGGAAAGTATCATCATGAGACAGTTACTACATATGTTATAAGAAAGAGTACTGCTATCAAGGAAATAGTAATTGAGGGAATTCGGTTAGGCTATTTTAATGATGGTAGTTATGAGTGGACAAGTGAGAGTGATTGTGGTCAAGTTGAAGAGTTTGCACAAAAGGTAATTAATGATATATGTGCGCTCATTCAGGGAAATAGTGATTATGAATATACGGAAGGGGCATTTCCTGAGCACTTTACGGCTATGTTACAGATGCTACATTCTGAGTTAGATGCTGATAGGATCGATTACTTGTTACGAGATGCAACATTTTCTGGCGCATCATATGGTTCGTTTGACTTGGGCATTTTATTGCAAAATCTTGATATGAAAAAAATCAAGATTGGAGAATTAGAGGCATGGATAGTTGGAGTTAAAAAAAA
The DNA here is from genome assembly GCA_900550475.1 of uncultured Lachnospiraceae bacterium. Lineage (GTDB taxonomy): Bacteria > Bacillota > Clostridia > Lachnospirales > Lachnospiraceae > Acetatifactor. Next base: position 86,580 of record URSA01000003.1, read on the forward strand.
AGGAATCGGTTGCGCTGATCAATATATGGTGAATCGGTATTTAGCGTATACGCAGGTTATCTTTAACAAATATACATCGATTGTGGCGAAAATGTTGCGCGAAGTTGTATTTTGGATGATGAATAGTGCATCAGAACTTTCATTTTATAGTCCACAACAGATATATAATATTATCGATATGCATGAACAAAACGAAGCTTATTTGGCATTTACCGATAGTTATTTTTTTGGGAAGTTAAATTCTATTGAGAAAGTAAGACATGGCTGCCCGGACGATATATATTTCTTTGTTGAGCAACTTAGAAAATATCGTTCCCTTGATGTTATGAGTGAAGATGTGTTTTCAGGTGGTTTGACGCAGCAAAGGAAACATATCGAGACATCAGGATTTTACGAGCATTTAGGAAAAATCATGTCACAAGAAGACTTTTCGAAAGAGGGATTGTATTTATTTAGTCAGAAAAAGATAACCAATCATCTGCCGTATAATCAGTTCAAGACTAACTTTGACCAATATAACAGAACGCATGAAAATAAATTGAATTATGCTAAGTATCAGATAGATAGATTGATGGATGGTTTGGCTGTTATTGAAGCAGATAAGGATCCCGTTTTATTAATTGACACACCAAGATCTATGATGACTGAATTGTATGATATGCAGCAAGTTATGGTTCGGGAATATGAATTTCCCATGTGACGAATTAATTGAATAAAATGATCAGAATCAAGCTTCCAAGTCCAACAAAGATTTGGAGCTTTTTCTGTCTGTTTTAAGATGAATACATTTTTGAAATAACCAATCCATGGTACAATATCCTAAAAGCTGCAAATGGGAGAGATAAATCATAGGAAAAAAGCAGAATAAATTACTCAAAGGTCAGTCATACTTGTAGTTCCAAAATAAATCTAATCTTTTTCTATGTCAGGTGCAAAGTGGTGCATCTTTATCCCGCATTCATGGAACGTTGAGACGGTTGTTCTTCTGTCCCAACAAAAACCGGACGATCATATTGAGATAGAGATTAAGCTGGATGAGATAGATACTACAAGTGCAGAGGCAAAGGCTACATACAAAGAAATAGAAGAATGGGTGCAGGAGCACTACGGATTTCATGTAACAAATCTTAATATCGCTCAGGTAAAGCAGAAGCATGGAATTATAGAAAGAGAGAATTACAATAAACCTAAATCTGAGAATAGCAGACAGCCAGGAACTACTCCGGAAAAGGAGAAGGCCATTACAGAAGCTCTTAAACATTTCAAGATGATATGATAATTGAGAGACATTCTTTTATGGAGTGTCTCTTATTTTTTTATAAAGATATATAATCTTCATCAAATCTTTATTTTTTCTTCGTATTCTGTTTTCAGGTTAAGAAACAACTGTGATAAAAAAATAAATTTATATATTGAAAAGAAGGGAAAATAACGATGGAAATGATGCTTAAAACTAACGAACTTTGCAAGACATTTAAAGATCAGAAAGCTGTAAATAAAGTTTCACTTAATATACCGAAGGGATGTGTATATGGTCTCCTTGGGCCTAATGGTGCAGGAAAGTCGACAACACTTAAGATGATTACCGGAATCATGAAGCCCACAGATGGCGAGATCATCTACGACGGAAAACCCTGGAACAGAGGCGTGCTTGAAGAAATCGGAGCACTGATCGAGAATCCTCCAATCTATGAAAACCTTACAGCAAGAGAGAATCTTGAAGTAAGAGCAGTTCTTCTGGGAACTCCAAAGAGTCGTATCAATGAAGTTTTAAAAACAGTTTCACTTACGAACACAGGAAAAAAGAAGGCAGGTCAGTTTTCACTTGGAATGAAGCAGAGACTTGGAATCGCCCTGGCGCTTCTCGGAAATCCTAAGCTTCTTATTCTGGATGAGCCAACAAACGGACTTGACCCCATCGGAATTGAAGAACTTAGAGAACTCATAAGATCCTTCCCAGAGCAGGGAATCACAGTGATCCTCTCAAGCCACATTTTATCAGAGGTTCAGATGTGTGCAGATTACATCGGAATTATTTCAGATGGAGTTCTCGGATATGAAGGAAAGCTTCTTCCCGGACAGAATCTTGAAGACCTTTTTATGGAGGTTGTTAAGAAAAACCGTAGGCTTCAAAATATCGCATAACCTAAGAGATTCTTCCAATTACCGAATAGATTAGACGAAAGGATTACAACAATGACTAACATAATCAGAGCAGAGTTTTTAAAATCAAAAAGAACCATGAGTAGTATACTTATATTTGCATTCCCAATAATCGCACTTGTAATGGCGCTTGTGCTTACAGCAGGAATGACAAACGCTTACGCAGAGAGCGCATGGAACTGGTGGTATACGCTTCTTCTCCCCGGAATGATTGCTATCATAAGTTATCTTTCGGTAATGAGAGAGAAGAAAAACGGGTACTACAATGTCAAAGCCCTTCCTATCGAGAAAAAAAAGCTGATGCTTGGGAAAATAACCTATCTTGGAATTCTTGTACTCATATCAAATGCGGTTCTGTTTATGGGCGCTGCTTTTGGAGGCATCTTTTTAACAACAAGTGTTCCGGTAGTTGGGGCAGCTATAACTGTTTTAGTTCTTTCTATAGTTCAGCTATGGCAGATTCCACTTTTCTTATTCCTTAGCGAAAAATTCGGGATGGTTGTTGAACTCATATCCTGCCTGTTCATAACCGTGCTTGGAATTATCGTGGCACCTTCAGGAAAATGGTTTTTGTCCGTATCTGCAGTACCTATGAGAGTTGTTACTCCGCTTCTTCATGTACTTCCAAACGGTCTGAGAGCCCAGGCAGGAGATCCTCTTCTTAATGTTTCTGTAATCTTTCCCGGAATTCTCATCGCCATTGTCTGGTTTGTGGTTTTAACTTATCTATATCTTAACTGGTTTGAAAAAAGAGAGGTGAAATAAAAATGTTTAGTAGATGCCTTCGAGCAGATTTTTATAAAATGAAAAGAAGTTCCGTAACTATTGCGCATATCGTAATCCCGATTGTGGTAAGCGCAGTGTTTCTTGCTTATTATGCGGCTTCCGGATGGAATGAGACCGATAAGATATCTGCATTTTATGAGGCTCTTGGATTTGGATTTCCTGTATTGATTGGAATATTCGTTGCAAGTACAATGGAGCAGGAGCAAAATGCGGGCTCGTTCCAAAACCTTCTTACTATAAGAAGTAAGAAGGCAGCGCTCTTTTCAAAGGTGGTGACATTACTTTTACTTAGTCTCTTTGCCTTGCTATTTACAGCAGTTTTATTCGGATTAGGCTTTATCATGATTTACGGACAGGGCACCGCTTCAATGGGAGTGTTCCTCATGGCAGCCTTTGTTATGTGGCTTTCAGCGATTCCGCTCTATCTGATATTTGAGATTTTTGCATTTGTTTTTGGCAAGGCTTTTGTAATAGGTGCAGGTTTGATCTCAGGACTTATCAGTGCACTTTTCCTTACAGATATTGGAATGTATGCCTGGAAGGTCGTGCCACTTTCATGGACAGCCAGAATGCCTGAAACATTCCTTGTATACGAACTTTCAGATAGTGGAGCACTTTCTGAGATCAGGTCACAGGCACCGATTTACATGGTAGTTACCATCGTATGCCTGGCGGGATATTTCGTTTTTTCTGCAAACTATGAGGGTAGTAAGATATCTGAATAATTGGCTCCAAATATTTTGAAAAAGAGGATGAAAAAAAGAATTATGGCAAACATACTGGCAGTTGACGACGAAAACGCCATTTTAAACATGATCGAGAATGTTCTTGTTAAGGATTCCCACACTGTTACAAAAATTGATGATCCTACAAAAATTGAGATGGATAAGCTCTCACGCTTTGATCTTGTATTACTGGACGTGATGATGCCTGGAATTGATGGGTTTGAGCTATGCTCAAAGATTAGAAATGTAGTTGATTGCCCAATTTTATTTATCACTGCAAAGACGGATGAGGGAAGTCTTGTAAATGGCCTGGCCCTTGGGGCAGATGATTATATCTGCAAGCCCTTCGGAGTAATGGAACTTCGTGCGAGAATTGGAGCACATCTTCGAAGAGAAAAGCGTGAGCATGTGGCAAGACTTGCCCTTGGCAGAATCTGCTTCATGCTTGAAGCCCGTAAGATGATGCTTGATGAAGAGGAAATAAACCTCACAAAGGCTGAGTACGACATATGTGAGTTTTTGGCAAAGAACCGTGGTCAGATTTTTTCAAAGGAACAGATACTGGAAAAGGTGCTGGGGTATGACAGCGAAAGTAGCGACAGCACAATAATCACACATATCAAAAACATCAGAACGAAGCTATCACGCTTTGAGTATATGCCGATTAAGACAGTTTGGGGGATTGGATATAAATGGGAAGAGTAATAAGTAAGGATAAAAAGAATAAGAGGGGAACACTAGGTCTTGGAAGCATGTTCGAGGTCTATATTTTTTTAATGGGATTAGCACTCCTTATATGGGCAGCCATTTCTCTTTTTGCTTTTGACTTTCTTATAAATGCCGGAGTTATCTACCCGGCTGATTACGCGGAATACAGGATAAGTGAAGTTTCTGAACAGATTAAAACAGCAAATGAAGTGACAGATGATCTGATTCCTGAGGTATGCCGCTATGTGGTTTTTTCAGAGGATGGAAAAGTCCTCTCAGGCGATCTTGATGAAAAGGATGTGGAAACCGCATGGAAGGTATTATCAAATAATAATTATAGCGATGGAAAATTTTATAAAATTATTATCCGTCCGGATGAATATGTTGTTTTGCAGTATAGGCTTAAGCCTCAGTATAAATCCATGTGGATGAATGAGCATCTGCCAAATCCTGAAAATCTCCTGGCCATTTTCATTATTATATGCTGCTTGGGAATCATGCAGATTTTTGCTAAGAAATTTGGCTCAGGGATTAGAAAGAAGATGACTCCCATGAGAGAGGCCTTAGAGCAGATTGGCGACAGGAACCTGGATTTTAAGGTAAATTATTCAGGCGTTAGAGAGATTGACGAATGCCTTGTAGCACTGGATGACATGCGATACGCGCTTAAGACTTCACTTCAGAAGCAGTGGGAGACCGAGCAGGAAAAGAGCAGGCAGATGTCAGCACTTGCCCACGACATCAAGACTCCCCTTACAGTGGTTCGTGGCAATTCTGAGCTTTTGCTTGAGACAGAACTTACGGATGAGCAGAAGAACTATGCGGACTATATTTCAGGAAGTGCACTTCAGATTCAGAATTATGTACAGACTCTCATAGAAGTTACAAAGTCTCAGGAAGGTATCGAGCAGACACCTGTTAAGGTAAAAGTCGCTGATATTCTAACTGATATTAAAAAGCAGACCATGGGGCTTTCGGAAGTTTATCAGCTTCAGATTAAATGGAAGGAAGAATGCAATGGCGAGGATATTATCAGTGTTGTGTATGACCATGTAGTCAGGGCTGTCATGAATGCTGTGAGGAATGCTGCTGAGCACACCCCTGAGGGTGGCATAATAGATATTACTGCCACATACAGCTACGGAAAACTTGCCTTTACTGTTGAGGATTCCGGAAGTGGCTTCACGCCTGAAGCCCTTGCTCATGGCACAGAGCAGTTTTTCATGGATGATTCCAGCAGAACCGGTGGCTTTCATTATGGTATTGGATTGTTCTTTGCTAAGAAAGTTGCAAAGGAGCATGACGGAGATGTTGTTCTTGCTAATTCTAAGGAGAGCGGCGGTGCTAAGGTTGAGATAAGTTTTATAAGTCAAGGGGATGGTTTTCATTGACTCAGCAAATCCAATTAGTTAAAGAGTATAGTTCTACAGAATTAGTTATACGTTATTTTTTCTTCTTTCCACGTCCATTTCCTTTAATAGGTTTACAAAGATCTGAGTACCTTTGCAGGATGTCGGTAAAGGTTTTAAACTCATAATGACCTCGTGTTTGTCGAGCATGACTCCAACAACTTCGTTTATGTCAAAGTTAAGGACGGCGAAAGATTCCATTCCACGGGAGAAGCTTTCAAACCCAACGATACGACTGCGGCCGTAACCAAATGGTTTGATTACCTTGAAACCCCTGATGAAATGAAATGAGACGGTAGCCTTGAAATCAACCTCACCGAGTTTCCGGATGTGACCTTCCGTTGGTCTTATGGAGAGATGCTGGCTGTTAAGGGTAGTAAAAGCACTTCACTTTATACCGGGATGCCAATCTGGAACGCATACTTCTGTGACCTTTCCGGTGACGGTCTGCCCGAATTGTGTTCTACAATCAGCTGGGGTTCTGGCATGATTGATAACCGTGTCATCATCTATGACTATGCAAATGAAGCAAGCTATGAGCTGTCTGATCGAGGAAATTTCGATTTTACCCTCAGATTTCATGAAGCTGATGGATACCTCTATGTAGATAAAAGGAAATATAATACTGACGAACCGGTTCAATCGGGGCGCCTGGTGTTCAAAGATGACTGTCTCCAAGTTGAAGGTTTTTCTTCCAATATAGATGAACCTGCCAAGTATTATCTGACCATCGGTGCAGAAGGTGTTAAGAGCATCGAGTTTACAATGCCTAACTCAAGTGGTGGATGTGAAACCGCTGCAATTCTCATTCCAAAGTGGGAGGGATGTTGTAGCGGTTTTTCTTTTTATGGTTCAAATGCCACCATTGTTTCCTTTGGCAGTTTCTCATTTTCACAGTTCAGAAGATACGCTATCGCCTTGTTCGCAAAGCGGTTTGTTTTCATCGTATCCCAATCGGCAAGCCGGACTATTTTTGCTGTGCCGTTCTCAAAATTCAATGAAATCTCGCCCCATTCGCCGTCGCAGTCTGCTTGATATTCGTAGATTGCGGCGGCGATTTTCTTTTTGCGCTTGGTCTTGGATTTCTGTTTTAGTCGGACAGCGTGGAGCGCACCCTCGGCAACCAGAAGTTCCGTCAGTTTGTCTACTGCTTTCCGATAGGCTCGTTCTGCACCGCTGGCTGTGCTGCCCTCAAACATAACCGCCAGTTCTTCAAAGGTGGGGCGGTCTTTCCATGGGCCGACACGCCCACAGGTCATGCAGATCGCAAGACGCTTTTCAAGCAAGGTCTGTTCCCGGTAATTTAGTTTCTCAAATGCCCGCCGCACCTTTTCTGCTTGTATGCCGTTCCAGAGGATGTCGGTATAGTTCCAGCTATCGTCAAGGGCAACATCTTCGCCTGTTTCCACGCCGTCCTCGTCTGTTACATAGAACGGCTGCTGATTGCGGATGCCACGGACAAGGGCACTCGGCTATGTGTGTGCACCGAGCCTGATGCAGAAAATGCTGGTAAAGTGCATCGGACAGACCGGGGATGTGGATGCTTACCGGGCAAACCGCGATCTGATCTATGACGGTCTGACGAAGTTCTGTATGGAGCATAACTACACTGCTTGTTGACATTTCAACAAACCTGTGATAGACTTTATACTTGTTGAAAACTCAACAAGAGACGAGAAAGAGGAGAGGTCGCATTGAAGGAGCGCTTTGAGACATTTACGGTACTTATCAACCGGATCAATCGGAATATTCGAAAAATCAAGAATGCGGAGATGGCAGAGTATAATCTGCGGAGCGTGCATATTTCCTGTCTGTACTATCTGTATACGGTGGAGGGACTGACGGAAACGGATCTGTGCGAACGCTGCGAGGAGGACAAGGCAACGATCTCGCGTGCAGTCGATTATCTGGAAAAGAACGGGTATCTGATATGTGAGTCAAAGACTGCCAAGAAATATAAAAGTACGTTTGTGCTGACGGACAAAGGGCGCGAGGCTGCGGAGAAGATTTCGGAAAAAATCGCGCATGTGCTCGACAGATTAAGCGATGAGCTGTCGGAGGAAGACCGTATCCGGTTTTACAGAAACCTGTCCCTTATCAGCCAGAATCTTGAAAGCATCGTACAAAAACTTGAAAATTAACAGGGGGAAATCATTATGTTTTTTGTGAAAGCACTCTATTGCCGGATATTTCAAATCGGGTTTCGACTCGCACTTCCGCTTTTGCCTTACCGTGAGCCTGAAATTGTAAGCTCCTGCAGCAAAATCCCGGAGGTGTTTGAAAAGGAGCACCGCAGATCTGCGCTGATCGTGACAGACAGGGGGATTGTAAACAATGGACTGACGAAGCCGCTGGAGGATGTCCTGACCGCCCACAATATCGAATATGTAGTGTACGACAAAACGCAGCCGAATCCGACGGTTGATAATGTGGAGGAGGCGCTTACTTTATACAGACAGAAGAAGTGCGACTGCCTGATCGCCATCGGAGGGGGATCTTCGATGGACTGTGCAAAGGCGCTTGGGGCGAGAGTGGCATATCCGAAACGAACCGTAGGGCAGATGAAGGGGATTCTGCGCGTGATGCGGAAGCTGCCAACACTCATCGCAATCCCGACGACAGCAGGAACCGGAAGCGAGGTGACTCTTGCGGCAATCGTCACAGATCCGGTAAAGCGTCACAAGTATGCGCTTATGAGCTTCCCCCTGATTCCACATTATGCGGTGCTGGATGCTGAACTGACCTATTCGCTGCCACCGCAGCTGACTGCAACCACAGGAATGGATGCTCTGACACATGCGGTAGAGGCATACATCGGAAGGTCTACGACCAAAGAGACACGGAGACTTGCACTTGAGGCAACAACGCTGGTATTCCAAAATGTTAAAACTGCATATAACAATCAAAAGAACCGGAAGGCACGCGAGAATATGCTGCACGCTGCCTACAAGGCGGGTGTATCCTTCTCAAAATCCTATGTGGGTTATATCCATGCGGTTGCACATTCCCTCGGCGGGCAATATGGAATCCCGCATGGTCTTGCCAACGCGGTAATCATGCCCTATGTGCTGAAGGCGTATGGAAAAAGTGCCTATAAAAAGCTGCATCGTCTGGGAATCGCCGCAGGGGTAAGCACAGAGGCGGACACAGTGGAAACCGGGGCAAAGAAGTTTATCCGTGCGATCGAAGAACTCAATGAGGGCATGGGAATCCCGAAGAAGCTTTCCGGTATCCGCAGGGAGGATATCCCGGTAATGGCAGCGCACGCGGAGAAAGAGGCAAATCCGTTGTATCCGGTGCCAAAGCTTATGACCAGAGAAGAGCTGGAGACTTTTTATGAACAGGTTGCAGAAGGAGGGACACTTGCATGACGGAATCAGAGATAAAGAAGCTGCTGGAAGCCCAGCGGGCGTATTATAAAAGCGGTGCGACAATCCCTGTGGACTTCCGCATCCGGCAGCTGAAGAAGCTGTATGTAGTAGTCAGGAAGTATGAAGCTAAGATTGGGGAGGCTCTTAAGGCTGATCTTGGGAAGAGCACGTATGAAAGCTTTATGTGCGAAAGCGGTCTGGCAATTTCGGAAATATCTTATATGATCCGGCACGTCAGGAGATTTTCCAAAAGGCGTACTGCTTACACACCGCTTGCACATTTTGCTTCCCATAGCTTCCGGCAGCCGGTTCCTTATGGCAATACGCTGATCATGAGTCCGTGGAATTATCCGCTTCTACTTACCATTGATCCACTCGCGGATGCCATTGCAGCAGGAAATACGGCGATCGTAAAGCCAAGCGCCTATTCTCCGGCAACCAGCGCAATCATTGAGAAGATGCTGGGGGAGTGTTTCGCACCGGAATATGTGGCGGTCGTCACAGGCGGAAGAGCAGAAAACGCAGCACTTTTGGATCAGAAGTTTGACTTTATTTTCTTTACAGGAAGTCAGGCGGTCGGGAAGGAGGTACTGCGCCATGCGGCTGACTATCTCACACCCGTAGTGCTTGAGCTTGGAGGAAAAAGTCCCTGCATTGTTGATCATAGTGCCAACATCCGGCTGGCGGCAAAGCGGATTGTCTTTGGAAAATACTTAAACTGCGGGCAGACCTGCGTGGCGCCGGACTATATCCTTTGCGAGACGGCGGTAAAGGAGGAGCTCCTTGCAGAACTGAAACGGCAGATCCGGTTTCAGTTTGGCGAAGAACCTCTAAAAAACAGCGATTATGGAAGAATCATCAACGAGAAGCATTTCAACCGGCTTTGCGGACTGTTGGATGCGGACAAGATCAGGACTGGCGGGGAGACGGATGCTAGTACCTGCCGGATTGCACCGACCGTCATGGACGATGTAGGCGAGGAGGATGCGGTTATGGGGGAAGAAATCTTCGGGCCGATACTTCCGGTGCTGACATTTGACGATTTCGATACGATGCTGCAATCGCTGAAAGAAAAGCAAAAACCGTTAGCACTTTATCTGTTTTCATCTGACAAAGCGAACATTGCCCGTGTGACCAACGAACTTTCCTACGGGGGCGGCTGCATAAATGATGTTGTTATTCACCTCGCAACAAGTGAGATGGGCTTCGGCGGTGTCGGGGAGAGCGGCATGGGAGCTTATCATGGACGGGCAGGCTTTGAGGCATTTTCCCATAGCAAATCCATCGTAGATAAAAAGACATGGATGGATCTGCCTATGCGCTATCAGCCCTATAAGAGCCGTCTCTATGAAAAACTCTTACATTTCTTCTTGAAATAGAAATTATATCTAAAATTAACAAATATCATATAAACAGAAAATATCGGACAGTATACAGAAACAAATAGAACAACTACATTATGAGGGCAAAAATATGAAGACAAGAATTATAGTGGATTCCACATCGGATCTCACTCCTGAAATCAGGGCGCAGGTATCTGTGGTGCCGCTTACGCTGCGGTTTGGAGATGAGGAGTTTGTTGACGGTGTTACCATCGACCACAAGACTTTTTATGAGAAACTGGTGGAAACGGATGTGTTCCCTTCCACAAGCCAGGCGACTCCGGCAGCGTTTGAAGTGGAATACGATAAAGCAAGGAAAGCCGGGGAAAGCGCGGTGGTGATCACGCTTGCATCCAAGCTCTCCGGGACATACCAGAGTGCTGTTTTAGCGGCAGCGGAATATGAAAATATCTGTGTGGTCGACAGCACAAGTGTCGCAATCGGTGGTGGGATACTGGTTGAGCTTGCCCTGCAGTTCTTAAAGGAAGGAATGGACGCGGCGGAGATTGCACAGCGACTGGAGGAAGAAAAAAAGAAAATTGTCATTGTGGCGCTTGTGGATACGCTGGAATATTTAAAGAGAGGCGGCCGGATCTCAAAGACGGTAGCGTTTGCAGGAATGGTTTTGAACATTAAGCCGGTTATCTCCCTTACGGATGGCGTGATCAATATTCTAGGAAAAGCCCGTGGCTCAAAGATGGGCAACAACCTTCTGATGCAGGAGATCGAAAAAGCCGGCGGGGTGGACTTTAGCAGACCGGTGCTCCTCGGCTACACGGGACTTTCCGATGCGCTCTTGCAAAAGTATATCACGGACAGCCGGGCAATCTGGGAGAACGGACTAAAGGAGATCCGGTATACCACGATCGGAAGCACGATCGGAACGCACATCGGACCGGACGCGATTGCGGTAGCATTTTTTAAACCTTAAGTATTCTCGAACAAATGTAGTAGAACATATTAAGCATATTTATGAGGAGGGTGAATTAGACGAAATTTCAACCTGTCGGAATTTCCGACAGGTTCGAAAAGAAGGAAATCGTGAGGTGACAAGGCAGATTCCTCATTATAATCTTGATATGATAATTTCTCTTGGATACCGTATTAAATCAGTGATTGCAACAAGATTCAGACAGTGGGTGACACAGAGATTAAAACATTTGATGATATGCTTTTTAAGCAGTTAAAAGATGATGAGTTCAGAAAAGAATATGAAGCTATTCAGCCTGAGATGGATGTTATAAGAGCTATGCTTGATAGAAGAGGACTATACAAATAATATGTCGGAATACAGAAAGGACAACGTGTTTAGCTATTTAAATATTGATAATGAACAGGTTTCTCCGTTTGCTGATAATATGTCTAAAGAGTTCGGTGAATATGGGGTTGTTATTGGATTGTCAACACTTCACACTTTCTTCGGAAGTGTATGACTGGACGAGAAATAATTAAACAAAAGAAAAACAAATTTCAATCTTCATTCGGGGGATTGTAAAGCCGGGCATATTCAGGTATGATAACTTTGGTGACGAAAAAAGGACTGACTGGAACAGCACACAAGAAAACAGGAGAGGAAACATGAAAAGAAGGATAGGAATATGGCTTGTCGCATTGACGGTGATGCTGACAGCATGTGGAAACGGTAGTGACCCCGGCAATGCTACCGTGCCCGGTGCGGCGAAGGAAACCGGGACGCAGGTACAGGACGCAGAAATCCCGGCGGATGTCTGGGTGATGGAGGAAGCACCGGCAATCAGAAAGGTGTTGTCCGAGGAGGAGAAGCAGACCAAACAGAAGGAGATACTGGAAGAGGGGACATTCCTGTTTGCCGGGAAGGAAAATGAAGGTTATTATCCGGGCGATATTTCATGGCTTCACTCTGCGGAGGAGCCGAGTGCGGTGGCGCTGATCTTTTCCTGTGAGGATGAGACGCACGGAGGCTGGGGCGTGCTCGGAATGTCTGTAACCACAGATGCCAACGGACGCATACAGGAGGATATTGCGGCATATTCGGATGAACCCAAAAAGGAGCGTCTGTTGCTTTATTCCACAGAAGAGATTCTCCTGATGGCGGGCGCAGAGAAAACGGAGGACATTACCGCATTCTCCCTTGGCGCATGGAACGGCGGAAAAATTGTGGGATTGTACTATCTGCCGGGAGATGTGGCAAATGAACTGCGGGACTATCTGGCGGAAGTGGAGGTATATGAGCAGATCATACATACTTATGACGGCAGCCTGTCAAATGAAAATGCGATCGACAATGCGAAAAAGGTGTATGAGTATTTGAAAGAGGTCTACGGGAAGGTTTGCCTGACCGGACAGATGGAGTCTACATGGATGGGCTCGCCGGATTATGAGTTGAACTACATAGAGCAGGCCACCGGAAAACTTCCGGCGATCCGCGGCTTGGATTTTATGCACAACGATTTTGAGGGCGTTGCAAAGAGAGCACGGGAATGGTGGGAGATGGGAGGCATTCCTACGATCTGCTGGCATACCGGAGCTGATTTTGCAAGTGGCTATAATGAGTGCCTGGCAGACAATCTGAATTGGGAGGAAGCGTTTATCCCGGGATCCGCCACCTACAATGCGCTGTTAGACGGTATGGATCGGGCTGTTCCTTATCTGCAACAGCTTGAAGATGCCGAAGTACCGGTTTTATGGCGTCCGTTCCACGAGCTGGACGGAGGCTGGTTCTGGTGGAGCAAGGGCGGCGCGGAAAATTTCGTCAAGCTGTGGCAGTTGATGTATAGCCGCTACACGGATTACTGGGGGCTGGATAATCTGATCTGGGTATACGGTTATTCGGCAAACGGCGGAAATATGGAAGCTTGGTATCCCGGCGACGCCTATGTGGATCTGGTGGGAGCGGACAGCTACACGCCCGGAGCAAACGGCCCCCTGTTTGAGGAATGCAACGCGCTTGCACCGGAGGGAATGCCCATCGTGTTCCATGAATGCGGTACGATTCCGCAGGAACAGCAAATGCTGGAGGAAGGCGCTCCATGGTTATACTTCATGGTGTGGCACACAGATTGGATTACAGATGAGAAAAACAACTCCGTGGAATCACTGAATGAAATTTATAACAGCGAATATTTCATTACATTGGATGAACTTCCGTTTCAGTAAGGAGAAGACGCACTGCCAATTCCGATTATATAAGGATTGGCAGTGTTTTTGATTGCTTTTTCTGTTAGGCTTGCTATATCGTGGCTAACGAACGATAGCTAAAATAAAAATTTGAATTGCAGACAGAAAAAACGAATGACGGTGTTTATCAGAAGGTTGCTGATTTGTTGGGAATCACATATGAGCAGGCAATTGATTTTGCCGGAGTGATGATTATCTATACACAGGGAATGGGAACATTGATTGCATCAGGAATTGTGACAGATACGAAAGAAAATATGTTTCGGATGCTTCACAACACGGGTATGACATATATGAAGGGTTTGGGTGTAAAGAAACAACCAGTTGAATTTTGATCGGATGCCGGACGCTAAGACGCAGAGCAGAAACGAAATGTTTTTTTGCCTGCGTTTTTTGACGGATTGGAGGAAATGTTATAAAGCTGTTATGAATACATATTTTAATTGTTTAGGGTTTATTCTTGTCATTATCATTTCTTGATCAGTTACAGGAACGCTGCACAAGAAATAAGTGGTTGACAAGTTACCAAGCGGTTACTATAATGAGAAGTAACCGTATGGTAACTTTGACATGGAACGACATCAAATGCATCGAAAACGTCTGACAGAGGCAAATAAGCCCCATGATACGATTCGTGTCGTTCATGTGACGAAGCGATTCTTTCCAATCTTTATGTTCTATGATACGTTCCAATCAGCCGCGAGGCAAAAAGAAAGAGAGGACATAAAAATAATGAAGAACGGAAAGAGATTATTGATTGCAGGAATGGTGTTGCTTGCTGTGTTTGCCCTTTTTACAGGGCTGATACAGATTGTGGATGTGCAGCCCATCGGACAAAACGGAACGCGGACAGGTTTTGCTGCCTTTAACGGCTGGTTTCACAGGCTGACAGGGGTGCATATGGAGATTTATACCATTACTGATTGGCTCGGGTTGGTGCCGTTATGTGTCTGTATGGGATTCGGCACAGTTGGGTTGATCCAGTTGATCCGGAGGAGAAGTCTCCTTAAGGTGGATCTGGATATTGTTTTTCTGGGAATTTATTATGTTGTGGTGATTTTCGGCTACCTGATTTTTGAGATGATTCCGATCAACTACAGACCCATTCTGATTGAGGGATTTCTGGAGGCTTCCTATCCGTCATCCACAACGCTCCTTGTGCTCAGTGTCATGCCAACACTTGTATTTCAGATCAACCGAAGATCGAGCCATGCGCCGGTCAGAAGAACCGTTTGCTTATTTACAGCTGTATTTTCGGCGTTTATGGTCATCGGAAGGCTGGTGTCCGGAGTCCACTGGTTTACGGATATTGTGGGCGCTGTTTTGTTAAGCACCGGACTGTTTTGCATTTATAAAACTGCTGTGCTGCTGTTTGACCATAAAGCATCGTGAACAGAGGAGACATTATCGTGGAATTTTATGAAAAACTTCAAGAGCTGAGAAAAAGCAGAGGACTTACGCAGGAGGAACTGGCGGAGGCACTGTATGTGTCCAGAACCGCCGTTTCAAAGTGGGAATCCGGCAGAGGTTATCCAAGTATAGATTCCTTAAAGGAAATTTCAAGTTATTTTTCCGTATCCATAGATGAATTGCTGTCAGGAGAAAAACTGCTTTCCATTGCCGAGAGGGAAAATAAATCCAATATGCAGAATCTGTGCGATATGCTGATCGGAATATTGGATCTTTTGTCCGTTACATTGATTGTGTTACCGCTTTATCCGAATCCGATTGACGGGTATATTTTTTCTGTAAACCTGTTTTCCTACACGGAGACAACCTCGTTTAACCGGTTTGTATACTGGGGCTTGTTCACAACACTTATGGCAGCAGGTATCGCAAAAATTTTGTTGACACGGTTAATGATTGTAAAAGGGCGGAAACTGCTGACGGCGGGGTCTATGGGACTCAGTATCCTGGCAGTGCTGTTTTTGGCGATGACAAGGGAAGCTTACGCTGTGACTATGGCATTTCTGCTGTTTGTTACCAAGGGAATCCTGTTGTGGAAGAATGGGGGGAGTAGTTCCTGAAAAATGGGATGAGAACAGGGGAGCAAGGTATTGGCTTTGAGAAAAGCCTAAGCTTAGATTTATGAAAATAAATGGACTACAGAGTGGAGAAAAAACATGAAGAAATTAACAATTTTACTGCTGCTTGCAATGACGATTACGCTGTCTGCCTGTGAGATAAAGGATAGAGCGGAAACAACGGAAAGCAGAGAAGAGACACAGATGGAACAGAAAACGGAGGAATCCGGCAAGACCGCACAGGAAACGGCATCTTATGATGCGCTTCTGACGTTATATTCCACAGCCGTGAGCGAGAGGTGGAGCGGTGCAACGCTGATGGAAAACAATCTGAATTACATGATGGCTGACTGCTACGGTGACCAGCCGTTTGAGAGAATCGGCTATCTGATCAAGGACCTGGATGGAGACGGAATCCAGGAACTGGCAATCGGCACTACCGAAAAGATCTCGGATGATTTTTACGGTAAGCTGGTTTTTGAATTGTATACGCTGGACGGAAACAGCAACGTGGTAAAGGTATTCAGCAGCAGCGAGAGAGACCGGTATTATTATGCGGGAGACAATCTTTTTGCAAATCTGGGTTCGAGCGGTGCGGCTGAAAGCATTGATACGACGGTGAAATTTGCGAACGGTGCAACGTTGGATCTGGGCAGTGCGACGGAGCCGTCCGCATATAGGCAGATGGAACTTGCAGAATTTTCCCATCAGCAGGACGTCGCAAGGGAGCAGCCGGATTCCTCACTGCAGCTGCCGATATTGGATGAAATCAACCAAAATACTGCGGTAGGGACAGCGGGAGCCTACCTGACGGCCGTGCAGTCGGCGGTAAAGCTGTTGGACTGGGGAACGGCCACAGGACTTGATGCGGAAGAAATCAAAGCAGCCACAGTTGCATGGATGGCGGACAAGGGAAATGACGGGCAGGCTGCGTTTGCCGAAAAACTCACGGAAGTGGATGAAGCTTATAAACAACTGCTTGAGGACGGCGCGGAGGAGCTTTTGATTTCTGCAGGCTGTGAAGATGCGGCATATCCATGGAGCGATGCGCCGGTAGAGAGTATTGAAGCCATTATGGAGGCAGTAGGTTTACGATAGTCAGGGAGGCGAGAGTATGGATTCCAGAGAGAAAAATACAAAGGAACGAATCTTGGAAGAGGCACTGAGACTGTTCTCGCAGAACGGTTATATGGGAACCTCCATGAATGATATTGCGGCAAAATTGGGTGTTACCAAGGCTGCCCTGTATAAACATTATACCGGCAAAAAGGAAATACTGGACAGCATTGTAGAAAAAATGAACCGGATGGATCAGGAGAGAGTCAAGAAGTACGACATGCCGGAGGGAAAAATGGAGGAAGTGATAGCGGAGTATAAGGATACGGCATTGGCGAAGATCAAGCAATTCACGAAGGTACAGTTCCTTCACTGGACGGAGGAAGAATTTCCGTGCTGCTTCCGCAAGATGCTGACGATAGAGCAGTACCGGGATCCTCAGATGGCAGAACTCTATCAGAACTATCTGGCGGAAGGACCGCTCGCTTATATGACAACTATTTTTGAGGGGCTGACCGGTGACCATAAGGGTGCCGGGCAAATGGCACTCAATTTCTACGGACCTATTTTTCTTCTCTACAGTATCTATGACGGCGCGGAAGAAAAGGAGACTGCACTGCAGGCACTTGACCGGCATATGGATCGTTTTTCGGAGGTGTTTCAGGAAGCGATTTCCAAAGGGGGTCATGACTGATGGAGGAAAAGTCGGATCAACAGGAGTGGATTTTTTGTCCGGATTGCGGAAGCAAAACAAGGCTGAGACTGCGGCGGGATACCGTCCTGACGCACTTTCCCCTGTTTTGTCCAAAATGTAAGAAAGAGAATCTGATAGATGCAAAGAATTTCAAAGTTACAAGGAGACTAGGCTGAAAAGGGGACACAAACTCGCTATGCGCAAAAGACGTGCGCGGAAACGGAGAAAAATGAATAAAGATAAAATTTATCCACGTTCCAACGATGAACAGATTGTATATTTGAAAAATGTAATAAAGAATCCCAATATCGAAGTCGGTGATTATACCATCTATAACGACTTTGTACATAATCCGGCAGATTTTGAGAAGAACAATGTTCTGTATCATTATCCGATCAACGGGGACAAGTTAAAAATCGGGAAGTTTTGTTCTATTGCCTGCGGCGCAAAGTTTTTGTTTACCAGCGGCAATCATACGCTGCGTTCCCTGTCGACTTACACGTTTCCCATTTTTTACGAGGAGTGGGGGCTTGACACGAAGCATATCTGTGATGCATGGGACAACAAGGGAGATATCGTGGTCGGAAATGATGTATGGATCGGCTACGAGGCGGTCATTCTGTCAGGTGTGACCATCGGTGACGGTGCGATTATAGGCAGCCGTGCGGTGGTGACAAAAGATGTGCCGTCCTATACCATCGTGGGCGGTGTGCCGGCAAGAGCGATCCGCAAGCGCTTTGATGAGGATACGATTGCAAAACTGAAAGCCCTTCAGTGGTGGGACTGGGACGAGGAAAAGATTTCCGGAAGCATTGCAGCGATACAGTCGGGGGACATTGATGCCTTGGAAAAGGTAAAGTAGATGGAATGACAGAGTCGCTTGGCTTAGACTGTCGCGAGCTTTCGCAGGTCTGGGATTATGCCGTGGGATATGCCTATGAGCAGTGAAAGGATCTGAAGGTTGTTCCGGTAAAAGCGATAAAATAGTTTATAAACAACAAAAGGCAGATATGAGATCAGGAGGTCCCGTATCTGCCTTTTTTGTAAAATTCTTTTTACCCCCGCTTTACGATGCTGTGATAGAACTTGTATTTCCGATGAAATACACTTGCAATAAAAAGATGCTTAAGGTGGGAGAAAATGGAAGATGCTAAGAGAAAAGAATTTTGGAAGATTGTGCAGGAGGAGCTGATAACACCGGTCTATCAGCCCATTATTTCACTGCAGAACGGGGAGATCCTTGGTTACGAAGCCCTGAGCCGGATTACGTTGAAGGACAGCGCGTTGAACCCGGAGGAGTTCTTTCATTTGGCTGACCGGGAGGACTGCCTTTGGAGAACGGAAGAACTGTGCAGAAGGAAATCCCTGTGGGGAGCTGCGGGGAAGGCGGACGGCATAAAGCTCTTTTTAAATGTGGATCCGAACGTGATGAAGGATACGCAGTTCAGGGAGGGAGTGACCTGCCGTTATCTGCGGGAATACGGGACATGGACAATTTCAAAGCCTACAACGATGCCTATGGCTTCAGCAACGGGGACAGGATGATCACAGGGCGCTCGCCGACAGTATGAGAGAGATCGGAGAAAAGGAGGCTTTTCTGGGACACATCGGAGGGGATGATTTTGTGATGATCACAAGGGACTGGGATATCCGGCCGCTCTTGGAACAGGTTTCGTCGCGGTTTCAGGAGAAGATTGTGCTGTTATACAATGAGGAGGATTTAGAGCGGGGATATATCATTTCCAAGGACAGGCGCGGAGAGGTGGACAAGTTTCCCATTGTAACGCTGTCGGTGGCGGTGATCACAAATCAGAACCGGGACTTCAAGGGTCCGGATGATTTTTCGGAGAGCCTTGTGAGAGCAAAAAAAGGAAGCAAGGCAATCGCCGGAAACAGCTATGTCTTTTCGACTTGAATCCCCGCTCTGGGTGCAGAATATCTGCCACAGCGGAATCCGTTGTAACGGATCGGAAAAACAAATTGCGAAATCTCCGCGTAGTCAGTATAATTGACGGTAGAGGAATGCAGTCGGAAAAACAGGGAAGGAATATCCGATACGGAAACGGGAACAACCGCAGCAGATCCGTTACCTACGGCGGAACCGGAACCGACAGAGGAACCCATGCAGAAAGAAGAGATTACGATGGATCAGGTCGTGGCATGTTCTGACCGGAAACCGCTTTTGGCAAAAGACCTGATGATCTGGAACGGCTTACAGGAGAACGGGCTGACATCGGAGTCTTACAGACAATACTATTATGATTTTGAGTATCAGGAAAACCCGTACAGACTGGAGTTTCGCAGTGATGCGGAGGATACCCTGCTGTTTGCCAGACTGGTGAACATGCAGACCATGTCAAGTATTGATACCCGCACGGGAAATATAGAGCATCTCATTGGAAATACCGTGTCAATGGAAGATTACCTGACCTGTGACCTGCAGGAAAGTGTCTCACCCGGGGAATATGATATTTTCTGCGGGCATTTTGACGGTGTGGATTTAAAAGAGAAAGAGGAGCTGTGCGGTTCTATTCTGATTTTGGATGGCAGCAGGGTAAAACCTGTAATTTCCGATGGGAAGATTGTGAAGATCAGCGAATATGACCAGAATGTCTACCATAAGGAGACAGAAGAGATATCCCATCCGTCGGTTCCGGCTATTCTTACCCTGATGGATGAAGAGGATGATAACGGAGTCACCACAGAATATTACAGCGTTTATTTTGCGGAAGAATCCTGTTATTACTGCTATAACATACGATTGCGGGCAGATCTGTTTTCCGAAGAGGAGGTATTGGAAATCGTAAATTCCGTGACATTTTCGGACAGGGCGTTCTATTAAGGTATCGGCTGCAATGGAGAAAAAATGAAATACTTTGAATTGACGACAACGGCCCCGTTAAAATATGATATTTGCGGTAATCTGCGGGCTGCGGACGGCTTTCTGCACCACAAGCGCAGGATGGACAGGCATGTACTGATCGTGGTGTTAAAGGGAACGCTGTACCTTCTGGTGGAGGGGGAGCAGGTGGCGGTGACGCAGGGGCAGTATATTTTGCTGCAGGCAGGAGAAGAACATGAGGGGCTGAAACCGTCGGAGGGCGAATTGTCCTATCTCTGGGTGCATTTTTCGGCACAGACCGAGGGCGGGGAAGGCGCGCAGAGCGATCATTACCGCTTTCCGGCAACAGGGCAGCTTCCGGCGACGCAGAGGGTCACCACATTGTTTCGTCAGCTTCTGGATCTGTCAAGAACAATGGGCAGCAGTCAGGGAAGAATGTCGGACTATTGCTGCAGCCTGCTTCTGCTGGAGCTTACGATGGAGTGCGGCAGGGACGGCGGACAAAAGGAAGAGGACGGCATACAGCCGGTCATAAGGGAAGCCATGGATTATCTGGAGACGAACTGTCACAGGCAGTTGGAGACGGCAGCAGTCGCACAGCGCTTCCACTACAACCCGGAGTATTTCGGCTCCCTGTTTAAGAAACAGACGGGAATGACGCTTGCGCAGTACCTGAACAGGATGCGGATCGACACGGCGAAGCGGCTGCTGGAAAACCGGAATATCAGCATAAAGGAAGCCGCTTATTCCAGCGGCTTCCGGGATGAAAAGTATTTTATGAAGATGTTTAAACAGCAGGAGGGCATGACGCCCCTTGCCTACCGTGAGGCGTTTACCGAGGCATATGTCAATCATGCCTGATTTTCTTTTCTGGTAAAGTATACGGTGTAGGGCTCATCGGTGATTTCATAGAGCGGTCGGAAAACAAAATTTTCCGGCTGCTTTTTTGTCAGGTAGGTATTCTGCTTCCAAGGGAACACGCTGTAGGTGTGTTCTGCCTGAGGATACAGGATCTTTGCAGGATCATTGTCCGCAGCGCAAATGCCGCGGTCGGTTTCACACATACCCGCAAGCACGATGGGACCGTCCATGATGGCGGTTCGCTCCGGCTGATCAGGCAGGGACACGAAGCTGAGCGCGGGGGGCAGAAACAGGCTGATGACATCATCGGACCATACCTTGTCAATCTTTATGTAACCGTCGCAAAGCGCCGGGGCATTCAGAGGTTCTCCGTTGAGCAGGATCTGGACATCCCCGTCCACCCATTCTGGCAGCCTGAGGCAAAGTGCAAATGCCGTTTCCTGTGAGTGGATCTCCAGACGCAGCTGCCAGCGGGAGCTCTGACCCTGATCCTTTTCGTCAAAAAATGCCTGATCGTTATAGTATTTCATATCCGTGGTCTGCGTCAGGGCAATCTCCCTGCCGTCAAAGGAGAGCTTTGCAGAGGAGGGGATGTACTGGTTTACAAACAGGGTCTTGCGCTCGGCATCCTCCGCATAGATGAGGTCGGGGTACAGAGTCTGTGCCTGTACCATGGTTCCGTGGCAGCACCAGAAATCGTGGCGCTTTGTGCCCCATTTTTTTCTGCTTCCGGCACTCAGGGGCAGGAAGTAAGTGGGCATGCCCGTGTAGGCGTTCTGCTGTGCGAGAAAACCGTTATAAAGAGCGCGCTCAATGTAATCGGCATACTGCTTATCCCCGGTGAATGCGTACAGATAGGAGGCAAGGCGCACCATATTGTAAACGGTACAAAATTCCTGATTGCGCTCCCCCATGTACTGTCCGGCATGGAAGGGCGGAATCCAGAACTCGCCGGAATTTGCGCCGCTTGTGCAGTAGTAGCCCCTGTCGGTCACGGCACATTTCCAGAATGCTTCCACAATCTGCCTGTAGCGGTCATCCTTCGTGATCTCGTACATCTTGGCAGCGCCCTGTGCAAAGGGAATGCTGGCATTTGCATGGCAGTTTGTCAGGGCGTCCTTGCCTGCCAGCAGTTTTTTGAACAGGCTGGGATTTCCGTAGCGCTCTGCCAGAGTCAGGTAGACGGAATCCTTGGTCGCCTCGTAGAGCGTTGCCCAGATTTCCAGCATACCGGCTTCCTCGCCGCTGTATACAGCGTGGGGATTGACCGTCTGCATTTTTTCGGTCCATTTGAGATACCAGCTGCTCAGGTTGCGGATGATCACGAGAGCCTGCTCGTTTCCGGCGTCCAGATAGGCGTAGGTAAGTCCCATGAGCAGCTTGTGCATTACATACTGGGGAGACCAGATGGGCAGATTTTTCTCAAGTCTGGTAAAATATTTTTCGGAGAAGGGGCCGACCCACTCACCGCCGTTTAATTCCTGACACATGGCAAGCTCGCGGATGATCTCGTCCAGCTTTGCCTTCAGGGCTGCGTCCTGCTCGGCTGCAATCAGGGAAGCAGCGGCACAGAGCCAGTGTCCCAGAAAGTGTCCGCGAAGCTGACAGGTGGGAGCCTCCCAACCCCAGTGCAGCTTTGCGGTTTCCGGCTTTTCTAACACCTGAAGTTCGGGCATTACCACGCCCGCCTCCAGATAGTAGCTCTGAAGCAGCTCCTGTGTTCCCAGTTCCAACAGATAATTTCTGTTTACAAGCATTCTGTCCCGGAACAGTCCCGGCAGCATGGTTACATTTTTTTTATCTAAATTCTGCAGCATGTTCGTTTCCTCCTTGCGGTTGGTTGTTTAAGAAAATTATAACGGGAAAGCGCAGGTTTGTCGGTAGACAAAATCCGAGATTTGGTGTATTTTGATGGAAAAATGGGCTTGAATTACACCGGAAATAAGTGTAAAATCTAAGGATAATTAAGTAGCTTTTGCGGAAATGAGGGAAAAATGGCATTAAATAAGAAACCGGTGACCGGTATGAAGGATATCCTGCCTGCGGAAATGCAGATCAGGGATTATGTAATCAGCGTGATCAAGGACACCTACGGAAAGTATGGATTTACTTCCATAGAGACTCCCTGTGTGGAGAATATCGCCAATCTGAGCAGCAAACAGGGCGGAGAAAATGAAAAGCTGATCTTCAAGATTTTAAAGAGGGGCGAGAAGCTCAATCTGGAGACGGCGCAGACGGAGGCGGATCTGGTGGACGGCGGTCTGCGGTATGATCTGACGGTGCCGCTTGTACGGTTTTACTCCAACAATGCGGCGAATCTGCCGACGCCCTTCAAGGCGCTGCAGATGGGAAATGTCTGGAGGGCGGACAGACCACAGAGAGGAAGATACCGCCAGTTTATGCAGTGCGATATTGATATTTTGGGAGAGGCTTCCAATCTGGCGGAGATCGAGCTGATTCTGGCAACCACGACCACCCTCACAAGACTTGAGTTTTCCGGCTTCAGGATCCGCATCAATGACAGGCGGATCCTGAAGGCGATGGCGGCATATGCAGGATTTGACGAGGCAGATTACGACAATGTGTTCATTATTCTGGACAAGATGGACAAGATCGGTCTGGACGGCGTGAGAGCGGAGCTTGTGGAGGCAGGATATGGTGAGGCGGTCTGCGCCAAATATCTGGAGCTCTTTACAAAGGTGGAAGAGGCCGAGAACGGCCCGGCTTACCTCAGAGACGCGCTGGAGGGCTATCTGGACGCAGCAGTTATGGATTCCTTTACCGAGATCATCGAGAGCGTATGTGCCACAAAGGCGGACAGCTTTGAGCTGGTGTTTGACCCGACGCTGGTGCGCGGTATGAGCTATTATACCGGAACCATTTTTGAGATCGCAATGCCGGAGTTCGGCGGCAGCTGCGGAGGCGGCGGCAGATACGACAAGATGGTCGGAAGATTTACCGGCAATGATGTTCCTGCATGCGGATTTTCCATCGGCTTTGAGAGAATCGTTCTTCTGCTTATGGAGCGCGGTTTTAAAGTGCCTGCGCAGCCCGAAAAAACCGCATACCTCATTGAAAAGGGTGTGGCGGGCAGGGAGTTGTGCGATGTGATCGCACAGGCGCAGACGGAGCGCGAGAACGGCAGGCAGATTCTGGTCGCAAGAATGAACAAGAACAAGAAGTTCCAGAAGGAACAGCTTACGGCAGAGGGCTATACGGAGTTTAAGGAGTTTTACAAGAATCCGTTAAAATAAACCATTGAAAAATAGAGGAGAACAGTTATGGCAGAATCAATGAAGGGCTTAAAGCGCACACATCGCTGCGGCGAGCTTTCAGCGGCAAATATCGGCGAGACCGTCACCGTTATGGGATGGGTGCAGAAACAGAGAAATAAAGGCGGTATCATCTTTGTTGACTTGAGAGACCGGGCAGGAATCCTGCAGGTTATTTTTGAGGAGAGTGACTGCGGCGAGGAGAATTTTGCAAAGGCGGAAAAGCTCCGCAGCGAGTTCGTTGTGGCAGTGGTGGGACGCGTGGAGAAGCGCGCTGCGGCTGCAAACGAAAATCTCTCGACCGGAGAGATTGAGGTGCGCGCAGAGCAGGTGAGGATCCTGTCTGAGGCGGAGACCCCTCCCTTCCCCATTGAAGCGGAGACCAAAACCAAAGAAGAGCTGCGCTTAAAGTACAGATATCTTGATCTGCGCAGACCGAATCTGCAAAAGAACCTGATGCTCAGAAGCAGGATCACGACCACGATCAGAAGTCATCTGACCGGAGAGGGCTTCCTTGAGATCGAGACGCCCATGCTGACCAAGTCGACGCCGGAGGGAGCAAGAGATTATCTGGTTCCCAGCCGTGTGCATCCGGGCAGCTTCTACGCGCTGCCCCAGTCACCCCAGATTTTCAAACAGCTTCTGATGTGCTCCGGCTATGACCGTTACTTCCAGATCGCCAGATGCTTCCGCGACGAGGATCTGAGAGCGGACAGACAGCCCGAGTTTACGCAGGTGGACATGGAGCTTTCCTTTGTGGATGTGGATGATGTGATCGACGCTACGGAGCGCATGGTGGCAAAAGTCTGCAAGGAAGCTATCGGTCTTGATGTGGAACTGCCGATCAAGCGCATGACCTGGCAGGAGGCAATGGATCGTTTCGGTTCCGATAAGCCGGATACCCGTTTCGGCATGGAGCTTACGGATGTTTCTTCCGTGGTGGCAGACTGCGGATTCGGCGTGTTTACGTCGGCATTACAGAACGGCGGCTCCGTTCGCGGCATCAATGTAAAGGGCGAAGCGGAAATGCCCCGCAAGAAGATCGACGCGCTGGTGGAATTTGCAAAGGGATACGGCGCGAAGGGATTGGCGTATCTTTCTGTACAGCCGGACGGAACCTACAAATCCTCCTTTGCAAAGTTTATGACAGAAGAGGAGCTGCATGCGCTTGTAGCTGCCATGGGCGGAGAAAAGGGAGATCTGCTCCTGTTCGCGGCAGACAAGAACAAGATTGTATACAACGTGCTGGGCGCCCTTCGTATCGAGGTGGCAAAGCAGCTTGATCTGATTGACAATAACAAATTCAATTTCCTGTGGGTTACGGAGTTCCCGCTGCTTGAGTGGAGTGATGAAGAGAACCGTTTTGTTGCCATGCACCATCCGTTTACCATGCCCATGGACGAGGATCTTTCCATGCTGGACACCGATCCGGGCAAGGTTCGTGCGAAGGCTTATGATATCGTGTTAAATGGTGTTGAGCTTGGCGGCGGCAGCGTAAGAATCTTCCAGCCGGAGGTGCAGGAGAAGATGTTTGAGGTGCTGGGCTTCACCAAGGAAGCAGCCTACGACAGATTCGGCTTCCTTATCAATGCTTTCAAGTACGGCGTTCCGCCTCACGCAGGTCTTGCAATCGGTCTGGATCGTTTTGTCATGCTGCTTGTGAAGGCTGACAGTATCCGTGAGGTGATTGCGTTCCCGAAGGTAAAGGATGCTTCCTGTCTGATGACGGAGGCGCCGAACGTGGTTGACGAAGCGCAGCTTAAGGAGTTGCAGATCGCGTTGGATCTGCAGGAAGATAAAGAGTAATCCATGCAGAGAATTTATGTAATGAATGTTATGCCTCTTCTCGATATTTCCATGCGGGAAGAGGCATTGGATTTTATGGAAGAAGAAAGAAGACGGCATCTGTCCGCACTGAAAACGGAACACTCCAAGGCACAGAGCGTGGGCGCAGGGCTGCTCCTCGCCTATGCGGTAAACATGGCGGGGGAGCCGTTAGCGGATGATCCTGCAATGAGTGATTTTACGGCGGGTGAAAGAGAGTTGATGATATTTGAGGATTCTTCCTACGAGGAGGTGTCACTGTCTGATGTCCTTTCCGCACTGAAAAGCGCCGTCCCTCAACGCCGGAACAACTTTAAAATAGAAAGAACCTCCACAGGAAAACCGTATTTTTCTAACTGCGACCATCGGTATTTCAACTTGTCCCATTCCGGCGAATACGCCGCATGTGTGCTGGCGGATCATGAAGTGGGTGTGGATATTCAAAAGGTGCAGGGGGCTGCGGCGGTACGGCGCATAGCCCCGCGCATACTTCATACAGGGGAGGCGGCGTACCGGGAAGAGGAGCGTATGCTTTATCGCATCTGGACAATCAAGGAGGCTTACGTCAAGGCTACGGGGGAGGGAATCCGCCGGGATTTCCGAGAGATCCGCGTGGATTTTGAGAAGGGAACGGTAGAGGACATGCCGTTCACGCTGTGGGAATCCGTTCCGGGCTATATGCTGGCAGTGTGCCATGCATCCTCCCCATCCGATTAAGAATTGTTGCGCAGGGGTAAAGATATGAGCGCGGGTACAGGAGAAGGAAAAGTGCGATCTGTACCCGATCTGAGCAGGAAATCGGATGGAAACCGGGTACAGGAGAAGAAAAATGGCGATCTGTACCCGATCTGAGCGGGAAATCGGACGCAAACCGGGTACAGGAGAAGAAAAATGGCGATCTGTACCCGGTCTGAGCGGGAAATCGGACGCAAACCGGGTACAGGAAAGCAAAAAAGTTCATCTGTACCCTTGCAAGGCGCGAAATGAAGCGGAAGCCGGAAAACGGAAGAAAGTGAGAAAAGGTTTTGAATGGCTGCATATGATAAATAAAAAACATAGGAGCAGTCTGGAAAATGGCGAGTACCATTATGCTGGATGCCGGCCACGGAGGCTGGCATAACGGGGCAACCTTTGAGGGGAGAGCCGAAAAGGATGATACGTTGAGACTGACACTTGCAGTCGGGGATATTCTGGAAGAAAACGGCGTGAACGTACTATATACGAGAACGGAGGATATTTATAAGTCACCCGGAGAGCGGGCGCGGGAGGCAAATGCGGCGGGAGTGGACTATTTTGTATCGATCCACCGCAATTCAAGCCCGATCCCGGGGCAATATACCGGAATCGAGAGTCTGGTATACAATCGGTACGGCGAGGCAGCCCGGATGGCGGAGAATATCAACCGCAATCTGGAGAGCGTCGGATTTGTCAATCAGGGAATCAACGAAAGACCGGGGCTTGTGGTGCTGAACAGCACAAACATGCCGGCAGTGCTGGTGGAAGTGGGATTTATCAATACCCCGGCTGACAATTATTTGTTTGATACGCAGTTTGATGCCATTGCGCAGGCGATTGCGGACGGAATCATGGAAACACTGTGACAGAAAAGACTATGTATGATGCAGGACGGCGGTAAAGCCGGAGCAGCGTACGTAGTCTTTTTACATACAACTTACATAATTATTACGAGTTGCTGATTTTTTGCTTTTTTTTCGCGTGATATGATTGCCCATGTAAAGAAGAGAAGATAATAAAAAAACAAAAGCCCAAAGAGGCGAGGAGGACATTATGAAAAGAAAAACAAGTAAGTTAATGACCATTTTAGGAACAGCCGTACTGGCAGCCGGACTGATGGCAGGATGCGGCAACACCGGAGCAAACGGAAACAACACCACCGGTGGACAGAATGCGGGAAACACCACCACAGACAGCCAGAAGGATGCAGGAAACGACACAACGACAGGACAGGATAACGGAGACACGACGGGTGCAGATCTCTCCGGCACGATCACGCTGAGCGGATCCACTTCCATGGAGAAGCTTGCAAACGCACTTTGTGAGAGCTTTATGGAGAAGTACCCGAACGTAACGGCAACGGCAGAGTTTACCGGATCCGGCGCAGGTATCGAGGCAGTGATCGCAGGAACCGTCGATATCGGAGATTCTTCCAGAAACCTGAAGGATGAGGAAAAGGCAAACGGTGCGGTGGAGAACATCGTGGCAATCGACGGCATCGCAGTTGTGGTAGATCCCGCAAACCAGGTACCCGGACTCACCAAGGATCAGTTGATCAGCATTTACAAGGGTGAGGTAACCAACTGGAGTGAAGTCGGCGGAGCAGATGCTCCCATTGTAGTGATCGGCCGTGAGGCAGGATCCGGAACCAGAGGCGCATTTGAAGAGATTCTCAAGATCGAGGATGCATGCGCATATGCAAACGAACTGGACTCCACCGGTGCGGTAATGGCAAAGGTGGCAACCACGCCCGGCGCAATCGGTTATGTATCACTGGATGTAGTGGATGATTCTGTAATCGCACTTCCTTTGGACGGTGTGGAGGCTACGGCAGAGAACATCAAGGCAGGAAACTACTTCCTGAGCAGACCTTTCGTAATGGCAACCAAGGGTGAGATTTCCGAGCAGAGCGAGCTGGTACGGGCATGGTTTGAATATGTACTCGGTGAAGAAGGACAGGCTGTTGCAGCACAGGTCGGACTGATCACAGTCAAGTAAATCAAAGGAAAATAATTATGGAAAAAGCAGCATCCTTTACAATCAAAAGTAATAAAAAGCATAGGACTGCAGCAGAGTTACTGGCGCATATCATATTCACCATATGCGCCTTCTTTGCAATATTGGCGGTTATCTCCATTACGGTGTATATGCTGATCAACGGATTGCCCGCATTCTTCAAGGTGGGCGTCAAGGAAATCCTGTTCTCCAGCGTGTGGGCGCCTGCAGCGGCAGAGCCGAAATACGGAATCCTGAATGTCATTCTTACTTCCGTGGTCGGCACGGGGCTTGCCGTGCTGATCGGTGTGCCTATCGGATTGTTTACCGCAATCTTTCTGGCGGAGATCGCACCGAAGAAGGTTGCGGCGGTGATTCAGTCCGCGGTGGAGCTTCTGGCGGGCATTCCTTCCGTCGTGTACGGACTTCTGGGTATCTACCTTCTGTGCCCCGTCATGTATAAGCTGGAGCTTGCCATTTTTGCGGGAAGCACCACACACCAGTTTACCGGAGGAGCAAACCTGCTTGCGGCGGTACTTGTCCTTGCAATTATGATTCTGCCCACCGTGATCAATATCAGCACATCGGCACTCAGGGCGGTTCCGGGGCAGATCAAGGCGGCGTCCTTAGCGCTGGGAGCGTCCCATATCCAGTCAATTTTCAAAGTGATTATTCCCGCAGCAAAATCAGGCATTATTTCCGCCGTGATTCTCGGCGTGGGAAGAGCCATCGGAGAGGCAATGGCAATTACACTTGTGTCGGGAAGCAGCGTGAATTTCCCGCTTCCGTTCAATTCCGTGCGTTTCCTTACCACTGCGGTTGTGGCGGAGATGGGGTATTCCTCAGGCGTACACAGGCAGGTGCTTTTCACCATCGGTCTGGTATTGTTCTTCTTCATTATGCTGATCAATGTGTTGATGACGAAGCTTTTGAAGCGTAAGGAGGTGGACGGCGAATGAATACTCTGATGCGGAAAAAACGGCGTGTCAGTGATCTTGTGCTGCTGGGACTGATTTATCTTTCCGCGGTGTTTGCACTGGCACTTCTGATCGGGATTATCGTATATGTGTTTGCAAAGGGCGCCCACACCATCTCATGGACATTTCTGACTACCGTGACCAGTTCACTCAAGGGGACGGTGGGTATTCTGGGAAATATTGTAAATACCCTTTACATTATCGTATTGACATTGCTCATCGCGACACCGATCGGCGTGGGCTCGGCTATTTATCTGAATGAATACGCAAGACCCGGAAAACTGGTGCGTATGATTGAGTTTACCACGGAGACCCTTGCGGGAATCCCGTCGATTGTGTTCGGTCTGTTCGGAATGATGTTTTTCGGCACCACGCTCGGAATGAAAACCTCGATCCTGACCGGTTCCTTCACCCTGACCATTATGATTTTACCGCTGATCACAAGGAATACGCAGGAGGCGTTGAAGACCGTGCCGGACAGCTACAGAAGTGGAGCGCTGGGTATGGGTGCTACAAAGTGGTATATGATCAGGACGGTGCTTTTGCCCTCCGCCATGCCGGGAATTTTGACCGGCGTTATACTGGCGATCGGCCGTATCGTGGGAGAGTCGGCGGCGTTACTCTTCACTTCGGGAAGCGGAAGAAATCTTCCGAAGCCGGGGCTTACGGGATTCTTTGAAAAGTTTACCCAGTCCAGCGGTACGCTTACCATTGAGCTTTACCTGCAGATGCAGAACGGAAAATATGATACGGCGTTCGGAATAGGCTGTGTGCTGCTTGTGATTGTGCTGGGGATCAATTTCCTGGCAAAATTTGTGGCGGGTAAGTTTGATGTGAACCGGAAAAAGTAGGGCGGCACCAAGTACGCAAAGGAGCGCAGAGCATGCGCGGAAATGAGGAAAATATGGCAGACAGTAAGATCAGTGTGCAGCATTTGAACCTGCATTACGGTGAGAATCATGCGCTGAAAGATGTGAATATGGAGATCAGGGAGAATGCGATCACTGCATTTATCGGCCCTTCCGGATGCGGTAAGTCCACTTTTTTGAAGTGCTTGAACCGCATGAACGATCTGGTGCCGATTGCGAGAGTGGACGGCACGATTCTTCTTGACGGAGAGAACATTTACGACCCGAAGGTTGACACGACATTGCTCAGAAAAAAGGTTGGCATGGTGTTCCAGCAGCCCAATCCGTTTCCCATGAGCATTTACGATAATATTGCCTACGGACCCCGGATTCATGGGGTGAAGAGCAAGGCAAAGCTTGATGAGATCGTGGAGATGTCGCTGTGCGGAGCGGCAATCTTTGATGAGGTCAAGGACAGACTGAAAAAATCCGCGTTAGGTCTTTCCGGCGGCCAGCAGCAGAGACTTTGCATTGCAAGGGCGCTTGCAGTGGAGCCGGAGGTTCTTCTGATGGATGAGCCAACCTCCGCACTGGATCCGATTTCCACACTTAAGATTGAGGAACTGATGGAGGATCTGAAAAAGAAATACACGGTGGTTGTGGTGACGCACAATATGCAGCAGGCAGCCCGCGTGTCGGATGATACGGCATTCTTTCTGGTGGGCGAAGTCGTGGAGATGGATTCCACCAACAATATCTTCTCAAGACCGCAGGACAAGCGGACTGAGGATTATATTACAGGACGATTCGGATGATGGGAGGTAAAGGATATGTCACCGAGACTTTTATTTGAGGAAGAATTAGAGGAGCTGAAGCGCAGCGTGTCGGATATGGGCGAGCAGATCGAGAAGGTTTACGACAGACTGTTTGAGGTTTTAAAGGAGCGGGATCGGGAGGCGCTTGAGGCGATTGTAACCAATGACCGCGTGATCAATGACATGCAGCGCAGCATAGAGGCAAAATGCCTGACCCTGCTCACCAAACAGCAGCCTGTGGCGAGGGACTTAAGGACGGTCTCGGCAGCGCTCAAGGTTGTGACGGACATTGAGCGTGTGGGAGATCATGTGTCGGATATGGCAGAGCTTTTCCTGCGTCTGGACATGCAGAATGTGGAGGATTTTTCTGCCAGCCTGCCGCAGATGATCGAGGCGGCAAAGCGCAGTGTGGGTGAAGCGATAGAGGCCTTTGTGGATATGAACATGGAGGCGGCAAAGGATGTGATTGCCTTCGATGATGTGATTGATGATCTTTTCAATAAGGTCAAGGAGGAGCTGATCGGCGATCTGCGAAGCGGAAAAAAAGACCCGGACGACTGTGTGGATGTACTGATGATCGCAAAGTATCTGGAAAAGATCGGGGATCATGCGGTCAACATCGGGGAGTGGGCAATCTTCCGCGAAACCGGAGATATCGATGATGTAAGAATCTTTTGATCCAAACCTTGCCTGTAAATTTTACATAGATTTTACTTAGAGCATTGTCATATTTTACTTATGTGTAGTAGAATGTCAAATGTAGGTAAAATTATGTAGAAAAACAAGCGAGGAAATAAACGATGGATTTTTTTGATTTTCTGACCATGGTCGGAGGACTGGCACTGTTTCTGTATGGCATGCACCTGATGGGAGAGGGACTCTCCAAGGCGTCCGGCGGAAGGCTTGAGATGATACTGGAGAAGCTGACAAACAATCCCCTCAAGGCATTTCTGGTGGGAACCGGAGTGACGGCGGTAATCCAGTCATCGTCCGCGACGACGGTAATGGTGGTCGGATTCGTGAACTCCGGCATCATGCGTCTGGAGCAGGCAGTCAATGTGATTATCGGTGCCAATGTGGGAACCACAATTACGGCGTGGCTGTTGAGCCTTTCCGGAATTGAGGGAGACAGCTTTTTTATCAGGATTTTAAAACCGTCCTCCTTTGCGCCTGTGCTTGCCATCATCGGCGTGGTGTTCATCACCTTCTGCAAGAAGGAGAAGCGCAAGGACATCGGCTGCATCATGGCGGGATTTGCCATACTGATGATCGGTATGGATACCATGAGCGAGGCAGTGGGCGGTCTTGCCGAGGTACCGGAATTTACGAAGATTCTTACCATGTTCTCCAATCCGATTCTGGGTCTGCTGGCGGGCCTTGTGCTGACGGCGGTAATTCAGAGCTCGTCCGCATCCGTCGGCATTTTGCAGGCGATTTCCAAGACCGGTGCCGTGAGCTACGCGACAGCGATCCCGGTTATCATGGGTCAGAATATCGGAACCTGTGTGACGGCGCTGATTTCCAGTATCGGCGCAAGCCGTGCGGCAAAGAGAGCAGCGTTGATGCATTTGTATTACAACATCGTGAAAACCTCGTTGTTTATGATTGTTTTCTATTCCATCAATGCATTCTTCCCGTTTGAATTTTTGTCATCCGTGGCATCACCCCTCGGGATTGCCATTGTGCATTCTGCCTTTAATATTGCAGCATGTATCGTTCTGCTCCCGTTCTCACAGCTTTTGGTGAAGGCGGTTTATCTGACGATTCCCAAGGAGGAGCGGGAAAAGACCCTCTCAGAGGTAGAGAGTGAATTGAAGACACTGGATCCCCGATTTCTGGAGATGCCCGGTCTTGCCATTGACCGCAGCCGACAGGTGGCGATCAGCATGGCGCATTACGCGCAGAGAGCCATGGATACGGCAATGTCTCTTTTAGAGCAGTATGACCCGGCGAAGGCGGAGGAGGTCTCCGTTCTGGAGAAGGATGTGGATCGCTTTGAGGATGAGCTTGGCACTTATCTGGTGAAGGTGAGCAGCAAGGATCTGTCGGAGAAGGAGAGCCATACGCTTTCCGTTCTGCTGCACTGTATCGGGGATTTCGAGCGGATTTCCGACCATGCACTGAACATAAAGGAAGCGGCCGACGAGATGGCACAGAAGGACATGCATTTTTCGGAGAAGGCAACGGAGGAGCTGCAGGTGTTTAGCGGCGCCATCCGGGAAATTCTGGGAACCGCGATCGCTGCCTTCGAGCAGGATGATCTGAGTACGGCAGAGCTGGTTGAGCCGCTTGAAGAGGTGATTGACCAATTGAATATAGAAGTAAAGAAGAGACATGTGAAGCGCCTGCGCAAGGGCAAATGTACCATTGAACTTGGCTTTGTACTGTCCGACATTACGACCAACTTTGAGAGAGTGGCGGATCACTGCAGCAATATTGCCGTGTGTCTGCTGCAGGTGAATGAGGACAGCTTTGAGACCCACGAATATCTGGATACCCTGAAGGAAGGGGACAATCTGGCATTCAAGGGCAAGGTTCTGGCGTACAAGGAGAAATATACGTTGCCGTAGCCGCGGAAGGGAGAGAGCGATGTCAACGATCTATGTGGTGGAGGACGACCGAAACATAAGGGAAATCGAGAGTTTTACCTTGAAAAACGTAGGGTATCAGGTGGAGGATTTTGAGTGCGCAAAGGATTTCTTTGACAGACTCGTGGAAAAGAAACCCGATCTGGTGCTTCTGGATGTGATGCTGCCGGATGAGGACGGTCTCGAGATCGTGAAAAAGATGCGAGCCAAGCCTGACACCAGACAGATTCCGGTGATCATGGTCACGGCAAAGACGACGGAGCTTGACAAGGTGAAGGGGCTTGATATGGGGGCGGATGACTATATGACGAAACCCTTCGGCGTGATGGAACTGATCTCCCGTGTAAAGGCACTGCTGCGCAGAAGCGGTCTGCGGGAAAATGAGGAGAAGGTGCTCTCGCTGGGATCGGTGTCCCTTGACAGGGAACGGCATGCGGTGACGGTGGAAGGGCAGCCCTG
Source organism: uncultured Lachnospiraceae bacterium (assembly GCA_900550475.1). GTDB lineage: Bacteria > Bacillota > Clostridia > Lachnospirales > Lachnospiraceae > Acetatifactor. The sequence continues at coordinate 121,270 of URSA01000003.1, forward strand.
TGAGCTCACCTACAAGGAATATGAATTGTTGAAGCTTCTGATGATCAATGCAGGGATAGTGACTACAAGGGAAGTGATTCTGGACAAGGTGTGGGGGACGGATTTTGAAGGAGAATCCCGCACGTTGGATATGCACATCAAAACACTCAGACAGAAGTTGAAGGGTGCGGGAAGTATGATCCGCACAGTCCGCAATGTGGGCTATATCATGTCTGACACGGAAGCGTAAAAAGGAGCCTATGAAAAAGAAGATTAATTTTCAGTTGATGGCAATTGCGACGGTGGCGATCTTTGCCACCGTTTTTCTGATCAGCGCCGTCTTTTATGAATTGTACCGGGACCAGATCATTGAGGATCTGAGGGCATATTCCGGGCTGATGTCGGATGAAGTGTTTCTGAATAAGGCAAAGGAAGGAACGTTTACGGACACCACGCAGTTTCGTATGACCCTCATCGGGGAGGACGGAAGCGTACTGTTTGACAGCGAGGCGGACAACAGTTCCATGGACAATCACAGCGGAAGACCGGAGGTGTTGGAGGCGCGGGAAGAAGGAGAGGGCATATCCGTCCGGCATTCCGATACCATGCGGAGGAGTACCTTCTACTATGCAAGACTTTTGGAGGATGGCGGCGTGCTGCGTGTGTCCAGAGAGGCGGGCAGCATCTGGAGCATTTTTTACAGGGCAATGCCGGTGATCGCACTGATCGTGGTTGTGCTGATCATCCTTTGTATGATCATGTCCCATTTCCTGACAAAGAGGCTGATGGCACCGATCGAGCAGCTGGCGAAGAGTCTGGATAAGACGGATGAAATTGCCGCTTATGAGGAACTGCAGCCTTTTATCAACATGATTCAGACGCAGCATGAGGACATTATGAAAAATGCCCTGATCAGACAGGAGTTTACCGCAAATGTGTCCCATGAGCTGAAAACGCCGCTTACTTCCATTTCGGGTTATGCGGAGCTGATCGAAACGGGAATGGCGTCCGATGAGGATGTGCGGCGGTTTGCAAGAGGTATTCACAAAAATTCCAACAGACTGCTGACCCTTATCAACGATATCATCAGATTGTCCGAGCTGGACGGTCAGGAGGAAGAGGCGGCGAAGGAGAACGTCAACCTGTATCTTGCCGCACAGACCTGTGTGGACATGCTGCAGGTTTCGGCGGAGAAGCACCATGTTTCTCTGACGCTTGAGGGGGAAGCCTGTCAGATTGAGGCGAACAGGCAGATGGTGGAGGAGCTTCTTTACAACCTGTGTGATAACGCGATCCGTTACAACAACGAAAACGGAAGCGTCATAGTGAGCACACGCAACACACAGGAGGGCGTGGAACTGCGGGTGAAGGACACGGGAATCGGAATCCCTGCGGATGCGCAGGAGAGAGTGTTTGAGCGGTTTTACCGGGTGGACAAGAGCCGTTCCAAATCCAACGGAGGAACGGGACTGGGTCTTGCCATTGTAAAGCATATCATTGCGCAGATGGGCGCGTCCATCAATCTGAAAAGCGAGATCGGAAAGGGAACGGAAGTTACGGTACTGTTCGGAAAGAAAAACGGAAGCTGTTAATCAGCTTCCGTCTCTTTATGTTCAGATGTCTCGTCGGTCGCAGCGGGATCCTCTTTCGGAGGAAGCGTAAGCAGCACATGTACGATCCTGTTTTGTTCAAGCCCCTTTACCTGAAGGGTGGTGCCATCCTCAAGCGTTACGGTTTCGTCGTCCTCCGGCAGGCGGTTCAACTGTCCGATGATGATGCCGCCGATGGAGTCGTAGTCCTCGGAGTCAAGCTCTGTGCCGATCACATCATTGATATCGGAAAGGTTCATGCTTCCCTCGATCAGGTAGCTCCGGTCACCGACCTTCTGGATCAGTTCTTTCTCGTCGTCGTCATATTCATCCCGGATTTCTCCGACCAGCTCCTCCAAAAGATCCTCAAGGGTAATCATGCCCATGGTTGAGCCGTACTCATTCAGGACAAAGGCGACGCTCATGGATTTTTCGCGCATCTCCAAAAGCAGATCCGCCGTCTTTTTGTATTCGTAGGTGTAGTAGGCATCCCGGATCAGCGGTTCGAGGGGAATGTTGGTGTTTGCGGGGGCGTTATCACGGGCAAGGAAAAAGTCCTTGATATTGATAAAGCCGACCATGCAGTCCTTGTCCTCGTCATAGACAGGAATGCGGGTGTAGAGGGATTCCTTGAATATGGCGAGCAGTTCCTTGCTGGAGTCCTTCGTGCTGACCGTAACCATGTTCACCCGGGGAATCATAATGTCTTTTGCACAGGTATCGGAAAACTCGAATACATTGTAGATCAGCTCACGCTCCTCGGATTCGATTTCACCGTCCTCATGGCTCGCATCCACATAGGTTTTCAATTCATTTTCCGTAATGGTATCGTTCTTGCCGTTCGCGTCCATATGGAGCAGATGCAGAATGCCGTTTGCCAGTGCATCCACCACAAAGATAACGGGCGTGAGCAGCTTCATCAGACCGTATATGATACCGGCATAGGCAAGGGATATCTTTTCGGAATTCAAGCGCGCCCAGTTCTTGGGAAGAATCTCGCCGCAGAGCAGGACAATCAGTGTCAGCACACCGGTTGCCACGCCCACATAGGCATTTCCCCATTGCCGGATCACAAACGTGGTGGCGAGGGAGGAGGCGCTTAAGTTTACAATATTGTTACCGATCAGAACCGCCGACAGCATTTTGCTGTATCGCTCGATTATTTTGTTTACCGTCGCGGCCCGCTTGCTGCCCTCGTCCGCCAGCGTGCGCATCTTCACACGGTTGACCGTGGTGAGCGCAGTCTCAGCAGAGGAAAAGAAGCCGGACAGAAAAATCAGGATAAACAGAACAATCAGTTGTATGACACCAGAGGTATCCAAAAAAACTCACTCCTTTGTATTTTGATTTGTAATTGACAGTTATAGAAAATAATACAATAACAGCCGCAGGATTGTCAAGATTACGGGAACCGCTACATATAATTTTACAGAAAAAACAGATTTTGTTCGGAAATGGGAAGGAGGATGAATGGAGAAGGTGTTGAAAAATCTGTTGCTTTCCTATCTGCTGACAGCCGGCCTGCTGCTTGTGCTCGCACTGCTTGTGTACCGTTTTTCCCTCTCGGAGAAGACGGTGTCCGTGGTGATTATTTTCTTATACATAGGGGTTAATTTTCTGGCGGGCTTTCGGATGGGGAAAAAACAGAAGACGAGGAAGTTTCTCTGGGGGCTTTTGATGGGAGGCATTTATTTTGCGGTGTTGGTGGCGGTGTCGCTGGCGGTGAACCATTCCTTCAAGGATGTGGCGTCCAATTTCTTCAGTGTGCTTGTACTCTGCGCAGGGAGCGGCATGCTGGGGGGGATGGTGAGCTAGGCTGCCGATAACAGTTCAGCCCGCGCCATTCGCAAAGCCGCGTGATTACGCTCTCCGTCGCTCCGCGACTTTCTTTGCTCATGAATCGGCGCTCAGCTCATGAACATATCTGCTTGCAAAATTATGCAAGCATGATTTTGGCTCGCTGCCATGTCCATGGCTGAACTGTTACGGTTTTTTAGTCAAAATATAAAAAAACCTTTTACAAACAAGAAAATTATGCTATACTACACAGGTATCAGGTTCTTACAGTAGTTAAGGAGGCACTTATTTTATGAAGCATATCAAAACATTGAATACGAGAGATTTCAAGGAGTCCATGAAGAAGGGCGGCTGCGGCGAATGCCAGACATCCTGCCAGTCCGCATGCAAGACATCCTGCACAGTGGGCAACCAGAGTTGTGAAAAGATCAAGTAAGTACTGGTAATCAACAAGTGATCATCAGAGAGCAGCGATCCCGGTCGCTGCTTCATTTATGTAACAGTATTTTGAAGAAGAGGAATATATCGTGATACATCAATACAAAAACAATGGCTACAACATCGTGCTGGATGTCAACAGCGGCTCCGTTCATGTGGTGGATGATATCGTCTATGACATGATCGAGCTGGTGGAGCCTTTGGTGGCAGAGGGCATCAAGGAGCCGGAGGTCATCAAGGCTGCAGTGCTGGGCTGTGTGAATAAACCCTATCCGCCCGAAGAGGTGGAGGAGGCGGTGGAGGAAGTGCTGGAGCTTGAGAAACAGGGACAGCTCTTTGCGCCGGACATCTACGAGAATTACATTTTTGATTTCAAAAAGAGACAGACGGTGGTGAAGGCACTCTGCCTGCACATTGCGCATGACTGTAATCTGGCGTGCCGTTACTGCTTTGCCGAGGAGGGTGAGTACCACGGCAGGAGAGCGCTCATGAGCTTTGAGGTGGGCAAGAAGGCGCTGGATTTTCTGGTTGCCAATTCGGGAAACCGGGTGAACCTTGAGGTGGACTTCTTCGGCGGGGAACCGACCATGAACTGGCAGGTCGTGAAGGATCTGGTGGAGTACGGCAGAAGTCTGGAGAAGCCGAACAACAAAAAGTTCCGTTTCACCCTGACCACCAACGGTGTGCTTTTGAATGATGAGATCATGGAGTTTGCCAACAGAGAGATGGCAAACATCGTTCTGAGTATCGACGGCAGGAAGGAAGTCAACGACAAGATGCGTCCGTTCAGAGGCGGGCAGGGAAGCTATGATGTGATCGTTCCCAAGTTTCAGAAGGTGGCGGAGAGCCGCGGCCAGATGAATTACTATGTGAGGGGAACCTTCACCCACAATAATCTGGATTTTGCCAATGATGTGCTGCATCTTGCGGATCTGGGCTTCAAGCAGATTTCCGTGGAGCCGGTTGTGGCAAAGCCGGAGGATTGGTATGCGATCCGCGAGGAGGATATTCCCGCACTGAAGGAAGAATACGACAGACTGGCAGCCGAGATGATACGGCGCAGAAAAGAGGGAAGGGGCTTTAACTTCTTCCATTTTATGATCGACCTTGAGGGAGGTCCCTGCGTTGCAAAAAGGCTTTCCGGCTGCGGATCGGGCACGGAATATCTGGCGGTGACGCCCTGGGGAGATTTGTATCCCTGCCATCAGTTTGTGGGGCAGGAGCAGTTTTTGATGGGAAATGTGGAGGAAGGAATCGTCAACACAGAATTAAGGGACGAATTTAAGTGCTGCAACGTATATGCTAAGGACAAATGCAAAAAATGTTTTGCAAAGTTCTATTGCAGCGGCGGCTGTGCGGCAAATTCCTATAATTTTCACGGAAATATCAATGATGCATATGATGTGGGCTGCGAACTGCAGCGCAAGAGAATAGAATGTGCGATCATGTTGAAGGCTGCGGAGGCGGAGTACGAGGAGCAGCAAGAGGAGGAAAGTAACCAATGAAAAAGAGCGGAGCAATTGCAATCCTGTTAGCGTTTTTTCTGGTGCTGGCGGGAGTGACCTATGTGGATCTGAAGGGTATTGACGGGGAGGGAACGGCCTCCGCGTCCGATATTACGCTGGGTCTTGATCTGGCGGGCGGCGTCAGCATCACCTATCAGGTGGAGGGAGACGGGGCACCCAGTCAGGCCGATATGCAGGACACCATCGGAAAGCTGCAGCAGCGTGTCTATAAATACAGCACGGAAGCACTGGTATATCAGGAGGGCAGCGACCGGATCAATATTGAGATCCCCGGTGTGTCGGATGCCAATGCCATTCTGGAGGAGCTGGGCAAACCCGGTACGCTGTATTTCATCTACCAGAAGGGCTCAGACGGTACGGACAATTACACCCAGGGCTATCAGGTGGATGCGGACGGAAATTATTCTCTTTCTTATACATTGAACAAAACGATTGAGGAACTGGAGGCGGACGGCTCCATCGCACTTTACGGTACGGATGTGGAGAGCGCGCAGGCGGGTTCCATGAAGGATTCCCTTACCGGCAACAGCTCCTTCTGTGTCAACCTGACCATGACGGAGGCTGGAAAGCAGAAGTTTGCGGACGCTACCACAAGAGCGGCGGCAAGCGGTGAGACTCTCGCAATCTACTACGACGGTACATTCTTAAGTGCGCCCACCGTAGCGCAGCCCCTGACGGACGGCACGGCACAGATCACTGGTAACTTTACCTATGAATCTGCGGACAAGCTGGCTTCCCAGATCCGCATCGGCGGTCTGAAGCTGGAGCTGACCGAGCTGCATTCCAAGGTAGTGGGCGCGCAGCTTGGTTCTGAGGCGGTATCGACCAGCATCAAGGCGGCGGCAATCGGTCTTGGCGTGATCGTGGTGTTTATGATCGCGGTTTATTTCCTTTGTGGTTTTGCGGCGAGCCTTGCGCTCCTGTTATACACGGCGTTAGTGGTGCTTCTGATCAACGGCTTCGGACTGACCCTGACGCTGCCCGGCATTGCGGGTATCATCCTCTCCATCGGTATGGCGGTGGATGCAAACGTGATTATCTTTGCCCGTATCAGGGAGGAGCTCGCCACGGGCAAAACGGTGAAGTCCGCGGTGAAGATCGGTTTTGACAAAGCAATGTCCGCCATCGTGGACGGCAATGTGACCACCCTGCTTGCGGCAATCGTGCTCTGGGTAATGGGCTCCGGCTCTGTCAGAGGCTTTGCCCAGACTTTGGTGCTTGGTATTGCCCTTTCCATGTTTACGGCGCTTTTTGTGACAAGATGGCTGATGCGCGCACTGTACGCGCTGGGCTGTACCTCGGAGAAGTGGTATGGCGTGGCAAAGAAACACAAGTCCTTTGATTTTGTGGGCAGAAAAGCAATCTTTTTTGGCATTTCCCTTGCACTGATCCTGGGCGGCTTTGTGGTGATGGGCGTGAACAAGGTAAACGACGGAAAGGCACTGAATTACAGCCTTGATTTTGTGGGCGGTACTTCCGTGACCGTCACCTTCAATGAGGAACTGACACTTTCCGACATTGAGACAGAGGTGATCCCCAAGATGGAAGCCATTACCGGCAGCTCCGTGCAGCCGCAGCCTGTGCAGGGCACAAATGAGGTCGTGTTCAAGAGCAATGCCATGAGCCTTGACCAGCGTACGGCGATGGAGGAGATGTTTGCTTCGGAGTTTGGCATTTCCGAGAATCAGATCGTGACCGAGACCATCAGCTCCACCATCTCCGGCGAGATGAAGCGGGATACCATCCTTGCGGTCTGCGTAGCTATTGTATGTATGCTGATCTATATCCGCGTGCGCTTCAAGGATATCCGTTTCGGCATCAGCAGTGTGGCTGCACTGTTACATGATGTGCTGGTGGTGCTTGCCTTCTACGCGGTGGCGAAGGTGTCCGTGGGCAGTACCTTCATTGCCTGCATTCTGACCATCGTGGGATACTCCATCAACGCGACCATCGTAATCTTTGACCGCGTCCGCGAGAACTTTGTCGTGATGGGCAAGTCGGATCTGAAATCGGTTATCAACGAGAGCATCACGGAGACCCTTTCCAGAAGCCTTTTCACCTCACTGACGACTTTCATCATGGTGGCGGTGCTGTATATTCTGGGCGTTACGGCAATCCGTGAGTTTGCGCTTCCTTTGATGGTGGGTATCATCTGTGGCGCATATTCTTCCATCTTCATTGCCGGAAGTCTGTATTATGTACTCTGCAGGATGATTCCGCAGAAGGGTGACAAATAAACAAAATGGGAAAATGGTTTGTTGCGGCGAAGAAAGCTGATTTCGACGCCTGGAGCAAAAAATTTCATATTACCCCTGTTACGGCGCGCATTATCCGTAACAGGGATATTTTGTCTGAGGAAGAAGTGGAGAAGTTCTTAAACGGCACTTTTTTGGACATGTATCCGCCGGAGCTGATGCTTGACATGGAGGATGCCGCCGCCATTATCGAGGACGAGATCCGCAGTGGGAAGAAGCTGCGGGTGATCGGCGACTATGATGTGGACGGCATCACCGCGGCACATATCCTGACAAAAGGACTGGGGGCGCTCTCCGCCCATGTGGACACGGTGATACCGCACCGGATCAAGGACGGCTACGGACTGAGTGAGCGGCTGATTGAGGATGCCTGTAAGGAGGGCGTGCACACCATCGTGACCTGTGACAACGGAATTGCGGCAGCGGAACAGATCGCTCTTGCCGTGGAACGGAACATGACGGTGGTGGTGACGGATCACCATGAAGTGCCTTACAGGGAACATGATGGGATGAGGGAGGAACTTTTACCGCTCGCGGCTGCGGTGGTGGATCCAAAGAGGACGGAATGCACCTATCCCTACAAGGGCATCTGTGGGGCGGTGGTGGCATACAAGCTGGTGGAACTCCTGTTCCGCAGGGCAAAGCTGCCGCCCGAAGAAAAACAGGAATTGCTGGATGAATTTCTGCAGCTTGCCGCAGTGGCAACGGTCTGCGATGTGATGGAGCTTCTGGATGAAAACCGGATCATCGTAAAGGAGGGGCTGAAACGCCTGCACACAAAGCCGTGCAGGGGCATGCGGGCGCTGATGCAGGTAAACGGGATCGAGCCTAAGGATCTGACCTCCTACCATCTCGGCTTTGTGGTGGGGCCATGCCTCAATGCGACGGGCAGGCTGGACACGGCGAAGAGGGCGCTGGAGCTTCTTGCGGCTGCGGATGACCGGATGGCGTATACGGTGGCATGTGAGCTGAAGGAGATGAATGACAGCAGAAAAGCCATGACCCTTTCCGGCGTGGAACAGGCGGTGCGTCTGGTGGAGGAAGGACAGGGCAGGGAGGATAAGGTTCTGGTGATCTTCCTGCCGGACTGCCATGAAAGCCTTGCGGGAATCATTGCGGGACGGCTCAGGGAGCGGTACGGAAAGCCCGTGTTTGTACTGACCCGGGGAGAGGAGGGCGTCAAGGGCTCCGGCAGATCCATAGAAGCCTACCATATGTATGACGAAATGACCGCATGCAGGGATCTCTTCACCAAATACGGCGGACATAAGATGGCGGCGGGGCTGTCCATGGAGGAGAAGAATGTGGAGGCGCTGCGGAGGCGGCTCAACGAAAACTGCCGGCTTACCGAGGAGGATTTTATCCCAAGGATCCATATTGATGTGCCGATGCCGCTTTCTTATGCAAATGAAAAGCTGGCGGCGGAGCTGGCGGTTTTGGAACCTTTCGGGACGGGAAACCCGAAGCCCCTCTTTGCCACGAAGAATGTGATTTTCAGAAGCGGCAGCAAGATGGGAACAAACGGCAGCTTCGCCAGATATGAGGTGGAGCAGGACGGCAGGAGGTATGAGCTTTTGTACTTCGGCGGGCTTGACCGGTTTCATGCTTTTCTGGAGGAACGGTTCGGAGAAGGGGCGGCGGAAGCGCTCTACCGGGGACGCTGTGAGTATGCGATTTCGGTGGCATATCAGCTCGGTCTCAACACCTACCGGGGGAATACCCGCATGCAGCTTTTGATGCAGTCATTCTCCTAGATTTTATTTTTTTCTTATTTTTTGGACACAAAATGGACACATTTTGCCTGTATATTATATTTCAGATAGTTGATGAAATCACTATCTCCCCCCCCTCATAAGAAAAGCGGGAAGCCCGAAGCGATTCGGGCTTCTTTGCGTTTCGGCTTCCGGACAGCCATTTTTTGATTTTATTGTGGCAAAGAGTTCCAAAATAGAGTAAAATAAAAATAATTATGCGGGAAATGAGGTTTGTTTATGAAGCTGGAGACATTGCTGGAAGGGTTAGAGTATACAATCGTACAGGGAGATCCGGACACGGAAGTGGCGGATGTGGTGTATGACAGCAGAAAGGTGACGCCGGGCTGTCTTTTTATCTGTATTAAGGGGATGAACTACGACAGCCACGACCATGCGGACGAGATTGCGGGCGCCGGAGCCGGCGTGCTGATCACGGAGCGGGAGGTGGCGCTTTCAGAGAACGGAAAGGCACCTGTGGTGGTCAGGGTGGAAAATACCCGGTACGCCATGGCGTTCATCGCTGCGGCATGGTTCGGACACCCGGCAGAGAAGCTGACCGTAATCGGCATCACGGGAACCAAGGGAAAGACCACGACCACCTATTTGGTCAGATCGATTCTGGAAAATGCGGGACATAAGGTGGGACTGATCGGCACCATTGAGGTCATCATCGGGGATACCCATATCCATGCGGGCAACACGACGCCCGAATCCTATCTGGTGCAGGAGTACTTTGCAAGGATGGTGGAGGCGGGCTGCGATACGGTGGTGATGGAGGTTTCCTCCCAGGGGCTCAAGCTGCACCGCACGCAGGGATTTGTTTTTGATTACGGTATCTTTACCAATCTGGAGCCGGATCATATCGGCACCGGGGAGCATGCGGATTTCGCAGAATATCTGGCTTGCAAGGGGATGCTGTTCCGCCAGTGTAAAATCGGCATCGTAAACGGGGATGATGTGCACTGTGATGCGGTGACGGCAGGACATACCTGTATTTTGGAAAAATTCGGAATGGGAGAGCAGAACGACCTGCGCGCCACGGATCTGACACTTGTAAAGAAGCCCGGGGAGCTGGGTGTTGCTTTTTCCGTTACGGGACTGCTCAATATGAGAGTGGAGGTGACCACTCCCGGAAAATTCAGCGTGTATAATGCGCTGACCGCCATGGCAATCTGCAGGCATTTCGGCGTTTCCGAGGAGGATATCAAGCGGGCGCTTCTGGCGGCGAAGGTGAGAGGGCGCATTGAGATGGTGAAGGTGTCGGATCAGTTTACCCTGCTCATCGATTACGCCCACAATGCCATGAGTCTGGAGAGTCTTTTGAAATCCCTCAGGGAATACGAGCCCCACAGACTGGTGTGTGTGTTCGGCTGCGGAGGAAACCGCTCCAAGATACGGCGCTATGAGATGGGAGAGGTCAGCGGAAAACTGGCGGATCTGACCATCATCACATCGGATAATCCCCGCTTTGAGGAACCGCAGGCGATTATCGAGGACATCAAGACCGGCATGGCAAAGACGGACGGAAAGTACGTGGAGATCTGCGACAGGAAGCAGGCGATTGCTTACGCCATTGCACACGGGGAGCCGGGTGACATCATTGTGCTGGCGGGAAAAGGACATGAGGACTATCAGGAGATCAAGGGCGTCAAATATCCTATGGATGAGAGAGATCTGATCGCGGATATTCTGGCAGGCAGGTAAGGAGACGGGATGGAAGGGATCTATGCCGATGTGATCGTGGATATTGCACATGAAAAGGTTGACCGTCCTTTTCAGTACCGGATACCGGACGCAATGCGGGGGACGCTTAGGGAGGGCATGTGTGTCATTGTGCCGTTCGGGGCGGCAAATAAGAAGCTGAAGGGTTATGTGACCGCCATCGGGGATACCCCCCAGTTTGATACGGCGAGGATCAAGGAGCTGGAGTGCGTGGTGCCCGGAGGGGTTTCGGTGGAGGAGAAGCAGATCCGGCTTGCGGCTTTTTTGAAGCGCAATTACGGCTCCACCATGATACAGGCATTAAAAACCGTACTGCCCGCAAAGCAGGCGGTGCGGGCGCTTGAGAAAAAGACGGTGAGTCTGTCCGTGGACGAGGAGACGGCAAGACAGGCACAGGAGCTGTGCGAACAAAAGCATCAGCCTGCGAAGGCAAGACTTCTTGCGGCGCTGCGGCAGGTGACCTGCCTGCCGTATCCGCTTGTAACGGGCAAACTGCATATCAGCCCACAGACATTGCGGGCGCTCACGGAGCAGGGGCTTGTCCGGGTGGAGCGGGAGACCAGCCTGCGAAACCCTGTGAAGCTGCGGGCGGGTACGGCGGAGCGCAGGCAGCTTTCCCCGGCACAGCAGAATGTGGTGGATACGGTTCTGAAGAATTTCGATGAGGGTGTCAAAAAGACCTATCTGCTTCACGGCATCACCGGAAGCGGAAAAACAGAGGTTTACATGAATCTGATCGAGGGGATACTGGAAAGAGGGAGACAGGCGATCGTGCTGATCCCGGAGATTGCCCTGACCTACCAGACCCTGCTCAGGTTCTATACCCGGTTCGGGGACAGGGTGTCCGTGATGAACTCCACCCTTTCTGCGGGGGAAAAGTACGATCAGTGTGAGCGGGCAAAACGGGGAGAGATCGATGTGATCATCGGCCCGAGATCCGCTTTGTTTACACCGTTCCCCAACATCGGACTGATCGTGATTGACGAGGAACATGAGAGCAGCTACAAGAGCGAGGGAACGCCGAAATACCATGCCAGGGAGACCGCATGCGAGATTGCAAAGATGCATGGGGCGAGCGTGGTGCTGGGATCGGCAACACCCTCCATGGAAGCCTATTACCGGGTGAAAAAAGGAGAGTACACGCTCTTTACTTTAACGGAGAGACTGACGGGCGGATGTCTGCCGGCCGTTTACACCGTGGATCTTCGGGAAGAACTGAAAGCGGGAAACCGTTCCATCTTCAGCAGGAAATTGCAGGAGCTTCTGGAGGATCGCCTGGAAAAGGGACAGCAGAGTATGCTGTTTATCAACAGAAGGGGCTATGCGGGTTTTATTTCCTGCAGAGCCTGCGGGCATGTGATGAAATGTCCCCATTGCGACGTTTCTCTCTCCGAGCATAGGGGCGGCAGACTGATCTGCCATTACTGCGGCTATGAGGAGCCCGCCGTAAAAAGATGTCCCTCCTGCGGCTCGCCCTATATCTCGGGCTTCAAGGCGGGAACACAGCAGATAGAGGACAAACTGAAGGAAAAATACCCCAAGGCGAGGGTGCTTCGCATGGATGCGGATACCACAAGGGACAAGGATGGTTACGAGAGGATCCTGTCCGCCTTTGCGGCGGGGGAGGCGGATGTGCTGATCGGCACACAGATGATCGTAAAAGGACACGATTTCCCCAATGTGACTCTTGTAGGTGTGCTGGCGGCGGATCTGTCCCTGTCGGTGGGCGACTACCGGGCGGGAGAGAGAACCTTTCAGCTTCTCACGCAGGCGGCGGGGAGAGCGGGACGGGGCACCCTTCCGGGCGAGGTGGTCATCCAGACCTACCAGCCGGAGCATTACAGCATCGTACATGCCGCAAAGCAGGACTATGAGGGCTTCTATGAGGAAGAAATCCTCTACCGGGAGCTTTTGCGCTACCCGCCCGTCTGCCATATGATGGCGGTGCAGATCTTTTCAAAGGAGGAAGAGAAGGGGGCGGCGCTTGCAGGGCAGCTTGCGGCGCTTGCGAGGGAGTTTGTCCGAAAGGAGGAGCCCCCGGCAAAGAGACTTCTGGTGATCGGGCCGGCAGCGGCGGCGTTAGGAAAGGTTAACGATATTTTTAGATTTGTTTTCTATGTAAAATACGAAAAGTATGATAAACTGGTGGAGATGAAGGATACCCTGGAATCACGGGTGCAGTCCATGCAGCTTAGGAATGAGTCCATGCAGATAGACTTTGATCCGGTCAACACCTTTTAAAGAATAAGGAGTGGAAATCATATGGCACTGAGAAACATCAGAGAGATAGGGGACGAGGTCTTAACGAAGAAATGTAAGGAAGTAAAGGAGATGACGCCGAGAGTGCGCGAGCTGATCGAGGACATGTTCGATACCATGTACGAGGCAAACGGCGTGGGACTTGCGGCACCGCAGGTGGGTATCCTGAAACGGATCGTTGTGATCGATACCACAGGTGAGGATCCCTATGTGCTCATCAATCCCAGAATTGTGGAAACAAGCGGAGAGCAGACCGGTCAGGAGGGATGCCTGAGCGTGCCCGGAAAATATGGGATCGTGACAAGGCCAAACTATGTGAAGGCGGTCGCACTGGACATCGACATGAACCCCTTTGAACTGGAGGGCACGGAGCTTCTGGCAAGGGCAATCTGCCATGAGCTGGAGCATCTGGACGGACATCTCTATGTGGAGAAGGCACAGGGTGGACTGCATGATGTGAAGCCCGATGAGGATGAGGAATAGAAAATGAAGATAGTATTTATGGGAACCCCTGATTTTGCGGTGGGCGCATTGGATGCGCTCTGCAAGGCGGGGCATGAGATCGTTGCGGTGGTGACACAGCCGGACAAACCGAAGGGACGCAGTGACAAGCTGTTTTTCTCACCGGTGAAGGAGTATGCGGTGAAGGCGGGGATCCCCGTGCTGCAGCCGGTGCGGATCAAGCGGCCGGAGTCGGTGGCGGAGCTTAAAAACTACCCCGCGGATGTATTTGTGGTCGCTGCGTTCGGACAGATTTTGTCAAAAGAAATTCTGGATATGCCAAAGTACGGGTGTCTCAATATCCATGCATCCTTGCTGCCGAAGTACCGCGGCTCCAGCCCGATCCAGTGGGCGGTTATAAACGGCGAGGAAAAGAGCGGCGTTACGATCCAGCAGATGAATGAGGGCGTGGATACGGGAGATATTCTGTATCAGAAGGAAATGGTGCTGGATGCAAAGGAGACGGGGGAGACCCTGTTTGACAAGCTGGCGGTTCTGGGAGCCGAGGCGATCGTGGAGACCCTTTCGCTTCTGGAGCAGGGAAAGCTGGTACCTGTTCCGCAGGACGAAGCGCTTGCCACCCACACGGTCATGCTTGACAAGGCCATGGGAAGAATGGATTTTTCCAAGAGCGCGGCAGAGCTGGAGCGTCTGGTGAGGGGCTTAAACTCATGGCCCAGCGCCTACACCTTCTTTGAGGGGAAGCAGCTTAAGGTCTGGGAGGCGGATGTGGTCGAAGACGGGAACACGGACGGAGCAGACGGCGAAGTCGTTGCCGTGGGAAAGGACAGCTTTGACGTAAAATGTGCGCAGGGAAGCCTGCGGATCCGCTCCTTGCAGCTTGAGGGAAAAAAGAGAATGAGTACCCATGATTTTCTTCTCGGAAATGCGGTGAAGAAGGGAATGCATCTGGGGTAGCATGATCGGAACAGGAGGAAATGATAATGCCATACTATTATTACTATTTTGATCCGACCTATGTGCTGGTGCTGATCGGCGCGGTCTTTTGTCTGATCACCAGCGCGTGGGTAAACAGTTCCATGAAAAAGTATCATGGAGTACGCAATGCCAGAGGTCTGACCGGCGCGCAGGCGGCGACACAGATCTTGCAGGATGCGGGCATCTATGACGTACAGGTGCGCTGCCTGCAAAGGGGTGGCGGGGATCATTACGATCCGCGCAGCAAGACCGTCAATCTTTCCTATGAGAATTTCAATTACAGCACAGTGACCGCGGTGGCGGTGGCAGCCCACGAGTGCGGGCATGCAAAGCAGCACCATGAAAACTATGCGTTCCTGCGGTTTCGTTCGGCTCTGGTTCCGGTTGCCAATCTGGGAAGCTATCTGGGCATGCCCCTGATTATTCTGGGAATCATCCTGAGCTGGAATCAGACGCTGATCCAGCTTGGTATCTGGGCGTTTGCCTTCGCGGTCCTGTTCCAGCTTGTGACATTGCCGGTGGAGTTTGACGCCTCCAGACGGGCAATGGCTGCCATGGAGACAAGCGGCATGCTGGGAACACAGGAGGCAGCGGGGGCGAGAAAGGTGTTGACCGCAGCGGCGATGACCTATGTGGCGGCTGCCGCCTCCTCCATTTTGCAGCTTTTGCGGCTGATCTTATTGTTTGGCGGAAACAGGAGAAGAGACTGACCATGCCCGGGATCAATGACAGGGAGCTTGTGCTGGATATGCTGCTTTCCGTGGAGAGAAGAGAGGCATATTCCCACAGGCTTATAAAGGATGTATTGACAAAATATGATTATCTGTCCGGTCAGGAGAAAGCTTTTATCAAGCGTCTGTTCGAGGGAACCATAGAGCGTCAGATCGAGCTTGATTACCACCTTGACAAGATCTCCAGCACGCCGACCGGGAAAATGAAGCCGCTGATCAGATGTCTCCTCCGCATGAGCGCTTACCAGATCCTGTATATGGACAGTGTGCCGGATGCGGCTGCCATCAACGAGGCGGTGAAGCTTGCGGGCAAGCGGAAGTTCTATAACCTGAAGGGCTTTGTGAACGGTGTGTTGAGACAGCTTGCGGCGAGGAAGGACACACTCGGCATGCCGTCCGAGGAGCAGGAGCCGGTTCGTTTTCTTTCGGTCACATACTCCGTCCCGGAGTGGATGGCAGAGCATTTTCTGGAACAGTATGATTACGAGACCACAAAAAAGATCCTCGGCGGGCTTCTTGCGGTAAGACCGGTGACAATCCGGTTTTGCGGGAGAGCAAAGGACAGGGAGGATCTGCTGCAAAAATTTTCGGAGCGCGGCGTGCGGGTGAAACGGCACCCTTATGCGGAGGATGCCTTTTATCTGGAGAACTGTGACAACATTGCAACGCTTCCGGGCTTTGAGGGCGGATTGTTTACCGTGCAGGATGCAAGCTCCATGCTGGCTGTTTCGGCGGCGGGCATCCGGGAGGGCGACCGGGTGCTTGACGTATGTGCCGCACCGGGCGGCAAGACGGCTCTTGCGGCGGAGTATGCGGGAGATAACGGCTTTGTGGAGGCGAGGGATGTCTCGGCGTACAAGGTGTCGCTGATCGAGGAGACCATAGAACGGCTCAAATGCAAAAATGTGAGCATCCGGGTCTGGGATGCCACGGTGCCGGATGAAAAAAGCCTTGAAAGCGCGGATGTGGTGCTGGCGGACGTACCCTGCACGGGACTTGGCGTGATCGGTAAAAAGCGGGATATCAAATACCGCCAGACGAAGGAAAACCTGACGGCGATCACAGAACTGCAGAAGGACATTTTAAGACAGGCAGTCCGGTATCTGAAGCCGGGCGGTACGCTTTTATACAGCACCTGTACCATCAACCGGGCAGAAAATGAAGATATGGTCAGTTGGATGCAGAAGGAGCTTTCCCTGACGCCCGTCACGGTGGAGCCTGCGCTGCGCGGCTTTCCAAAAACGGAGACGGCAAAGGAAGGATATATGCAGCTTTTGCCCGGAATCCACGATACGGACGGCTTTTTCTTTGCAAAGCTGAAAAGAGGACTTTAGGAATGGAAACGACGGAGGAGAAAAAGGATATAAAATCCATGACAGGCGAGGAGCTTGCCGCGGAGATCGCGAATCTGGGAGAGAAACCCTTCCGCACCGCGCAGCTCTATGACTGGATGCACGGAAAGCAGGCGAGAAGCTTTGCGGAGATGACCAATCTGTCCAAGGAGTTCAGAAGGGTGCTGGAGGAGCATTTTTCCTACACTTCCCTCACGCCGGTGGATATGCAGGAATCAAGGATCGACGGGACGAAAAAGTTTCTGTTCGGGCTTGCGGACGGGAATGTGGTGGAGAGTGTCTGGATGAAGTACAAACACGGAAATTCCGTCTGCATTTCCTCCCAGGTGGGCTGCCGGATGGGGTGCCGTTTCTGCGCCTCCACGCTGGACGGTCTGGAGAGGAACCTGCTTCCCTCGGAGATGCTGGATCAGATCTATGCCATCACGAGGCTGACGGGTGAGCGGGTCAGCAATGTGGTGGTCATGGGAACGGGGGAGCCCTTTGACAATTATGAGAATCTGCTGCGTTTTCTGAGGCTTCTGACGGACGAGAAGGGGCTTCATATCAGCCAGCGGAACATTACGGTTTCCACCTGCGGTCTGGTGCCCTACATCTACCGGCTGGCGGAGGAGCGGTTACAGATCACGCTCGCGCTGTCCCTTCATGCGACCACGGATGAAAAGCGGCGCAGGCTGATGCCCATTGCAAACCGGTATTCCATCGATGAACTGATGCGGGCATGCGCGGACTATTTTTCCAAAACAGGGCGGCGGATCACGTTTGAGTACAGTCTTGTGGGCGGCGTCAACGACACGGACGAGGATGCGGCGGAGCTGTCGGCGCTTGCGGGCCCGCTTCACTGCCATGTGAATCTGATTCCGGTCAATCCCATAAAGGAGCGGGATTTCGTGCAGTCCGAGGCGGAGCGGATTATAGCGTTTAAAAATAAACTTGAAAAAAACAGAATTAATGTTACTATAAGAAGAGAAATGGGCCGGGATATCGACGGTGCCTGCGGGCAGCTTCGCAGACGGCATATGCAGCAATGAGGAGGCGGATTGTGTTAAAGACATTTTCCCTGACCGACATCGGAAAGAGACGAAAAGTGAATCAGGATTACGTTTATACCTCGGAGAGACCGGTGGGAAATCTGCCTAATGTGTTTATTGTTGCGGACGGAATGGGAGGCCACAAGGCAGGAGATTACGCCTCCAAGTGCACGGTGGAGACCATGGTGCAGGAAATCCGGGATTCCCTTGAGGTGAACCCGGAAAAGATATTGAAAAGGGCAATTGAAGTTGCAAATGAACGCATCATAAAGCTGGCGGCGCAAAACGAAGATCTGAGCGGCATGGGCACCACGGTGGTGGCGGCAACCTGCATGGGAAGATTTCTGCGGGTGGCAAATGTGGGGGACTCAAGGCTTTATGTGATCGGCGAGAAAATCACACAGATCACCAGAGATCACTCGCTGGTGGAGGAGATGGTCCGCATGGGAGGCCTCGACAGGGAGGATGCAAGAACCCATCGTGACAAGAATATCATTACAAGGGCAATCGGTGCCGCAGATACGGTCGACATCGACTTTTTTAATGTGGAGCTTAAGCAGGATGAAGTTGTGCTGATGTGCTCCGACGGTCTGACCAACATGCTTGAGGATGAGGAGATCCGTATGATACTGAACGGACAGAGGGACATTGTGGAAAAAGCGGAGGAACTGGTCAAGGCCGCCAACAATAACGGCGGTAAGGATAATATTTCGGTAGTGCTGATTGAGCCGTTTGCAGAATAAGTAAGGAGTTTGTTGCATGATTAAGATTGGAATGATGATAGGAGACCGCTACGAGATCCTGGAAAAGATCGGGACGGGCGGCATGTCCGATGTCTATAAAGCAAAGTGCCATAAGTTGAACCGTTTCGTGGCTGTCAAGGTTCTGAAACAGGAATTTTCCGAAAATGAAAATTTTGTTTCCAAGTTCCGCGTGGAAGCGCAGGCAGCGGCGGGTCTGATGCACCCGAACATCGTAAATGTCTATGATGTGGGTGAAGAGAACGGCATTTACTATATTGTCATGGAGTTAGTGGAGGGTATCACCTTAAAGAAATACATTGAGAAGAAGGCGAGACTTTCCTATAAGGAGGCTGTGAGCATCGCAATTCAGGTCTCCATGGGCATTGAGGCGGCGCACAACAACCACATTATTCACAGGGACATCAAGCCCCAGAACATCATTATTTCCAAAGAAGGAAAGGTTAAGGTTACCGACTTCGGTATTGCCAAGGCAGCGACCAGCAATACCATCACCTCCAACGTGATGGGGTCGGTACACTATACATCCCCCGAGCAGGCAAGGGGCGGATACAGTGATGAAAAGAGCGACATTTACTCCTTAGGCATCACCATGTTTGAAATGCTGACCGGCAGGGTGCCGTTCAACGGTGAGACCACGGTTGCCATAGCGATCAAGCACATACAGGAGGAGCTTCCCTCCCCCAAGGAATTTGTGCCGGAGATTCCCACCAGCGTGGAGCAGATTGTTTTAAAGTGCTGCCAGAAGAGCCCGGACAGGCGCTATCAGTCCATGGGAGAGCTGATCGAGGATCTGAAGCAGTCGCTTTTGTACCCGGACGATGATTTTGTAGTCCGTAACGATCCGGATGAGGAAGCAGCCACCCGGTATATTACAGACAGGGATATTGCGCAGATCAAGCGTCAGACCGACCGCAGGGACTCCATGGAGGAGGCGATGCGCTTAAAGAGCGACACCGGCTCTCTCGAGGAGGAATACCCGGAGGAGGACTACGAGGAGGACTATAACCCCAAGGTGGAGCGCGTGACGACCATTCTGACGGTGGTGGCGGGACTTGTGATCTGCTGCATCATCATCTTTTTTGTGGGAAAGATCACCGGCATGTTCGGCATGGGCAGCGGTAAGGAATCCCGGAGCAGCGAGGAGAGCAGTGAAGCGCAGACAGATACTGTGGAGATGATCGCCGTGGCGGGCATGTCTGCGGCGGAAGCGCAGAATCAGTTGAAGAAACTCGGGCTTGTGACGGAGCTTTCCTATGTGGAGTCCGAGGCATATGAACAGAACATTGTCATCAGCTCGGATATTACACCGGGAACCAGAATCCCGACGGGAACCACGGTGACGCTGACGGTCAGCTCGGGAAAGGAAGGCAGGGAGGTTCCGAATGTCGTGGGACTTTCCGACAAGGATGCCGTAAAACAGCTTGAGGCACAGGGCTTTTCCGTAAACAGGACGGAGAGCTACTCCTCCTCCGTTGAGAAGGGGAATGTGATCTCCCAGAGCCCGGAGGGCGGCCAGAAGGCGCCTGCCGGTTCCGTAATTACCGTCAATGTGAGTCTGGGCAAAGAGGACAGCAAGGTGCGCGTTCCCAATCTGATGGGTATTCCTGAGGATGAGGCGGTGGCAAAGCTGATCGAGGCCGGGCTTGCAGTGGGCGGCACGGGCGCGATCAATTCGGACGAGTACGAGGAAGGACTTGTCTGCTATCAGAGTTATTCCTATGGCTCCTATGTGGATCCCGGTACGGCGGTGGAGATCAAGGTGAGCCTGGGCTCTGCAGCGGCAACCTACAAATATAATGCCAGTATCGAGGGACCGACCGTTGAGGAGGCGCCGGACTATGTGGTGGGCACATCCGTCAATGTGACGATTGTGGCGGATAACGGCAAGGTGCTGATGGACACTGTTACAACTACGTTCCCGCTGGCAGCGAACTACTACGGTATCACTGCGGCGACGGGCACCATCAATTTCTCCTATACCGTTACCACAGAGAGCAGTACAACTACCAATGAGGCGGGGGAGACCGTGACCATTCCGGGAACCACAGAGAAGAGATCTTTCAGCCGGGCAGTTGAATTTGTGCAGGAATAGACACACCGGGGGTATTATGCAGGGAAAGATCGTGAAGGGAATCGCCGGATTCTACTATGTGCATGTGGCAGGATGCGGAGAGTACGAGTGCAAGGCAAAAGGGATTTTCAGGAAGGACAATACGAAGCCGTTAGTGGGGGACGATGTCCGGCTGGAGATTCTTGACGAACAGAACCGGAAAGGGAATATCACGGAGCTGCTTCCGCGAAAGAGCGAATTGATCCGCCCGGCGGTTGCAAATGTGGATCAGGCGCTGGTTATCTTTTCTGTGACGCGCCCTGCCCCCAGCTTAAATCTCTTGGATCGCTTCCTGATTATGATGGAGAGACAGCAGTTACCCTGTATCATATGCTTTAACAAGCAGGACATTGCGGCAGAGCAGGAATGTAAAAGACTGGGCGATATTTACCGGGGATGCGGTTATCAGGTGATTTTTTCCAGTGCGCTCCGGGAGGAGGGCATTGACGCTATCAGACAGCTTCTGGCGGGAAAGACCACCACGGTGGCGGGACCTAGCGGCGTAGGGAAATCTTCCCTTGTAAACAGGCTGCAGTCGGGGAATGTGATGGAGACAGGGGAGATCAGCCAAAAGATCGACCGGGGCAAGCACACCACGCGCCATTCCCAGCTTCTTGCCATCGGAGAGGAAACCTACGTTATGGATACGCCGGGGTTCAGCTCCCTTTCCCTGTTCGATATGGAGAAGGAGGAGCTTACTTCCTACTACCCGGAATTTGCGCAGTTTGAGCCCATGTGCCGTTTTGGGGGCTGTGCCCATATTGACGAGCCGGTCTGCGGCGTCAAGGAGGCATTGGCGGAGGGAAAGATCAGCAGAGAACGCTATGACAACTATGTCCTTCTGTACCGGGAACTGAAAGAGAGGCGTAAATATTAGAGAGCGTGAAACGTGGAGCGCGGTTACACAATGCATTATGTTGAGGTAAAGGGAATTTTATCTGCCCATAACGGGATGAATCTGTATAGAGGCTGCACACACGGCTGCATATACTGCGACTCAAGGAGCAAGTGCTATCACATAGACCATGCCTTTGAGGACATTGAGGTGAAGGCAAACGCCATAGAATTGTTAGAGGCGGCGCTCAAGAGAAAACGCAGGAAATGTATGCTGGGCATGGGCTCCATGACGGATCCCTACATTCCGCTTGAAGAGGAGATCGGCAATGTCCGCAGGGCACTGGCGCTGGCAAGCCGGTACGGCTTCGGGGTCACGCTGACAACAAAATCGAACCGCATCCTGCGGGATCTGGATCTGCTAAAGGAGATCAACGATCGGACGAAATGTGTGGTGCAGATCACCCTGACTACCTATGATGAGGAGCTGTGTAAAAAGATCGAGCCGAATGTGTGCACCACGAAGGAGCGTCTGCATGTGCTGCGGGAACTGCAAAAGGCAGGCATTCCCACGGTCGTCTGGCTTTGTCCCATTCTTCCTTTTATCAATGATACGGAAGAAAACATACAGGGAATCCTGCGCAGCTGTGCGGAAATGGGCGTCCGCGGCGTGATCTGTTTCGGGATGGGGCTTACGCTTCGCGACGGGAACCGGGAATACTTTTACAGGCAGCTTGATCGGCTGTTTCCCGGCATGAAGGAGAAATACATAAAGACCTACGGCGTGCAGTATGAGATCAACAGTCCGCGGAACAAGGAGCTTATGGCACTGTTCCACAAATTCTGTGAAGAACACGGAATGCTGCACGACAACGGGCAGATTTTTGAATATCTCCATACCTTTGAGGAGAAAAACGCCGGTGTCCAGCTCAGTCTGTTTGACTGATGGGCGGGGAGATGGAATGAGAAGGGAGCGGCAATGGAAATTAGATGTGTCTGGGAGCACAATGGTAACGACACTTTGCTGTATGCGGAAGATTACGCCGGGGCATTCGCCAGAGGAGAGAGTGTGGATACGGCATTGAGGAAAATGGAACAGGAAATAAGAGCATATGCAGCATGGGTGGGGGAGGAAGTACCGGAGGACATCGAGCCGGTAATTGTGCAGGAAAAGCAGTCGGATCTTGAAATCAGGGATGCGGACAGTGATGTACTGTTTCAATCGGAGGAAAAACCGCTTACGCTGGAGGAATATGTAAAACTCAGAGATCTGGCGTTGAAATCGGCGGCAGATTTTTTGAATCTGTATGAGTCTGTTCCCGATAAGAGGGTGAGCGCCCTGCCGGTACGCAAAACTTTCTATGGACAAGTTCCGCGTACCGCAGAGGAAATGTATCTGCATACCAAGAATGTCAACAGCTATTATTTTGGCGAGATTGGAATTGAAGCGGACAATGAGGGCACGATTTTAGGGTGCCGCAGGCGTGGGTTTGCACAACTGGAAAACACACCGGATTTTCTGAATGGCAGACTACGAGAGGGAAGCTACGGTGAAATGTGGTCTGTCAGAAAGGTTTTACGCCGCTTTCTGTGGCATGACAGAATCCATGCAAAGGCCATGTGGAGAATGGTGGGAAAAACCTTTTGGGGGATATGACTTTTCTGTTAGAAATCGCCTTCGTCCGCCCAACCGGAATTGAAATGGAGTTCACCGGTATTTATGTCCATTGACATATTGCCACCCATTCTCATATGAAAATCACCGTCTGAGTCAATGCCCATATTATCGGCAGTTTGATAAATAAAGTTATCGTCGTCAAAATCGAATATAGGATTATACATGTTTGTTCTCCTTTTCAGTGTAAATTTTTGTCATGGTTTTATAGGTCTCATTTAATTTATCAATTAAGAACTGCAATTCAGGATCAGATGATCTAGCTGTTATACGAACAATGTTGGTTATAAATCCCTTGTTAGCGACATTCTTTGAGAAACGGGCAGAGGTAAAGGATAAAAATCCGGTATTGGGATAGAAATAAAAGCCGGACAGCGCTTCAGATTTAATGAAACTTTCGTCATAAAGTTCAGGGCAATTCAGAGATTCATAATATCTGCTGCCTGTCTCGATACATTCGGCTATTGCTTTATTGAGTTTATCCAAGACATCTTGGTTGTATCTCGTTGCCTTTTCGATAAAGAGGGAAACTCTCTTTTCTCTTTGGCGTATCATGCAATCCAATAATACTCCTGCATACGGAAAGAAAAATGTATTTTTCTCTGCCACAATAGCGGATTCTATGGTGAACGGCTCAAAAAAATATGCAAGGGGTGTGCTGGGGCAGGATGCGAGGTCTTTTGTAAAGCGCTCAGTATTTTTTGAAAATGGAAGCTCATTTTCCATGGGATTATGGGTAATAAAGTGGCTGATCGTATAAAGTAATGGAATTTCGCGTGCATGCAGTCGATCCAGCATATCAAAATCCTTATTTTTTACCGCCAAAGACAACATCTTAAAACGAAGATCGTCCTTGTCTTTTAACCATGTATCTAAAATATCGATATCTCCGACGCCCCTTCTTTTAATATTTGTCCCGGCACCGAAACCGGCACCATATTCTCCAAAATTTGTATGATATTCTGCCGGGTTTTTGCCCACAAACCAAATAAGTTTTTTGCTCATGAGATATTTAAGAAATGCGTAATTGCCAGCTTCCAAAGCATAATCGATGACTGTTTTGTTGTACTCATCCGGATTAAGTATCAACTTATCTTTTCTTTGAATATAGGATTCCCATACGCTGGCATCATCTGAGTGGGCAATAGAGTAATTCGTGACACGACTGGACGATGCGGCGGAAGAGGTTCCAGCACTGACAATATCTTCAACGGATACGTCGAGCAGTTCGGCAAATATGGGAAGATCTTCTATCTGGATCCATTTGTTCCCTTTTGTGATCTGACTTATGCGGTTTTGAATATTGGGAATAGCATCCTGATCTACATATCCATAACGAAGATTCAAATATGCAATACCAAATTGCCGGGCACTTGTAAATCTACTTTTATGGATAAGGTCTGCAAGATAGAGTCCTATTTCTTTTTTATCTACGTTAAACATATCTCATGCCTCCTTTTTGAATCCATTATAATTGGATATATGCAGATAGGATATAATTATATTGCATATGAAAAAATGTATATAAATGATAACACAGAAAAATATATGCAAAAAGCATATATATGAAAAATTACTGTAAATTTTCATGTGAATAGATTGAAGGATTTTGAATGAAAGTATTGCAACCCTTACAAATGAGGAAGGACTTAAATGGGATGCTGCGACGATATCTAATATAGGTTTAGATATCCCTAATGCCGAACTCCTGGAAAAACTTGATTTGACAGTAGATGGAAAATTAAAGCGTGCAGGTGCATTATGCTTTTACCGTGAGCCGGAAAGGGTTATCGGTGGCTGTTATGTGAAAATTGGCAAGTTTGAGGGCAGTGAACTCCTATATCAGGATGAAGTACATGGTTCTTTGCTTATTATGGCGGACAGAGTCATAGATTTGATTTATTTGAAATATTTAAAAGCTGCGGTTTCTTATTACAAAGAAACCAGAGTGGAAGTCTATCCATTTGCACGTGATGCAGTGAAGAGAGGCGGTATTTAACGCCCTGATCCACTGTAATGGGGCGGATAATGTTCCGGTACAGATTCGCATTGAAGACGATGCAATGTATATTAGCAATTGCAGTATGCACCCGTTTGGCTGGACAGCGGAAACCCTTTTGGGTTCGCACGCTTCAAAACCGTACAATCCGGATATTGCGAGGGTATTTTACAGAGCCGGTTATGTTGAAAGCCGGGGACGAGGGATTCAAAAAATTTGTGATGCCTGTAAAAATCTTGGAACCGATGAACCGGAATATATAGTTCACGGCGCAGATATTATGGTCAAACTTAAAGAACTCCAGAGTGCCAAGGTGACTGAAAAGGTGACTGATATCGGAAATAGAATACTTGGTATATTAAGGGAGAGACCATATGCAACTTATAATGAAATTGCGGATGAAGTAGGACTTAGCAGAAAAACTATTTCCCAGAAAATAAAGCTGTTAAAAGAGAAAGGAGTTATTACAAGGGTGGGTTCCGCTAAAAAAGGCTATTGGAAGATAAAAGTATAGTAGATGCCGCATATGTTGACTGAACAACATATTGACAATTTATGAGGCAGAAGCGTATTCCGCAATTTGCGCAGTTCATAAAAACGCTCTGAGATGCAAAAAAGAATTGTTTCGTACAGAAGAATGATGCAAATATAAGAATTTACTTTTGGGGCGCTTCATGGTATAGTAAATACTGGCTTGCAGAGCTTGTTTCGTGATAAAATGTGCGTTTAATAACAGAGAAAGGCGGAAACTTTGGAAATCGAAGGTTTTCGGACAGGTAAAACATAAAATGAAACTGGGAATCGTAGGTCTGCCGAACGTAGGAAAGAGTACATTGTTTAACTCCCTGACGAAAGCGGGAGCGGAGTCGGCAAACTATCCGTTTTGTACCATAGATCCCAATGTGGGGATTGTGGCGGTGCCGGATGAAAGACTGAAGCTTCTGGGAGACATGTATCATTCCAAGAAGGTGACGCCGGCGGTGATCGAGTTTGTGGACATTGCGGGACTGGTGAAGGGCGCGTCCAAGGGAGAGGGGCTGGGGAACCAGTTTTTGTCCAATATCCGTGAGGTGGATGCGATCGTTCATGTGGTGCGCTGCTTTGAGGATGCGAATGTCATTCATGTGGACGGCAGCGTGAATCCGCTGAGGGATATTGAGACCATCAATCTGGAGCTGATCTTTGCTGACCTTGAGGTGCTGGAGCGCCGGCTGGCAAAGGTGATCAAGACCGCGAGGATGGACAAGACCTACGCCAAGGAGCAGGCACTCCTTGAGCGCATCAAGGCGCATCTTGAGAGCGGCAAAATGGCAAAGAGCATGGAGATCGAGGACGAGGACGAGCTGGCACTGATCAAGGAGTACAATCTGCTGACTTACAAGCCGGTGATCTACGCAGCCAATGTGGCGGAGGATGATCTTGCGGACGACGGCGCCAACAACGAGATGGTGGCGAAGGTAAGAGAGTTTGCAGCGGGCGAGAACAGCGAGGTGTTCGTGATCTGCGCCCAGATCGAGGAGGAGATCTCGGAGCTTGAGGATGATGAGAAGGCAATGTTCCTCGAGGATCTGGGACTGAAGGAATCCGGTCTGGAAAAGCTGATCAAGGCAAGCTACCACATTTTGGGTCTGATGAGCTTCCTGACGGCGGGAGAGGATGAGACCAGAGCATGGACGATCAAGATTGGCACGAAGGCGCCGCAGGCCGCCGGAAAGATCCACACTGATTTCGAGAGAGGCTTTATCAAGGCAGAAGTGGTGAACTACAAGGATCTGTTGGAGCAGGGCTCGCTGGCTGCCGCCAGAGAGAAAGGGCTTGTGGGAATGGAAGGAAAGGATTATGTGGTGAAGGACGGCGATGTGATCCTGTTCCGTTTCAACGTGTAAAAAACAGTAAAAACCATATAAAGTAATGAATGCGGGAGCTGACACAACATCTTGTGCCGGCTCTTTTTTTGTGCAAAAAGTCTTAATCAAATCTTCATTTTTTCCTTGATTTTGCTTGCTTTTTGGGGTAGTTTAGTATAAAATCATAGTAAAAGTGGTGAAAAGTGGAGCTGAGTGGTATGAAGTGGTAGATTTCAGAGCATTTTTCGTGGCAGACCACTTTGAAGGCGGGTGATTGCATATGTTCATGGGTGAATACAATCATACGATAGACGCAAAAAGCAGGTTGATCATTCCTTCAAAGTTCCGTGAGATTCTGGGTGATGAGTTCGTGGTGACAAAGGGACTGGACGGCTGCTTGTTTGTGTTTGATAACACCGAATGGACTGCCTTTGAGGAAAAGCTGCAAAAGCTGCCTTCACTGACGAACCCCGATGTTCGTAAATTTGTCCGCTTCTTCATGGCAGGAGCGACCGCCGTGGAGGTGGACAAGCAGGGAAGAATCCTGATTCCCACGAGCCTGAAGGATTTCGCCGCACTGGAAAAAGATGTGGTACTGATCGGTGTGGGGAGCCGGATGGAAATCTGGAGCAAGGAAAGATACGAAGGAACTGTTACCTATGATGACATGGAAGAGATTGCAAAGCATATGTCGGAATTGGGACTTGGAATTTAGATGCAGCGACAGGGAGTAACGAAATGACATTTTCACACTATTCCGTTTTACTGAAGGAAACCATTTTAAATCTGAATATCAGGAAAGATGGCACCTACGTGGACGGAACACTGGGGGGCGGAGGACATGCCCTTGAGGTGGTGAAACAGCTTTCTCCCAAAGGAAGATTTTTCGGAATCGACCAGGATGATGCAGCCATTGAGGCGGCGGGAGAGAGACTTTCGGCGTACAGCGACAGGATTACCCTGATCCGCAGCAATTACTGCAATATGCAGGCGGTGCTGGCGGAGCACGGTGTCACGGGAGTGGACGGAATTGTTCTGGACCTGGGCGTTTCCTCCTATCAGTTAGACACGGAGGAGAGAGGCTTTTCCTACCGGTTTGACACGACCCTCGACATGAGAATGGACAGGCGTCAGGAGCTGACCGCAAAGGAGATCGTAAATACCTATCCGGAGATGGAGCTGTACCGCATCATCCGGGATTACGGCGAAGACCAGTTTGCAAAGAACATCGCCAAACACATTGTGCAGGAGAGAAGCAAAAAAACAATAGAGACGACGGGGGAGCTTTGCGAGATCATCAAGGCGTCCATACCCGCTAAAATGCGACAGAACGGGCATCCGGCAAAAAAGACCTTTCAGGCAATCCGAATCGCCTGCAACAGGGAGCTGGATGTGCTGGAGGATTCACTGGACATGATGATCGGACTGCTGAATCCGCAGGGAAGGCTCTGCATTATCACTTTTCACTCTTTGGAGGACAGAATCGTGAAGGCAGCCTTCAAGCGGGCACAGAATCCCTGCACCTGCCCGCCGGAATTTCCGGTGTGTGTGTGCGGAAAGAAGCCCCTTGGAAAAGTGATTACAAACAAACCGATTCTCCCAAGCGAAGAGGAGCTTGCGGAGAACAGCCGGTCAAAGAGCGCAAAGCTCAGAGTTTTTGAAAGGATATGACAGATATGGCGAACACAACAAGAACACAACAGAGACAAAGGATGACTTATATAGAGGGAAATACCGCAAGACAGCTTGATGTCAGACGCGCCATCGAGGAGGAGCCCAGACGAAAACTGAGCAACCAGACCAGAAAGAACAGGGAGCGTGCGCGCTACATGAATCTGGGCTACGTGGCTTTTCTGGGTGTTGCCATGCTGATCGCAGGCTATGTGCTGATCGGGTACATCCAGATGCAGGCTGATCTGACGGCACAGGTGGAGCAGATCGCGAGACTGGAGAGCCAGTTAAACAGCCTGAGACTGTCCAATGACGAGGAGCTTGCCAGAGTAAACAGCAGCGTGGATCTGGAGGAGATCAAGAGAATTGCCATCGGCGAACTGGGGATGGTTTACGCCACGGAGGGACAGATCGTCAATTACAGCTATGAGGGCAGCGATTACGTGAGACAGGTCGGCGATATTCCTCAGTAAGGACGGGTGTGTGCATGGATGGACAAAGAAACGATAGAAACGAAAAAAACCTACATAAAGAAAAAGCAAAAGCAAAAGTTACCATCAGTGTGCAAAAAAAGCTGGTGGTACTTTTCTGTCTGCTGCTTCTGGTGTTCATCGGACTGGGCGTAAGGCTCATGTGGATCAACAGCAAGAAGGGAGAGCAGTACAGCAGGCAGGTTTTATCCCAGCAGAAGTATGACAGTATCACACTGCCATACAGGCGCGGCGATATTCTGGACTGCAACGGAACCACGCTGGCAGTCAGCGAGAAGATATACAATCTTGTCATTGACACCAAGGTCATGTCGGACAAGGAGGGCATCTATGTGGAACCGACGCTGTCCGCTCTTGCAAGCTGTTTTCCGCAGCTGGACATGCAGGCGGTGAGAACCTATGTGAACGAGCATGCCACCAGCAGCTATTACGTGCCGCTGAAAAAACTGACCTACAGTGAGATCAGTGCGTTTGTGGAAATGCAGAACGATACCAAGAAGGATGCGGAGGGCAATCCGGGTCCCGGCAATTATATCAAGGGAATCTGGTTTGAGGAGGAGTACAGGCGCGCCTACCCGAACGGCGGTCTTGCCTGTGATGTGATTGGCTTTACCACCTCGGACGGACAGGGCATGTACGGTCTGGAGGAGTATTACAATGACGTATTGAGCGGAACCAACGGCAGGGAGTACGGCTATCTCAATTCCGATGAGAGTCTGGAGAGAACCACGAAGCCCGCTGTGGACGGCTATACGCTTGTCAGCACCATCGACGCCAATATCCAGAGTATCGTGGAGGAGAAGTTAAACGATTACAACGAAGAGTACAAGAACAACTACACGGAGGGGAACGGCGCCAACAATGTGGGCTGCATCATTATGGATGTGAACACCGGCAATATTCTTGCCATGGCGAGCTATCCGAATTTTGATTTAAACTCTCCGTATGATCTGAGCAGATATTACACGGAAGAACAGATTGCGGCAATGAAGGAGGACGATACCTACTACGAGACGCTGAATGCGTTGTGGAGGAATTTCTGTATTTCCGATACTTATGAGCCGGGATCCACCTATAAGCCGTTTACGGTGGCAATGGGACTGGAGACGGGAAAGCTCACCGGAAATGAGACCTATGAATGCAACGGCGGCCTTGTGGTGGTGGAAGGAGAAAAGCCGATCCGGTGTCACAACCGGTACGGCGACGGTACGGTCTCCGTGGAGCGCGCCATCGCCACATCCTGCAATGTGGCATTGATGAAGATGTCCTTCGCAATCGGAAAAGATATTTTTGCCGTTTACCAGCAGAACTTCAACTTCGGGTTAAAGACCAACATTGATCTGGCGGGAGAAGCGCGCACGGCGGGTCTGGTACATACGGCGGACAATATGGGAATCACGGAGCTTGCAACAGGTTCCTTCGGGCAGGGCTTCAATGTGTCCATGATCCAGATGATCACGGCGTTCAGTTCCTTAATTAATGGCGGTTATTATTACGAGCCCCATATGGTGAAGCAGATCAGAACCACAAGTGGAGCAGTGGTGGAGAATATTGAGCCGCGTGTGTTGAAACAGACCATTTCAGAGTCCACCTCCGCGCTTCTTAGGGAGTACTGCAATGCCACCTGTGATCCCGATTACACGGGCGCCACGGGAAAGAAGGCGCGTCCGGCAGGATATGCCATCGGCGGAAAGACGGGAACGGCGCAGACCATCCCCAGAGGAAACGGAGAGTATGTGGTGTCCTTTATGGGCTATGCCCCGGCGGACAATCCGCAGATTGCAATCTATGTGGTGATCGACAGACCCAATCTGGAGAATCAGAGCCTTGGAACCAAATGCGCAGCAAACATTGTACGAGAGGTGCTGACGGAGGTTCTGCCCTACATGGGCATCTTTATGACGGAGGAGCTGTCTGAGGCGGAGCGTCAGGAGCTTGAGGCGAAAAAACTGGCAGATACGATCAAGTATGCACCTGTCAGCAGCGGGGATGCGCAGGATGATCAGCCGTATGTGCCGGAGGACGGAACCATTCCGACCTGGATGACCTATGAAAAGGATCCTGCCACGGGCTGCTATATTGAACCGAGCACGGGAGCATTGATTGACCCGGATACCGGAAATTATGTGAGCGGTGAGTATGGGGCAATCCCGGAATAGCTGACAAAAGATAAATCATAACCTCATAAAAAAGGGAATAGAGTATATCAATACCTTTTTTATGAGGTTTTTATGTCTGAACAGGGAAACAGGGCCTATCACAGACAGAAGATCACGGTGGTGTTTTTCCTGTGCGCGGCGGTGCTTCTGCTCTTGTTTTTCCGACTGGTATACCTGATGGTGGCGAGAGCGGATTACTATTCGGCGAAGGCGACCGAGCTTCATGAGAGAGAACGCAGCATCAAGGCGGCGAGGGGCAGGATTGTGGATCGGAACGGAACCGTGATTGCGGATAACAAGACCGTCTGTACCATATCGGTCATACATAATCAGATTGAGGACAAGGAAGAGGTGATCGCAGCTCTCTGCCGCGAGCTTTCTCTCTCGGAGGAGTATGTCAGAAAGCGGGTGGAGAAGTATTCCTCCATCGAGCGCATTAAGAGCAATGTGGATAAAGAGGTGGGGGACAGGATCCGGGAGCTTGATTTGTCCGGCGTAAAGGTGGATGAGGATTACAAGCGGTATTACCCCTACGGAACGCTTGCCTCCAAGGTACTTGGGTTTACGGGAAGCGACAATCAGGGGATCATCGGTCTGGAGGTGGTCTACGAGGAATACCTCGAGGGGCAGAAGGGAACCATTCTCACAGTGACGGACGCCAAGGGAATCGAGGTAGAGGCGGCGGGTGAGAGCCGCATCGAGCCAGTGAGCGGCGGAGATCTGCACATCAGCATGGACATGAACATCCAGAGCTATGCCACCCAGCTTGCCATGCAGGCGATGGAGACCAAGGAGGCCGACAGTGTCTCCATTATTGTGATGAATCCCCAGAACGGCGAACTGCTGGCAATGGTAAATGTGCCGGAGTTTGACCTGAACAAGCCCTATGAACTGTCGGAGGAGATGTTACTCTCCGTCACGGGAGGGGACGCTTCGGCTGGGGATGCGCTCACGCAGGAGGAAAAGCAAACCCTTTTGAATGCCATGTGGAGAAACGGATGCATCAATGATACCTATGAACCGGGCTCCACTTTCAAAATCATTACGGCGGCAGCCGGACTTGAGAGCGGCGTGGTCACACCGCAGAGCACCTTTTCCTGCCCCGGATTTATCGTGGTGGAGGACAGAAAGATCCGCTGCCATAAGGTGTCGGGGCACGGCGCGGAGGATTTTGTGCACGCGACCATGAACTCCTGCAACCCGGTGTTTATTACGGTGGGGCTGCGGCTTGGAGCAGAGCGGTATTACAGTTATTTCAAGCAGTTTGGGCTGCTGAAAAAGACAGGCGTGGATCTGCCGGGCGAGGCGGGAACCATCATGCACAAGGAGGATGCCATCGGCGAGGTGGAGCTTGCGACCATCTCCTTCGGGCAATCCTTTCAGATTACCCCCATACAGCTTCTGACTACGGCGGCGTCCATTGTAAACGGGGGAACGCGGGTGACGCCCCATTTCGGCGTCAGCGTCACGGATGCGCAGGGAAATGTGACAAAGCAGCTGGAATACCCCATGACAGAGGGGATCGTGTCGGAGGAGACCTCGGCAACCATGAGGGAAATTCTGGAAAAGGTGGTGTCGGAGGGCGGCGGGAAAAATGCCTATATCGAGGGCGTCCGCATCGGCGGAAAGACGGCAACCAGCCAGACGCTGCCCAGAGGAACGGGAAAGTACATTGCTTCCTTTGTGGGCTTTGCACCGGCGGATGATCCGCAGGTGATCGCCATTGCCATCATCAATCATCCGCAAGGCGTGTACTACGGCGGTCAGATCGCAGCACCGGTAATCAGACAGCTTTTTGAAAACATTCTTCCCTATTTGGGAATTATGGATTATAATGAGTATGGCATTTCGTAAATCCGTGGAAAAAGTGCGGGGGGAAGACGAGTGCCGGGACAGGAGTTTTATGAGCGATACATACGTCATGCCGGTGATCCTGGCTTTCGGGATCAGCGTTCTGATGGGACCGATCATGATCCCCTTCCTAAAGAGATTGAAAGTGGGGCAGACCGTGAGGGAGGATGGCCCGCAGACACACTTAAAGAAAAACGGAACGCCCACCATGGGCGGTATTCTGATTCTGATCGCTATTGTGGCGACAACCCTCATTTACGCAGGGGATTATCCTCAGGTGATCCCCATTCTTTTTTTGACGCTGGGATTTGGACTGGTGGGCTTTCTGGATGATTATCTGAAGGTGGTGCTGCACCGCTCCATGGGGCTTTCCCCGGCGCAGAAGATGGCGTTCCAGCTTGGGGTGACGGGCATTTATGCCGCGTATATGAAGATGCAGGGAGGCATGGCGCTTGCCATGAAGATCCCTTTTTCCGACAAGCTGCTTGATTTCGGATGTCTGGATGTGCCGGTTCTGTTCTTTATCGTGATCGCCACGGTGAACGGCACGAATTTCACGGACGGACTGGACGGACTGGCGGCGAGCGTGACGGTGATTGCAGCCACCTTTTTCTCCGTGGTCGCCATGGGGACGGGGAGCGGCATTGTGCCCGTCACCTGTGCGGTGGTGGGAGCGCTTCTCGGCTTCCTTTTGTTCAACGTTTATCCTGCCAGCGTGTTCATGGGGGACACCGGTTCCCTTGCACTCGGCGGCTTTGTGGCGGCAAGCGCCTACGCGCTGAAGCTTCCGCTTTTTATACCCATTGTGGGGTGCATCTATCTGGTTGAGGTTCTGTCGGTTATCCTGCAGGTCGGATGGTTTAAATTATCCGGCGGCAGACGGATCCTGCGCATGGCGCCCCTGCACCATCATTTTGAGCTTTCCGGCTGGTCGGAGGCGAAGGTGGTGGCGGTTTTTTCAATTCTGACAGCGGTGTTCTGCCTGATTGCCTACAAGGCATTATAGGTGGAAGGGCTGTCCATATTCAGGAGGCAAGATATGGAATTACAGGGAAAGAAAGTCCTGGTGGTCGGTTCCGGGAAGAGCGGTACCGCGGCAGTGAAGCTGCTTAC
This sequence comes from uncultured Lachnospiraceae bacterium, assembly GCA_900550475.1. Taxonomy (GTDB): domain Bacteria; phylum Bacillota; class Clostridia; order Lachnospirales; family Lachnospiraceae; genus Acetatifactor. Next base: position 155,657 of record URSA01000003.1, read on the forward strand.
GGAGATGGGCGCCCGGCCGGTGTTATACGACAGCAATGAGAAGCTGACAAAGGAGGAACTGACCGCACGGCTGCCGGAGCAGACGGATGTGCCCTGCTATGCGGGAACCCTTCCCGATGAGGAAGCGGCGGCGATCCGGCTTGTGGTATTAAGCCCCGGTGTGCCGGTGGACATCCCGTTTGTGGAGGCATTCCGGACAAGGGGGATTCCCGTGATCGGGGAGATCGAGCTTGGATATCTGTCAGAGAAAGGGCGTGTGGTTGCCATCACGGGAACCAACGGAAAAACCACGACCACGACTCTGGTGGGCGAGATCATGAAGGCATTCTGCAACAAGGTATTTGTGGTGGGCAACATCGGAAATCCGTATACGCTGGAAGCGGCAAAGACAACGCCGGATTCCGTGACGGTAGCGGAGATCAGCAGCTTTCAGCTTGAGACGGCGGACACCTTCCGCCCCACAGTATCGGCGATCTTAAACATCACGCCGGATCATCTGAACCGCCACCACAATATGGAGACCTATGTTGCGGTGAAGGAGTCCATTGCAAAGAATCAGACCAAAGAGGATACCTGTGTGCTGAATTATGAGGATGAGCGCCTGCGCAGCTTCGCGGAGGTCTGCCCCGCAAGGGTGGTGTTCTTCTCCTCGGGACATGTGATGAAGGATGGCTTTTATCTGGACGGGGACGATATCTGCCGCGGACAGAACGGGGAGAGCTGCCGCATTCTGAATATCCGCACCGACATGAATCTGGTCGGCACATGTAACGTGGAAAATGTGATGGCGGCGCTTGCCATTGCGGAGAGCATGAAGGTGCCCCTGGACATCACGCTTGAGGTGATCCGGCAGTTCAAGGCTGTGGAGCACAGAATCGAGTATGTGGCGGAGAAGAACGGTGTGGTTTACTACAACGATTCCAAGGGAACCAACCCGGACGCCGCCATTCAGGGAATCAGGGCGATGACCCGCCCCACAATCCTGATCGGAGGCGGCTATGATAAACAGAGTGAATACGACGAGTGGATCGAGGCATTCGGCGGCAAGGTGAAATGCCTCGTACTGTTGGGACAGACGAAGGATAAGATCGCGGAATGTGCGAGAAAGCACGGATTTACCGAGATCAGGATGGCAGATACCTTTGAGGAGGCGTTTTCGATCTGCGTGGAGACAGCGCAGAGCGGAGATGCGGTCTTATTGTCCCCTGCGTGTGCAAGCTGGGGAATGTTTGCAAATTACGAGGAGCGGGGTAGAATATTCAAGGAATATGTGCATGCGCTGAAGGAGAATTGATTTGTTAAAAAGAAAGAAGAAACAGGGGCAATCCGAATATTTCTTTGATTACAGCCTGCTGTTCATCGTGTTGTTTTTGCTTGGATTCGGTCTGGTGATGCTGTACTCCACAAGCTCTTACAATGCGGTGCAGAAGTATGGCAGTTCCACCTACTTTCTGAGCAAGCAGCTCAAGGCGACCATTCTGGGGCTGGCGGCGATGATCGTGGTGGCAAACATACCCTACCATTTTTGGGAGAAATTCTATGGTCTGGGCTATGTGGCATCCGTTGTGCTGATCGCGCTGATCATTCCCTTCGGACATGAATCCGGCGGTGCAAAGAGATGGTTCCGTATCGGCGGTCTGTCCGTACAGCCCTCCGAGATCGCAAAGCTGTGCATGATCCTGTTTTTGGCGGTGGTGATCTGCAAGATGGGGAAGGGGATACGGACATGGAAGGGATTTATCGCCGTGATGCTGATGCCCATGCCCATCGTCCTGATGGTATGGAAGATCACTTCAAACTTAAGCTCGGCGATCATCATTATGGGAATCGCCGTGCTGATGGTGTTTGTAGCAAGCCCCGATTATAAGAAGTTTGTGGTGCTTGCGCTCGGTGTTGTGGCACTGGCGGCGCTGGCGGTGTTTGTGATCGTGAAGGCGGCGGAGAACTCGGACGGTGTGGGCGGCTTCCGTGGGGAGCGTGTGCTCGCATGGCTCAATCCGGAGGCATATGTCAGTGACACGGGGTATCAGACGCTGCAGGCGCTCTATGCAATCGGCTCCGGCGGAATCTGGGGAAAAGGGCTTGGCCAGAGCATGCAGAAGATGGGCTTTATTCCCGAGGCGCAGAACGACATGATTTTCTCCATTATCTGCGAGGAACTGGGACTGTTCGGAGCGGTTGCGATCATGCTTTTGTTTGTAATGCTGATCTGGCGTCTGATGGTGATTGCCAACAATGCGCCGGATCTGTTTGGCGCGCTCCTTGTGGTGGGCGTTATGGGGCACATGGCAATTCAGGTAATCCTGAATGTGGCGGTTGTGACCGCGACCATCCCAAACACGGGTATTTCCCTGCCGTTTATCAGCTACGGCGGTACGGCCGTGCTGTTCCAGCTCATTGAGATCGGCCTGGTGCTGAACGTGGCAAGGCGCATTCAGCTCAAGGAGATGTAGAGGAACCAAATTTCCCATCCGGAATATGATAAGATATATCAGGTTCCGAGGCGGGAGAGCAAGTTGGAAACAATCTATATCCATGGTGGAATAGCCCTGCAGGGGCAGGTTGGGATACAGGGATCCAAGAATGCGGTGCTGCCGGTGATGGCGGCAACAATTTTGACAAGAGGAACCAGTGTGATCGGCAACTGTCCGAGACTTACGGATGTGTATCACATGCAGACCCTGCTGGAGAGCATGGGCTGTACCGTGGTGCGGGATCAGGATAAAATAAAGATTACATCGGGGCATGTGGATCTTTTTCATGCACTTCGGGGAATGCCGGAGCATGCGGTGAGAGGGATGCGCTCCTCCATCATTCTTTTGGGTGCGCTGCTTGGCACCGTGGGAGAGGTGCGGATGGAATATCCGGGAGGCTGCGTCATCGGAGACCGGCCCATAGACATTCACATCGAAGCACTGAAAAAGATGAACGTGACCTTTGAGGAGTCCGGTACGGGGCTTTCCGCCCGCACAACAGGGCTGCAAGGAGCGGATATCCTGCTCCCGGTGCCGAGTGTGGGAGCCACGGAAAATCTGCTGTTAGCGGGGGTGCGGGCAAACGGAACAACCGTGATCAGAGGTGCGGCGAGAGAACCGGAAATCAAGGTGCTGGCTGACTATCTGATTGCCTGCGGCGCGGACATTACCGGGGTGGGGACTTCCACCATCGTGGTGCAGGGGACGGAGGCTCTTTATGGGTGCGACTTCAGGATCCCGGGAGACCGGATCGTGGCTGGAACCTATCTGGCGGCATGCATGGCGGCAGGGGGAGAAATCCTGTTAAAGGGTGCGCCCACGGAACAGATGCAGGCGGTTATGGAGTATGCCTGTAAAATGGGGGCGCAGTGCCAGAAAGCGGGGGACGGAATGTATGTGCAGGTGCATGAGAGACTGTCCGCGCCGGAACGGCTGGTAACGGGGCCTTACCCGGATTTCCCGACGGATCTGCAATCACCTTTTTTGTCCGCGCTTGCACTGGCGGATGGTGCGTGCGAGATCGAGGAGACGATCTTTGAGAACCGTTTTCACACGGTGCCTTATTTGCAGCGCATGGGTGCAGACATCACGCAGACGGACAGCCGGCATGTGACGGTGCGGGGCGTGGAGCTTTTATACGGCTTTACGGTCACGGCGAAGGAGCTGCGCGGCGGCGCGGCACTGGTTGTGGCAGGCGTGGCGGCAAAGGGAGAGACAGTGGTTGACGGCGGCCGCTTTATCGAGCGGGGCTATGAAAATATATGCAGGGATTTGAGAGAGTTAGGAGTGCGGATTTACGGTGTATAGAACCAGAGGCAGGAGAAGAAAAGGCATAAAAATACTGGTATTTCTGGCTGTTGTTGCGGCTGCGCTGGGCGGAGTCTGCTATGTCTTGCAGACACATACAGTCAGGACGGTCTATGTGGAGGGAAATCTGCATTATACCAAGGAGGAAATACAGGACATGGTGATGAAGGGACCGCTTGGAAACAATTCCCTCTACCTGTCCTTTGCATACAAGGACAAGCAGATCACGGACATTCCGTTCATCGCGTCCCTGTCCGTGCAGGTGCTTTCGCCCGACACGGTAAAGATCCAGGTGTTTGAAAAGTCGCTTGCCGGCTATGTGGAGTACCTGAACCACTACATGTATTTTGACAAGGAGGGAATCGTAGTGGAGAGCTCCGCAATCAGGACGGAGGGCGTACCGCAGATCACAGGCCTTACTTTCGACTATGTGGTGCTGAACCAGCCGCTGCCGGTGGAGGACAGCAACATCTTCTACACCATTCTGAATGTGACAAAGATTCTCACCAAAAACAATCTGAATGCGGAGAGAATCTACTTTAACTCCCGCAAGGAGATGACGCTGTATTTCGATTCAATCAAAGTTTTTTTCGGATCGGACACGCTTCTGGAGGAAAAGATTGCGCTGCTGCCGACCCTGCTGCCCGAACTTGAGGGCAAGAGCGGCACTCTTGACATGCAGAATTATGACGGGGACGCGGGTTCCATTCCGTTCAAGCCGGATTGATAGGATTTTTCCCTAAGAAAAACCTTTGGGAATTGAAAAAAATGTGTTGATTAATTGAATAAATAATTATATGATAGACTATATGGATTTTATTTGGAATAAGGAGGAATTACCCTTGCTGGAGATTAAGACGAACGACGCAGAATCTGCTGCCAAGATCATCGTGGTCGGTGTAGGCGGAGCAGGTAACAATGCTGTAAATAGAATGGTTGACGAAAATATTGACGGAGTGGAGTTTATCGGGGTGAATACCGATAAGCAGGCGTTGCAGCTCTGTAAAGCACCCAGGCTTCTTCAGATCGGTGAGAAGCTGACCAAGGGACTCGGAGCGGGTGCAAGACCTGAGATCGGGGAGAAGGCCGCAGAGGAGAGCGCAGAGGAGATCGAGGCTGCCCTGAAGGGAGCCGACATGGTATTTGTCACCTGCGGAATGGGCGGCGGTACCGGTACGGGTGCGGCACCGGTTGTGGCAAAGATTGCAAAGGATCTCGGCATTCTGACGGTAGGCGTGGTGACAAAGCCCTTCCGTTTTGAGGCGAAGGCGCGCATGACCAATGCCCTCAGCGGAATTGAACATATCAAAGGCAATGTGGATACCTTGATCGTGATTCCCAACGACAAGCTGCTTGAGATCGTGGACAAGCGTACCACCATGCCGGAGGCATTGAAGAAGGCGGATGAAGTGCTGCAGCAGGCAGTACAGGGAATTACGGATCTGATCAATGTACCTGCGGTCATCAACCTTGACTTTGCGGATGTGCAGACTGTTATGAAGGATAAGGGTGTTGCCCACATCGGTATCGGTACGGGCAAGGGCGACGACAAGGCGCTGGAAGCTGTCAAGATGGCAGTGGAGAGCCCGCTACTTGAGACAACCATCACCGGGGCTACCCATGTGATCATCAATGTTTCCGGCGACATTACGCTGAATGATGCGTCCGAGGCTTCGGACTATGTGAGAGAGCTGACAGGGGATGATGTGAACGTTATTTTCGGTGCGATGTATGATGAATCCCAGCCGGATACCTGTACCATCACCGTAATCGCTACGGGACTGGAATCCCCCGCTCCGAAGAATACGGCGAAGGCAGGCAGCTTCGGAAACTACACGGGAAGCGCAGGCCGCTTTATCCAGCCGAACTCCTATCAGGGGACGGTTACTACAGACGCAAGAAAGACCCCGGAGGATCAGAACGGCGCAAAGCCTTTCAAGCCCATGGGAATTGCAAAGCCGGTGGATCTGAAGTCCAATGTAGAGGAGAGATCCTTAAAGATCCCGGATTTCCTGCAGCGCAACAAGTAAAATCCAAAAGTGAAATAAGAAACGGAAGCCATTGCACGTTACCGCGTGTGATGGCTTTTTTGTATCATAGGAAATTACCCGTCCTGTCGAAAGCTGCAGGAAAAAACAGACAGTCCATAGAAAAATAATGACAAATTCCTTGGATGAAGGTCTTTATAATAGGGTTTAAGTGGTTGAGAAACCACTGAAACCCGCAAGAAGGGGGAAGGGATTTGTATTATGAGGTCTATGTAGACAGTCTTTTTTTGCTGCATTTTACCCTTAACCTGTATCTGCTGCAGCTTATAAATATCAGTCTGTGCCGCACTGCCACGCGGCGCAGGATTTTAGCAGGCTCTGCATTTGCGGCGGTGGGCGGATGCGCCATCATGCTGTTTCCGCTTGGGCATGCTGCCTTAAAGCCAATCTGCACGGCACTGGCGGACGGGGTGGTGCTGTGGTGGGTATTCAAGCCGGGCGGGCGGCGGGCATTTTTTAGACTGGCGGAAAAAATGGTGTTGTTCGGCTGTCTGATCGGGGGGATTTTTCTCCTGCTCCGGACATATGTGCCGCTTGCTGCGGTATGGCAGAAAACCACGTTGGGAATCCTTCTTTCGGGAGGTATTTTATTCCTGTTTTTCTCCCGCCGTATTGTGGAGGAGAAGCGGAAAGAGGAAGGGATATGGAAGGCGGAGCTTGTAGGAAAGGACGGGGGGAGAATACAGGTGAATGCCATTGTGGATACGGGAAACAGCCTGCGGGAGCCCATCAGCGGGAAACCGGTCTGCGTTCTGGATCAGGAGAGCTTTGGGCATCTGTTTAAGGAGGAGCCGGAGCTGTTTCGTGTCATTCCTTACCACAGTGTGGGCTGTGATAAGGGAATTATGAAAGGATATGAGGTTGAGGAGCTGGTGATTGAACAGGAGGGTGTGCGGAAAATATGCCGCAACGCCTATGTGGGAGTCAGCAAGACGCAGGTTGCGGCCGGGGCGGAATACCAGCTTCTGATTCATCCGGCACTGCTGACGGACAGGAAAAGTGGTTAGAGAGGGAGAATGGATATGATATTAAAGGTGGCAATGCCCGGAAAATTTCAGTTTAAGATGATACAGAAGGAAAACAGCTTTTTCAGACTGCATGCGTGCGGTGTGCAGAGGCAGGGGGATGTGCATTACATCGGGGGAACGGAGGTGCTGCCTCCGCCTTTGGAGACGGAGAAGGAGATCGAGGTGATCGGCGACCTCGGGACGGAGTATGAGGACGAGGCAAAGGCGATCCTCATTGAACACAACCTCCGTCTGGTGGTATATATCGCAAAGAAGTTTGACAATACGGGGGTCGGCGTGGAGGATCTGATTTCCATCGGCACCATCGGCCTGATCAAATCCATCAATACCTTCAATCCACAGAAAAATATCAAGCTTGCCACCTATGCGTCCCGGTGTATTGAAAATGAAATCCTGATGTATCTGCGCAGAAATAACAAGACCAGACTGGAGGTGTCCATCGACGAGCCCCTCAATGTGGACTGGGACGGAAACGAGCTGCTTCTGTCGGACATTTTGGGAACGGATGAGGATGTGATCTACCGGGATATCGAGAGCGAGGTGGAGAAGAAGCTTCTGATGAAAGCGATCGACAAGCTGTCCGAGCGGGAGAGAACCATTATCAATCTGCGGTTCGGACTGAATACGCCGGACGGGCAGGAGCTGACGCAGAAGGAGGTGGCTGCGCTTTTGGGGATTTCCCAGTCATACATATCCAGACTGGAAAAGAAAATCATGAAGCAGCTGAAAAGGGAAATTGAACGGCAGTAGAAGTTGTGCTATACTGTTTTTATGATTAAAACAGAAGACATTTTATCGTTGGAATATTTAAAGAAAACAGAATATACGGGAAGTCATCAGGGAATGCGCTACCGCTTGGAATGCCAGACCGGGGAAGAGGGCAAACAGCTTCTGGTCACGGTCTGGCCGGAGCCTTTCAATTTCGTAAAGACGCCGGAGGAGAAGAAGCAGAGGCTGGTTTTTGATTTTTCCGATGACGGGATCACGGATGCCGTGGCGTGGATGAACGACAGACTTTTTGATATGAGCCGTCAGACGCCTACGAGGTGAGATAACTCCGCATGGTACGGAGCGCATTTTTTTCAAGCCGGGAAACCTGTGCCTGGGAAATGCCGATCAGATCCGCCACCTCCATCTGTGTTTTCCCGGAGAAGAAGCGAAGGGAGATGATCTCATGCTCCCTGCTGTTTAAGCACTTCATGGCATCACTTAAGGAGAGATGCTCCACCCAGGTCTCCTCCTTATTTTTTTTGTCACTGATCTGATCCATGACATAGAGCGTATCGCCGCCGTCCGTGTAGATGGGCTCGTACAGGCTCATGGGATTCTGTATGGCGTCCAGCGCATAGGTGATATCCTCCGCGGGAATGCCGATCTCGGTGGCAATCTCCTCCATGCTGGGTTCCTTAAGATTTTTGCGGGTGAGCATTTCCTTGGCATAGATCGCCTTGTACGCCGTATCCTTTAGGGAGCGGGAGACACGGATGGCGTTGTTGTCCCGCAAAAAACGGCGGATCTCGCCTATGATCATGGGAACGGCATAGGTGGAAAACTTGACGTTCAGCGTGGAGTCAAAGTTGTCGATTGCCTTGATCAGCCCGATGCAGCCGATCTGGAACAGATCGTCCACATTTTCGTTGCTGGAGGAGAAGCGCTTGATGACGCTCAGAACCAGACGCAGGTTTCCTTCGATGTACTGCTGTCTTGCATCGGTGTCGCCCTGGGCGATGCGGGCGAAAAGGGCGTCCTTTTCCGCCTGCTTTAAAATAGGAAGCTTTGAGGTGTTTACTCCGCAGATTTCTACTTTACCTTGTACCATATGTCTCTCCTTCTGCCGTTTTGCGGCGGGGAAAATTACAGTTATAGTATGGACTGCGGAATGCTTTTTCATTCACTGCCCAAAAGAGGATGCAGTGAAGTTTTTGTGTCACCTGATTCTGCCTGCACATAATATAAAGAAAAGAAAATGAGGCATCATATGCTGTTTTCGGAGTTAAAGTGCAAGGATGTGATCAATCTGAGGGACTGCCGCCTGCTGGGAAAGGTGCGGGATCTTGAGTTTGATGAGAGGAACGGCTGTATCCATAAGCTGTTTGTGCCGCGGGGAAACAAGTGGGAGAGCTTTTTTAAATGTGAGGAGGATTATGTAATCCCGTACCGGGACATTAAGCAGATCGGGCCTGATATCATTCTTGTGGATATCTGTATCTGACGAAAAAAAGTTGACATAATTTTCCGAATATTTTATAATTATCTGATAAAAGGTGGTTTTTACGTACCATATTTCGACAGGAGGGGAACCTATGAAATGTCCTTTTTGTGGTCATGAAAACACAAGAGTGATCGACTCAAGACCGGCGGAGGATAACAATTCCATCCGCAGAAGGCGTGTCTGCGACGAGTGCGACAAGCGTTTTACCACGTATGAAAAAATTGAAACCATTCCGCTTATCATCATCAAGAAGGATGATAACCGGGAAACCTACGACAGGGCAAAGATTGAGGCCGGAGTTCTCCGCGCCTGCCACAAGCGTCCGGTCAGCGCAAGCCAGATCACGCAGCTTGTGGATGAGGTGGAGACGGAAGTGTTTAATATGGAGGAGAGAGAGATCTCCAGTCAGGTGATCGGTGAGCTTGTGATGAATAAGCTGAAGGATCTGGATGCGGTTGCCTATGTGCGTTTTGCTTCCGTGTACCGGGAGTTCAAGGATATCAATACCTTTATGGATGAATTAAAGAGCGTGCTGAAGGAAAAGTAAGCATAAAGTTTTTTGTTTTAGATCCGATATACATAGAAGAAAAGACGGTAAGGAGGTGATGTCATGGGGATCAATGGAATTTCTGAATACGGAAATATGCCGTTTTCTTATAAGATACCGGAAATTCCGGCGGTGGATTACGAAAAAGTAAACAGCGCGCAAGATGCGGTTAAGGCACCGAAAGCTGCCGAGGTGAAACCTCAGGACATCGCACTCTCCATCGAGGAAAAAAACAGTCATGTTTCAAAACCGTCTGCCAACGTGCAGGATCTGTCTCTTTCCTTTAATTTACAGGAAGATTACGGCTATCTGGGAAAGGATAGCAATATAGAGGATCTTGATGTGCAGAAAGCAATCTCGAATATGCGGAAGGATCAGGTACTGCAGCAGTACCAGTATTTTGTGGGCGATTCCCGGAAGCTTTTGCAGAAGGTGAGCGAGGACGGACTGGTATTTCTGAAGCTTTGACGGATTGCCGTGAATGGGGAATCCTGCAATTTTGCGTTGCAGGATTCTTTTTTTGAAAAGGAAAAAAGAGAGAGGAAGAGCATGTTTAACAGATTTTATCCGCACCATGAGGCGGAGACGGCGGCGGGCATAGATTATGAGGGTCTGTATGAAAAAGGCGTAAGGGGCGTTGTGTTTGACATTGACAATACGCTGGTGCCTCACGGAGCGCCTGCGGATGAGGGTGCGATCAGGCTGTTTGAGCGTCTCCGCGGGCTCGGAATGCGTACTCTGGTTTTGTCAAATAATAAAGAGCCGAGGGTGAAGATGTTTGCGGATGCCGTGAAGACCGATTACATCTACAAGGCGGGCAAGCCCGGAGTAAAGGGCTACCACAGAGCCATGGAACGGATGCACACCACGCCGGATACCACAATATTTGTGGGAGATCAGCTTTTTACGGATATATGGGGAGCAAAAGAGGCAGGAATGGAGACGTTTCTGGTAAAGCCCATACACCCCAAGGAGGAGATTCAGATCGTGTTGAAGCGCCGTCTGGAAAAGATCGTGCTTTATTTTTATCACAGGAAAAAGAGGACGGACAGATGAGAGAGATAGACGGAAGAACAAGAACCTGCGGACTGCTCGGATGCCCGGTGGAGCATACCCTGTCGCCGGTGATCCATGCGGCACTCGCGGAGCTTACCGGGATCAATCTGGCGTATCTGCCCTTCCGCGTGGAGAAGGAGGCGCTGGAGGATGCAGTGCGGGGCGCCCATGCGCTGAATGTGCTGGGGCTTAACGTGACGGTTCCGCACAAGGAGAGGGTGCTGCCTTTTCTGGACGGGATCGACCCTTTGGCGGAGCGGATCGGCGCGGTCAATACGCTGGTGCGGACGGAGAAGGGATACAGAGGGTACAACACGGACATGCCCGGTCTTTACCGCGCCATGGTGAGCGACGGCGTGCAGGTGGACGGGGAAAGTGTGATCATACTGGGCGCCGGCGGCGTGGCGAGAGCGGTGGCGTTCATGCTGGCGGATCGTGCGGAAAACATCATTCTGCTGAACCGAACGGTGGAGAAGGCGGCTGCGATTGCGCAGGAGGTGAATGCGTTCACAGGTCTGGAAACCGCATCTGCCATGCCCATATCCGATTATGAGAAGCTGGCGGGCGGAGGCTATATCGTCGTTCAGGCGACCAACGTGGGGATGTATCCCGATACGGACAGCGTGGTGATTTCGGACAAGGCCTTTTATGAGAAGGTGAGAATCGGGTACGATCTGATCTTTAATCCTGCGGATACGCTGTTTATGCGGAAGGTGCGTGAGGCAGGCGGTTTGTCCCACAACGGGCTGAAGATGCTTTTGTATCAGGGAATCATTGCGTATGAGCTTTGGAATAATGTAAAGATTACGGAAGAACAGGCACTGTGGGTGTACGACAGATTGAAGGAACGGATATGAACAATGTAGTCTTAATCGGTTTTATGGGATGCGGAAAATCGACGGTGGGAATCAGACTGTCCTACCGGCTTCGGAGGATCGTGGAGGACACGGACAAGCTGATTGAGAAGCATGCGGGCATGACGATCAGTGAAATATTTGACGCAAGGGGCGAGGAAGGGTTCCGGCAGATGGAGACGGAATGCCTGAAGGAGCTTTGCACACAGACGGGGGAACGGATCGTTTCCACGGGCGGCGGGCTGCCCATGCGGGAGGAGAACCGTGCACTCCTAAAAAAGCTGGGCTGTGTGGTGTATCTGAGGATTTCACCAGAATGTGTGTGGGAGAGGCTGAAGGATGATACCTCCAGACCTCTTTTACAGTGTGAAAATCCTATGGAAAAGATTGGGACGCTCATGGAGGCGAGAGCGGGGAAGTATGAGGCTGCGGCGGACATGGTCGTGGATGTGGACGGAAAAGACATGGAGCAGGTTGTGGCGGAAATTCTTGCGGGACTGGCGGCCCGCGGTGTGATAAAGGAACAGACGGAGGAGGAGATAGGGTGAAAATTCTTGTGATCAACGGACCGAACATCAACTTTCTGGGAATCAGGGAGAAGAACATTTACGGCGCTCAGAACTACGATGCCCTGCTTGGCATGATCGCCGAAAAGGGGGAGCAGACCGGAAACACCATTGAGGTGTTCCAGAGCAACCATGAGGGTGCAATCATTGACAGGATACAGGACGCCTATTTTGACGGCACGGAGGGAATCGTGATCAATCCCGGAGCGTATACCCATTACAGCTATGCCATCCATGACGCTCTTGCCAGCGTGACGATGCCGAAGGTGGAGATTCATATTTCCGATATTACTGCCAGGGAGGCGTTCAGAAAAATTTCCGTGACAAGACCCGCCTGCGACGATCAGATCTACGGAAAAGGGCTCGAAGGGTATCTGATTGCAATTGACCGGGTGGCTGAACTGAGACAGGCGCGGGTAGAATAACGGAAGAATTGAAAAAAAGAGTTGAAAAATAGTAAATCTTAGTATACACTATAAAATGAATTAAAACGTGACAACTTTAGGAGGAATATTTTTTATGATTTCTGCAGGCGATTTCAGAAATGGTATTACGATTGAATTAGATAATAATGTTTACCAGATTATTGAGTTCCAGCATGTGAAGCCGGGAAAGGGCGCAGCATTTGTGAGAACCAAGCTGAAAAATATTAAGAGCGGCGGTGTGGTTGAGAAGACTTTCAGACCTACCGAGAAATGCCCTCAGGCACGTATTGACAGAAAAGATATGCAGTATTTATATTCTGACGGTGATCTTTTCAACTTCATGGATGTTGAGACCTATGAGCAGATCGCACTGAATGCGGAGACCATCGGTGACGCACTCAAGTTTGTAAAGGAGAACGAGATGTGTAAGGTTTGCTCCCACAACGGCAATGTATTTGCTGTGGAGCCTCCTCTGTTTGTTGAGCTTGAGATCACAGAGACCGAGCCGGGCTTCAAGGGTGACACCGCAACAGGCGCTTCCAAGCCTGCAATCGTAGAGACCGGCGCGCAGGTATACGTTCCTTTGTTCGTAAATCAGGGGGACAAGATCAAGATCGATACCAGAACCGGCGAGTACCTGTCCAGAGTATAAAATCTTTTCTTTTCATAATAAGCCACTAAGACAATAGAATCCGTTCTGTTGTCTTTTTTTGTCCAAATTTATGTCGATTAAAAATTTTTATTGGAGGATTGTATGAATTTAAAAGATTTTTCAGAAAAAGTAAGAAAAGGGGTCTGCGAATTTCTGGGTGACGGAACGGAAGCGGAGCTGAAGGAAGTAGTGAAAAATAACGGCGTGGTCTATCAGGCGATCATCATCATGGGAAAGGAGACGGTGGCGGCGCCCACCATCTATCTGGATCCCTTCTTTTCTGAATACGAGCGGGGAAAATCCATGGGGGAGGTTGTGCGGGAGGTCTGCCGGATCTACGAGGAAAACAGGATCGAGGATGAGATCAGCTTTGATTTTTTCAGGGACTATGAGTCCGTGCGGGGAAGGATTTTTCAAAAGATCATCAACTATGAGAAAAACAAGGAGATTCTGGAGGAGGTGCCGCACATCCGTTTTCTGGATCTTGCCGTGGTCTGCTATTATGCGTATATGAATGACTATCTGGGGCGAGGATCCGTGCAGATTGCCACGGAGCATCTGGATATGTGGGGAATTTCTCAGGAGCAGCTCTTTGCGGATGCGCGTGAAAACACGGTAAACAAACTGGGACCGGAATTGAGGGACATGCAGGAAATGGTATGGGAGATGCTCTCGGCAAATCTGGAACGGATTGACAAGGATCAGATCGAGGACGTACTCCGGCATACGGTAAGGGAGATTCCCATGTATGTGATGACGCTGCGAGGAAAGTATTTCGGTGCGGTATGTATATGTTTCCCGGAATGGCTGCAGGCGTTCGCCGATAAATTCGGGAAAAACGTGTTTATTCTTCCAAGCTCCATCCATGAGCTGATCCTGATTCCCGATATCGGCAGGGAAGAACCGGATTTTTTGAAAAGCATGGTATGCGAGGTGAACAGGGAGCATGTCTCCGAGGAAGAGAGATTATCGGATCAAGTCTATTATTATCGTTTGTCTGACCAATCGGTATCCATTCTTTAATTTTCCATAAATTTCAAAAAAATAAGAAAAAGATTACTTTACAGAACCTACCTTTTATGATATTATAGTCAGAGTGATGTAACAAATTTGTAATATTTGCAGCCGTAGTCTAATGGATAGAACGGAGGCCTCCGACGCCTTTAATGCAGGTTCGATTCCTGTCGGCTGCACTTTACATCACTCTGACAACCGGTCTGGGGCTGCTTTGACAACCACAGACCTTATTCATTAAAAGGGAAGGTGACAGTGTGAAAGAAACGTTAAAAGAAAAAATGCTGCATGTGCGCGACTTTATACTGGCACGCGGCAAAATCGTATTTCCTGTACTGCTGATCGCGGCGGTTGCTGTTACAGTGACCATTGCCCTGAGAGCGGGCTCTCATAAAACCAATGAAACAAACAAGATCGTGCAGGCAGTGGAGTCGGTGTCAGACGGAGATGTTTCGGCTTCCGATGAAGTGCCGGACATTCCGTTTGAGGAAGTGAACGCACACCCGGAGGTAAACGAGCTGATTGCCGCTTATTATCAGGCGAGAGCGGAAGGCAATGCCGATGCGGTGGGTGCGATACAGAACGAGATTGACGATATGGAAAAGATCCGTATTCAGGAGTTTGGCAAATACATTGAAAGCTATCCTTTCTTAGAGGTATACACCAAACCCGGACCGGAGGAAAATTCCTGCATTGCGGTGGCATACACGCGGGCGGTTCTGTCCTATTATCCGGAGGATTACCTGCCGGGCTATGAGACCTTCTATGTGTGCCGGAATGAGGACGGCAGCTATTTCATCAATAAAGGTGTCGTGGAGGAGTGGATCACCGAGTACATCCGCAAGGTGATTATGCAGGATGATGTGGTGGAGCTCTACAATAAGATTCAGGTAGAATACAATGATGTCTGCAGGGAAAAGCCGGAGCTTTTGCAGTATATTTCCATGGTGGAACAGCAGGTGCAGACGGCGGCGGGACTTGTCCTTGCACAGCAGGTTGCCGGAGATGTGAGCGGTGATGTCACGGACGGCGGCGAGAGCGACGGAAATGCCGGAGCGGACGGAAACGGTACGGATACCGTGGAGCCGGAAACTCCTGCGGCAAACGAACCGGTCTATGCGACCGCAACGACGACTGTCAATGTGAGAAGCTCCGACAGCGAGACGGCGGATAAGCTCGGGAAACTCAGCAACGGAACCAAGGTGAAGGTGCTGGAGCAGAAGCCGAACGGCTGGACTAAAATTGAGTTTGAGAAAAAAGAGGGCTATGTCAAGTCGCAGTATTTAAGCATTGCCGAGAGCGCAAGCAACGTGGAGACGATCGGTACCGTGACGGCGACCACGAATGTCAATGTCCGGGCGGCAGCCAGCCAGACGAGCCAGAAGCTCGGCGTGGCGGCGGGCGGCGAGTCCTTTGATCTGGTGGCAAGAGAAGGCGATTGGTGCAAGATCATCTACAATGGCCAGATCGGCTATATCAAATCGGAATATGTGCAGTAACAGCAAAAAAAATGGGCGGGGCAAACCGATGGGTTTGTCCCGCTTTTTGCGACAGTCCGCAATATGCCGAACTACCCTTTGTTCTGCGATTCCCTGTATAAAGAAAGTGAAAGATGCTCATACTGCAAAGTAGAAAGTAGATTGAGCGGCCGGGTTTCATGCGGCTATTTGTTTTTGCTCGGAAATGGGGATTTTATGAAACCGGAAGAGGCAAATGTATACAGGGAGATCCAGAAAAACACAGAGATGGCGATCAAGGCGATCGATGCTTTGAGCGATAAGGCGTATGAGGACGATTTTGCCCTGCAGATATCGAGACAGTCGCTGAAATATTCGGATATCAGAGGCAAAGCGATGGATAAGCTGCTTGCGGCAAAAGCGGAGCCGGTTCATCAGAATTATCTTTCCGACATGATGTTGAAGGGAGCGGTTCAGATGAATACGCTGTTCAATACAAGCACAAGCCATCTGGCGGAGCTGATGATACAGGGCAGCAACCGCGGGATTACGGAGATGTGTAAGATATTGAACCACAACCCGCAGGGAAATACATCTGCGGTGGAGCTGGCGAAGGAATTGATGGATTTTGAAGAGAAAAATATCGCCATTCTGAAAAAGTATTTGTAGCATTTATGCATTTTGCACAAAAATAGACAAAAAACTTTTATGATTTAGTGAGATAAAGTTCTTTGCATTTTTGGAAAGCTATATTATAATACTTCTTGGACAAAGGCGTCACTGGCACAGAGCGGTTGTATTCTCTGTGTCTTTTTGGCGTATTTATGTTCGCATATACGAAACCAAGAACCAGACAAGGAGGATTTTGAAATGTCATACGTTGATGAGGTATTTGATCTTGTAGTGGAGAAGAACCCCGCACAGCCGGAATTTCATCAGGCTGTAAAGGAAGTGCTGGAGTCCCTGCGTGTCGTAATCGAGGCAAATGAGGAGGCTTACAGGAAGGATGCTCTGTTGGAGAGACTTTGCACTCCCGAGCGTCAGATTTTGTTCCGTGTTCCCTGGGTGGATGACAAGGGACAGGTACAGGTAAACAACGGTTTCCGTGTGCAGTTCAACAGCGCAATCGGACCTTACAAGGGAGGGTTGAGACTTCATCCTTCCGTAAACCTTGGCATTATCAAATTCCTTGGATTTGAGCAGATCTTCAAGAACTCCCTGACCGGACTGCCGATCGGCGGCGGCAAGGGCGGTTCCGATTTTGATCCGAAGGGAAAGTCAGACAGAGAGGTTATGGCATTCTGCCAGAGCTTTATCAACGAGCTTTACAGACATATCGGCGCTGACACTGATGTTCCCGCAGGAGATATCGGCACCGGTGCAAGAGAGATCGGATATATGTACGGACAGTACAAGAGACTGACCGGACTTTACGAGGGCGTCCTGACCGGAAAGGGTCTTACCTATGGCGGCTCTCTGGCAAGAACGGAGGCAACCGGCTACGGTCTGCTTTATCTGACGGCTGAGATGCTTAAGTGCAACGGCAAGGATATTGCAGGCAAGACCATCGCAATCTCCGGTTCCGGAAATGTTGCAATCTATGCAATCCAGAAGGCACAGCAGCTTGGCGCAAAGCCTGTTACCTGCTCCGATTCCACGGGCTGGGTATATGATCCGGAAGGCATCGATGTTGCCCTTCTGAAGGAAGTGAAGGAAGTGAAGCGCGCGCGTTTGACAGAGTACGCAGCAGCAAGACCTTCCGCACAGTACCATGACAAGAAGACCGAGGGAACCAACCAGTGGAGCGTGAAGGTTGATATTGCACTTCCTTGCGCAACCCAGAATGAGCTGAATCTGGAAGATGCAAAGACATTGGTTGCAAACGGTGTATTCGCCGTAGCTGAGGGCGCTAACATGCCGACCACTCTGGAGGCTACCGAGTACCTGCAGAAGAACGGTGTTCTGTTCTGCCCGGGCAAGGCTGCAAACGCAGGCGGCGTGGCAACCTCCGCACTGGAGATGAGCCAGAACAGCGAGCGTTTGAGCTGGACCTTTGAGGAGGTTGACCAGAAGCTCCAGGGCATCATGGTAAACATCTTCCACAATCTGGATGACGCTGCCAAGAAGTACGGCATGGCAGGCAACTACGTTGCCGGCGCGAACATCGCAGGCTTCCTGAAGGTTGCAGAGGCTATGACCGCACAGGGGATTGTGTAGTAGTTATTTTTAAAGACTTAAGATAATAGTGACACCCATAGAGCTGTAAAATTCTTCGTTGAATTTTACAGCTCTATTTTGTATAATATATTAAGATAAAGAAACTATATCTGGGAGAGGAAGATGATTTTATGCCTAATATACTACCTGTATCGGATTTGAGAAATTATAATGAAGTTTTGAAAAATTGTCAGGTTGGAGAGCCGGTATTTCTGACAAAAAATGGCAGAGGTAAGTATGTGGTTATGGATATTGAAGATTATGAACGTGAAAAGGCGGAAAAGAAGCTGCTTATGAAGTTACAGGAAGCAGAAGAAGCGGTGAAGGATGAAAATGCATGGATGAGCTTGGATGAACTTAAGAAATCTGTAGGGATATAGCTTATGATGAAATTACGAATCAACCCGATTGTGGCAGAGGACTTAAGGAACATTAAAGAGTATATTGCGGAAGACAATGAAGAAATGGCAGTAAAAACCATTCAGGAGATATATGCTAGAATTGAGAATATACAACAGTTTCCGCATATGGGAGCTGATCTTGCCAAGAGGGTCAGTTTTCGGACGGATTATAAGTATGTGATTTGCGGGAAATATGTCTTGTTGTATAAGATCGGAAAGGAGTATGTGGAGATTTATCGGGTGGTGAATCGGTATCAGGATATTACGCAGATTTTCTAAGTTGGCAAAAGAAAAGTGCATTCGCGGCAACAATGAAAAGTTGTGATAAAATAGATGTTAAATCAATCTGTTTGTCGGTGTGTGGAAGTGGCAGGGATTTTTGCGGTAGGGGGATAACATGTTGTTTTACATGATGCTTTTGGATTCGGAGGAAGAGAGAAGCTTCTTTGAAAACCTATATAGAGAGCACAGGCAGAGCATGTATGGGCTTGCGTATGGTATTCTGGTGGATACCCATGCGGCGGAGGATGCCGTGCATACGGTTTTTCTTCGACTGATAAAGCATTTGGAAAAAATAGAGAGACTTGAGCAGGAAAAGCAGAAAAGCTATCTGCTCACGGCGGTAAGGCATGCGGCATTGGATATCAAAAGAAAGCAAAAGCGTCACGCAGAAATAGGTCTGGATGAGGTGCCGGAGCGATTGCTTATAAATCAAGAAACAGAAGTGCAGGACAGGGAGATTGTGAATGCGATTATCCACCTGCCGGTGATATACAGGGAGGTTTTACAATATCGATACGCAATCGGATTGGAAAACAAAGAGATTTCGGAAGTGTTGGGAATACCGGAAGCGACAGTGCGAAAGAGAGTGGAACGGGCAAAAAAGATATTGAAGGAACGTTTGGAAAGCGGGCGGAACAGTGATGACTGACAATATTGAAATAACGGAAGATTTCTTGAAAAAATATGTTGCGATAGCTGACCGGCTGATATGTGATGCAGTTCCGGAGCAGAGCGGGCATTTGTTCAGCGACAGGCACGATAGGAAAATGGATAGACTGATACGCCGGGCAAATCATTCCCACTGTTACAGAACCATTTCCGGTATCGTGAAATATGCAGCGATCATTGCAGCAGTTATACTGACAATTGGTTTTACCGTCACTATGAGTGTGGAGGCACTCAGGGAGCGATTTTTCTCCTTCATTAGGAGTGAAAGAGAGGATGGGCTGCGAGAGTGGCATTTTTTCTATGATGATGGAGCAGAGACGGGAAAAGGTTATCTGCTGGAACCACAGTATATCCCGCAAGGGTATACTCTGACGGATTACTACCATGAGCTGCCTCAGTGGTATGAGATTTATGCAGGCACCGACGGCGAAATCATTATGATTGATAATCAGCAGATTGAAAATGGAATGACGATGCTGACGAATTCCGGGTATGATAAAGAAAGCCATATCATGATACGAGGAAAAGAAGCCACTCTGCTGACTTACAATGGGGAGAAAGCCTATTATATTTTGTTCTGGTTTGAGAGGGATATGTATTACCGAATTTATGCCACACAGGGTATTTCAGAGGCGGAGATCATGAAAATAGCGGAGAATATGGAGAGCTGTACGGAAAGCGAAAAATAAAAAACTGTTGTCACAATGCGTTCCTCTCCGGCGTTATATAGGTGAAGGGAGGAATTGACGGTGAGGAAGAAAACGACAAAAAAAGTAGTGACAGCTGTTTTAGTGTTTGCCTTGATCTGCATTGCGCTTTTTCTGCATTGGTGGATCAACCAGAGGAAGGGCTTGTATGTTACGCCGTCGTCGCATAAGCAGATTGCCTTTTTGCAGGCGGATCAGAAAAAGCTGGGAGCGGACTATCGTATAGCATTTGCCTATTATGACAGGGAATGCCGTTATGTGGAAATCTGCGTGAAGGACACTTTGGATGAAGCAAAGAGCATAAGGGGCCGGAACCACGACATCACGATAGCAATCAATGGCTTGGAAAGAGGAAGCTATGATCAGGTGTTTTCCAGCATCGGCCGACAACGTTATGTGATTTTTCTGCTGGATGAAGTAGAAGAGGGAAGCACGATTACCTTTGCGTATAGGGACAACATTGTTACCATGACACCATAACAGAAGAAAGGAAAACACTATGTGGAGAAGAAAATTTGCGCTGTCGCTTGTACTCTGCGTGTTGCTACAACCGGTCAGTATATTTGCCGGGCAGATCAATAGAACTGAGGAAGCTTTTGCGGCGACAGCCTGTAATGGTGTGAATTTTTCTTATAATCTGGTTATTTTGGGAACAGACGCAAAGATAACGGTCGGTGCCATCGGCGGATGCGGCGTGGAGGAAATAGAAGCTCATGTAGAAATGCAGAAGGAGAGCGTGCAGGGGTGGACAGGCTACGCTGACTGGCGGTATGTCAAACAGGGCATGCGCTTGTCGGGAGAGGAGCATTGTCTGGTGGAACCGGGGATCTACCGACTAAAAATTACTTTTTATTTACGCGGCGATGAGAGCGGGGAAGTGACGACAATTGGGGACGAAGTCGTTGCGGGAATGGATCTTGGGATGGAACGGGAGACGGCGCAGGCACGGGAAATCGTCCAACGTTTTTTTGACGGGGAAGCTGGGGATGTCACATATGAGAATCCGCAGGAGACAGGGCAGTCCTACATACCGGACGGGGCATGGTGTACGGATGTCAGCAAGGTGGGAGATGTGTTGTATATTGACTATCGTCTTGACAATGTCCGATACCTGATCGGCTATTATAGGGATGGAACCGTGGAAAAGACGGTCAGGGAAATGGATGGTGATTTGATTTATACCTTATACAGTGACAGGGAGGGCGTTGAACAGCTTAGATTAAAAAGCAAATAGCTTTGATGGCGCTGACAGCAGGCTGATCGGATCGAAAGTCCCACATTCGGGAAATGGCGGATGTGAGACTTTTTTGTATCATGGTGCCAAGGGGGCTTCATGGGCGGGGGATCTGGGAAGCAGGATTCTTTTTATGGTAATTTGGGGCTGCAATAGTGGTATTCTGAGAAAAAGTTTGCTATAATATTAAGATTAGAGGAAAACTTGGGGAGAGGTGTATATGCAGAATCAAAAGGATCAAAATGTTAAATGCAGAATAAATAAATACCTTTCCATGAGTGGAATATGCTCCAGGAGAGATGCGGACAAGCTGATTGAGCAGGGGCTTGTTACGATCAACGGCAGGAGAGCCGAGCCCGGAGACCGGGTAGGTGAAGGAGATGCCGTGCTGGTGGGCAAGAGAAAAGCATGTGCAGAGCAAAAGAAGGTTGTGCTGGCTTTCTATAAGCCGGTTGGGATTGTGTGTACCGAGCGGGACAGACATGCGGAAAAGAAAATTATGGATATGATTCATTATCCGATCCGGGTTACCTATGCGGGGCGGCTGGACAAGGACTCGGAGGGGCTCATTTTGCTCTCCAATGACGGGGAACTGATCCAGAGGATGATGAGGGCCGCAGAGAAGCACGAAAAAGAATACATTGTAAAGACGGACAAGGAAATAACGGATGATTTTATACAAAAAATGTCGGGTGGTATTTATTTGCGGGAGCTGGATGTCACAACAAGACCGTGCAAAGTGTTGAGGGAGGGAAAATACACCTTCCGTATAATATTGACCCAAGGAGTCAACAGACAGATACGAAGGATGTGCGGCGAGCTGGGATTCCGGGTTACGGCTTTGAAAAGGGTGCGCGTGATGAGCGTGGGACTGAGCGGACTGCAGCCCGGAAAATACCGGGAACTGACAGATACAGAACTGGCGTTATTATATGAGGAGTGCGGACTGGAACGATAGATAGAAGCGCGGGAATGGAGTGGGTGAAATGGATTTGACGGCAAACACGGAACAGATGAACAGGATGAAGGAGCTGGTGCGGACGCTCAACGAGGCGTCCAAGGCTTATTATGCGGAAAACCGCGAGCTGATGAGCAATTTTGAATACGACAGGCTCTATGATGAACTGGAGGAACTGGAAAAAGAAACAGGAGTTATCCTTTCTGACAGTCCGACGGTGAACGTCGGCTACGAGTCGGTTGACGAGCTTCCGAAGGAGCGGCACGAGCAGCCCATGCTCTCCTTAGGCAAGACCAAGAGCCGTGAGGAACTGGAGGCATGGCTGCAAGGAAAGCCTGCAATATTGAGTTGGAAGCTGGACGGATTAACGGTGGTACTGACATATGATGAAGGAAAACTTGCAAAAGCGGTGACGCGCGGAAACGGCGAGGTGGGCGAGGTGATTACCAACAATGCCCGCACCTTCAAGAATCTTCCCCTGAATATTGCCTACAAGGGGGAGCTGGTGCTGCGGGGAGAAGCCGTCATTACCTATTCCGATTTTGAGAGGATCAACGCGGAAATTCCTGAAACGGAGGCAAAATACAAGAATCCCAGAAATTTGTGCAGCGGCTCGGTCAGACAGCTCAACAATGAGATTACGGCAAAAAGGAATGTGCGGTTCTATGCTTTTTCCCTTGTGCAGGCGGAGGGCGTTGATTTTGGCAACTCCAGAGAAGCACAGTATGAGTTTCTGAAACGGCAGGGCTTTGAAGTGGTGGAGCATGTTATGGTGACACCGGATACGATTCAGGCTGCCATTGCGGATTTTGAGGAAAAGATCGAGACCTATGATGTGCCGTCGGACGGGCTGGTTCTGATTTATGAGGATATTGCATACGGACAGTCGTTAGGGAGAACCGCAAAATTTCCCAGGGATTCCATTGCGTTCAAATGGGCGGATGAGATCAGGGAAACAACACTGGAGAGAATTGAGTGGAGTCCCAGCCGGACGGGACTGATCAACCCGGTGGCGGTTTTTGCACCGGTAGAGCTGGATGGTACTACCGTGAGCAGGGCTTCTGTCCATAACATCAGCATTCTGCGGGGATTAAAGCTGGGAATCGGAGACCGGATCACGGTTTACAAGGCAAATATGATCATTCCCCAGATTGCGGAAAATCTGACCGGAAGTGATAATGTGATCATTCCGGGGGAGTGCCCAGTCTGCGGCGGCGCGACACAGATCCGCTCCGTCAATGACACGGAAAGCCTCTACTGCCTGAATCCCGATTGTGCCGCAAAGCGGATCAAGGCATTTACCCTGTTTGTCAGCAGGGACGCTATGAACATCGACGGCATGTCGGAGGCTACGCTTGAGAAATTTATCGGAATGGGCTTTATCCACGAATTTGCGGATCTGTTCCATCTTGACCGTTACCGGGAGCAGATCGTGGAGATGGAGGGCTTTGGGGAAAAATCCTATGCGAATCTGGCGGACAGCATCGAAAAGGCGCGCAGCACGACGCTGCCGCGGGTGATTTACGGTCTGGGCATTGCCAATATCGGTCTGGTGAATGCCAGAATGCTGTGCCGCCATTTCGGATATGACCTGCAGGCACTCATGCAGGCGGGAACAGAGGAGCTGGGCGATATCGAGGGTGTGGGAGAGGTGATTGCCGCCGCCTTCGTGGAATATATGCAGAATCCCGAAAACCGGGAAAGGCTGCTTCGGCTGATGGAGGAGCTTCATCTGGAGGTGCCCGAGGTGGACGAGAACGCCCAGACTCTGGCAGGGCTTTCCTTTGTGGTGACGGGAAGCCTGATACACTATGAGAGCAGAAACGAATTAAAAGAGGAGATTGAAAGGCGCGGCGGAAAGGTCACGGGAAGCGTGACCGGCAAGACGGAATGCCTGATCAACAACGATATTGCGTCCCAGTCTTCCAAGAATAAGAAGGCAAAGGAGCTGCAGATTCCGATTCTGACGGAGGACGCCTTTATAGAAAAGTACCTGGAGGAGAGAGAAAATGCCGATTAAGATACAGGGCGAGCTGCCTGCAAAGGAAATACTGGAGAATGAAAATATATTCGTCATGGATGAAAACCGTGCCATGCATCAGGACATCCGTCCGCTGCAGGTGTGTATTCTGAATCTGATGCCCCTGAAGCAGGATACGGAATTGCAGCTTTTGCGTGCGCTGTCCAACACACCGCTGCAGGTGGATGTGACCTTTATGCATGTGAAGAGCCATAATTCCGTCAATACGTCCGCAAGCCACCTGAATAAGTTCTACACGACCATCGAGGAGGTCAGGGAACGCAAATTTGACGGACTGATCATAACGGGTGCGCCGGTGGAGGACATTGCCTTTGAAGAGGTGGATTACTGGGAAGAACTCTGCGATATTATGGACTGGTGCGAGGAGCATGTGACCTCCACGCTTCATATCTGCTGGGGGGCGCAGGCGGCTTTCTACCATTATTACGGGATTCAGAAGCGCCAACTGTCCGAAAAGCTGTTCGGCGTATATCCCCATAAGGTTGCAAACCGCAAAATCCCGCTGGTGAGAGGGTTTGACGATATCTTTCTGGCACCTCACAGCAGACATACGGAAACGCCTTCGGAGGCAATCCACGCATGCAAGGACATTACGGTGCTGGCGGAATCCGAGGAGGCGGGGGTTTTCCTTGCCATTGCGGGGGAGGGAAAGCATATCTTTGTAAACGGACATCCGGAGTATGACCGCTATACCCTTGACCGGGAGTACCACAGGGATCTGGACAAAGGGCTGCCAATCCATATTCCGTACCATTATTACCCGGAGGATGATCCCACCCAGAAGCCGCTTTTGCAGTGGCGGGCGCACAGCAACAACCTATACAGCAATTTCCTGAATTACTATGTATATCAGGTGACACCGTATGTACTTTGATCTGAGGCAAAAAAGTGCGGATAAATGCAAAAGTCCGGTTGCAATGTACTCGTGATGTTTGGTACAATAAAACAAGTGCTAGCAATAAAAGGAAGAGAGTACAGGGAGGGAAGAAAGACAATGAGGGACAAGAAGCAGAAACAGATTACGGAAAGAAGGACGGATAACCGGGTGGTTGCGCTTGCGTACGGGACGCTCTCGCTGGTGCTGATCGTGTCCTATATCATCGAAGTGGTAAAGGGAAACCGGACGGTGGGCTATGTTGCGCTGTTCTTCGGGCTGGTGTTGGTGCCTGCGATTCTGAACTTTGTGGTGCAGAAGAGTAACCCGGAGACAAAGCTGACCGCCTTTATATTGCCGTTAGGCTATATGATTCTGTATGCCTTTGCACTTTTCACGGGAAATACGCTGGTGACCTTTGTATACATAATTCCCATGATGTTTTTGTTTCCGCTGTTTCACAACTGGAAATATACCGGTATATACAGCGCGGTTGCGGTGTTGATGAACATTGCGTATGCAGCGGTGCGGCTTCTGGGTGAGAAAGCGGGGGACAAGCTTTTCCTGGTGGACGTGGAAATAGAGATCGCCGCCATGGTGCTGATTGCGGCATTCAGCGTGCTTGTAGCATATGTGGATGCCAGCATGGTAAAACGCAAGATGGATGCCATCAAGGAAGAAAAGGAAATATCGGAGAACATGCTTGCCAAGGCAAAGGAGCTTGCGGAGGTTGCCAGACAGAAGGTGACGGAGATCAACGAGAAATCCGAGGAGCTCAAGGCTGCCGCAAAGTCCTCCTCCGAGGCGATGGAGCAGGTCTGCGACGGCACGAATACCACCGCAGAGTCAGTGCAGGAGGAGCTGGAGCAGATTGACAACATGAGCAGGGATATGGACGCCATCTCCGATGCGGTGAACAATTTCTATGCAAATATGGAGGAAACTCTCGCCATCATTGATAACGGTACGGAGAATATGAGACGCCTGAATGAGGCGGCGGAGCGCACCAATATAACATCCAAGTCCACCACCGAGGCGATGAATGAGCTGAATGAAAAGATCCGGAGCATCAACAATGTGGTAAAGATGATTGAGACGATTTCGTCCCAGACCAATCTGCTCTCCCTGAACGCTTCCATTGAGGCGGCAAGAGCAGGAGAAGCGGGAAGAGGCTTTGCAGTGGTTGCGGAGGAGATCAGAAGCCTCAGCGAACAGACAGGTGAGTCTTTAAAGAAGATCAAGGAAGAAATGACGGGCATCAACGAAAGCTCCCGCAAGGTGGCGGAGGATATGGCAGGCTTGAGCGAGATTTTTGTGGATCAGAACAGGCTTGTGGAGGATACCGGAAACATCTTCACCGAGATTGCCTCCGCATCGGGCGACATTGAAAGACAGTGCAGCGAGATCGTGGATTCCGTGGATCAGATGCAGACCTCCAAGACGGCGATTGTAAATTCCATCAGCAATGTGGGAGCGATCACCCAGGAGGTGACTGCGAACGCGCAGAACACTGCAAACTTGAACAACGAAAATCTGGAAAATATCCATGAGATCAATGTCAATATTACACAGTTGAGCGATATGATAAGGGCACTCAGCGGAAACGAGTAGTCGGGCGTCAGGGCGCCCGGAGCGCCCAAACGGAGGTAGGATGGAGAAAGATAAAAGATTTGCACTGCTGATCGATGCAGATAATATTTCACCCAAGTACATCGATATTATTCTGACGGAGACGGTGAATTTCGGAACGGCGAGCGTCAGGAGAATTTACGGGGACTGGACGGACAATTCCAAGCATTCATGGAAAGAATGCCTGCTGCAGAATTCCTTGACTCCCATACAGCAGTACAGCTACACTAGCGGAAAGAATGCCTCTGACTCCGCTATGATCATCGACGCAATGGACATCCTGTACGGAAACCATGTGGACGGGTTTATTATTGCGACCTCCGACAGCGATTTCACCACGTTGGCGAGGAGACTGAGGGAGGACGGCAAGATCGTGATCGGTATGGGAGAGAGCAAAACGCCCATGCCCTTCATTAAAGCCTGCGAGCAGTTCAAGACTCTGGATGTGCTGTATGAAAGCGAGAACCAGACGGAGGAGGCCGCCAAAACGGGCAAGAAAAAGGCGGATGCGGTGCCGGAGGAAGTGGTTCCCATTACCAGTCTGAAGACCATACGCCAGACGGTGATGAGTATTATCGAGGAGCAGACGGAGGACGGCGAGTGGATGAATCTTGGCGAGCTGGGAAATATCCTGCAGAAGCGGTATCCGGATTTTGACTGCCGTGTCTATAAGTTCTCCAAGTTCAGCAAAATGGTGGAATCCTTTCAGGGCATTGAACTTACGCGAATGGACGACAGCAGGGTGCTTGTGAGAAAGCAGATCGCCACAGAAAAGAAAAGTCAGGGCAACAGACGAAACACCAGAGGAAACAGAAGCACAAAGAAAACTCAGTCATAGAAAACAAATTGCGGGATCCTACTCCGAAAGCTGTTCGGGTGGGATCCTTTTTTATCGTGCGCCTTGCGGCGCACGATTTATAGGAAATTACTCCGGCGTTAAATTACACACTTCTGAGAAACTTTATCAACTGGCAATCTATACAGCAGAGAAGAAAAGTAATACAATGTGTTAGATAAAACTAACTACAAAGAGAACAGGAGTATACATATGTCAGAGGAAGAAAAAAAGTTTTTGGAGATTGTAGATTTAAAGAAAGGCTTTGGCAGCGGTGAGACGCGGCAGGAAGTATTGAAGGGAATGAATTTCTCCGTGGCAAAGGGAGAGTTCTGTGTGCTTCTCGGCCCCTCCGGTTCCGGCAAGTCCACGCTGCTCAATATTATCGGCGGAATTGACAGCGCCGATTCCGGCTATATATCCATAAACGGCGACAAGCTGGAGGATATGGGAGAAAAGAAACTGACCAGATATCGGAGAAAGCATCTCGGATATGTATTTCAGATGTATAATCTGATCGGCAATCTGAACGTGAAGGAAAATATTGAGGTGGGCGCATACCTGTCGGATGATCCGCTGGATATTGACGATCTTCTGCATACGCTTGGTCTTTATGAGCACAGGTACAAGCTGCCCAATCAGCTCTCCGGCGGACAGCAGCAGCGTGTTTCCATAGGGCGTGCCATCGTGAAGAATCCCGATATCCTGCTGTGCGACGAGCCCACCGGTGCGCTGGATTACAACACCTCCAAGGAGATATTGAAGCTGATTGAGGACGTAAACGTAAAATACGGTAACACGATCATCATGGTTACCCACAATGAAGCGATCCGGAATATGGCGGATCATGTGATCAAGCTCAGGGACGGAAGCGTTCGTCACAATGACATCAACACCAACAAGATTTCAGCGGTGGATCTGGAATGGTAAGGAGTGTGGCGGACATGGAAAATACGAAAAAGAAAAAGAGCAGGGTAAAAAATCCGCTGCACAAACGCATTCCGAGAGAACTGTCGGGAGACTGGAAAAAATATCTGGTGGTAAGCTTGTTCCTGATTCTGACGATCGGCTTTGTGTCCGGCATGTATGTTGCCAACGGCAGCATGCTGAAGGCAGCCGGTGACGGCGTGGAAAAGTGCAAGCTGGAGGACGGGCATTTTGAACTGAATGCCAGGCCGGACGAGGCTTTGCTCTCCGCCATTGAATCCGGCAGGAAGGCCGATGTAAAGCAGTATTATCTGGACAAGGCGAAGCGGGAGCTGGATGATAAGTTCGAGAGTGAGTTTACGGAGAAATTCGATGCCGAATTTACACCGAAGTTTGACGAGGAGTTTACCTCGCAGATCAGACAGATGCTGATCGCCCAGGGGCTGACGGAGGAAATGGCGGACGCGATGCTGCAGACCGCCGTGGAAGAGGCAAGGGAGAGCGGCGCCTACAGCGAGGCTTACGACGCAGCATACAAGGAGGCCTGCCAAAAGGCATACGACGAGGCGTACGAGAAGGCATGGAAAGAAATTCAGGACAAGATAGATGAGGAATATGCGGACGCAGAGGAGAAGTATGAGCTGAACGATCCCGACTTTAAGGAGGTTCCGGTAAAGCTGTATGAGAATTTTTACCGGAATGAGGATGAGGATTACAACAATGACGGCGTGGCGGACGGAACCATCCGCGTTTATCCCAAAACAGAAGGGATCAATGAGGCATGTATCCTGAAGGGCAGACTGCCGGAGACGGAGGGTGAAATCGCCATTGACCGTATGCATGCCGACAATGTGGGCATCAAGGTGGGAGATGAAGTTACCGTGAGCGGCAGCTCATACAAGGTGGTCGGACTGATTGCCTATGTCAATTACGCGACCCTGCATGAGAAGAGCACGGATCTGATGTTTGACGCGCTCAAGTTTGATGTGGCGATGGTGACGGACGAGGGCTTTGCCCGTCTGGGGAAAGCGCTTCATTATGTGTATGCGTGGAAGTATGTGACCGACCCGGCGGATGAAAAAGAGGAGAAACATTTCTCGGATAACTTTATGAAGGCTCTGCTGACACAGACGGTGGCAGGCGACAACGAACTGGAGGATTATGCGCCGAAGTACGCAAACCCCGCGATCACTTTTGCAACGGAAGATATGGGGTCGGACGAGGCAATGGGCGGTGTGCTGCTGGATATTCTGATTGTGATCATTGCCTTCATTTTTGCGGTGACCATAAGCAATACCATCACAAAGGAAGCGTCCGCAATCGGAACGCTCCGCGCCTCCGGTTACACAAAGGGAGAGCTTGTCAGACATTATCTCTCCATGCCGGTGGTTGTGACGCTGCTTGCGGCGGCAATCGGTAATCTGCTCGGCTATACGGTGTTCAAAAACGTGGTGGTGGGCATGTATTACAACAGCTACAGCCTGCCTGCATATGAAACTATATGGAGTGCGGAGGCATTCCTGAAAACCACGCTGATCCCGGTGGCACTGATGTTCGTGGTGAATCTGGCGGTGATTATCGGAATGATGCAGCACACACCGTTACAGTTTTTACGGCACGACTTAAAGAAGACGAAGCGCAAGAAGGCAATGAGACTGCCGAGGTGGAAATTCCTGAGCAGGTTCCGTCTCCGCATCATCTTCCAGAATATACCCAACTACCTGATTTTGTTTTTCGGTATTTTCTTTATCATGGTGATGCTTGCCATGGCGGTAGGAATGCCTGCTACACTGGATTACTATAAACAGAATGCGAAGGATATGCTCTTTGCAAAGTATCAGTATGTATTGAAATCCGTGGAGGATGAGGACGGAAACCCCGTTGACACCGAAAATAAGGATGCGGAGAGGTTTGATATGTATTCTCTGCAAAAGAGGGGAACGTCGCTGGATGAGGAGGTGTCAGTCTACGGCATCATAAAGGACAGCCGCTATGTGAAGATCGAGGGTCTGGAAGCCCTCGAGGAGAACGAGGTTTATATTTCTACATCGTTCAGGGACAAATACAGTCTTGCCGTGGGGGATACGGTTCTGTTAGATGAGAAATATGAGAATAAGCAGTATGCGTTTACGGTTGCGGGATTCTATGACAAATGCCAGAGCATTGCTGTGTTCATGCCCATGAAAAACTATGAGGCCGTATTCGGACTGGATGAGGGCGAGTTTACCGGATATCTGTCCGACACGGAGATCACAGATATCGGCGATGACAATATTGCCATGGTGATCACGGAGCGGGATATTACGAAAATATGCGACCAGCTGGATCATTCCATGGGCGACTATATGTCCTATTTCCAGATTCTCTGTATCCTGTTGTCCGCAGTGCTGATCTATCTGCTTACCAAGATCATCATAGAGAAGAATGAAAATGCCATTTCCATGACGAAAATTCTGGGTTATGAGAACCGGGAGATCGCGAGCCTTTATCTGCTGTCTACGACCTTCGTCCTTGTGATCGTGGATGCGGTCAGTGTATTTCTGGGCGGGTTTGTGATGGCGCAGGCATGGAGAGTGGTTATGTTCGGTTTTTCAGGATGGTTTGCCTTTGTGATTCTGCCGATGGGCTATGTGAAGATGTTCGTGTTCGTGCTGATCGGCTATCTGATTGTCATGGTGTTTGATTTCAGACGGATCAAGAAGATCCCCATGGACGAGGCGCTGAAAAACGTGGAGTAAGATAAAAAGTAAGAAGTGAGAGTAAAAAAGCAGCCGGGCAGGTGGTGACCATCCTGTCCGGCTGTACTTGTTTTATTTCAGATTTTTGGATGCAGTGGAGAGCATCAGCTTGATACGGTTCAGCTGGTTTACCTCGCTGGCGCCGGGATCGTAATCGATGGCGACAATGTTGGAGGCGGGATACTGTCTGCGCAGCTCCTTGATAACGCCCTTGCCCACCACATGGTTCGGCAGACAGCCGAAGGGCTGACAGCATACAATGTTGGGAACACCGCTGTGGATCAGCTCCACCATCTCGCCGGTCAAAAACCAGCCTTCACCGGTCTGATTGCCGATGGAGACAATGGGCTTTGCATATTCCACCAGATCGCGGATATGGGCGGGAGGCGTAAAGTGCTTACTCTTTGCCAATTCCTTTGCTGCGGCACCGCGCAGCCTCTCGATTGCCCAGATACCCAGAGAGGAGAGGCGGGCGGATTTTTTGCTCATGCCAAGCTCCTCCGCCTTGTAAATCTGGTTGTAGAAGCAGTAGAGCATGAAATCAATCAGATCCGGCATCACAGCCTCGGCGCCTTCCGATTCCAGAAGCTCCACCAAATGGTTGTTGCCGGCGGGAGAGAACTTGACCAGAATCTCGCCCACGATGCCCACGCGGGGTTTCTTTAAATTCTCATCAATGGGGATGGCGTCAAATTCACGCACAATCTCACGGCACATGCGGTTGAAGGTAAAGAAATTCATGTGCTTTGCAGAAACAAATTCCTGTGCACGCTTCACCCATTTCCGGTGTACGGCATCCACACTGCCGGGTTCTGATTCATAGGGGCGCATACGGTAAACACAGCGCATGAAAATGTCTCCGAAGGCAGCGCCATATGCGGCGCGCAGAATCATGTCCGCATTCAGATGAAAACCGGGATTGTTCTCAATGCCGGCGAGATTCAGGGAAATGACGGGAATCTGCTCCATGCCGGCTTTTTTTAACGCACGGCGGATAAATCCGATGTAGTTGGTAGCACGGCAGCCGCCGCCGGTCTGGGACATGATAATCGCTGTTTTGTTCAAATCATACTTTCCGGAGAGCAGCGCCTCCATGATCTGACCCACCACCAGAAGAGAAGGGTAGCAGGCGTCATTGTTGACATATTTAAGACCTACATCCACAGAGTGCTTGTTGTCGTTGCCGAGCACCTCAAAATTGTAGCCGCATGCCCGGAAGGCGGGCTGCAGGATCTCAAAGTGGATCGGCGACATCTGCGGACAGAGAATGGTATAATCCTTACGCATTTCCTCCGTAAACGGAACCTTGTAAATAGCGGAGGAATGGAGGGTACGCTGCTTGTTCTGCTTCTCCCTGACGCGGATCGCGGAGAGCAGGGAGCGGATACGGATACGGGCAGCTCCCAGATTATTGACCTCATCGATCTTTAAACAGGTATAGATCTTGTCCGAACCGGAGAGAATGTCGTTCACCTGATCGGTCGTAACCGCATCCAGACCGCAGCCAAAGGAATTGAGCTGGATCAGGTCAACATCCTCCCTTGACTTTACAAAGCTTGCCGCAGCGTAAAGGCGGGAGTGGTACATCCACTGGTCGGAGACAATGAGCGGGCGCTCCGGCTTGCCCAGATGGGAAACGGAGTCCTCTGTCAGAACCGCAATGTCGTAGGAGGTGATCAGCTCCGGAATGCCGTGGTTGATCTCGGGATCCGCATGGTAGGGACGGCCTGCCAGCACGATGCCGCGCTTGTGGTTCTCCTCCATCCATGCAAGGGTCTCCTCCCCCTTCTTTTCCATGTCGCGTCTTGCAGCTGCCTGCTCCGCCCATGCGGCATCCACGGCAGCGCGGATTTCCCGCGCGTCGATCAGCGGGAATGCCTTGATCAGGGAGGAACTGATGGTTCCCTGATCCCGGAAGGACATGAAGGGATTCAAAAACTCCACCTCACCCCGTCCGATCTCCTCCACATTGTTCTTGATGTTCTCGGAGTAGGAGGTGACGATGGGACAGTTGTAGTGGTTGTTGGTGCCCTCCACCTCATCGCGCTCGTAGAATACGGCGGGATAGAAGATGAACGGAACCTTCTGGCGGATCAGCCATGTCACATGACCGTGAGCCAGCTTCGCCGGATAACATTCCGATTCACTGGGGATGGATTCGATGCCCAGCTCGTAGATCTTACGATTGGAAGCAGGGGAGAGTACCACCTGATAGCCCAGTTTTGTGAAGAAAGTGAACCAGAACGGATAATTCTCGTACATGTTGAGCACGCGGGGAATGCCCACCTGACCGCGGGGCGCCTGATCCGGCGTCAGCGGCTCATAGGAAAAGAGACGCTTTAGCTTGTACTCAAACAGGTTGGGGATGTTGTTCTCATTCTTGGCTTTTCCCAGACCGCGCTCGCAGCGGTTGCCGGAGATATACTGACGGCCGCCGGAAAACCGGTTGATGGTGAGACGGCAGTTGTTGGTACAGCCCTTACACTTTGCCATGCTGGTCTCAAACTTCAGCTCGCATATTTTCCGGAAGGAGAGCATGGAGCTTTCCTCCCCGGCGGTGTAGCGCTCTCTTGCGATCAGAGCGGCACCGAATGCGCCCATGATGCCGGCAATGTCGGGACGGATCGCCTCGCAGCCCGCGATTTTCTCAAAGCTTCGCAGAACGGCGTCGTTGTAGAACGTACCGCCCTGCACCACAATATTTTCTCCGAGCTCGGAGGCATCGGAGACCTTGATTACCTTAAATAATGCATTCTTGATAACGGAGTAGGCAAGACCTGCGGAGATATCCGCCACGGAAGCCCCCTCCTTCTGCGCCTGCTTTACCTTGGAGTTCATAAACACGGTACAGCGGGTACCCAGATCAATGGGATGCTCGGCAAACAGGGCAGCCTTCGCAAAATCCTGTACGGAATAGTTTAGGGACCTGGCAAAGGTTTCAATGAAGGAACCGCACCCGGAGGAGCATGCCTCGTTGAGCTGCACACTGTCCACGGTGTGATTTTTGATCTTGATACATTTCATATCCTGCCCGCCGATGTCCAGAATGCAGTCCACGGAAGGATTGAAGAATGCGGCAGCATAGTAGTGGGCAACCGTTTCCACCTCACCGTCGTCCAAAAGGAATGCAGCCTTCATCAGCGCTTCTCCGTAGCCGGTGGAGCAGGCGCGGGCGATGGTGACGCCCTCGGGAAGAAGAGCGTAGATCTCCTTCAGGGAGCGGATGGCTGTATTCAGCGGACTGCCGTCGTTGCTGCTGTAAAAGGAATACAGAAGAGAACCGTCCTCGGCTACGAGAGCGATCTTAGTGGTGGTGGAACCGGCGTCGATTCCCAGATAGGCATTTCCCTTGTAGGAGGCGAGCTCTGCCGTGCCTACATGGTGCCTGCCGTGGCGCTCC
This sequence comes from uncultured Lachnospiraceae bacterium, assembly GCA_900550475.1. Classification (GTDB taxonomy): domain Bacteria; phylum Bacillota; class Clostridia; order Lachnospirales; family Lachnospiraceae; genus Acetatifactor. The sequence goes on from URSA01000003.1 coordinate 190,210, forward strand.
TTGAATTCATTGTAGGCAGACTGATCCGCAAACAGGGGCTCCATGCGCTCCACCTCAAACTCCATCTTGATGTCGGAGGAGAGTTTTCCCACCATTTCCTCCATAGAATAGGAGACATCCTCCTTTGCGTTGAGAGCGGAACCGATCGCCGCAAAAAGATGGGAGTTATCCGTATCTATAATGTGTTCCTCATCCAACTTCAGGGTTCGGATGAAGGCAGCCTTTAACTCGGACAGAAAGTGCAGGGGACCGCCCAGAAAAGCAACATGTCCTCTGATGGGTTTTCCGCAGGCAAGACCGCTGATGGTCTGGTTCACCACCGCCTGAAAAATGGAAGCGGAGAGATCCTCTTTGGTAGCCCCCTCGTTGATCAGGGGCTGGATGTCGGTCTTTGCAAACACGCCGCAGCGGGCAGCGATGGTGTATAAGGAGTTGTAATTTCTGGCATACTCATTGAGACCGGAGGCGTCCGTCTGGATCAGGGAAGCCATCTGGTCGATGAAGGAGCCCGTACCTCCGGCACAGATGCCGTTCATACGCTGCTCCACATTGCCGCCTTCAAAGTAGATGATCTTTGCATCCTCGCCGCCGAGCTCGATGGCAACATCCGTCTGGGGAGCAAGCTCCTTTAGGGATGTGGCAACGGCAATAACCTCCTGAGTGAAGGGAACCTGCAGATGGTTGGCAAGCGTAAGACCGCCGGAGCCGGTGATCATGGGATGGACGGTAAGGTTGCCAAGCTTGTCATATGCTTTTTGTAGCAGGGAGGAAAGCGTTTCCCTGATGTTGGCAAAATGCCGCTCGTAGTCCGAGAACAGAATCCGGTGCTGCTCGTCCAAGATGGCAATTTTGACGGTTGTGGAGCCGATATCAATACCCAGTGTATATGTCATATAACGCGTCCTTTTTCTTTGATTTTGTGTCAAAAACAGCTTGCATGCAGTAGTGCATACAAACTTGATTATACGACAGAAAGCGACAAATTGCAACGAGGAAAGCCTTCATAAAATTTTACATTTACTTTGGAAAACAGGAATGATAGAATATATGCAACTATCCTGTCTCAAATGACGGGAGACCGGAGGCAAAGTATGTACCATATGAGCAAATTTGAAAAAAAGTTCGGAAAGTACGCCATTCCGAATTTGTCCACCATATTGATTGCCTGCTATGCGGTGGGCTACATTATCGAACTGATCAACAGTGAGTTTGTCTATTACCTGACGCTGGATCCGTACCAGATCCTGCATGGTCAGGTGTGGCGTCTGTTTACATGGATTGTGGTTCCCCCCTCCATGGGCGGCCCCATCTCGACCCTGATCATGCTGTATTTCTACTGGTTGATCGGAAATGCGCTGGAACGTACCTGGGGCACCTACCGCTACAATGTGTATCTGTTTTCCGGCATGCTGTTTACCATACTGGGCAGCTTTGCCGCCATGGGACTTGCCTACATCTTTTTAGGAGAGACGTGGGGACTTTCCGATCCTGCCGTGGCAGCGTTAATCTTCCGGCTGGGCTCCCAGTTCTTCAATACGGGATATGTCAACACCTCGATCTTTCTGGCGTTTGCGGCGACCTTCCCCGATGTGCAGGTGCTGTTGATGTTTATTGTGCCCATCAAGGTCAAGTGGATGGGAATCGTCTACGCCGTGATCGCGGGATGGGAGTTCATTCAGGGAGCGGTTATATCCCTGGGAGGGGTTCCGGCTGTTGATTTAAGTTTATTCTGCAGGGTGGCGATCGTGGCGTCCCTGCTCAACTTCGTCGTGTTTTTCTTCACCTCGAGGAAGAGAATCATACGGAGCCCGAAGCAGATCCGCAAACAGCAGGAGTTCCGCAGTCAGGTGCGCCACAGTCAGGCGGTGACGAAGCACAAGTGCGCCATCTGCGGAAGAACGGATGAATCAAATCCTGAGCTGGAGTTCCGGTTCTGCTCGAAGTGCAACGGCAATTACGAATATTGTCAGGACCATCTGTTTACCCACAAGCATGTGGAGTAGGGAGCTTTTGGAGGAAGAAAATGGAAAGGGAATTGTTGTTTGCGGATAAGCTGCAAAATCTGAGGGAGACGGCAAAGGCGCAGGGAAACCTGCTCACGGAGACACAGGTAAAGGAGGCGTTTGCGGACTTTGCTCTGGACGAGGAGCAGCTTGCGCTGGTGTATGATTACCTGAAAAAACACAAGGTCGGAATCGGCGAGCCCCTGAGTGAGGAGGAATACCTCACGGAGGAGGAGCGGAATTTCTTACAGATCTATCTGGATGAGATCGCACGGACGGAAACGCTCAGCGACGGAGAGCGGGAGGCGGTGGTGCTGTCCGCCATGGCGGGGGACGCACAGGCACAGGAGAGGCTTCTGACACTGATGCTGCCGCAGGTGGTGGACGTGGCGAAGCTCTACGCGGGACAGGGCGTCTTTCTGGAGGATCTGATCGGAGAGGGCAACGTGGCACTCGCCATGGGCGTGCGGATGCTGGGAGCCATGGAGCATGCGGCGGAAGCGGAGGCCATGCTGGCTAAAATGATGATGGACGCCATGGAGGATTACATCGCGGAAAATGCGGAGGAATCCAAGAAGGACAACAACATTGCCGGAAGGGTCAACAAGGTGGCGGATGCAGCAAGAAAGCTGGCGGAGGAATACGGCAGAAAGGTGACGGCGGAGGAGCTTGCCGCGGAGAGCAGGCTCTCCTTAAAGGCTATCCGGGACGCCATGCGCATCAGCGGAGATAAAATAGAGGATCTGGAGAAACTTTCATGAACATGACAACAGGTGAGAACAGGGATTACAAATATGTGATGCAGGACGTCGGCAGCGTCTATGTGGGGGCGAAATACACCTACGACGAGCTGATTGAGGGGGAGGACATTCCGTTCAAGTTAAAGACCCTCGTCAACCACTACATAAAGCCGGAGCTTTCGGGTGAGGATCTCTCTCTGGAGAGCCATTTCTATTACATGGAGCCCCACGGCTTTGCCTACCAGACCTACCTGCAGCTAAAGACCAAGGTAAAATTCAGCATTCTGCGGGAGAAACACGGAAAACGGCAGTATGTGACGGAGACATGGAAATTGCAGGAATTTGTGAAAATGACGCCGCAGCAGAAGGAAGAGGCGGGAGTGCTGATTCAGGAGATCGCGCTTTCCAAGCTGGCGCTTATGACATTGTAAAAGAGAGGGAGAGTGTATGAAAGTAGAAGATCTGACAAGCTATGAACTGATCGAGAAAAGAAGGATCGAAGATCTCAATTCGGAGAGCTATCTTCTGAGACACAAAAAGACGGGAGCCAGAGTGGCGCTTCTGTCCAATGATGATGAGAACAAGGTGTTCTCCATCGGCTTCAGAACCACACCCGTGAACAGCACCGGAGTGGCGCATATCATGGAGCATTCCGTGCTCTGCGGATCGAAACGCTTTCCGGTGAAGGATCCGTTTATCGAGCTGGCGAAGGGCTCACTCAACACATTTTTGAATGCCATGACGTACCCGGACAAGACAATCTATCCGCTGGCAAGCTGCAATGACAAGGACTTCCAGAATCTGATGCATGTGTATCTGGACGCGGTGTTCTATCCCAACATCTACAAGGAAGAGAAGATCTTCCGTCAGGAGGGCTGGCATTATGAGCTGCAGGATAAGGAGGGCAAGCTTTCCTTAAACGGCGTGGTATACAACGAGATGAAGGGCGCGTTCTCCTCACCGGACGAGGTGCTTTCCAGAGAGGTGATGAATTCCCTCTACCCGGATACCACATACGGATTTGAGTCCGGCGGCGATCCGCAGGTTATCCCGGAACTGACCTATGAGGAATTTATGGAGTTCCACAAAAAGTATTATCACCCCTCCAACAGCTATATCTTCCTCTACGGCAATATGGATATGGCGGAGAAGCTGGATTTCATAGACCGGGAATATCTGTCCGCATTTGAGAGGCGCGAGGTGGCATCGGAGGTGGAATCCCAGAAAGCCTTCACAGAGATGCGCAGAGTGGAGAAGGAGTATCCCATCGGCGCGGAGGACAAGGAGGAGGGAAACACCTACCTTGCATACAACATGACCGTGGAAAATACACTGGACAGAGAGCTTTATCTGGCATTCCAGATCCTCGACTATGCGCTCTGTTCCGCACCGGGCGCACCCTTGAAGAAGGCGCTGACGGATGCCGGGATCGGAACGGATATTTACAGCCGCTACGAGAACGGGATCAAGCAGCCCTATTTCAGCATCGTGGCGAAGAATGCGGATGCGGATCAGGAACCCTTATTCCTGAATACCATCACAGAGGTTCTTGAGAAACTTGTGAAGGAGGGCTTTGACAGAAAGGCGCTTCTGGCAGGATTAAACTACTACGAGTTCAAGTACAGGGAGGCGGACTTTGGCTCTTATCCCGCCGGACTGATGTATAATCTGCAAATGTTCGACAGCTGGCTCTACGACGACAGCAAACCGTTTATCCACATTGAGGCGAACGAGACCTTTGCCCGTCTGCGGGAAAAGACAGAGACCGGATATTACGAGGAGCTTGTGCAGAAGTACCTGCTTTCCAATCCCCACAAATCTCTGGTGGTATTGAAGCCTTGCAGGGGTCTGACGGAGAAGCGTGACAGGGAATTGCGGGAGAAGCTGCAGGCATACAAGCAGTCCCTTTCCGAGAGCGAGCTTTGCAGGCTTGTGGAGGATACCAAGGCGCTCAAGGCTTATCAGGACGCACCGGACACGGAGGAGGATCTGAACAAGATCCCGCTGCTTTCCGTGGCGGATCTGAAAAAAGAGGCGGCGCCCTATGTCAACGAGCTGAGAAAGATCAGGGATCGGGATTTCCTCTACCATGGTCTGTTTACCAACGGCATCTGCTACCTGCGCCTGATCTTCAAGCTGGATCGCGTTCCGGGCAGACTGTTCCCCTATATCGGTGTGCTGAAGGGGCTTTTAGGACTGCTCAACACAGAGAAGCACGGCTACGTGGATCTCTATAATGAGATCAATATCCTGACGGGCGGCATGGCGACGGTGGACAATGTTTACGAGAACGCACAGCAGGATAACTGCTGCACGGTGACGATGGAGCTTAAGACGAAGGTGATGGAGCAGAATCTGGATAAGGCGGTCGGCCTTATGCAGGAGATTATGCTGACCTCGGATCTTACGGATAAGAAGCGTATCAAGGAGATTCTGGCGGAAGGAAAATCCCGCATGCAGGGACAGATGAGCAACGCCGGACATATGGTTGCCGTGGGCAGGGCAATGGCGGGCATCACGGAGGAATCCGCGTTGAACGAGCAGCTTTCCGGCATTGCATTCTACCGTTTTGTGGAGGAGCTGGACGCGCATTTTGAGGAGAAGGCGGATGAACTGGTTGAGAACCTGAAGGAGCTTTCCCACATGATCTTCCGGGCGGAGAACCTGATGTATGACCTGACCGGAAGCGGGACGGCTGCGGAGGCACTGCCAGAGCTTACGGCAGGGCTTGAGGGTGCGCTGTATACGGATGAGGTGGAAAAGGGAAGCTATCATCCGGAACTTGTCAAGAAGAATGAGGGCTTCAAGACGCCGGGACAGATCCAGTATGTCTGCCGTGCGGGAGACTTCAAGGACAAGGGACTTGCCTACACCGGCTCCCTACGGGTGCTGAAGGTGATGATGGGGTATGATTACCTCTGGAATCAGGTGCGTGTGCAGGGCGGCGCGTACGGCTGTATGTGCAGCTTCTCCCGTTTCGGCGACTGCTACTTTGTCTCTTACAGGGATCCAAATCTGAAGCGCACGCTGGATGTGTACGAGGCGGCTGCGGATTATATTGCGGGCTTTGAGGCGGATGAGCGCACCATGACACAATTTATCATAGGGGCAGTCAGCGAGCTTGACATGCCCATGACAGCTTCCGTGAGGGGACTGTATTCTCTGAGCGGATTTATGACCGGAATCACGGATGAGGACAGACAGAGGGAGCGGAATGAACTCCTGCAGACGACAGCGGACGATCTGCGCGGGACAGCCGCATATGTGCGCGCCTTCATGGAGGACGAGTGCCTGTGCGTGGTGGGAAATGCAGAAAAAATATCGGAGAGCGCAGCATTGTTTGACCATGTTGAGAATCTTGTAAACGGCTGATACCGGCACAGACCGGGGAAGGAGGGTCACATGAACCTGAACAGAAGGAGAAAGGGAATTTATCTAATGTCTGCCGTACTGTTTGCGGCGATGCTCGCAGGCTGCGGCGCAAGCGATTCAAAGAGCGGCGCATACTATGCGGAGAACGGGGCGTCTTACGATTCCTACGGCGAAGACTATGCCACGGACGAGATCTACATGCCGCAGAGCGATACGGCGGCGTCCGGCACCGGGAGCACAAATGAGCAGGGAAGTGTCAGAGCGGGGAGAAAGCTGATCAAAACAGCCAATTTTTCCGTGGAGACACTGCAGTTTGACGACCTCCTTGTCCATGTGCAGGATAAGACGGAGGAGCTGGGCGGCTATGTGGAGAGCATGAACGTATATAACGGCAGCGCCTACAACCGCTACAATTATTCCTACTACGACACGGGCTACCGCAATGACAGAAGTGCGAGCCTGACGCTCCGCATTCCTAGTGAGAACATGGATGCATTCCTGACCTATGTGGGGGAGAACAGCAATGTGACCAACCGCTCGGTGCAGGAGGTGGATGTGACGCTTGACTACGTGGATCTGGAAAGCCACAAAAAGACCCTTCTTGCAGAGCAGGACAGACTGCTTGAGCTGATGGGGCAGGCGGAGACACTGGAGGACATCATCACGCTGGAATCCCGTCTCTCTGAGATACGCTATCAGATCGAGAGCATGGAGAGCAGGCTCAGAACCTACGACAATCAGATTACATACAGCACACTTTATCTGGATATTTCCGAGGTGGTGGAGCTGACACCGGTTCAGGTGGAGGAGAAGACCGTCTGGGAGCGCATCGGAGAGGGCTTTGTGAAGAGCCTGACCAACATCGGCAACGGCTGCAGGGAGTTCTTTGTATGGTTTGTGGTGAGCCTGCCGTATCTATTGCTGATTGCACTGATCGTCTTTGTGATCGTGCGGGTCATCATGTTCATTGCGAAAAGACAGGATAAGAAGAGAGAAAAGCGGATGGCGGCAATGGGAGGCACACAGCCGTACATGACGCCCTATCAGGGAGCCTATGCGCAGATGCCCTCCGGCGGACAGCCCACAGCGCCCGCACCCGCGCAGCCGGTGACGACGGAAAATAAAGAGCAGAAGTAAAGGCGGGGCATCCCGCCGGACGGAGATTGACATGGAACAGAATGCAGCATTCAAATCGGGTTTCGCAACCCTGATCGGCAGACCGAATGTGGGAAAATCCACTCTGATGAACTGCCTGATCGGACAGAAGATTGCGATCACATCCAATAAACCGCAGACCACAAGAAACAGGATCCAGACGGTCTATACCTCTGAGGAGGGACAGATCGTGTTTCTGGACACGCCCGGCATTCACAAGGCGAAGAACAAGCTGGGCGACTATATGGTAGGGGTGGCGGAAAAGACCATGTCGGAGGTTGATGTGATCCTCTGGCTGGTGGAGCCGTCCAATTTTATCGGCGCAGGCGAGAGACATATCATTGAGCAGTTACAGAAAACCGCAACGCCCGTGATTCTTGTGATCAACAAGATCGACACGGTGAAGCGGGAGCAGCTTCTGGAATATATCGACACCTACCGTAAGGAATATGATTTTGCGGAGATCGTTCCGGTGTCCGCCCTGAAAGCGGAAAATACGGAGGAGCTCATCAAGTGCATTATGAAATATCTTCCCTACGGTCCGGCGTTCTATGATGAGGACACGGTCACGGATCAGCCCATGCGCCAGATCGTGGCGGAGTTAATCCGGGAGAAGGCGCTGCGGCTCCTCGAGGAGGAGATTCCCCACGGCGTCGCCGTCAGCATCGAGAGCATGAAGTTTAGGAAAAACATTGTGGACATTGAGGCGACCATCGTCTGCGAGCGGGATTCCCACAAGGGAATCATCATCGGAAAGGGCGGCAGCATGTTGAAAAGGATCGGCTCCATGGCGCGGCCGGAGATCGAGGATATGTTGGAAAAACAGGTGAATCTGCAGCTCTGGGTGAAGGTGAAAAAGGATTGGCGGGACAGCGATTTCCTTCTCAAAAATTTCGGCTACAACGAAAAAGATACCAGAAGCTGACGCATAGAAAATGAAAATCGGCGAACCCTAATGACGAGGAAACACACAAAAGGGGGAGCAGGATGAACGGCGAAAATTACTGGAAGCAATTTGAAGAAAGCGGCAGCGTTGCGGATTATCTGGCTTACGCCAGGGGAAAGGCACAGGAGAACCCGCGGACGGCGGGTCTTGTGGCGGGAGAGTATCCTTATGCAGGATATATGTTTTGTGACAGGAATGGTGATCAGCCAGACCCCTGTCGGGGAATATGACAGAAGAATCTGTATACTTACAAAAGAGAGAGGGAAGATTTCTGCCTTTGCGAAAGGTGCAAGACGGCCCACCAGCCGTTTTACGGCGGCAACCAACCCTTTTTCTTTTGGCAGGTTCAAGCTGTTTGAGGGAAAAAACTCCTATAATGTTGCGGAGGCTGACATCAGTCAGTATTTCGAGGAGCTCCGCTCGGATTACATATGCGCCTATTACGGTATGTATTTTCTGGAGGTCGCGGATTACTACACCAGAGAGAACAACGACGAGAGGGAGATGCTGAAGCTTTTGTACCAGAGCCTGCGCGCCCTGCTTGTGCCGGTGCTTCCAAACCCGCTTGTGAGAGCCGTGTTTGAATTGAAGGCGATTGCGGTGAACGGGGAGTACCCCGGTGTTCCGAAAGACCGGAAGTGGAACGGATCCACGGAATATGCGCTTACATACATTGCACAGAGCAGCATTGAGAAGCTGTATACCTTCACGGTGACACCGGAGGTGCTTGCGGAACTTACGGAGGTTGCGGGAGAATATCGCAGACGATTTATGGATCACCCGTTCAAAAGTCTGCAAATATTAGAAACTCTTTGTTGAAAAACCAAAATAAGTTCGCTATAATAAAGAATGGTGTCTTAAAACCAAAAGAAAAAAATGTGTTTAAAAGGAGATATTTATGGGGAAAAGAAGATGGACGGGTGTGACCGGAGCGGCTCTGCTCCTTTCGTTTGCAATGTTGCTTTCCGGCTGTGCCGGGAATAGCAGCAGGGAACCGGAGACAGGTGTGAAGATTGGCGCGGACGGGGAGATTACCGCGAAGATTGTGGAGTCCTTTGACAAGGAGTATTACACCGAGGAAGGGCTTGAACAGTTCATCCGGGAAGAAATGCAGGCCTACGGTAAGGGGAGAATATCGGCAATCGGAATCGATCGGAGAGACGACGGGGCAACGGTGAGTGTCGGTATGCGGTATGGGTCGGCAGAGGACTATGCGGCGTTCAATGAAGTGACGTTCTTCTACGGAACCGTGGAACAGGCGCAGGCGGAGGGGTATTCCCTGGATACGGCGCTTGTCAATGCGAAGGGCGCGAGTGTGCAGGGCGGGGCGGATGCCCTGGCGGGAAAGCATGTGGTGATTTTTTCAGAAACCATGCTGGTGACGGTTCCGACGAAGGTCTTATACCGGAGCGAGGGAAGTACGCTGGTTGACAGCAAAAGCGTCAGGGCGTCGGGTGACGGCGGGCTGACTTATGTGATCATAAAATAGGAGGAGAACTATTATGGAAAAGACAATGGACAAGATCGTAGCGCTGGCAAAGGCAAGGGGCTTTGTATATCCCGGCTCCGAAATTTACGGAGGACTTGCCAACACATGGGATTACGGCAATCTTGGAGTGGAACTGAAAAATAATGTGAAGAAGGCATGGTGGCAGAAATTCATCACGGAAAACCCCTACAACGTAGGCGTGGACTGTGCCATCCTGATGAATCCCCAGACATGGGTTGCCAGTGGACATCTGGGCGGTTTCTCCGACCCGTTGATGGACTGTAAGGAATGTCATGAGAGGTTCCGTGCGGATAAGCTGATCGAGGATTTCTGCGCAGAGAACGGCATCACGCTTGAGGAGAGCGTGGATGCATGGTCTCAGGAGCAGATGAAAAACTTCGTGGAGGAGCACAATATTCCCTGCCCGACCTGCGGCAAGCACAATTTCACGGACATCAGACAGTTCAACCTGATGTTCAAGACCTTTCAGGGCGTTACCGAGGATGCAAAGAATACGGTGTATCTGCGTCCCGAGACCGCACAGGGTATTTTCGTAAACTTCAAGAATGTGCAGCGTACCTCCAGAAAGAAGATTCCTTTCGGCATCGGTCAGATCGGAAAGTCTTTCCGTAACGAGATCACGCCGGGCAACTTTACGTTCAGAACCAGAGAGTTTGAGCAGATGGAGCTTGAGTTCTTCTGCGAGCCGGGCACCGATCTGGAATGGTTCCAGTACTGGAGAGCCTTCTGCCGTGACTGGCTTCTGTCACTGGGCATGAAGGAGGAGGAGATGCGTCTGCGTGACCACTCTCCGGAGGAGCTTTGCTTCTACAGCAAGGGCACGACGGATATCGAGTTCCTGTTTCCGTTCGGCTGGGGTGAGCTCTGGGGCATTGCGGACAGAACCGACTATGACCTGACCCAGCATGCAAACCTGTCCGGTCAGGATATGACCTATTTTGACGATACCAAGAATGAGAAATACATACCTTATGTAATTGAACCTTCTTTGGGCGCAGACCGCGTGGTGCTTGCATTCCTGTGTGCTGCCTACGACGAGGAGGAGCTGGAGGGCGGTGACATGCGTACCGTGCTTCGTTTCCATCCGGCGCTTGCACCGGTGAAGATCGGTGTGCTGCCGCTTTCCAAGAAGCTGAACGAGGGCGCCGAGAAGGTCTATACGCAGCTCTGCAGGAAGTATAACTGCGAGTTCGACGACAGAGGCGCGATCGGAAAGAGATACCGCCGTCAGGATGAGATCGGTACGCCTTTCTGCATCACTTACGACTTTGATTCCGAGACGGACGGCTGTGTCACGGTGCGTTTCCGCGATTCCATGGAGCAGGAGCGCGTAGCCATTGCAGATCTGGATGCATACTTTGCAGACAAATTCACGTTTTAATTGGAGGATCAGATGAAACAATTCACTTCAGAAGAATTAAGAACGGCGTGGAAGCAGTTTTATATCGAGAGAGGACATGTGGATGTGGGAGCGGTATCTCTGGTATCCGACGGCTCCACCGGCGTTCTTTTCAATGTGGCGGGCATGCAGCCCCTGATGCCCTACCTGTTAGGGCAGAAGCATCCTCTCGGAACAAGGCTCTGCAACGTGCAGGGCTGTGTCCGCACGAACGATATCGATTCCGTGGGCGACAAGAGCCATGTCACCTTCTTTGAGATGATGGGAAGCTGGAGCCTTGGAGATTACTTCAAGGAGGACAGGTGCAAATGGAGCTTTGAGCTTCTGACGCAGGTGCTCGGCTTCGATGCGGAGCACCTTGCCGCAACCGTGTTTGCGGGGGATGAGAATGCGCCCAGAGACGAGGAGGGTGCAAAATACCGCATTGCTTCCGGCTTTAAGAAAGAACATATTTACTATCTGCCCGCTGAGGACAACTGGTGGGGACTGGAGTACGGCCCCTGCGGCCCGGACAGCGAGATGTTCTATATCGCGGACAAGCCGGACTGCGGCCCGGATTGCGGACCCGGCTGTCATTGTGGCAAGTACACCGAGCTTGGAAACGATGTTTTCATGCAGTACGAGAAGCACCATGACGGCTCCCTGACGCCTCTGAAACAGAAAAATGTGGATACCGGCTGGGGACTTGAGAGAATTCTGGCGTTCTTAAACGGAACGAAGGATGTGTACCGCACGGATCTCTTCGCCCCCATCATCGCCTATGTGGAGAAGGTGTCGGGACATCAGTACGATGCGGATGAGAAAATGACCCGATCCATGAGAGTGCTGTCCGATCATCTGCGCACCAGCGTAATGCTGATCGGAGATGAGGCAAAGCTTCTTCCCTCTAACGCCGGCGCAGGCTATGTGCTTCGCAGACTGATCCGCCGCGCAGTGCGCCACGGAAGAATTTTGGGGCTTACCACGGACAACCTGCTTACGATCGCAGGTATGTATATTGATGATATTTATGCAAAGAGCTATCCTCGCCTTGTGAAAAACAGAGAGTTCATTCTCTCGGAATTGAAGAAGGAGATCACCCGCTTTGAGAGCACTCTCGAGAACGGCATGAAGGAGTTTAAAAAGATTCTGGACGAGAAGCGCGAGAGGGGCGAAAATGCCATTGACGGAGACAGCGCGTTCTATCTCTATGACACCTTTGGCTTCCCTATTGAACTGACGGTGGAACTTGCGGACGAAGAGGGACTGACGGTGGATGAGACCGGATTTACAGCCGCCATGGAAGCACAGAAGCAGAAGGCAAGGGATAACCAGAACTTCTCCGCAAAGCTGACGGTGGGTGCAGGGGTGTTTGATGCACTTCCCGATACGGTTGTAAGTGAGTTTACAGGCTATGACGGCATTGGGACGGAAAGCAGGATTGTTGCAGCTGCATCCGAAACGGAAATGAAGCAGGAACTTGCTGCCGGGGAATCCGGAACGATTGTGACGGAAAAGACGCCTTTCTATGCCACCATGGGCGGACAGAAGGCGGATAAGGGTGTCATTACCACAAAGGACGGCGTGTTTGAGGTGGAGGACACCGTGAAGCTGTTAAATGGCAGAATCATCGGTCATGTGGGCAAGGTGGTAAAGGGCGTTTTGAAGACAGGAGACAATGCCCTGCTGCAGGTGGATGCCGCAAACCGTGCGGACACCTGCAAGAACCACAGTGCGACGCATCTGTTGCAGAGCGCGCTCAGACAGGTGCTGGGTTCCCATGTGGAGCAGGCAGGCTCCTATGTGGACAGCGAGAGGCTGCGTTTCGATTTCAGCCATTCCGCACCCATGACATCCGAGGAGATCGCCAGGACGGAGGAGATTGTAAACAGCAGGATCACAGCGGCGCTTCCGGTTGTCACCAGGGTGATGTCCTTGGAGGAGGCGAAGAAGACAGGCGCGATGGCACTGTTCGGAGAAAAGTACGGCGAGAGCGTGCGCGTGGTGTCCATGGGAGACTTCTCCACGGAGCTGTGCGGCGGTACGCATGTGGGAAATACGGCGCAGATTGCAGTATTCAAGATCGTATCGGAGAGCGGTGTTGCAGCCGGTGTGCGCAGAATTGAGGCACTCACGGGAAGCGGAGTTATCGCTTACTACAAACAGATGGAAGAGAAGCTGCTTTCCGCAGCCAAGGCAGTCAGGACCACGCCGGATACGTTGGTGGAGAAGTGCGAACACCTGATGGCAGAATTGAAGAGCTTACAGAGCGAGAACGAGGCGTTGAAGGCAAAGGCTGCAAAGGAAGCGCTGGGCGATGTGATGGATCGCGTCGTGGAAGTGAAGGGCGTGAAGCTCCTTGCAAGCAGCGTGGACAATGTGGACATGAACGGACTGCGCGATCTGGGCGATTCCCTGAAGGAGAAGCTGGGCGAGGGCGTTGTGGTGCTTCTTTCCGCAAAGGACGGCAAGGTGAGCATGGTGGCGATGGCAACGGACGGCGCCATTGCGAAGGGTGCGCACGCAGGAAATCTGATCAAGGGCATTGCCGCACTGGTAGGCGGCGGTGGCGGCGGCAGACCCAATATGGCGCAGGCCGGAGGAAAGAATCCCGCAGGCATTTCCGCGGCGATTGCCGAGACGGAAAAAGTGCTTGCAGGCATGCTTTCGTAAAAATAAGCAAAAAATTTTGCCGACATAAAAAAAGTAGTTGACGCTGACTGATTTTATGATATAATGTGTATTGTGTATGCGGGCTGTAACCAAAGTGATGGCCGGTTGCACATATTAACCCGTATCAGTCGTGTTGCTTGAAGGGACTGAAGGGAGGTCAGGGTGTAGTTATGTCAAACGTAATCGTAAAAGAGAACGAGACTTTAGACAGCGCGTTACGTCGTTTCAAGAGAAGCTGTGCGAAGGCAGGTATCCAGCAGGAGATCCGCAAGAGAGAGCATTATGAGAAACCAAGTGTAAGACGTAAGAAGAAGTCTGAAGCGGCAAGAAAGCGTAAATATAACTAAGAAAATCAGAAAAGTCCTTGGTCATCTCGATCCGGGACTTCTGTATTTTTACGCTGTGTTTTATGAGGAGAGGGAAAAAGCATGTGGACGTTCAAAATGTTTGGGACGGACGTGTATCATCTGGTTGCTGCATTTGTGGTATACAGTATTCTGGGATGGTTTGTGGAGTCTGTCTACATGTCGTTTTGCAACCGCAAGTTGACGAACAGAGGATTTGCAAAGAGTCCGTTTTGTCCTATCTACGGATTCGGTGCGGTGTTTGGCTATCTGGCGCTGTGCCCGCTTAGGAACAATTATGTGCTCCTGTATCTGTGCGGCGCAGTTTCCGCAACACTTTTTGAATTTCTGGTGGGCAAGCTGATGCTCCGCCTGTTTGGAGAGCTGTGGTGGGATTACAACGATAAGCCGCTCAACTACAAGGGAATCATATGTCTGGAGAGCACCATTGCATGGGGATTTTACGCGATCGGTATTATCTGCTTTTTGAACAGCAAGGTATATGAGGCGATTGATCTGGTGAATCCAGACGTGGGCAGGAAGATCATATCCGTGATCCTGTTCATTGTGCTGATCGATTACATCATCCAGCTTTTGAAAGCCTTCAAGGTCGATCTGGATAGACCGAAACAGGCGATCCGGAAGCGGTATGAAAATTTTAAGGCGCGCTGGTATTAGATATCTGATACAATGATACATATTCGGAGCCGCAGTTCCATATCTTTTATAAAAAAGATGGGAAGTGCGGCTTTTGTTTTTGAAAAGAATGAAACGGCTGTCAGCCTGCTTCCTGGCGTTTCTGCTGTTTTTCGGCGGCGGACTGCAGGTTTCGGCACAGGTGGAGATTGCCGCGCCGTCGGCAATTCTGATCGAGGCATCCACGGGACAGACCATATTTGAATGTAACGCATCGGAACGCCGAAGTCCGGCAAGCATTACCAAGATTATGACCTTACTGCTGATCTTTGAGACGCTGGAGGAGGGGAAGATCACCTTGGAGGATGAGATTGTGACCAGTGCCCATGCAAAATCCATGGGCGGCTCACAGGTTTTTCTGGAGGAAGGGGAGATCCAGACGCTGGATACGCTCATCAAATGCGTTGCGGTGGCTTCCGGAAATGACGCTTCCGTGGCGGTTGCGGAGTACATAGCGGGATCTGAGACGGCGTTTGTGGAAATGATGAACGAGAAGGCGGCAAAGCTCGGTCTGATGGACACCCATTTCGAGGATTGCTGCGGGCTTACGGACTCGGATAACCACTATACCACGGCATATGATGTGGCGGTCATGTCAAGGGAGCTAACCACAAAATATCCCGCTGTTTTTGACTATACGGGAATCTGGATGGAGGATATCACCCATGTCACGGCACAGGGAACCAGCCAGTTTACACTGTCAAGCACGAACAAGCTCCTAAAGCAGTACGAGTGGGCAACCGGATTGAAAACCGGTTCTACAAGCAAGGCAAAATACTGCCTGTCCGCCACGGCGTCCAAGGACGGGATCGACCTGATCGCGGTGGTGATGGGAGCGCCGGACTACATGGTGCGTTTCGAGGACGCCAGAACATTGTTAGACTACGGCTTCCGGGTGAGCAAGCTCTACCGGGATGAAAATACGGATATGCTTCCGAGACTTGCCGTGGAGGGCGGTGTGGCGGAGGAGGTCGGGATTGTGTACGAGGGTTCCTTTGAGTATCTGGATCTTCAGGGAAACGATCTGTCCGGGGTGACAAAATCCCTGCAGCTGCCGGAGAGTGTGCAGGCGCCGGTGAAAAGCGGCGAGGCGGTGGGCGAGGCGGTTTACCAGCTGGGCGACGCCGAGATCGGCAGAGTGAAGCTGCTCGCGGGCGGGGATGTGGAGAAAGCGGTCTACCGGGATTACCTGAAAAAGGTGTTCTCCCTGTTTCTGATGTAGATTGCTGTTTGTGTGCAGTGTGTAATTATGCTATAATGAGGCACGGAACGAATATCCTGCGAAGCAGGATGAAGAGTGCGGCAGCACGAAATCGGGAAGGAATATACGGAGCGATGACGGTTCTTTTGATGATACTGTTTTTTTTGATCGTTGTGTGCGCGTGGGTGGTCTTGTATGACACCCACCGCTTTGTGACGGTAAAATACCGATTTGCTTCGCCCAAGATCAAGCAGGGCATGCGGCTTGTCATGCTGTCCGATCTGCACAACTACCGCTACGGGAGGGAGAACGAGCTTCTCCTTGACGCGATTGGGGAGAATAAACCGGACGCCGTGATTCTGGCGGGAGATATGATCACGGCAAAAAAAGGAGAGAAGTTCGATAAGACGCTGTCCTTTCTGAAAACGCTGGCGGAGCGCTATCCGGTGTACTACGCATACGGCAACCACGAACAGAAGATCATGCTGTATCCCGGCCGTTACGGGGATATGGGAGAAAAGTTCGAGGAGGGTCTTAAGGAGGCGGGAATCAAGCCACTCAACAATCTGCACTGTGTGCTGCGTGATCGGAATATTGTCTTTTACGGTCTGGAGATCGGCAGGGAATTTTTTAAGCGCTTTGAGATACCGCCCATGCCGGAGCGGTATCTGACGGAAACGCTGGGCACGCCGGAGTCTTCCGCATACTGTGTGCTTCTGGCGCACAACCCGGACTATTTTCCGGAGTACGCAAAATGGGGCGCGGATCTGGTCTTTTCCGGGCATATACACGGCGGCATTGTGCGGCTTCCCTTTCTGGGAGGCGTGATTTCCCCGGCAATCCGGTTTTTTCCGAAATATGACGGAGGGCTGTTTGGGGAGGGGAACGCCAAAATGGTTCTGGGGCGCGGAATCGGCACGCATTCGCCGAGGGTCAGACTTTTCAATCCCGCTGAGCTTATCGTGGTTGAGCTTGAAAAAGAACTTGATACGGAGAGAAAAAGCCGTTAGAATAGAACAGTGAACGCTGTGAAATGGAGAACATTATGGCAATACCGGTAAAACTTGAGGTGTTTGAGGGGCCGCTTGACCTTCTTCTGCACCTGATCGATAAGAACAAAATAGATATCTATGATATTCCGATTGTGGAGATCACGGCGCAGTATCTGGATTATATCCGCCGGATGCAGACGGAAGACATGAACGTGATGAGCGAGTTTCTGGTCATGGCGGCAACACTTCTTGACATCAAGTGCAGGATGCTCCTTCCCAAGGAAGTCAATGAGGAAGGGGAGGAAGAGGATCCCAGAGCAGAGCTGGTACAGAGACTGCTCGAATACAAGATGTATAAGTATATGTCCTATGAGTTACGGGACAAGCAGGTGGATGCCCAGAGGTTCTTTTACAGGGAGCAGCATCTTCCGAAGGAAGTGGAGGGATACCGCCAGCCGGTGGACTATGCGGAGCTGATCGGGAAGTTGAACCTGCAGAAATTGCAGGATATCTTCAAGTCTGTGGTCAGGAAGCAGGAGGACAAGATCGATCCCATCCGGAGCAGCTACGGAAACATTGAGAAGGAAGAGATCGATATGGACGCCAAGGCACTGCATGTGGAGGAGTATATTCTGGCGCACAGCCATTGCAGCTTCCGGGAGCTTTTGGAAAAACAGCACAGCAAGATGGAGGTCATCGTCACGTTTTTAGTTATTCTGGAGATGATGAAGGTGGGCAAGATCAACATTGTGCAGGAGAACACCTTTGATGATATTTTCATCACATTGAAAGAGAGCGCGTAGAAAAGAGGAATGGAAATGGAGAGACAACAGCAGGAAGCGGTCATAGAGGCAATTCTGTTTACCATGGGGGAATCCGTGGAGATCAGCAGGCTGGCCGCGGTGCTTGAGACGGATAAAAATGAAGTGAAGGAAGTTCTGGAGGAAATGCAGAAAAGGTACGAGGCGGAGGAGAGAGGCATCACGCTGATGCAGTTTGAGGACAGCGTACAGCTCTCCACCAAGCCCCGGCTTTACGAGTATCTGATCAAGATCGCCAAGACGCCCCGCAGGATGGTGCTGACCGATACGGTGATCGAGACCCTTTCCATCATTGCCTACAAGCAACCGGTCACCAGACTGGAGATTGAACGGATCAGAGGCGTGAGCTGCGACCATGCCATCAACAAGCTGCTGGAGTACGATCTGATCACGGAGCTTGGAAGACTGGACGCACCGGGAAGACCGCTTCTGTTCGGCACAACGGAACAGTTTCTGCGCTGCTTTGGCGTGAAATCTCTTGAGGAGCTGCCGGAGCTTACTACCCTTCAGATGGAGGAGTTCAAACAGCAGGCCGAGGCGGAGGCAGGAATGATGCAGTCGGATGTGACCGAGTAAAAAAGAGGAAATTTACGGGAATTGTCAACATATACATAGTAGCAACGAAACAAAGGTGCGTTGCTGCTATGTATTTTTTTTCGCAAATATGGAGAAGGAGGCTGCGGCGGACAGCGGCACTATGGCTGGTCTGTGCAGCTTTTGCCGGGGCAGCGCTTCCCTGCAGCGCCGCAGAGGAGCCCTCGCTCTATGCCACCGCCGCGGTGCTGATGGATGCGGACACGGGGCGCGTGCTGTATGAGAAGAACGGGGATGCCTTTCTGGCGAACGCCAGCACCACAAAGATCATGACCTGTATTCTGGCACTGGAAAACGGCTGTACGGATGAGATGACGGAGATCTCCGCCTATGCGGCAAGCATGCCCAAGGTGAAATTATACATGAAGGCAGGAGAGCATTTCCGTCTCGGTGACCTTCTGTATTCCCTGATGCTGGAATCCCACAACGATTCGGCGGTGGCGATAGCCGAGAACATCGGCGGCAGCATGGAGGGCTTTGCCGGAATGATGAACGAAAAAGCGGCAGCCATCGGCTGCACGGGGACTTGCTTTATCACCCCGAACGGGCTGGATGCCACAAGGAACGGAACGGACAAAGACGGCAATCCCGTGCAGCTTGCCCACGGCACCACGGCGAGGGATCTTGCCCGGATCATGGCATACTGCTGTTTTTATTCTCCGAAGAAGGAGGAGTTTTTAGACATCACGCGTGCGCAGTCGTACAGCTTTACGAACGAGGAGGGCAGAAGCTTTTCCTGCAATAACCACAATACGTTTCTGAATATGATGGAGGGAGCGCTCTCCGGAAAGACGGGCTTTACGAACAAGGCGGGCTATTGTTATGTGGGCGCGCTGGAAAGAGAAGGAAAAAAATTTACCATTGCGCTGCTCGGCTGCGGCTGGCCGAATCATAAGACCTGGAAATGGGCAGACTCTAAAGAGCTGTTCGGTTATGGGCTGAGACGCTACACCTACCACGGACTTGCGGAGGCGGAATATGATCCGCTTCTTTTAAAACCGGTGCCTGTGGAGGACGGACAGACCGAGAAGCTGGGGCAGAGTGCGTATGTAGAACTGCGGATCGATGAGAAAGGGGGAACGGGCTATGCTGGCATGGCATATCTGGCTGGGGAGGCTTCTATACAGACTTTCCAAGGGCTCCTGCTTGACGAAGAAGAAAGAATAGAAGTCACCTGCACCGTGGAGAAGCATCTGACCGCGCCGGTGGAAGCGGGAGTTTTGGTGGGAAGCATCCGCTACATGGTGGGAGAGGAATGCATCAGGGAGCTGCCGGTGGTGACCGCCGGGGAGGTTCCTCGGATCGATCTGGGCTGGTGCGTGATACAGGTGCTCAAAAAATATGTATTATAAATGTTAAGATAACGTTAAAAAACTATACAAATCGTCCAATTTGTCCGATTCTGCAAAACTTTTGCTAGTGCGTTCGTTTTTTTTGTGCTACAATGTTACAGACAATCATGGGGCAGTAGGCGTTTACTTTAGAAAAACGGAGTCCCCCTGTTACATTGTTATTATTTTTTTATTATAAATGGAGGGCTGAAAAACATGAGTAGTACTTCAAAAGCGAGCCAAAGAATCAACGCTTTGCTCGATGACAACAGTTTCGTGGAAATCGGTGCGCTGGTAACCGCCAGAGCTACGGATTTCGATCTGAAACAGAACGAGACTCCTTCTGACGGTGTCATTACCGGCTATGGAGTGATCGACGGCAATCTTGTGTATGTATACAGCCAGGACGCTTCCGTGTTGAACGGTACCGTCGGTGAGATGCATGCAAAGAAAATTGCCAATCTCTATGATCTGGCAATGAAGACGGGAGCGCCGGTGATCGGTCTGCTGGATTCCGCAGGATTCAGACTGCAGGAGTCAACTGATGCGCTGGACGCATTCGGAACCATCTACCGCAAGATGTCCGATGCTTCGGGCGTGATCCCTCAGATCTCGGCTGTATTCGGCAGCTGTGGCGGCGGTCTTGCCGTTATGGCGGCAATGTCCGATTTCACCTTTATGGAGTCTGAGAAGGCAAAGCTTTTTGTAAATTCCCCCAATGCGCTGGCAGGCAACAGCACCGCAAAGTGTGATACGGCTTCCGCTGCATTCCAGGGCAAGGAGGCAGGCAACGCAGATTTCGTGGGCACAGAGGACGAGGTAATCTCCGGCGTCCGCAAGCTGGTTTCCATGCTTCCCGCAAACAACGAGGAGAACCTTGCATTTGAGGAGGGAACGGATGATCTGAACCGTCTTACCCCCGAGCTTTCCGGCTGCAAGGGAGATACCGCGGTTGCACTTGCCGTTCTGGCGGACAACAATGATTTCGTGGAAGTGAAGGCAGATTATGCACCGGATATGGTGACCGGTTTCCTGAGACTGGACGGCGTTACCGTAGGTGCCGTTGCAAACAGAAGCGAGAAGCTGGATGCAGAGGGCAATGTGGCAGAGAAATTCGAGTCTGTGCTGTCCCCCATGGGCTGCGAGAAGGCTGCGGATTTCGTAAACTTCTGCGATGCATTTGACATCCCCGTACTGACGCTGACCAACGTGACCGGCTACAAGGCATGTGAGTGCAGCGAAAAGAAGATTGCAAAGGCTGCCGCTCATCTTACATATACGTTTGCAAACGCAACCGTACCCAAGGTGAACGTGATCATCGGCAAGGCATTCGGAAGCGCTTATGTGGCAATGAACTCCAAGGCAACCGGCGCGGACATCACCATCGCATGGCCGGATGCACAGATCGGTTCCATGGATGCGGAGCTGGCTGCAAAGATCATGTATGAAGGAAAAGGCGCTGATGTGATCAAGGAGAAGGCTGCCGAGTACGCAGCGCTCCAGAACAGCGTACAGAGTGCGGCAAGGAGAGGATATGTAGATCAGCTGGCAGAGCCCGCCGATACGAGAAAGTACGTGATCGGCGCGTTTGAGATGCTGTTCACAAAATGTGAAGAGCGCCCGGTTAAAAAGCATGGAACGGTTTAGAAAGGGAGATACTTAATATGAAAAAAATACTTGCAATGTTATGTATGCTCACCTGTGTATTTGGTCTGACCGCCTGCGGAAATGAAGAAGCATTGAGCGAAGCGCAGCAGCAGAAGGTTGACAGTGCGAAAGTGATTGCCACGGATTTCGTGGTGCCGTATATGACAAGCTTCTTTGATGATGCGCGCGCACAGGAATATCAGGCGGACTATAATGTGCACGAGCTCAAGGCGTTGGCGGAGGATGAGTTCAACTACGCTTTGTATGTGTGGACAAACTATTATAAAGCAAGCTATAATTTCAGCAGCGTGCAGGTGGAAGGAAACGCCATCTTAAACGGTATCGTATCCTTCAACGGCACATTTGATTCTCTTTATAATTCACTGGAGGATGTGAATGTTGCCGACACCGAGGCAAGCTATGAGATATCAGGTGACGAGATTATCGTGAAAGTTCCTCTGACGGGAACCAAGACGGATTCCAAGGGCAATGTGAGAACTGCAGAGGCGGAGGTCATCTTCACCAACGATCTGTTCCTCACGGTGAAGTCCTGCGCCCTGAATCTGGATCAGTCCATCGGCGAGCTGATGATCAAGGCAGCCATGGATACCCTGATGGGAATGGGAACCGTGTTTGTGATTCTGATCATGATCAGCCTGTTAATCTGGGCATTCGGAGGAATCCCCAAACTGCAGGAAAAGCTGAGCGGAAAGAATAAACAGAAGGCGGAGACGACCGAGGCGGCAGTGGAGAATACCATCGCCCGGATCGTGGAAAAAGAAGAGAGTGCGGAGAGCGCGGACGAGCTTGAGCTCGCGGCTGTGATCGCCGCTGCGGTTGCAGCGTATGAAGGCGCATCCGGCACGGATGGTTTTGTTGTGAGAAGTATCAGAAAAAGAAGATAATCGGAGGAAAAAGAGATGAAGAATTATACCATTACCGTAAACGGAAATGTATACGATGTAGTAGTTGAGGAGGGTACCGGCAGCGCAGCACCTGTTGTGAAGGCACCCGCAGCACCCAAGGCAGCACCCAAGGCAGCACCGGCAGCGCCCAAGGCAGCTGCAGCTCCCAAGGCGGCACCCGCAGCAAGCGGCGCACAGGGCGCAATCAAGGTAGAGGCAGGCGCAGCAGGAAAGGTATTCAAGATCGATGCACCTGTAGGCACCGCAGTAAAGGCAGGAGATGCAGTGGTTACCATCGAGGCAATGAAGATGGAGATCCCTGTAGTAGCTCCCCAGGACGGCACGGTTGCAAGCATTGAGGTAGCAGTCGGAGATGCCGTTGAGGCAGGAAAGGTTTTAGCAACCTTGAACTAGCTTCTTTACGGTGCTTAAATTACAGGAGGTCAACAAATGGATTACATAACAACTACGCTGGACAACCTGCTGCATCAGACCGCGTTCTTTAACCTGACGTGGGGAAATTACGTGATGATAGCAGTTGCCTGCTTTTTCCTTTATCTTGCAATCCGGCACGGCTTTGAACCGCTTCTGCTTCTGCCGATTGCATTCGGTATGCTGCTTGTAAACATCTACCCGGATATCATGCTTCATGCGGAGGATTCGTCGAACGGTGTGGGCGGTCTGCTGTATTATTTCTATATTCTGGATGAGTATGCGATCTTACCCTCCCTGATCTTCATGGGCGTGGGCGCCATGACCGACTTCGGTCCCCTGATCGCAAACCCCAAGAGCTTTCTGCTCGGCGCGGCGGCACAGTTCGGTATCTTTGCAGCGTACTTCGGTGCAATCGGACTCGGCTTCAACGGCAAGGCAGCTGCAGCCATTTCCATCATCGGCGGAGCGGACGGCCCGACATCCATCTTCCTTGCAGGTAAGCTGGGACAGACCGGACTGTTGGGACCCATTGCGGTTGCCGCGTACTCCTACATGTCACTGGTGCCGATCATCCAGCCGCCTATCATGAAGCTTCTGACGACGGAGAAGGAGAGAAAGATCAAGATGGATCAGCTCCGTCCCATTTCCAAGCTGGAGCGTATCCTGTTCCCCATCGTGGTTACCATCGTGGTCAGCCTGATTCTGCCCACAACGGCTCCTCTGGTGGGTATGCTTATGCTGGGTAACCTGTTCAAGGAATCCGGTGTGGTAAGACAGCTTACAGAGACTGCGTCAAACGCCATGATGTATATCGTGGTTATCCTGTTGGGAACTTCGGTTGGTGCAACCACCAGCGCAGAGGCATTCCTGAACATGGATACCCTGAAGATCGTTGCACTGGGGCTGATCGCATTCATGTTCGGTACCGCAGCCGGCGTGCTGTTCGGAAAACTGATGTGTGTTGTCTCCCATGGCAAGGTAAACCCGCTGATCGGCTCCGCAGGCGTGTCTGCGGTTCCCATGGCAGCACGTGTGTCCCAGAAGGTCGGATCTGAGGCAGATCCCACCAACTTCCTGCTGATGCATGCAATGGGCCCCAACGTGGCAGGTGTTATCGGTACGGCGGTTGCAGCCGGAACCTTTATGGCAATTTACGGTGTATTCTAAGCGATAGAAAATATTAGGAGGAAATAGGAAATGTCCGAAGCAAAACCGATTAAAATAACGGAAACCATATTACGTGATGCGCATCAGTCCCTGATCGCAACCAGAATGCCGACCGAATTTATGCTCCCCATCGTGGACAAGATGGACAAGGTCGGATACCATTCCGTAGAGTGCTGGGGCGGCGCAACCTTTGACGCGTCTCTGAGATTCTTGAAGGAAGATCCCTGGGACAGACTCAGAAAGCTGAGAGACGGATTCAAGAATACCAAGCTGCAGATGCTGTTCAGAGGCCAGAACATTTTAGGTTACAGACCCTATGCAGATGATGTGGTGGATACCTTCGTTGAGAAGTCCATCGCAAACGGAATCGATATCATCCGTATTTTTGACTGCTTCAATGACCTGCGCAATCTGCAGGAAGCAGTAAACGCAACAAACAAGATCAAAGCCCGCGAGGGCCGCGGCCATGCACAGGTTGCATTGTCCTACACGCTGGGAGATGCCTACACCATGGAGTACTGGATCAACATGGCGAAGAAGATCGAGGAGATGGGCGCAGATTCCATCTGTATCAAGGATATGGCAGGTCTGCTGCTTCCTTACAAGGCATCCGAGCTGATCAAGGAGATGAAGGCTGCTACCAAGCTGCCGATCCAGCTGCACACCCACTACACCTCAGGCGTGGCAAGCATGACTTATCTGAAGGCAGTGGAGGCGGGCGTGGATGTGATCGACTGCGCAATGTCCCCGTTCGCAATGGGAACCTCACAGCCCGCAACAGAAGTGATGGTAGAGACCTTCCGCGGAACGCCGTACGATACCGGCTACGACCAGAATCTTCTGGCTGAGATTGCGGACTACTTCAGACCTTACCGTGATGAGTGCCTTGCAAACGGCCTGTTGAACCCGAAGGTGATGGGCGTTGATATCAAGACCCTTCTCTATCAGGTACCCGGCGGCATGCTTTCCAACATGGTGAGCCAGTTGAAGGAGCAGAATGCAGAGGATAAGTACTATGATGTGCTGAAGGAGATCCCAAAGGTTCGTCAGGATCTGGGTGAGCCGCCTCTGGTTACCCCTTCTTCCCAGATCGTGGGTACACAGGCAGTGTTCAACGTACTGATGGGTGAGAGATACAAGATGGCAACCGACCAGACCAAGGATGTGCTTCGCGGTAAGTACGGTCAGACCGTAAAGCCCATGAATCAGGAAGTGGTTGACAAGGTTATTCCGGGAGAGGAGCGCATTACCTGCCGCCCCGCAGATCTGCTTTCCAACGAGATGGACAAGCTGGAATCCGAGATGTCGGAGTGGAAGCAGCAGGATGAGGATGTTTTGTCCTACGCACTGTTCCCTCAGGTGGCAACCGAGTTCTTCAAGTATCGTCAGGCACAGCAGGAGAAGGTTGATCCTGCACAGGCAGACACCAAGAATGGTGCATACCCTGTATAATCCGTATAATAAGAAAGAGACAAAAGCTGTCCCCCGCAGAGATGCGGAGGGCAGTTTTTTCTTGACGGTGGGACGGAAATGGGTTAGAATAACAAGTGTTACCAATGAGGAGCCCCAAGTGGGGATGCCCGGGAAGGGCAGAGAAAAGAGAGGTATCTATGGCAAGAAAAGAGTCCATAACCATGCAGGACATATTGGAGACCGCCTTTGAAATGACGAGGGAGGAAGGGTTTGCCAATGTGACGGCGCGCAAGGTGGCGGCAAAGGCGGGCTGCTCCACCCAGCCGATTTTCAGGGTGTATAAGAATATGGAGGAGCTGTGGGCGGCTGTGTATGAGAAGGCGGTAGCCTTTTTCAGGGATTATTATGATCTGTATCCCCGCACTTCGGCTACGCCCTTTGCCAATCTGGGAATGGCATATATTGCATTTGCAAGGGAAGAAAAGCATCTGTTCCGGCTTCTGTTTCTGTCGGAGGTTGCAAACAGAAAGAGCCTGTATGAGATATTGAACGGGGAGAGCGGCAATGTTCTGCATGAGATCAACCGGGCCGCCCAGGACGGCTGCGCCGATCCTCAGGGAATGTTCATGCGGATGTGGCTGTTTATCCACGGCGCGGCAAGCATGAGCCTTACGGGGGATTATGATCTGACGGATGTGGAGACAAAGAAACTGTTGGAACAGGAGTATGCAAATGGATAAGCAACAAGACATTCTTGCCAGAATCAGTGAAAAATATCCGTCCATGAGCAAGAGCCATAAGGCGATTGCGGGCTTTATCAGGGATCATTATGAGCAGGCGGTCTTTATGACGGCGGCGAAGCTCGGCGAGGAGCTTTCCATCAGCGAGTCCACGGTGGTGCGTTTTGCGTCCGGTCTGGGCTA
Organism: uncultured Lachnospiraceae bacterium; assembly: GCA_900550475.1. Lineage (GTDB taxonomy): Bacteria > Bacillota > Clostridia > Lachnospirales > Lachnospiraceae > Acetatifactor. The sequence continues at coordinate 216,456 of URSA01000003.1, forward strand.
TGAGGGGTATCCGCAGTTCCAGAAGGCGCTGGAGGAGTGGGTGAAGAACAAGCTGAGCGCGGTGCAGAAGATCGGGGAAAAATATGGGCACAGCAGCCAGTCGGAGATCCTTTCTTCCGTGCTGAACGCGGATATCGAGAAGATTCGAGACACCATAGGCAATCTGGATCCTAATGCATTTGAGATGGCGGTGAGCGCCATTCTGGAGGCGGAGAGAATCTATATCATCGGTCTGCGGAGCTGCGCGCCCCTTGCGGAGTTTTTGCACTTTTACCTGAATATGATCCGCGGAAACGTGATTCTGCTCAATACAACCAGCGTCAGTGAGACCTTTGAACAGATGCTTCGGATTGACGAGAAGGATGTGATGATCGGAATCAGCTTCCCCAGATATTCCATGAGAACGTTGAAGGCGATGGAGTTTGCCAATGACAGGAATGCGAAGGTGATCAGCATCACGGATTCCATCCATTCCCCCATGTGCCTGTATTCCTCCTGCAACCTGCTGGCGAGGAGCGACATGGTTTCCATCGTGGATTCGCTGGTGGCGCCCCTGAGCGTGATCAATGCGCTGGTGGTTGCCATGTGCCTGAAACGCCCTCAGGCGGTCAAGAAAAATCTGGAGACGCTTGAAGAGGTATGGAACAATTATCAGGTATATCTGAATGACGAAATAAACTTTATCGACGAGGAGCCTATGCTGGACAATCCCCTTTGGAGAGGCGACCATGAATAGGGTGATCGTGGTCGGAGGCGGCGCGGCGGGAGCCATGGCGGCAATCGCTGCGGCAAGGAGCGGAAGCCGGACGACCCTGTTTGAGAAAAATGAAAAGATCGGGAAAAAGCTCTTTATCACGGGAAAGGGACGCTGCAACGTGACAAACGCCTGCGAGACGGAAGAATTGTTTGGCAATGTGGTGAGCAACGGCAAATTCCTGTATAGTGCGTTCTATTCCTTTGACAACAACAGCACCATGGACTTTTTTGAACAGGCGGGCTGCATGCTAAAGACCGAGAGAGGGGACAGGGTATTTCCAAAGTCCGACCATTCCTCGGATGTGATAGCGGCGCTGAACAGGGAGCTTTCGGAGAGAGGCGTGGAGGTGTTTCTGCATACGCCTGTGAAGGAAATCCTTCTGGAGGAGAGACCTGACGGCAAAAGAGTGAGGGGGGTACGCCTTGCTGACGGCAGGGAGGAGCCCGCGGACAGCGTGGTGGTTGCAACCGGGGGAATCTCCTATGAAAGCACCGGCTCCACGGGCGACGGCTATCGCTTTGCAGAGCGGGCGGGACATAAGCTCGCCGAGGCAAAACCGGCGCTGGTGCCCTTCAATATTCAGGAGCCCTTTTGCAGGGATATGATGGGGCTGTCTTTGAAAAATGTGTCCGTGAGTCTCTCCTGTGACGGAAAGGAACTGTATCAGGGCTTCGGTGAGATGCTGTTTACACACTTTGGTGTCAGCGGCCCCCTGATCCTGACGGCAAGCAGCTATTATGCAAAACGCGCCTGCGGAAAAAGAGCGGTTCTGCGGCTTGACCTGAAACCAGCGCTGACGGAGGAACAGCTTGACAGGAGGATACTGCGGGATTTTGAGGAAAACAGGAACCGCCTGTTCAAGAATGCGCTGGGCGGTCTGTTCCCTGCCAAAATGATCCCGGTCATGGTGGCACTTTCCGGTATCGACCCGGAAAAGAAGGTAAATGAGGTGACAAGGGAGGAAAGGAAAGGTCTGGTGTCCCTCATCAAGGGACTTCCCATGACGGTGACGGGCTGCCGGAATTTTTCGGAGGCGATCATCACACAGGGCGGGGTGTCCGTGAAGGAGATCAATCCCTCCACCATGGAGTCCAAAATCGTAAAGGGTTTATACTTCGCGGGAGAAGTGCTGGATCTGGACGCACTGACGGGCGGGTTCAATCTGCAGATCGCGTGGTCTACCGGGCATCTTGCCGGGTGCAGCGCGGCACAGGAAAAATAAATCGGCGGCACTGACCGGAAAACAGTGCAGAAAAGAGGAAGAGATGAGTTATAACGTAGCCATAGACGGGCCTGCGGGAGCAGGAAAGAGTACCATTGCAAAACAGATCGCAAAGAGGATGGGGTTGATTTATGTGGACACCGGCGCCATGTACCGGGCGATGGCCCTGTATATGATCCGGGAGAAGGTGAATCCCGGGGATCCGGACGGGATTGTGAAAAAATGTGAGGAGACCCATATCACCATCCGCTATGAGAACGGTGAGCAGGTGGTTCTTTTGAACGGAGAGAATGTGAACGCATTCCTCAGAACCGAGGAAGTGGGCAACATGGCTTCCGCCATCGCACCGAGGAAGGAAGTGCGAGCCAAACTGGTAAGGCTGCAGCGTGAGCTTGCCGCCACCTCGGATGTCATTATGGACGGCAGGGATATCGGAACCTGTGTGCTGCCCGATGCGGATGTGAAGATCTATCTGACCGCCAGCAGCGCCGTCAGGGCGAAGAGACGCTATGACGAGCTGACCGCCAAGGGAGAGGAATGTGATCTTGCAAAGATCGAGGCGGATATCATAGAGCGGGATGAGCGGGACATGACGCGGGAGGAATCTCCGCTGCGGCAGGCGGAGGACGCTGTTTTGGTGGACTCCTCCGATATGACCATAGAAGAAGTAATCCAGGCAATCATTGAAATCTGTGAGAAGAAACGAGAGGGAAACTGATCTTGGAAGTGATTCTGGCGAAGAGCATGGGATTCTGCTTCGGTGTGAAGCGCGCGGTGGAGGCGGTTTACGAGCAGGCGGAAAAAGGCGGTGACATCTACACCTACGGGGCTGTTGTGAACAACGGGGAAGTGGTGGACGATTTGAAAAAGAAGGGCGTCCGCGTGATCGAGGGCAGGGAGGAACTTGACAAAGTAGAATCCGGCACGGTGATTATCCGCGCCCACGGTGTGGCAAGGGATGTATATGAGCGGATTGCGGAAAGAGGGCTTACCTGCGTGGATGCGACCTGCCCCTTTGTCAAGCGGATCCACGGAATCGTGGAGCGGGAGAGCAGGGAAGGAAAGCAGATCGTGGTGGTAGGAAACCCCGGACACCCGGAGGTGGAGGGGATCACGGGCTGGTGTACGACGCCTGCGGTGGTGCTTGAAACCGTGGAGGAAGCGGAAAAATTTGTACCTGAAAAGGACAAAGAAATCTGTATTGTGTCTCAAACGACATTTAATTACAACAAATTTCATAATATAGTTGAAATTTTAAAGAAAAAAGTCTATAATGTTAGTGTTGCGAATACTATCTGCAATGCAACCGAGGAGCGACAGAGGGAAGCAAAAGAGCTTGCCGCGTCTGTCGATGCAATGATAGTAATAGGGGGCAGGCACAGCTCCAATACCAGAAAGCTGTATGAAATATGCAGCGAGGAATGTGCGAACACCTATTTTATACAGACACTGGATGACTTGCATTTAGCATTACCTAAAGCTGTTCGACTGGTGGGTATTACCGCGGGGGCGTCAACCCCAAACAATATTATCGAGGAGGTTCAAAATTATGTCAGAATTAACTTTTGAACAAATGTTAGAGGAATCATTAAAGACAATACACACAGGAGAGGTAGTCGAAGGTACAGTCATTGATGTGAAGCCCGAAGAGATCGTTCTGAACATCGGATACAAGTCAGACGGTATTTTGACAAGAAACGAGTACACCAACGAGCCCAATGTAGATCTGACTACCGTTGCCAGGGTGGGAGACACCATGGAAGTCAAGGTGCTCAAGGTGAACGACGGCGAGGGACAGGTTCAGCTGACCTACAAGCGTCTTGCAGCCGACAGAGGAAACAAGAGAATTGAGGAAGCCTTCAACAATAAGGAAGTGCTCAAGGCACAGGTTGCACAGGTGCTGGACGGCGGACTCAGCGTGATCGTGGATGAGGTTCGTATCTTCATCCCCGCAAGTCTGGTTTCCGATACCTATGAGAAGGATCTGACCAAGTACGCAGGTCAGGAGATTGAGTTCGTGATCAGCGAGTACAATCCCAAGAGAAGAAGATATATCGGCGACAGAAGACAGCTTATCGCAGCAAAGAAGGCTGAGATGCAGAAAGAGCTGTTTGCCCGCATCAAGGAAGGCGACATTGTAGAGGGCACCGTGAAGAACGTTACGGACTTCGGTGCATTCATCGATCTGGGCGGCGCAGACGGACTCCTTCATATCTCCGAGATGTCATGGGGACGTGTTGAGCATCCAAAGAAGATGTTCAAGGTAGGCGATACCGTAAAGGTTCTCATCAAGGAGATCAACGGCAACAAGATCGCGCTGAGCCTTAAGTTTGACGACCTCAACCCTTGGAAGGATGCTGCGAGCAAGTATGCCATCGGTTCCGTTGTGACCGGTACGGTTGCAAGAATGACGGACTTCGGTGCATTTGTGGAGCTTGAGCCGGGCGTAGACGCACTTCTGCACGTTTCCCAGATCTCCAAGGATCACATTGAGAAGCCCTCCGATGTTCTGAAGGTAGGCGATACCGTAACCGCAAAGGTTGTGGACTTCAATGAGGAAGACAGAAAGATCAGCCTGAGCGTAAAGGCACTTCTTGCTCCGGAACCTGAGAAGGAAGAGGAAGCAGAAGCACAGGATGACGACGCTGAGGTTGTTTCCGTGGATATCGACGCTGTGATCGCAGCTGAGAAGGCGGAGAAAGACGCAGAGTAATCCTATAACTTAAGAGAAGGCAGGTCGACGGCATGATTTACGATTACGAATATTTCAAAAAAGCGGTCTATGACCTGACCAGTATTGATCTGAATGCATACAAGGAAAAGCAGATGAAGCGCAGAATTGACACGCTCATCGCCAAGAACGGTGTAGTCGGCTACGATAAGTATGTGCAGGTCTTAAAGACGGACAGGGTTCGTTTTGAGGAATTTGTCAACTATCTGACCATCAATGTGTCGGAGTTTTACCGTAACCCGGATCAATGGCAGCTTTTGGACATGCAGATTTTTCCCGAGCTCATTCAGAGGTTCGGCAAGAATTTGAAGATCTGGAGCGCAGCCTGCTCCACGGGAGACGAACCATATTCCCTGGTGATGGCGTTGTCCAGACATATACCGCTGAATCAGATCAGAATACTGGCTACCGACATTGACAAACAGGTAATTGCAAAGGCGAAGGTAGGGCTGTATAACGAGAAGAGCATTGAGGCTGTTCCCGATGACCTGAAGCGTAGGTATTTTACGAAGATCGGGCCTTCCTACCAGATCTCGGAAGAGATCAAGAGCCGTGTGGAGTTTAAGGAGCATAATCTGCTGAAGGATGCTTATCCCACCGATTGCAATTTAATTGTCTGCCGTAACGTACTGATCTACTTTACGGAGGAAGCCAAGGAAGAGATCTACCGGAAGTTTGAGCGTGCGCTTAAACCGGAAGGACTTCTTTTCATCGGCAGCACAGAACAGATTATCAACTACAAAGAGATCGGTTACGAGAGAAAGAACTCTTTCTTTTATGCAAAGCCGAAGAGATAAAATTCAAAAGCCATGACGGATTCGTTATGGCTTTTTGTGTAAAGGGGGAAAAGATGAAAAGGAGATATGTAATTTTGACTTTGCTTATTGCAGTTTTGCTTGCCGGCTGTGGAAAAAACGAGTCGGAAGGTTCTTCATCGTTATGGGAAGAGGAGCAGAACTTTGAACAGGCGCTGGTAACCTGCATGACAGAGCACCGCGACTTATATCGGGAAACGTACCAGAATCTGGCGAATGCGAACGTGAGCAGAGCGGCATTGGATGAGGCGTCTGTTGCGGAGACGGAGCCGTATTTTACCTACCGGATAGAGGATATTGAGGTGCAGGTGGAAAAGGTGTCGGCAGAGTCGGACTCCGGTCAGGATGGGAGGACGGAATATCGGTTTTACCGTGGTGGCGAACTGCTTTTCACAAAGCGTCTCTATGCCATGTATGACAAAAACTGGGTGGAGGAGCCAAAGTTTTATTATATTGATGTGACAGGGGATGGGGAAAAAGACATTCTGGCAATCGTTCCGGTTATGATGACGGGGACAGGCCCCCTTGATGGCGACATGGTGATGGTCTATGATGTGAAAGGAAACGCGGAAATACCGGTGTTTGATGATTGCGTGGATCTGACCGCAGAGCAGAGCGCGCAGCTTGAAGGGATTCTTAAAAAGAAGGAGGCATTCTCCACTTTGTTTCCTCAATACCAATATATTCTCCGCTCAAGCTATTCCGCTTATGCGGATGAGGAGGGCACGCTGTACTGTGAGTTTTCCATATGGAGAGAAGACGGCATCACAGACCCTATCGGCAATATTCTGACTGCCCTTGTGTATAACGGGGAGAAGAACAGGTTTGAATTTGACCCGGAACGGATTGCATTCCTGCCGGGGTATCAGGATGAAACATAAAAGGCTATGAGACAAAAAAATAATATAGTTTACTCGTTGGAGTTGTCGGTAACAGAAAGTGGGCTGTCTGTCTTTTTTTGGGGAGATGAACAGCTCCTTTTTGTTTTACATTTTCGCTTATATGCAGGATGCCTTTACCGTTTTTTATCCGTTTATGTGCTACAATAGTTATCAGTACAAGGAGGCAATAGAGGTGAGAAAGAAAAAAATCCTGAAAAATATAGTTATTTCATTGTTTGCTTTGGCTGCCGCCTGTGCGATCAGTCCGTTATTTCAGTGGCTTGGGGTGGAGGAACACATAACGACAATTTTTGTTTTTTCCGTTTTTATTGTTTCTCTCTGCACCGATGGATACCTCTATGGAATTGTGTCTGCAGTGATCGGTACAGTTGCAATTAATTTTGCGTTTACATATCCCTTTTTAAAATTTGACTTTTTAACGCCCATCAATGTTATTTCGGCAATTATAATGTTGATGATTGCTATTATTACAGGAATGCTGACAACAAAGATCAAAACCTATGAAGAAACAAAGGCGGAGAGCGAACGGGAAAAAATGCGTGCGAATCTACTTCGGGCGGTTTCTCACGACCTACGCACGCCGCTTACATCCATTTACAGTGCAAGTTCTGTTCTTCATGACGAAAGAGAAAATCTGACAGAAGGGCAAAAGGAAATAATGTTATTGAATATTCAGGAAGATTCGGAATGGCTTATTCGCATGGTGGAAAACCTTCTCTCGGTCACCAGAATCGACAATGAAACAATGAGAATCACTAAAGTACCGACAATATTGGATGAGTTGATCGACTCTTCTGTTACGAAGTTCTGCCAGCGCCACCCGGAGCAGAAGGTCGAAGTGGAAGTGCCCGGAGAAATTGTGGTAGTTTTAGTTGATCCAATTTTGATTGAACAGGTTATTCTTAATCTTTTGGAAAATTCTGTATGCCATGCGAAGGGCATGACAACCCTTTCACTCAAGGTGTTTACCTTAGCTGACAAGGTTACGTTCGAGATTGCGGATGATGGCTGCGGAATAGAGGAAGGCGAATTGAAGGATTTTTTTTCAGGATGCTACGAAGGACAGCAGGATATGACACGCGTCAGCCGCCGTTATGCAGGAATTGGTTTATCCGTCTGCTCCACAATAATCAAGGCACATGGTGGAACAATTACCGCACAAAATCAAAAATCCGGCGGTGCATTATTCCATTTTACAATTCAAAAGGAGAAAAACCGAGATGACAAATAATAGGTATAAGGTTCTACTGGTGGAAGATGACGAAAATATCCAAATGGTTATGGTGACCATGCTGGAAAATGCCGGCTATCAGGTGATTCTTGCTAAAACTTGTAATCTGGCGATAACATTGTTTTCCTCTCATTTGCCGGACATTACGATTCTTGATCTTGGTCTTCCGGATATGGATGGGATGCGATTTCTTGAACTTGTCCGGAAAGATTCACTTTCTCCGGTCATTGTGCTATCCGCACGAAGTGATGACAAAGATAAAGTATTGGCATTGGATGCCGGTGCAAACGATTATGTGACAAAGCCGTTCAGTTCAGCAGAGCTGTTGGCGCGTATTCGTGCGGTATTGCGGAACTATCAGCATCGCGCTGATAGTGGAAAGTTCCCGAACGGTACCTTTCAAATAAAAGATCTACTGATTGATTATAACGCAAGGCAGGTGTTTGCCCGCGGACAAGAGATCAGTCTTTCCCAGACTGAATATAACATTGTAGCGTTTCTTTCCGCACACTGCGGGAAGATGATGACTTATTCCGCAATCATTAAAGAGATTTGGGGATATCCCGATGAGGGCAGTATAAAAAAACTTCAGGTCAATATGGCCAATATACGAAGGAAATTTGGTGTAAAACCGGGGGAGATTTGGTTTATTTCCAACGAACTTGGTGTTGGATATCGAATGAACGGAGATAATGCAGAATGAATAAACTATTTCATACACAATCACCGGCGCGACTTATCTCATTGGGATTTGCTGCTGCAATTTTAATGGGATCATTACTCCTGATACTGCCATGCAGTGTGCAGGAAGGAGTAGAATTGAAATACATTGATTCCCTTTATACCTCCACGAGCGCTGTTTGTGTGACGGGGTTGATTGCCGTAGATGCAGGAGATACCTTTACGCCTCTTGGACAATTCTTTCTTGCCATGTTGATACAAATCGGAGGGCTTGGCGTCACGTCTATAGGTGCCGGAATTATTTTGGCGATGGGAAAGAAATTAGACTTAAAGAGTCGAAGCCTGATTCGGGAAGCCTCTAATCTGGCTTCAAACAAAGGTGTTGTCCGGTTTATTAAAAGTGTGCTGCTTACCACCTTGATTATCGAAGTGACCGGCGCTGTGCTGAGTTTTCCCGTTTTCATACATGATTATCCGCCTTTAAAGGCAATTGGAATCAGTTTGTTCCATTCAGTGGCTGCTTTTAACAACTCAGGCTTTGATATATTGGGAAATCTTCAAAACTTGATTCCATATCAAAATAATGTGATGCTCAATTTAGTCACTTGTGGATTAATCTTTTTCGGAGGAATCGGTTTTCTTGTCATTCGAGAAATGTGGCAGTGCAAGTTAAATTGGAAAAAATATTCCATGCACTCTAAAGTTGTGCTCTCAGTAAGCGGGGGACTGATCGCCATAGGAACATTGTTAATCAAATTGACGGAAAATGTGACATGGCTCGGCGCTTTCTTTCACAGTGTTTCGTCCAGAACTGCCGGCTTCTCAACTTATCCGCTGGGAACATTTTCGACCGCCGGACTGCTGGTACTCACAGTATTGATGTTTATCGGTGCGTCTCCCGGATCGACGGGGGGAGGAATAAAGACCAGTACTTTCTTTGTTCTAATTCAGGGCATTAAATCAGCAGCAACCAATAAATCGGAAAAAGCTTTCCATAATGCCATACCGAAGGATTCATTCCGAAAAGCGTCGGTTATAACGTTGTTAGCCGTAGCGGTTGTGTCGGTAGGCACCTGGCTTATGGTTGTGCTGGAGCCGGATGTTTCATTAACGGATGCGCTTTTTGAGATTACGAGCGCCTTTGGAACGGTTGGTCTTTCAACAGGAATTACAACCGGTTTGGGCGTTGGGGCAAAGCTCCTCTCTATTCTTATTATGTACATAGGCAGACTTGGTCCCTTGACTGTGGCATCACTTTGGTATTTTAACAGAGGCGAACGCATTAGTTTTCCGGAGGGGAATATTTCAATTGGATAATGGAGGAAGGGTATGTTTGGAAATAAAAACAGTAATAAGACAACTTATGGCATCGTCGGACTTGGACGGTTTGGTCAAGCACTTGCCAGGGAATTGGCGGGATCAGGGGCAGAGCTGATTGTTTTGGACCTTGATGAGGATAAGGTCAAGGAAATGAGAGAATTAACTGAAAACGCTTATGTTGTGAAAAATTTAGATAAAAAGACATTGGAAGAAACGGGAATTCAAAATTGTGATGTTGCGGTGGTATGTATTGGTGAAAAGATGGACACATCGATTCTGACCACACTAAATCTGGTTTCTTTAGGGATTCCCAAGGTGCTTTCCAAAGCAACAAGTGCAGACCATGGCATCATTCTGGAAAAACTCGGAGCGGAAGTAGTGTACCCTGAACGTGACATGGCTGTCCGTTTGGCAGGGCGCTTGGAAACCGCCAGTGAATTAGATATTATCCAATTAAGCGAACAAATCAATATTTCAAAGATACAGATACCGGAACAGCTCATTGGAAAAAGTGTTGCCAATGCAAATCTGAGAGGACGGTTTGGACTTAATATTATAGCAATAGAAAACAACGGACAGGTGCTTGATAACATCCAACCGGACTATTTATTCCGCATAGAGGATACACTGTATCTTTCGGGGAGTAAGAATGGATTGCTCAAAATTAATCAATGGGCTATGCATATAGCAGATTAAAAATTCAGGCCGCACCACAACGGAGTCAATATCCCGCTGCGGTGCGGTTTGTTTTTTAATAGGTCTGGCTCATGGTCTCGAGAACATGGCGGGCGTAGGTTGTGAATGCCTGCCGGTCTCTCTTTAATTCGTCCGTCAGTTCAAAGAATAATTCCTTGCTTTTGTAGTCCCGCTTGAAGAAGGGGGTGAAGAGAAGCTCCCACTGCGGCAGATAGAGGGAGTGCTTCCGGGTGTAGCAGGTTGCCGCCGTTGCCTGCATTCGGTGCTCCTTGTCCACAAAGCTTGCCACGGATTTATGCAGGGCAACATCCTCGGTGGGCAGGTAGTAGTAGTCCTTGTAGTTGGCGTAGAAGTATTTTAACTCTTCCTCGTAAATCGGAACCCGCAGGCTTGCCTCGGTGCCTTCTCCCTTGAAATAACAGCCGTTTACCGAGGCTGACAGGGGAACGGGAAGAGCACTTGGGAGGGTCAGCGTCATGATGAGCTCCTGTCTGCGGTTTCCGGCGTAATCGGTGTAGTAGTTCGCCTGTACCTTTCTTGCCTTGATTTCCCCGTTGAAGATATCGTAATACGAAAGGATCGGCAAAATCTCCAGCATGCCGATCACATCCTCCCTGTTGTGGGTAAGCAGCGCATTCTTGGAGCGCGCAGAGGGTGATTTTACATAGTCGTGATAGATGCCGATCAGCTCACCACCGGAGAAGATATCTTCCCTGTCGATGCCGAGGTACTGTTCGATGGTTTTCTGCTTACAGTTGGGCAGGTGCAGGAAAAATTTGTACGGTGAAATCCGGCGGTAGAGATCAATGCCCTCGAAGGTGCTGAAATCGTAGGGGAGTTCATATTGGGCGGCTTTCTGTGTCAGGTAGGGCAGATCAAAATTGTTGCCGTTGAAGTGAATGAGAAATTTCCGGCTTTCGGCAAACTCAAAAAATGCGGTCAGCACATCCTTTTCTTCCTCATATTTTTCCGCCATCCATTGGCGAACCTGAAAACAGCCGTCCTCGTAACAGGCGCAGCCGATCATGTAAAGGCTGGAATTTTTTGCCGTAAAGCCCGTGGTCTCGATATCAAGAAACAAAAGCCGGGACAGGGGCGAAAGATTCTCAATGGGATAGGCGGGGGAAATCCCCGTAAGCCTTGTTGTTTCCGTATACATAGTAAACTCCCTCCGGTGCGGATTGATAGGATAATGATAGCATATTTTTTGGTCTTTCCATAGCATAATTTTTACTTTTCGGTGGTATTTTTTGATAAAAAATAGTATATTAGAGAATATAGTAAAGTTTTGTCGAAAGAGGACAGGAGGAAGAAAATGGCGACATTGACATTCAGGGGAGGAATCCATCCCTATGATGGCAAAGATCTGACAAAGGACAAGCCCATCAGGAAGGTTCTGCCAAAGGGAGATCTGGTATATCCGTTGTCACAGCATATCGGAGCGCCGGCGACACCGATCGTCAAGAAGGGAGACAGGGTGCTGACAGGTCAGAAGATCGCGGAAGCATCTGCTTTTGTCAGCGCGCCCATCCATGCCACCGTATCGGGTATTGTCAAGGCGATAGAGCCGCGGCGTATTGTGACGGGAGACAGCGTTATGAGTATCGTGGTGGAGAACGACGGGCTCTACGAGGAGGTAGAGTATATGCCGCCGCTTGACCCGGAGAGCGCGTCCAGGGAGGAGATCATTGAGCGGATCAAGGAAGCCGGGATCGTAGGAATGGGCGGCGCGGGCTTCCCCACCTTTATCAAGCTTTCACCGAAGGATCCGCAGAAGATTGATTACGTGATCGTAAACTGTGCGGAGTGCGAGCCATATCTGACATCCGACTACCGGAGAATTTTGGAGGAGCCGGAGAAGCTGATCGCCGGTCTGAAGGTTTCCCTCAGCCTGTTTCCCAATGCACAGGGCATCATGGCGGTGGAGGACAATAAAAAGGACTGCATCGAGCTTTTGAAAAAACTGACCAAGGATGAGAAGAGAATCAGCGTAAAGGCGTTGAAGACCAAATATCCGCAGGGCGCGGAGCGCCAGATTATTTTTGCCACAACGGGCAGAACCATAAATTCATCCATGCTTCCTGCCGATGCGGGCTGTGTGGTGAACAACACGGATACCGTGGTGGCGATCTATCATGCAGTGTGGGAAGGAAAGCCCCTGATGGAGCGTATCGTTACCGTGACGGGCGACGCCATAAGACATCCCCGCAATTTCAAGGTGCGGATCGGTACAAATTACCATGAGCTGATCGAGGAGGCGGGCGGTTTCAAGGTACAGCCCGAAAAGATCATTTCCGGCGGTCCCATGATGGGATTCGGAGTTTTTGATCTGGATCTGCCCACGACCAAAACGGCGTCGGCACTGCTGGCATTGTCCCATGATGATGTTTCTTCCATGGAGCCTACCGCATGCATCCGGTGCGGCAGATGTGTGGAGGCTTGTCCGGGGCGTATACTGCCGAACAAGCTGATGACGGCTGCGGTTCATGGGGATGAGGAGACCTTTGTGAAACTGAACGGAATGGAGTGCTGTGAGTGCGGCTGCTGCAGCTATGTCTGCCCGGCAAAGCAGCCCCTGACACAGACCATCAAATCCATGCGAAAAATGCAGCTTGCAAAGAAGAAAAAGTAGGAGGGACGGATATGTCCGATTTATTTAAAGTATCATCCAATCCGCATGTGAGATCCAAGGTCAGCACAAACGGCATCATGTTTGCGGTGATCATTGCGCTGCTTCCCGCTACCGGATTCGGAATCTATAATTTTGGCATACGGGCGCTGGCGGTCATTCTCGTAACGGTTGCGGCCTGCGTTCTGACGGAATTTTTGTTTGGACTCTATAAGAAAAAACAGACCATAGGCGACCTCTCGGCGGTGGTGACCGGCCTGCTGCTGGCGCTGAATCTGCCGGTGGGCATTCCGCTCTGGACGGCGGCTCTGGGCGGTGTGTTTGCCATTCTGGTGGTGAAATGCCTGTTTGGAGGTCTCGGTCAGAACTTTATGAACCCCGCTCTGGGAGCCAGATGCTTTCTGTTAATCTCTTTCCCGGCACTCATGACAAACTTCAACTGTGATGCGTACACGGGCGCAACGCCCCTCGCGGCGCTGAAGGCGGGCGAAGAGATCGACATTATGAACATGATCATAGGAAAGACCGCGGGAACCATCGGTGAGACCAGCGTCATTGCGATTCTGATCGGTGCCTGCTTTCTGCTTCTGATCGGTGTGATCGATCTGCGGGTTCCGGGGAGCTATCTGGTAACGTTCTGCCTGTTCCTCCTTCTGTTCGGCGGGCACGGAGCGGATCCGGCTTACCTTGCCGCACAGCTTTCGGGCGGCGGTCTTATGCTGGGTGCGTTCTTCATGGCGACGGACTATGTGACGAGACCCGTCACCGTGAAGGGACAGTATCTGTACGGAATTTTTCTGGGAATCCTGACCGGCATTTTCAGAGTGTTCGGGGCAAGCACCGAGGGCGTTTCCTATGCGATCATCTTGGGCAACCTTCTGGTTCCGCTGATTGAGCGGGCGACGGTTCCCATCGCGTTCGGAAAGGGAGGTGGCAGACATGAAGCGTAGCGGCAATTTTGGCAAAATGATAAAGGAAGCAGGGATTCTGTTTGCCATCACCCTGATTGCCGGCCTGATTCTGGGCTTTGTCAATCAGTTGACGGCGGATCCCATCGCAAAACAGCAGGAGCTGAAAATCCAGAAGGCATGTGCGGCGGTGTTTGCACAGGCAGCCTCCTTTGAAGAGAGAGCCGAAGACGCCTCCGGGGCAGCTTATCAGGCGGCAGCCGGAGTGCGGTTCGGAAAGGTTTATACCGCGCTTGCACAGGACGGTTCCGTCATGGGCTATGTGATCGGTGTCACCTCCACGGAGGGCTACGGCGGCGATATTGAGATTATGATGGGTGTCACAGCGGAAGGGCATCTGAACGGAATCTCAATTCTGAGCATTTCCGAGACCCCCGGTCTGGGCATGCAGGCAGGGGAGGTTCTGGTTCCCCAGTTTACGGATAAAGAGGTAAAGACTTTCCAGTATACCAAGAGCGGAGCAAAGGCGGACAATGAGATTGATGCGATCAGCGGAGCCACCATTACCACCAAGGCGGTTACGGGCGCTGTAAACGAGGGTCTGGATTACTTTCGAGAGGTATTGCAGAACGGAGGGGTACAATGAGAGAGAACAATGCAGCAGAAAGACTCTATAACGGTATTGTAAAGGAAAATCCCACGTTTGTGCTGATGCTTGGCATGTGTCCCACGCTTGCGGTCACCACATCTGCCATGAACGGTCTGGGCATGGGCCTGACCACGGCGGTGGTTCTGGCGCTGAGTAACCTGATTATTTCCCTGATGAGGAAAATCATTCCCGACAGCGTCCGGATTCCGGCATTCATCGTGATCATTGCTTCTTTCGTGACGGTGGTGCAGCTTTTGCTGGAGGCATATCTGCCGTCCTTAAACGAGGCGCTGGGTGTTTACATTCCGCTGATCGTGGTAAACTGTATCATTCTGGGTCGTGCGGAGGCGTACGCTTACTCCCACGGGCCGGTGGCGTCCCTGTTTGACGGAATCGGCATGGGCCTCGGATTCTCCGTTTCCCTGACCTGCATCGGTGCGGTGAGGGAGCTTCTGGGCGCAGGGGAAATCTTCGGATACCCGCTGTTAAAGAATTGCAGCTTTTTTACTCCTATCGGCATTTTCGTTCTGGCTCCAGGCGCGTTCTTTGTGCTTGCAACATTGTCTGCACTGCAGAATTACGTCAAGAGAAAGGGCGAGGAGAAGGGCAGGGATATGAGCAGATTCGGCTCCGGCTGCGGACATGACTGTCTCAGCTGCATGGAGAAGGACAACTGCCATAAGAACGGGCAGGAGGATGCCTCACAGGAGGTTGCGGAGGATACACAGAGCTGCCAGCAGGAACAGGCAGAGACCGTTGAAATAGTGGCGGCGCAGGTGGAGATTGTAGATTTGGACGAGGAGGAAAACTAAATGGAAACAGTAAAAAATCTTCTGATTATCCTGATCAGTTCCTCGCTGGTCAGCAATGTTGTTTTAAGTCAGTTTTTAGGGCTTTGTCCCTTCCTCGGCGTATCCAAAAAGATCAAGACGGCCGCCGGAATGGGAAGCGCAATCATATTTGTCATCACACTTTCCAGCACCATTGCGGGTGTGATCTATCAGTATCTGCTGGTGCGGTTCCATCTGGAATATTTACAGACCATCGTCTTTATTCTGGTTATCGCAGCGCTGGTGCAGTTTGTGGAAATGTTCCTGAAAAAGAATATGAAGTCGCTGTATAAGGCGTTGGGTGTATACCTTCCGCTCATCACCACGAACTGCGCGGTTCTGGGTGTGGCGATCACCAACGTACAGAAGGAGTACGGAATTCTTGCGGGGACTGTGAACGGTTTTGCCACGGCGCTCGGTTTTATGATCTCCATCGTGATCCTTGCGGGACTGCGCGAGAGAATGGAACACAATGATGTTCCCCAATCCTTTCAGGGAATGCCGCATGTACTGCTGACGGCAGGACTGATGGCGATTGCGTTTTGCGGATTTTCGGGTCTTTTGTAGGGAGAGAAAATGCGTGATCGGAAACGATTGCGGAATGGAGGATGAGTATGGATGCAATGGGCATTGTAAGTGCGGCAGTTCTGATCGGCGGAGTCGGCATCTTCGTGGGACTGTTTTTGGGAATTGCAGGCATTGTGTTTAAAGTGACGGTAAATGAAAAAGAGGAGGCCGTTCTGGCAGCACTGCCTGGAAATAACTGCGGCGGCTGCGGATACCCCGGCTGCTCCGGACTGGCAGCGGCAATCGCAAAGGGAGAGGCGGAGGTGAACGCCTGCCCGGTAGGCGGCGAGCCGGTCGGCAGACAGATTGCGGAGATCATGGGCGTGGAGAGCAAAAAGACCGTGCGCATGGCGGCGTATGTGCATTGTAAGGGCGACTGTGAAAAGACACACCCGGACTATGAATACACCGGCATTGAGGACTGCCGTATGCTCAGCTTTGTGCCGAACGGCGGGCCCAAATCCTGTAATTACGGGTGTCTGGGCTTCGGAACCTGTGCCAAGGTATGTCCCTTCCACGCGATTCATGTGGAGAATGGAATCGCCACAGTGGACAGGGAGATCTGTAAGGCGTGCGGAAAATGTATTGCGGTATGTCCCAAGCATTTGATCTCGATGGAGCCCTATGAGGCAAAGCACGTTGTGGCGTGCAGCTCCGCGGACAAGGGGCCCGTGACCATGAAGGCATGCAGCACAGGCTGTATCGGCTGCGGAATCTGCGTGAAGAACTGTCCGTCCGGCGCGGTGAGCGTGACGGATTTCCACGCCGTTATCGATCAGGAGAAATGTACCGGATGCGGCATCTGTGCAGAAAAGTGTCCCAAGCATATTATCCTGTAAAGTAGAACAGAAAGGCATGGTATTGTATGAAGCTGCCCGAGGAATTTGACGAACAGCCCGGAATGAGTGCGGGAATCGTGAAGATGATCATAGGAGTTACCCTGTTTATAGCAGCCATCCTTGTGCTGATTCTGGTGCTGAACGGAAAGAAGAACGGAAACGGGAACAGCGCAGGGCAGGGCGGGAATGATCAGGCGGCACAGGGAGGAACGGAAGAGAGCACGGAGGAAACCTTTACGCCGGGCACGCTCACGCCGGATGATTTCGATTTCTGGGACATGTATCCTGAGGAGACGACGGAGCCTGCCGCCGACGACAATACAAAGAAGGAAGAGGAGAAACCGGATCCGGCTACGGACGGCAAGCACACGCTGGTGACCACCTCGGACGGCAAGGAGGAATGGGTGCTGATCAGCCCCTATCTGCCCAAGCATGAGTATGATTTCACGAAGCTCGTCTGCCAGTCGGAGCTGATGCGCTATTATGTGGACGGCAAGCAGGTTGCCTTTGTGGGCGCGGACATTTCCAAATATCAGGATTATGTGGATTTTGTCAGGCTGAAAAAAGCGGGCGTGGAATTTGTGATGCTAAGGGTCGGAGCGAGAGGCTACGGGACAGGGCAGCTTCTGATAGATGAGTATTTCACGGACAACATCAAGCGGGCAACGGACGCGGGGCTTGAGATAGGGCTTTATTTCTTCTCACAGGCGATCTCCACGGACGAGGCGGTGGAGGAGGCAAATCTGGTACTGTCCAATATCGGGGACTACGCGGTGACATACCCCATTGCCATAGACATGGAGCAGATCAAGAACGATACCTCCCGCATTGATAATCTGAGCCGTGAGGACAAGACAAAGATCACGAAGAGCTTTCTGGAGACCATTGAGAAGGCGGGATACAAGGCAATGGTTTACGGAAACAAGGAGTGGCTTTTAAAAAAGATCGATCTGTCCAAGCTGACGGAATATGACATCTGGCTGTCCCAGCCGGGAGATCTTCCGGATTACCCGTACAAATTTACCATGTGGCAGTATTCCACAACGGCAAATATCGACGGGATTGCGGGATATGCAAATTTGAATATCAGTTTTATTGACTACTCGGAAAAGTGAGTTTTTCTATTTTCCCGGAGATCGGCAGGCGTGTATAGATATCGGCATACGTTCCTGCCGATATTTGTTCCAGATAGTTCGGCGTGAAATTTTTTTTGCAGCCGTTCCGGCGCAGAATGTCGATTGCCTTGTTGTAGGCGATGGCAGCCTCCGTCATGTCGGAATAGATTCCGATCACATAGTTTCCGTTAATGTGGATGCGGGCAAGGTAGCCTGAGGCAGAGCCGCCGGACAGGGGAATGACGCCGTTGTACTGGTTTAAGATCTCCAGATTCTCACGACGGTAATCCAACGGATCCCCGTTCCGGAAACGGTAATCCCTGCCGCAGACGGCGTAGTTTTTGATGCCGTAGCGGTTGACGATGTTCACCTGCATGCCGAAATCCGCCACAAAATAGTGATTGCCCCGCTTCATGATCTTATGGGAGGCATAGTAGAAGAGATCGTCCGCGTCGAATTTCAACACATGATCGGGGGAGTAGTAGTAATAAAAAAAGTGGGGGCGTACATAGATCGGCGTGGGGAAATAGACACCGTTGTCCCGGAAGTTAAGGAGAACCACCCATTTTTCAAAGAAAAGCGCGCTGTCTGCGCGGTAGTCGGAAAGGCTGCTCTGCGGGGTATCCAGAAGCCCGCGGGCGCAGAGGTAGGCAGCATGCGCCGCCTCCGAAGCGGAAAAGCTCCCGAGACTGATATGTTTTCTGCGATAGGTGATGGAAGAACGGTAATAGCGGGTACCGTTCTTTTTTGTTGCCGGGAAAACGCCGTCTAAATTCTGCATCAGTTTTCACCTCTGAGTAGATTATAAGAAAAATTATAGCAGATTTTCTTGTAAATGTATATTTCAGATATATTTTTAGGACTTGCTGTATAAAATATAGTATGCGGAAAATCAGGATAAAGGAGCAGGATGATGTATAAGAGATATATGGCGATACTTTTGTTGATCAATCTGATCGTGGTGGCGGCGCTGTTCAATGTCACCGGACTGCGCATCAACCATATTATGTCGACCCCGGCATTCAGGCTTATGATCAGGGATGCCCTGATGCCGGAGGAGCAGACAAGCCATGGAAGCCTGACCCAGGCGGTTACTTCCAATCAGCGCGTAATTGATGTTGCGGTTATGGAAAAGGAATGGAAATACGAGATTTCAGAGGAGGATTATCAGGTTCTTCTGCGGATTGTGGAGGCGGAGGCAGGAGGGGAGGACACGGAAGGGAAAATGCTGGTGGCGGGCGTGGTGCTGAACCGTGTGGCAAGCGAGGATTTCCCGGACAGCGTGAAGGAGGTCGTGTTCCAGAGATCCAACGGGACGGCGCAGTTTTCCCCGGTTTACAGCGGCAGATATGACCGGGTGCGGATCAGCGAGGACACCGTTGAGGCGGTGGAGCGGGTCCTGTGCGGCGAGGATCTGACGGAGGGGGCGCTGTATTTCGCGGCTCGCAAATATGCGGATTCTACCAAAATGCGCTGGTTTGACGAGCATCTGACCTACCTCTTTACCCACGGCGGACATGAATTTTTTTATTGACGATCTGGAAGTTGCCAAAAAAAAACTGATATGATATACTGAAAAAAATTGTCGGACAGACAAGAAATGTATGAAAACAGGTGCGGCAGCGGAAGCACGGATAGGAGTTACCATGGAAGAGGTATTATACAGCAGTACACGAAACGGGGAAAAGAAGGTAAAGGCATCGGAGGCGATTTTAAAGGGGCTTTCCGAGGACGGCGGTCTGTTTGTGCCGGATCATATCCCTGCATTGGACAAGACGCCCCGCCAGCTCTCAGGGATGAGCTATCAGGAAGTGGCGTATGAGGTAATGAAGCTGTTCCTGACCGATTTTACGGAGCAGGAATTGAAGGAATGCATCCGCAATGCATATGATTCCAAATTTGATACCGAGGTGATCGCACCTCTTGTGGAGGCGGAGGGCGCTTACTATCTGGAGCTGTTCCACGGCGCGACGATCGCGTTCAAGGACATGGCATTGTCCATCCTGCCCCACCTTCTGACCACATCCGCAAAGAAGAATCAGGTCAAGAATGAGATCGTGATTCTGACGGCGACCAGTGGAGATACCGGAAAAGCGGCACTGGCAGGCTTTGCAGGGGTGAAGGGAACGCGGATCATCGTGTTTTACCCGAAGCACGGCGTCAGCCCCATTCAGGAAAAGCAGATGGTGACCCAGAAGGGTGACAATACATATGTAGTCGGGATCACAGGCAATTTTGACGATGCCCAGACAGGGGTGAAGAAGCTGTTTAACGACAGGGCCCTTGCTGAGAAGATGGCGGCTGCCGGTTTCCAGTTTTCCTCTGCAAACTCCATCAATATCGGTCGTCTGGTGCCGCAGATCGTATACTATGTGTACGCGTATGCAAAGCTTCTGGAGCAGGGCAGGATCGCTGATGACGAGCAGATCAATGTAGTGGTTCCCACCGGAAACTTCGGGAATATTCTGGCGGCGTTCTATGCAAAGAATATGGGACTTCCCATCAAGAAGCTGATCTGTGCCTCCAATGAAAATAAGGTATTGTATGATTTCTTCCAATCCGGCGTGTATGACAGGAACCGGAAGTTTGTGCTGACCAGTTCTCCTTCCATGGACATTCTGATCTCCAGCAATCTGGAGAGACTGATCTACCGCATCGCAGGAAATGATGCAAAGAAGAACGCGGAGCTGATGGCGGCATTGTCCGGTGAGGGCAAATATGAGATTTCAGAAGACATGAAGGAACAGCTTTCCGACTTTTACGGAAATTATGCGAGCGAGGCGGAGACAGCGGCAACCATAAAGGAGCTTTACGAGGATTGCGGCTATGTGATCGACACCCACACCGCCGTTGCGGCTGCGGTGTACGGAAAATATAAGAAAGAGAGTGGGGATGACACCAAGACGGTGATCGCCTCCACCGCAAGCCCGTTCAAATTTACGAGAAGCGTGATGAACGCCATCGATGCAAAGTATGACAGTATGGATGATTTTGCACTGGTGGATGAGTTGTCGAAGCTGGCGAACGTGAAGGTTCCGGCAGCCATAGAGGAGATCCGCACCGCGCCCGTGATCCACGATCATGTCTGCGAGAAGGAAGAGATGGAGAAGGTCGTGACAGACTTTTTGTTCCGATAGGCGCCTGCGCAGTTTTATTTGATGATAAGAAATACCGATATAGAAAATTTTCTATATCGGTATTTTTGTGTGGCTGCTTATTAAGGTCTTTCGCTTAAAGGAATGTAATCCTTGTCCTCGCCGATGGATTTGTAGGCAGGGCGGATGATCTTTCCGTTGTTGGCAAGCTCCTCTAAACGGTGGGCGCTCCAGCCGGCGATACGCGCAATGGCGAAGATCGGGGTGTAGAGCTCCATGGG
This sequence comes from uncultured Lachnospiraceae bacterium, assembly GCA_900550475.1. GTDB lineage: Bacteria > Bacillota > Clostridia > Lachnospirales > Lachnospiraceae > Acetatifactor. Next base: position 237,724 of record URSA01000003.1, read on the forward strand.
GAGACCGAGCATGTGGTATACGAAACCGGAATAGAAGTCCACATTGATGCTGACACCCTTATACATCTGACGCTCCTCCGCAATGATCTGGGGTGCAAGGCGCTCCACCAGAGAGTACAGGGCAAATTCCTTATGCAGTCCCTTCTCCACGGAGAGCTTCTCCACAAAGGATTTGAAGGCGACCGCACGGGGGTCGGATTTTGAGTAGATCGCATGACCCACACCGTAGATCAGTCCGGCATGGTCAAAGGCCTCCTTGTGGAGCAGCTTTTTCAAATAGTCGGAGACTTCCTCCTCGTCCTCCCAGTCGCGAACCACCTGCTTCATTTCCTCAAACATCTTTACGACCTTGATATTTGCTCCGCCGTGACGGGGACCTTTAAGGGAACCGATGGCGGCGGCAATCGTAGAGTATGTATCTGTCAGGGAGGAAGTCACCACGTGGGTGGTGAAGGAGGAGTTATTGCCTCCGCCGTGTTCCATGTGAAGCACAAGCGCAATATCCAGTATCCTGGCCTCAAGCGGTGTGTAGTAGCTGTCCGGGCGAAGAATGTGAAGGATATTTTCCGCGGTGGAAAGCTCCGGGATGGGCTGGTGGATAAAGAGACTGTTTCCATCATGGTAGTGGCTGTATGCCTGATAGCCGTAGATGGAAAGCATGGGAAACAGGCTGATGAGCTGGAGGCACTGTCTGAGTACGTTGGGGATTGAGGTGTCGTCCGCACGGTCGTCGTAGGAGTAGAGCGTCAGCACACTCCGAGCCAGTGTATTCATCATATCCTTGCTGGGCGCCTTCATAATGATATCGCGCACAAAGCTTGTGGGAAGCGAGCGGTAGCTCCCTAAAAGAGCCTGAAAATCAGCCAGCTCCTTTTTGTCGGGCAGCTTGGCAAAGAGCAGAAGATAGGTCACTTCCTCGAACCCAAAGCGGTTGTCTTTCGTAAAGCCGTTTACAAGATCCTGCACATCATAGCCGCGGTAAAAGAGTCTGCCGTGAGCGGGGACTTCCACACCGTCCCTTTTCTCGGTCGCACGGACATCCGAAATATGGGTCAGACCGGCAAGCACGCCCTTGCCGTTCAGATCCCTGAGACCGCGCTTTACATCATATTTGGTAAACAATTCTGATTCAATGACACCTGCTTCCTCGGACATTTTTGCCAGGCGGATGATTTCAGGTGTAATGTCGGAATAAGGATTATAATCCATTGGTTGAACACTCCTTTCGCTTTTTGATGGTGAAAATAGTAAGAAAAACCCCTTAGTGTATATTTATGAAGAAGAAACGTATAAAGTTGAAGTTGCAAAAGATAAACTTATCTTACCATGAACAAAGAAAGGGTGGCAAGCGAAAAAAGGAATTTCACAAACTTTTTTATAAAATATGGATTTTTTCCCGGCGGGGTATTACAATAAGGCAGATGAGATAGTTGCAGCTTACCGGCTGCGGAAGGGAAGGAACGGTTATGACACAAAAGGAAATGCTGTCCCATGTGGATCACACGCAGCTCAAGGCGTTTGCAACATGGCAGGATATTGAGAAGCTGTGTGAGGAGGCAATCCGGTTTCGGACAGCTTCCGTCTGCATACCGCCCACCTACATAAAGAGGGTGAAGGATACCTACGGAGACCGCGTGAATATCTGTACGGTTGTGGGATTCCCGTTAGGTTACAGTGTGACGCAGGCAAAGATCGAGGAGACAAGGCAGGCGCTTGCAGACGGCTGCAATGAGATTGATATGGTCGTCAACATCAGTGATGTTAAGAATGGGCTTTACGATAAGGTGGAGGAGGAGATCGCCGCCCTGAAAAAGGTGTGCGGAGACCACATTCTGAAGGTGATCGTGGAAACCTGCTACCTGACCGAGGCGGAGAAGATTGCCATGTGCCATGCCGTGACGAATGCGGGTGCGGATTATATCAAGACCTCCACCGGCTTTGGCACCGGGGGCGCCACGAAGGAGGATGTGGAACTGTTCCGGAAACATATCGGACCCGGCGTGAAGATAAAGGCGGCGGGAGGCGTGCAGACGTTAGAGGATCTGGAGATGTTCCTTACGCTCGGATGCGACAGGGTGGGAACCTCAAGGGCGGTGGCGCTTTGTAAGGAACCGTAAGAAATACAGGAAAAAAAGAAAAGGAGAGAGCAATGGAAAATCCGGTTATTAAGGAGAGACTGCAGAAGCTGAGAGCGGTCATGCAGCAGGAAAACGTGGACTTCTACATGATGCCCACGGCAGATTTTCACAATTCGGAATATGTGAATGAATATTTTAAGGTGAGGGAGTTCTTCTGCGGCTTTACGGGCTCCAACGGTACGCTTTTGGTGTGGAAAGACGGAGCGGGGCTCTGGACGGACGGAAGATATTTTATTCAGGCGGAAAACGAGCTGGCGGGGACTGGCGTTACCCTGTTCCGCATGGGCGACGAGGGCGTTCCCACGCTGAATGAGTATCTGGCGGAGCATATGCAGGAGGGCGAGACTCTCGGCTTTGACGGCAGAGTGGTGACGGCGGCGGATGGACTGCGTCTGGAAAAGCGGATGGAGGAAAAGAAGATCCGTTTCTCCTACGAGAGTGATCTGGCAGAGCAGGTATGGATGGATCGCCCTGCGCTGCCCTGCGGAAAGGTGAAGGTGCTGTCCGAAAAGATCACCGGCGAGACCTATGCGGATAAGAAGAAAAAAGTGATGAAGCAGGTGAAGAAGGCGGGAGCAGACAGCATGCTCCTTACAAAGCTGGACGATCTGATGTGGCTTTTCAATGTGAGAGGCCGCGATGTGGAGTGCAATCCGGTGGCGCTTTCCTACGGATTCCTGCGGGAGGAGGAGACGCTTCTCTTTGTGCAGAAGGAAGCGCTTACCGAGGAGGCTTCGGCATACTTTAACGAAATCGGCGTGACCCTGCGGGAGTACGGCGAGATCGGCGTCTTTCTGGACAAGGAGCTGAAGGCGGACGAGCGTGTGCTCACGGATAGAAGAAATTGCAGCTACTGTCTGTTTAAGAAGGTGCAGAACGCGGCGAAGGAAGTGGATGGAAAAGCACCCACCGAACTGCTCAAGGCTGTGAAAAATCCAGTGGAGCTTGCCAATATGGAGAAGATCTTTATTGCGGACAGCGTTGCCGTGACAAAGTTCATTTACTGGCTGAAAAAGAATGTGGGTAAGATGACCATTACCGAGGTGACGGCGGCGGACTATCTGGAGGGGCTGCGCAGACAGATCCCGGAGTTTCTGGATCTTTCCTTCCCGACCATTGCGGGTTACAAGGCAAATGCAGCCATGATGCACTATGAGGCGACGCCTGAGACGGCGAGCGTTCTTGCACCGGAAGGGATGCTTCTGGTGGATTCCGGCGGACAGTATCTGGGCGGCACGACGGATGTGACCAGAACCATTGTGTTAGGACCGATTTCCGATGAGATCAGGCGCCATTACACGGCGGTGGCATGCGGCGTGATGAATCTGACCCATGCAAAATGGCTTTACGGATGTACGGGACGGAACCTTGACATTCTGGCAAGACTGCCTATGTGGAGCATGAACATGGACTACAAATGCGGTACGGGACATGGCGTGGGCTATATCCTCAACGTTCACGAAGGCCCCCAGAGCTTAAGATGGAAGTATATCGAGGGTGTGTCGGAGGCGGTTTTAGAGGACGGCATGGATGTGACCAATGAGCCGGGCGTCTACATTGAGGGCAGCCACGGCATCAGGATAGAGAACGTGATGGTGGTGAAGAACGGCGAGAAGAACGGGGACGGACAGTTTATGCATTTTGATACGCTGACCTATGCGCCCATCGATCTGGATGCCATCGATGTCAGCTACATGACGGAGGAGGCAAGGCAGTATCTGAACGGGTATCACGCGCAGGTATTTGATAAAATTTCTCCTTTCCTTGAGCCCGATGAAAAGGAATGGCTGAAAGAGGTTACACGCGCAGTCTGATTAGAAAAATTTTATTTTCTCAATATTGACTTTTACTATGCGCTCTGCGATAATACACCTAGTGAAAGGCATGTCGCCTTGCAGGATGCCGGACAGTATATTTATGCATGAGGTTTTCCTGTGATTGATATTTACTATAAAAAAAGAGAGGTTAATGAAATGGCAGAAATCAATTTAAGCAAGTACGGTATCACGGACGTAAAAGAAATCGTGTATAATCCTTCTTATGAGACGCTGTTTAAGGAAGAGACAGATCCGAACCTTACAGGCTATGAAAAAGGCCAGGTAAGCGAGCTGGGCGCTGTCAACGTAATGACAGGTATCTACACGGGTCGTTCTCCCAAAGATAAGTACATTGTCATGGACGAAAATTCCAAGGACACCGTTTGGTGGACGACCGACGAGTACAAGAACGACAACCATCCCGCTTCCCAGGAAGCATGGAAGGCAGTGAAGGAGCTGGCCCAGAAGGAGCTTTCCGGTAAGAGACTGTTTGTGGTAGATGCATTCTGCGGCGCAAACAAGGATACCAGAATGGCTGTACGTTTCATCGTTGAGGTTGCATGGCAGGCTCACTTCATCAAGAATATGTTCATCCAGCCCACAGAGGAAGAGCTGGCAAACTTTGAGCCGGATTTCATCGTTTACAATGCATCCAAGGCAAAGGTTGAGAACTACAAGGAGCTTGGCTTAAATTCCGAGACTGCCGTTATGTTCAATATCACGAGCCGTGAGCAGGTAATCATCAATACGTGGTACGGCGGTGAGATGAAGAAGGGTATGTTCTCCATGATGAACTACTTCCTGCCGCTCAAGGGCATGGCTTCCATGCACTGCTCCGCAAACACGGATATGAACGGTAAGAACACCGCAATCTTCTTCGGACTTTCCGGAACCGGAAAGACAACCCTTTCCACAGATCCCAAGCGTCTGCTGATCGGTGATGATGAGCACGGCTGGGACGACAACGGCGTGTTCAACTTCGAGGGCGGCTGCTATGCAAAGGTAATCAATCTGGACAAGGATTCCGAGCCGGATATCTACAATGCAATCAAGAGAGACGCACTTCTTGAGAACGTAACGCTGGATGAGAACGGCAAGATCGATTTCAACGATAAGAGCGTGACGGAGAATACCCGTGTATCTTATCCAATCAACCATATCAAGAACATTGTCCGCCCGATTTCTTCCGCACCCGCTGCAAAGAACGTAATCTTCCTGTCAGCAGATGCATTCGGCGTACTGCCTCCCGTATCCATCCTGACACCGGAGCAGACACAGTACTACTTCCTGTCCGGATTCACTGCAAAGCTTGCAGGTACGGAGCGCGGCATTACCGAGCCTACCCCGACCTTCTCCGCTTGCTTCGGTCAGGCATTCCTGGAGCTGCATCCTACAAAGTATGCAGAGGAGCTTGTTAAGAAGATGCAGCAGAGCGGCGCAAAGGCATATCTGGTGAATACAGGCTGGAACGGTACCGGAAAGAGAATTTCCATCCGCGATACCCGTGGAATCATCGATGCAATCCTGAACGGAGACATCGTGAACGCACCTACCAAGAAGATTCCTCACTTCAACTTTGAAGTTCCTACCGAGCTGCCCGGCGTAGATCCCGCAATTCTGGATCCGCGCGATACCTATGCAGATGTTTCCGAGTGGGAGACCAAGGCACAGGATCTGGCAGACAGATTCATCAAGAACTTTGCAAAGTATGAAGGAAATCCTGCAGGAAAGGCACTTGTATCCGCAGGCCCTCAGAAATAAGAAATGTTGTAAAAACAGTATCCGCACGACTTTCGTCGTGCGGATATTTTTGTATCATAGGAAATTACTTCGTAATATCCTATGATACAAAAGCCCTCCGGGCAGGATTCTTTTTTTATGTGCGCCAGACGGCATCAAAATCATGCAGATAATTACAAAAAAATCATTGCGCAATGAGGTTATTGCCATAAAGCAGGGAACATTTGTCAAAAAAATATCCTTGTCATACACCCCTGTTTTGGGTATAATAAGAGTAACCTGAAATGTTCGATAACTCTTGTTAGTTTTGAACCTACATTTACTTTAAACGGGATTCCTATATTGCCATGTGGCTGTCAAGCCTCCACTCGAAAGAGGATTGCAGGGGAAGGCAAAAGCATGGTTGCGGTCACCCACCTGGCTATGGCTAGGAGTCAAAAGGCAAGAGCCGGCATTTTGGGGTTTCAAAAGATGAAAAGAGCAGCTTAGCGGCTGCTCTTTTCATATCATAGGAAATTACTTCGTAACTTTCCTATGATACAAAAGCCCTCCGGGCAGGATCGCACTGCGGCGGAGAGGTATCATGTCGCGAAAGCGACCCGCCGCAGGCGGAGAATCCTGCAAAGCAGGATTCTTTTTTATATCTTTTTCATTGTCCGGGGGGGAGAGGGGAATGGCAGAAAAATACAGAATGCAGAGGAAAGCCGTCATTTGTCTGATCGGCATTGTTCTGCTTTTTCTTATGGTTTTGAAGATGGGAGGAAGGAAAGAGGAGAAGGAGCCGGAGGTACAGATCAGCACCGTGCAGAATGTATATGTGGTGGAGGCGTCAAAGGAGGAGCTGACGCTCTACGACGGCACTTATCGGACATATGCCGTTAGCTCACAGTGTGAATACGCGGGAAGCGGCAGAAGCGGGACGGAGCTTTGCGGGCGCGTGGCTGATGTGATGCTGACAGACGGTGTTGTGACCCGGGTCTGCGATAAGGCGGATACGATCGTGAGCGGGAAACTGCTCTCCGTCACAAAAGAGGACGGTATCGTGTTGGAAGGGTACGGACGGATTCCCTTTGCGGAACAGGTTGCATATTATGTACTGTACGGAGAGCTGCGGACGGGACGGTGCGAGGATCTGCGCATTGGCTATGCCTATGCGGACTTCTTGTTGTCGGACGGAAAAATATATGCGGTTCTGCTGGCGCGGGATGATGCCATGGATACCATCCGTGTCCTGCTAAAGACCGGTGATTATGCCGCAAACATACATAAACAGCTCACCATAAGCTGTGACACGGATTATGTGGTGAAGACTGCCTTGGAGGAGAGAAGCCTCCCTGCGGGGGAGCAGATTACCATTACGCCGCAGGATGCCGCATTTTCTGAGGAGGGGGAGGTGATTCTGGTGACGCCGGCGACGCTCACGGGAAAGATCACCCTTTATGATGTACACAGGAGTCAGGGGGCGCCTTCTTACAGAGGTTCCTTGGAACTGCGCAGATCGGAGGAGGGGATCGTGGCGGTCAATGAAGTGCTGTTGGAGGAGTATCTCTATGCAGTGGTTCCAAGCGAGATGCCGGCATCCTATCCGGCGGAGGCACTGAAAGCGCAGGCAATCTGCGCCAGAACCTATGCGTATGCCCATATGCAGAACCCGGGGCTGCCACAGTACGGGGCACATGTGGACGACAGCACAGCCTATCAGGTCTACAACAATATTGAGGAGCAGGCGGCAGCGACCGTCGCGGTGAAGGAGACGGCAGGGCTTTTATTGACCTACGGCGGGCAGCCAGCGGCAACCTATTACTATTCCACCTCCTGCGGTTTCGGCTCCGACGAGAGAGTGTGGGACGCAGACAGGGAGGAACGGGAGGCATATCTGGTCGCAGGATCCGTGAGCAGGGAGGCACTCATGGGGAAGGAAACGGCGTACACGGCGGAAAAAATACAGGAAGAGGAGGCATTTTCCTGTTTTCTGGTACAGCCGGACGGGACGGACTTTGAGAGGGAGGAGCCGTGGTATCGCTGGACTTACACCGCGGGCTGCCCGGACGAGGAAAGGCTGCTTTCCCTGTTACAGAGCCGCTATCAGGCATCCCCGGAGAAGATTTTGCAGAAAGAGGGGGATGACTATGTCAGCAAGCCGGTGGAGAAGCTGGGAAAGATCCGAAACATTGCGGTGGTCGGAAGAAATGCGGGCGGTGTGGCGCAGTCCCTTCTGATCGAGGGGAGCGAGGCGGATTATCTGGTGCTCACGGAACTGAATATACGGTATGTTTTATGTGACGGAAAGACATCGGTAAGGAGGCAGGACGGCAGCATGATCGAGATGAAAAGTCTTTTGCCCAGCGCTTTCTTTGTAATTTCGACTGTTCAGGACGGAGAAAATATGGTAGGATATGAAATATCCGGCGGCGGGTTTGGCCACGGGGTCGGTATGTCCCAGAACGGCGCAAAGTGCATGGCGAAGGAGGGCTGTTCTGCGGAGCAGATACTGACATTCTTTTATCGAGGAACCAGTGTAAGCAAGGTGGGAGAGAATTGATTCGGAAATTATACATTATTATAGATGATTTCAGACGACAGATGAACCGCAAAAACATAGGATCTTTTGCTGCCAGTACGGCTTTTTTCCTGTTCTTGTCCTTGGTTCCCATGCTGATCATGCTCTGTACGATCATTCCCTTTACGCATCTGACGGAGGAGAACCTCTTGGAGGCCGTCATGGGGGTGACACCGGACATGATGGATCCGCTGATCGCCAACGTGGTGTCCGATGTGTACGACCGGTCGGCGGGAGTTTTGTCCATTGCAGCATTCGCCACGCTGTGGTCTGCAGGAAAGGGTGTGCTTGCCCTCACCAGAGGACTTAATGAGGTGAACGAGGTGGAGGAGAAGAGAAATTATTTTTTGCTCCGCTCCATCGCAAGCTTTTATACTCTGATCATGCTGGTTGTCATGCTCTTGTCGCTTTTGATCAACGTGTTCGGAAATGTCCTGTTGGATATGATCTTTGCAAAGCTGCCGAAAACCAGAATGGTGTTTGATTTTGTGATGAATTTCCGCTTTCTGGCAGTGTGGCTGATCCTTACGATCCTGTTCACTCTGATCTATACATACATCCCCAACAAAAGGCTGAAGCTGCGGCTCCAGATTCCGGGAGCGGTGTTTTCCGCGGTGGTGTGGAGCATCTTTTCCTGGTGCTTTTCTGTCTATGTGGAACGGACGGACAGCTTCAGCACCTACGGCAGCCTGTCCTTAATCGTGATTATCATGCTCTGGCTGTATTTCTGTATGTATATTATCCTGATCGGCGCGCAGATCAACCGTTATTTCGGTCCCGCATACCGGGTGCTTTACCGGAACCGCAGGGAGAAGCAGAGAGAGCGGCACGCCAAATAAATTCTGCTTGACTTTTTCGGAAACCGTTATTACAATGACCTTAGTTGATAAAAGCGGTGAAGGTGTCAGTAGCAAATCATTTTCTTACAGAGAGAGGGAGCCGTCGGCTGGAAGCTTCCTTAAGTGCAGATGAGGCGTGAATTTCCCACCGGAGCTTTCCGCCTGAACTCATAGTATGGCGGAACGTGCGGCGCGCGTTAAGCGGAAGAGTGTCTGTCTGAGGACAGAAATTTGGGTGGCACCACGGAGTAGATTCGTCCCTTGCATATGCAAGGGACTTTTTATTTGTATCATATGGTGTACCCACGCCGTACCGCAACAATGCACGGCTATTTGTTTCAGAGCAAAAACAAGTAGCTTTGAAGGCAGACGAATTGCTCGGAAATGAGGATTAAGATGAGAGACAAACTGGAACAGATCAGGGCAAGAGCAATTGAGCAGATCCAGCAGAGCGATGCGCTGGACAAGCTCAATGACGTGCGCGTCAACATCCTTGGAAAAAAGGGTGAGCTGACCGCTGTGTTGAAATCCATGAAGGATGTGGCACCGGAGGACAGACCGAAGGTCGGTCAGATGGTGAATGAGACCAGGGAAGAGATCGAGAAGGTGCTGGATGCCGCCATAAAGAAGATGGAGAATGCCGCAAGAGAGGCAAAGCTGAAGGCGGAGGTTATCGATGTGACGCTCCCGGCAAAGAAAGGAACCATCGGACACAGACATCCCAACTCCATTGCGCTTGAGGAGCTGGAGAGAATCTTTGTGGGCATGGGCTATGAAGTGGTGGAAGGGCCGGAAGTGGAACGGGACTACTACAACTTCGAGGCGCTGAATATCCCGGAGGATCATCCCGCAAAGGACGAGCAGGATACCTTCTATATTTCCGGTGAGTTCCTGCTCCGTACCCAGACCTCGGGAATCCAGGTTCATGAGATGGAGAAGGGCAAGCTGCCCATCCGTATGATCGCGCCCGGCAGGGTGTTCCGTGCGGACGAGGTGGACGCAACCCATTCCCCTTCCTTCCATCAGGTAGAGGGACTTGTCATCGACAAGCATATCACCTTTGCGGATCTGAAGGGTACGCTGGCTGAGTTTGCCAAGGAGCTGTTCGGCGAGGAGACAAAGGTGAAATTCAGACCCCACCATTTCCCGTTTACGGAGCCTTCCGCAGAGATGGATGTGACATGCTTCAAGTGCGGCGGAAAGGGCTGCCGCTTCTGTAAGGGCAGCGGATGGATCGAGATCTTGGGCTGCGGAATGGTACATCCCCATGTGCTGGAGATGAGCGGCATCGACCCGGAGGAGTACACAGGATTTGCCTTCGGCGTCGGCCTGGAGAGAATTGCCCTGTTGAAATATGAGATTGACGACATGCGTCTGCTCTACGAGAACGATATTCGTTTCTTGAAACAATTCTAGGCGCGGAAAGGAAGGACGACATGAATACAGCATTATCATGGATTAAGGCATATGTGCCCGGACTTGAGTGCGCGGATCAGGAATACTGCGACAGAATGACGCTGACCGGCACCAAGGTAGAGGGCTTTGAGAGACTGGATAAAAATTTGGAAAAGATCGTAGTGGGAGAGATCCTGAGCATCGAGGCGCACCCTGATGCGGACAAACTGATCGTGTGTCAGGTCAATGTGGGAACGGAGACGATCCAGATTGTGACGGGCGCACACAATGTCAAGGTGGGAGACAAGGTTCCCGTTGTACTTGACGGCGGCAGAGTTGCCGGCGGACATGACGGCGGTCCGCTTCCCGAGAACGGCATTGCAATCAAGGCAGGCAAGCTGAGGGGCGTTCCCTCCAACGGTATGATGTGCTCCATCGAGGAGCTGGGCTCCACGAAGGATATGTACCCTGATGCACCGGAGGACGGAATCTATATTTTTCCGGCGGATGCGGTTCCCGGTGAGGATGCCGTGGCGCGTCTGGGACTGCGGGATACGGTATTTGAATATGAGATCACCAGCAACAGGGTGGACTGCTACAGTGTGCTCGGAATTGCAAGAGAGGCAGCCAACACATTCGGAAAGCCCTTTGTCGCACCCGAGGTTACGGTGAAGGAAAACGGGGAAGATGTGAAGGATTACATCAGCGTGGAAGTGCAGGATGAGGAGCTTTGCACCCGCTACTGCGCGAGAGTCTGCAAAAACATCAAGATCGGCCCTTCCCCGGAGTGGATGCAGAGAAGACTGGCAGCCAGCGGTATTCGCCCCATCAACAATCTGGTTGACATAACAAACTATGTCATGGAAGAATACGGACAGCCCATGCATGCCTTCGATCTGGACACGGTGGCGGGCAGGAAGATCATTGTGCGCCGTGCCAAGGACGGAGATGAGTTCCGGACACTGGACGGACAGATGCGCAAGCTGGACAAGGATGTACTGATGATCTGCGACGCGGAAAAGGAGATCGGTATCGCCGGTATTATGGGCGGTGAAAATTCCAAGATCACCGATGATGTGCATACGGTACTATTTGAGGCGGCTACCTTTAACGGCCCCAATATCCGCAGATCCGCAAAGCGTCTGGGGCTTCGCACGGATGCCTCCGGCAAGTTTGAGAAGGGACTGGATCCCAGAAATGCAAAGGCAGCGATTGACCGTGCCTGCCAGCTCATCGAAGAACTGGGCTGCGGCGAGGTCGTGGGCGGAACGGTGGATGTATGCGCACCGCTGGCACCGCTTAAAAAAATCCCCTTTGAGCCGCAGAGATACAATGACCTTTTGGGAACGGACATTTCGCCGGAGCAGATGCTTGATATCTTCAGAAAGCTGGAGGTCGGCGTGCTGACAGAAGCGGACGGCAGCATCGTGCTGGAGATTCCCTCTTTCCGTCAGGATCTGGTGGGACGCGCGGACATGGCGGAGGAAGTGGCCCGTTTCTACGGCTATGACAAGATTCCGGTGACGCTTCCCAAGGGAGAGTCCACCATGGGTAAGCTTTCCTTCAAGCTCCGCATTGAGCAGAAGGCGCGTGATATCGCAGAGTTCTGCGGGTTCTCGCAGGGAATGACCTATTCCTTTGAAAGCCCCAAGGTGTTCGACAAGCTGCTGCTTGACGCGGATGATCCCGCAAGGAACGCGATCACCATTTCCAACCCTCTGGGAGAGGATTTCTCCGTGATGAGAACCGTTTCCCTGAACGGTATGCTGACCGGCCTTGCCACCAACTACAACAGAAGAAATAAAGATGTCCGTCTGTATGAACTGGGCAATGTATATATTCCGAAGAAGCTTCCTCTGGAGGAGCTGCCAGATGAGAGAATGCAGTTTACACTGGGTATGTACGGCGAGGGAGATTTCTTTACGCTGAAGGGTGTGATCGAGGAGTTTCTGGAGAGCATCGGCATGCGTGGGCATGTGACCTATGATCCGAAGGCCGGAAAGAATTTCCTGCATCCCGGCAGGCAGGCAAATATGTTCTACGGGGATGTGCTGATCGGATTTCTGGGTGAGGTGCATCCTGCTGTGTGTGACAACTACAATCTGGGAACCAGAGCGTATGTAGCGGTTCTGGATATGCCGAACGTGCTTCCGTTTGCCACCTTCGACCGCAAGTATGAGGGCATTGCAAAGTATCCTGCGGTCACCAGGGATATTTCCATGGTGGTGAGCAAGGATGTTCTGGCTGGACAGATCGAGGCAGTGATTGCACAGAGAGGCGGAAAGATTCTGGAGTCTTACAAGCTGTTCGACATCTATGAGGGAGATCAGATCAAGGAAGGCTACAAGTCCATGGCTTACTCCATCTCCTTCAGGGCGAAGGACAGAACCCTGGAGGAGGCAGATGTCTCGGGTGCCATGAAGAAGATTTTGAACGGGCTGGAGCAGCTTGGCGCACAGCTCAGACAGTAATAGACAATAATGGAAAAGAAGGGAGATTGCAGTATGGAACGCAAGAATTTGTGGAATGAGTATGATGAAAAGGAATTGAAGGAGCTGGAGCAGATCTCCGATCAGTACCGTGTGTTTCTGGACAACGGCAAGACGGAGAGAGAGTGCATCGACACCATCGTAAACATGATCGAGGCTGCCGGCTATATTGAGCTTGAGAAGGCAATCGCACAGGGAAAGAAGTTAAAGAAGGGTGACAAGATCTATTCCGTCTGGATGAACAAGTCCATTGCGATCTATCAGATCGGCAGCAAGCCTTTCTCAGAGGGTATGAACATTCTGGGTGCCCATATCGATTCCCCCAGAATCGATGTAAAGCAGAATCCGCTCTATGAGGATCCGGACGGCTCCTTTGCTTATCTGGATACCCATTATTACGGCGGTGTGAAGAAATACCAGTGGGTGACGCTTCCTCTGGCACTGCACGGCGTGATCGTGAAGAAGGACGGCACCACCGTGGAATTGAATGTTGGCGAGGAAGAGGACGATCCCGTATTTTTCATCTCCGATCTGCTGATCCATCTGGCTGGCGAGCAGCTTGAGAAGAAGGCTGCAAAGGTGATTGAGGGAGAGGCTCTCGACCTGATCGTGGGAAGCAGACCCATCTCCATAAAGGCGGATGAAGAAGATAAGGACGAGTCCGAGAAGGAGAAGGCAAAAACCGCAGTCAAGGCGGGCGTGCTTGCCATTCTCAAAAAGAGCTATGACATTGATGAGGAGGATTTCATCTCGGCAGAGCTTGAGATCGTTCCCGCTGGAAAGGCCCGCGAGGCAGGCTTTGACAGAAGCATGATCCTGGCATACGGTCAGGACGACAGAGTGTGCGCGTTCACATCCCTGAAAGCAATGCTGGATACCAAGAAAACGGACAGAACCATGTGCTGTATTCTGGTGGACAAGGAGGAGATCGGCTCCGTGGGCGCAACCGGTATGCAGTCCCGCTTCTTTGAGAACAGTCTGGCTGAGCTGATGGAGCTTGCGGGCGATTACAGCGAGCTGAAGCTGAGAAGATGTCTGGCTCATTCCTGCATGCTGTCCTCAGATGTGAGCGCTGGCTATGATCCCAGCTACGCTTCCTGCTTTGAAAAGAAGAATGCGGCATTCCTCGGAAAGGGAATGGTGTTCAACAAGTATACGGGCGCAAGAGGAAAGTCCGGCTCCAACGATGCAAATGCGGAGTATATGGCGCACATCAGAAGAATCTACGAGGAGAAGAATATCCGTTTCCAGACGGCGGAGCTTGGCAAGGTAGATGTGGGCGGCGGCGGAACCATCGCTTATATTCTGGCGCTCTACGGCATGAACGTGATCGACAGCGGCGTGGCTGTGCTGAATATGCATGCACCCTGGGAGGCAACCAGCAAGGCGGATATCTATGAAGCATACCGCGGCTACAAGGCATTTGTGGAAGGAGCCTGCTTGTAATGGCAGAGCTGAAAAAATCCGATTTTTATTTTGACCTGCCGGAGGAACTGATCGCACAGGATCCTCTGGCGGATCGTTCTTCCTCAAGACTGCTGGTGCTTGACAAAGAGACCGGCGAGGTGGAGCATCACATTTTCCGGGAGATCGTGCAGTACCTTGAGCCGGGGGATTGTCTGGTGCTGAACAACACGAAGGTGATTCCCGCAAGGCTGCTCGGAGCCAAGGAGGATACCCATGCCGCGGTGGAAGTGCTGTTACTGAAACGCAGGGAAAACGATGTCTGGGAGACCCTTGTAAAGCCCGGAAAAAAATGCAAGCCCGGAACCCGTCTGGTGTTCGGGGACGGTCTGCTGCATGCGGAGGTGTTAGAAACGGTGGAGGAGGGCAACCGGCTGATCCGGTTTTCCTACGAAGGAATTTTTGAAGAAATTCTGGATCGGCTGGGTGAGATGCCGCTGCCGCCTTACATCACCCACAAGCTGGCGGACAAAAACAGATACCAGACTGTGTATGCGAAGTACGAGGGCAGCGCGGCGGCGCCCACTGCCGGACTTCACTTTACGCAGGAGCTGCTTGAGGAGATCGGCAGAAAGGGAGTGGACATTGCCTATGTGACACTGCATGTGGGCCTGGGAACCTTCCGGCCGGTCAAGGTGGATAATATTTTAGAGCATCATATGCATTCCGAGTTTTATCAGGTCACGGAGGAAGCAGCGGAAAAGATCAACCGGGCAAAGCAGTCCGGGCACCGCGTGATCTGTGTGGGAACCACAAGCTGCAGGACGGTGGAGAGCGCCGCGGATGAAAACGGGGTGGTGCAGCCCGGCTGCGACAACACGGAGATCTTTATTTATCCGGGTTACCGCTTCAAGGTGCTGGATGCGCTGATCACCAATTTCCATCTGCCGGAATCCACGCTGGTGATGCTTGTCTCCGCGCTGGCGGGACGGGAGCATGTGCTGGCGGCGTACGAGACGGCAATCCGGGAGCGCTACCGCTTTTTCTCCTTCGGTGATGCCATGTTCATTCATTGACGTTTACTTTTCCGGAGAGGTTTGGTATAATGAACTAAATTTTGATCGGGAAAGGGGTCACACATGGAAGAGAGAAGGAAAGCAAAGCGCACGGAGCTGACGTCCAAGCTGTTGATGAAGCGTCTGGACAACCAGAAGACAGAGGAAGTGGATATTGAGGTTGTGGATGTTTCGAAATCGGGAGTCGGGTTTACCTGTAAGGAGCCGCTTACGATCGGTGCAATCTACGAAGCCTATCTGACTATCTGGACGAAGGAAGTGCTGCATGCGGTTTTGGAGATCGTCAGGATCGAGAAAAAAGAGGACACCATCGCATACGGTGCGGTTTTTGTAGGGCTTCCGGAGATGGATGCCTTCCGCATTGAGACTTACCAGACGGTGGAAGAAGGCAAATGACGGATAAAATAAAAAGAAGGATACCGGCGGTCGTTGCCGGTGTCCTTTTGTTGTTTTGGTACGGTGTGATTTTTTCCTTTTCGGCGCAGGACGGGGAAACCTCCGGAGGGCTCAGCGATGCAGTCTGCCGGTTTCTGGCGGAAGGCTTCAACTTCCTTGCGGGACGGAGCATGAGTCCGGTTCAGATAGATGCGCTGGCAGAATCCATGGGCTTTCCCGTCCGCAAACTGGCTCATTTTTCGGAGTATGCCTTTATGGGGATTCTTGTGGAGCGCATCTTAAGGGAGCTTCCCATAAAGCGATCCGCAGTGCAGCTTGCCATAGGGGTATTCTGGGTGGCGGCATCGGCAGCCCTTGATGAGTGGCACCAGTATTTTGTGCCCGGCAGGTGCGCCGGCATACCGGATGTGATTCTGGATACCTGCGGCGGTATCTTCGGAATACTGATCCTCAGAGCGATAAACCGAAGGTTTCATACCCACTATCTTTGAGCAGGGCGGCACCCTTTGCCACATCTGCCTCCTCATAGAACTCAATCCGCATGGCACCCTCCGCAACCTCACGGTTGTGGGTGATGCCTATATTTTTTATATTCAGTCCCTGAGAAGCAAGGAGCGTTACGATGGCGGCGATGGAGCCGGGCTTGTCGGCAATGTCCACCGTGAGATCAAATACGCGCTTGATGGGGCCTGCGGATGCGTTGGAGAAGGATTCCCGGTAGGTGCGGGCATCGGAAAAAAGCCGGTACAACGCCTCTGCGTCGCGCCCGTCCAAGGCTGTCTTTGCCTGCATCAGAAGGTCGATATAGGCGGAGAGCAGACGGGAGATATTTTCCCCGTTGGTCAGGCAGATCTGCTGCCACATGATGGGGGAAGACGAGGCAATCCGGGTGATATCCTTGAAACCGCCGGCGGCAATCTGTTTCATGATGCCGTCCTCCGTGTCGGTCTCCCGCACCATATTCACAAGGGAAGCGGCAACCACATGGGGAAGATGGCTGATCGCGGCGGTGACAAAATCATGCTGCTCACAGGAGAGCACAAGAGGGATTGCCCCCAGCTTTTCCACCAGATTCTGCATTGCCAGAAGCCGGTCGTAGGGAACCTCGGCGGACGGTGTCAGGATATAGTAGGCATTCTGTAAAAGCAGCGCCTTGGAATTCTGGTAGCCGATCCGCTCACTGCCCGCCATGGGGTGTCCGCCGATGAACTGGCGGGAGAGCCCGGCAGCCGCAACATGTGCGTGGGTGGTGGATTTTACGCTTCCCACGTCCGTGAGAATGCAGCCGGGGGAAAGGATCGTTTTGAGTTCCTCCAGATTCCGGTCATTGTGGGAGACCGGAGCGCATAAAAATAAATAATGACATTCCGAAAACAAAGAGGTGATGCCGGGGGCACACACATCTGCGATTCCCTCGCGCGCGGCAAGGGAAAGCGTTTCGGGATTGGTATCGTAAGCAATGATCTTCACATCGGGAAAGGCGGCGCGCAGCGCTTTTGCAATGGAACCGCCGATCAGGCCGAGTCCGATAAAACCACAGGTCAGTTCTGACATAATTCTCTCTCCATACAAATAAATGACAGTAGAAATCAGAAGAATAGTAACATTTTACCGTGTGAAAGTCAATCGGGATTTTTCTTGCTTTAAAGCGTAAAAGTGCAAAAACAAATTTGTGTGCAAATTGAGGAATAAAACTTGTAATTTGTGTGATAATTTAGTAAAATATACCCATAGTATTTTGAAAACGGCATAGCATGTTGTGAAAAATGCAAATAACTCAAAGGAAAGGACACGACGATTATGAAAGTTTACACAACCGACAAGATCAGAAACGTAGTTTTGCTGGGGCACGGCGGATCCGGAAAGACCAGTCTTGCCGAGGCGATGGGATATCTGTCAGGAATCACCTCACGAATGGGAAAAGTGGCGGATGGAAACACCTTGAGCGATTACAGCAAAGAAGAACAGAAACGTCAGTTTTCCATCTCCACCTCCGTGATTCCCATTGAGTGGGAAGGTTACAAGATCAACATTCTGGATACGCCCGGATATTTTGATTTTGTCGGCGAGGCGGAGGAAGCGCTGAGTGCCGCCGGAGCTGCCATTATCGTCGTAAACGGTAAGGCGGGCGTGGAGGTCGGAACGGAGAAGGCGTGGGAGCTGTGCGACAAATACAAACTGCCCCGCTTCGTCTATGTGACCAATATGGACGTGGACAATGCCTCGTTCAGGCAGGTGGTGGAGGACATGACCGCAAAGTACGGGAAGAAGATGGCGCCCTTCAATCTGCCGATCCGGGAAAATGAGAAGTTTGTGGGATATGTCAACGTGATTGCCGAGACCGGAAACCGCTGGCAGGGAAAAGAGGTCGTACCCTGTGAAATCCCGGAATACAACAGACAGAATCTGCAGATCTGTCGTGATACCCTGATGGAGGCGGTAGCGGAGACCAGCGAGGAGATGATGGAGCGTTACTTCGGAGGAGAGACCTTCTCGGAGGCAGAGATCAGGGCGGCGTTGCGGAGCAATGTCTGCGACGGAAGCATCGTTCCCATGAGCATGGGTTCCAACACACTCTGTCAGGGTGTATACACGCTCCTTGACGATATTGTGAAATATATGCCGAGCCCGGAGAACCGTCAGGTTGCGGGCATCAACATGAAGACAAACGATATTTACCACGCGGATTATGATTTCTCCAAGGCAAAATCCGCCTACATATGGAAAACCATCGTGGATCCCTTCATCGGAAAATATTCCCTGATCAAGGTCAATTCCGGCGTTCTCAAGACGGACGATCTGATCTACAATGTGGACCGCGATATCGAGGAGAAAATCGGCAAGCTCTATGTGCTGCAGGGCAACAAACCCATCGAGGTGCCGGAGCTTCACGCGGGGGACATCGGTGCGCTGGCGAAGCTGACCGCCGCAAGGACGGGAAACAGCCTCTCGACCAAGGCAACCACGATCAAGTTCGGCAAATGGGAAATCTCCACGCCGTACACCTATCTGCGGTACAAGCCGAAGGACAAGGCAGATGTGGATAAGATCTCCCAGGCATTGCAGAAGATGACGCATGAGGATCTCACGCTGAAGGTGGTAAACGATGCGGAAAACAGACAGACTCTTCTCTACGGTATGGGCGACCAGCATCTGGAGATCATTGCCAGCAGGCTGTTGAACGAGTACAAGGTGGAGATCGAATTAAGCCGTCCCAAGATCGCTTACAAGGAAACCATCAAAAAGACCTCAGATGTAGAGTACAAATATAAGAAGCAGTCCGGCGGACACGGTCAGTACGGACATGTAAAGATGCGCTTTTCACCCTCCGGTGATCTGGATACACCGTATGTATTCGAGCAGGAGGTGGTCGGCGGAGCCGTTCCCAAGAACTTCTTCCCGGCGGTGGAGAAGGGCCTGCAGGAATCCGTGGTGAAGGGACCCATGGCGGCTTACCCGGTGGTGGGCGTGAAGGCGGTTCTCTACGACGGTTCCTATCACCCGGTGGATTCCTCCGAGATGGCGTTCAAGATGGCAACCATACAGGCGTTCAAGAAGGGCTTTATGGAAGCAGGACCCATCCTGCTTGAGCCCATCGCATCCCTGAAGGTGACGGTGCCGGATGCCTACACCGGAGATATTATGGGGGATCTGAACAAGCGCAGAGGCAGGGTGCTCGGCATGACGCCTGTACCCGGAGGCAAGCAGACCATAGAAGCGGATATTCCCATGAGCGGTCTGTTCGGCTACTGCACGGATCTACGTTCCATGACGGGCGGCAGAGGTGAGTATACCTATGAATTTGCCCGCTACGAGCAGGCTCCCTCCGATGTGCAGGAGAAGGAAGTGGCTGCAAGGGCAGACAAGGTAGCAGCCGGTGAGGAAAGTTAAAAAAGTGTTTTATATGACGGCCGGACGCAGGACGCAGAGCTGCCCCCTTTTTGGGGGCGCTCTGTTTTTTATTATGGGAAATGATTCCGTAATCTTCCTATGGTACAAAAGCTTTCCGGACAGAATTTTTTATGTCACAGAAAAATATTTCGGACAGAAGCGCACTGCGACAGGGAAGCCTACCTGCGGACAGACTGCATATTTCCACACATTCCTCCAAGGAAAGTCAGGCGGCGTACCGCGCGCTTGGCTGCACCCACGCGGAGGAGATCAACCAAAGTCTTGCGGAGAAAGAACCCTTTGATGTTCAACTGGAATATAAAAATGACTTGACGTTCTCAAAAATGAAAATATAATTAAAAACAAAAATAAAAGAGGGAGCGGTGAGGAAGATTGCGCACAGAACTTTCTGAGGTGATGATGAATCCGGTTCGTCAAAGAGTGATACAGTACCTGATGGTACATGAGAAGGGAACCGTGAAGGAGATTAAGAAAAAGCTTTCGGATGTCCCCGGCGCCAGCCTGTACCGGCATATTAAGATACTGGCGGACAACGAGGTGATCGTGGTGGCGGAGGAGAACCGGATCCGTGGAACCGTGGAGAGTGTGTACCGGCTGAATGCCGACCTGTTTTCCTCATTGGAGACGGAGGACAACGGTCTTTTGGTGCAGACGACGCTTTTTTCGCTCTGCAAGTCCTTTGCGGACTATTTTGCGGGAAAGGATGCGGATCCTGCCAGGGACATGCTGACGGTGAGCAGCACGACCCTGATGCTGACCGACGAGGAGTTTATGGAATTTCTGACGAAGATGCAGGAACTGATGCTGAACTGTCTGTCGAAGGGGCCTGCGGAGGGCAGCAAGCCCAGACAGATCACCTTGATATCTTCCCCCGGCGGCACGACCTGACATACTATTCGGGCATTCGAGTTCAATATGGGGAGGAGAGAGAGCTATGGAATATACGGTAAAGGTTCAGTGGATCAGTTGTCCGGCGTGTGGCGGCAACACGCACACAAAGGTGAGGGAGGACACGGTTTTGTACCATCAGCCGGTGTTTTGCCCCGCTGTAAAAAGGAATATCTTGCGAATGTAGAAAAGTTTCAGGTGCAGATTCTTTCTTGCTGATATACGGCGGAGCTGCCTATTTTTGGAAAAATGTCTGTGGAATGGAGCATAAGAATGAAAAACAAAACTGTTGCGTGGAAAAAAATATTGCTGTTTGTGGCGGCGCTGCTTCCGGCCGCGGTGATCGGCGGTCTGTTTACCGGAATCTATACCTACGAGGGCTATTCCGAAGAGATAAGAGCGACGCTTGCCGCACAGATCGGCGGATATGCGCCGTATCTGGCAGTGACAGCCGTTCAGACGGTTTGCTATGCCGTTGTGTGCGGCACTTTGGGATATTTGCTGGCGGACAAAATAGGGCTGTTGAAACCGTTTGGCTTGGAAAAAGGAAAGACAGTCAAAGCGGGGATTTCCGGTATTGTGTGTGGCGTGGCGTTCAGTCTGGATTACTGGCTGTTCGGAGCCGTAATTCCCGAGGTGGCGGATGCCTGCAAAAATATAACCGTAAGCAACCTGATTGCCTCCGTGCTTTACGGCGGCGTGATCGAGGAAGTGATGCTCAGGCTGTTTGTACTGTCATTGATCGCGTTTCTTCTGTGGAAGCTTTTTTACCGCAGCCGGGAAAAGGAGCAGATACCGGAGGGCATCTTTGTGGCAGCCAATATTGCGGCGGCGATGCTGTTCGCGGCCGGGCATCTGCCCGCCACCTTTATGACGTTCGGGAACGTGGGTGCGCTTGTCATATTCCGCTGTTTTCTGTATAACGGCGGTCTGGGGCTTGTGTACGGCAGACTTTACCGCAGATACGGCATACAGTACGCCATGATCGCACATGCGGCAACGCACCTGATCGCAAAGACGGTCTGGATGGTTTTGGTTTAGGAGTGTTGGCTAAAAAATAAAAGGAATTGACATTATGAGTTACACCATGTAACCTAGAATTAAGAAGAGGTTACATGGTGTAACTTTTTTGTTCCGGAAAAGACGACAGAAATAAAAACGGAAGAAGGAACAGAGTGTTATGGAAGAAAAATATCTGGTATCGGAGAGCGAAGAAATCATTCTGACGATCCTGCAGGAGGGCAACGACCCTGTGTGAGACAGCAAAACGCAGCATCGGCTTAAAGAAAGGCTCTTCGGCTGCCCGGTATGAAATGAAACTGTTGCTCGAGGATTACGAATACAAAAAGGCACAGCTTGACGCCGTTATGGAGGAGATAGAAAAGCTGTGCAAGAAGATACCCGAAAGCGAGCAGATGCTTGCCATCAAAGGTATAGGAATGATCACGGTAGCCGGATTCCTGGCAGAAGTGGGTGATGTGAGGCGTTTCGAATCACCCAGACAGATACAAAAGC
>URSA01000004.1 GCA_900550475.1 uncultured Lachnospiraceae bacterium
CAGGAGAGGAAAAGTGTTCATCTGTACCCGATCTGAGCACGAAGTCAGACGAAAACCGGGTACAGGAGAAGGAAAATAGCGATCTGTACCCGATCAGAGCGAGAAATCGGACGGAAACCGGGTACAGGAAGGCAAAAGTAGTCATCTGTACCCTTGCGGAGCAAGAGACTTTATTGAAGAACGGTACAGGGGAAGGAAAGTATGAAAAAACACACCGACCATAACCTATGAAAATTGCTACAAGCACAAACTGAATATGCTGGAGCCGGGAACAATCATGCTCAAGTGGATAGGGATTTTTCTGGCGTTGGGTTTGACCTTGCTGCTTTTACATATGAAAATTGCGGCATATATCATGTTCGGCGTTGCCGGGGCAATCTTTCTGTTTCTATTGATCCTGCTTGCCATCGAGGCGCATCAGGATAATGTGCTGAACGAGATTGCAGCGCAGGAAATGCAATCCGACCGTCTGCCAAAGAAATGAGTTCACAGTTTCCTTTGTGGCTCTGTTTATCTCGTCACGCAGTTCGTGAGGAGGTGAGGTGATACGGGTGGAAGGGAATTTCCTGTCCCATTCATGTGTAGATTTTCTCCCCGGTACACCACTGTCTCCTACTTTGTTTCCCTCTTCACTGTTCCAGATGCGTCCGTATCTTTTTCATGCCGTCTTCATGTTCTCATCAGCAGTGCCGGAAAGGCAGATCTGTCGTATGCTCTTTCCGGCAAATACCTGACACATGATAGCGTATTACGAGAGAAATGAAAACAAATCACATCTTAATTGCCTGCTCTCTTATTTTGAACCGAGCCTCTGCACTTCCTTACGGACAGAGCTTTGCAAGCTGCATTTCTCACGTAGATCCTTAATGACTGCGCCTGTTACATACCGGTTCATAATGTCCTCCCTTTTGCAGACGTCTTACGTTCGGCTTTATCTGCATTCTAAAGCAAAGCGGGATATTGTGCCACCTATGGAAAGTAGAGTTGATGAGCCGATGCGATAATTACTCCGCCTGCGGGATCTGTCGTCCTTCCACATCCATGGTATAGCTGCCGCGGCAGATTAATTCGGAGACCGGCACAAAGCAATATCCTTTCTCTTTTAGCGTGGTGATTATGCGTTCCAAAGCGTCGGCTGTGTATTTGGCACCGTTGTGGCAGAGAATGATGCTTCCGTTCCCCATATTTTTATGTTCACAGACGGTGCTCACAATGGAATCGACGCCGTAGTCGCGCCAGTCGAGGGAATCTACATTCCATTCTATGGAATAGTAACCGCATGCGGAGGCGGTTTGGAGGACGGCGTTGTCGTAATCGCCGTAGGGCGGGCGGAACAGAAACATCTCATATCCGGTCAGTTGCTGTACTTTCTTATGTACGCTCATCAACTCCGCCTTTTTTTCGGAATCCGTGAGCTGGCTCATGTTTTTGTGGCTTTCACTGTGGTTGCCCAGATCATGCCCATCCGCCAGTATGGCCTTCACATCGTCAGGATAGTTTTCCGCCCATCCGCCGGTTATAAAGAAGGTCGCGCGCACCTCCTGCTCCCTCAGGATATCGAGAATCTGCTTTGTGTGTTCGTTACCCCAGGCGGCATCGAAGGTCAGGGCAATCTTGGGTTCCTCCGTCTGCACACAGTATATGGGAAGATTCCGGCTGTTTACGGTGGCGTTTGCCGCGATTGCTGTGGGGGCGCGATAGCTTATTTTTTCCGCCATGATCAACATTCCCAACACGAGGACGCCGAAACTTAAGACTTTTCCGATTCCGTAGGTCGGTAATTTTTTTTCTTCTATCCGATGGAGCAGGATCAGGTGATCCAGTGCTTTGTCCAACTGCTGCTTCATAAGAGATTCCTTGCGTTTTTTCTATTTTATGCTTCATGGGCAAGATCTGTGAGGGAGGATTTCAACCCCAAAAACTGCACAAAGAAGATGGATACGGGAATAGGCACTATTCACAAACTTTTGGAAAACATGGAAAAAACACTGACATCTGCGGGGAAGTCTTGCTAAAATGGAAGAGAAGGCAGGGGATGAAAAGCCCCGTAAACAAAGAAAAAACAGAGAATCGGAGAAAGCGAGGAGAGGAGTGGCGATGTTTCAGACGGGTGATTATGTAGTAGGTGGAAATAAGGGAGTTTGTCTTGTGAAGGACATTACGACATTGCAGATGGGCGGCGCGGATAAGAACAGACTGTATTATGTGCTGAAGCCGGTGTATTCGGAGACTTCCACAGTTTATATTCCCGTGGACACCGGGCAGACCTCCTTGCGGTGCGCGATTTCGGGGGAACAGGCGGCAAGATTGCTCTCCTCCCTGCCGGGGCTGGAACCAATCCACATCAGGGATGAAAAGACTGTGGAAATGCAGTATAAGGAATGTCTGCATACCAATGACTGCAAGGAGCTTGCCAGACTTTTAAAGACGCTGTATTTCCGCAATTTGAGCCGGATGGAAAAGGGGCATAAGATCACGGCGGTGGACGGGCGGTATTATAAGCTCGCGGAGGAATCCCTCTGCGGGGAGCTGGCGGTGGCATTGGGCATTTCCAGAGACGAGGCAGAGGCTGATGTGGCGGAAAGGTTGAAAAATTAAAATTTTTTGGGAATATTTTGGAAAAAATATTGTCTATATAGGTGAAGGTATACATAGCAATGAGGGGGTGACTATGGAAGACGCAGAAATTATAAATTTGTTTGTTAAACGTGAAGAGCGGGCGATTTGTGAAACGAAAAAAAAATATGGCATGTATTGCTATACAATTGCAAAAAATATCCTCACCATAAATGAGGATGTGGAAGAGTGTATAAACGATACATACTATAAGGCATGGACTTCTATTCCACCAACGATTCCAGCCTGTCTGAAAGCATGGTTAGGAAAAGTTGTCCGCAATATATCTATTAATCTGTGGAAGAAAAATCATGCAAAAAAGAATTATAACGCAATGGATATTTTATTGAGTGAATTAGAAGAATGTATTCCTTCAGGTCAAAACGTTGAAAGGCAGATAGAAGAAAAAGAGTTAGGAAAAATGATTAGTGAATGGCTCAGGAATATCCCCCGGGAGGATCGGTATATTTTTTTGCTGAGGTATTTTGAAGGAAACAGCGTTAAACAAATAGCAAATAGTCAAAATATGGAGGCAAATAAAGTGTCAAAAAGGTTGTTTTCTTTAAGGGCGCGATTGAAAGAAAATCTGGAAGAAAACGGGGTGATGTTATGAGAAGGGAGGCTGAGAAATTATACAATGGAATCACCTGCATTGATGATGAATTGATTGTTGAATATGACGATTCCGCTGCGAAGCGATCCCCTGATCATGAATCCGAGTTTTTCCGGAAGCGATTTCAAATTCTGACACTGGCTTCCGCAATTATCATTCTGGTGGTTGCCGGTTTTGTGCTCGGCCGCAATATACCGGTGAAAACGGAAGGCAATCCGGATATCAAAATGGGAGGAAATACGGAAATCACAATAGGCACGAGAGAAGGCGACAAGCCGATATCATTAAATGCAGAAGAAATAGCGAATACCCCAATCGATACATCGCAACTGGAGAAATTAAAGTCGCTGATGAAGCAAGTCGATTATAGCCAGATTGCCAACGATATTGAAAGATTGATCGAAGATGGCACAGAAGGATTTTTGTTGACAGATACAAACAATCTATGTATTTCCAAACAGAATTTGTATATGATTGATTTAAGCGGTGCGTCGGTTGCCAATATCGCATATGAGTTCATTTTTTCCGACGATAACGTGGTGGGATATATTATGTTTTTTGCTGCCGGTGGAAAACTTGAATATAGTATATCCTTGAATACGCCGTATACGATAGGGTATTATTTTGATTTTCTGAACGATAATCAGGACATGTCTTTTGTCGTGTTGACGGATGGCTTCAGCGGGTATTTTTTAGGTGAAAATAATCGCGTATATAACGCACGCACCGGAAAAGTGACTGACGATTTTCCTGTCACAGGCGATTGCTATCAAGCCTTGAATGTAAACGAAATGGATATTTCTTATCAAAAAATAATGGAACAGATCACACCCATCCGCTGACCATAAAGAGCCTTTGGCTGCGTGGGCGCCTGCCGCAATCACTGCATGATAACAGGGATTTGCGAGGAAGGATTTGAACCACGGGAACTGCACAGACGGAAGAAAAATTGTACGGAAGCGATGTGGCGGAAAGGCTTATAAATTCATAGGTAAGGTAAGGAAAAGACCGCTCTGTCCGATATATAAAGATATAAAGTAAGATTCGGATAAGGAGAGGTCTTTTTATGATTACCATCAGCCTTTGCATGATAGTGAAAAATGAAGAAAAAGTTTTGCGGCGTTGTCTGGATTCCGTGGCGGATCTTGTAGAGGAGCTGGTCATTGTGGATACCGGTTCTGTGGATGCCACCAAGCAGATTGCGGCGGGCTATGCCAATGCAAAGGTTTATGATTTTGAATGGGTGGACGATTTCTCCGCTGCAAGAAATTTTGCATTTTCCAAGGCGACGCAGGAATATATATACTCCGCAGATGCCGATGAGGTGCTGGACGAGGAAAACAGGGAGCGGTTCCGGCTGTTGAAGGAGGCGTTGCTCCCGCAGGTGGAAATCGTGCAAATGAAGTATGCAAACCAGCTCCAGTACGGAACAGTGTATAACTTTGATGAAGAGTACCGCCCGAAGCTGTTCCGACGTCTCAGGACATTTACATGGATGGAACCGATCCATGAAACCATAAACATAACGCCTGTTATATATGATAGCGGCATTGTGATCACCCACATGCCGGAAGCATTGCATGCAGACAGGGATTTTAAGGCATTCCGGCGCATGCTTGAAAGGGGTGTGCGGCTGTCCAAAAGATTGCAGAATATGTACGCCAGAGAGTTGTTTATCAACGGGGAAATGAAAGATTTCCTGCAGGCAGAAGAATGTTTCGAGCAGTCCGCAAGGGATACGGAGCGGGATGCGGAGGAAGTGAAGGAGGCGTGTCTTGTGACTGCGGCGGCTGCAAGGAGGCGCGGGGATGAGGCAAAATTCTTCAAATATGCCATGAAGGTGATGGCGGACGGCGGAAATGCGGAGATCTGCCGTGAACTGGGGGATTTTTACCGGAAAAATCAGGACTATGAGGAGGCGGCGATCTGGTATTACAATGCCTGCTATGAAGCAGAGGCGGAGCTTGCCGTGAAAGTGAAGGGAAGAGAGACGCTTGAGCGGCTGGCGGACTGCTACGACCAAATGGGGCTGCAGACGGAGGCAGAGCGTTACAGAAAAGAGGCGGCCTTGTAGGGCATATCCGGCGCTTGGACATGTTGTGAAAAAAACGGTCTTTAATCTTGTGAAAAGCAGACAATAGCCAAACGAACAACGGCGTGCTATGATAGTTTTCACCTAACCTGTTGAATTGAATGAAACGAGAAAACGGACGGGATCCGTCTGTCAATCCATCATTTGATTCAGGAGGTTTTTTTATGCAAAAATGGAATGAGATTATAAGGTATTTATTGATAACGGTCTGCGGCTGCGCTGCCTTTTTATGCGGCGTATGCAGGGTGCGTGCGGAAGGAAGTGTGGGAGAATTTACGCACATGCACGAGGACGCCTGCTATACGGCGGAAAGCTATGAATGCAGCGGCTCGCATCCCACGGTTGCACGGTGTTCGGATCAGACGGAAAAGCATTGCCATGAGTGCAATGCACGGGTCATGATGAACATGGAGTTTGACAAGAAATATTGCAGTGAAGCGAACGCTTACTGGTATGACAACGGTACTACCAAGTGTTCTGTCTGCGGCGCACTGCACATGGCGTGGGGAACTTCCATCCCCAGGCATACACTTTCAAGAAAGCGTCTGACCTGTGGAATTTCGGAGGGAGAACGTGTTGCGGAGGTTCTGATCACGGCGCCGGAAGGGTGGACGAATGCGGGTGTGACCCTCACAGCGTCCTGCAATCTGCTCAAGGGAAACGCTGCCTATGCGGCAAATGCGTACGGTTGGGCGGATGGAAAGCTCTATGTAACGGAAAACGGAACCTATTCCGTGGAGGCGGTGAACGCCAAGGGGCAGCGAACCACCGCTTCCTACACGGTGCGTTGCATTGACCGGACAGCACCCGTAATTGAGGCGGTGGAAGGGCAGATATCGACCATGTCCCGCACAGCCATCACGGTATCGGTGCGGGCAACGGACAGTGAGAGCGGGCTTGCGGCGGAGGCATACTCCATAGACGGCGGCAGTACGTGGACGGCACAGACCTCCTTCACGGTACAGGAAGGGGCGCCGCTTGAGCTGGTCGTGCGCGATGCGGCGGGGAATACCGTACATCGGACGATCAGACGGAACGAATTTCCCTATCCGCCGGAGCCCACGCCGACACCGCCCCCTGCACCGGAGCCCACGCCGACACCGCCCCCTGCACCGACGCCCACGGCGGCCGCACCCGTGCAGCCCACGCCCGCATCATCCGGAACAGGAGGCGGAGCTTCAAACGGCACAGCCTCAGACACAGGGACAAAGGACGGTGCAGGAAACGGTAGTACCCAAAACGTGGCAACTGACAGTGCAGACAGCGGAAACACCAGGACAGGAACAAAGGATGGGGCGGACGGCGAACATGCCAAGGCAGGGACAGCAGCCGGTTCGGACAGCGGAAGCGCCAGGACAGGAACAAAGGACAGAGCGGACAGCGGAAGCACCGGGACGGAAAAAGCGGACAAACCGGGCACCGAAAGCGCTGGGACCGGGGAAAAAGCCGGAGCAGACGATGGAAGCGTTAAAGCCGGAATAGACGGCAGGGAGTTTCTTGTGGAGCGCATGCAGAGAGAAACGGAAGAGTCCTCTGATGACAATACAGCGGCTGCCGGGAACGGCTCGCTTTGGAAAAACACAAAAGGAACGCAGCGGATTTCGGAGTCGGAGGATGAGCAGACCAATGCCGGAAATACTGCGGGCGCGGCTCATGCCGGAGCGGCGGTTCGCGCGGCAGGGGAAGCCCTGCCTGTGGCGGGAATGGCGTGTATTCTCATAGCGGGGGGACTTTTTGTTCGCCTTTCACGGCTGCACAGTGTGGTGCTGTATTGTTATGACGGAGGCGAGGAATATCGAAAGCTCGGGGTGCTGCATCTGCGAAAAAGGCAGGAAGAGTTTGAACTGGAGCTGCCGGAGGAGATGCTCCGTATGTCGGGAACGCCCCGGTATCGGATTCTTCTGCAAAATCGGTTGGTAAAACATTGTGCCGGCATGGATCTGGTGCTGAAAAGCGAGGACTGCCGTATGCGCTATCCGCTGGAAGAATGTGTAGACTTTGTATTATAGCCGTGGTAAAATGTGCAGGAAGTATTTTGGAGAAAAACAGTATTCCGCGCCTGCGCCGTGGGCGCGGATACCTTGCATATCGGCTTCCGCACCTGCGGGTGCGGAAGCGTAACAAAACGTCAGAAAAACGCGGTGCAGAAATGAGAGAGGCATGAGCTGGGAAGAGAATGTCAGAAGAGTAGTACCTTATGTCCCGGGGGAACAGCCGGCACAGAAAAACATTATCAAGCTGAACACAAACGAAAATCCGTATCCGCCCGCACCCGGGGTGCAAAAAAAGTTGCATGAGCTGGAAAGCGACAGCTTCAGGCTTTACCCGGATCCCGACACCACGCAGTTGACAGAGGTGCTGGCGTCCCGTTACGGTGTGAAGCCCTCTCAGGTTTTTGTGGGGGTGGGGTCGGATGATGTGCTGTCCATGGCTTTTCTCACCTTTTTCCATTCAGGGAAGCCCATCCTGTTCCCGGATGTGACATATTCCTTTTATGATGTGTGGGCGTCGGTCTACGGCATACCCTACCGTACCTGTCCGCTGGATCAGGATTTCAGGATCAGACCGGAGGATTACAGACAGGATAACGGCGGCGTTGTATTTCCAAACCCCAACGCACCCACCGGTGTGGAGGAGCCGCTGCAGGTGGTGGAAGAGATTCTGTCCGCCAACCGGGATGTGGTGGTGATCGTGGATGAAGCGTACATAGATTTTGGCGGCAAGAGTTGTCTGCCGCTTCTGGATCGGTACGACAATCTGCTGATCGTGCAGACCTTTTCCAAGTCCCGCTCCATGGCGGGAATGCGCATCGGCTTTGCAATCGGCGGGGAAAAACTGATCGGGTATCTGAATGATGTGAAATTTTCCGTCAACTCCTATACCATGAACAGAACCGCACAGATGCTGGGAGTGGAGGCGGTAAAGGATGAAGCGTATTTCAAAGAGACTACGGCAAAGATTGTGGAAACCAGAGAGCGGGTCAAGGGAGAGCTTGCAAAGCTTCATTTCCGGTTCCCGGATTCCCACACCAATTTTATTTTTGCCAGACATGAAAAGCTGAGCGGAGAGGTTCTGTTTGCGGAACTGAAAAAGCGAGGTATTTTTGTGAGGCACTGGAACAAGCCGCGTATATCCGAATACCTGCGGATCACAATAGGAACGGATCAGCAGATGGACGAGCTGCTGAAGGCACTTGCGGAGATTGTGGAGCAGAACGGCTGATAAAAAAACACAGATAGAAAATAGCAGAGAGAAAAGAGAGGAAAGAATATGCGTTTTTTGAAGGATATGTGTAAAGGAGCAGTGATTGGAATTGCCAACGTGATTCCCGGTGTCAGCGGAGGAACGATGGCAGTTTCTATGGGAATTTACGATAAACTCATTCATTGCATCACCCATTTGTTTAAGGAGTTCAAGAAGAGCATTCTTTTCCTGCTTCCCATTATTTTAGGGGGGGCGATCGCCATTGTGGCAGGCTCCTTCGGACTGGAATTTTTGTTTGCAAAGTACCCTGTTCCCACAAATCTTCTGTTCGTGGGACTGATTCTGGGCGGTCTGCCCGCAGTGACAAAGAAAGTAAAAGGAAACAAATTCAAGGTTGGTCACGGGATCGCATTCCTTTTGTTCTTTGGTCTGGTTGTGGCGATGGCGGCACTGGGAGATACGGAGGGAAGCGCAGCGGATTTGAGCTTCAATGTGCTGAATGTCTGCAAGCTTTTTCTGGTGGGCATGATCGCGTCGGCAACCATGGTAATCCCCGGTGTCAGCGGCTCCATGGTGCTGCTTCTGATCGGTTACTACCATCCCATTCTTGCGCACATTAACGAGTTTTTCCGTGCGCTCGCGGACTTCAACATATCCGGCATGCTGCATGAGTGCGGTATTCTGGTACCGTTCGGACTGGGTGTGCTGGTGGGCATTTTTGCCATTGCCAAGCTCATTGAAGTTATCTTTGAAAAATTCCCGCTCTATGCGTTCTGGGCGATTATCGGTCTGATTCTGGCATCACCCTTTGCCATTGTGCTGATGAATCTCGGCAGCTTTGCGGCAGTCGGTGCCATGAGCATCATGAGCATTGTGCTTACGGTTCTTGTGAGCATCATTACTTTTGCCGCCGGCTTTGTGATCGCCATGAAACTCGGAGAATAGAGTGCAGGGCACGGAGTGCGGAGCGGAGGGATATTCGGTGGAAGCATATACGGATTTTGCATATGTGTATGACACATTCATGGACGAGACGCCCTATGAAGAATGGTGTCGGTTTCTTTTGGATATGATAGAAAAGTATGGGATTTCAAAGCCGGAGAGATCAGAGGATCTGCTTCAGTCGGAGAAAAATCTTGTGCTGGATTTAGGGTGCGGAACCGGCACCCTGACAGAGATGCTTGCCGATGCGGGATACGATATGATCGGTGTGGACAACTCTGCGGACATGCTGGAGATTGCCATGGAAAAGCGGGAGCGCTCGGGGCATGAGATCCTGTATTTGCAGCAGGATATGCGGGAGCTTGCGCTTTACAGTACCATCGGTACGGTAATCAGTGTGTGTGATTCGCTCAACTATCTTTTGGCGGAAAAGGATTTGGAGACCGTGTTCCGGCTGGTGGAAAACTATCTTTTTCCCGGCGGCATTTTTATCTTTGATTTTAATACGGTATACAAATATGCGGAAGTAATCGGGGATACGACGATTGCGGAGAATCGTGAGGAGTGCAGTTTTATCTGGGAAAACTATTATCACGAGGAGGAACAGATCAACGAATACGAAGTCACGGTGTTTGTAAAGGAGCGGGAGGATCGCTACCGGAAATTTGCGGAGACGCACTACCAGAGAGGATATTCCGTGGAACAGATGGAGCGGCTGGTGAGAAACGCCGGGTTGGATGTGGTGTTGCTTCTGGATGCGGACACGCATGAGCCGGTGACGGCAGAAAGCGAGCGCGTGTACGTGGTGGCAAGAAAAGTACGCCTAAATGGTGAGTCCTGAGTATAGGAAGAGAAGGTACGGTGCGGGACGGAATGGAGAACAGCATGGAAAATAGCGTAGACAACGGTATGGAAGATTATCTGGTAAGAGCGACGGCGGCGAACGCGCAGATCCGCGCATTTGCCTGCACAACCAAAACGATAGCGGAGACGGCGCGGACGGCGCACAATACAAGTCCCGTGGTGACGGCTGCACTGGGCAGGCTGCTGACGGCGGGCTGCATGATGGGCTCCATGCTAAAGGGAGAGAACGATCTGCTCACCTTGCAGATAAGCGGCGACGGCCCCATGGGCGGAATGACTGTGACGGCGGATGCCAAGGGAGATGTGAAGGGGTATGCCAACGAGCCCCGGGTCGTGCTTCCGGCAAACAGCGTAGGCAAACTGGATGTGGGTGGCGCTGTGGGAAGAGGCTTTCTGAATGTCATCAAAGACATGGGATTAAAGGAGCCTTATGTGGGGCAGACTGCGCTTCAGACAGGAGAAATAGCGGAGGATCTGACCTATTATTTTGCGACCTCGGAGCAGATTCCTTCCTCCGTAGGACTGGGTGTGCTGATGAACCGCGACAATACGGTGCGTCAGGCGGGCGGATTTATTATCCAGCTGATGCCCTTTGCGGAGGAGGAAATCATAGCAAGGCTGGAGGAAAATCTGGGGAAGGTTAATTCCGTGACGGCTCTTTTGGATGGGGGAAATTCTCCCGAACAGATTCTTGCGATCCTGCTTGAAGGGCTTGAGCCTGAAATTACGGAAAAATCACCGGTTCGCTTCCGGTGCAACTGCAGCAAGGAACGTGTGGAGAAGGCATTGATCAGTATCGGAAGAAAGCAGCTTCAGGAGATGATCGATGAGGGAGAGGAAATCGAGGTCAATTGTCATTTCTGCAACAAGAACTATACATTCTCAGTGGATGAATTGAAGACAATACAGAGGAAAGGAAAAGCATGAAGCATGGTTTTATAAAGGTTGCCGCAATTACACCTAAGATAAAGGTCGCTGATCCGGCATATAACGCAGGGCAGATCGGGGACAGACTGGCGGAGGCTTACGCGAAGGGAGCCGGTGTCATAGTCTTTCCGGAGCTGTGTCTGACGGGATATACCTGCTGCGATCTTTTTTTACAGGAACTGCTTCTGGAGGAGTCCATGAGGCAGCTTGCCGTTCTGACAGAGGGGACAAGGGGACATGAGGCGCTGGTTTTTGTGGGAATTCCCTTTGAGTGGAAGGGAAAGCTCTACAATGCGGCGGCGGTGATGCAGGACGGAAAGCTGCTGGGAATCGTGCCAAAGACGCATATCCCGACCTATGCGGAATTTTATGAGGGGCGGTATTTTACGCCGGGGCAGAAGGAAGTTTCCTATGTGGATGTGAATGGGGCGAGTGTTCCCTTCGGCAGCCGCCTTCTGTTTTCGGTGGAGGCGATCAAGGGGCTTGTGGTCGCCTGTGAGATCTGCGAGGATTTCTGGGTGCCAAAGCCGCCTGCCACCGACCACGCGCTGGCAGGCGCTACGCTGATCGTCAACCTTTCCGCCTCCAACGAGACAGTGGGAAAGGATGTATACCGGGAAATGCTGGTAAAATCCGAGAGCGCAAGACTGCTTGCAGGATATGTATATGTCAGTTCGGGCGAGGGAGAGTCCACGCAGGATCTGGTTTTCGGCGGGCATAACATCATTGCCGAAAACGGCACGGTGCTGGCGCAGGCAAAGCGGTTTGCGGGGGAGAGCGTCTACGGTGACATCGATATCCACCGTCTGCGGCAGGAGCGCAGGAGAATGTCCACATTTTCAGACGGATGGAATGAGGACGAAGCGGCTTACACGGTGGTTCCGGTTTCTATGACATGCAAAGAGACTGTACTGGAGAGAAATTACCCCGCCATGCCGTTTGTACCTGCGGAGCAGACAGAGCGCGAAAAGCGGTGTGAGGAGATTCTGTCCATTCAGGCATATGGGCTTAAAAAACGATATGTGCATACCGGCTCGCAAAAGGCGGTTATCGGCATCTCCGGCGGACTGGATTCCACGCTGGCGCTGTTGGTGACGGCGCGGACTTTTGACATGCTGGGGCTGGACAGGAAGGGAATATATGCGCTTACCATGCCCGGCTTCGGCACGACCGGGCGCACCCATGAAAATGCGTGCCGTCTTGCAAGGATTCTGGGATGTACCCTGTTGGAAATTCCCATCGAAGATGCGGTGCGCGTGCACTTTCGGGATATCGGGCAGGCACTGGAACAGCAGGATGTGACCTATGAAAACAGTCAGGCAAGAGAGAGAACCCAGATCCTGATGGATGTGGCAAACAAGGAGAACGGGCTTGTGATCGGAACCGGGGATATGTCTGAGCTGGCGCTTGGTTTTGCCACCTATAACGGCGACCACATGTCCATGTACGGGGTCAACGCGGGGGTTCCCAAAACGCTGGTGAGACATCTGGTGCGCTACTATGCGGACACCTGTGAGAATGCGGATCTGACGGAGGTATTGTCCGATGTGCTGGACACGCCGGTAAGTCCGGAGCTTCTTCCGCCGAAGGATGGTGAGATTTCCCAGAGGACGGAGGATCTGGTGGGGCCCTACGCGCTCCATGATTTTTTCCTGTACTATATGCTGCGCTGCGGATTCCCGCCCGACAAGATTTTTCGGATTGCAAAGCAGTCATTCAAGGGACAGTATACGGAGGAAGAGATCAAGAAATGGCTGCGGATGTTTTACCGCAGATTCTTTGCACAGCAGTTCAAGCGTTCCTGCCTGCCGGACGGGCCCAAGGTGGGAAGCGTGGCGCTGTCTCCAAGAGGAGATCTGCGTATGCCGTCGGATGCCTGCGCTGCGCTCTGGCTTGCACAGGCAGATGCGTTGTAGGGGTCAGCAGCTTCGGCGGTAATCCCGGGGCGAACGGCCGGTGAGGGATTTGAATAGGTGGTTGAAGTTGGAGAGCGAACCGAAGCCGCACTCCTCCGAGATATCGAGAATGCTCTTCTCGGAGGAGGTGAGCAGCTCCTTGGCGGCAAGAATCCGCCGGTTGATCAGAAAATTGATCGGAGAGCTGCCCGTGAAGGTCTTGAAGGTGCTGCAAAGGTACGGTACGCTGAGGGAAAAATGCTCCGCCAGTGTACCGAGGCTGACAGGCTCCCCATAGTGGGCGTCTAAGTAGGTGATGATGTCGCGCACCTTCTCCGTGGCGCTGCCGCTCAAGTTTTCCTTGGGATCGGTTTTATTTCCTGTAAAATAATGGCGCACGATCAGCGCCATAAACTCCAAGAGCAGCGATTTTATCATAAGATCGTAGGCGTTTTGACGGGTAGTATACTCTTTTTCCATTTCGGACAACAAGTCTGTAAGCCGTCCCGAAACGGCGGTGTCTTTTTCTATTTTGTTGCAAAAATGTTCTGTGCGCTCGTAAAAGGGACGCAGAAACTCATAGTCGAAGGGATTGGCATATCCGCTGTTCAGAAATTCCGGTGCAAACATAAAAACCTGCATAATAAGATCCCGGTCATCATGGCAGAGATGAATCTCATCATTTCCGATCAGAAAGATATCTCCGCCTGAAAAGGGATATTCCGTTCCGTTGATCAGGTAGTTTCCCGTCCCCTGTCTGATATAGCAGATTTCCAGCTCCTTATGCCAGTGGAGCGCAGTATAATCGTCACTTACACCGTAGCTGATGCTGCACTCAAACGGGAAATGCCGTTCTTCCACAAGTGTAGGTTTTCTGCTTTTTTTCATATCCTTCTCCCTTTTTGCGGTGCGTGCCAAACTCTTTCCGATTCTCATTCCAGTATATCATGGCAAAATCAAAACACCAACAAAAATCATAAGATACCGCAAGTTATTACAAATAAACAGGTGGGACACATGAAAGATCCGTGTTATAACAAAATCAGAGAACGCAGAGAGAAATAACGGCGCGTTCGGAAACGGGGATGGAGCATGGGAGAAAACAGACATTTCTACAAAGGTTTTATGCTGGATGTGTGCAGACACTATATGCCTGTGGAGGACATCAAGAGATTACTTCGGGCGGCGCAGTTCTGCGGGGTGAACAAAATGCACTGGCATCTGGCGGACGACCAGGGTTGGCGTATTGAGATAAAAAAATACCCCCGGTTGACGCAGGTCGGCGCTGTGAGAGGGGACTCCTTCTTTGGGGCGGTGTCGGAAACGGAGCATAACTGCGGATTCTATACACAGGAACAGGCGAAGGATATTGTGGCGTATGCACAGGACTGCGGGATCGATGTGATCCCGGAGATCGAGATTCCCGGACATGCCGGCGCCATGCTGGCGGCTTATCCTGAGTTCGGATGCCGGCGCACGGTGGTTGACAAGGACGATAAGGAGCAGATCATCGAGGAACCATACCGGTATCAGGTGGAGACCGAGGGAGGCATTTTTCCGCATCTGATCTGTGCGGGAAAGGACGCGTCGGTCGATTTTCTGAAGGATATTCTGGATGAGGTGTCGGAGCTGTTTCCCTATCCGGCTGTTCATATCGGCGGCGATGAAGCGTTGAAGCAGCATTGGAGACGTTGCCCGGACTGCCGCAGACGCATGCGGGAGAATGGGCTTGCGGCTGAGGAAGAATTACAGCGCTGGCTGGTACTGGAGATGGGGGCGTACTTAAAAAGCAAGGGGAAGGACACCATCGTCTATAACGACTCCCTCGCCGGGGGTATGCTGCCGGATTACTTTATTGTGCAGCACTGGATGGGAAATCAGAAGGAAACCACGGACTTTATGAAAGCGGGAGGACGGGTGATCTATTCGGATGTGGAGTATTGCTATCTTGACTATGCCTATTCCGCCATCGATGTGCGCAACATCTATGAGGCTCCCGTGATCCCCATTTATGCAAAAGGGTGCGAGGAGGGGCTTCTGGGCATAGAATGTATGCTTTGGACGGAACGGATCACCAACATAGACCGTGCAGCATACCTGCTTTTCCCAAGACTTCCGGCTTTCATGCTGAAATTCCGGGAGAACGATAGCAGTCTTACATGGGAAACCTACATTGAGCGGCTGCGTGATTTACAGGAACAGATCGGCGCCCTCGGGCTGCACGGTGCGCCGGAAACGGAGTGGGTGCTTGATGATGAGGCAGCGGCGCTTGACCGGGAGAGAGATCAGAAATGCCGGACGGCAGGCGGCGCGCAGGAGGCAATCCGGCAGGAGGAAAGACTGCTCTTGCAGGAAGAACTGGAAAAGCTTTTGACAGAAATTGATATGCCGAGACCTTTTGCGCTGCGTGTTATGGATGAGGCATGGAAGGCTTTGCCTAAGTATTGCGGCACCTTACCGGAGACAGGGGAGACGGAGGGCGGAGACGGAGCGGCGGAGATGACGGAGCAGCTGCTGACCGCACTGAAAAACCGGGAATCCGGCGCTTGGAGAGAATTGCCCCGGGAAGTCTGGCTGGATACCATGAAATGTTTTTCCCGTTTTGTGAGGGAATATCGGCGCTCCTACGGCAGATACGGATTTGACCGGGGATTTTGGACTGTGCGGCAGATAAACGTCAAACTGTTCCGTATCGGTGAGCTGGAGTATGAATGCAGGGAGGCAGACGGAAAAAAGGAAGTCGATATTCACATCCCCTCGGATGCACAGTTGCGAACAGAAGAACTGCGGGCGTCCGTCAAGAAGGCACGCGCCTTTTTGACAGAGTGGTTCCCGGAGTGGGAAGAAGCGCCCATGATGTGTACCTCATGGCTGCTGTCGCCAAGACTGCGGGAATTGCTGCCGAAGGATTCCAACATTTTAAATTTCCGGAGGGCGTTTGAACTCACTGAAATGGACGCCGAGCCGGATGATGTTCTGGAGTGGGTGTTCGGGGTTGCGGCAGGACAGCGGGGGACGGTCAGCCTGGCGGATCTGCCGGAAGGGACTACCCTGCAGAAAAATATGAAGGCATTTTTGGCAGACGGCGGCAAGGTCGGCGTCGCCACGGGAAGATTGACCGATGTCACGGAATGGAGAGGGAACACAAAATGAAGCTGATTTGCGCAAAGGATTATGAGGAAATGAGCAGAAAGGCGGCGAATCTGATCGCTGCACAGATTTTGATGAAGCCGGACTGTGTGCTGGGGCTTGCCACGGGGTCTACGCCCATCGGTATCTATAAGCGGCTGGTGGAGCAATTTGAGGCAGGGGATCTGGATTTTTCCCGGGTGACGACGGTAAATCTGGATGAATATTGCGGACTTGCCAAGGACGATCCGCAAAGCTATCATTATTTTATGCAGGAAAAATTGTTTTCCAAGGTAAATATCGATCCCGAAAGAATATATATTCCGGACGGAACGGACCGGGATGCGGAACGTGCCTGCGGCCAATACGATGAAATGATTTGCCGGATGGGCGGAATCGACCTGCAGCTTTTGGGGCTTGGGCATAACGGACATATCGGGTTCAACGAGCCGGGGGATGTGTTTGAACCACAGACCCATCCGGTGCAGTTGTCGGAAAACACCATGGAGGTAAACCGGCGCTTTTTTAAAGAGGGGGAATGCATGCCCACGCAGGCATACACCATGGGGATTCGCTCTATTATGCAAGCCCGAAAGATCATTGTTGCGGTAAGCGGTGCGGACAAAGCAGAGATCCTTCATTCGGTGATATGCGGAAAGATTACGCCGGAAGTGCCGGCATCCATATTGCAGCTGCACCGGGATGTGACCGTTGTGGCGGATGAGGCGGCTGCGGAAAGGTTATCGTTATGATTGTAAAACATGCGGAAGTTTATGGGGCGGACGGTAAATTTCACATGGGGGATGTGGGCATCCGGGACGGTGTATTTATAAAGGCAGATGAGGCGGACGGGGCTGTGTACGACGGCGCCGGCTGCTATGCGGTTCCCGGGCTGATCGATCTGCATTTTCACGGCGCAATGGGGTATGATGTGTGCGATGCTACCGCCGAGGCATACAAGGAGATTGCAAGGTACGAGGCTTCGGTGGGTGTCACCGGCATCTGCCCGGCCACGCTGACCCTGCCGGTGGAGGTGCTGGAGGAGGTTCTTAAACTGGGCGCGGCATATGCGAGGGAGCATGGGGAAAGGGAGAGCGTTTCAGGCAAGGATGAGACAATTTCCGCAGATCTGGTGGGCTTTAATATGGAAGGCCCGTTTATCAGCCATAAGAAGAAGGGCGCCCAGAACGAAAAATACATTATTCCCTGTGATGAGGAAGTGTTCAGACGCTTTTACACAGCCTCGGAGGGATTGTTGAAATTTGTGGGGCTTGCACCGGAGGAAAATCCCGGCTTTGCAGATTTTATCCGCGCGGTGAAGGGAATGGCAAAGGTGTCGCTTGCACACACGAACGCGGACTATGATACCGCGATGCGCGCTTTTCATGCCGGGGCAAGCCATGTGGTGCATCTGTATGATGCCATGACGCCTTTTACACATCGGGAGCCGGGCATACTGGGAGCGGCAGCGGACAGCGAGGGCGTGACGGCTGAGCTGATCTGCGACGGTATCCATGTGCATCCGGCGGCAGTGCGCATGGCATTCAAGCTGCTGGGGAAAGAGAGGATCGTGTTCATCAGTGACAGTCTGCGCTGCACAGGTATGCCGGACGGCATTTACAAGCTGGGCGGGCAGTCCACCCAAAAGGACGGAAAATATTGCAGGCTGTGTGACAGCGGCAATATTGCCGGCTCTGTTTCAAACCTGTATGACTGCATGAAAAATGCGGTGCAGACAATGGACATTCCGCTGGA
This sequence comes from uncultured Lachnospiraceae bacterium, assembly GCA_900550475.1. Classification (GTDB taxonomy): domain Bacteria; phylum Bacillota; class Clostridia; order Lachnospirales; family Lachnospiraceae; genus Acetatifactor. Next base: position 18,038 of record URSA01000004.1, read on the forward strand.
GGATGCGATTTACTGCGCCACAGCCTCCCCTGCGAAATGCCTTGGTATCTATGACCGGTACGGCTCCATCGAAAACGGTAAGGTGGGCGATCTTCTGCTGATCGATAAGAAGGATCTGAGCCTGAAAGCCGTGTTCAAGCGGGGAAGGTGTGTATCTGATTTTACATGAAGAAAGTTGACGAGGCTTAGACATTGTGAGCCCGGGCAGGACCGCACTGCGGCGGAGAAGTAGCATGTCGCAAAAGCGGCCCGCCGCAGGCGTCTGCCGGTCTGAAATTTGAGATCAGGGAAACTCTATATCCAGTGTGACGGTGGCCTTGTCTAGGGAGGTTTTGATTGCCTCCAGAAGCACCAGGGTTGTATATTTGTTTTCCTCCGAGTAGGAAATGTTTTCCACGGATTGGGTTGCGTAAAGCTGTTCCGCGATGGCGTCAAACGACGGCGCGAGCAGCGGATACATGGTGGTTACCGCCTCGTCAAGGTTGACAAGCCGCACACAACTGATCCGATCCGAGTCCACGGTAACTTCCACATCCACAGAGTGGTCGCTCAATACGATGGAGGTGGCGTAAACTCCCGGTATGTATGATGTTTCGGTGGTTTCCGGCGAGGGTGTGCTCTCTGCTGCATCACCGGATCCGGCGGAGGAGGTTTTTTCCTTGCGCGGCAGAAACATGATCACCAACAGGATGATAAAGAGGATTCCGAGTCCTACAAAGATTCCCGTGTATATCAATTCTTTCAAGTGCAGTACGACGATTTTGGTTTTGGAGCTCATGGCTGATTCCTGAGATTTCCTTTTCTATACCATATGCACAAGGTGTTCGACTTATCACCGATTGTTGGCATGACAGTCTGCATATTGACAAGAGTGCGGTTCCGTTGCTATTATGAAACAGAACAAGGGCGTTCTTTATAGGAGAGGACTGCCCTTTTGCTTTTTAAGAGAGTGAGAACAAATGTGGATTGCGTGGAAGACGGGCGCGTCCGGAACGGAGGACAGGTATGAAGCATTATACGAAGGAAGATATTGTGCAGTTGGTTGAGGAGGAGGACGTTGAGTTCATCCGCCTGCAGTTTACGGACATTTTTGGAAATCTGAAGAATATTGCGGTCACGGCAAGCCAGTTGAAGAAGGCGCTGGACAACAAATGCATGTTTGACGGTTCATCCATAGAGGGATTTGTGGGGATAGAGGAATCCGATATGTGCCTGTACCCGGATCTGTCCACGTTGGAAATTTTCCCATGGAGACCGCAGCAGGGCAAAGTGGCAAGAATGATCTGTGATGTATACAGACCGGACGGCACTCCCTTTGAAGGGGATCCCCGCTATGTGCTGAAAAGAGCGGTGAACGCGGCGAAGGAGATGGGATACACCTTCAATGTGGGACCGGAATGTGAATTTTTCTTGTTCCATACGGATGAGAATGCCATGCCCACCACCATCACCTATGAGCAGGCGGGATATTTTGATCTGGGTCCTATTGATTTTGGCGAGAATGCAAGAAGAGACATGATTATGACGCTTGAGGAGATGGGATTTGAAATCGAGGCGTCCCACCATGAGGTTGCGCCCGCCCAGCATGAAATTGATTTCAAGTATGACGAGGCGCTGGCAACCGCCGACAATATCATGACCTTCAAGCTGGCGGTGAAAACCATTGCCAGAAGACACGGCCTGCATGCAACCTTCATGCCGAAACCCAAGCACGGCGTCAGCGGTTCCGGCATGCATATCAATATGTCGCTCTCAAAGGACGGAAAGAATGTGTTCAGCGACGAGAATGATGTGCGGGGACTGAGCAAGGAGGCATACTGGTTTATCGGCGGTCTGATGAAGCATGTCAAGGGAATGGCTGCCATCACGAACCCGCTGGTAAACTCCTACAAGCGTCTGGTTCCCGGCTATGAAGCTCCGGTTTATGTGGCGTGGAGTGCCAAGAACAGAAGCCCGCTCATCCGTATTCCGGCATCCTGCGGCGAGGGAACACGAATTGAACTCCGCAGCCCCGATCCTTCCGCAAATCCGTACCTGACGCTGGCATTGTGCCTGATGGCGGGGCTTGAGGGAATCCGCAATCACATTGAGCCTCCCGCAAGCGTTGACCGCAACATCTTCGAGATGTCCGAGGAGGAGCGCAGGGAGATGAACATCGAGGCGCTGCCCGGAACCCTGATCGAGGCGGTGAATGAGATGGAGCAGGACGCCTTTGTGCAGGAGGTGCTGGGCAAGCATGTTGCAGAGCATTATATTGCCGCAAAGAAGGCGGAGTGGCACAGATACCGCTCTCAGGTGACAGACTGGGAGATCAACGAGTACCTTTACAGAATCTGACGAGAACTTCCAATACAGCGTAAAGAGGCGCAGAAGGAGGTGATCGTGTGACAAATATTATTGTGGTTTTTCCAAAGGCGGAGGACGCGAAGAGCATTAAAAACCTGCTTGCAAGGAACGGCTTTCATGTAACCGGCGTCTGTACCACCGGCGCGCAGGCAATCAGCGTGGCGGACGGACTCAACGACGGCATTGTAATCTGCGGATACAAGATGGCGGATATGGTCTATTCCGAGTTGCACGATTTCCTGCCCCCGGGCTTTGAAATGCTGCTCATGGCGTCCCAGCATTATCTGAGTGAATGTCTCGGAAACGATATTGTGTGTCTTGCCATGCCTCTCAAGGTTCACGACCTGCTCAGCACCGCCGGCATGATGGTGGAAAACATCGAGCGGCGCAGAAGAAAAATGCGGCTGAAGCCAAAGGAGCGTAGCAGGGAGGAGGATTCCATCATAAAGGAGGCAAAGGAGCTTCTGATGGATCGCAACAACATGACGGAGGATGAGGCGCACCGTTACATACAGAAGTGCAGTATGGATTCCGGCACCAATATGGTGGAGACGGCACAGATGGTGCTGACCATGATGAAGGCATAAGAGCATTTTTTGCATAGCAGTGTTTCGCAATATCCATGTAAGCGGCGCGGCGGATATGTTATACTGTTTTCAACAGGAAAGAAATCAGTGGCAGGAAAGGAGCGCCTATGAAGTTTTCAAAAATGCATGGCTGCGGCAACGATTATATTTATGTGGATGGCAGCAGGGAACGGATCAGCACGGAGGAAAAGCCGGAGCTTGTGAAAAAGCTCAGCGACAGGCATTTCGGGATCGGTGGAGACGGTGTCATTTTTATCAATCCTTCCGAGGTGGCTGATTTTGAGATGGAGATGTATAACGCGGACGGCAGCAGGGCCGAGATGTGCGGAAACGGCATACGCTGCGTGGCAAAGTATGTGTATGATAAAGGGCTGACGGACAAAAAGAAGATCAGCATTGTGAGTGCGGGAAAGATCAAGCATCTCTGCCTGACCATTCAGGACAAGAAGGTAATTCTGGTGAAGGTCAACATGGGTGAGCCGCAGTTTCTTGCAAGGGAGATTCCGGTGATATCCGAAAACGAGCGTGTGCTGGATGAGCCGATCACGGTGCAGGGAAAGGAGTACCGCATGACCTGCGTGTCCATGGGCAACCCGCATGCGGTGGTTTTTGTGGATGATGTGGAGCATTTCCCGGTGGAGGAGCTTGGCCCCTACTTTGAAAACCATGAGAGATTTCCAAAGCGGACCAATACGGAATTTGTTCAGGTGATTGATGAGAACACGGTGAAAATGCGTGTCTGGGAGCGCGGAACGGGCGAGACGCTTGCCTGCGGAACCGGCGCCTGCGCCACCGTGGCGGCGTGCATTGAAAACGGACTGACCAAGGATCAGGTGACAGTGCAGCTTCTGGGCGGGGAACTGGAAATTTTCTGGAACCGCGCGGAGAATGCGGTGTATATGACAGGGCCTGCCGCCCACGTATTTGACGGCGAGATTGAAATTTAAGAAAAGAGAGGGAAAAGCTTCGCAGCGAGAGATCGGGCGGAGCTTTTTTTCGTGGATTATGTTATAGTGAAATTAAAAAAAAGAGATATGGAGCTGTACGAAAAAGAGCCTGATACATAATAGCGGGAATAACGACAAACACTATTGACATTATAACGGCGAACCGATATAAAAATAATAACAGGAGGAGAACCACTATGACGGTAAACGAGTTGATGGACAACAAGAAAATAACCAAATATCGGCTGTCAAAAGATAGTGGTGTTGCGTACACAACCGTAAACGATATATGCAGCGGCAGGGCGCAACTGGAAAAATGCTCTGCTGAAACGGTTTACCGAATTGCGAAAGCATTGGGTGTTTCCATGGAAAGTCTGATAGAACCGTGTTTTGATAAACGCTGTGATTTTGAGCTGTTCAAGAGCAGCACCTGTCATAAACTGAAGGAATTGGGAGATATTCCGTTTATCATTGATTTACTGGAAAGGGATGAAATTCGCAAAAACTATCAAAAGGGATGGTATCGCGAAAGCTTTTACCTTCTCGCAATGCTGGACTATGTAAGCCGCGAAAACGATGTGCCCCTTTGCACACAGTATGCAGATCTGCGAAAACAGAAATTGCAGGACATTTTGTTTCCCGCCGGTGTGCTGGCGATTGCAGAAGTTACAAAAAATCCGCAAATCAAGGAGCAATCCATAAAAGAGGCTATTCCGGAATTTATGCGATTTAATATCGTAGAGAGCGAGGTACGGAATGTCGTCTGAAAACTTCACAAAGGAAAATCTTGATACCTACCTGAAAGAGCTCGCCAAGGAGTTCAGAAAGCAGAATGGCAAGTCAGCGTCCGTAGAGCTTATACTGGTTGGTGGCGCCGCTATTTTAACAAATTACGGTTTTCGTGATATGACTACGGATATAGACGCAGTGATACACGCTGCATCTTCCATGAAAGATGCCATCAATCGTGTCGGGGACAGATTCCATCTGCCTAAAGGCTGGCTGAAAGCACTCAAAGTAAAGTGGAAAAAATGATTCATGCAGACGGTTGCATGGAATATAATAGGGGGTTCAAAATGGATAAAAAAATGATCGGCAGCATGATCGCATATGAGCGAAGCAAACAGGGAATCAGCGCACAGCGGCTTTCGGAAGGCGTCTGTTCGGTATCTGCCCTCCAGAGGCTGGAGAGCGGCGTGCGGCTGCCGGACTTCTTTGTGCTGGAGAGATTGATCGAGCGTCTGGGCAAATCCGTCAATAAGATGGAGTTTTTGTATGACGAAGGAGCGTATGACATTTATTATCTGCGCGAGATCATCGAAAAAAGCGTGGAACAGCGGGAGTATGAGGAGGCGGAAGGCGCACTCGCCTACTATGAGAGCAGACCGGAGGCGGGAGAGCCGCTCCACAGGCAGTATCTTTGTAAGATGAGGGCGGTAATGGCAGCCGAGAGGGAAGAGAACCACACGGAGGCAATCCGGCTTCTGAAAGAGGCGCTGGAGCAGACCGTACCGGGATTTTCGTGGAGCTGTCTGGAGGATTATTGTATGGGGGAGGGGGAAATTCTCCTGCTCCTGCTGTGGCTTCAGGAAAATCAGGAAAGCGGAGAAGAGCTGATTCCCGTAGAGCCGGACAAGATCCTGCAATACATAGAGAAAAGCTGTCAGGACGAGGAGGCGAAGGCGAACATATACAGCAAGGCGGCATGGGTGCTTGGAACCATGGCAATGGGGCGGCAGCAATGGCAGGAGGCGCTCCGCCTTACGCTTCGGGGCGAGGAGATCTTGGCGGACAACAAGATATTACTGCACCTTCCGCAAATCATTGACTGCATTCTGCTGCTTACGGATAACAGGGATGAGCATGCCCATGCAGAGTGGAAAAAGCAAAGAGACGCCTTAAAACAACTTTATGCCGAATACGGCGAGAAATGGGAATCAAAAAGAATTGCACTTTGGAAAAACTATCGTCAGACGGAAGTGTATCTGGTGTCGGAACTTTTCGGGCAGGAGCGCAGGCTGATAAAACAGTCCCAGGAAAAGCTGGCGGACGTTTTGGAAATGGATCAGAAAACGATCTCCCGCATCGAGGGCGGCAAGTACAAGCCCAAGGCAGGAACCTTCCGGAAAATGAAGGAATACCTGCAAATAGACCGGGATATCTGCACGACCCGCATTGTGGTGGAAGATTTCAGTCTGCTGGAGTTGGAAAGAAAGATCGCCAAGCTGAATGCAAACCGTCATGAGGAAGAGGCGGAGGCTCTGTTCAAGCAGTTAAAGAGCAGGTTATCCCTGAAATGGAAGGAGAATGAACAATATATCAAGTACATGGAAACGCTCTTTGACATGGAGCTGGGGAGAATATCTCAGGAAGAGGCGATCAGACGATGCGAGGAGGCGCTTAAGGTCACAAGAAAGAACGACATAGAACAGCTTGACGGTATTGTGTTCAGCCGGATGGAGACGTTCATTATCAACTATATCGCCCGATGCTATGGACAGATTAATCAAAAAGAAAAAGGAACAGAATTGGTAGAAAAAGTCGTAAAGGGGTATGAGAGCAGTAAGGTGGATCTTAAATACCACTACACATCACTGGCACTTTTATATCAGCACATAGCAGTCAATTGTGAGGAAAGTAATGAATTTGAGCGCGCGATTTTCTGGTGTGACAAAGCAATATTGCTTGATTTACGATGTCACAGGGGATTGAACATTGGATTGCTTTTAGAAGAAAAAATATATAGTATGGTCAAAATGAATGGCGATAGGCACTTCGGCAAACAAGAGTATTATCAAGCCTATCTCCTATTGAAACTAATGAAAAAAGACAAACAGATGCGATATTTACAACGGGAGTATAAGGAGTGGTACGGGGAAGAACTGTTCATTAACAATGAATTTAAAACGGCAATAGAGAATTAGAATGTTGTATGATCTTTTTTCTCAGAAATTTCACTTTCACACAGCTCAAGACAATAACGATTTGTTGCCGGAACTGTGCGCGAATCAAGAGATATTTTTGATTGGAAAAAAAGCAATCCTATCAAGAGTAAAAGAGTGATTTTCTGAATAATTTTTTTCATTGGTGAACCCTCCAAAATGTGTTGATAATTGAATCATATCTACATGTGCAAAAAAAACTTATACCAAAAGTGGAACCGTTCCGCTTTTGGTATAAGTTTTTTGTTTTTGCTGTGTTAAAGTGCTCTCACGGGTAAGGTAAGTATATCGGCAACAGAGAGAACGCACAGCAATGCAAAGTTATGCCTACTAATAACCAAAGAATTGTAAAGTATTGAAGGGAGAAAAGATATGGAAAACAGAAAGAATATGGAAATCAAGGATAAGGTAGAAGAGTTAAAGAAACTGGGACTGGATGCTTACGAGACCACGACAGAGACCATGCTGGAAGAAATGGGCGCAAGCTTCGGAATGACAAACTGCTGTTCAATTGTAATTGGGGTAAAGAAGTAAAAGAAAGCAAGTAGCATTGCTGTGCAGAACTGTTGCTTTTATCTGCAACTATGGCTGCCTTGCTGAAAAGGCAGCCATTCTTACCTATACATTATATTTTGCCAAACAGAGGAACGCAGATATGATATGCAGAAAGTCCAACCTTCCGATGTCCGATGCTGATAGAATATATCAAACAAATAATTTGAGGCATACAATTCACGAAATGCTTCAAAATGAATGTGTATACAAGCAGTTGTGGTTTTACAAACCGGAATTAATAGAAAAATGGGAAGACGATCCCTTCGAAGAAAATGCAGAAATGATAGCAAAACACATTATTCGGATGGCGTCACGCAATACAGTAAATCAACTGTTTGGTATTGTTATGGCGGACGGTGTTCAGAGTAAAGAGAACTATTTTTTGTCAGCAGATTATATAAGGCATTATTTACATGAAAAAGTTATTGAAAGTTTCTGCACCGGCGGGGGACAAATTCAAATTGGAGATTTATTACAGGAAAGGCAGGATGCGTATTATATCCATACTTATCTGAATGGATCCCGTAAGGATTTGATTTTCCGCAAGGACACAATTTTGGGAAAGATTCTATCCTATGTGAAAGGGAAAAAGACAGTTTCTGGTATTGACTTATGTGATTTTTTGGAGAAAAACCATGTGGGGGAGGGGCAAATAAAATCCATTGTTGAATTACTGTATAATACAGGGGCAGTTACTTCTGAGATTGATGTGGAGACATTAGCGTTTCAAGGTAGAGACTTGGCGGAGATTGGAAATAGCTTCTTGAAAGAGGAGGACATTTCTTTACTTAAAAAAATGTCCCAAGAAATGTCTATTTTAAATAAATTAAATCTTAAACAATACAAAGAAAGCGTCAGAAACATTGAGAAACAAGCGAGAGGACTGATTGAGACACCGTTTCAAAACAGAATTATTTGCGGATACAGGAGAGAAAACTCTGGTTACCTTCCAAATAATCGATTCGGCATAAGCAAGAAATTAAAAGAATTTTTTGAAGTGCTGGGAAAGAATTCACAGGACTATGTGGAGATGAGGGGATTCGAGACAGAATTTGTAGTTCAATATGGTTTGTTTCAGGCTGTTCCACTTATTGAAGTGCTTTCTTTGTATCGGCGGAGAAAAAATGATTTTCAAAGATCAGAGCAATATAATCAACAGGAGAAGATATTCAGAGATCTTTTGCGCAGGGCGCAGGCAGAGGAAAGAGAAGAGATTGAATTATCAAATGATGATTTAGATAGAATTATTGAGACGGAAAATGGAAAAAGCAGAATAAGAACGACGATATTTGATTTCAAATACAGGAAATATGGAAAAGACATCGTCTTGTCGGATATTGTTTTTGCGTTTAAGGGAGCTTTGACTTGTGCGTATCTGTCCGCCGAAGAAATGGGCGTCGAGAAGGTGGAGGATGAGGCATTTTTGTATTATTGCCCGCAATATTTAGCAGATATCGGATGCCCAAGAGCAAGGGAAAATGGTGCAAGGATTCGGATATATTCAAAAGGAGAGCAGGATTTAGGCATTGAACGTTTAGCTGTCACGGCAGATTTTGATGGGATGCATCTGATGGATTTGAAAAGCCGCAGAGAAATATTGCCCATTAACCCGACAATGAAAAGTTTTCAGTATCAGATAGAAAGCGAAGAGATGGAATTTTTGGATAAACTGGGAAGATATCTGACAATGATTCCGTCTGCAACATTACCCATTGAACGAGAGGAATGGACTCATGTTCCGAGGATTCGTTATAAAAACATGGTTCTTCAACCGCAAAGGTGGTTGATAAGAAGCGAAGACTTAAACTGCTATAAGATGAGAGACTATCTGAGAAGCGGCAGGATAAGTAGATATGTTTATCTGATGACGGAAACAGGGGAAGAAAGATACATGGATTTACAGTCGGATCTGGCGTGCAAATGGCTTGCCGGTTACGGCAAAAGGCATGAATATGCTATATTGGTTGAAGCATTTCACGAGGAGGGGCAGCAATTTGATTACATTATGGATGTGGAATACAAGAAAAGGGAGAAACGGGTCGGAAGCGGATTCTACAAAGAAAACACAAAGAAAATACCTCAGAGTTCTAAGAGTTACACATCATGGCATTTGATTTATTCGCCGTCATGTTTAAAGGAAATACAGTCTGCGCTTTCTGAGTATCTAAGCAAAGTAAAGAAACGTTTCTTTTTTATACATTATATTGAAGACGGTAAAAACGTAATCAGGTTACGAATCAAAGACGACATATATGAAAGCAGCAAGGCGTGCCTGCAAGATTTGATGGAGCGAGAACTGATAGAAAATTTCAGCATGCAAAATTATAAGCCGGAAATTATCAGATATGGAGGTATGGAGTACATCAGCAAATTTGAGGAGCTATTTGAGAAGGAATCGGAAATATGTCTGAACATTAATATATGCTTGAATATTCAGAACATATTGTATATTCAAATGATTGTTATTTTAGCCATGTTGATCAATGTGTTGGGAGAAGAAAATGTGGGGTTGTTTTTAACGGCACATATAGAAAAGGAGAAGCCATCCACAAACAGTCATTTTTATCTTCAAAGTAACAAAAAAATGTTTTTACATGGGGTTGAACAAGATATTTCGCAAATAAAGCTTTTGTTCCAAGACATTGATAAAAATTTGAAGAAGTATATCGGAGATATTCAAAAGGAGAATACGGATGACTATGCAGAATATGTTTTGTTATCCATGCTGCACATGAGACTTAATCGGTTTGCAGGAATCTCCGGGAACAGGGAAGAAGAGGCGTTTTGCCTTGCAGAAACCATTTATAAAACATACTCCTTGGAGAGAAAGCGATGGGATGAAAAATGTGTTGGAGACAGGTAATATTTGAAAATGACATCGATGCATTAAATGAGAAAGAGAGGATCAAAGAGATTCTGCATGAACACCGCTATGCGTTTGTGGACAGAGAATACGGAGAGCAACACAGAATAAGGATCAGAGGTATTCAAGAAGGTGCAGATATCAGACGATTTCTCAATGAGGTAAGAGGCAGTTACATCCTGGCAGAGGAAACACACAAGTCATTTTTTCAGAATTTTGAACAATTTGTATTGTATTGTGAAATGCATCACGAATTAGATCTGTATTGGTTTCCATATTACTTTGCAGATCCTCCGCAGTTGGAATTGGTGATTAACCATGCAAAGCTGATAGCAGATAAACTGACGGTAACGTTAGATGAAGGATATAATTCTCATTTGTCACACTTTTTGGGCTTTTTCTATTCTTTGACGGAAAAGCAAAAAGAAGAAATATTGTTTTCTTTCCGCGAGCGCTATAAAAAAACTGATATATCGTCACTTCAGGATGAAATGATGAGTACGGATGTTTATTTGGAGCAAATCAGTAAAATGGTGGAGGCAAAGAAACTGGATTTTTTTTCTCCGTACACTTTGGAAAGTATACGAGAAAAAAAACAATATGCGTCCAAAACTCATGAGAGAACAATAGAAAATGCAGAAAAATCAAATTTCCTGTTCTCGAAATATTACATTTGCAATCGATGGTACTTAAATGCACTTTATGTCTCGATGATTTTAATGAATATCCCGGTTATTGACAAGTTTTTTATGAATTATGTGCTTGCAAAAGAAAGGTATCTTTTAGACGAAATGTGTGAGAGAAATTTGCAGACAGGCGAGGAGGTAATATGGCTGAGAGAGAGTACGTTATAAATCCATCACTTTTTATATCTGAAAGTGAGAAATGGTTTTATATTATGATTGACAATAAAATATATAAACTGAATATGACCGAAGAGGAGAGAAGAAATTTACATGAGGTGATACGCCTAATTCATGGGCGGACGTGGGGAAATCAAGAAAATCCGGCAGAACTAAAGAAATCTTTTCGCATTTTGGAAGCGCTTGGAGCAATCAAAGAATGCCAGACGGATCAGGTATTTCCTCGAACAATCCGGATTCAGAGTGTAGAGTTTGTGGATAATATAGCACTTTTGAACGAATTATGTGAAACGGAAAAACTTCACTTCGACAAAAGTAGAAAGGGCTGGCATGCATATCTTTCTGAGAACGAGGTCATATTGTCCTCGGAGAAAATAGAAGGAACATTTTGCAAACCTTGTGAAAAACAAATACAGCTTATGATACAGGCTATTCAAAAAAATGAGCAGGAAATTCTGAATGCAATAGTGAAGACGGATTATATAGCAATACCGCTATTTGATTATGCGAAGGGCGTCAGAATACTCAAAAAGTCTGTTGATGAGGTAGGGGATGTTGAGAATTATATTTGGTTTCAACCATGGCACACAAAAATTTCTGTTGATGTAAATGAAACCTATCCTTCGGTGTCGGTAAAGTGCATACTGGATCATATGGATTTTGAGGCGATAGGAATTGATACTGATCATGCTTTGTATCAGATATATGAAGAGTATAAGAGTATAAGGAAAACTGATTATGAATGATATCTCATCACTGATATGGGTAAAAAAGTATTTGAATAGTAGGGATGATACCAGTTTTTTTGAGGTAAGAAACTGGAAAAATTACGCACTGGTCAATAGAAGAGATCCTAATATTGCAGGATATCATTTGTCGGACGGAAGCTTTGACTGCGCCAATGAAATGAAGACGGTCTATGAGTACATAGAAAGAATAGTATGTAAAGACACTTCACATGCTGATATTACGATGTGTGGAGAAGGGGATAAAGGGGTACTATCCTTTGAACAACTGGGGTTTGGCTGGACTGGTCTGGAATTTCGCTCTTTAGGCAAAAAGAATCGTTATGTAGGGGGGATAAGCCTTAGAACCGGAGAGAAATTTTTTATACCGACTGTGGCAGCTTACTATTTTGATAATGATTTTACTGAGTGGAGTGACTTTGCAGGAAATTCTAACGGAAACGCATTGGGAGACACACAGGAGGATGCAATCGACAGAGGACTTGCAGAGTTTATCGAAAGAGATAAATTTGTGAAGTATTGGTATTTACAAAATGGAGAATTGCTAAGGGTTGCACCTGAATTGTTTAATTCAAAACTAAAAGGAAAGATAAAATATTTTTATCGAAAAGGGTATCAGGTGGATTTTTTTACTATACATAATCAGCCGGAAACAATATATACAATTTGGTGCCTGTTCAGAAGTGTGGATCGCAAAAATAAATTATTTTCCTTTACCGGCTTAGGTGCGGATTGTGATTTTGAGAAGGCAGCCGAAAAGGCATTTGATGAGGCATCTGCAACCGTTTTCTTTCATATGTCTAAAGAAAGCCTCCTGTATATGAAGGAAAGAAATACCGTTTTGACAGAAGAAAATCCGCTACAAGAAGGAGTTGTATATTATTTTTCGTACGACAGAGAAAAAGAGTTTGAACGTCTGTTTGAACAGGTCGATCAAATTAATGCAATTCCCCAAATGGGATGCGGTAGAGAAACGCTGAGAGAAAAGGCGTTAAATTACTATCGGGATATAATTTATGTGCCAATCCAAAATAAATTGCTGGAAGAGTTAGGCATGTATGAAGTCAAGGTATTTGGAATCGGTGGAAATAACATGTATTTTACAAGCAGAGAAGAAATCTTAAAAAAGGGAAAAATTACAGGACCGTGTCCGTTGGCGTAGGGAGGGATTGATATTCTATATTCTATTGAGGATTTGAAAGTTGATATTTTGTTCTGTTCAATGCGGAACACCGAAGGAATTTCACAGAAGACAGGGAAATACCTGTCTGTGGGTACTTCATATCAGGAGGAAAGTATAAACAATGAGTATGAGAACCAAGTTTTAAAATTAAATACGGTTTTGAGGGTGGACAGTTACCTAAGAACTCCATATAGCATTCATATGTCGTATCCCTCGGCTAGATCCTTGTATACCATCAGACTCTACATGTGCAAAGAGGAATCGTTGGTTACAATGGACTTATGGGGGAAAGGACAAGGTATAAAAATGCTTGCAGAAGCAAGAAAAATGCTGAAACCTCAAGAGGGCGATATCATAATTGAACTGCTTCCTTTTACAGATAAGCATTACCCTTGTCTGTATAAAACATTACAAAATTTGGAGGTAGGACACCTACTTTATAACATAGGTTTCTTGGCGGAACAATATGAAAAAAAATACAGGGTAGATAATAATTTTGAGAATATTTTGGTTTTGCGGCAGCAAGAAAAAGGGAGGGCGTTCGCCAAAGATGCAGATAGAGTGGACGATTTTTGGAGACGCGCAAAAATGCGAAGCAGCGGGAAATACTATGGCGGAATAATTAATTTTGATTTGGATTATACAACATGGTGTTATGCTCCCCAAAATGGAGAACTAATGGCAAACATCGAATTTGAAGAAGAGGTGAGGGATTATGTAGAAACACTCCTGTTTGCGAATGATGGGAAGAAATTTATCAACGAAAAGTATGGTTTGGAGTGTAGCTATGCTCAATTGATGCAGGAGTACCACTATGTCAATTTCCGTACACAGTCACAAATTGTACTCTTTATTGTAAAACTGCCGGAAGATAAAAGAGAGAATTATGCAGGTCTTATCCAATACATGGGAATGCTGGCGCAAAATATTTGTATCGAAAATTCGTGCAACTTAGTATACAATAGACCTATCAAACAAGTTCGACTTCCATTTTGGCAGCCGATTTTAGAGAAGAGTGAGAGATTGCAGGGATATGTACCGTTTTATGGTGTTATTACGGGAAAGGAATCTACATATACCTCAATCTATCAAGAGATTGTATAGACGGTAAAGCAACTGCTTACTTGAAGAAGGATATAATTTTTTTTATTATATTATAACAAAATAAAAGAAAGAGGGAATCCTATGGAGAAGGGGAAGAAAACCAAAAAGAAAAAAAGCAAAAGTACAGAAGTGCTTAAACAGTACCGCAGGGGAAAGCTGTGGTGGATGGCGATTATCTTTACCATTCTGGCGGCGCTTTCCACACCGTACAATACGGGAACCTATGCGCTGTTTTTCAAGCTGATCGAATGGGGGAAGATGGAGTATCTGATCCCGTTTGTGGTGTTGTTCATTGCGGGATATGTGATTCTGTTCTGGCTGGATAAGGCGAGGATTTTTGCAACGAACAAGTATCAGGCAAATGTGCTGACGGAGATCAAGCAGACCTGTATCGAGGATGCCATTGTAAAAGGCAAGGATTCGGCGGAGGTCATTTCGTTTCTGGACAACGATCTCAAGCTGCTGATGGACGGATACTTTGCAAACATTTTCCAGATCGTGTCAAAGGTTTCCATTGTTGTGTTCACACTGAGCCTGACGCTGACGAGCAACTGGATCTTTGCATTGGTTTATCTGGTGCTCGGCTTCCTGCCTTTGAAGCTGACCGGTATTCTGGCGGGCAGGGTCGGAAGGAAGACCAGCGAGTATGGGGAGAGCGTGAAGGAAACCACCGACCTTGTGAAGGATGTGGTACGCAACAAGGGGACGCTTTCCAATTACGGAGCAGTCGGCTTTGCGCTGAAACGGATGAAGGAGCGGCTGTTTGCCAGTGAGAGCAGTCTGGCGGAACGCAACAATGCAATGGCATATGCCAATACCTTGATGAACATTGTATATATGGTGGCAAACATTGTTCCCATCTCAATCGGTATCTTCATGGGAATTAAGGGAATGCTGAACATATCCGATTTCGTGGCGGTACAGTATTCCAGCGGCTGGATCGTGGGCTCTCTGGGGGCGCTGGCCGGTCTGATCAGCGAGATGAAATCCACGCAGCCTATCTGTGATAAAATTGCCGCCTTTGAAAAGTGGGAGGGCGATGAGAACAGAAAGCGTGAGGAGATCGATACGGTGGAGTTTGACCGGGTAGATTTCTCCTATGTTCCGGAAAAGCCGATCCTGAGAGGCTTGTCCTTCAAGGCTGGAAAGGGCGAGAAAGTCCTGATACAGGGGTCCAGCGGAAGCGGAAAGAGTACCATTCTGAAACTGATCAACAGGGAACTGAAGCCGGACGGCGGAAGTGTTTTCCTGAACGGGAAAGACACCGTGGTGCCCAAGGCGGGCTACGTTTCGCAGGATCCTGCCATGTTCAGCGATACCATCCGGTATAATCTGACGTTAGGCAATGAGTTTGACGAAGACAGAATTATGAACGCGGTGGAGAGAGCGGGACTTCACGATTTTGTGGAGGAGAACGGTCTTGACTATGTGATCGAGGAGGAGGGAGGAAACCTCTCCGGCGGACAGAAACAGAGGATCGAGATTGCAAGAGCGCTGCTGTACGACTGCTCCATGCTTCTGATTGACGAAGGAACATCGGCGTTGGATGCCAAGACTGCCGAAAAGGTGCATGACACCGTGATGAATCTGGGAAAAACCGTTGTCGAGGTGGCGCATTACATACCCGATGATGTAAAAGAGAAGTTTGACCACATTCTGGAATTGTAAAAATACGACATAAAGGTGGCCCGTATAGGCGAAAATTTTCAATGGACGGTATGTTTATTGAAAAGGAAGGTCTATACGGGCTGCTATTTTTAAATAGGGGTAGCAGTCCGGGCGGCAAGTTGGTATAATAGACGTTGCATGTGCAATACATGAGAAAGAACGGATCGGAATCCGTGACAGATAATGAAAGGCGGAGACAGAGAATGCAGAAGAAAAAAATGCGGGAGAGCAGAGTGGAGAAACTGCTCGGCGGAGTCTTTTTTGCAGCGGGATTTGTTATGCTGCTCATAGTTGCTATTTTTGAAGTGTATGCCGTGAACTACAAGGCAGGCGCTCTCAAGGTGGAGGGAACCGTGGAGGCAGTGGGAAGCGGTACGGATGTCAGCTATATCTACAACGGGGAGAGTCTGACTGCGCATCTGACGGAAAGAAGTTCAAACACCCGTCCCGGGGACAGCATTACCCTCTACGTTGACAAAGAGAATCCCCATAAGGTGAAATCGTCGCTGACATTCCTGATCTTCCCGCTGGTGTTTGGCTGCGTGGGAGTTCCGTTTTTAGGCATCGGCATCGGTTTTCTGATTGCGGTGGGCGTGAGCGGAAAAAAGAGGAAGGATTTGCTTGTAAACGGCAGAAAGCTCTATGCCGAGGTGACGGGCGGCAGAATCAACTATTCCCAGAGTGTAAACGGAAGACATCCCTCCAAGCTGGAATGCCGGTATGCGGATCCTGTTACCGGCGAGGAGTATCACTTCTCGAGCAGAAATGTATGGTTTGACCCGGAGCTCTATGTGGGGCAGCAGGTGACCGTGTATGTAAAACAGGATGATTACTCCAAGTATTATGTGGATATCAGCGGGTTGGACGATAGCAATATCCATGATTTTCGGTAAATGTTGGTGGAACGGAGAAAGAAATGAAAAAACTGCTCGTATTTTTGAAGGATTACAAAAAGGAGACGGTGCTGGCGCCTTTGTTCAAGATGCTGGAGGCTTCCTTTGAACTGCTTGTGCCGCTTGTGGTGCAGATGATCGTGGACGTAGGCATCAAGAACGGCGACCGGGGCTATGTGGGACGGATGTGTCTGGTGATGATCCTGCTTGGAATCATCGGCCTGGTGAGCTCCATCACAGCGCAATATTTTTCGGCGAAGGCAGCGGTAGGCTTTGCAACCAAGCTTCGCCACACACTTTTTGGACATTTGCAGAAGCTGTCCTATGCGCAGATGGATCATCTGGGAACCTCCACCATGATCACCCGCATGACGAGCGATATCAATCAGGTGCAGAACGGTGTCAACATGGTACTTCGTCTGTTTCTGCGTTCTCCGTTCATTGTGCTGGGCGCCATGGTGATGGCGTTTACCATTGATGTGCAGGCGGCGCTGGTGTTTGTGGTGGTGATCCCGCTTCTCTCGGTGGTGGTGTTCGGCATCATGCTGATCTCCATTCCACTGTATAAGAAGGTGCAGTCCGGTCTGGACGGTCTTCTGGGCATCACCCGCGGCAACCTGACCGGCGTGAGAGTTTTGAGGGCTTTCCACAAGGAGGAAGAGGAGATCGCCGCATTTTCGGAGAGCAATGAGAATCTGACCGGAATGCAGATGTTTGTGGGAAGAATTTCCGCCGTGATGAACCCGGTGACTTATGTGGTGATCAACGGCGGTCTGATCGCGCTTTTATGGGTCGGCGCAATCAAGGTGGACGGCGGCATCCTGACGCAGGGAGCCGTTCTGGCACTGGTAAACTACATGTCCCAGATTCTGGTGGAGCTTGTAAAGCTGGCAAACCTGATCATTACGATCAACAAGGCGCTGGCATGCGGAAACAGAATCGGAAGCGTGCTGGAGATTGAGCCGGATATGGCGGATGCGCTTGGCGGGAACGGTAAGAATGATAAAAATGCGACAGGTGAGAGCGGGGCGGATACGCCCATCGTGGAGTTTGACCATGTGTCCCTGACATACCCCGGCGCAGGCGCTGAAAGCCTGACAGACATTGATTTCCGTGTGATGCGGGGACAGACGATCGGTGTGATCGGCGGCACGGGTGCCGGCAAGTCCTCCTTAGTAAATCTGATCCCGAGATTTTATGAGGCAACTGCGGGCAGCGTGAAGGTGGACGGCATCCCGGTGGAGCAGTATGAGCTTGAGACATTGAGAAGCAAGATTGGCGTAGTTCCCCAGAAGGCGGTGCTCTTTAAGGGGACGATACGGGAGAATCTGATGATGGGCGCGGCAGCAGGACAGCAGGTGACGGAAGCGGATCTGCGTCAGGCGCTGGAGATTTCCCAGTCTGCGGAATTTGTGGACAACAAGCCGGAGGGACTGGAGACTCCGGTCAGCCAGGGAGGAAAGAACCTCTCGGGCGGACAAAAGCAGCGCCTGACGATTGCCAGAGCGCTGGTGAGACAGCCGGAGATCCTTATATTGGACGACAGCGCATCTGCGCTTGACTATGCAACGGATCTGAAGCTGCGCAGGGCGATTCACGGCATGGAGAAGGCTCCCGCCGTGTTCATCGTGTCCCAGAGGGCTTCCTCCATCCTGAGTGCGGACTGCATCATCGTGCTGGACGACGGCGAGGTGGCAGGCATGGGCAGACATGAGGAGCTGCTTGCATCCTGCGAAACCTATCAGGAAATCTACTATTCCCAGTACCCGGACAAGAGAAAGGAGGCGCAGGCATAATGAAACAGTCGGAAACATTAAAAAAAGTGCTTCGTTATATTCGTAAATATTGGTTTTTCCTTGTCTGCTCCATCCTTTGTGCGGCTGCCACGGTGACACTGACACTGTATATTCCCATCCTGACGGGAGATGCCATCGACTGCATTCTCGGGCAGGGGAAGGTGGATTTCCCCGCCGTGTTCGTTATCCTGAAAAAGATGGCGGTTGCCGTGGCGCTTACGGCATTTACCCAGTGGGTGATGAGCGTGTGCAACAACAGGATCGCATATCATGTGGTGCGAGACATCCGGAGGGATGCGTTTGACAAGATTCAGATTCTGCCCTTGAAATATCTTGACGCACACCCTTACGGAGAGATCGTGAGCCGCATCATTGCCGATGTGGATCAGTTTTCGGACGGTCTGATCATGGGCTTTACCCAGTTGTTTACGGGTGTGATCACCATACTCGGCACCCTGATTTTCATGTTCCGGGAGAATGTGGGCATTACCCTTGTGGTAGTCTGCATTACGCCGGTCAGCCTCTTTGTGGCGAATTTCATTGCAAAGAGCACGTACAAGATGTTCAAGCTGCAGTCTGAGACCAGAGGAGAACAGACCGCACTGATCGACGAGATGATCGGAAACCAGAAGGTGGTGCAGGCTTTTTCCTATGAGGACAAGGCGATGAACCGCTTTGATGAGATCAATGACAGGCTGCAGGGCTATTCCCTGAAAGCAATCTTTTTCTCCTCCATCACAAACCCTGCCACCCGCTTTGTAAACAGCCTTGTATACACCGGTGTCTGCATCGTGGGCGCGCTCTCGGTAATCGGCGGAAAGATTACGGTCGGTACGCTGACCTGCTTTTTGAGCTATGCAAACCAGTATACCAAGCCCTTCAACGAAATTTCGGGCGTGTTTACGGAGTTCCAGAATGCGCTTGCCTGTGCGGCGCGGATCTTTGCGCTGATCGAGGAGACACCGCAGCCGGAGGAGCCCGCGGATGTGAAGGCGCTGACGGATGCCAGAGGAGATGTGGATCTCTCCAACGTGGCGTTCTCCTATGTGCCGGACAGAAAACTGATCGAGGATCTGAACCTGCATGTAAAGAGTGGTATGCGTGTGGCAATCGTAGGGCCTACGGGCTGCGGAAAGACGACGATCATCAACCTGCTCATGCGGTTTTATGATGTGGATGAAGGAAGTATTTCCGTGGATGAAACGGATATCCGCAACCTGACGAGAAAGAGCCTTCGTGAAAACTACGGCATGGTTCTGCAGGAAACATGGCTGAAATCCGGAACCGTGCGCGACAATATCGTAATGGGCAAGCCGGATGCAACGGATGAGGAAGTGATCGCGGCTGCAAAGGCGGCGCATGCCCACAGCTTCATCAAGCGTCTGCCCAAGGGCTACGACACGCAGCTCTCCGAGGACGGCGAGGGTCTTTCGCAGGGACAGAAGCAGCTATTGTGCATCACCCGCGTTATGCTGTGCCTGCCGCCCATGCTGATTCTGGACGAGGCGACCTCCTCCATTGACACGCGCACGGAGATCCGTATCCAGAAGGCGTTTGCCAAGATGATGCAGGGACGCACCAGCTTCATCATTGCCCACCGGCTTTCCACCATCGTGGATGCGGACATTATTCTGGTGATGCGGGACGGCCACATCATCGAGCAGGGCAACCACAGGGAGCTGCTCGCAAAGAACGGATTTTATGCGGAGCTTTACAACAGCCAGTTTGCGCTGAGTGAATAAGGGGTAATTGAAAAAGTGCCGGATCTGTTATGTTCCTGCGGGAACCGGTATGGTAACATAAACTGATATGCGGTCATATTACATCGGAGAAAACAAGGGGAATTACTATGAAGAAAGACAAACTGCCGTCTGCGGAATATCTGCGGTTCAGCGGGAAATATGCGGCGGGATATACAGGCGTGCTGCTTGCCATGCGCCTTTTGCTGGCGCTGTTTCCGGCGGTGCAGGTGTGCGTGCTGGGTAGCTTTTTAAACTGTGCGCAGCAGGCATTTACAAAACATAAGATTACCGGAGAGCTGATGCAGAGCATGGCTTTGCTGATTGGTCTGATCCTGTTCAATGCCGTGCTTGGCATGATAAACGGATACGTGAAAATGAAATACGGAATCAGGACGGGGATTGCGTATGACCGGACTTTGCTTGAAAAGCGGAGCAGACTCCGCTATGATCTGACGGAAGATCAGGATGCGCAGGAGCTAGTCAGCCGCCTTTCCGAGGAAAGCACGGGAAGGATTGCGGGCGGATTACAGAATATTCTCGACCTTGGAGAATTTGGCGTACGCATCATCAGCATTGCAGTGGTTGTCATGACCTCCAATGTATGGATCGGACTTGCGGTTATCGCGATATTTGTACTGCTTCTGCCGGTTGCGAAAAAGTGCGGCGAGGAAGATTATGATGCCTATGAAATGGCGGATAAGCAGTTCAGAAGGGCATCCTACCTGCAACTGATGCTGTACCACAGGGACTATGCGGATGAGCGGAAGCTGTTTGGCTACACCGCGCCTGTCAACGAAAAGTGGGAAGAACAGTATGATGAGGGCAGGAAAATCTCAAAACGCGCCACAAGGCATAACTTTGTGCGCATCAAGGGAGCGGGGCTTCTGGTTGATTTTCTGGCACTGGGAATGGCGGCGCTGCTTCTCTTCCCCGTGCGCGAGGGCGCGATGGAGGCGGGAACCTATGTAGCGCTGGTCGGTGCGATTCTGGGAATTACCAAACTGATGTCATGGAACATGTCCTATCTGATTGAAGATTTCATATCCAATAAAGAGTACATACGGGATTTCCTCTGCTTTATGGAGCTGCCGGAGGAATGTGCCGCAGAGGTTGCGTCAAAACAGACGGCGGAGCGGGTGGACAGCATTGAATTTGACAGGGTGTCATTCCGGTATCCCGGCTGCGAACAGTATGTGCTGCGGGAAATGTCCTTCAAGATGGAGAGAGGAAAGACCTATGCGTTTGTGGGGGAGAACGGGGCAGGAAAGACGACAATCACAAAGCTGCTGCTCGGACTTTACCGGGAATATGAAGGTGTAATACGGATCAACGGACAGGACATCCGCCATATGGGCACGGAGGAGCTGTTCCGCCTTTTCTCGGTCGCATATCAGGAGTTCCCACGCTATGAAGTTACGCTCAGGGAAAATCTGGTATTGGGCAGAGCGCAGGAGAGACAGGTTTCCGAGCAGGAGATCAGGGAGTGTCTGAATCTTCTGGGTATGGAGGAATATGTGAACGGTCTGCCGGAGGGGCTCGACACGGAGATCGGCAGACTTTCCGAGGAGGGAAAGGACTTGTCCGGCGGTCAGTGGCAGAGAATTGCCATAGCACGGGCACTTCTTGTAAAGGCGCCCATTCTGATTATGGACGAGCCGACCGCGTCACTGGATCCGCTGCATGAGAGGGATATTTTCAGACTGCTGCTGCAGGAGGAGCGGAGTGATCTGCGGATTCTGATTACTCACAGACTGGGCGGAATCAGCGGTGCGGACAGGATCTTTGTCATTGCGGACGGAGCCGTGAAGGAGTGCGGTTCCCATGCGGAGCTGGTTGCAATGGCGGGCATGTATGCGGATATGTTTGAAAAACAGGGGAGGTGGTATCGATGAAAGGACGTATATGCAGGGCATTTGCGGATGTGTGCAAAGTCTCTCCCCTTTTGTTTGTGATAGAATATCTTTTTACCGCGCTTGACGGTGTGGCGCTCGCCCTGATCGCCATGGCGCTGGAAAAGCTGTTTGCCGCAGTCTGGCAGCTCGCGGAGGGAAAAGCCTCCTTTGGCGAAGTGGCTGGTTCGGTTCTTCTGCTGTTGATTTTGTATGCTGCATCGGAGATCGGGAACGGCGTGGCAAATTATCTGGGGGAGGTCTACTCGGAACTGACCACCCAGAAAATGACGAAGAAGATCAACGCGAAGCTGGGAAATATGTATAATATCAACTTTGAGACGCCACAGCTTTTAAATCGTATGCTGCAGGCATACGGAGGCGCGGTGGATCAGCGTTCCTTCGCAAATACCGTGATGGACATTCTCACCCTGTATCTGCCGTACTTTTTGATCTACGGAAGATATCTGTACGCGAAGCGCCCCATTCTGGCGCTCATTATTCCGCTGATCTTTTTACCCAAGCTTGCAGCCCAGTTTGCAAAAGCGAAGCTGCATGTGGATCTGGAGGAGGAGACGGCTCCGCTGATCCGCAGGGAAGAGGCATATGCATCCTACGCCGCGGACAGGGATTATGTGAAGGAAACCAGACTGCTTGGCACAGTGCGCGTGTTTAC
Source organism: uncultured Lachnospiraceae bacterium (assembly GCA_900550475.1). Taxonomy (GTDB): domain Bacteria; phylum Bacillota; class Clostridia; order Lachnospirales; family Lachnospiraceae; genus Acetatifactor. The sequence goes on from URSA01000004.1 coordinate 40,838, forward strand.
GGAGCGCTGGAGGACAGTGCGGGAGGAGAGGAACAGACTGATTCTCTCCGTCGGGAAAAAGTCCTGCCTTGCAGATACGATCAGCATGCTCCTGCATCTTGCAGGCTACGTGGGAGTCATTGCACTCCTGTTGCAGTCCGTCTTGTCGGGGCAGATTGCGGTCAGCGCATTTGCAGCGGTTTTTGCCTCCTTGGGAACGCTGCTCGATCAGGTGGACGAGCTGGTGGGAAGCCGCTTCGGTGAACTGGCGGAAAACTATGCGGGTATCCGCAACTATCAGGATTTTGTGCAGATGGACACTGCGCCGGAGCAGGAAAAGGAAATAGAAAAGCCGGACAGGATAGACGCGCGGCATATGAGCTTTGCATACCCGGACGGAAACGTGGCGTTGAAGGATATCAATCTTAGCCTGAAAGAGGGGGAAAAGGTTGCGATTGTAGGTGAAAACGGCAGCGGAAAAACCACATTGACGAGGCTGCTGACCGGGCTGTATCTTCCGACCGACGGCGAGGTCTGCCACAATGACATTCCGACCGGAGAACTGAACTATCATACCTTGCAGAAGGGAATTTCAGCCGTGTTCCAGAATTTCAGGAAATACAAGCTCACGCTTCGCGATAATATTTCCATTTTCGGAAATATTGAAGAGACCGAGGCGGAAAAGCTGCTCCAAAAGACAGGGCTTCCTCTTTCCGAAGAACGTTTTCCCCAAGGGCTCGATACCGTGCTGTCCAAGGAGTTTGGCGGCATAGAACTCTCCGGCGGTCAGTGGCAGAGAATCGCCATTGCCCGAGGAATCGGAAAATCCGGCAGCTTTATCGTGCTGGATGAACCGACCGCCGCAATCGATCCCATGCAGGAGCACCGGCTCTATGAATTGTTTTTGGAGGCGGCAGCAGGGAAAATCGCGGTGTTTGTCACCCACAGGCTTGGTCTTGCCAGAACCTGCGACCGCATTGTGGTCATGCGGGACGGAAGCATTTTGGACGTCGGCTCCCATGAGGAACTGACGGAGCGCTGCACCTATTACAGACAGCTCTGGGAGGCGCAGGCGGCAGGGTACGTGGAGGAAGTGTAACGTCGTGGCGGCATTCCGGCAGGACGGAGGAGCTTTTCCTAAGTCCTGCTGCAGCCATATGGAGAGGAGATTTCCGATTGTATCCCTGTGAAGATTTTTCCTTCTCTGGATCCCAAAATTCTTGTATTTTTGGCTGAAAGAGGCGGTTTTGACAGCAAAATTGTATCCCGGTAAAACTTTTTTCTCCGCCAGGTCCCAAATTTTTAAATTTTTGGGATCTGGCGGAGGATTTTTTTCGTAGAGATACAATTGGCTGTTTTTTGTTAGTGGACAAGAGAAATTTCCGTATACTGACAAAACAGCCGGTCTGAGAGCAAGGAGCAGGAATATTTTTGTCCGTAGAAAGGAAGATCTTTCGCATACAGACAAATTCCATTGCCAAGAAGAGCGGAACAGTGGAAGACTTGTCAGTGGGGAAGAAGTTTTCTTCAGCAGCTTTTCCGATAGTCGGATGGGGACATGCCGAAGCGCTTCTTGAATTGCAGGTAGAAGGTCTGGCGGTTGGCGAAGCCGATCATATTGTCGATTTCACGGATGGGGATGCCGGGCTGCGCGAGCAGCTCCTTTGCGGCGGCAAGGCGGCAGACCGTGACCGCCTCCCAGAGGGTGGAGCCGGTCTGTTTTTTAAAAATCCGCTCAAGATAGGTAGGGTTCAACCCCACATGCGTAGCAATCTGTTCATTGCTTTTGATCAGATAAAATGCCTCCTTGATGTAATCCTCGGCTTTTTCCACATAGTAGGAAACGGAGGACTTTTCGGTGAGGGGAAGGCGTGCAATCTCGCAGAGCAGATGGTAACAGAGACTGTTCATGTAGAGGGGATCATTTTGTCCCTCAAATTCGTGGAACAGGCGGAGCATGTCTCCCTTGACGGCTCTGGCATCGGGAAAAATGACAGCCTGTTTCAGGGATTGCAGCAGGTGGCAGAGGGCAAGGGAATGATTCAATACATCCCGGATGCCCGGAAACACAATGCCTGTGTCGGGGCCGCCCAACGAGAGCGAGAACCCGAGGACGGTGCAGGGATGCTCATGGTTGAAACGAATCTTATGCGGCAGAGAGGAGTCAAATAAAATCAGATTCTTGGCGGCAAGCTCATGATCTGTCCCGTCAATTTCATACACGCAATTTCCCTCTGCAATATAGTTACATTCCAGCAGGCCGTGGCTGTGAAGCTCCATGGTATAATATTTCCAGTTGCCGTTCATGTAGGCAAGGTCTGCGTAGATCGGAAGATTCGGTAAATTAGCAAGAAACATGGTGTTTCCCTCCTATAAAGCCAAACTATCACAAAATGTTAAAAATAGCAACCGAATAACAGAAAGAAGTCAAAAATAGGTATAGCCAGACCAAGATGAAACAGGTACAATGTTGATTAAGCAAAGCAAGCAAAGCAAAACAACAGATTCAATATGAAACAGGAGGCAGGGTATGGCAATCAATTATTGTGAGGCATGTAAGTGTTTCAGACTGGACACGGAGAAAACGACCTATGTGATCGGCATTGCGGATGCGGAGAAATTTGTGGGTCACGCTTATTACGGAAAGAAGCTGGGAAAGGATGATGTGAGCTATCTGATGAGGACGGGCGAGGCGCCGTTCACACCGGAGACAAACAGCAGGGACAGACTTTCCTTCCTTGACTGCTTCCCGCAGGAATTTCCCACGGGCGGCGTCGGCGATTTCAGGGAGAGTGCCGTGGTGCTGGAGGATGCAGACGGACACAGAGCGGCGGAATTCCATCTGGAAAGCTATCGCATTTATGACGGAAAAGAGGCGCTTGCGGGGCTGCCTGCCACATGGGGAAGCAACGAGGACACGCAGACGCTGGAGCTTGTGCTCAGGGATCAGGTGCTGAATGTGAAGGCGGTGCTCTCATACAGCGTGTTCAAGGATGCAGATGCGGTGGTGCGCAGCGTCCGTCTGGAGAACGAAAGCGACAAGCCGGTCACCATCAGACGCATTATGTCCGCGTCCTTCGATATGGATGATAAGAATTACGACAAGATCGTGCTGCACGGCTCATGGGCAAGGGAGCGTCATATTGACAGAACACCCTTGAGCTACGGTGTGCAGAGCAATTCCTCGATGAGAGGCGAGAGCGGACATCAGCAGCAGCCTTTCATGGCACTTTTGGAGAGAACCGCAACGCAGGATTCGGGCGAGGTATACGGTATCAACCTGATCTATTCCGGCAACTTCCTGACCCTTGCGGACAAGGGACAGTTTGACAATGTCCGTCTGATGACGGGAATCAACCCGGAGGGATTTGCGTGGAAGCTTTTGCCCGGCGAGAGCTTTCAGGCGCCGGAGGCAGTGCTGGTGTACTCCGCAGAGGGTATTGGCGGCATGAGCCGCTGCTTCCATGATCTGTACCGCAGACACCTGATCCGCGGAGAATATCGCAACAAGAAGCGCCCCATCCTGATCAACAACTGGGAGGCAACCTATTTTGACTTCAATACGGATAAGCTCCTTGCCATCGCAAAAGAGGCAGCAGGGCTGGGCATCGAGATGCTGGTGATGGACGACGGCTGGTTCGGAAACCGCTGCGACGACAACCGCGCACTGGGTGACTGGTTTGTCAATGAGGAGAAGTTAAAGGGCGGACTGAAGTATCTGGTGGAGGAAGTCAACAAGCTCGGCATGAAATTCGGTATCTGGTTTGAGCCGGAGATGATCAGCCCTGATTCCGACCTGTACCGTGCGCATCCCGACTGGGCGATCGCGATTCCGGGAAGAACGGCGGGACTTGCCAGAAACCAGTATGTGCTGGATATGTCCCGGACGGAAATTCAGGATTACATTTTTGAAAAGGTGGCGGCGATCCTGCACAGCGCCAACATTGAGTATGTAAAGTGGGATATGAACAGACCCCTTTCCGACATTGGCAGCGCAGCGCTTTCGGGAGAGTGTCAGGGAGAGCTGTTCCACCGCTATGTGCTTGGCGTATACAGGCTTCAGGAGAGGCTGACAACGGAGTTTCCTCACCTTCTGCTGGAGAACTGCTCCGGCGGCGGCGCGCGTTTTGACGCAGGTATGCTGTACTACAGCCCGCAGATCTGGTGTTCGGATGATACGGATGCCATCGAGCGTCTGACCATTCAGGAGGGAACGGCGCTTATTTACCCGCTCTCCGCAATGGGTGCCCATGTGAGCGACTGCCCCAATCATGCGGTGGGACGCACCACGCCTTTTGAGACCAGAGGCTATGTGGCGCTGGCGGGAACCTTCGGTTATGAGCTTGATGTAACGAGGATTCCGGCGGAAGATCGCGCCATGATTCCCGAGCAGGTGGCAATGTATCACAAGTACAACGATCTGGTGCGCGAGGGCGATTATTACCGCATCGCCTCCTATCAGGAAAATCGGATGTTTGACTGCTATATGGTTGTGGCAAAGGATAAGTCCGAGGCGCTTGTCACCTACATTCAGGTGCTGGGAAGACCCAATTCCCACTCCCGCAGGATCCTTTTGAAGGGACTTGCACCGGATAAGAAGTACCGCATCGAGGGACAGGAGCGCACCTATCTGGGAAGCACACTGATGCAGGCGGGTGTCCTGATCGAGAACCTTTGGGGCGACTTCAAGGGCAAGCTGCTCCATATCGTGGAGGAGTAAGACACAGAATAAGCCGAAAGTGTGGGGCGCAGTCTGGGGAGACGGCGCCCGGAAACGGCACACTTAGGCATATGCCGGACGGAAGGACTGGATTTTAAAGGGAAAAGGGATTATAATAGAGCGGACAGAGAGCGGGCACGGCCCGGGAGAGGACTGAGATTTCATGGAAAAGAGAGAGATTCTTTTTTTGGAGCCCCAGCTTAAGGATGTAGTCTGGGGCGGCAATAAGCTGCGGGATGAGTTTGGGTATGGGAAAGCCGGAGACTCTACCGGAGAGTGCTGGGGAATCAGCGCGCATCCAAACGGAGACTGCACCATCAAAAACGGTACATACAAAGGCGAGACGCTTTCCGGTCTGTACCGGGATCACAGGGAGCTGTTCGGCGGTATCACGGCGGAGGAGTTTCCGCTGTTGGTCAAGATCATCGATGCCAAGAGTGACTTAAGCATTCAGGTGCACCCGGATGATGCTTATGTGAAGCTGCACGAAAGCTGCCCTTACGGCAAGACGGAGTGCTGGTATGTGATGGACTGCCCCGAGAATGCGACGCTGGTGATCGGACACCATGCAAGGACGAGGCAGGAGCTTGCGGATATGATCCATGAGGGACGCTATGAGGAGCTGATCCGTCAGGTGCCGGTGCGCAAGGGTGATTTCATCCAGATCACACCGGGTACGGTTCATGCCATCAAAGGCGGCTTTACGATTCTGGAGACGCAGCAGAGCAGCGATATCACTTACCGTGTTTACGATTACGGAAGGCTGGTAAACGGAAAGGAGCGCCCGCTTCATATACAGCAGAGCATCGATGTGATCACGGTGCCAGACAAAGCGGGGGACGAGGCTGTGGAGCACACGGACGGTCTGCCTGAGGATACCATGAACCTGTTGATCGCCTGCGAGTTCTACAAGGTCTGGAAGCTTGATGTGACAAAGGAAGTGAAGGTGATGCAGAAGCATCCCTTCCTGCTGGCAAGTGTGCTGGACGGTGAGGGCAGCGTGGACGGAAACCCTGTGAAAAAGGGCGATCATTTCCTGTTCCCGGCAGGCTACGGGGAGATTCTGTTCAAGGGCAATATGAAGATGATCCTCTCTGCAGTTTAGAGAACGGAGCTTGAAAGGCGGTATTATGGCAGTATTTGTACTGGAAAATGAAGATATCCGGATCAAGGTCAACTCCCACGGAGCGGAGCTGCGCTCACTGGAGGATAAGAAAACCGGAAGGGAATATATGTGGTGCGGCGACGCCGAGTACTGGGGCAGGGTGTCCCCGGTGCTTTTCCCCGTGGTGGGAGCGTACCGCAATCAGGAGAGCCGCTACCGGGGCGAGACCTATAAGCTGCCCCAGCACGGCTTTGCAAGGGACATGGATTTTATGATGACGGAGCAGACTGCGGATGCGATCTGGTTCTGTCTGACGGATAAGGAAAACACATGGGACGGCTATCCGTTCGCGTTTTCCCTTGAGATCGGCTATCGGCTGCGGGAGCGCTCGGTGGAGGTGATGTGGCGTGTGACCAACCCCTCCGAGGAGGAGATGTACTTTTCCATAGGCGGACATCCCGCGTTCAACGCGCCGTACCGGGAGCAGGGACGCACCACCTGTTATCTGCAATTTGACGGGTGCAGCGAGCTTTCCGTGCGCAGGCTGGAGGGCGGACTGGCGTCTGACCGGGTGGATCGGATCGCGCTTTCGGAGGGCGGTCTGCTTCCGGTGTCGGAGGAAGTATTTGCACAGGATGCCCTGATCGTGGAACGGAACCAGACCGGCAGGGTGTCCCTGCTTGACGGGGAGAAAAAGCCGTATCTGACGGTTAAATTTGACGCGCCGTTGTTCGGTATCTGGTCGCCGCCCGGAAAGAATGCACCTTTTATCTGCATTGAGCCGTGGTACGGCAGATGCGACAGAACGGATTTTACGGGCACGTTGGAGGAGCGTGAGTGGGGAAACAGGCTGGCGCCCGGGACCGTATTTGAGGCCGCTTATACTGTTGAGGTATAGGCGGCTTTCCGCTTTTTTTCCATTCTTTATAGCTTTTTAAGAAATTGCACATACGAAGTTCATATTTGCGGGGTATTCTATTTTCAGATTCTGTGATACTATAATATATTGTAGAGCAAACATTACATAACCCGGAGCATATATGACAAACGAACAATATTACGAGCTGATCCGGCCCTACGAGGACGCCATGCAGCTCATGCTTACCAAGCTTGAAATTCTGAACCATAACATTTACGACCGGACATCCAGCGAGAGCCGCCCGGTGCATCATATGCAGCATCGCGTCAAGGAAAAGAAGAGCATAGAAGAAAAGCTGGAACGTCTGGGAATGACGGACAGCGTGATCAATGCCAAGGATCATCTGATGGACATCGGCGGTATCCGCGTGATATGCTATTTCCAGAAGGAAGTCTACGAGCTGGTGGAATCCCTGAAACGACAGAGTGACCTGATCGTGATCAAGGAGAAGGACTACATGAAGCATCCCAAGGAAAACGGCTATCGGAGCTACCACATCATCTTTGGTGTGCCGCTCCATACGCTGGATGCCATGGAGTATTACCCGGTGGAGGTACAGTTCCGTACGCTGTCCATGGACTTCTGGTCCAGCATGGAACACCGGATCTGCTACAAGAAGGACAGGGAGGACAAGGACGAACTGTCAAAGCAGCTTCAGGCGTTGTCGGAATCGCTGGCACTGATTGAGGATGAACTGAGAAATTATGTTGCGATAGAAAATCCATAAAAAAGAATTGCAGAACCGTATCTATCCCGGAAGGCTTGCAGATACGGTTCCTTTTGTGATTCGGAAAGGGGATTGTGTGACAGAGGAAAAATTTGAAAGCTGTATCCGCGCCATGAACAGCGGACAAAAGGAAGGACTGCACGAGATCTATCAGGAGTATCTTCCCTACATATACGGAATCGTCCGGGGAATGCTTGCGAGCCGCGAAGAGGCGGAGGATGTGACGAGCGACTTTTTTATCAGGCTGTGGGAAAAGTCGGACACCTACAAAAAGGGTAACGGACACAAGGGCTGGATGGCAACCATAGCGAGAAATATGGCGGTGGATCATATCCGGAAAAGGAAGCGGGAGATCCTGACGGATTTCTCGGAGCACCGCGAGGGGGAGAAGGATGAAGCCTACGGGGCATTCTGCGCTGAGGTGCAGGCGGTTGCCGCGATGGGCGGCACAGTTGCCACACCGGAGGAGCAGGTGGTGGGCGACATGAGCATAAGTGAGGCGATGGCACTTTTGAAGGAGTCGGAGAGAGAGGTCGTGCACATGAAGATCATGGGGGATATGACCTTTCAGGAGATAGCGGATATTTTGCAGACGCCCTTGGGGACTGTGGCATGGCGATACCGCGAGGCAATCAAAAAAATAAGGAGGTGCGGCTATGAAGGATCTGGAACAGGAATATAAAAAGCAGGTGCAGGAAGAGATGCCCGATCTCTGGAACCGGATCGAGCCGAACCTTGCTCCCAAGAAGAAAAAGCCGTGGATCAGGCGGTATGCGCCCCTGACTTCCGTGGCGGCGGCAGCGCTGGTGCTGCTGGCGGTCATGCCCGGGCTGCTTAATTTGCAGAGAATGGGACAGGACAATACGAGCGCTGCGGACTGTGCGCCCCGTGCGGAGAAGACGGAGGGGTACGCGCAGGAAGCTGCGGAGGAGAACGGAGAGGATTCCTGCGGCGCGCCCCAGATGTTTGCGGCGACGGACGGAGTGGAGACGGGAACAACCGGAGCCGGGGCTGTGACGGAGGACACGACGGCAGACGGAGGGCAGACGGGAGCGTCCGGAGCCGGGGCTGTGACGGAGGACACAGCGGCGGAGGAGATGAACGACACGGCTGCGGTTCAGGAAACGGACGAAGAGAGCGCCGTGCTCAAAACCGAATACAGCGAGGACATAACGGCGGAGGATGCCGGAATGACGGTGAGGGTTACTGTGGCGTCGGTGGATGAGGCGGACGGCAGAACGGTTTACACGCTTACAGACGGAGAGAAATTTGCCTGCCTTGCCGTGGCGGGAGAGGAGGTCGTGCCGCTTGAGAAAGGGAAGATGTATCTGGTAACCCTGCGGGGAGAGAATGCGGAGGCGTGGCGCTACGTGGTGGAGTGTGCCGAGGAGACGCCCGCCGAATAATCTTTAGAATTTCTTTTGTTTTTCCTGCCGTAAGTCTTAACTAATATTTTGTATAGTGTTCCCGGAAGAGAAGGAGAGTACTATGAGAGAGATTACGTTTGTGGTTCCCTGCTACAATTCGCAGGATTATATGAGACGATGCATCGACTCGCTCCTCCCTTGCGGCGAGCGGGCGGAAATTATTATTGTGGACGACGGCTCCACGGATGCCACGGGGGAGATCGCGGATGAGTATGCGGCGGTTTATCCAAAGATCGTGAAGGTGGTACACAAGGAGAACGGCGGTCACGGCTCCGGCGTGAATGTGGGGCTTAAGCTTGCCTCCGGGCGTTTTTTCAAGGTGGTGGATTCGGACGACTGGCTGGATCCGGCGGCACTTGCAAAGGTGCTGGAAAGTCTGGCGTCCCTTGGAGATGTGGTGGATCTTTTGGTCTGCAACTATGTGTACGACCATCTTTATGAAAAAAAGCAGAAAAGTGTTGACTTTGCCAATATATTCCCCGAAAATGTCATATGTAGCTGGCAGGATATGCATCATTTTACCGCATCCCAGTATCTTGTCATGCATGCGCTGATCTTTCGGACGGCAATCCTGAGAAAAAGCGGGGTAAAGCTGCCGGAGCATACATTCTATGTGGATAACCTTTTTGCATACCGGCCGCTTCCCTTTGTGAAAAAGATCCTGTACCGCAATGTGGATCTGTACCATTATTTCCTCGGGCGGGAGGATCAGTCGGTCAACGAGGAGAGCTATATGCGCCGCATCGACCAGCAGATCGCGGTGACGAAGCTGGTGGCGGACAGCGTGGATCTGCGCAGGGTGAGGCAGATATCACCCAAGCTGGAGCGGTACATGGTGCGCAATATCTCCGTTATGCTGTCCATCTCGTCGATCTATCTTCTGATGACGGGAACGGAGGAGGCGCTGGAAAAGCGCAGGGAACTTTGGAGATACATGAAAGACAAGGACACGTGTCTTTATTACCGGCTAAGGCTTACAAAGCTTGCGGGTCTGACCTGTCTGCCCGGTCAGGTGGGTGGAAAGCTGACGCTCTGGGGCTATCGCAGGGCGAAGGGAACCTATCAGTTCGGGTGAGGGGGCAGAGACATGGAGAGAATCTACATCGCACTTGTCGACACCCCGGGACTGTTTGCAAGCCTGATCCACAGGGTCATTAAGAGAGATTACATACATGTGGCGCTTTCACTGGATGAAAATCTGGACGAGGCGTACAGCGTTGGAAGAAGAAATCCGTTCATCCCGTATTTTTCCGGGTTTGAACGTGAGGATAAGGAGAAGATCAGCCGGGCGTTTCCCACGGCGCGTTACCGCATCTTTGCACTGGAATGTACTGCCGGGCAGAAGAAAAACATAAGAGAGCAGCTGCGGAAGTGCTACCGGAACCGGTTTCACTATCATTATTGTGTACTCGGCCTGCCCTTTCTTTTGCTGGGAAAGCCTTTTTATCAGGAGGCGCATTATACCTGTTCCTCCTTTCTGGCAAGGCTGCTTTCCCAGAACGGGATTTACCTCTTTGACAAACATTTTTCCCTTGTCACGCCGGCGGATTTTGAGGACATAGGCGGGGAGATTTTGTTTGAGGGATATTTGGCGGAGCTTCTGCACGGCGGGGATGCCGCGTGCGGAAACGGCGTTATGATCTGAAATGGAGAAAACGATGAATTACAAGAAACTGTTGAGCGCGGTACTGTTTTTGGGACTGGCTGCGCTCACCTTTTATGTGGTGTTCAAGGAACAGAACTTCGGGGAACTGCTCACTGCGATCAAGGGCATGCAGAAGGGATATCTGCTGGCGGCGGCACTTATTGCCGTATTCTTTGTGTCGGCGGAGGGAATCGTGATCTGGTATCTGCTGCGCTCCATCGGAGATCGGGCAAGCCTGTTTTCCTGCCTCAAATATTCCTTTACCGGGTTCTTTTATTCCGGCATCACGCCCTCCGCCACCGGCGGGCAGCCCATGCAGCTTTACTACATGAGCAAGGACGGGCATAAAGTGGCGGACAGCACGGTGGTGCTGATGAGTGTTGCCACCGCCTACAAGTTCGTGCTGGTGGTCATGGGAATCGGCATCAGCGTGTTCTGGTGGGGCGGTCTTAAGAGGTATCTCGGGGAGTATCTGCCCCTTTACTTTCTGGGATTGTTCCTGAATGCGGCACTGGTGGTGATCCTGCTTGCCATCATGCTGAACGGGCCGGGCATGGAGCGTTTTTTGCGCGGCGCGGAGAGGCTTCTGGTGAAGCTGCACCTGCTGAAGCATTCGGAGAAGCGTAGGGAGAGCATCCACAATCTTGTGAGCCAGTATCAGGAGACGGTGCAGTTCATCAAAAGCCACGGCAGGGTGCTCGCCTTTCTGGTGGGCTTTACGTTTGTCCAGAGGTGCAGTGTGTTTGTGCTGACCTATTTTGTATACAGGGGCATGGGCTTCCACACGGCGAATGCGTTCACCATCATGGCATTGCAGGCGGTGGTCTACATTGCGGTGGATATGCTGCCGCTGCCGGGTTCCCAGGGAATCACGGAGCTGATGTATGCGGCGGTGTTCCGGGATATTTTTTCCGGCAGCAGTCTTACGGTCTCCATGTGTGTGAGCAGGGGGCTGAATTTCTATATGCTTCTGATCATCAGCGCCATGGTGGCGGCGTACTGCTGGTGGCGGGCGGGAAGGAAAGGAAAAAAGCAGTAAAAAATTTTTAATTACCTCTTGCAATCAAAAAAAAGTTGTGCTACACTTCAACTCAATAAAGTTAGGAAATGCGTTGAAAGAGACTCTTGCCACGGAAAGCAACAGGAATACGGCGTCACCGACTGAGAGCGCTGTTTGTGGGAAACGGTAAAGGGAACACTCCGGAGCAGATTGCCTGAAGGCTTTGCCGCGTAGGGCAGTACGTATGCATACGTTACATGCAGGAGAGGGTAGACCGGTCAAACGCTTTGATGGAAGCGTCGGTTTATCAAAGCGGGTGGTACCGCGGATATATTCGTATATTCGTCCCGGAATGCAGAATGATTCTGTGTTCCGGGACTTTTTGTTTTGCGGATCACAGAAAGAAAGAGAGGACAGGATATGTACAGAGATCTTACAACAAAGGAAATCGGAGAGCAGCACATTGACAAGGTATTGCAGATGGCGGGCTGGGTAGAAAATATCCGGGATCACGGAGGTGTTTCTTTCATTGACCTGCGCGACATGTACGGTGTGCTGCAGGTTGTGATCCGCAGGCCCGAGCTGTTGAAGGGCATCACGAAAGAGATGTGTATCTCCGTGAGCGGAAAGGTGGAGCACAGGGACGAGGAGACCTACAACCCCAAGATTCCCACCGGTACCATCGAGCTTGAGGCACAGGAGATTACGGTGCTCGGCAGGGTGTATAAGCAGCTTCCCTTTGAGGTGATGACCTCCAAGGAGATCAGGGAGGATGTCCGCCTGAAATACCGTTATCTGGATCTGAGAAACGCAAAGGTGCGGGACAACATTATTTTCCGTTCCAAGGTTATCGCCTTCCTTCGCCAGAAGATGACGGAGATGGGCTTTCTGGAAATCCAGACACCTATCCTGTGCGCTTCTTCCCCGGAGGGAGCAAGAGACTATATCGTGCCCTCCAGAAAGTTCAAGGGCAAGTTTTATGCGCTGCCGCAGGCGCCCCAGCAGTATAAGCAGCTTTTGATGACGGCGGGCTTTGACAAGTATTTCCAGATTGCGCCCTGCTTCCGCGATGAGGACGCCCGCGCCGACCGCTCTCCCGGAGAATTTTACCAGCTCGATTTTGAGATGAGCTTTGCCACCCAGGAGGATGTGTTCCGCGTTGGCGAGGAGGTGCTCTCGGAGACCTTTGCAAAATTTGCACCGGAGGGAGCAGTTGTGACGCCGGCACCCTACCCGGTAATCAGTTACAGACAGGCAATGCTGGAGTTCGGCAGCGACAAGCCCGACCTGCGTAATCCGCTGCGGATCATGGATCTGACGGATTTCTTCCAGAAATGTTCCTTCAAGCCCTTCATCGGCAGAACAGTCCGCGCCATCAAGGTGCATGCGGAAATGTCCAAGGGCTTCCACGAGAAGCTGCTGGCGTTTGCGGTTTCGCTGGGAATGGGCGGCCTCGGTTATCTGGAGGTGGCGGAGGATATGTCCTACAAAGGGCCTATCGATAAGTTTATCCCGGATGAGTTTAAGGGCGAGCTTGCAGGGCTGGCGGGACTTGCCGCAGGAGATACGATCTTCTTTATTGCTGATAAGGAGGAGCGCGCCTGCTATTATGCAGGACAGATCAGAAATGAGCTGGGACAGAAGCTGGATCTGTACGAAAAGAATGCGTTCCGTTTCTGCTATGTGAATGATTTCCCCATGTTTGAGCGGGATCCCGAGACAAAGCAGATCGGCTTTACACACAATCCGTTTTCCATGCCGCAGGGCGGTCTGGAGGCACTCAACACCAAGGAGCCGCTTGACATTCTGGCATACCAGTACGATATCGTCTGCAATGGCGTGGAGCTCTCCTCCGGCGCGGTGAGAAACCATGATATTGAGATTATGAAAAAGGCATTTGCCATTGCAGGCTATGATGAGGAGACATTAAAGACCAAGTTCGGCGCGCTATATCAGGCGTTCCAGTTTGGCGCACCGCCCCATGCAGGCATGGCACCCGGAGTGGATCGTATGATCATGCTGCTGCGCGGAGAGGAGAATATCCGCGAGGTGATCGCATTCCCCATGAACGGCAATGCGCAGGATCTGATGTGCGGCGCACCCTCTGATGTGACGGAGCAGCAGCTTCGTGAGGTTCACATCAGGGTGAGGGACTAAGCGCGGAAGGGAGAGAAACATGGCAAATATCATTTCAGATGAGACCATCGACTATGTGGGCATTCTTGCAAAGCTGGAGCTGTCGCCCGAGGAGAAGGAGGCTGCAAAGAAGGATATGGCAGGCATGCTGGACTATATCGATAAACTGAACGAGCTGGACACGGACGGCGTGGAGCCCATGTCCCATGTGTTTCCGGTAAATAATGTGTTCCGTGAGGATGTGGTGACGAATGGGGACAACAGCGAGGATATCCTGAAAAATGCACCGGGCGAGAAGGATCATATGTTTATCGTTCCGCTCACCATAGAATAGGAGGCTGCCATGGAATTACAAAATCTGACGGCAACGGCGCTCTCGGCGAAAATCAGGGCGGGAGAGACCACGGCGAGGGAAGCGGTTCTGTGCGTGTTTGACCGCATTGCCGAAAAGGAAGAACTGCTGCACTGCTACGTGACGCTCAACAAAGAGGGCGCGTTAAAAAGAGCGGATGAGATACAGAAGAAAATAGAGAGCGGGGAGCTGACGGGGCCGCTTGCGGGCGTGCCCGTGGCGATCAAGGACAATCTCTGCACCAAAGGAATGCCGACTACCTGCTCCTCAAAAATACTGGGAAATTTTGTTCCCACTTTCTCGGCGCAGGCGGTGGAGGATCTGGAGGCGGCGGGAGCGGTCATACTGGGCAAGACCAATATGGACGAATTTGCCATGGGTTCCACCACGGAGACCTCTGCGTTTGGCGTGACGAGAAATCCCCATAACCCGGAGCATGTGCCGGGAGGCTCCTCCGGAGGCTCCGCCGCAGCCGTTGCGGCAGGGGAGTGCTTCTTTGCACTTGGCTCCGATACGGGAGGTTCCATCAGACAGCCCGCAGCCTACTGTGGCGTAGTGGGAATGAAGCCCACCTACGGCACGGTCTCCCGTTACGGACTGATTGCTTACGGCTCCTCTCTGGATCAGATCGGCCCCCTGACAAAGGATGTGACGGACTGCGCCGCGGTGCTTTCCCTGATCGCAACCCATGACAAAAAGGATTCCACCTCCGTTGAGCGGAAGGATACGGACTTTATGTCGGCGCTGCAGGCGGATGTCCGGGGAATGAAGATCGGAATCCCCAGAGATTATTTCGGCGAGGGGCTTGACCCCGAGGTGAAGTCGGCGGTACTTGCGGCGGCTGAGACCCTGAAAGAGCGGGGGGCAGAGGTGGAGGAGTTTGACTTAAGCCTCGTGGAGTATGCCATCCCGGCATATTACACCATCGCGGCAGCGGAGGCAAGCTCCAATCTGGAGCGGTTTGACGGCATCAAATACGGCTACCGGACGCCCGAATATGAGGGACTGCACAATATGTATAAAAAGACCCGGAGCGAGGGCTTCGGCGCGGAGGTGAAGCGCCGTATCATGCTGGGCTCCTTCGTTTTAAGCTCCGGTTACTATGATGCCTATTATCTGAAGGCGCTCAGGGTGAAGGCGCTGATCAAGAAAGCGTTTGACGATGCTTTTGCCAAATATGATCTGATTCTGGGGCCGGTTGCGCCCACCACGGCGCCGAAGCTGGGGGACTCTCTTGCAGACCCTATCAAGATGTATCTGGGCGATATCTACACCATCGCCGTGAATCTGGCGGGACTGCCCGGCATCAGCGTTCCCTGCGGAAAAGACAAGAATGGGCTGCCCATCGGCGTACAGCTGATCGGAGACTGCTTTCAGGAGAAGAAGCTGCTCACGGCAGCGTACACCTATGAGCAGGCTGTGGGCGGATTTCAGATAGGAAAGGAGTAGTCTGTTATGGCAAAGGAATATGAAACTGTGATCGGTCTGGAAGTGCATGTGGAGCTTGCCACAAAGACCAAGATTTTCTGCGGCTGCTCCACCGCGTTCGGAGGCGCGCCCAATACCCATACCTGTCCGGTCTGCACCGGAATGCCCGGTTCCCTTCCTGTCCTGAACAGGCAGGTGGTGGAGTACGCCATTGCGGTGGGGCTGGCAACAAATTGTGAGATTACGCGGTACGGAAAGTTTGACAGAAAGAATTATTTTTATCCCGACAACCCGCAGAACTACCAGATCTCCCAGTTGTACCTTCCGATCTGCAGAAACGGCTTTGTGGAGGTGCAGACGGAGCAGGGCAGCAAAAAAATCGGCATTCATGAGATCCATATGGAGGAGGATGCGGGCAAGCTGATCCATGACGAGTGGGAGGATGTCTCACTGGTGGATTACAACCGTTCCGGGGTTCCGCTGATCGAGATTGTTTCCGAGCCGGATATGCGCAGCGCCGAGGAGGTCATTGCCTATCTGGAAAAACTCAGGATGATCATTCAGTATCTGGGAGCGTCCGACTGCAAGCTGCAGGAGGGCTCCATGCGCGCGGATGTGAACCTCTCGGTGAGAGAGGTGGGCGCGGAGGCTTTCGGCACCCGGACGGAGATGAAAAACTTAAACTCCTTCAAGGCGATTGCACACGCCATCGAGGGAGAGCGCGAAAGACAGATCGATCTGCTCACGGCAGGTGAGCCGGTCATTCAGGAGACAAGGCGCTGGGACGACGGAAAGGGCTGCTCCTACGCCATGCGATCCAAGGAGGATGCGCAGGATTACCGCTACTTCCCGGATCCCGATCTGGTTCCGGTGGTTGTGGACGACGAGTGGCTTGCCCGGATCAGGGCGGCACAGCCGGAGTTCCGCTCGGAAAAGCTAGAGCGCTACAAGAGGGAATTTGACATTCCCGAGTATGACATTGAGATCATCACCGCCTCCAAGCGGATGGCGGATCTGTTTGAGGAGACCACCGCGATCTGCGGGCAGCCGAAGAAGGTGAGCAACTGGCTCATGGTGGAGACCATGCGTCTCTTGAAGGAGAAGGGCATGGAACCGGAGGACATCCGGTTTTCGCCGAAACATCTGGCAGGGCTGATCTCCCTTGTGGACGCCAGGGCCATCAACTCTTCCGTGGCAAAAGAGGTGTTTGAGGTCATGTTTGAGAATGACACGGATCCCGAACAGTACGTGGAGGAGAAGGGTCTTAAAACCGTTCAGGACGAGGGCACACTGCACAGCACCGTGGAGGCGGTGATTGCCGCGAATCCCCAGTCTGTGCAGGATTACAGAAACGGTAAGGAGAAGGCAATCGGCTTCCTTGTGGGGCAGACCATGAAGGCGATGCAGGGCAAGGCGGATCCCGGAAGGATCAACAGCCTTCTGCGGGAGCTGTTGTAGGGGAGGATTGCCGCAACCCTACTCCTCGAAGAGATACTGCAGGAACCGGGCTGCCATGTCGGGGCTCTCCGAGCCGGTGGCGATGCCCACAAAGGCGAGGTCGTCCTCGTAGGTGTATGACTGGAAGAAACGCTCGCAGCCGTGCAGGTTTATGCCTACCGGGCGGGGATCCTCCATGGTTTCCGGGCAGAACGGATCCGGCAGGACAATGTCGGAGGTACTCAGGTTGTCACGCCTGCCTGCCTCCAGCTTCTCCAGCACGGCATAGTCGATGTAGTAAAGCTTGTCGGACAGAGACTCCAGAAAAGAGGCGTCCAGATACTCCCGCAGATCCTGAAAGGTGCCGGAGTAGGCATACTTCGTGTACTGCGTGGGATCCATGATGCCGATGTCCAGATCGCCCGCCGCAATGTAGACGGTGATGAGCTGTCCGGAGGTGATGCTGGTCTCGTCCATCTGGTCGTTGATAAAGACGGAGGAGTGGATGGAAACGCCGTATTTGGAGGTGTCGATGCCTGCGTATTCCGCAAAGCCTTCGGCGAGGGCAGGTTCGTTCTCCGTGATGTAGGCGTTGACGACCACGGCGTACAGGGCGTCCTCCCTGCTTCCCGCAATGTCCCGGATCAGCGTCGTAACGACAAACACGGCGAGGATCCCGCCCAGAACATACCATTTATAATAGAACCAGAAATATTCCAGCCTCTCCTTCAGAGGTCTTTTTTTAATTTGTTCTCTTTCCTCTTTAAATTCGTCCATCACTGCCATGCCGTCATCCTCCGAAGCGCAAAATAGGTTCTGAATGTTATCATAAATTGCCGCCCGTGTCTTGTCAATGAAAGGAATGAAAGCATTTTCTTAAAAAAGGATAAACCCTTGCTTTCTTGGGGGAGTTGTAATATCATATTTCCATAGCCTGTGCAGAGGGGAATGGGGCACAGAGAACACGGATAAGGTAAGGAAAAAAGTATGAGTGAAACGTATGTGGAATGTCTGGTGAAGAAGGAGACCTCGACTCTTGCAAAGCTTTTGCGGATCGTGCTGGTCATGCTGACGGTGGTCTTCGGCCTGCTCATTTTTATGGGCTTTTCGTTGGCAATGTTTGTGGCTCTTGCCACCGGGTTCGGTGCGTATTTTGTATATCTGCACACCGATCTGGAGTATGAGTACCTGTATCTGGACAAGGAGCTTGTGATTGACAAGATCATGGCAAAGACAAAGAGAAAGAGAGTTGCCACCTATGAGCTGGAGCGTCTGGAGGCGCTTGCGCCCATAAAGTCCTATCATCTGGACAACTTCCGCGGCCGCACCGGCAAGGAGACCGATTACAGCATCGGAAAGGAAGAACAGCCGGACAAGAGATATATGATGTACTACGACGGCAATCAGAAGGTAGTGCTCAGCCCCAGCGAGGAGCTTGTGAAAGCGATGCGCAACGCGGCGCCCCGCAAGGTATTTCTGGACTAGGAAAAACGGACACAGGGGCTTGACAGCCTCTGGCAAGTCTGCTAACATATGCGCAATTACATTGAAGGAGGAGAAAATGGGACAGATTATTGGCGAAGGAATTACATTTGATGATGTGCTGCTTGTTCCGGGCTATTCACAGGTAATTCCCAATCAGGTTGACCTGACAACATGGCTGACCAAGACGATCAAGCTCAACATTCCGATGATGAGCGCCGGAATGGATACCGTTACGGAGCATCGTATGGCGATCGCTATGGCTAGGCAGGGAGGTATCGGTATTATTCATAAGAATATGTCCATCGAGGAGCAGGCGGAGGAGGTGGACAAGGTAAAGCGTTCCGAGAACGGCGTCATTACGGATCCGTTTTCGCTGTCACCGGAGCATACTCTGGGCGATGCGGACGCGCTGATGGCAAAATTCCGTATTTCCGGTGTCCCCATCACAGAGGGACGCAAGCTTGTGGGCATTATTACTAACCGCGATCTGAAGTTTGAAACGGATTTCTCCAAGAAGATCAAAGAGTCCATGACAAGCGAGGGGCTGATTACCGCACCCGAGGGCATTACGCTGGAGGAGGCTAAGAAGATTCTGGCGAAGGCGCGCAAGGAAAAGCTTCCCATCGTGGACAAGGACTTCAACCTGAAGGGTCTGATCACCATTAAAGATATTGAAAAGACCATCAAATATCCCCTTGCGGCAAAGGATGCACAGGGCAGACTGCTCTGCGGTGCCGGCGTCGGCATCACCGCAAACGTGCTGGAGCGCGTGGCGGCACTGGTGGACGCAAAGGTGGATGTGGTGGTTCTCGACTCCGCCCACGGACATTCCGAAAATGTATTGAGATGTCTGCGCATGATTAAAGAAAAATATCCCGATCTTCCCGTTATCGCGGGAAATGTGGCAACCGGAGAGGGCACAAGAGCCCTGATCGAAGCGGGAGCGGATGCCGTAAAGGTAGGTATCGGTCCCGGATCCATCTGTACCACCCGTATCGTAGCAGGCATCGGTGTACCCCAGATCTCCGCGATCATGGATGCGTATTCCGTTGCAAAGGAGTATGACATTCCCATTATTGCAGACGGCGGTATCAAATATTCCGGCGATATGACCAAGGCGATTGCCGCAGGCGGAAACGTATGTATGATGGGTTCCATCTTCGCAGGCTGCGACGAGAGCCCGGGAACCTTTGAACTGTTCCAGGGAAGAAAGTATAAGGTATACCGCGGAATGGGTTCCATCGCAGCGATGGAGAACGGCAGTAAAGACCGCTACTTCCAGTCCGACGCAAAGAAACTGGTGCCGGAGGGCGTGGAAGGGCGTGTGGCATACAAGGGAACCGTGGAGGATACGGTGTTCCAGCTCATGGGCGGACTGAGGTCCGGTATGGGCTACTGCGGTACGCAGACCATCGAGGAGCTGAAACGCAACGGCAGATTTGTCAAGATCTCCGCTGCATCCCTAAAGGAGAGCCATCCTCACGATATCCACATTACAAAAGAAGCGCCGAATTACAGCGTGGACGAATAAAGAAATGGTTACAAGGAATCCGGGTCGTAAGAACCGGGTTCCTTTTGTGTTCCGGCGAGCCGGAGAGGGACATGAAAAACATCACTTTACAGCACCGCCGATGATGCGAAAACTGTCGAAAAACGCACGGTAAACTGGTTGCGTAGGGTGCGGTTCCTGTGGTATATTATGTAAATATAAGGGTTTTTATCACAAAATGCAGAAACATTTTGACAAGGAGGATATCAGTGCAGGAACAGATATGTGATGTGGAAGGCGTGCAGGAGTTTTCGTATGAAAACCTGGTTGACCGTGATACCCTGCAACGGCTTCAAAACTATTTCTGTAAGGTGACGGGAGTATGTGCCTATTGTACGGACAGCAAGGGTGAGCGTATGACCGTGATCTCGGGGGATTCTGCAGACAAGCAGCTATTGCCGCGCTATGTGACGAAGGAGCAGCTCTCTCGGGCGCTTGCCAGAGTGGCGGAGGGCTCCATTGAGGAACTGGCGGTGGAGAATACGGAGGACGACAAGCTGAAGCTGGCGGTGCTGTCCGTCCGTATAGAGGGAAGGGCGGTCTTGAACTGGATCGTGTACGCGGTAATCCGTGACGCGGAGGAGCACACACAGCTTTCCGACGGCGCGCCCAGACTTTCCGGTTATCAATGCTCTCTGACGGAGAGTGAGTTTTACGGTGTGCTTGATCTTTTGCTGGAGAGCAGCAAGGCATTTATGTCGAACCGTCTCTCCTGTGTGACGGCGCATGCGGAGAGTATGCGGAGCCGCTATTCCGAGCAGGAGATGAAGGATTCGCTGGCAAGACTGGAAACCATGACGGGGATCGTGCAGCTTTTGGACAGTGACGAGAGCATCGAGGCGCTTTTCAAGCGTCTTTTGAAGATCATGGGCAATTACCTCCAGACCTCCAGTGGTATTGTATGCCAGATGAAGCCGCTCACCGGGACGGTGGATCTGGTTGCAGAGTGGTACAATAAAGGGATTATACCGCCGCTTGACAAGAGCAAGGGCATTGAGGGAGCGGAGGTTCTGTTTGAGGAGAAGCCGGTGATCGTCTCATCGGACACCATAGACACCAACGAGGAGGTGCGCCTGTGGCGGGAGCAGCATGTGCGCGCGGTGGTGATCTTCCCGATCCTGCGCAGCAAGGCAGGAGGCATGAGCCTGTGCTTCTGTCAGACCGGCAAGGACAGGATCTGGAAGGTGGAGGAACTGAAGTTTATTGCGGATGCCGCAAAGATCTTCCACAGTATTGTGGTAAAGCGCATCCAGACCCATTCCATGGCGAGCTCCTACGCCTCCCTTGAGGAGATACTGGACAATGTGGGAAGCGGAATTTATGTGAGGGATGCCGCTACCAAGGAGATCCTGTTTGTCAACAGACAGTTGAAAAAGACGTTTGCGGTGGAACTGAAAAGCAACACGTTTGAGCGTCTTTTGGAGCAGGGCATTCCGGTCAACCGGCATGCCGGGGCTTATGAGATCAATTATGTGGAGCGGGAGAGATGGTACGATCTTCTGTTTACGGACATCCGTTGGGTGGACGGCAGGAAGGCGCACCTGTATGCCCTCTACGATATTACGGACAAGAAGGCGTACCAGAAGCGGATCGAACAGCAGGCATACACCGATTTCCTGACGGGGCTCTACAACCGTATGTGCTGCGAGAGAGATCTGGCGTGGTATCTGGATGATGCCAAGAAACGCGGCGTCAAGGGCAGCCTTCTGTATCTGGATCTGGACGATTTCAAGCATATCAACGACGGTCTGGGACATCAGTACGGGGATGTGCTGTTAAAGGCAATCTCCGGCGCGCTCTCCAGAATCGACGGGATCAGAAGCACCTGTTACCGCATGGGCGGGGATGAGTTTGTCATCGTGGTGCCTCCTGAGAGCAACGACGAGTTTTCGCGTATTCTGGACGAGATCAAGGTGATCTTTGCGAAGCCGTGGTATTTAAAGAATATGGATTATTACTGTACCACCAGTATCGGCGTGGTCACATTTCCCGACGACGGAGACAGCGTGCAGGATCTGATCAAGAAGGCGGATATTGCCATGTACGAGGCGAAAAAGACCGGAAAGAATCAGATTGCAAGGTACTCCGACAGTCTGGGAACCAGTTCGGGCAGAAGGCTTGAGATCGAGAAGAACATGCGCGATGCCACGGTGGCGGGCTACAAGGAGTTCGAGGTATATTATCAGCCGGTGATCGACATTTCCAAGCCGGACACCCCCTGTACGGGTGCGGAGGCGCTGATCCGCTGGAACAGTGCGGAGTTAGGGTTCATACCTCCCTCGGATTTCATTCCCCTTGCGGAATATCTGGGGCTGATCAATCCCATCGGCAACCATGTGCTGACGGAGGCATGTAAGGAATGTCGGAGATGGAATGACAACGGCTTCCCCCACTACAAGGTGAATGTGAACCTGTCCGTGGTACAGCTTTTGCAGGCGGATATTGTGGAAATCATTGAGAAGGCGATCAAGGAGACGGGCATCCGTCCCCACAACCTGACGCTTGAGGTGACGGAGAGTCTGGCGATCAACGACATGGAGCGCATGAAGAAGATTCTCGGCAGGATCAAGGAGCTGGGGGTGCGGATCGCGCTGGATGATTTCGGAACGGGCTATTCCTCCTTAAACCATATCAGGGAAATTCCTTTCGACGTGATCAAGGTGGATCAGAGCTTTGTGAAGGATCTTGCGGAGGACGCCTACTCACAGTCCTTCATCAAGATGGTTGCGGAGCTTGCCGAGACCATCGGCGTCAGCATCTGCGTGGAGGGAATTGAGACCAAGGAGCAGTACCATGTGCTGGAGGGTATGAAGGTCAGGATGGTGCAGGGCTATTACTTTGACCGCCCCATGACCAGAAAGGCATTTGAAGAAAAGTATATTCTGGGAAATCCTCTTGCAAAGCAGGAGGAAATCGTGTAGTATTAACCGTGTAAGGAAGCTGCGCGACTGGCGGAAGACGGTAGTTACCGTTGTGGGATTACCCACAGGGAGTGCAGTCATAACGAGAAGCCGACCGCCTGGGCGAACACAAGATGTGCCGCTCAGGCGGTTTTTAATTTCATAATATCCATAGGAGGATGAAAATGAACACAGTATCACTGGAACAGGAATTGAAGCAGAACAGCTATCCCGGCAGAGGTATCGTGATCGGGAAATCGGCAGACGGAAAGTATGCGGTGACGGCATACTTTATCATGGGCAGAAGCGCGAACAGCCGCAACCGCGTTTTTGTGGAGGAAGGACAGGGCATCCGCACGGAGGCGTTTGATCCGTCCAAGCTGGAGGATCCCTCCCTGATCATCTATGCGCCCGTCAGAGTGCTGGGCAACAAGACCATCGTGACCAACGGGGATCAGACGGACACGATCTACGACGGCATGGACAAGCAGCTCACCTTTGAGCAGTCACTCAGATGCCGCGAGTTCGAGCCGGACGCACCCAATTACACACCGCGTATTTCCGGTATCCTCCACATAGAGAACGGGGGCTACAATTACGCCATGTCCATCTTGAAGAGTGCAAATGGAGATCCTTCTTCCTGCAGGCGCTACACCTTCGCCTACGAGAATCCCATGGCGGGCTGCGGTCATTTTATCCATACCTACATGCATGACGGAAATCCGCTTCCCAGCTTTGAAGGGGAGCCGAAGCAGGTGGAGATCCCGGACGACATGGACAGCTTCACGGACATGCTCTGGAGCAGCCTGAACGAGGAAAACAAGGTGTCGCTCTTCGTGCGCTACATTGACATTGAAAACGGAAGCTGCCGCACCAGAATCGTAAATAAGAATCAATAACAGAGAAGGAGAGAAAACCATGAACGAAATCGAATTGAAATACGGATGCAACCCCAACCAGAAGCCTTCCCGCATTTTTATGGAGGACGGCAGCGACCTTCCCGTTACGGTTCTGAACGGCAAGCCGGGCTATATCAATTTTCTGGACGCCTTCAACGGCTGGCAGCTTGTGAAGGAATTGAAGAAGGCTACCGGACTTCCGGCGGCAACCTCCTTCAAGCATGTGTCTCCCGCGGGTGCGGCAGTGGGACTTCCCCTGACGGAAACCCTTGCCAAGATCTACTGGGTGGATGATTTAGGAGAGCTCTCTCCGTTAGCATGCGCTTACGCAAGAGCCAGAGGCGCGGACAGAATGTCCTCCTTCGGCGATTTCATCGCACTCTCCGATGTGTGCGATGAGGATACGGCGCGCCTGATCAAGAGAGAGGTTTCCGACGGCGTGATCGCACCGGGCTACACGGACAGGGCGCTGGAGCTTCTGAAGGCAAAGAAGAAGGGGGCCTACAACATCATTCAGATCGATGAGAGCTATGTGCCTGCGCCCATCGAGCGCAAGCAGGTGTACGGCATCACTTTCGAGCAGGGCAGAAACGAACTTGACATCAACGACGCGCTTTTGGGCAATATTGTGACGAAAAACAAAGATATTCCCGCGTCGGCGCTCATAGATATGAAAATAGCACTGATCACGCTGAAATATACCCAGTCCAACTCCGTCTGCTATGTGAAGGACGGTCAGGCGATTGGTATCGGCGCAGGTCAGCAGTCCCGCGTACACTGTACCAGACTGGCGGGTCAGAAGGCGGACAACTGGTATCTGAGACAGTCCCCTCAGGTGCTGTCCCTTCAGTTTGTGGATACGCTGGGCAGAGCGGACAGGGACAACGCCATCGATAACTATATCGGGGATGAGTATATGGATGTGCTGGCAGAGGGCGCATGGCAGAGAGTGTTCAGGGAGAAGCCGCCCGTATTTACCGCACAGGAGAAGCGTGCATGGCTGGACGGCATGCAGGAGGTTACGCTTGGCTCCGACGCATTCTTCCCGTTCTCCGATAACGTGGAGCGCGCCCATAAGAGCGGCGTGAAATATATCGCGCAGCCTGGAGGCTCCGTGCGGGACGATCTGGTGATCGAGTGCTGTGATAAGTATGATATGGTGATGGCATTTACGGGCATCCGTCTGTTCCATCACTAAGAGAAAAAGCAGGGTGGGGGTTAGCATGAAGCTGAGAGATCTGGAGAAGTACAATCCGATTACCATACAGTGCCACGACAATCCCGACGCGGATGCGCTCGCATCGGGGTACGGCCTGTATTGCTATTTCAAGAGCAAGGGACATGATGTGCAGCTTGTATACAGCGGAAGAAACAAAATACAGAAATCGAATCTGCGCCTGATGGTGGAGAAGCTGCATCTGCCGGTAAAGTATATCAAGCCCAAGGAAGGACTGCAGGAGAGGGAGGGACTTCTCATCACGGTGGACTGCCAGTACGGCGCGGGAAACGTGACCGGGCTCCCTGCAAAAAAGGTTGCCATCATCGACCATCATCAGGTGGAGATCGAGGATGTGGAGCTTTCCCTCATTAATCCGAATCTGGGAAGCTGTGCCACGCTGGTGTGGCAGCTTCTCAACGAGGAGGGCTATGAGGTCGATGATGAGCACGGTCTGGGCACGGCGCTGTATTACGGACTGTATACGGACACCAACCAGTTTTCGGAGCTGTCAAACCCACGGGATCTGGATATGCGGGAGGCGCTTCCCTACGACAAGAATCTGATCAATCTGTTCCGCAACTCAAACCTCTCCTTGAAGGAGCTGGAAATTGCGGGAATCGCCTTGATCCGCAGCAGCTATAACGACGATTATGAGTTCGCGGTGATCGGCGCAAAGCCCTGTGATCCCAATATTTTAGGGCTGATCAGTGACTTCCTGTTACAGGTGGACATCGTGAAGACCTGTGTAGTATTCAACGCCACGGACGACGGCTTCAAATTTTCCGTGCGAAGCTGCATCAGGGAGGTAAACGCCAGCGAGCTTGCGGCGTATCTGGCGGAGGGAATCGGCTCCGGCGGTGGGCATTACGAGAAGGCGGGCGGTTTCATCAGCATGAAGCTGTACGAGGAGCGCTATCCCACCATGCATGCGGACGGCTACTTCAACAACCGCATGACGCAGTATTTTGACAGCTTTGAGATCATTGATGCCTCAAAGTACGATATCAATGTTTCCGCCATGCAGTGCTACAAAAAGAAGAAGGTGCCGGTAGGCTATGTGAAGGCGGACGAGGTACTGCCGGTGGGTACGCCCATCACCATCAGAACCCTGGAGGGCGATGTGGAAATGACGGTGGAGGAGGATCTCTACATTATCATCGGCATCAAGGGCGAGGTCTACCCCAACCGCAAGAGCAAATTTGATGCAAGCTATTTGAAGCTGAACAAGCCTTACAGTGCCGCGGAGTGCAGCGTCAACACGGAGTACCAGCCCACCATCAAGAACAGGCAGGACGGAAAGAATCTGGTGCTGACGGACTATGCGAAGGTCTGCGTCCCCTCCGGCGGGAAGAGGGTCTATGCGAGAGTGCTGGAGAAGGGCGTCAAGGTCTTTACCGAGTGGGATAAATCCAAGTACATGCTGGGAAGACCCGGCGACTATCTGGCTGCAAGACAGGAAGACCTGCACGATATCTATGTGATCGAAAAGGATATTTTTTCAAAGACGTATGAGGAAGCGTGAAGCACATGTACGATGCGTTTATCAGTTACAGACACACCGAATTGGATAAATTTGCAGCCGAAAACCTCCACAGAAAACTGGAGGCTTTTCGTTTGCCCGCAAACATTGCAAAAAAGACGGGCGGCAGAAGAAAACTGGAGCGTGTTTTCAGGGACAAGGACGAGCTGCCCCTCACCAGCAATCTGGAGGATCCCATCAGAAAGGCGCTTGCGGAGTCGGAGTATCTGATCGTAATCTGTTCTCCGAGGCTGCGGGAATCCCTCTGGTGCAAGAAGGAGATCGAGACCTTTATTGCGCTTCACGGGCGGGAGAAGGTGCTGGCGGTACTGATTGAGGGAGAGCCGTCAGAATCCTTCCCGGAGGAGCTGCTCTACTGCGAGGAGACCGTGACCCTGCCGGACGGCACCACGAAAACGGAACGCCGGGAGCTGGAGCCCCTTGCGGCGGATATCCGGGGCAAGAACCGCCGTGCCATGAAAAAGGCAATGAAAACGGAGATTTTAAGGCTGCTTGCCCCTATCTTTTCCGTCAGCTACGACGATCTGCGCCAGAGACACCGGGAGCAGAAAATGCGGAAGATTCTGACGGCATCCCTTGCGGGCACGGCGGTATGCCTCGCCTTCTGCGCGGTCAGCACAGCCATGGCACTGCGGATTCAGGGACAGAAGGAGCAGATTCAGGCGCAGAATCAGGAGATTCTTGCAAAGACGGAGGAGATCAGCAGACAGAATGAGGAGCTCCTCCGCGCGCAGGCGGAGAACCTTGCAGCGGAATCCCTGCGCTATCTGGAGAGCGGGGACAGGATAAAAGCGGTGGAGACGGCGCGGCAGGCACTGACCTCCTACAACGGCATTGCGCTCCCCTGCACGGAACGGGCGCAGTATGCGCTGGCGCAGAGCCTGCATGTCTATGACAACGGAAGCACCATGAAGCCCCAGTACCAGCTTGTGACGGAAGGGCTGATTGATCAGATGAAGCTCTCGCCGGATCGGGAATCGGTGCTGACGCTGGAGAGCAAGGGACGCCTCACCCTGTGGAAGCTGGAGGGCGCTGAGAAGGAGGCGGAGTTTGATGACTGTGCCACAGCAGTGTTCAGCGACCACACCGTAACCTTTGTGGGGGATGAGATTGTTGCTTACAAGCGGGACGGGGGCGGCATTGCCATCTACGACCGCGGCACGGAGCAGATATCCGAAATCGATACTGAGGGCAGACATGTGTACGGCATCTACGGAAGCGTGGGTGAGTATCTGGCGGCACAGGAATACACGCAGGTTACGGTGTACCGTGTGCAGGACGGCTCAGTGGCGGCATACTGTCCGGTGAGCGAGGGCACCCAGGCCAGCGGCGGCGTTTTCTTTGATACGGAATCCGGGCTTCTGGTGTTTGGACAGCGGGACAAGGACGACAATCTGGAGCTGGTTCTTTATCGGTACAAAGAGGATCGGATCATCGGCACATGGCAGATGGGCGGGACAAGCCTGCAAACCGTCAGATTTGAAGGGGATAGAGCCTATGTGCTTTTGAACCAGTATGGGACGCAGAACCATACGGCGATCCTGATGGCATGCGACGGAGAGACGGGAAAGCTTTTGTGGAAAAATTCCTTTTCCGGCGGCGTGGGAAATCTTATCTATCTGCCTGCGGCGGAGGGAGCGGATAATCTGCTGCTTGCCACCAGCTATGAGGTGAGGCTGATCTCTGTTGCGGACGGCTCCGTCACCGAGCTTTTCCCGGTGGGAGATGAGGTGATCGGCGGAGGTGCCTTTGTGGATGCGGATGCGTTCATATTCTTCACAAGGGGCGGTGTTTACCATTACCTGAATGTGGACAATCTGACGGACTACAATATGGATATGATATTCCAGTGTCCCGATCACAATGACAAGACATTTTTGGCGAGCATGGCGGGCTTTCTGGTGCTTCCCTACCAGAGCAACCGGATCACGGTATACGATTACACCAACCGTGACAGTCTGACGGCGGTGGAGACGCCCGTGGAAAAGACGGCGGATGCGTATGTGGAATACAGCGAGCTCACGGCGCTGGCGGAGGAGATCGGGCTTGCGGATGCCGCCATGGCAAGGTACGCTTTTTACAGTACGGACAACGACCTTCTGTTTGTGAGCTATCAGGACGGAAGGCTGGAGATCTATGACGCAGCTACGATGGAATGCAAGAAGGCGCTGACGGATGTGCCGGATGAGTTCTGCTACTATTTCGGGCAGGATGCGGACGGAAACTATTATGTGGGCGGATGGACTTACGCCTACATGCTGAGCCCGGATTTCTCCGTGCTTGCACGGATCGAGGGCATGATTGCGCTTGATGCCGCAGAGGGAAGTGTGATTGTTGACAACCTTTCCGAAAAGCAGTATCGTATTCCTATCTACAGCACGGAAGAATTGCTTGGAAAGGCGGATGACCTGCTGGGCAAATAGAGATACGGGGGATGCAAAAGATATGAGGGATTTTGCAAATGTATCAGTGATTGTGCCGTCGCTTGACCCGGACGAAAAACTGACCGCGGTCATAGACGGACTGCTGGCAGCGGGCTTTGAGGAGATTATCCTGGTGAATGACGGCAGCAGGACGGAGAAGCTCCATTACTTCACCGACGCCGCTGCTGCACACAGCGAGGTGAAGCTGCTTACCCACGAACAGAACCGTGGAAAGGGTGCCGCATTAAAGACGGCTTTTACATGGTATCTGGAGCATCATGCGGACGGAGCCGGGGTGGTCACGGTGGACGGAGATAACCAGCACACACCGGAGGATACGGCAGCCTGCGTAATGCGGATGAAGGAGACCGGGCATGTGGTGCTCGGGGTCAGGGATTTCAGCCTGCCCCATGTACCGGCGCGGAGCCGCTTCGGAAACCGCATTACATCCGGTGTGTTCCGGATCTTCTGTGGAATGAAGATCTCGGACACCCAGACGGGACTGCGCGCCATACCCACATCGGCGCTGCCGGTCTTTTTGCAGGTTTCCGGCGATCGGTTTGAATATGAGACCAATATGCTGCTTGCCATGAAGGAGCACGATATTGCTTTTGAGGAGAAGGCGTGCAGCACGGTATACATAGAAGAAAACAAAAGCTCCCATTTCAGGGTGTTTCGGGATTCATGGCGGATCTACCGGCTTCTGCTTACACATTTTTTCCGCTATTCCGTAAGCTCGCTTCTGAGCGCCCTGCTGGATGAGGGGCTGTTTGTGTTGCTTTCCGGACTGCTGATCGGGGTAGTGTCAGGCTTTTTCCTGACGGCAATCCCGGTGGTGACGGCGAGAGTGGTGTCCTCGCTTTTCAACTTCTTTCTCAACAGAAAGCTGGTGTTTCACAGCAAGGCATCTGCGGGACGGTCTTTCCTGCGCTACTATGCGCTGGCAATTCCGCAGCTTTTGCTGCAACTGCTGTTTACGCACGGTCTGTGCCTTCTGTTTGGGATCGGAGACGGGAAAACGGGGCTTCGGGCACTTGTCTATGCGGTGGTTATGACAATTCTGTTCGTGGCGAGCTACTGCATCCAGCAGCGCTGGGTATTTGTGACGGAAAGAAAAGAGGCTTAAGGTGAAAAAGAAAATTTTCTGGATGGTGATCAGAAGGTCGCTTCTGATTTTCTTTACAATGATCGGACTGCTGGTGCTGTCCCTGTGCGTCATTATGTTTGTGGTGTTTAAGGGTCCCTCCCCCACGGCGAGGGATGTGCTGACCATGTCCCTGACGGAGGCGAGCGCGACCAAATGGATCCCCGGACTGTATCTGGGGGACGAGCTTGTGGCGCAGATCCGGTCGGCTGTGGCGGCGGAGCTCCCGGATGATGTGACGGACACTTCCAAGGTGGTGATCGCGAAGGACAATGTGATCGCGGGCAGCAACGAGTGGGCGGACTACCCGGATGGGATCCGCATCGAGAATATTTCGGGGGATACCTACAACGCATACCTTATGGTAATCAGGGATCCTTCGCTGGTTTACATGGCGACCTCCTCCAAGACTTTTTCCAAGTCTGTGCCGGGAGAGCGCATCAACCGCCAGATAGAGAAGGAAGGTGCAATGGCTGCCATTAACGCCGGTGCTTTCTTTGACAACGGTACGGCAAGTCCGGAGGTGGGCAGCGTGCCCTGCGGTCTGGTGTTTGCCGGAGGGGAGTGCGTGTGGGACGACGGCAGTACCTACAACGGTTTTGCGGGCTTCAATCAGGATGATATCCTTGTGGTGGCAAAGTCCATGACCAAGAGTCAGGCGCAGGAGCTGGGAATCCGGGACGGCTGCTGTTTCGGTCCCGTGCTCATTATGAACGGCGTGGTGAACGAGGAGGCGTACAACAGCAATTCCGGCTATAATCCCCGCACCTGCATTGCCCAGCGCGAGGACGGCGCGGTGATCTTCCTCTGCGTGGACGGACGGCAGGCGGGAAGTCTTGGCGCCACCTATGCGGATCTGATCGATATTCTGGTGGAGAACAATGCGGTGAACGCCTGCAATCTGGACGGCGGCTCCTCCACCATCATGCTGTATCGGGATACCTACGGAAGATACGGCGAGGCAGGACAGGTGCAGATGATCAACAACTACTCCCTGCTGCAGCAGGAGCCGAGAAAGATGCCAACCTATTTTATGGTGCATCCCGGAAGTGAGGAGTGAGCATGCGTAAGGGAAAAGTTTTTTATACAATCTATTTTGTGTGTATCGGTCTGTTTCTGGTCGGCATGACCTGCGTGGTGGTTAAGCTGTACCGGTGGCTGGTGAATTATGAGGCATCCCAGCCGACGGCGAAGTGCGCGGAAGTGTTTGCGGAACTGTTTGAATCTCCCGACTGGGCGAAGATCTACGAGCTGTCCGGGACTGAGGACACGGTGTTTGAGGGAAAGGATTCCTATGTGGCCTACATGACCGCAAAGGTGGGCGACGAGCCTCTGACCCTGTCCGAGACCTCGGCAGGACTTTCCGGCAATAAAAAGTACGTTGTCAAGCTGGGGGAGGAAAAGCTTCTGTCCTTTACCCTTGTCAGCAGTGAGGGCGAGAAGGGAATCACCCGGTGGAGTCTGGGAGAGATCGCGCTGGAGCTGAACAGGGGCACGGGAGTCCGCATTCAGAAAAACGCGGAGGATACCGTGTATCTGAATGGCGTCCGTCTCGGGGAGGAATACACGGTACAGCGGACGGAGACTCTTGCGGAGACCTATCTGCCGGAGGGCATTCACGGCGCGCGCACCGAGATCCAGTGCGTGGAGGGGCTTCTGATGCCGCCTTCCGTTATGATCCTGAATGCAGAAGAGGAAGAACAGCTTGTATATTACGATGAAGAGAACGGAATTTATGTGGAGGAGCAGTCTGCGGCGGATATGCCGGAGGAGGACAGACAGACGGTGCTCTCCATAGCGCAGGGCTACTGTGAATATATGATCGGCGCGGAAAGGGGGCTTTCCAATTTCTTTGACCCGGACACGGAGATCTATCAGACCATCCGCAAGAATGAGAGCTGGATGCAGGATTACAGAGGTTACTCCTTTGAGGGAAACAATGTGACCGATTACTGCCGGTATTCGGACAGCCTGTTTACCGTCAGGGTCACACTCTCCTTAAACGTGGAGCGCAAGAACGGCTCCGTAAAGGAGTATGCGCTGGATGCCAGCTTCTTTATCGAGAAGCAGGCGGACGGAAAATACCGTGCGGTGAACATGACAAATGTGGATGTGATGCAGCCTGTCACGCAGGTGCGTCTGGTCTACCGTTATGACGGACAGGTATTGCAGGATCAGTTTGAAGCCTCGGACACCAGAAAGCTCTCCGCACCTGTGGTGCAGGCACCCGAGGGGAAAAAGTTTTCCGGCTGGATGAGGGAGACTGTGGACGATCTGGGAAGAACCTCGGGCGAGCTTGTGTTTGTTCCAGACGAGGACGGAAATGTGACGCTTCCCGAGGGATACAGACTGGAACCCATGACACTTTACCCGCTGTTTGAGTAGCGTGTAACACACATAAGAAGAAAGGCAGAGAAGAACATGATAACCGTTTTGAGCTATTTAGCAGAGCATTTTGATCTTCCCATACTGGAGTGGATCGCAGCCAACATCAAGTGCGAGTTTCTGGATGCCGTCATGCCGATCATTACAAAGTTCGGGGACGGCGGAATCTTCTGGATTCTGGTGGCGCTTGTGCTTGTGTGCATCCCGAAGCACAGACGTGGAGGACTTGGCGTGGGGATTGCCCTTCTGCTTGGCGTGCTGGTGTGTAATGTGACGCTGAAGCCCCTGATCGCCAGACCGCGACCCTATGACTACCAGCTGGAGCATTTCGGGCGCACCATTATGTTGTTGATTACGGCACCCCGGGATTTTTCCTTCCCTTCCGGGCACACGTTGGCGTCCTTTGAAGCGGCGACCGCCCTGCTTTTGTATGACCGCAGATTCGGGATTCCTGCCATGGTGCTTGCCGTGCTGGTGGCATTCTCGAGGCTTTACCTGTATGTGCACTACCCTACGGATGTGCTCTGCGCCATGGTGTTGGGAATTGCCTTCGGCATCGTTGGATGTCTGGTTGCGGGCAAACTTATGAAAAGTACGAAAAAGGGATTGAAGTCTTGCGGAGAATAAAGCAGATGTGCTAAGATAAAGCATAGATTTTATGTATGTAACAGGAAAGGCTGGCGGCTTTATGAGCGAAATGGAAAGCAGGAATTTTATTGAACAGGCAATAGAGAAGGATCTGGCGGAGGGTGTGTATGATACCGTGCATACACGTTTCCCCCCGGAACCCAACGGTTATCTGCATATCGGACATGCAAAGAGCATTCTTTTGAACTACGGACTGGCGCAGAAATACCACGGCAAGTTCAACATGCGTTTTGACGACACGAATCCCACCAAGGAGAAGGAGGAGTTTGTGGAGTCCATCAAGGCGGATATCGCGTGGCTTGGCGCGGACTGGGAGGACAGGCTGTTTTTTGCATCCAACTATTTTGAGCAGATGTATGAGGGCGCTGTCAAGCTCATCAAAAAGGGGAGGGCGTATGTGTCCGATCTGACCGCGGATCAGATCCGGGAATATCGCGGAACTCTGACGGAGCCGGGCAAGGAGGATCCCGGCACCGCAAGGAGCGTAGAGGAGAACCTGAAACTGTTTGAGGAGATGCGCGCCGGCAAGTACGGTGACGGGGAGAAGGTGCTCCGGGCAAGGATCGACATGGCATCCCCAAATATCAATATGAGAGATCCGGTTATTTACAGGGTGGCGCACATGACCCACCACAACACGGGGGACAAATGGTGCATCTATCCCATGTACGATTTTGCGCATCCCATCGAGGACGCCATTGAGGGCATTACCCACTCCATCTGTACCTTGGAATTTGAGGATCACAGACCGCTCTACGACTGGGTGGTACGCGAGCTGGAGTATCCTCATCCGCCCAGACAGATCGAGTTTGCAAAGCTGTACCTGACCAACGTGGTGACGGGTAAGCGTTATATCAAGCGCCTTGTGGAGCAGGGAATTGTGGACGGCTGGGATGATCCCAGACTGGTGTCCATCGCCGCGCTGCGCCGCAGGGGATTTACGCCGGAGTCCATCAAGCTGTTCGTGGAGCTCTGCGGTGTATCCAAGGCAAATTCTTCCGTGGATTACGCAATGCTGGAGTACTGCATCCGCGAGGATCTGAAGAAGAAAGCGCCCCGCATGATGGCGGTGCTGGATCCCGTCAAGCTGGTGATCGACAATTATCCGGAGGGCGAGAACGAGCTTCTGACGGTGCCCAATAATCTGGAAAACGAGGAGCTTGGCACCAGACAGGTTCCCTTTGGAAAAGAGCTTTATATTGAGAGAGAGGACTTCATGGAGGAGCCGCCCAAGAAATATTTCCGTCTGTTCCCGGGCAATGAGGTGCGTCTGATGAACGCCTATTTTGTGACCTGCACCGGCTGTGTGAAGGACGAAAACGGCAAGGTGACGGAGGTCCATTGTACCTACGATCCCGCCTCCAAGGGCGGAAACAGCCCCGACGGCAGAAAAGTAAAGGGAACGATTCACTGGGTTCCCGCAAAGGAGGCTGTAAAGGCGGAGGTTCGTCTGTATGAAAATATTATTGATGAGGAGAAGGGTGTGTACAATGAGGACGGAAGCCTGAACCTAAACCCCAACTCCCTTACGGTGAGAACGGATTGCTATCTGGAGCCTGCACTGGCGGACGCAAAGGCATATGACCGCTTCCAGTTTGTGCGCAACGGATTCTTCTGTGTGGATTACAAGGATTCCAAGGCGGGAGCGCCGGTCTTTAACCGTATTGTTTCGTTGAAGAGTTCGTTTGTTTTACCAAAGAAGGAGGATTGACGATGGCGGGTTTATTGTCAGGGCTGGCGAACCTTGGACTCGGGGATCTGGAGAATGCCAAGGTGTACGAGGAGCCCAAGGAAGAGAAGCATGAGGAAAAGCAGAGTACTGTTGTGGTGCCGCAGGAGAAGGATCTGGTGTATGACCGCAGTTTCCTGTGTCCGGTCTGTGATCAGAAGATCACCAGCAAGGTTATGAAGACCGGAAAGGCAAAGCTTCTGCATACCGATCCGGATCTCCGCGCCGTCTATGAAGGGGTCGATCTCCAGAAGTATGATGTGGTGACCTGCCCAAAGTGCGGTTTCTCCGCAGTGACCCGGTATTTTAAGCCTATGACCTCCGTGCAGGTAAAGCTGATCCGCGAGAAGATCTGTAAGAGCGTGCAGCTGAAGCCTCACACCGGAGATATCTATACTTACGAGGAAGCCATGGAGCGTTACCAGCTTGCGCTTGCGTGTGCGATTGTGAAGCAGGCAAAGGCTAGCGAGAAGGCATATATCTGTCTCAAGGCTGCATGGCTGCTGCGCGGCTGGCAGGAGGAACTGGCAGGCCAGGGCGCGGGCGAGGATAAGCTGACACCGCTTAAGGCGCAGGAAAAGGAATACCTGCAAAATGCATATGAGGGCTTTGTCAGTGCGGTCAGCACCGAGAGCTTTCCAATCTGCGGTATGGATGAAATTACCATAGATTACCTGATTGCCGTACTCGCAAAGCAATTCGGAAGGTATGATGTGGCTTCAAAGCTGATTGCCTCCATTCTGACTTCCCCGTCGGCGGGCGCAAGAATGAAGGACAAGGCAAGGGATCTGAAGGAAGAGATCCTTGCGGAGTTAAAAAGAACAAAGGGATGAGATATGTATGATATGACCATGGAGCTGCGCGCAGACGGAGGAAAACGTCTGTATGAGCAGATTTACGAACATATCCGGGATGAAATCAAAGGAGGGAAGCTGCTCGCGGGAGAGCGGCTTCCCTCTACGCGCACACTGGCGGAGTACCTTCAGGTATCCCGGAGTACGGTGGATTTTGCCTATGAACAGCTTTTGTCGGAGGGCTATATTGAGTCGCGCCCCTGCAAGGGCTATTTCGTGTGCGCGCTGGAGGAACTGCCGGAGGCGGCGGTGGCGATTGCTACGACCGGACAGGCTGCGCCGCAGATGGATTCTCCAAAGACCCGGACGGCGGACATGCCCATAAAGTATGATTTTTCCCCCAACGGACTTGACATGAGCGCGTTTCCGTTCAGCGTGTGGAAGCGGATCACCAAGGATATCCTGAACGAGGGAAACGCGGATCTCTTTGCACTGGGGGAACCGCAGGGAGATTACGATCTGCGCCAGACCATTTCCAGATACCTCCACGCTTCGAGAGGTGTGAACTGTACCCCGGAGCAGATTGTGGTGGGGGCTGGAAATGACTACCTTCTGCTGATTTTGGAGAAACTGCTGGGACGCCATGCGGGAGTTGCCATGGAAAATCCCACCTACCGGAAGGCATTTCGTATTTTTGAATCCTTTGCCTACCGGGTGGAGATCGTGGACAGCGACGAGAACGGCATGCGGGCGGACGCCCTTGCGCGGACGGATGTGCGGGCTGCCTATGTGATGCCCTCCCACCAGTATCCGCTTGGGGTCACTATGCCCATCGGCAGGAGAATGGAGCTTCTGAAATGGGCGGGCGCCGCGCCGGAGCGGTATCTCATCGAGGATGATTACGACAGTGAGTTCCGTTACCGGGGCAAACCGATCCCCTCCCTTCAGGGGGCGGACACCTCCGGGAGAGTCATATACATCGGTACTTTTTCAAAATCCATTGCACCCGCCATCCGCATCAGCTTTATGGTGCTGCCGCCCGCTCTTTTGCAGCGCTACCGTGAATCGTGCCGTATCTATTCCTCCACAGTGTCCCGTATCGACCAGCGGATATTGAATGTGTTTGTGAGGGACGGTTATTTTGAGCGCTACTTAAACAAGACCCGCAAGCTATACAGGGAAAAGCATGACTTGCTTTTGCAGGAGCTGAAGCCGTTTGCGGAGCGGTTTCTTGTGAAGGGGGAGCATGCGGGACTGCATCTTTTACTGGAGGATAGGAGCGGTGATGCGACGGAGCAGGAGCTGATCAGATGGGCAGCAGAGGTGGGCGTTAAGGTGTACGGACTGTCGGATGCAGGGATCGCCCCGACCGCAGATAGTAACCCTGCCACGGTGCTTTTAGGGTACGGCGGACTGAAACAGCCGGAGATCAGCGCAGGCGTAGGGCTTCTTGCGGATGCGTGGCTGAAATAGGAAGGAATCCGGCCGGAAGGGCT
The DNA here is from genome assembly GCA_900550475.1 of uncultured Lachnospiraceae bacterium. Taxonomy (GTDB): domain Bacteria; phylum Bacillota; class Clostridia; order Lachnospirales; family Lachnospiraceae; genus Acetatifactor. The sequence goes on from URSA01000004.1 coordinate 77,924, forward strand.
TTTTGCATCAAAGTTGCGAAAAAAGAGCGCGTGGGAGAGCAATCACTTGCCTTCTCACGCGCTTTTTGTCGCTGTATGAACTTATTCCTCTGAGGATGCGTCCTCATCCTCATCAAAAAATTCTTCTACTTTCTCAGCCTTATCTTCAGCGGCGGAAACGAGGGAAGAGAGCTTTTCAAAGGGAGCTTCCTCCTTCTTTTCTTCCTCTGCAGGAGCTTCCTTCTGCTCTGAGTCGGCGTTCTCGTGATTTAAGGCAACATAGGAGCGGTTGGATTCCTGCTCGTCCAGATCGTCACTGAAATCATCATAATCATCATCTTCATCACCGTTGTAATCGGCGGCAAGTTTCCCCTTGCTCTGAAGATAATAGTACACGCCTGCGCATGCAGCAGCGGCAGCCGCTGTGAAAAGTAAGAATTTTCCAAATTTCTTAGCCATGAGTGGGTACTCCTTTCGTTCTCCGGACAATTTTCTGTTGTAACTATTCTAATACTATTTTATGGAAAAAGAAAGAGATTATGTATAAAAATTTCATAAAAACCCTGTGAAAAATGTGATGCCATATAATGGCGCTTGCACGGAGGCGGATTCTATGCTATATTTATTTTCTGACCGATTAAGTCAATGAGGAAATGAAAACCGGGGGTTAGTCACAGGATGAACGGCAAGTTTTTTGACCTGAAAAAGGAAAAACAGGACAGAATGATCAATGCAGCGCTGAAGATTTTTGCGCAGAACGGCTATCGTCATGCCAGTACGGATGATATTGTGCGCGAGGCGGCGATCAGCAAGGGTCTGCTTTTCCATTATTTCGGCAGCAAGCTCGGCACCTATACGTTCGTCTACGATTACAGCGTCCGCTACATGGTGCTGGAGCTGAAGGCAGCCGTGTCCGCCACGGAGACAGACCCCTTTGAGATATGGAAGCAGATCGAGCAGGCGAAGCTCCAGGCCCTGCGCAGATATCCTTACATGCAGCAGTTTCTCACCAGATCCATGAGCGAGGATGTGGGAGAGGCTCTGCTTGCCTGCGAGGAGATGCGGACGACGCTTGCCGATACCTACGAGAGCTTCCGGGCGCGGATGGATTTTTCCTCGCTGACCGCCGGAATAGATGAGGATAAGCTGTGCAAGATGGTGGATTACACATTGAAGGGCCTCATGGCGGAGCGCTTCTGGGATGCCTCCTTCCAGCCGGAAATGATTTATCGGGAGAACGTTTCGTATATCGATATGATGCAGCAGATGGTTCGCGGATAAGCCACTATTTGTTTCGCTTGTAGGGAGGATCCGCCGGGTATCCTCCTTTTAGCTTCTGCATACCGCGCTGGATGGCGTCTCTGGAGTTTTTCCAGTCGGCGTCCTTGTTCAGGTAGTCAAACTTTTCGATGAGCCATGACACATCCTCGGAGAGCCGTTCCAAATTGCGGTGCATGAGCGTGCAGAGCATCTCGTAGAAGTCGGAGCGCTCACGGTCGGAAAGCTTGGTGTCGCAGGCCTCGCAGAGGTCGCCGAAGTGGCTGAGACAGAACCCTTTTCCGGTTTCGATTCGGCGGCGGAAATCCTCGTCCTGTCCATACATGTAGAAAAAGGTATCAAGGTAGCGCTCATAATGCTCCTTGAAATTGTTGCAGATGTAGCAGGAGGCTTCCTTTTCCCGCACCCATGCGGTGACGGGGTTCTGCGACGACTCCTTTTTCAGCCGGTCCCGCAGGGAGAGTTTTCCGGGCCTGTATGCGGCGGTCTGGCGCTCAAATTCCTCCATCATGCGCTTGTAATGGGTCTTTAGGATCCATCCGTTTCCGAGCGTGTTGCCGTAGTCAAACATTTTTTTGAAATGGGCTTTGCAAAAGCCCTGACGATCCGTTTTGTCCCGGACGTCACTCTCCATGTAGGAGGAGGCGTTGCCTAAGGCAAAGTCCAGAAGATCCTGTTCGAGCTTGCGCTCAATGTAGCAGAAGGGACATTCATCGTCCGCGTTTACGGCATCATTCAGGGGGATCATATACAGTTGTTCTTTCATCGTAACCTCCGTTGCGAAAATGCTTTGCTCTTTTCTATATTGTAGGGGATGGACAATCAAAAAACAATCAGTAAAACTTAATAATTTTTTGATTGTGATTCCGGTTTGAGGAGAATACTATTTTAATATAAATACAGATTGTGATGTGATAAATGTGATATTTAACAGTGTGGAATTTCTGCTGGGATTTCTGCCGGTGTTTCTGGTTCTGTATTGCGCAACTCCGGCAAAGTACCGCAATATAACGCTGCTGGTGGGCAGCATCCTGTTTTATGCGTTCGGAGAGCCGGTATATGTTTTTTTGCTGGCAGGCTCAGTGTTTTTGAATTATTGGGTGGGAAGACGCCTTGTGACAGAGAAAACGACAACAAAAAAGAGTGAGAAAAAAAGGCGGCTGCTCTACGGCGCGATGGCAGCGGCGGATGTTCTTGTGTTATGTTTTTTTAAGTGGATTCCGCAGACCGGTTTTATGGCGGGCGTGACGGGGCTTCCACTGGGCATCAGCTTTTACACGTTTCAGATCCTTTCCTATCTGACGGATGTGTACCGGGGGGAGATCCCGCCGGAGAGATCCTTTGTCCGCCTTTCGACTTACATTGTCATGTTCCCGCAGCTTGTGGCGGGACCCATCGTCAATTACAGCGAAGTGTCGGATGATCTGAAGGAGAGGCGCATGAGCCTTGAAAATGTGGATCAGGGACTGAAGCTTTTTGTGGCGGGGATGGCGCTCAAGGTGCTTCTGGCGGACCGGTTATCCCTGCTCTGGAACCAGATCCGCACCGTGGGCGTGCAGAGCATTTCCACCCCCTACGCATGGATGGGAGCCGTGGGCTATTCCTTACAGTTGTATTTTGATTTCTACGGCTATTCCCTGATGGCGGTGGGACTTGGCAGGATGCTTGGCTTTTCCCTGCCGGAAAACTTTGACCTGCCGTACATGGCAAAGAGTATCCGGGAGTTTTACAGAAGATGGCATATTACACTGGGAAGATGGTTTCAGAAATATGTCTACATTCCTATGGGTGGCAGCAGGAAGGGAACGCTCAGGACGATTTTCAATCTGTTCGTGGTATGGGTGTTCACCTCTGTCTGGCACGGGGGCGGGCTGCATTTCCTTGCGTGGGGCATGAGCCTCTGGTTTTTTATCGTGCTGGAGCGCCTGCTCGACCGCAAGGGACTTCTGGAAAAAAGCAGGCTGCTTTCCCACTGTTATGTCCTGTTTGTGATACCCCTCACATGGATGTGTTTTGCCATACCGGATTTTGGTGAGCTGGGTATTTATTTTGGGAGAATGTTCGGCTTTGTCGAGGGGATTCATGTGAATCCCACGGACTATGTGAGAGCCTTGCAGGACTGCGGTCCGGTGCTGGTAGCGGGCATTTTGTTGTGCACGCCGATCTCCGGGCGGCTGTACGGGCGTTTCAAGGACACCGGGGCGGGAATGTTTGCCCTTGCGGTGCTGTTCTGGCTTTGCGTGGATCAGATCCGGCAGAACGGCAACAATCCGTTTTTATATTTCCGTTTCTAAAATAGAATGAAGGTGATGGAACGTCATGATGAATAAAATTCCAAACTTAAAATATATGACATTTCTGGCGCTCCTTGCGGCAACGGGAATCGGCTACCTCTACCGGGAGCCTCTGGAGGATTTTCTGGACGCGGCGATCGAGTTTGGCTTGAAAAATTATGAGGAATCCATTGATCTGCCGGGCGAGCCGCTGTACGGGGAGAAGGATGCGGGCGAGGAGGACAGCGACGCGGACGGAAACGGCGGGGGAGAGGACGGCAGCAACCCACAGACGGGCGACGATCCGCAGACCGGCAATCCGTCTGAGAAGGGGGATACTGAGGAGGACGGAACCGTTTCGGGCGGGGACGCCGCGCAGTGGGAATACGCCTCCGTGGAGAAAAGTTATTTTGACGACGCGCTGTTTATCGGAGATTCCCGGACGGTGGGGCTTCAGGATTATGCGGGGCTTGACAATGCAACCTTCTACGCTTCAACGGGGCTGACCATATATAAGCTGTTTGACGCCGAGATCGCGCCCGTGGAGGGCAGCCGCAAGAAACAGACGGTGGAGCAGGCGCTCTCGGAGAGGCAGTTTGGAAAGATATACCTGATGATCGGAATCAATGAGATGGGAACCGGAACCGTGGAGTCCTTTATGAAGAAGTACGACGAAGCGGTGAAGCATCTGCAGGAGCTGCAGCCGGACGCAGTCATCTATTTGCAGGCGATCATGAAGGTTTCCGCGGAGCGGTCCGCCAAGGGGGACTACATCTACAATGAGGGAATCGAGCAGCGCAATGCGGAGATCGCAAAGCTCGCGGACAATCAGCAGATTTTCTTTCTGGATGTGAATCCCTGTGTGTGTGATGACAGCGGCGGACTGGTCAGCGAATACACCTTTGACGGGGTGCATCTGAAGGCGGCGTACATCGAAATCTGGAAGCAGTTCCTCATGGATCACACGATTCGGTTTTTGGAGTAAAATAATGTAAATATTTGTTGACGTTTCTTCCTCTGTCGGCTAAGATTATACGTGGAGTTTAGAAAAATTTAATAAACAATCAGAGGAGGAATTCGATGAGTGACGAGAAAAAGAAAAAGGTAGTCCTTGGCGACGCCGGCATTTATGATGCCAGAACGCTGGGAGTACCGAAGATGCTGGTACTGGGCTTGCAGCACATGTTTGCCATGTTTGGTGCAACCATTCTGGTTCCCATGCTGACTGGTCTGGATGTGTCCACCACATTGCTGTTTGCCGGTCTCGGTACGCTGTTGTTTCACCTTTTGGCAAAGGGAAAGGTTCCGGCGTTTTTAGGTTCATCCTTTGCCTTTCTGGGTGGTTATTTCGCAATTTGTCCCATGCTTGCCAACGCGGACGGCAAGCAGGTGATTCCCAATGTGGAGATGATCCCCTATGCCTGCTTCGGTGTGGCCTGCGCAGGTCTTGTGTATCTGGTGCTTGCCGGACTGATCAAGCTGTTCGGCACAGGAAGAGTCATGAAGTTTTTCCCGCCCGTGGTAACGGGTCCCATCATTATTGCTATCGGTCTTACACTTTCCCAGTCTGCTATTTCCAACTGTGCTACGGATTGGCCCATCGCCCTGATTGCGATCGTGCTTGTGATCGTGTGCAATATCTGGGGTAAGGGCATGATTAAGATCGTACCCATTATCATCGGCGTGGTCGGCTCCTATGTGGTGGCTGCCTGCCTGGGAAGAGTTGACTTTACACCGGTAGCGGAGGCTGCATGGATCGGAAATCCCATCAAGTGGGATCACACGGTATTCTATCTGTTCGGCAATGGCGCTGACAGCGGAATGCTGGCTACCTCCGTCATCACCATCGTACCTATCGCACTGGCTACCATGGTGGAGCATATCGGAGACATTTCCGCAATTTCCTCCACAGTCGGCAGGAATTATATCAAGGATCCGGGTCTGCACCGCACGCTGATGGGCGACGGTCTCGCAACGACTATGGCTTCCCTGTTCGGCGCACCTGCCAACACTACCTACGGTGAGAACACAGGCGTGCTTTCCCTGACCAAGGTTTATGATCCTGCGGTAATCCGGATTGCAGCATGCTTCGCAATTCTGTTTTCCTTCTCACCAAAGTTTGCCGAGATCATCGGTTGTATGCCTACCGCTACCTGCGGCGGTGTATCTCTGGTGCTTTACGGAATGATTTCCGCAGTCGGTGTCCGCAACATTGTGGAGACCCGGACGGACTTCACCAAGAGCCGCAATGTCATTATTGCAGCACTGATTCTGGTGCTTTCCATCGGTATCACCTTCAGCCCTGCCGGAGCAATCGTGTTCACCGTGGGCAGTGCAACCATCAGCCTGTCCGGACTGGCAGTAGGTGCGCTGACCGGTATTATTCTCAACGCAATCCTGCCCGGCAAGGATTATAAGTTTGACGAAGAGAAGCCGGACGAAACCGGTGTTGATTTCGGAAGCAGCGGTAAGTAATCCGCATAGATTACATTTGTACTTAAGAAAATCGGCGTTCTGTGATTTTGCAGGGCGCCGTTTTTGTATCATAGGAAATTACTCCGGGCGCATAGGATAGTTGATAGAGCGATGCGGACGCATAGAGAAGGAGAATGGGATGATGAAAACGGTTGACATGCACTGCGATACGGTGTCGGAGCTGTGGAAGAGAGAGCAGGCGGGAGAGAAGATTTCGCTCCTTGACTGCGACTGCCATATCAATCTGCGGAAGATGAAACAGGGGGACTACCTTTTGCAGAACTTTGCCCTGTTCGTGAATATGGAAGCCTGTGCGGATCCGTGGGAGCATGTGCAGGAGCTCTTTGCCCTGTATGAGAGGCTGATGAAGGAGAATGCCGGCCTGATCGTGCCGGTGACCTGCACGGAGGAGATAGAGCGAAACCGCTTAAGCGGAAAAATGTCTGCCCTGCTTACGGTGGAGGAGGGCGGCGTGTGCAAGGGCAGCCTGGAAAAACTGGACATCCTTTACTCACAGGGGGTGAGAATGCTGACGCTCACGTGGAATTATCAAAATGAGCTGGGCAGCCCCAATATTGACCGGAAAAAGAAGCCCACGTTACAGGATACCTTTGTGCCGAATGTGTCGGACGGGCTGACGGAAATGGGCGTTGCCTTTGTGGAGAGGATGGAGGAGCTCGGCATGATCGTGGATGTTTCCCATCTGTCGGACGCGGGCTTCTGGGATGTGGCACGGCGTGCAAAAAGACCCTTTGTGGCAAGCCACAGCAATGCGCGGCAAATCTGTCCCTGTGTGAGGAATCTCACGGATGAAATGATCCGGGCACTGGCGGAGAAGGGCGGCGTGACGGGGCTCAATTTCTATGCCGATTTTCTGACCAAGGCGCAGGAGAACACACCGAATCCGGGAACCGTGGAGGCGGTGGTGCGCCATGCGAAACATATCGTGAAGGTGGGCGGCATGGAATGTCTCGGGCTTGGCAGTGATTTTGACGGGATAGACACCCATGCGGAGCTGCCCGGCGCGGATGCCATGGAGAGGCTGTGGCATGCGCTTGTAAAGGGAGGCTTTACGCAGGATCAGGCGGATGCAGTCTTTGGCGGCAACGTGCTCAGATTGTATCGGGAGGTTCTGGGATAGTAGCACTATCTTGACTTGTGAAAGGGCGAGGGGTAAACTGGGAGCATGAAGAACATGAATTTGAAGAAACCCGATTATGTAAAGGAATTGTTGCAGATCATCCGGGAATCCACCGATGAGGCTGCATTGCGGGAGCGGCTTTCCGGCTACCACGATAATGATATCGCGGCGGCGTTTGAGCTTCTGACCGCCGATGAGAGGGAGAAGCTGTACCCGGTTCTGGGCGCCGACAGGCTTGCGGATATCTTCCGCTATATTGACGACGCCGGAAAATATGTTGGGGAGATCAGTCTTGACAAGGCGGCGAAAATCCTCTCGCACATGGATTCGGACGATGCTGCCAAGGTGCTGGACGACCTGGACAGGACAACGCAGGATAAGCTGGTCAAGCTGCTGGACGAGGAGGCCGGGCACGAGATCAGGATGCTGCTCTCCTACGAGAACGACGAGATCGGCAGCCGGATGACCACAAACTATATTGCCATTCACAAGAGCCTTACGATCAGGCAGGCGATGCATGAGCTGGTGCGGCAGGCGGGGGAGAATGACAATATCGGCACGGTCTATGTCACAGACGGGCAGAACCGTTTTTACGGGGCAATCGACTTGAAGGATCTGATCATCGCCAGAGAGGACACCACGCTGGAGAGCATTACCAGTACCTCCTACCCCTATGTGACGGAGCATGAGAAGATCAGTGATTGTATCGAGGTGATCAAGGACTACGAGGAGGATTCCATCCCGGTACTGACCGGACATGGTGTCTTGATCGGCGTTATCACGGCGCAGGATATCGTGGAGGTTGTGGATGATGAGATGGGTGAGGACTATGCAAAGTTAGCAGGTCTGACCGAGGAGGAGGATCTGCGCGAGACCACCCGGGAGAGCATGAAGAAAAGGCTGCCGTGGCTGATCATCCTGCTGTTTCTGGGAATGGGCGTCTCCTCCGTGGTAGGCATTTTTGAGACAATCGTGGCGGTGCTGCCCATCGTTATGTGCTTCCAGTCCCTGATACTGGACATGGCGGGAAATGTGGGAACCCAGTCTCTTGCTGTCACCATCCGCGTGCTTACGGACGAAAATCTGACCGGGAAGAAGAAAATGCATCTCGTGATTAAGGAGATGCGGGTGGGCTTTGTGAACGGGCTGTTTCTCGGCGTCATGGCGTTTTTGCTGATCGGCGCTTACATATGGCTTCTCAAGCAGAATCCCGTGGGCTATTCCTACATGATCTCCGGCTGCATCGGACTGGCGCTCATGGTCGCCATGGTTATTTCCAGTCTGGTGGGAACGCTGATCCCCATGTTTTTCCATAAGATCAAGGTGGATCCGGCTGTCGCTTCGGGGCCGCTGATTACAACTGTCAATGATCTGGTTGCGGTGGTGACTTATTACGGCATCGTCTGGCTGCTGCTGATCCGCTGACAGGCTTAAATGTTATAGAAATGAGGATAAAGAGGATGAAATACGCATACACAAACGGAAAAATTCTGGACGGTACAAAGGACATGCAGGTGAGGGAGGGACTGTGCATTCTCACGGAGAATGACAGCATCTCGGACATCGTGGAGGCGGATCACATTCCGCAGGGCTACGAGGTGATTGATCTGGGCGAAAAATACATTATGCCGGGACTGATCAATATGCATGTGCATCTTGCCGGAAACGGAAAGCCGCAGAAAAAGCAGAGGGACAACGAAAAGCTGGTTCGTACCCTGATGGGCACTGCACTTTCCAGAGCGATTGCCTACAAGGTGGTATGCGGCTTTGCGAAGGATGAGCTGATGAGCGGTGTCACCACCATCCGCACGGTGGGCGGTCTGGGGGACTTCGATACCCGGCTGCGGGATGAGATTGCGGAGGGAAAAAAGGTCGGCCCCAGAATCCTTGCGGCAAATCAGGGAATCTCCGTTCCGGGCGGACATATGGCGGGTTCCGTTGCGGTTGCCGCCGACAGTGTGGACGCCGCTTTAAAACAGCTTTCCGTGGCGGAGCAGCAGAAGGTGGATCTGATCAAGCTGATGATCACCGGCGGTGTGCTGGACGCCAAGGAAAAGGGTGTGCCGGGTGAATTGAAGATGCCGCCCGAGATGGTTCGTGCGGTGTGCGAGCAGGCACATAAGAAGGGATATCTGGTGTCCGCCCATGTGGAATCGCCTCAGGGTGTGCGCGTGGCGCTTGAAAACGGCGTGGACTCCATAGAGCACGGGGCGGATGTGGATGAGGAGGTCATTCAGCTTTTCAAGGACAGAGGGGCATTCTTATGTACGACGCTTTCCCCTGCGCTTCCCTATGCCCTGTTTGACCGTTCCATTACCAATGCGACGGAGGTGGAGCAGTTTAACGGCAATGTGGTATTTGAAGGGATCATTGCCTGTGCCAAGGCGGCGCTTGCAAACGACATTCCCGTGGTACTGGGGAACGATGTGGGCTGTCCGTGGATCACGCAGTACGACTTTTGGCGTGAACTTTATTATTTCCACAAGTATGTGGGTGTCAGCAACCGCTTTGCGCTTTACACGGCGACCTGCCGCAGCGCACAGATGGCGGGTATCGGAGACAAGACCGGAACCATCGAGAAGGGAAAGGCGGCGGATATGATCGTGACGGAGAACAATCCGTTGGAGGATCTGCGCGCGCTCAGAAAGGTGGAGATGGTGGTCGCAGGGGGCACTCTGATCCGCAATCCAAAGGTGAAGAAGAAACCGCAGGTGGAAGCGGAGCTGGACAAGTTTTTGGTGTAGGGTTTTCGATAATTTTGTAATCTTTCTGTGATATCTAAAACTATTCAGGCGGGATCGCACCCCGGTGCAGGGTATCATGTTGTGAAAGCGATCCCCCGCAGGCGGAGAATCCTGCCTGCCGGGGGTGGCTGTACCCTGATGGAAATTTTCTGCCGGCCGGATCCCAATTTGTCACGGAATGGCTCCTAAAATCCTGCCTGCCGAGTTCCATTGTACCCTGAGAGCATTTTTTGCGATTTTGGAGCCAGTTTTTTGGGAAATTTTGGGATCCGGCAGCACTTTTTTTCTGCCTGAGATACAAAATTATAAAAAACCGACATATTATATATGAAATATTGGCATATTTGGGATCTCAAAGAACATTTTTTCCGCTCAGGATACAATCGGGAATTTGCAGAAATTACTTTATAGGAGAAGAAAATGAACAAAGAGCAAAGAAGTCCTCATGGGGATAATCAGGAATCCGGTCATTTGCCAATATACGGAGTGGGACCATATTATGGTGTGGGCATTATCCTATTGACCGTGACGGGGATTGTGTTATCGGTAGCCGGAGTTCTGGACAGTGGGAAAATCACAAATACGATCTTGATGGTAACCATGATTTTTCTTGGAATACTCTTGCTTGTGGAAGGCTTTTTGGTCTGGAAGTCTGCGGCAATCGGGAAGAACAGTGTTGATAATTATATCAAAAAAAATGAATTATGCCGGACAGGGGTGTATCGTATCGTCAGAAATCCCTGTTACTCAGGCATTATGTTTATGTGCTCGGGTGCAATTTTTATTGCCCATAATGTATGGCTGTTATTCCTTCCAATCGTTTTTTGGGCGGCAATGACGATTTTAATGAAAGAAACTGAGGAAAAGTGGCTTGCCAAATTATACGGACAGGAATACAGAGACTATTGCAAAAAGGTAAATCGCTGTCTTCCGTGGTTTCCGAAGAAACCTTGAAGAAGGAAGCGTTGTTGTCAAAGATATTCCGAGTAATTCGGTAGCGGTAGGCAATCCCTGCAAGGTCATTCGGGCAATTACGGATGAAGATAAGAAAACCTGTTGGGACAGATAACCTCCGATTTCTGATGCGCAACCGGGGGTAGCGCAATGTAAATGGCACTTTCCTGAATAAGTTTACTCAGGAGGAGTTTGCGGAACAGCGCTGGCTTGGTGTTACTCTGTACTTTTTTAGCGGAATGTGCTATACTTCGGATGTACTTTGTGTAGTCAGAAAACATTCGGAAAAGTACAACTGATCGAAACGATGATACATAGGAGATGCGGAATGAATTGTTCTGGTTGTGGAAAAGAAATAAGTGATGCGGCGAAGTTTTGTCCTTATTGCGGAAAAAGTGCAATAAATGAGAAGGAGACCAAGAAGCGGCCCATGAAGGGAGCGCCGGTGATTTCCGCAATTCTTGTTGCGGTCAGCCTTCTGCTTGTTTTTATGGTACCGTTTCTGGGGATTTTGATTTCAGCTGTCGGGATTGTGTATGGCATAGTTGTAATAACAAAAATCGAAAAAAAGAAATGGATGGGAGTCGGGGTTGCTGCATGCGTATGTGCTTTGCTTGTAAACTGCTCCGCAATCTTATTTGCAGGATCGGACAAACCTGCTGACAGGAGTGTTGATGCGCAGGTAAGGAAGACAGTATATACAGAAAGCACAACGGAACCGGAACAGGAAACAGAACCGGATGATAGCACAGATAGTCAGTTAAACGGCGATCTGGATTCCTTTACGATTATGGTATATATCATTGGCTCCAATTTGGAGTCAGACGGCGGGGCAGCCACAACAGACATTGTAGAAATGGCAAATGCCGTATATGGCGAAGATGTCAATGTAGTGATCCAGACCGGCGGAGCTAAGGCATGGATGAACTCCGTTATCCCCGCAGATAAGATTGGCAGATTTGAGTTAAGAGACGGTTATCTTATGACGGTAGAGGAACTGCCACAGACGAGTATGTGCAGGGAATCTGCGCTCACAGAATTTATCAAATGGGCAGCATCCGCCTATCCATCGGGCAGATACGGGCTGGTCCTGTGGGATCACGGCGGCGGAGTCTTAGGCGGATATGGTGTAGATGAAAACTATCCGAGTGATAATCTCTCGATTCCCGACATTGCCGCAGCCATTGGAAGCGCAGGTGTCCACTTTGATTTCATCGGATTTGATGCTTGTCTTATGGGAAGTCTGGAGTGTGCGTATTCTCTGAAAGACAGTGCGGACTATATGATTGCCTCAGAGGAAAGTGAAGCGGGAATGGGCTGGTATTATACGGACTGGCTTACCTACTTAGGACAGAATACGGACGCTTCTATGGAGGAGATAGGAAGAAAAATTGTTGACGGACTGGTTGAAGCTAATGAGGCCGATTTGTACTGGGGTGCTGAGGCAAATAAGACCGCAACATTGTCCCTGATTGATCTGCATAAGATTGACAATGCTTATCTTGCCTGGAAGGAATTCATGGGTATGAATTATGAAAAGATGAAGGAAGGCGGATTTAACAGCCTGTCCACAGCGAGGGCCAATGCAAGATGTTATGGTGATGTTCCTGATAACGGCGCATATTTTGAAATGGTTGACATGCTGGACTATGTGAACGAATGTGCTTTGCCGGGGACGTATGATATTACGCAGGATATCAGGAGCTGTATTATCTATACAAACTCCAACATTTCCGGTTCAAACGGACTTTCCGTATATCTGCCGTATTACCTTCCCGAGCTTTTTGACAGATTGTCCGTGCCCATACTCCAAAGCATCGGATTTGATGATGACTATTTTACATATCTTGACGCTTTCTGTGCGGCACTGGCCAGTGGTAATTCATCCATAGAATATGATGGCTCCTTGGAAGAGGATATCAGTGTTCCGGAGATAACGATACCGGAATTGATGGCGTTTGAGGATATAGACGGGCAGACAGCAATCGCTTTTTCCGAGGATCAGGTGGACACGATTGTAAAAGTAGAGATAGAGGTTGGATTTGTTGCCGGGGAAAAGGAAGCATATATTGTTACCCATGGAGTCGGAGCTAAATATATAGATTTAACAGAGGATGGGAAATTGATAGCAGACAACAGACATGTGCAGGTTCCTGTCTTCTCCAGTGATTATGGAGATGAACACAATTCGTGTTTCTTTTTTTACAGAGGCGCCTATGATTATGGTACATACGAGGACGGAACGGAGTATAAGATTCAATATTCACCGGCTATCTTGAATGGGGATCAGCCTATTGGCATATTGACCTTTATTTATGAAGACAGCTATGGAATGTATTATTATATAGTCCAAGGGTATGTCAAGGAAGATGGAAACCAATATGCTGACAGGGGGTTATACCAGTTTCGGGAAGGGGATGTCATTGTACCCAGAGTGAACGGATATATTTACGAAAAAGATCCATTTACACCTGTTATGATGGATGGTACCGAAAGTTTGACTGTTGGAGAGAACGGATTGCAATGTGAATATTTACCGGGATATGAAATGATGGATGGCGAGTTGGCTGATGCGGCAACGGAGATAGTGGATTCTTTCTTTAAGGATAATAAATACGTTTACAGATATGTCATAACCGACATATACCAGAACCGCCATTACACAGAATGGTTGTACTATTGATCATATGGATTGAATTAGTATACAATTCCGTACTTTTGTTCATGAAATGTAAAAATACGATATAATAAGCATATAAGATTTTATCGGTCAAATTCGTTGGATTTTCTATGAATGGGACATATTGGTTATGATAGATATGTTCAACATATTACGGTTTTATAAAACAAGAGCTGCGTTTCATTAAAGAAACGCAGCTCTTGTGCTCGTATTTTTACTGTAAAGTCGAAATGCACTGTAAATATGTCCCAATATTTAGTCAACAACACATTCCACAACAGCACAAGCCGGAATATTCAGCTTCAACACATTGTCCTTGATGACCGCCGTGTGCTCGGAAATGCTCACTCTGTCGGGACAGTCGAAGTCGTTATAGCTGTGCACCTCGTTTGTAAGTATCCTGCACGAAACCGATGACGCCTTAAAGCCGAAAATGCTGCATTCAACAGCTGCCTCTTCCGTAAGCGAACAGTTTGCGGCAGTAACGGTCATACTCTTTTCGTTTACCGATGCGGAAACCGAGATCATCGGAGTATTTTTACCCTCCGACATATTCTCGTTCTGCGTATAGCAGTAAATTGCCTCGTTGTTCTGGTGCGTTTTGAAAAGGTCAAAAACGTGATATGTCGCTGTTTTTATCATCTTATCGCCTTCTGTAAGAATGACCGACTGGAGAACATTTACCGCCTGAGCAAGGTTTGCCATTACAACACGGTCGCTGTGTCTGTTAAAAACGTTTAGCTCTATCGCAGCGACGATAGCATCACGCATTGTATTCTGCTGATATAAAAATCCAGGGTTCGTTCCCCTTTCAACACTGTGCCAACAGCCCCACTCGCCTATTACAAGTCCTATCTTCTTTTCGGGATCATAACGGTTCATTATCTCCGAGTGTCTTGTGATAAGTTCATCGGAAAAGTTTGCCGCAGCAATAGTTTTATAGTAAAGCTCATCGTCAAAATCGGTGGAAGAATCCATTTCGGGCCATACTGGCATTGTATAATAATGAAGATCGATAGCATCAACGTTACTGTTGTCAAGATTTTTCATCATGACTTCTGTCCAGTTATAGTCGGCAGAGCTTGGACCGCAGGCTATTTTGTAAAGTTTGTTTCCCGAATAATTGCGGCAGAATGTCTGATACCTTTTATAAACGTCGGCGTAATATTCGGGATGCATATTTCCCCCGCAGCCCCAGTTTTCGTTTCCGATGCCGAGGTATTCGAGTTTCCACGGCTCGGCTCTTCCATTCTTTTTTCTCTGCTCTGTAAGAGGTGATTCCGCATCTGAGGTTATATATTCTATCCATTCGGACATTTCACGAACACTGCCGCTGCCAACATTGCCGTTTATATAAGGCTTGCAGCCAACAAGCTCGCAGAAACGCATAAATTCGTGCGTGCCGAAAGAATTGTCCTCCGTAACTCCCCCCCAGTTCGTGTTCACGATCTTTCGGCGCAAGGTTTTTTCGCCAATACCGTCCTGCCAGTGATATTCTTCTGCAAAGCAGCCGCCTGGCCAGCGGAAAACGGGAGCTTTTATGTTTCTGAACGCCTCGATAATATCATTCCTTATCCCGTCTGTATTCGGAATAAGTGAATTTTCACCCACATATATGCCGTTGTAGATACACCTTCCAAGATGCTCGGAAAAATGTCCGTATATCTCGGGAGAGATATGTCCGAGCCTGTCGTCTGCATTTACTACCATTGATATTTTTTTCATATTATACCTCCGCCACATACTGAATTATTATATTATCAGTATGAGCCATTGACTTTGGTGATACAATGACTTATAACATCATTATACTAACCGTTCGTACTTTGAGGTGATGATATGATAAGTATAAATACAGTCTGTCAGAATGTAAGACACAAGGGGAATTTTGAAATATATAGACCGGAGGGTTCAGGGGATAATCTTCTTGTTATCTTCAAGACCTCCGCTGTTCTGATACAAGACGGCGAAGAAATAACTGCTTCTCCCGACAGTCTCATTTTATACAGCAAGGGAACAACGCAGCATTACAAAACTCTGTGCGGAAATTATGTTAATCACTTTGTCCATTTTGACACGGACGAGACAGAACTTATGAATGGGATCAAAACGAACACGCTTATCACCTCGGCGGATATTCCTGCAATTGAAGAGTTACTTGTGATATTATGCCGCGAAAATGTAGGCGGTTGTCCGAACAGGAAACAATACGAAAATATGCTTATGCAGATGATACTTATGAAAATATCTGAAAGTAGCATAAATTCGGACAGCGATAAAAGCCACATTTCCGCTCTTGAAATACTTCGCACCGATATTTACAGCAATGCAGGGAGTTACAGCAATATATATCAGCTTGCTGAAAAAATGAATCTGAGTCCGTCATATCTTCAGGCAATATACAAACGGAAATTCGGGATAAGCTGCTATGAAGATATTTTATCCGCAAAAATCCGGACTGGACAATATTATCTCTCGACCACTGATATGACCGTTAAGGAAATATCCGACCTCTGTGGATACGGAAATGAGATATGCTTTATGAAGATATTCAAAAAACGTACAGGGATTACGCCGAGTGAATACAGGAAAATTTCCAAGAATGATAATTCAACTAGATTAATAGCCATAAACAGGGCTTGACAAGATCGGGTGCATGCCCTACAATACACATAATTTCATATGTCAAGTGATTGATTAAGAAAAGCAATGATAAGAATAAGTAGTGCAGAGGGAAACATACAGAAAGCAGCCGGCAGATGAGAGGCGCATGGGAAGCTTTGCATGAATACATCTTTGAGCTTCGCACCAAAACCTATGGGAGTAGGCTGCGACGGATCCTGCACACGTTATCGTGCTAGAGTATCGCTTTTGCCGTACTCGAAAAGGCAGGCAGTGTGAGCTGTCTGTAAACTTAAGGTGGTAACACGGGAGCAAACTCTCGTCCTTTTGAAGGACGGGAGTTTTTTTGTTCCTCAAATCTATTATACATGGCTGTCTTAACCTTCATTTGTATGTGAAAAGAAAAACAGAGAGGAGTCAGAAAGACAGCTATGAACAGAGAAGTACAAGAAAGAAATGAGGAGAAGCTGACGGCAAGGCAGATGGATGAGGCGGAGCTGGCGAGGCAGGTGCGGCACCAGATGCGTGTGATCACGCAGGGGGCGGCGGAGGTCGTCGGGGAGGAGGAGCTCGAGAAAAAGGTGGAGCGCTCCCTGCGCGAGAGTAAGCCGCTTGTGATCAAGTTCGGCATGGATCCCAGCGCGCCGGATCTGCATCTGGGACATGCAGTACCCCTGCGCCGCTTAAAGCAGATGCAGGACATGGGACATACGATCAAGATTATCATCGGGGACTTTACCGGAAGGATCGGCGACCCCACCGGAAAGGCAAAGGGAAGAAAAGCACTCAGCAGCAGGCAGGTGGCGGACAATGCGGAGACCTACAAGCAGCAGGTGTTCAAAATTCTGGACAGGGAAAAGACGGAGATTTACTACAACGGAGAGTGGCTGGAGCTTTTGGGAATTGAGGATGTCCTGAAGATGGCATCCACCATGACGGTGGCAAGAATGCTGGAGCGGGATGATTTCCAAAGCCGCTTTGCGTCGAATACACCCATCGGGCTCCATGAGTTTTTCTACCCGCTGCTGCAGGCATACGATTCGGTGGAGCTGCAGGCGGATCTGGAGCTGGGCGGAACGGATCAGACCTTTAACGTATTGATGGGAAGAACCCTGCAAAAGAGCATGGGACAGGAGCCGCAGGCAGCGGTTTTCATGCCCATACTGGAGGGGCTGGACGGAAAGGAAAAGATGAGCAAGAGTCTGGGAAACTATATCGGTATTGCGGAGGAGCCCCAGGTCATGTTCAAGAAGGTGATGGAGGTGCCCGATCACCTGATCCTCAGATACTTTGAGCTTGCCACGGATGAAACGCCGGAGCGGCTGGATCACATCAGGGAGGTGATGGCGGACGGGAAAAATCCCAGAGATATCAAGCTCATGCTGGCTGAGACGATCACAAGGCTGTACCACGGAGAGGCGGGAGCGGAAAAGGGAAAGAAATTCTTCGAGGAGGCCTTTCAAAAGAAAGAAGCCCCGGAGGATATTCCGGAGCTTGATATTCCCATGGACTGCGACACCCTCTCCAGTATTCTCGGCATTCTGGCTGCGGCTGGCTTTGCGGAGAGCAAAGCGGCATGCAGACGGCTGATCGCGCAGGGCGGCATGCGTAAAAATGGGGAGAAGGTGGATAATCCCGATATTCCCATTGCAAATGGGGACGTACTCAGGCTTGGGAAGAAGCAGTTTTTACGGCTTCATAAAACAGTCTGACCGTGTCATAGCAATAATCGGGATGATAGGGGGAGGAGGCGACTTCTTCGGGGGTTGCCTCCCCTGTATAGAGTACGCAGGTTTCCACACCGGCGTTGATGCCGCAGGCGATATCCGTGTAAAGGCGGTCGCCCACCACAATGGTCTGCTCGCGGGAAAAACCGAAGCGATCCATGCAGAGCGTGACGACCTCGCCCGCTGGCTTCCCGAGGTAAACGGGGGACTTGCCTGTGGAGGAGTGCAGCATCTCGCAGATCGCACCGCAGTCGGGGATAAAGCCGAAGTCGATGGGGCAGCAGAGATCCGGGTTGGTGGCATAGTAGGGAACGTTCATGGTGGAGAGAACCTGACAGGTTTTGGTCAGCTTTTCGTAGGTAAGCTCACTGTCGTAACCCACAAGCACGCAGGAGATGTCCGTCTCCGGCTCCTGCGTGACCAAAAGCCCGTTCTTTTTTAGCTCCGCCACAAAGGAAGCCGTTCCCATCACATAGATCGTCTTTCCTGCAAAATGCTCTTTTAAAAAGCGCGTGGTCATGTAGCCCGAGGTCACAAACTGATCCTCCGAGGCGGTAATGCCAAAGCTATCCTTGAATTTCGTCACATAATCGGCATTGCTCTTGGTGGAATTGTTGGTGATGTAGCATGCCTTTCCGCCGATGGCTTCGATGTAGGACAACAGCTCCGCGCTGCCGTCGAACAACGTGCTGCCCACGGCGATGGTGCCGTCAATGTCAAAAAGAAACAGTTTTTTGTCTGCAAGCATGAAATGATTCCTCCGTAAAATCAGACTACGC
This sequence comes from uncultured Lachnospiraceae bacterium, assembly GCA_900550475.1. GTDB lineage: Bacteria > Bacillota > Clostridia > Lachnospirales > Lachnospiraceae > Acetatifactor. Next base: position 96,576 of record URSA01000004.1, read on the forward strand.
GGTTTTCCCGCTTCGTTTTGCCTCATACAGGGCTTGATCCGCCTTTTCAAAAAACAGGGTGGCGCCGGCATACGGGCAGTCGTAGACGGCTGTGCCAAGACTGATGGTAAATGTTTTTTCTCCCATCGGCGTGTCAAACAGACGGGAGGCAAATTCCAGACGGATGTGCTCCGCCGTTGTTTTCGGTGTGTTCCCCGGCAGGATCATGGCAAACTCCTCGCCGCCGTATCTGGCGCAGACGGCATCCGCCGGACAATTCTTTTCAAATATCGTGCTGACACATTTGATCACCTCGTCGCCGAAGGCGTGCCCGAAGGTGTCGTTTACGGACTTGAAATTGTCGATGTCCGCCACGATGACCGAGAAGGGAAGCACCTTTTCTTCATATCTCTTCTGAAAGGATTCCAATTGCTCGTAAAAGTATTCATGGTTGTAAAGATGCGTGAGGGAATCCCGTCTGGAGCGCTCCTCCTTCAGGAAAATCGCCTCGTTCACGCGACCTAAAAGCACATAGGTTGCAATAGTGCAGGTGATAAAAACGCCCACCTCGATCCAGAGGTTGCTGGGCGGCATATAGGGGCTGTTCGGAATAAAATACAGGTTGTCTGCAAGGAAGAGCAGAATGAGCAGCACCGCCTGAAACAGCGTCATCAGCTTATCCCGGTACACCGGGGTCAGTATCATGGGCAGCAGGAGCATTGCCGGCATAAAGCGGACGCTCGTATGGATGCAGACCGTGATTCCGGCGAAGGAGGTGATCAGAAGGATGGTGTAGATCGACACAAACCGCCTGCTCCGGTAGACGGTGACCTCCTGAAAGATCAGCTGGAAAGCGGTGAGAATGATGAGCTCCAGCCCGCTGGGGATGAAGATAAACAGGTAAAAATAATCTTCCAGAACAATGTGAAAATAGTCTCGTTCCATTCCTCCAGAAACCGACGGTTCAGCCTGCCGGAGGTATCCCTTGAAAAAAGTTTCAGCATGTTGCCCCTCTCCTTTTATTCAGTATAACTGTTTTGCCTACATTTGTATATAGTCGATTCTTTGGCAAAAATTCATAAAAACAGGAAACCAATTTTGTGAAATCAGTTTCTTGCGGCGGACGGAGAGGAGTGTTACAATATAGGAAACTGAAATGCAAAAAACAGTTTCCGTACAAAAACGGATACAGGAGACAGAAAATGGAACTTAGGGAAAAAGTGTTACAGGGAACCATGCAGGCATTCAATCAGAAGGGGCTGAAGTTCACCATGGACGACATCGCCCGGATACTGGGGATCAGCAAAAAGACGATCTATCAGGCATTCCCCGACAAGGAGGCGCTTTTTCTGGGAATGGTGGATTACCTGTTTGACCGGATCAAGGAGAGCGAGAGGGAGGTGCTGGAGGATGAGAGACTCTCCACGCTTGAAAAGATCAGAAGGATTCTCGGCGTGATGCCGGAGGGGTACCGGGAGATCGATTTCAGACAGCTCTATATCCTGAAGGACAAATATCCGGAAATATACAGGCAGGTGGAGAACCGTCTGGAGACCGGCTGGGAGACGACTATCGCGCTGCTCGAGCAGGGCATGGAGGAGGGAGTGATCCGCAGGATCGACATTCCCATATTGAAGATGATGCTGGAGGCGTCCCTGGAGCAGTTTTTCCAGAGGGATGTCCTGCTACGGAATAAGATATCCTACACGGAAGCGCTGGATGAGGTGGTCAACATTCTGGTGGACGGCATAGCGGTCCGCGGATAAGAGGAGGAGATGCTGTGGGGGCAAAAATCTATCTGAACAACGAGTGGTATTTTGACAGGGAATGGAAGGAGGCACTCTGCGGGCAGGACTGCGAGGAGGGGGCGTTTGAGCGGGTGCGGATCCCCCATACCTGTGCGGAGCTTCCGTTCCACTATTTTGACGAGAGCCTTTACCAGATGGTCTGCGGTTACAGAAGGCATCTGTTTGCTCCGGAGGAGTGGAGGGGGAAGCGCATTCTCCTGACCTTTGAAGGGGCAGCCCATGACAGCGAGGTCTTTCTGAACGGTGAGAAGACCGGGGCGCACCATTGCGGCTACACGGCTTTTACCATGGAGCTGGGAAGCCTGCTCCGCTACGGGGAGGACAATATTCTGGCAGTCCGGCTGGACAGCAGGGAGAGCCTGAACATACCGCCCTTCGGATATGTGGTGGACTACATGACCTACGGAGGGATTTACAGGGATGTGTACCTGACGGTCTGCGAGGAAACCTATTTAGAGGATGTATTTGTAAAGCCCGGGGCGCCGGGAAAGGATACGGTGCTGGGGATTGCCGCCGCGATCAGAGGAAAGGCGGAAGGTCTGCGGCTTCGCACTTATCTGCGGAAGCGGGATGAGGAGGAGTTTCTGCTTCTGGGAGAGGAAGCAGTGCTTGACGGGACGGACGAAAGCCGGGAGGCGGAGGCGGTATTTCCCGTGAGGGAGGCGGTGTGCTGGGATGTAGAAAGCCCGGTGTTATATGAGGCGAAGATACAGCTTCTTTCCGGGGACACGGTTCTGGACGAGAGACGGATCACCACAGGGTTTCGGACAGCAGCGTTTCAAAAGGACGGCTTTTATCTGAACGGCAGAAAGTTGCGCATCCGGGGACTGAACCGCCATCAGAGCTATCCCTATGTGGGCTATGCCATGCCCGCCTCCGTGCAGCGCATGGACGCCGACATTCTGAAAAAGGAGCTCGGGCTCAACGCGGTGCGGACTTCCCATTATCCCCAATCCCATGATTTCATGGAAAGATGCGACGAGCTGGGACTTCTGGTATTTACGGAAATTCCGGGCTGGCAGCACATCGGGGACGAGGCGTGGAAGGAGCAGGCAGTGAAAAATACGGAGGACATGGTGCGGCAGTACCGGAATCATGTTTCTGTCATTCTCTGGGGCGTGCGGATCAACGAATCCGCGGACGACGACGCCTTTTATGAGAGAACCAATGCGGCGGCAAGACGGCTGGATGATACCAGACCCACCGGCGGTGTGCGGGCGGGAAAGAGAAGCAGCCTGCTGGAGGATGTATACACCTACAATGATTTTCTGCATGACGGCAGCAACCGGGGCTGCGAGCATAAAAAGGACGTGACCTCCGACCCGGAGAAGCCCTATCTGATCAGCGAATACAACGGGCATATGTACCCCACGAAGGCGTTTGACTGTGAGGAGCATCGTACGGAGCATGCCCTACGTCACGCAAACGTGCTGGACGCGGTGGCGGGAGAACCGGATATTGCAGGCAGCTTCGGCTGGTGCATGGCGGACTATAACACCCACAAGGATTTCGGAAGCGGCGACAGGATCTGCTATCACGGCGTGCTGGATATGTTCCGCAATCCAAAGCCCGCGGCACTGGTCTACGCCAGCCAGCAGGAGGAGATTCCGGTGCTGGAGCTCAGCGCCTCCATGGACATCGGGGAACACCCGGGCTGCAACCGGGGAAAAACATGGATCTACACCAACGCCGACAGCGTCAGGATGTATAAGAACGACAGATTTATCAAAGAGTACCGCAGGGAGGATTCTCCTTACCGCAATCTGGCGCACGGGCCTCTGCTGCCGGATGATTTTATCGGGGACGCCATTGAGAAGGGAGAGGATTTCAAACCCAGACAGGCGGCGATGGTAAAGGAGATTCTGAACCTGACGGCGCGGTACGGGCTGTCCCATCTGCCGCGGAAGGTGTATCTGATGGCATTGCGGCTGGTGCTGTTCTATCATATGAAGCCCCAGCAGGCGGTGACGCTCTACAACCGCTATGTGGGCGACTGGGGCGGCGCTTCCACCGCATACCGGTTCGAGGCATACCGGGACGGCAAAGTGGTGAAGGAACTGGTAAAGGAACCCATGCACAAGGTGCAGCTTTCTATTTCTGCAAGCAGTGTAAACCTCACGGAGGGAAAGACCTATGATGCGGCGGCGGTGCGGATCCTTGCGGTGGATGAAAACGGAAACGTGCTGAGCTTCTTTCAGGAGCCGGTCACATTCCGGACAGAGGGAAACATTGAACTGATAGGGCCACAGACGGTGTGTCTTGCGGGAGGCATGGGAGGAACCTATGTGAAAACCTGCGGTGAGGCGGGAGAGGGCGTGCTGCATATCGACTGCCCGCAGGCGGGAAAATATACGATCAGATTCACCATAGAAAAACAGGAAACGGAGGAGGGATAAACGGTGGAAGAAAAATCAAGACAGATTTTCGGAAACGGAATGCCGGACAGGGTGTACCGTAAGGCGTGCAAGAGCAAGAAGAAGTTTGTGAAGAAGTTCGGGGATGACAGCAGTGCGGACTATCCGGTGCTGCTTTCGGAGAATGCGCACATCGGGCAGGAGCTTGGCGTGGTGGATGTGCTGTTAGAAGACGCTGCCGCACCCGGCGCACCGAAGGAGAAAGCCGGGTTTGACAAGGAGAAGGGCATTATCGTGGGAAATATCCGCATGGGGTTCGGACATTACCGCATCTCCATGGCAATCGCATCGGCGGCACATGCCATGGGGTACACACCCTACTGGATGGACCTTAACTCTTACAAACAGACCACCTGCACAAAGGTGATCGGCGCCCAGAATGATCTGTATTCCCTCGGCTCCAGACTGTCCGGCAAGAGCAGACTGTTCAACAAGCTGGTCTGGGAGCCCATGAACTATGAGGGCTTCCGCAAGCTCTCCTACAATGCGTCGGATCAGAAGAACGCGGAGCTTATGGCGCCCGTCTACGGGAACGTGCCGAAGGAGATACCGGTGGTCGCCACCCATGTCTGGCCGGCACAGGCAGCCATCCATGCGGGAATGCGCCATGTGGTGAATGCCATTCCGGACAACTGGCCCATGGCGCTGCATCTGGCGGAGGGAAGCCTTCACACCGTGCAGACCCATTACGCCTATCAGGGCTACCGGATCCTGAACGGCATGCAGGGCAAGGATGTGTTAAAGCCCATGCCGGAGGATGCGCTGGTCTACACGGGACATTATGTGGATCATGAGCTGGTGAGCAACATTGAGACGGACTGCGAGGCGAGGATCCAAAGAAAGAGGGAAGGAAAGCCCATGCGGTTTCTTCTGACCATCGGCGGCGCGGGCGCCCAGAAGGAAATATTCGCCGCGATCATCCGCTATCTGCTGCCGCTCATCCGGGAAAAGAAAGCCGCACTGTATGTCAATGTGGGGGATTACCGCAATGTGTGGGAGAGCCTGATCAAGGAGATTCCGGGACTGGCGGAGGAGGCGACGGAGCATTTCAACGACTGGCGGCAGACCAAGGCATTTGCGGAGGGAGCGCTCACAGGGGAAGTGACCGGCGTACACGGATTCTGGCATGAAAATATATTTGAGGCGGTGTACTGCACCAACCTGCTGATGCGGAGCTGTGATGTGCTGGTGACAAAGCCCAGCGAGCTTTCCTTCTATCCGGTTCCGAAGCTGTTTATCAAGCGGGTGGGCGGACATGAGCAGTGGGGTGCGATCCACTCGGCGGAGATCGGCGACGGTACGCTGGAGTGCAGGGACATTCCCCACACGCTTCAGATGATGGAGTTGCTGCAGGGGTCGGAGCATATGCTGATTGATCTGTGCGAGGCGATAAAGAGAAACAAGCAGGCGGGCATTTATGACGGTGCCTACAAGGTGGTAGAACTGGCTATGAAGCTGAGAGAAGGAGGAGAAGGATGATGGGACTGACATGGAAGGAAAAGGCGGCATACGGACTGGGAGCGGTCGGCAAGGACATGGTTTACATGCTTTCCGCAAGCTATATTTTGTATTATTATCAGGATATTTTGGGGGTGAACGCAATCGCCATGGGTATTATTCTGATGGCGGCGAGAGTGTTTGATGCGTTCAATGACCCGATCATGGGTGTGATTGTGGCAAAGACGAGAACCCGCTTCGGCAAATTCCGCCCGTGGCTGATGATCGGCACGCTGACAAACGCCGTGATTCTCTATCTGATGTTTGCAGCACCCCCTGCACTTGACGGCGCCGGACTGGTGGCGTATGCGGCAGTGACCTATGTACTCTGGGGCGTGACCTACACGATGATGGACATTCCGTTCTGGTCAATGATCCCTGCTTTTACCCAGGGCGGAAAGGAAAGAGAAGGGCTGTCTACTCTGGCGCGTTCCTGCGCGGGTGTGGGCTCCGCCATCGTGACCATTATCACGGTAAAGTGCGTGGTCTGGCTGGGACAGGGCAACGAGCTTCTCGGCTTCAAGTGGTTTGCGCTGATCATCGCCGTGCTGTTCGTGGTATTCATCACCATCACCTGTGTGAGCATTAAGGAAAAATCCACCGTGAATGTGGATTCCCCTTCGGTGGGACAGATGTTCAAGGCGCTGATCCAGAACGATCAGGCAATGACGGTGGTGATCACCATCGTGCTGATCAACTGTTCCCTCTATATTACGTCAAACCTGTTGATCTACTTTTTCAAGTACGATTTCGGCGGCGAGAAGTGGTATGACAGCTATACCCTTTTCAACACCTTCGGAGGAGCCATCCAGATCCTTTCCATGATGGTGTTCTTCCCGCTGATGAGGAAGATGATGAGCGCCCTCAAGGTGTTCTATGTCAGCTTTGTCATGGCAATCGTGGGCTACGGCGCGCTGTTTGTGCTGACCCTCACCAATATGTCCAATATTTATCTGCTGTTCATTCCCGGCTTCTTCATCTTCACGGCATTCGGCATGCTGACCGTGCTGACCACCGTATTTCTGGCAAACACCGTGGATTACGGTGAACTGAAGAACCACCGCAGGGACGAGAGCGTGATCTTCTCCATGCAGACCTTCGTGGTAAAGCTTGCCTCCGGTGTGGCGGCGCTTGCGGCTTCCATCTGTCTTACCGTCTGCAATCTGAGCAATGACACCTCCAACACGGCGGCAGCCGTACAGGCGGCGGATTCCTCTCTTCTGGGACTGCGCATGACCATGGCGGGAATTCCCATCATCGGACTTTTGATCGCGGTCTGCATTTTCAGAAGAAAATTCATCCTGACGGAGGAGAAGGTTCAGGAGATCACCGAGCAGATCAAACATACGGCATAACACGGAGGAGCTGCGCTTATGATTCGGAAGGAAAACGGATACTTTATTCTGGACACCGCCCATACAACCTACTGCTTCCGCATTACGGAAAGCGGTCATCCGGAGCACCTGTATTACGGCAGGAAAATCCGGTTATCCGGGGAGAGCGACGGGGCGGTGCTTGCGGAAAAGCATGTTTTTGCCCCCGGAAATGTAAATGTATACAATGCGGAGAACAAACACTTTTCGCTTGAGGATATCCGGCTTGAGATGTCCTCCTACGGAAAGGGGGATATCAGGGAGCCCTTCGCGGAGGCGGTATGCACGGACGGAACCGCCACTCTGGATTTTCTCTACAAGGACGCCGAGATCACAAACGGCAGGCGCAGGCCGGAGGGGCTGCCCGGCTCCTACGGGACGGAGGAGGAGGTAGAACAGCTTTGTGTCCGTTTTTCCGACGCACAGAGCGGGCTGCTTCTGGAGCTGTATTACTATGTGTATGAGCAATGCGATGTGATCTGCCGCAGTGCCGTGCTCTCCAATGTGGGGGAGGGGGCGGTACAGCTCAAAAGGCTTATGAGCATGCAGCTTGATTTTGATACCCACGATTATGTGTTTTCTACCTTCCACGGGGCGTGGGCAAGGGAAATGAAGCGGAGCGATCTGCCCACAAAGGCGGGAAAGGTGGTGAACGCATCCTACGCGGGGACTTCCTCAAGCAGGGCGAATCCCTTTGTGATGCTGAGCCGTCCCAATACCTCGGAGGAGGCAGGAGACTGCTACGGCTTCCACCTGATTTACAGCGGCAACCACTACGAGGCGGCGGAGGTTGGCAGCTTTGGAAAGCTGCGCCTTGTGACAGGCATCAACCCGCAGTCCTTTTCATGGCTTCTTGCGCCCGGAGAACATTTTGAGGCGCCGGAGGCGGTGATGGCATACTCCCCGGAGGGCTTCGGGGGCATGAGCCGCATTCTTCATCACTTTATCAGGGAGCATATTGTGAGGGGCGAGTGGCAGCACAAGCTCCGTCCCGTGCTTTTGAACAGCTGGGAGGCTTCCTACTTTGACATCAGCGAGCGAAAGCTTTTGAAGCTGGCGAAAGCGGGAAAGGATGTGGGCATCGAGCTTTTTGTCATGGACGACGGATGGTTCGGAAAGCGGAAGGACGACACCACTTCCTTGGGAGACTGGGAACCCGACGCGGAGAAGCTGCCGGGCGGTCTCAAAGGGATCGCGGATAAGGTAAGGGAGCTTGGCATGGAGTTCGGCATCTGGGTGGAGCCCGAGATGGTGAGCGTGGAGAGCAGCCTTTACAGGGAGCATCCCGAGTGGGTGATGCAGATTCCGGGAAAGGCGCACTCGGAGGGCAGAAACCAGAGGATATTGGATCTGGGCAGAGCCGAGGTGCAGGACTATATCATAGAGAGCATGAGCAGGGTGTTCTCCTCGGCGGAAATCTCCTATGTAAAGTGGGATATGAACAGAACCTTTACGGACTATTACGCCACATCCCTGCCCCCGGAACGGCAGGGGGAGGCGGCACACCGCTATGTGCTGGGACTGTACCGCTGCATGAAAGAGCTGACAACGCGCTTTCCTCATATTCTGTTTGAGGGCTGCGCGGCGGGCGGCAACCGCTTTGATCTGGGAATCCTTTGCTATTTCCCCCAGATCTGGGCGAGCGATGATACGGATGCCCTGTGCCGTGCGGAGATCCAGAACAATTACAGCTACGGCTATCCCCTGTCCGTTATGAGCGCCCATGTTTCTTCCTGCCCCAATCACCAGACGCTCCGGGTGACGCCTCTTGAGACGAGATTTCAGGTGGCGGCGTTCGGGCTGACCGGGTACGAATGTAATCTCTGTGATATGGGAAAGGAAGAGCTGGACGCGGTGCGGGAGCAGATCGCACTCTACAAGAAATGGCGTCCGGTGCTGCAGCAGGGTGTGTTTTACCGGGGGCGGAGCTTTGCGGATCCCTCCGACGGAAGCGTGCTGGAGGATGAACCGGGCAACCGGATGGAGTGGACCTGTGTCTCCGACGACGGCAGGCGCGCGGTGGGACTTCTGATGCAGAAGCTTGTGGTGCCAAACACGCAGTTTCAGGATTACCGCCCCAAGGGGCTTTTGCCGGATGTGCGGTATCATTTCTACAACAGGAGTCTGAAATACAACATCAAGGATTTCGGAGATCTGGTGAATACGGTGGCGCCCATCCACATCAGACAGGATTCCCTGACGCACAATGTGCTGGCGCGGTTTGTCAAGATGGACGGCGAAACGGAGGAATACACTGCCTACGGTGACACCCTGATGTACGGCGGCGTGCATTTGAAGCCTGCCTTCGGCGGCACCGGCTACAGCGGCGAGGTGCGCTTCTATCAGGATTTTGCATCCAGAATGTATTTCATGGAGGAAGAATAGGAGATTTCCGGCAACTCATGTGCGCATAGAGGCAACTTATGTTCCGGCGTATTGCGGTAAAGAAACAACTCTGCTACCTTTGTCTTGTGATCGGAAAAGGCAAAGGAGGAGAACATGATACATTGCAGGGATGTTTGTAAAAGCTATGACCACAGGGCTGTGCTGGACGGGATTACTTTTGATATCCGGGAGGGGAAGATATTCGGGCTTCTGGGGCCGTCCGGCGCCGGCAAAACCACACTGATTAAAATTCTGACAGGACAGCTTTCGTACGACGGCGGCGAGGCAAGGGTGCTTGGCAGGGAGACCGGCAAACTGACCGGAGAGGATAAAAAGAAAATCGGCATTATGATGGATCAGTTTGGTGTGTACGACAGACTGTCCTGTACCGATAACCTGAAAATATATGCGGACATATACGGGATACGGCACGGCAAAATCCGGGAGATTCTGGAGGATGTGGGATTGAAGGATGCCGTAGGAAAGCCCGCGTCTGCGTTGTCGAAGGGAATGGGGGCAAGGCTGAGGCTCGCAAGAGTTCTTATGCACAGCCCCCGCATTATTTTCCTTGATGAGCCCACAAGCGGTCTGGATCCCAAATCCATGCGGGCGATACACAGCCTGATTCTGGAAAAGAAAAAGGAGGGGTGTACGATTTTCCTCACCACGCATAACATGGATGAGGCTGCCGCACTCTGCGACACGGTTGCGCTCTTGAACGAGGGAAAAATCGTGGAGATGGGGGAGCCGAGGGAAATCTGCCGCAAATATAACCATAAGAAAAAGATTACCATGCATTTGTTCTCCGGCGAAGATGTGGAAGTATTGCATGAAAAGGGATCTGCTCAAAGGATCTGTGAGCTGCTTCGGGCGGAGAAGGTGGAAACCATCCATTCGTCAGAGCCGGATCTTGAGACGGTATTTTTGGAAATCACGGGAAGAAAGCTGGAGGAAGAATAGATGCGCAACAGTATTATCATTATAAAAAAGCAGTTGAAGGATACCTTCAAAAATAAAACAATCCTGATACAATTCCTTCTGTTTCCGATCATGACGCTGGTGATGGAAAATGCAATCAACATGGAAGGAATGCCGGATCTGTTCTTTACAAAATTGTTTTCCGTTATGTATATCGGGATGGCGCCGCTTACATCGGTTGCCGCAATTATCTCCGAGGAAAAAGAGAAAAATACGCTCAGGGTTCTGATGATGGCGAACGTAAAGCCGTGGCAGTATCTGATGGGGGTCGGTATCTATGTGTGGAGCCTGTGCATGCTGGGAGCCTGCGTCATGTCAGCGCAACTTGAGGGAAAGGATATCATACCCTACCTGTGCCTTATGGGAAGCGGGTTTGCCATTTCCATTGTCGGCGGGGCCTGTATCGGTGTCTTTGCAAAGAACCAGATGGGAGCAACCTCTCTGGTTATGCCCGTGATGATGGTACTTGCCTTTGCGCCGATGCTTGCAACGTTCAACGCCTCCATTGCGAAGTTTGCCGGGATATTTTACACACAGCAGATCAAACTGTGTCTGGACACCCTGTCGCCCGGAAGCATAGCGCAGAAATCTTTTTTTATCATCATGGCAAACGTTGTGGTATTGCTTGTTTTATTTGAGGTGGCATATAGAAGAAAAGGGTTGGAATAGATGAAGATGAAGATAGAGATAGACATCAACGAGGCATATCCGGAGTTAGCCGTTCGGATCAATGCACCTGTCATGACACAGGATGTGGAAAAATTGATTTCCCTGATGCGGATGCTCAACATGCAGCTTGCGGTTAAAAAGGGCGGGGAGACCTATCTTTTGGACACGGACAGGATATTGTATATAGAAGCGGTGGAGAGAAACACATTTGTCTATACGGCAGAAGCATCCTACGAATCGGATTTGAAGCTGTATGAGATCGAGCAGCAGCTGTTAGCGCAGAATTTTATTCGTGTCAGCAAGCAAAGCATTGTGAATATGAGGAAAATCAAAAGCCTGAGGGCGGACATAAACAGAAAGATACGTGTGACGCTTGTAAACGGCGAGCAGCTTATCGTATCCCGCACGTATGCGGATGAATTTAAGAGAAGTCTGGGAGTGAAAGCTTGAAAAAGATATGCGCAGAAATGGAGAAAATAATGGAAGAAAATAAAACGATATTCAACTACATCACACAATTGTTTGCAACGTACGGAATCATGGTGGCAATCTTTATGGTATTCGGCGTGACGATCGGAAATTTGGCGAACGGACATTCTTCGCTGTTTGCATTGGGAACGTTGGGCTTCTCTACGGAAACGTTGTTTCAACTGCTTTTGCTTGCCACCATTATTACGCTTGCACAGATAACTTTCTTGACGGACAGATGGATCAAAAACATGGGCTTGATCCTCAGAAACATCTGTTTCTTCGGCTGTATTGTGATTGTGATGGCTGTGTTTGCAGCCGTGTTTGTATGGTTCCCGATTAAGGAAGTGAAAGCGTGGATCGGATTTGGCGTTTCCTTTTTTGTCTGCACGGCAGTGAGCATTGTTGTCAGCAAACTGGAGGAAAAGGCAGAGAATAAGAAAATGCAGCAGGCGCTGCACAGGTTGCAGGAGAAATGAGGGGAGTTGATAGTATGGCTAACACTACTAATTCAAGCGTTCGTGTGGAACAGCTGAACGAGGAGACGATTGCGGCAATGTGGGAAGCAAAGCGCCTTTCCCGTGATCCGTCCGTAAAACGCTATTCCAATATTGAAGATGCGTTGAGAGAGTTAAAAGAATGAGCAAACATTACGACATCATCTGGACAAATCAGTTCAAGAAAGACTATAAGATTTGGCAGCAAATTTAAAAGAAATTGTCAGTATAGCAGAAGGAAATCTCTATACTGATAATTTTTTTGCAGTTTTGGCTGTTGGATACGGTGGAAAATCGTGGGGGTGTATCATCTGAAAACACCGAGGAATATTTGACAAAGCCCCTGCGGGAAAGTAAACTGATAATGGGTTTTGAAATAGCATAAACCGGACGGAGGGAAGAAGGATTATGGCAGAAGTGATATGGACGAAGGAATATAAGGCAGAGCGGTTCCGGGAGATGAACAAGACAGCAAAGAAGGGGCAGATTGTCTTTGCGGGATCCTCCCTGATGGAGATGTTTCCCATTGAAAAATTTGTGGAGGAGGACGGGCTTCCGGTGACGGTGTATAACCGTGGAATCGGCGGATTTGTGACGGCGGAGCTGATCGCAAATATAGATGTGTGTATTCTGGATCTGGAGCCATCGGTGCTGTTTCTCAATATCGGAACAAATGATCTGAGCAATGCGGAAATTCCCATCGCGGATGTGATGAAAAATTACGGGAAGATACTGGATGAAGTGAAGCGCTGTGTGCCGGAGGTTACGCTGTATCTGATGGCGTACTATCCGGTCAACTATGATGCTGCCGCAGAGAACATGAAGGCCTGCCTTAGGATCAGAACCAACGAAAAGATCAGGGAAGCGAACAAAGGCGTGGAGTTATTGGCGAAGCAGTACGGGGCGCATTACATTGATGTAAACGAGCCGCTTATGGATGAGAAGGGACGGCTCAAGGCGGAGTATACCATCGAGGGCATGCATATCAAGGAAAAGGGCTACCGGGCAATTTACCCGCTTGTGAAGCCCTACCTGACGATGGGCGGAGAGGAGAAGTAGTGGCATATTTAGATATTCAGTTTTATTCAAACAGTCTGTGCCGTGGGGTGCAGTTTAAAATGATCATCCCCAACGATTTTAACGAATACTGGGAACCTGAGCAGAGACGTAAGGGAGAGCAGATGAAGGTGCTTTTCCTGCTGCACGGTTATACCGGAAGTGCGGGAAACTGGGTGCCGGAGTATCTGGCAAGTCTTTATAATTTTGCTATTGTGATGCCGAACGGCGAGAACGGATTCTGGGTGGATGGTATTTCGACCGGGCACAAGTACGGATCCTTTGTGGGGGTTGAACTTGTAGATTATATACGCAAGACCTTTGGGCTCGCCATGAAGGCGGAAGACACCTATATCATGGGCATGTCCATGGGCGGCTATGGTGCGCTGCGTGCGGCGCTGGCTTACCCGGAACGGTTCGGAAAGGCAGCAGCGCTGTCTTCGGCACTTGTGATCCATGAAAAGGCGCACATGAAGCCGGGGGATCCCGACACGCATGCAAACTATGAATATTATAGGGAGTGCTTCGGGGATCTTGAGGTGATTGAACAGAGCAGGAACAACCCGGAAGTGCTGGTGGATGAAATTTTGGAGAAAAAAGGAAGGTTTCCCGAGATTTTCATGGCATGCGGAACGGAAGATTTCCTCCTGGAAAGAAACCGGCGTTTCCATGAGTTTTTACTTTCCAAAGGCGTGCAGCATTGCTATCTGGAATCGACAGGTGGGCACGATATGCAGTTCTGGGATGAGTATGCGAAGAAGTTCGTGGAAATGATGTTTGAAGAATAAAAAACGGGAGGAAACAGGGACATGAAATTGATCTCATGGAATGTGAACGGGCTGCGTGCCTGCATGGAGAAGGGATTCATGGATTTTTTTGATCAGGTGGACGCGGATGTGTTCTGCATTCAGGAGTCCAAGCTTCAGGCGGGGCAGATCGAGCTCGACCTGCCGGGCTATCACCAGTACTGGAATTATGCGGAGAAAAAAGGCTACTCGGGCACGGCGCTGTTCTGCAAGGAGGAGCCGCTGGGCGTGACCTACGGAATCGGCGTGGAGGAGCACGACAAGGAGGGGCGCGTGATCACGGCGGAGTTTGCGGACTTCTACGTGGTGACGGTCTATACGCCAAACTCCAAGAGGGAGCTTGAAAGACTTTCCTACCGGATGGAGTGGGAGGCGGCATTTCTTTCCTACCTGAAAGGGCTGGAGCAGAAGAAGCCGGTGATCTTCTGCGGGGATCTGAATGTGGCGCACAGGGAGATCGACCTGAAAAACCCCAAGTCCAACCACCACAACGCAGGATTTACCGACGAGGAAAGAGCCTGCTTTGACACCCTTTTGGAGAATGGCTTTGTGGACACATTCCGCTACTTTTACCCTGACCGGGAGGGCATCTATTCCTGGTGGTCCTACATGTTCAAGGCAAGGGAGAAGAACGCAGGGTGGCGCATCGACTATTTTGTAGTGTCGGAATCCTTGAAGGACAGGCTTTCGGGCGCGGCGATCCACACAGAGGTGATGGGTTCAGACCATTGCCCGGTGGAGCTTACCATACAGGCGTGACGGGGAGAGAACATGATCAGACAGGCAACGACGGAAGATTTGGAACAAATCATGCAGATCTATGCATATGCGAGATCGTTTATGGCGGCAAACGGAAACCCCACGCAATGGGGGGACAGCTATCCGCCGAGGCAGATGATAGAGGATGATATCAAAAAGGGAGAATTGTATGTTCTGGCGGAGAGCGACCGCGTGCAGGCGGTGTTTTTGTTCTTTGTGGGGACGGATGAGACTTACCTGAAAATAGAGAACGGAAGCTGGCTGTCCGATGCGCCCTACGGGGTGATCCACCGGGTTGCCGCGGGAGCCGGGGTACACGGCGTGGTGGGAAAGGTGGTCGCTTACTGCTTTGAACGGATTCCGCACCTTAGAATGGACACCCACTCGGACAACAAGGTCATGCAGCACCAGCTTGAGAAAAACGGTTTTAAAAAATGCGGCGTTATTTATGTGAGGAACGGATCCCCCAGAATTGCATACGAAAAGAGATAACAAAGAGCGGGAAAGAGACGGCAATATGGAAATCACGGCACAGGAATTACTGAAATTAAATAAGGACAGCTACCAACTGATCGACATCCGCAATGAGGAGGAAGCAGCCTACGGAGAAATAGAGGGAGCGCTGCGGATCCCGGCGGAGGAGATCATGCAGGCGGTATCCGCCCTTGACTGCACAAAGAAGCTGGTGATCTGCTGCGCCAGAGGGCAGATCAGCATGGATGTGGCGGAAGCGCTGCGGGAGAAGGGCATTGATGCGGTGAGCCTCACCGGCGGCTACGGCGCGTGGCTGGTGGCGCAGATGAAGGCAGAGATGGGTGCGGCAGAGTCGGACGAGGATTTTGCACGACAGGCGGAGGAGAGTATCCGAAAAAAATTCCGCCGCACGATCTGGTGTAAATTTACCAAGGCGATCAATGAGTACGAGCTTGTGAAGGAGGGAGACCGGATTGCGGTCTGCATCTCCGGCGGCAAGGATTCCATGCTGATGGCAAAGCTGTTTCAGGAGCTCAAGGTGCATAACAAATTCCCGTTTGAGGTGAAATTTCTGGTGATGGATCCGGGGTACAGCCCACAGAACAGGGAGATCATCGAGGAGAATGCGAAAAGACTGGGGATTCCCATCACCGTATTTGAGTCGGATATCTTTGATTCCGTGTACCATGTGGACAAATCGCCCTGCTACCTTTGCGCCAGAATGCGCAGAGGGCATCTGTATTCCTACGCAAGGGAACTGGGCTGCAACAAGATTGCGCTGGGACACCACTATGATGATGTGATCGAGACCATTCTGATGGGAATGCTCTACGGCGCGCAGGTGCAGACCATGATGCCGAAGCTTCACAGCACCAACTTTGCGGGGATGGAGCTGATCCGCCCCCTCTACCTGATCCGCGAGGATGACATCAAGGCGTGGAGGGACTACAACGGTCTGCACTTTATCCAGTGCGCGTGCAAGTTTACGGACACCTGCACCACCTGCAACAATGAGGAGAACCGCTCAAAGAGAGTGGAGATCAAGGAGCTGATCAGGGAGCTGAAAAAGAAGAACCCGTTTGTGGAGGGCGATATTTTCAAGAGCGTGGAAAATGTGAATCTGGATACGGTGGTGGCCTACAAGACAAAGGGGCAGAAGCATCATTTTCTGGATCATTACGACGAAGGTGGGAGGTCTGCTTCGGAATGAGTCTTCGTTTTGTGTTTGGCGGATCGGGAGCCGGAAAGAGCACCCGCATCTACGGTGAAATTTTAAAGCGTGCGGAGCAGGAGCCGGGACGGAATTTTCTGATTATCGTTCCGGATCAGTTTACCATGCAGACCCAGAAGGAGCTGGTGACGCATCCGCTCAACAGCCGCAAGGGGATTCTGAATGTGGATGTGCTCAGCTTCGGGCGGCTGTCCCACAGAATTTTCGAGGAGGTGGGCAGAGCGGAGCTTCCCGTGCTGGACGATACGGGAAAGAGTCTGGTGCTGCGGAAGGTGGCGGCAGGGCTGAAGGAGGAGCTGCCCTATCTGGGAAATCACCTGAACAAGCAGGGTTACATCCATGAGATCAAGAGCGCCATCTCAGAATTTATGCAGTACGGGATCAGCGTGAAGGATGTGGGAACGCTGATGGAGTATGCGAAAAAGAAGGGAGCCCTGTACCATAAGCTGCGGGATCTGCAGGTTTTGTACGAGGGCTTTTGCAGCTATATCAGGGAAAAATATGTGACCACAGAGGAGACGCTGGACCAGCTTGCGGATGCGCTTGCAAAATCGGCGCTTGTGCGGGACAGTGTGGTGGTATTTGACGGCTTCACGGGCTTTACGCCCATTCAGAACCGGGTGATCGCCCGCCTGATGACGCTGGCCTCCGAGGTGATCCTTACGGTCACGCTGGATCTGAGGGAGGATCCCTTTGTGGTGGACGGGGAGCAGAAGCTGTTTCACCTGAGCAAGAAAACCGTGGCGTCCCTCTGCAAGCTGGCGGAGGAAGCCGGTGTGGAGCGGGGAGAGGATCTGTATGTGGACTACGGCGGCGCGCACCGCTTTTCCAGACAGCCGGTGATCGCCCATCTGGAGCGCACCCTGTTCCGCTATCCGGCGGTGGCTTACAAGGGAGAGATGCAGGGGAATATACGGCTTGCCGCAGTTTCCACCGTAAACGAGGAGGTGCGGCAGGCGGGAATTGCCATCCGCAGACTGATCTGTGAGGAGCAGTACGAATACCGGGATATTGCCGTGATTGCGGGAGATCTGGAGATGTATGCACAGCCGGTGCAGACCCAGTTTGCCCATCTGGGGATTCCCTGCTTTGTGGACAGAACCAGAGGACTTGTGCTGAATCCTCTGATCGAATATATCAAGAGCGCCTATGAGGTCATTTTGCAGGACTTCTCTTATGAGAGCGTGTTCCGCTATCTGCGGAGCGGGCTGTCGGATCTTGCGCCCGAGCAGGTGGATGAACTGGAGAATTACTGTATCCGGACAGGAATCCGGGGCAGGAGGCAATGGCTGGGACAGTTTACCAGACATGGCGCAAAGAACCGGGATAACACGGAAAGACTTCTCTTGCTGGAGCAGATGCGACAGCGCTTTGCGGAGGAGCTGGAGCCCCTTTTAGGGGAGGAAAAGACGGCGGCTTCCTGTGTGGAGGCGCTGTACCGTTTTTTGACAAAAAACCGGGCGGCGGAGAAGATGTCTGCCTACGAAGCGCAGTTTGAACAGCAGCAGGATCAGGTGCGCGTGAAGGAATACGCCCAGGTATACCGCCTTGTGATGGAGCTGCTGGAGCAGGTCATGGGGCTGCTTGGGCAGGAGAGCATGTCTGTCAGAGAGTTTCGGGATATTCTGGACGCGGGCTTTGCGGAGATCGAGGTCGGCGCGATTCCGCAGAATGTGGACAGAGTGCTGGTGGGCGACATGGAGCGAACCCGCCTGAAAGAGGTGAAGGTGCTGTTCTTTCTCGGGGTCAATGACGGCAACATTCCCCGCAGCAACGGAAAGGGCGGCATCATTTCCGATATCGACAGGGAGTATCTGCGAACCTCCGAGCTGGAGCTTGCGCCGTCGCCCAGACAGCAGATGTATATTCAGAGATTGTACCTGTATCTGAATCTGACCAAGCCCTCGGAGCGGCTTTATCTGTCCTACGCCAAGATGAACGGGGAGGGCGCGGCCATGCGGCCGGCTTATCTTGCGGGCATTTTGCAGCAGCTTTTCCCCGGTCTTTCCACGGAATACCCGGAGAAGGAACCTCTGCTTTCCCAGATCTGTACGCCCAAGGAGGGCTTGCCTTATCTGGCGGCGGGACTGCGGGAGTATGCGGGCGGTGCGGCGGAGGAGCAGCCTCTTATGACCCTGTACGGGGCGTATGCCGGGCAGCCGGAATACGGCGCTCTTTTGGAGAGGCTTACGGATGCGGCGTTTTTCCGTTACGAGGAGGGCAGGCTTTCCAGAGAGGTGGCGCGGGCGCTCTACGGACAACTTCTTTACGGCAGCGTCAGCAGACTGGAGACCTATGCGGCGTGTGCGTACCGTCATTTTCTGCAATACGGCATGCAGCTTAAGGAGCGGGAGGAGTTTGAATTTGAGAGCGTGGACATGGGAAATGTGTTCCATGGGGTGCTTGAGACTTTTTCCCATAAGCTGGAGGAGAGCGACTATACATGGTTTGATTTCCCGGAAAGCTTTGCGCGGGAGACGGTGAAGGAGGCGCTTTCCCTCTATGCGGCGGAATACAAGGAGACGGTGCTGTATGCGAGCGCGCGCAACGAGTACGTCATAAAGCGCATGAACCGCATTCTGGACAGGACGGTGCTGACATTGCAGTACCAGCTCCGCAAGGGCAGCTTCCGGCCGGAAAATTATGAGTTTTCCTTTGAGAAGGTGTCGGAGCTTGCGCATGTGAGCGTGGCGTTGTCGCAGGAGGAGCGGATGAAGCTGGTGGGCAGGATCGACCGCATCGATACCTGTCAGGAGCAGGACAGACTTTATGTGAAGATCGTGGACTACAAATCCGGCAGCCGCAATTTTGATCTGGCGGCGCTGTACTACGGATTGCAGCTTCAGCTTGTGGTGTATATGAATGCCGCCATGGAGCGGGAGAAAAAGCTGCATCCGGACATGGAGGTGATACCTGCCGCCATGCTGTACTATCATGTGGCGGATCCTGCGGTGGAGACGCAGGAGGAACTGACCCCGGAGGAAATAGACGAAAAGCTGCGGGAGACGCTGCGGGCAAACGGCGTGGTGAGCAGCGAGGAGGAGATCGTGAAACGTCTGGACGGGGAAGCGGAGACCAAGTCGGATGTGATACCCATTGAGTATAAGAAGGACGGAACACTCTCGTCCCGCTCCTCGGTCATGAGCAGGGAGGAGCTTGCGGATATCTCCGCGTATGTGAACAAGAAGGTGCGCGACTTTGGCAGGGAGATCCTGGACGGCAGGATGGAGACCGCACCCTATGAGCGGGGAAACGAGAATGCCTGCACCTACTGCTCGTTTGCGGGCGTCTGCGGCTTTGAGGCGGGTACGCCGGGCTATCATTACCGCAGACTGAAGACGATGGAAAATGAGGAGATCATGGAGACGATCAGAAAGGAGCTGCAGTAGTCCTATGGCAGTGGAATTTACACCCGAACAGAGACAGGCAATCGAACTGCATGACAGGAATATACTGGTATCAGCGGCAGCGGGATCGGGAAAGACAGCCGTGCTGTCGGAGCGCATTGTGCAGATGGTGTGCCGGGAGCAGGATCCTGTGGACATAGACCGTCTGCTGGTGGTGACGTTTACCAACGCGGCGGCTGCGGAGATGCGGGAGCGTATCAATCAGGCGATTTTAAACCGGCTGAACGAGGACGGGGAAAACGAACATCTCCAGAGACAGGCGGCACTGATGCACAACGCCCAGATCACGACCATCGACAGCTTCTGTCTGTTTGTGCTGCGGAACAATTTTCAGGACATCGGACTGGATCCTGCATTCCGCGTGGCGGATGAGGGAGAGCTGGAGCTGATCAGGCAGGATGTACTGGCACAGCTTTTGGAGGAGCGCTTTGCGGAGGGGCGGGAGGCGTTTTACCGCTGTGTGGAGCATTTCTGTCCGGGAGGCAGGGAGAGCGTGCTGGAGGAGCACATTTTCAGTCTGTACCGGTATGCGCTGAGCTTTCCGTTTCCCGAGGAGTGGCTTAAGGCGCGCAAGCGGGATTACCGCGTGGACACGGTGGAGGAGATGGAGCGGTCGGACTGGGGACGCTGCCTTTCCGCCCATCTGCAGAAGACGGTGCTCTCCTACGCACAGGAGCTGCGGCGGGCGCGGGAGATCTGCGAGCAACCCGACGGCCCTTATATGTTTGGGGAAATGCTTGAGGCGGAGGAGGAGCAGATCCTGCAGCTTTCCCGCCAGACATCATGGGAGACTTTCTCTGCAAAGCTCTCCGGCATAAGCTTCGGGAGACTTTCCACGAAGAAGGATGAGACGGTTTCGCCCCGGAAGCGGGAGCAGGTGAAAAAGCTGCGGGACGGCGTAAAGGACGGCGTAAAGAAGCTGGAGGCAGATTTCTTCCGTTTTCCCATGGAGGCTGTTCTGCGCCAGTCCGCCGAATGTGCGGAGGCGGTGGAAGAGCTGGTGGAGCTGTGTCTGGAATTTAAACGCCGTCTGGATGAGAAGAAGAGGGATAAAAAGCTGCTAGATTTTTCCGATATGGAGCATTTTGCCCTTGAGATCCTGATCGAGAAGGACGGGGACGGAAACGTGGTGCCCACAAGGACTGCGCAGGAATACCGGGAGTATTTCAAGGAAGTGCTGATCGACGAGTATCAGGACAGCAATCTGGTACAGGAATATCTGTTGAAGGCGGTGTCCGGGGAGGCAATCGGAGACTACAACCGTTTTATGGTGGGCGATGTGAAGCAGAGCATTTACAAGTTCCGCCTGGCACGACCGGAGCTGTTTTTAGAGAAATACCATACATATGAGCCGGAGGGGGAAAGCACCTGCCGGATCGATCTGCATAAAAACTTCCGCAGCCGCAGGGAAGTCATTGACACGGTGAATACCGTTTTTGCAAAGATCATGACAAAGGAGCTGGGCGGGATCGTGTATGACGACCGCGCGGCGCTCTATCCGGGGGCGGTATACCCCGAGCAGGAGGGCTGCGGGAGCGAGCTGATCCTGTTTGAGAAGCCGGAGAAGGGGGAGGAGCTGACCGCAAGGCAGGCGGAGGCGCTTGGAATTGCGGATCGGATCAAGGAACTCCGACGGAGCTTTCAGGTGACGGATAAGGAGAGCGGCACCCTGCGGCCGGTGATGTACCGGGACATTGTGATTCTGCTCCGGACGACCAGCGGCTGGGATGAGGAGTTCCGGGATGTGCTGGCAAGGGAAGGAATCCCCGCCCATGTGACGGGAAAGACCGGTTATTTTGCATCAAAGGAAATCCGGGACGTGCTGCAGTTTCTGCGGGTGCTTGACAATCCCAGACAGGATATTCCGCTGTTTGGCGTGCTCCGCTCCGTGTTCGGCGGTTTCAGTGACGAGGAGGCTGCCGCGCTGCGCAGCAGCGGTGAGGACAGAAGCGTCAGCCTGTACGACTGCATCTGTGAGAGCGCGGACGAAAAATGCAGGCATTTTCTGGAGCAGCTTGCAAAGTACAGGAAATACACGGCGTACATGTCCATTCTGGAGCTGCTCCGCACCATTTTTGACGAGTATGATTATCTGCCCTATGTGGCGGCGCTTCCCGCCGGGGGAAAGCGTCTCGCCAATGTGGAGATGCTTCTGACCAAGGCAGCCGCGTTTGAGAAGAACAGCTATTACGGGCTCTATCATTTCATCCGTTATGTGGAACAGCTTGAGAAGTACAACGTGGATTTCGGGGAGGCGGGCACGCTGGACGAAAACGCGGATGTGGTGCGGATCATGAGCATCCACAAGAGCAAGGGACTGGAGTTTCCGGTTGCCATTGTGGCGGGGCTGTCCAAGCGTTTCAATATGCAGGACGCCGCCCAGTCCATGATCGTGGATATGGATCTGGGAATCGGTGTGGATTATGTAAACATTGAAGAGCGTACCAGAAACCGCACGCTGAGAGAAAAGGTTCTGGCTGCCAAGATGAAGGCGGATAATCTGGCGGAGGAGCTGCGGGTTTTGTATGTGGCAATGACCCGTGCCAAGGAGAAGCTGATTATGACGGGGACGGTAAATCAGCTTGACAAGGCGCTTGCCGCCGCAGGGGAGGGAGACATGACCTATACCCGTCTGTGCGGGGCGACCGGATTTCTGGACTATCTGTTGCCCACCTTCCCCAACGTGACGGGCAAGACGGTGGATGAGCTGGAGCTTGCCGCCATCCGGGAGGAGCTGTCAGGCGAGGGCAGGCGTTTTGCGCTGGAAAACAGTCTGTTATGCGACGGGGAGGCGCTCGCGGCGCTCTCGGAACGGTTTTCCTATGTGTATCCCCACAAGGATCTGGAGAAACTTTACACGAAGACCACGGTTTCGGAATTGAAGATGGCGGCGCTGCAGGGCGCGGGAGAGGAACCGGCGAAGGAGCTGTTTGCCCAAAAGGAGGTCAGTCCTTACATTCCCGACTTTATGCGCGGGAAGGAGGAAGTGACCGGAACCGTGCGCGGAAGCGCCATGCACAGGGTTATGGAGCTGCTAGATTTTACAAGGGAATACCCGGACGGCGATGCGCTTGGGGAAGTGCTTACCGCCTTCCGCGCGCAAGGCAGGCTGACGGAGGAGTATGCAAGGGCAGTGCGGCCTGAGAAAATCCTGCATTTTTTACATTCGCCTCTGGCAAAACGGATGCAGGATGCAGCAAGGCAGGGATTGTTATACAGGGAGCAGCCGTTTGTGTACGGCATCGGAGCGTCGCGGCTGTCCGCCGGAGAGAATCATTTTCCCGAGGAGGAGACGGTTCTGATTCAGGGAATTGTGGACGCCTTCTTTGAGGAGGACGGCGGTCTGATCCTGCTCGACTATAAGACGGATGTGATCCATACGCCCGCGGAGCTGGCGGACAGGTACAAGGTTCAGCTTGACTACTACGAGGAAGCATTAAAAAACCTGACCGGAAAACCGGTCAGGGAAAAGATTCTGTATTCTTTTTATCTGGGTGAGACAATTCTTGTGCCTTAGTCTGCGGAAAGCTGCTTAAGGCGCAGGAACAGCTTGCTCACTGCGGGAATTTTCAGGATGATTACGGTCAGGATTCCCTCCGCCAATATGTAGCTGTAATTGTAGACGAGGGGATAGAGGAACGCGATGCTTTTAGGAAAGCTCTCCGGCATGTAATCCATCCAGTAAAGGTAGCCGCCGATGGTGTGGAACAGCCCGCGGGCGAGAATGGCGGCCAGATATGCGGGCAGGAAACGGTTCACGCTGCCGGTATCCTTCGCGGAGTCCTTGTAGAAAAAGCCCGTGATTCCCAGAGCGGTGAAGGCGAAAAAGTAATCGCAGCAGACCTGGAGCGGGGAGAGCATATAGGCGCCTCCGCTCTGGAAGAACTGCAATATGCCGTAGGCGAAGGCAGACAAAATTCCCGCCTTGATACCGTAAAAATAGCCGATCATGCAGATACACAGCATGGAAAAGGCAGTCAGGGAACCGCCGTTTGGCAGCTCTAACTTCACATAGGAGAGCAGGAAACCGAGGGCGATGAGAATGCCGCATACGGTCAGTCTCCTGGTGCTGAAACGGGTGTGCTTCTGCCTGCGGTCAACGATCACGGCAGAGAGGACAAGTGCCAGAAGCAGGGCGGCGATCAGAATATAATAGCCCGCCTGCCCGAGTGAGTAGTAGCCTTCCTCGGCTTTGATAAAATTTTGCATAAAAAAACCTCCTTGATTGAGTACAAAGAGGGACACAAAGAAACCGTCGAAACGGTTCGTTGCTTCCCTACGCCGGTATTATCCGGTTCAGGTAGTGAGGGTTAGAATCCGAGGATTCAATCTCAGCATTGTGCTCCCCTAGCAATAATTGATTCGTTCTCACTATACGAAGTTCTGTTTTGTTTGTCAAGGGGAAAAAAGGGTGCTATACTGAAAATCTGTAACAGTTCTGATGCGCCGTCCGCAAGGCGGCGTAACGGATGCCAAAAAGATGGGAGAACAGAATGGTGGAGAATTATATTTTTGACCTGTACGGAACATTGATCGATATCGAGACGGATGAGGAATCCCTTCCGCTGTGGGAAAAACTCGCCGATTTTTACGGCGGAGCGGGAGCGTTCTACGAGCCGGAGGAATTGAAAAAGAGATACCGTGCGCTGGTGACAGAGCAGGAAGAAGCGCTTGCCCAAAAATCCGGAGTACCGCGGGAGGTTGTGGAGATCCGGCTGGAGGAGGTGTTCGCCGCGCTGTTTGAGGAGAAGGGCGCGAGGGACTACGAGGCGCTTCTTGCGCAGGTCGGCCCCTTTTTCAGGGAGGCGTCCACGCATTATATCAGGCTTTTTCCGGGCACAGATGAGCTGCTGAGACGACTCCATGAGGCGGGAAAGGGCGTGTTTCTTCTGTCAAACGCGCAGCGCATTTTCACGGAATCCGAAATGCGAAAGCTGGGGATAGCGGACAGCTTTGACGGGATTCTTTTGTCCTCCGATGCGGGAGTCAAAAAACCTTCCTCCTTGTTTTTTTCAAGGCTGATGGGAAAATATGACATAGAAAAAGACACATGTGTCATGGTGGGAAATGACTGTAATGCCGACATTGGCGGTGCACATGTTTTCGGCATTCCCAGCATCTATATTCATACGAATCAATCCACGCCGCTGACACAGCCGTTACCTGAGGACTGCACCCGGGTGGAGTGTATCGGGGATGTGTTTCCGTAAAAAATCGCACCGTCCACCCTCTCGGATGTCCGGTGCGATCATTCTATGAATCCGTATGATTAGCAGCCGATGCGGAATACACGGCAAAGATTCTTGAAAAGATCTGCACAATTAAAATTGAAACACATAAGTTTATCCTCCTTTTTGTTTTTTGAGTCAGCTAACTTACAAATGAATTGTAACAATTTTGTAACAATTTCGCAATAGGAAAGGACTGGAAAATGAACGACTATATTTTGTTTGATCTGGACGGCACTCTGACCGACCCCAAGGAGGGGATCACAAAGTCCGTTCAGTATGCGCTTTCGGCTTTCGGCATCGAAGTGACAAATCTGGATGAGCTGGAGCCTTTTATCGGCCCGCCCTTAAAGGACAGCTTCATGGAGTTTTACGGAATGGACGAGCCCACTGCCCTGCGCGCCATCGAGAAATACCGGGAGCGGTTTCAGGATAAGGGACTCTTTGAAAACCGGATCTATGACGGCGTGCCGGAGCTTCTGCGTAAACTGAAGGGAAATCATAAGAAGGTCGCCATTGCCTCCAGCAAGCCCACGGTTTTTGTGGAGCGGATTTTGGAGCACTTTGACATCCGCAGATATTTTGATGTGGTGGTGGGCAGCGAGCTTGACGGTACCCGGACGGAGAAGTCCGAGGTGGTGGCGGAGGCGCTGCGGCAGCTCTACGGGGAGGAAAGCAGCCCGGAGGACATTGCACAGAAGAAGCGCGACACCGTCATGGTGGGAGACCGCAAATTTGATGTGGCGGGAGCAAAGGCGGAGGGAGTTGTCAGCGTGGCGGTTGCCTACGGCTACGGCCCCATGGATGAGTTGAAGATTGCCGCCCCCGATTACATTGTGCGGACGGTGGAGGAGCTGGAGAAGCTGCTGCTTCGCGGCACCGAGAAGCCTTCCGAGACGCCCATGAACAAGATCTGGTATGTCCTGTTTCCGGCATTGATTTTCTATTTTGTGAGAGCCATGGGCTCCTATATCGGATTGTTTCTGGTGGGATATCTGGCGGACAATCTGCCCCCTGCCGCTGCTGAACAACTGGTATTCTGGGATGAAAACGGTGCGATGGCGGGGGTTACGGGCAACGGCTCCGCGTTGATCGCCGCAGTGGCATTTCTCACGGCGGGAATTGTGACATGGCGTTTCTTCGGAAAGGAAGAGCTTCGGAAGAAAAAGCAGGATCTGCCGCTCAAGCACGCGCGACTGAAGTCCCCGCTTTCCTACGCCGCAATGTTCTGCTGCGTCTGTGGCTTTGCTCTGGGGCTCAATCTGCTGTTTGAACTTTTGGGAATCACGCATCTGTCCGCAGCGTATGAGGAGACGGCTGCCACGCAGTATGCGGCTGCGGTGCCGGTGGGGCTTCTTCTGAACGGACTTCTGGTTCCCTTTGTGGAGGAGCTGGCTTTCCGCGGTGTGCTTTACAACCGGCTGAAAAAGTACATGACCTGGGGCAGCGCGGTGGTGGTCTCCGCATTGGCCTTCGGTATCTACCACCAGAACATGGTGCAGGGCGCGTATGCGTTTCTGATGGGCTGCCTTATCGCGTGGTGCTATGAGCGCTTCGGACGGTTTTCGGTGGCGGTTGCCGCCCACGCCCTCAGCAATCTCTCGGCGTATGCCCTGACGCTGCTCAGTATGAACCACAGCCTTTCCCCGAGCCTGCCCGCCTGCCTGATCCTCCTAGTAGTCGGCACGCTGGGCGGCGCCTATTGCTTCTTCAAGAAAAGCTGATCTGTGAATGAATCGCAAACGCCGAGGGCGGGAAGGGTACAGGAGCAGGAAAATGGCAATCTGTACCCGATTTGAGCAGGAAAATGGACGGAAACCGGGTACAGGAGAAGAAAAAGTGTGATCTGTACCCGATTTGAGCAGGAAATCGGACGAAAACCGGGTACAGGAGAAGGAAAATGGCGATCTGTACCCGATTTGAGCAAGAAAATGGACAAAAACCGGGTACAGAAGGCGGTTTTTGCCATTCTGTACCCGTGATAGGTATGATATGAGAAGCAATGAGCTTTTATACATATTTAAATTGTATACAGCAAAGCACAAACAAAAACAATACAGACACAAAATACAAACAATAGAATGAATTGTCTAATTATCTGACAATTCAAAGAAAAAAAGCTATTTACAAATGGTTATAAAGGGTGTATAGTGATGGCACAAGCCGCAAAGGAGCGACCCGGAAGGGATTCCTTTGCGGCTTTTTGTGTAGGCGGACAATGAGTCGGGAGCGGGATTACCGGAGACCCGGCGAGTGCCGCAATCAGGAGAGAAACTTGCAGGGCATGTTTTTCATCGTTTGCAGGAAAGGAGATCGGTCATGTTTGATGTAAAAAATGCAGTTCCGAAAGCGCCGCTTTACAGCACGGAGTTTGAGCATGACAACTGCGGTATCGGCGCATGCGTGAATATCAAAGGAAAGAAGAGCCACGAAACCGTGGAGAATGCGCTGAAGATCGTGGAGAATCTGGAGCACAGGGCAGGAAAGGACGCTGAGGGAAAGACCGGTGACGGCGTGGGAATCCTGACGCAGGTGCCCCACAAGTTTTTCGTGAGGGTGACGCGGCCGCTGGGCATCCGTCTGGGTGAAGAGAGAGAATACGGCGTGGGAATGTTCTTTTTCCCGCAGGGAGAATTGAAGCGCAACCAGTCCAAGAAAATGTTTGAGATCATCGTGGAGAAGGAAGGCCTTGAGTTTCTCGGGTGGCGGGAGGTGCCTGCCTACCCGGAGGTACTCGGACACAAGGCTGTGGAGTGTATGCCCTGCATTATGCAGGCATTCGTAAAGAAACCTGCGGATGTGGAAAAGGGACTGGAGTTCGACCGCAGGCTCTACATTGCAAGGCGTGTGTTTGAGCAGTCCACGGACGATACCTATGTGGTTTCCTTATCAAGCAGAACCATTGTATATAAGGGTATGTTTCTGGTGAAGCAGCTCCGCACTTTCTTTGCGGATCTGCAAAGTGAGGATTATGAGTCGGCGATTGCCATTGTGCATTCCCGCTTCTCCACCAACACAAACCCGAGCTGGGAGCGCGCGCATCCTAATCGTTTCATAGTACACAACGGTGAGATCAACACCATCCGCGGCAATGCGGACAGGATGATCGCCCGTGAGGAAAATATGGAATCCGAGCATCTGCACGGACAGCTTCACAAGGTGCTTCCCGCCATCAACAAGACGGGTTCCGACTCCGCGATGCTGGACAACACGCTGGAGTTTCTGGTGATGAGCGGAATGGATCTGCCGCTGGCAGTGATGATTACAATTCCGGAACCTTGGGCGAACAATAAGACCATGTCCAAGACCAAGAAGGATTTCTACCAATATTATGCCACCATGATGGAGCCGTGGGACGGGCCCGCGTCCATCCTGTTTTCGGATGGGGATATCATGGGGGCGGTGCTTGACCGAAACGGCCTGCGTCCTTCCCGCTATATGATCACGGATGATGACCAGCTCATTCTCTCCTCCGAGGTGGGCGTGCTGGATATCGATCCGACCAAGATTCTGGTGAAGGAGCGTCTGCGTCCCGGAAAAATGCTGTTGGTTGATACGGTGCAGGGACGGGTGATCGATGATGATGAGCTGAAAGAAAAATATGCTTCCGCGCAGCCTTACGGCGAGTGGCTGGACAATAATCTGGTGGAGCTGCATGATCTGAAGATTCCCAACCAGCGTGTGCCGGAGTTCTCCGAGGAGGAGAGGGCGCGCATGCAGAAGGCGTTCGGCTACACATATGACGAATTAAAGACCAGCATTCTTCCGATGGCGAAGAACGGTGCGGAAGCCATTGCCGCCATGGGAGTGGATACGCCGCTGCCGGTGCTGAGCAAGACACATCATCCGCTGTTCCATTATTTCAAGCAGTTGTTTGCCCAGGTGACCAACCCGCCCATTGACGCCATAAGGGAGGAGGTCGTGACCTCTACCACCGTCTATGTGGGACGGGAGGGAAACGTGCTGGAGGAAGTGCCGGAGAACTGCAATGTGTTGAAGGTCAACAATCCGATCCTGACCAACACGGATCTTCTGAAGATCAAGAACATGAAGGAGGACGGCTTCCGCGTGGAAGTGATCCCCATCATCTACTATAAAAATACCAGTCTGGAGAAGGCGATCGACAGGCTCTTTGTGGAGGTGGACAGAGCGTACCGGGACGGCATCAATGTGCTGATCCTCTCGGACAGAGGCGTAGACGAGAACCATGTGGCGATTCCGTCGCTGCTTGCCGTTTCCGCCCTGCATCAGTACCTTGTGCGCACGAAAAAGAGAACCAGAGTGGCAATTATTCTGGAGTCCGGTGAGCCGAGGGAGGTGCATCATTTTGCCACCCTTCTGGGCTATGGCGCCTGCGCGATCAATCCCTATCTTGCACAGGAGTCCATCAAGGAACTGATCGACAATCACATGCTGGACAAGGACTACTATGCAGCCGTTGACGATTACAACAACGCGGTGCTGCACGGTATTGTCAAGATCGCTTCCAAAATGGGAATCAGCACCATCCAGTCCTATCAGGGCTCCCAGATTTTTGAGGCGATCGGCATTGACAGGGAAGTGATCAACAAGTATTTCACCAACACGGTCTGCCGTGTGGGCGGCATCACCATAAAGGATATTGAGAGACAGGTGGATGAACTGCATTCCAAGGCGTTTGATCCTCTGGGACTTGCCACGGATCTGACGCTTGACAGCCCGGGGCATCACAAGATGCGCAGCGGCGCGGAGGAGCATCTGTATAATCCGGCGACCATCCATCTTTTGCAGGAATCCACAAAACGCGGTGATTACGAAATGTTCAAGCAGTATACCGCACTTGTGAATGACGAGGATTCCGTCAAGAACCTGCGCGGGCTCATGGACTTCAGATATCCGAAGAAAGGCGTTCCGCTGGAGGAAGTGGAAAGCGTGGAATCCATCGTGACCCGATTCAAGACGGGAGCCATGTCCTACGGCTCTATCTCCAAGGAAGCTCATGAAACCATGGCAATCGCCATGAATATGCTGCACGGCAAGAGCAACTCCGGCGAGGGCGGCGAGGATATCGAGCGCATGACGGTGGGACCGGACGGACTGGATCGCTGCTCAGCGATCAAGCAGGTGGCGAGCGGACGGTTCGGCGTGACCAGCCGCTATCTGGTCAGCGCAAAGGAAATCCAGATCAAAATGGCACAGGGCGCGAAACCCGGTGAGGGCGGACATCTGCCCGGAGGCAAGGTATATCCGTGGATTGCAAAGACCCGTCACTCAACACCCGGCGTGGGGTTGATTTCTCCCCCGCCTCATCACGACATTTACTCCATCGAGGATCTGGCGCAGCTTATCTTTGACTTGAAGAATGCCAACATGGATGCCCGCATTTCCGTAAAGCTGGTTTCCGAGGCAGGCGTGGGAACCGTTGCGGCAGGCGTGGCGAAAGCGGGCGCGCAGGTGATTCTGGTTTCCGGCTATGACGGCGGTACGGGCGCAGCCCCCAGAAACTCCATCCACAACGCGGGACTGCCGTGGGAGCTCGGACTTGCGGAGACGCACCAGACGCTGATCATGAACGGCCTGCGGAATAAGGTTCGCATCGAGACGGATGGCAAGCTGATGAGCGGAAGGGATGTTGCCATCGCAGCCATTCTGGGAGCGGAGGAGTTCGGCTTTGCCACCGCGCCTCTGGTGACCATGGGCTGTGTGATGATGCGTGTATGTAATCTGGATACCTGTCCGGTGGGCGTTGCAACCCAGAACCCGGAACTGAGGAAAAATTTCAGGGGCAAGCCTGAGTATGTGATGAACTTTATGAAGTTTATTGCACAGGAGCTCCGGGAGTATATGGCGAAGCTGGGCGTGCGCACGGTGGATGAGCTGGTGGGCAGGACGGATCTCTTGAAGGTGAAGGAGAATCTGACCGAACAGCAGCGCAAGGTGGATCTGAGCCAGATTTTGAACAATCCGTACGAAGGAATGAAGCAGAGGGTGACCTTTGATCCCAAGCAGGTTTACGACTTCCAGTTGGAAAAGACGCTGGATGAGCGTGTGCTCTTAAAGCAGCTTGGCAAGGCGATGGATGCGGGACAGAAGAGAAGCATTGAGGTGGATGTGTCCAACGTGGATCGTGCTTTCGGTACGATTCTGGGCTCCGAGATCACAAAACGGTTCGGTGACTCCCTCGAGGAGGACACCTACCGGGTACTGTGCAAGGGTGCGGGCGGACAGAGCTTTGGCGCTTTCATTCCAAAGGGGCTGACGTTGGAGCTGACCGGCGACAGCAACGATTACTTCGGCAAGGGACTTTCCGGCGGAAAGCTGATCGTGTATCCGCCCCGTGGCAGCAGGTTTAAGGCAGAAGAAAATATCATTATCGGAAACGTGGCGCTTTACGGCGCGACCAGCGGCAAGGCGTTTATCGGCGGTGTGGCAGGCGAGCGTTTCTGCGTGCGCAATTCCGGCGCTATCGCGGTGGTGGAGGGCGTCGGCGACCACGGCTGCGAATACATGACCGGAGGGCGTGTGGTGGTGCTCGGGCATACCGGAAAGAACTTCGCTGCGGGCATGAGCGGCGGTATTGCCTATGTGCTGGACGAGGAAAATGACCTGTATATGCGCCTCAACAAGGAGATGGTTTCTTCCTATGAAATCACTTCCAAGTATGATGTGCTGGAATTGAAGGACATGATCAAGGAGCATGTGGCGTACACCAACTCCGAGAAGGGCAAGCTGATTCTGGATCATTTCGGAGAGTACCTGCCCAAGTTTAAGAAGATCATCCCTCACGATTATGAGCGTATGCTGAAAATGATCGTGCAGATGGAGGAGAAGGGACTGAGCGCAGAACAGGCACAGATCGAGGCATTCTACGCCAACACCAAAAAATAAGGACAGAAAGGAACGAAGGAAAGATGGGAAAACCAACAGGTTTTATGGAATATAAAAGAGAAACATCCGAAGAGATAAAGCCGAAGCAGAGAATCAAGAACTTCAATGAGTTTCATGAGTATCTTCCCATGGAGAAGCAAAGGCTCCAGGGCGCGCGCTGCATGGAATGCGGTGTTCCTTTCTGCCAGTCCGGCATGACGCTCTGCGGCATGACCAGCGGCTGTCCGCTGCACAATCTGGTGCCCGAGTGGAATGATCTTGTGTACACGGGAAACTGGGAGCAGGCGTATGAGAGACTGAAAAAGACAAACAACTTCCCGGAGTTTACCTCCCGCGTGTGCCCGGCGCTCTGTGAGGCGGCATGTACCTGCGGTCTGAACGGCGATCCGGTGGCAACCAAGGAAAATGAATATGCCATCATTGAGAATGCATACGATAAGGGATATGCCTGTCCGAAGCCGCCCAAGGCACGCACGGGAAAGCGGGTTGCCGTGGTGGGAAGCGGGCCTTCCGGGCTCGCGGTGGCGGATCAGCTCAACAAGAGAGGGCATCTGGTGACGGTCTACGAGCGCTCGGACAGGGTCGGCGGCCTGCTCATGTACGGCATTCCCAACATGAAGCTGGAGAAGCAGATCATCGAGCGCAAGATACGGGTCATGGAGGCGGAAGGAATCACCTTTGTGACCGGCGTGGATGTGGGAAAGGACATCAAGGCGGAGAAGCTGCTGAGAGAGTATGACAGGGTGGTGCTTGCGTGCGGCGCCTCCAATCCCCGGGACATCAATGCGCCCGGAAGGGATGCGAAGGGAATCTATTTTGCGGTGGATTTTCTGAAAGCCAACACCAAAAGCCTTTTGGACAGCCATTTCGAGGACGGTAAGTTTGTCAACACCAAGGACAAGAACGTGGTGATTATCGGCGGCGGCGATACAGGCAATGACTGCGTGGGAACAGCGATCCGTCACGGCTGCAAATCCGTGACCCAGATCGAGATGATGCCAAAGGCACCGGAGAAGCGGGCGGAGAATAATCCATGGCCGGAGTGGCCGAAGATCCTCAAGACGGATTACGGTCAGGAGGAGGCGATTGCCGTATTCGGGCATGACCCCAGAATTTATGAGTCCACGGTGAAGGAGTTTATCAAGGATAAGAGCGGAAACCTGAAGGCGGTGAAGATCGTCAGACTTTCATGGGAGAAGGATCCTGC
The DNA here is from genome assembly GCA_900550475.1 of uncultured Lachnospiraceae bacterium. Classification (GTDB taxonomy): domain Bacteria; phylum Bacillota; class Clostridia; order Lachnospirales; family Lachnospiraceae; genus Acetatifactor. Next base: position 129,679 of record URSA01000004.1, read on the forward strand.
TACCGGGCGCATGAGCATGAAGGAAGTGCCGGGCAGCGAGCAGGTGCTGGATGCCGAGATCGTGCTGATCGCAGCGGGATTTCTGGGCAGCCAGAAGTATGTGACCGACGCTTTCAAGGTGGAACTCACCGAGCGCACCAACGTGAAAACGGAGGCGGGCGCTTACAAGACCAGCGTGGATAATGTGTTTGTCACAGGGGATATGCACAGGGGACAGTCTCTGGTAGTCTGGGCGATCCGTGAGGGCAGAGAGGCCGCGCGAGAGGTGGACGAAAGCCTGATGGGCTACACAAATCTGGTCGTGCAGTAGGCGGTCTGATTTTATGTGAATGTGAAGTATGGAAGGAGCTGCAGCACCTTTATGGGTGTTGCAGTTTTTTTGATGTGTGCGCATTATATCATGTGTAGTGCCACTTGTCAATTGAACGTTTGGAAAGTTGCGCAAAAAAGCCCCAAAATCGTGTTGAAAGTTTTTCAATATACAAATAATGGAGAAATTGGTATGATGATAAGAAAGTATGGGGGAGAAGGATGAAAAACGGAAAAAAACAAAAGAAACAGGTGCGTAACATGGTAGCAGTGCTGGTGATTTTGCTGGGGTGCTTCCTTCTTGCAGCCTGCGGTAAGGGGAAAGACGGGCAGGGGGATGAGCAGCGGGAGCAATGGCAGGCGCACTATGAAGAACTGAAGTTTGAGAAAGAAAATGAACTCACTGTGCTGGGCGTGCAACATTACGGCGGGGAGATCGTGTGTCTGTTTGCAGATAGGGAGAACCGGGTGATTCTCTGCCCGGACGGGAAAGCCGGAAGGACGACTTGCAGCAATGTGAGGGAGGAATATATAACGAATGCGAACGGCTGGCGGCTGGACGCAGACGGGACGGTTTTTGTGTTGGGAAAGGAGTGTCTCATAAAGCTTTCCGGGGATGGAAGTGAGGAGTACCGGATCAGCCTGCCCGGCAGTCTCACGGGGCTGTGCCGGGATGACAGGGGGGAGCTTTGGGGACTTTTGCAGGCATCTGACCGGTTTGCCAGCGGTATCCTGCAGGTCAACGAGGAAAAACGGACGGCGGGAGAAATCGACTGGCAGGAAAACATTGTAAACAGTATGTCCTATGTGTCAGGTCGGGGACTGTTGCTGACGGATGCGGAGGGAATATTCTATTATAAAGCAAAAAAAGAGTATCTGCTGGAGTGGCGTGATACCCAGTACAGTCAAAAAGGAATGGTCTGGGAGGTCGGTTGTCCGTCGGATGATGAAATCAAAATCCTTGCGGGGGAAAAGGCAGTCACGCTCATCAGGGGACAGGAGCAGGAGACAGATAAGGTGATGCTGACCTACAAGACCACCCTGTTGACGGCAGAGGAAAAAGAGTGGATCGTCCGGTTCAATGAGGAAAATGAAAAATATTATGTGGAGATCCAGCTCTATTCCGAAAAAGAGGATGGGGATGTCTTTGCTTTTCGCGATCAGGTGCAGATGGAGATGGCAGCCGGGCGCGGACCGGACATTCTGAACGGTTATTCCGTGGAAGATATCACGGTGTTGCAGGAAAAAGGCGCTTTGGAAGAATTGAGTGCATACATGGCAGACAGCGGGCTCAAAGAGGAGAGCCTGTTTCCGATTTGCACACAACAGGAAGAAGACGGCGGAATTTATAAGGTCATATACGGAGCTGCGCCCATAACACTCTTTGTGCGGGATGAAGTGGTGGGAAAAGAGGGGGCACCGGATCAAAACACATTGCTGTCCGGATTGGAAAATTACAGTGGTGAGCGGTGCTTTCTGAACGGCCGGAGTGCACAAAATCTTCTGAGAATGTGGCTTGCGGACTCGGAGAGCCTGTACGGAATGCTGGATCTGCAAGGCGGAACCTGTGACTTTACAAAAGGAGATATGGAAAGACTGCTTGCTTTGGCAGAAAAAGTACAGTGTACGCACGGCTTTTCCGGGCAGGAATCTGCGGAGTGCCTCGCTATGGCGGCGCAGTTTACGGAATATACCTCGTATCCTGCATGGAATGCGGTGGCAAAGCAGGCGAAAATGGTTATGACGGGGTATCCCACCGATACGGTGCCCGCCCCGCATTACTTTGAGGCGGCGTTGTATATGAATGCGCAATCCGCACACAAGGAGGGCGTGTGGGAATTTATGGAGTACATGCTGGGGAAGGAAGTACAGCTTGCTCTCGGGGAGGATATCCAGTATCTGTATCTGCCTGTGCTGAAGGAGGCGTTTTTGGAGGCGGGGCAAAAAAGTATAGGCGGAATGGGAGGCGCGTTTATGCTGGCGGAAGCAGACGATGTGGAAACAACGTTTACGGAGGAGGATCTGGCGGCGCTGTATGAACTGATGGAGGGGATCAGGACGATTCCGCGCTGCCCTGCCGCAATCAGGGAGATTATCTGCGAGGAGGCGGAGAGCTATTTCAGTGGAGACCGGTCAGCGGAGGAGGTCTGCGAACTGATACAGAACCGTGTGCAGCTCTATCTGGACGAGCAGAGGTATGGGCTTTAATAACGATAAATAACACACGATATGAAAAAAATGATATTATAACATGCATTGCGCAGTCTGTCAATTGAACATTTGGAAAGTTGCGCAAAAAAGCCCAGAAATCGTGTTGAAAGTTTTTCAATTTACAAAAAACGCGCAAGCCGCTATGCTTTTAGGATAGAATGCATCTTGGGGACAGGAAGGGGATTTATCATGAAAAAAACTTTTTTATGTGTTGGCGCTTTGCTTACAATGTTGATGCTGGGATTGGCGGGCTGCGGACAGGATGCCGGAAAAGGGACTTCGGATACGGCAGCCGCGGGGATGAGCGGCGGCGCGGAACAAACGGAGGGAACGGCGGAGTACTACATTATGGAGGAGACGGCGATTCCGAATACAGATCAGGCATTTGAAGCGGAGGTGTCGGACGGAGGAAGGTTATTTTATGGTGATCCCCGGCTACTGGGCGATTATGTGTATCGAAACACTATGGTGGCGAAAAAAGAAGAGGGTGCGATTTACAATACTATTTATAATTACGAACGGCTATTCAATGTGAATGACAGCACATGGGAGGAGTCCGCGCTGTATGGGGGGTATGTTGTGGAAGGAGAAAAATATTACGGCACGCAGCCCTATCGGTCTCCGGATGGTCAGACGTATGCAATTGTTCAAAAAAAAGATCAATGCTATCTTGCATTGACTGAAGAGGACGAAATTGTGGAGATGCTCGGTGTCGTATCGGCAGTGACGGAGGAAGATGCTCGTCAGGATGTAGCTAGGGTATGCAGAAATAAGGATGGGGAATATTTCTATTACAGAACCTCCGGAAGCTGCATCATGCTCATGGACAGCGCATTGCAGACACAGGAAACCATTTTTGTATCGGGGAAGGTTTACGGCATCCTGCAGAGGGAGGCGGGTGCGGACACCTATTGGTATGGCGTGGATTCGGAGGGAAAGGCGTGCATTGCGAAGATAGGGGATGAGAATGTATGCCTGATCAAGGAATGGGAGGGTGTCGCAACCCTGTATACGGCGGGATATTCCAAGGAGGGAATCCTTTATATCGCGGATGCGCAGAATGTGTGGAGACTTGATGATGATGGGGAGCCGCAGCTTGTGTTTCCTTTCGTGAAGAGGGATTATTTGGTCGACGCGGTATACAATATGGATACTTCGGAGGATGGAGAGTTTCGCTTGCTGGTGGCGCTGGATGGTGAATGCGCGATCCTTGAGATGAAGCGCAGCGACACGGATCCCATGCTGAACAGGCAGGAAATCGTGATGGCATTTGCTGCCCGCCCATTTGCACTGGAGGAGGAGGCAGTGCGGTTTAACAGACAGAATCCACAGTATCATGTCTCTGTTGTGTACCCCGGGGAGGAAGAGGACGCCTTTTCTTTCAGAGACCGTATCCTGCTTCAGGTGAGTACCGGTGAGGGGCCGGATATTCTGGGAGATGATATGGTTATAGATGTGGCATCTTTAGTGGACGGCGGGTATCTGGAATGTCTGGACGAACTGATTACGGATGAGACGGCATATCTGCAGGCGGCGCTGGAGAACGCGCGGATTGACGGAAAACTGTACGGTGTGCCCTATGAATGTACCTTTGATTTTGTAAGCTACCCGGCAGCGTTTGCGGACGGACGTACCTCGTGGACCTTGCCGGATCTGATAAAGGCGGTGTCCGTGTCTGATGCAAAAATCCTGCAGAAGGGCTGCGATGCTTTGGATATTGTTCTGCGGTACGGACTTTGGGATAATGACAACACAGCGTATATTGACTGGGAGAAAGGCGAAAGCCATCTGACGGAGCAGCCTTTCTTGGATTTGCTGGCATTTGCCAAGAAATACGGTGATGACGGCACGCTTGTGGAGGCGGATGCGGTATTGTTGAGAGATGGAGAGTCCGTGTCGGTACAAACCTCTCTTTATAATACTAACCTGAGTATATTCTATGCCCTGTGGGCATGCCTGAAGGGCGAGCCTGCCATGCTGGGATATCCCAGACAGGAGGGCAATGGGATTTATGTCAGTGCCAAAGAACTGTATCTGAATGCAAGCGCAACGCAAAAGGATGGGGCGAAAGAGTTTTTGAAGTATTTGCTGTCCTCGGAAGCTCAGGTTCGGTGTGCCAATTTTGACACCTGGAACGAGATGTCCGAAAAAGGTCTTCGCACCATGTTCGGAAATCACTTTACGATGCCCGTCCATCTGGATGCCTATGAGACGATAATAGCAAATACAAGGACGAGACGGAATGAATTTCTGGGGAATGACTACGGTGCTGGTTACAAATCCGCGCCGTTCACGGAAGAACAGGAGGAACAATTCAGGGGGCTGCTTGCCAACTGCGAACCGGCAAATTTCAGAGTAAGTGAGATTTCATATATCATCGCCGAGGAGCTGGAGCCGTATTTTATAGGGGAGGCTTCCGCTGAGGATGTGGCGGAAAAGCTGCACAACCGTGTGCAGTTGTATCTGGACGAGAGAAAAAAATAGGGGGGATGCCGCATCGACAATTGACGATAGTATTTCCGTATGGTATTCTGTAAAAAGGGACAATGATACATAAAACAGAAGAAAGCGGGAATATACAATGGATGGGAATTTCAGCACGGAGCATTTAGGAAGGATCATCAAGGCGCTGAGGGGAGAGCGCCGGATGACACAGAAAGAGCTGGCGGAGCGGCTGAGTGTGACGCCATCCACCGTGTCCAAATGGGAGAACGGTGTGGTGGCGCCGGACGTGTTTATGCTGCGGGATATGGCGGAGGTCTTTGAGGTATCGCTGTCAGATCTGACCGGAAAGGAGAGAACGGAGGCAGGACGGGAGGAAGAGGCGGAAACGGATACGCCTCCCGAAAACTGCGCGGAAATTCACAGCAGCCCGGAAACCGCGCCGAAAAAAACAAAAAAGATATACATTCTGCTGATAATCGGAATCCTGTTGGGAGTGCTTGCGGGAGTCGCACTGACATGGTATTTCAGCGTGTATCGGAATACTTTGCAGGCATGGGTCGTGGACGAATACCTGACAGAGTCGGATGAGCTTCCGGAATATGAAAGTGTCTATGTGGTGGCGCTGGAGTACCGGGGGGATCTTGGCATGGAAATAGTGAATGATTATACAAGAGAGCATTTTTGGGATCAGTATAAAGAGCGATTAGCTGAGGCAGATGCGCTGGTGTTTACCTACTGGAAAAAGTATGATCCGGATGGCATACTGTTTAGTTCGGATGCCGTTGCCGTTCTTTTACCGGAGAACGAGAATACGGACGGTTTGCCGGTGGCATATCAGCAGATAAGAGGAGAAGATATAATAGGAGAATAGGGGGGGGACAGATGAAGAGAATCATTCTGTTTCTGGCAATGATTGCGTTTTTTATTGCCATGCCGGCGAAGGGCATGGCGGCAGAGGATGCTGCGGTTGATCGTGTGAAAGTGCAGGAGGAACTGCAATTTCTGGAAAGCGGATATACGCCGGATGGGGTTTATTATGAGAGCTATCAGATTTTGATCCCGGACGGGGAGTGCAGCCTGCAGACAGGGGCAAGAGCCGCAGCCTCCATCGATGCGGAGCGGAGAGTCCTCTATGCGGGCATCGTGACACCGCCCAAAACCTTGTACGCCACTGAGGTGTATAACGGTAGCACTTATGTGGGGTATCTTTCACTTACTAGCATAGCGTACAAAGATGGAAACACGTTAGCTACTTTTAAGGGCAAGCTATACAAGAAATGACAGAAATCCGTGAGGCTTGAAGGCATCGGATGAAAGAGGAAAAGCGGATGAAAAAAAAGAGGATCGTGACAGAAATTGCGGCGGTGACCACGGCGGTGGTATTGGCGTTGCTCACGGGCTGCGGCAGCGAAAAGGAAGAATCCCCGTCGGATTTGCTGGCGGCGGAGCCTGTTGTGGAGGTGCCCGAGAGGGAGGAACTGGTGCTGCCGGACAGCGAGGCAATCCGTTTTGTGGAGGATATGCGGCTGGGCTGGAATCTTGGCAACACCTTTGATGCTGTAAACTGCGCGGTCGAGGACGAGATGGAATATGAATCCGCATGGTGCGGAATCCTGACGACGCAGGAAATGGTAAAGAAGATTGCGGAGGCGGGGTTCCGCACTTTTCGGTTGCCCGTTTCCTGGCATAACCATATGGATGAGGATTACAACATAAGCGACGCATGGCTTGACCGCGTGCAGCAGGTGGTGGACTGGGCGCTGGAGGAGGACATGTATGTGATCCTCAATATCCACCATGACAACGCGCCGGAGTATTTTTATCCGTCCTATGAGAAGCTGGAACAGTCTGAGTATTATGTGACAAGAGTGTGGGAACAGCTTGCGGAACGTTTTGCCGATTATGATGAAAAACTGATTTTTGAGACGCTGAACGAGCCGAGACAGACCGGAACGGATCATGAGTGGTGGATCAACACCGGGACGGCGCTGGGAAAGGAATGCGTGGATGCGGTAAACCGGATCAATCAGGCGGCGGTCGACGCCATCCGGGGAAACGGCAGCAAGAACAATTTAAAACGGTACATTATGGTGCCCGGTTATTGCGCGTCGGCTGACTATGCGCTTACGGACGGATTCGTCCTTCCCGACGACAGCAAGGCATCCGAAGAGAACCGGATTCTGGTATCGGTGCATGCGTACACCCCTTATAATTTTGCGTTGCAGGGAGAAAGGGAATCGGGCAGTACGGATGTTTTTTCCATTGCGCAGAAGAAGGGAACTTCCGATATTGATACCTTTATGAGGAAGCTCTATGATAAGTTCGTATCCAAGGGCATCGGCGTGGTAATCGGAGAGTTTGGCGCAAGGGATAAACAGTACAACACGGAGGCAAGGGCGGAGTTTGCCGCATATTATGTGGCGACTGCGAGGTATTACGGCATGACCGCCTGCTGGTGGGACAATAATGCATTTTCCGGCGAAGGTGAGAATTTCGGTCTTCTGCGCAGGAGAGCCAATAGGTTCCTGTATCCGCAGATTGTGGCACAGATGGTGCATTACAGCAAATAAAATAAGAAGGGCGTCCCTTGGATGAAGAATGGCTGCTGTGCCGAATCTCATCCGGAGGACGCCCGATTTTTGTCATAATATAATTATAAGAGCTGCAGTCCCTTTTCCTGTGCAAGCTGCATGGTTTCCTCCGGCCAGAGGGAGCATTGTACCTCGCCGATATGTGCCTTTCTGAGGAAGAACATACAGATTCTGGACTGACCGATACCGCCGCCGATGGTGAACGGAAGCTTTTCCTCCAGAACGGCTTTCTGGAACGGCAGCTCCGCACGCTCCGGGCAGCCGGCTTTTTCCAACTGGGAGAGCAGCGCAGTCCTGTCAACGCGGATTCCCATGGAGGACAACTCCAGTGCGATATCCAGAACAGGATAATAAACCACGATATCACCGTTTAACGCCCAATCGTCATAGTCCGGCGCGCGTCCGTCATGGCGTTCCCCGGATTCCAGCACATCGCCGATCTGCAGAATGCAGACGGCACCCTTTGCCTTTGCTATGTAGTACTCACGCTCCTTCGGAGAGTATTCCGGGAACATATCCGCAAGCTCCTGGGAGGTGATGAAAAAGATGTCGTGGGGGAGAATTTCCTCCACATAGTCATAGTGGATGGCAATGTATTTTTCCGTCTTGCGCAGCACCTTGTAAACTGTGCGGACGGTGTCTTTTAAGGTCTCCATGGTGCGGTCTTCCCGCTCGATGATTTTCTCCCAATCCCACTGATCCACATAGATGGAGTGGATATTGTCCATGGCTTCGTCGCGGCGGATGGCGCTCATATCCGTGTAGAGACCTTCGCCCACATGAAAACCGTATTTCTTTAAGGCAAACCGTTTCCATTTGGCAAGGGACTGCACGATCTCCGCCTCCCTGCCGTTCTGATTCAGAATGTCGAAGGTGACGGGACGCTCAACGCCGTTCAAGTTGTCGTTCAGACCGGAAGCGGGATCTACGAAAAGCGGAGCTGACACGCGCAGCAGATGCAGTCTTTCCGCAAGCAGGGTCTGGAAGAAATCCTTTACGGTTTTGATGGCAATCTGGGTCTCGTACAAATTCAGCTCGGAGCGGTAGCCCTCCGGCAGTTTGATTTCACTCATTGTTTCCTCACAATTCTGCCGCGTCTGCGGCACAAAAAATCTGTTACACATCTCTTCTATTTAACCGCTTTTTCCCTCTGTTTGCAAGAGGTTTTTCTCATGTTTTGAAAAGTTTTGGAATGTTCTGAAGCACAGAACATTTGTTCTAAAAATGTCTTGCAAAGGGGCAGAGGATGTGTTACTATAATAAAGAACAAATGTTCGGAAATAGTAGCGTGAGGTGTGAAGGCTGTGGAGTATCTGGTGACGGAGGAAATGCCCGTAATGGAAAAGCTCGCCGTGTTGAGCGATGCGGCAAAATATGATGTGGCGTGTACCTCCAGCGGTGTGGAGCGCAAGGGTAACGGCAGGGATATGGGAAATTGTCTGGACAGCGGTATCTGCCATAGCTTCAGCTCGGACGGCAGGTGCATTTCCCTGTTAAAGATTCTGCTTACAAACGAATGCATCTACGACTGCAAGTATTGTCTGAACCGCCGCTCCAATGACGTAAAGCGGGCGACCTTTACGCCGGAGGAGGTCTGCGACCTGACGATACAGTTTTATCGCAGGAATTATATAGAAGGACTTTTTCTGAGCTCCGGGATTATAAACAGCCCCAATTACACGATGGAACAGATGTACCGGACGCTTTTTCTGCTGCGCAGGCAATATCGCTTCAACGGATATATCCATGTCAAGGCGATTCCGGGAGCGGATCCGCGGCTGATTCAGATGACGGGCTTTCTGGCGGACAGAATGAGTGTGAATCTGGAGCTTCCCACGGCGGACGGTCTTAGGAATCTTGCCCCGAACAAGCACCGGAAAAACATTCTGACTCCCATGCGCCAGATCCAGAACGGCATCACGCAGAACCGGGACGAGCTGGTGCTCTATCGCAACGCGCCGCACTTTGTGAGTGGCGGGCAGTCAACGCAGATGATCATAGGAGCGACGGCGGAAAGTGACTATCAGATTATGCAGGTGGCGGAAAATCTGTACCGTAAATTTGAATTGAAGAGGGTTTTTTACTCCGCCTTTGTAAAGGTAAATGAGGACAAGGCGCTTCCCGCGCTGCCCGGCGGCCCGCCGCTATTGCGGGAGCACAGATTATATCAGGCGGACTGGCTGCTGCGCTTTTACGGCTTCCGGGCGGAGGAACTTTTGACGGAGGAGCGCCCTTTTTTCAATGTCATGCTGGATCCCAAGGAGGACTGGGCGGTCAGGCATCTGGAGCAGTTTCCGGTGGAGATCAACCGGGCGCCTTACGAACAGATACTCAGGGTTCCCGGAATCGGGGTAAAGAGCGCCATGCGCATCGTGGCGGCAAGACGGACGGCGGGGCTTGATTTTGCGGCGCTGAAAAAAATCGGCGTGGTGTTGAAGCGGGCGGTGTATTTTATCACCTGCAACGGCAGGATGATGTACCGCACCAAGCTGGAAGAAGATTATATAGTGAGGAATCTCACGGCGGATCTATCCGTCCGCAGGCAGCTCGCGGAGGATGGCATGACATTCCGGCAGATGTCGCTGTTTGACGACGGTGTATTTACTGCACCGCCCACGGCGGCGGACGGCGGAAAAGCCCTTCTGGGACAGATGTAGGGAGATGCAGAGGAGAGAATGGAAGGACAGCAAAACACATTGATATTATTGTGTGAGGACAGCCTGGAGGGGATTTTTACGGGGGTGTATGAGGCATATGCGCTGCGCAGGCCGCTTTCGGAGATCCGATTACAGGCGGGGGAGGAGACGACGTACCGACTGTTTTCCGAATACCGTCATGTGGCGCCGGATGCAGGGAAAACCGAAAAGGTGGTTCGCACCTTGCAGCGAAGATTCGGGATGAAGGACTACGAGATCCTGTGCCTGGCGCTTTCATCCGGGGATGAGGACAAGGCGCAGGCCATATTTGGCACCGTGGCATGGGGACTGAAAAATGGGCGCAGGGGAGGAATCCTTTCCCATCTGACCAATCCGGATGTGCACAGGGTCATGGAAATGAGCCGGTATGCTCACAATGAAATGCATCATTTGCTGGGATTTTTACGGTTTCAGGAGATAGAGGGAGGGATTCTGTATGCGACGATTGCACCCCAAAATCATGTACTGCCCTTTCTGGCGGAGCATTTCTCAGACCGTTTTCCCATGGAAAATTTTCTGATCCATGATGAAAGAAGGGATATGTATGCCGTACACCCTGCCGGGAAGGCGTGGTTTTTGGTGGCGGGAGACTTGGGGAGGGGAGCGGATGCCGGCGGTGCGGCGCTGACTGCGGAGGAGGAATACTATCAGGAACTGTTTTGCTGCTTTTGTCATAAAATAAGCATTAAAGAACGTAAAAATCTGAATTTGCAGCGCAATTTACTGCCACTGCATTTCCGGAAATATATGGTAGAATTTGCGGAAAAATAGCCAAAAATTATTTTGGCAATTCACCGCAATAAATTGCTTTTTTGTGCAATACGACAAGACGGAAAGAGTAATCAAAGCACACAGTGCGCATATTGTTGAAAAAAGGAGAAAATCCGGAAATTTTACGAAAAAGTGCCGTTTTTGCGCGAAAAAAAGGACTTTACTTTTGAGAGGAAGCGAGTATAATCGTATTCAATATAAAGGAAGAAAGTACCACTTTATTTGTGATTGGAAAGGAAGGCAAAACGATATGGAACGTAGAATCAAATTGAGCCCGGATATGGTCGAGCACTTTGTTGCCGTTGCATCCAAGTGTGATTTTGATATTGACATTGCTTATAATAGATACGTGGTAGATGCAAAATCATTTCTTGGAGTGTACGGACTTGATTTTTCACAGATTCTGACAGTCAGATATAACGGCTTTGACGCTGCATTTGAGGAACTGTTGAAGACCTGTGCGATCGCCTGCTAAGGCAGCGGTTGGTCGGCAAAGGCAACAATTTAGGAACAAAATTGACTCCCTGTTCAAGATGGCGTACTATCTAGGTAGTATACGGTCTTTTGCAGGGAGCTTTTTGTATTTGTGCGTAAACCGTATCAGGACGGAAAGATGTAGGATGGAGCAGGGATGGAAGTACGGATATCGGTAAGAAATCTGGTGGAATTTATCTTGCGGAGCGGGGATATCGACAACCGACGCTCGGGAGCTGCCGACAATGCAATGCAGGAGGGAAGCAGAATACATAGAATGCTGCAGAAGCGGATGGGGCCTGACTATGCACCGGAGGTGTTTTTGCGCTATGCCTGGGATACGGAGAAGTACAGCATTGTCGTGGAAGGGCGGGCGGACGGAATCATTACGGAGCCGGGCAATGTGGTGACGGTGGATGAAATCAAGACGACTTACCGTGATGTGGAGCATATCAAGGATCCGGTGCCGGTGCATCTGGCACAGGCAAAGGTCTATGCGGCAATCTACGGCATACAGAATAAGCAGGAGCAGATGCGTGTCCGCATGACATACTGCAATGTGGAAACAGAGGGACTGAAATACTTTTTTGAGGAATATCAGACGGAGGAGCTGGAGGCATGGTTTACGGAGCTGCTCTGCCGGTACAGGAAATGGGCGGATTATGAGTACGAGTGGAACCAGAAAAGACAGGCATCCATTGAAAAGCTCACCTTTCCGTTTCCGTACAGGGAGGGGCAGAAGGAGCTGGTTTCCTATGTCTATCAGACTATCTACCATAAGAAGAAGCTTTTCATCGAAGCGCCGACCGGCGTTGGCAAGACGATCTCCACGGTTTTTCCGGCGATCAAGGCGATGGGAAACGGCATGGGGAACAAGATCTTTTATCTGACTGCAAAGACCATCACCCGGACCGTGGCGGAAAATACCTTCTCGCTGCTGCGGGAAAAGGGACTTTTGTTTAAAAGCGTGGTGCTGACAGCGAAGGAAAAGATCTGCTTTATGGAGGAGGTTGAGTGTAACCCGGAGCACTGCCCCTACGCAAAGGGGCATTTTGACAGGATCAACGATGCGGTCTATGATCTTCTGCTGCATGCGGACAGCTTTACGAGGGAGGTCATAGAGGAATATGCGCGCAAGCACAGGGTCTGCCCCTTTGAGTTCTGTCTGGATGTCAGCCTCTTTGCCGATGGCATTATCGGGGATTACAACTATCTGTTTGATCCCCATGTATATTTGAAGCGTTTTTTTGCGGAGGGAGCGGAGCGCCAATACCTCTTTTTGGTGGATGAGGCGCATAATCTCTTGGAGCGGGGCAGGGAAATGTATAGCGCGGTGCTGTATAAGGAGGACTTTCAGCAGCTCAAGAAAAAGATCGAGGAAGCCCAGAAGGAGCTCCTCGTTCCGGTCACGCAGATGTCTGCACCCGGCAAGGGCAGGATACGGGATTTCGGTCCCAAGCTGGAGAGACAGCTTGAAAAATGCAATAAAGAACTACTGTTATTGAAAAGAGAATGTGGAGATTACAATGTGCTGACCTTCATTGATCCCTTTGTTCAGGCGCTGATCCGTCTGCAGGATGGAATGGACACCTACCTTGAAGAGAATGATGACAGCCCGGTCAGAAAAGATATTTTGGATTTTTTCTTTGAAATTACGCACTTTCTTGAGATTTATGAACGGGTAGATGACAATTACGTCATGTACTCACAGCTTTTGGAGGACGGCAGGTTTCTGGTGAAACTGTTCTGTGTCAATCCCTCCTCCAATTTGCAGGAGTGTATGGAGAGGGGGCGCAGCACGATCCTGTTTTCGGCGACATTTCTTCCAATCCAGTACTACAAGAAGCTTTTAGGAGGGGAAGCGGAGGACTATGAGGTCTACGCCAGATCGGTGTTTGACCCGGAGAAGCGGGCGCTGTGCATCGGGGGAGATGTGACCAGCCGCTATACCAGAAGGTCTGCGGAGGAATATTACAATATCGCCCGTTATGTATACGAGATCGTACACAACAGGCATGGAAATTATATGGTGTTCTTCCCTTCCCACAGCTTTCTCATGCAGGTGTACGACTGCTTCTGCGAATATTTTCAGGACGCGGATACGGACTGTGTTTTACAGGAGGAGTACATGGACGAGGCGCAGAGGGAGGAGTTTCTGAAGCGCTTTGAGGGAAATGCGGATTGCAGCTTCGGAGAGATCAAGATGCAGGTGGAGACGGAGGAGGAAGACCGGTATCTGATCGGCTTCTGCGTGATGGGCGGCATTTTCGGCGAGGGTATTGACCTGAAGCGGGACAGCCTGATCGGCGTGATCGTGGTGGGAACCGGAATCCCGCAGGTTTGCTGCGAGCGGGAGCTTTTAAAGCAGTTTTTTGACGCACAGGGGGAGAACGGCTTCGACTACGCATACCGTTTTCCGGGAATGAATAAGGTATTGCAGGCGGCGGGCAGGGTGATCCGCACCTCCGAGGATGTGGGGATCATTGCACTTCTGGATGAACGCTTTCTGCAGCTGCCGTACCAACGACTCTTCCCGAGAGAGTGGGAGGACTATCAGGTTGTGACGGTGGACACGGTGGCGAAGCACGCAGAGCGGTTCTGGAATGAATGGCTGTAAGATGTGGACAAGTTTACATAAAATTTTTGTATGTTTACGTTTTATGTAACTGGGAAGAAAGTAACAAAAGCAAACATGTATTCGGCAAATGACATATATTTTTGCAAGTTTGACGCCCAAATCAAGGGAAAATGACACGCGTGTATATGTGGATAACTATGTGGAAATGGTGGATTTGAAAATAGAAAAGCAGCAAAAATCGACACAAATTCCATTTCCTCGACAAAGTTGGAAATGCAACCGTAATTGCAACGGTACTGAGATGGTCAATATTGTTATGTAACCTATAGGGGAGAGCCCACGGCGCGTCCATGGTGCGCGCCGGGTGGAAATCTAAAAGTAGACAGAAAAGAATTTCTTGGCTATAATCAAAAGATATGTCAGGTATATGTTTTTATGTCATGTATCAGTTATACGGAGGAGATTATGTGGGCAGAAGAAAGTGTATTTTATCAGATCTATCCTTTGGGATTTACGGGCGCGCCCTTTGAGAACGACGGTGTTTTGGAGCACAGGATACGGAAGGTGCTTGCATGGATCCCGCACATGACGAGGCTGGGGATCAACGCTTTGTACTTTTCCCCGGTTTTTGAGTCAGACACGCATGGCTACAACACCAGAGATTACCGCAGGATCGATGTGCGGCTCGGAACAAACGAGGATTTCAAGGAAGTTGTGGCGGCACTTCACGAAAACGGAATCAAGGTTGTGCTGGACGGCGTGTTCAACCATGTGGGACGAGGCTTCGGTCCTTTTCAGGATGTACTGCAGAACAGGGAGCGCTCTCCTTATACAAGCTGGTTTTACCGCATTGCCTTTGACGGGGATTCCCCCTATCACGACGGTCTGTGGTATGAGGGCTGGGAGGGCAACTACGATCTGGTCAAGCTGAATCTCAGAAATGAGGATGTAGTCCGCTATCTTCTCGACAGCGTGGGATTCTGGATGGATGAGTTTGATATCGACGGGCTCAGGCTTGATGTGGCATACAGTCTGGACGAGGATTTCGTGCGGAGGCTGCGCGCCTACTGCGACGGCAGAAAACAGGATTTCTTTCTGGTGGGTGAGATGCTGCACGGCGACTATAACAGGCTGGTCAACGATGCCATGCTCCACTCCGCCACCAACTACGAGTGCTATAAGGGGCTGTATTCAAGCTTTAACAGCATGAATCTTTTTGAGATCAATCATTCCCTGCTTCGGCAGTTCGGCCCTGAAAACTGGACATTGTATAAGGGAAAGCATCTGCTCTCCTTTGTGGACAACCATGATGTGACCCGGGCGGCAAGCATTTTGCAGAACAAGAGGCATCTGCCGTTACTCTATGCGCTGCTGTTCGGCATGCCGGGAATCCCCTGCATCTACTATGGCAGCGAGTGGGGCACTCTGGGGGAGAAGAGTCAGGGGGACCCTGCGCTGCGTCCCTGCTTTGACGCGCCGGAATGGAATGAGCTTACGGATTATATTGCAGCGCTGGTGAGGGCAAAGAAGGAATCCCGTGCTCTGAACTGGGGCAGCTTCAGATCCGTTGTGCTGACAAACAGACAGTGCATTTTTGAACGCTGCACGGAGGGAGAGCGCGTGCTGGTGGCAATTAACGCGGATGAAAATGAGTATACGGCGCATTTCGATGCGGGCTGTGGGCGTGCGGTGGATCTGATCACGGGCGAGGAGCATGATTTCGGAGGCGGAAGCCTGCTCCCCGCATACAGCGCGTACTTCTGGAAGACAGAGAGGTAATTTTTACGGATGGAACAGGTCAAATTTCTATTTACCTATGTAAAGAGGCATAAGTGGCAGTATATCGGCGGTATCATCACCCTGTTTGCGGTTGACTTCTTTAACCTGATGATACCGCAAATAACGGGCGTTATTACGGACGGACTTGCAGGGCACACCATGGGAATGGAACAGGTGATGCAGAATCTGGCGAAGCTGATCGGTCTGGGTACGCTGTTGGCACTGGGGCGTTTTCTGTGGCGTTATTTTCTGTTCGGCGCCGCGAGGCATATCCAGTATGAGATGCGTAACGGCATGTTTGAAAAGCTGGAAACCATGTCCGTGGAGTATTTCAACGAGCATAAGACGGGAGATCTCATGTCCCGGTTTACCAACGACCTGAACGCGGTCAGAATGGCAATCGGCATGGCTGTCATATCCGCTTTTGACGCGACCGTCATGGCGGTCATGGTCATCGGTCAGATGATGTACTATGTAAATGTGAAGCTGACGCTGTTGGCGATCATTCCCATGATTTTTATCGCGGGTGGAGAGTTCTACTACGGCAGGGAGATGCGCAGACGCTTCAAGGAGAAGCAGGAGGCGGTCTCCGACCTGACGGATCAGGTGCAGGAGAGCATCTCGGGCATCCGTGTGGTGAAGGCTTTTGCGCAGGAAAAGGAAGAGAAGGAAGCGTTTGCCCGCACCAACGCCTACGCAAGGGAGAAGAATATGGCGGTGGCGAGACTGGGCGCGGTGGTGATGCCATTGCTGGATGTGGTGATCGGTGTCAGCAGCCTTGTGACGCTTCTGTACGGCGGGTATCTTGCCATCACGGGTGAGATCACGCTGGGGCGCTTTGTGGCGTTCAACCAGTATATCGGCATGCTGGTGTGGCCCATGCTGGCGGCGGGTGAGAGCATTACCTCGCTCTCCCAGGGACTTGCGTCCACCAAGCGGATTCAGGAGATTTTTGATGAGAAGCCGGAGATCTTCGATGATGAGACGGTGAAGCCCGCGGGCGTTATCCACGGGGAAATCACATTCGATCATCTCACCTTCCTGCATCAGGGGCACAGCGAACCAACCTTGAAGGACATCTGTCTTGAGGTGCCGGCGGGGACGACGCTTGCCATCGTGGGCAGGACGGGGAACGGCAAGACCACTCTGGTCAATCTGCTGCTGCACCTGTATAACACCCAGAGAGGCATGATACGCATTGACGGGCGGGATATCAACAGCATTCCGTTAAAGGAGCTGAGGGAGAATATTGCATACGTTCCGCAGGACAATTTCCTGTTTTCGGACACGCTGCGCCACAACATAGCGTTTGGCGTGGAGGATGAGGAGCGGGGAGAAGCAGACCCGGAGGCTGTGGAGCGCGCGGCGCGTGCGGCATGCGTACACGACAATATCATTGCATTCCCGGACGGATATGACACCATCGTGGGAGAGCGCGGTGTGACCCTGTCCGGCGGACAGAAGCAGAGAAGCTCCATCGCAAGGGCGCTGTTAAAGGATGCGACGATCCTGATTCTGGATGATGCGCTTTCCGCGGTGGATACGGACACGGAGAAGCAGATTCTGGAGAACCTCCGCAAAAACAGGGAGGGGAAAACCACCATACTGATCGCACACCGGATTTCTACCATACAGAATGCGGACTGCATCGTTGTGCTGGAAAACGGTGAGATCAGGGAGCGGGGCAGCCACGAAGAACTGATGGCACAAAAGGGAATCTATTATGAAATGTTTGAAAAACAGCAGCTGGAGGCAGGGCTTGCAGAAGGGGAGGTGACGGTATGAAAAGACTTCTTACCTATCTGAAACCGCACTGCGCCGCAATGCTTCTGGTGACGGTGCTTGTGCTTCTGCTGACGGCGCTGGAGCTCTACAAGCCCATTGTGATCGGCGATGCCATCGATGACTATATCGAGGGCTATAATGTTCCTTATCTGCAGGTGCAGGAGACGGAGCCGGGAGCTGTATGTCTGCGTGGAGATTACTGGAAGCGGGTGGATGCGGACAGCATGCCGGAGGACGGAAGCTGCGCCGGAATTGTATTATATAACGACTGTTACTATATGATCACCGGGCTGCAGGCGCAGGAGTGGGAAGCCATTTCCAAGGCGGGCGCGGAGGAACTGCGCGCCGCTGTGGAGGCATCGGGGGCGTTGCAGCCGCTCACCCATGAGGAGCTTGCGGCACTCAGACAGGAGGATTTTGCCGGAATCTGCAGGGCGGCGGTGGTCTACCTTTTGGTTATGCTGGCTATTTTCGCCTGCAACGCGGCGCAGACCTGGATTTTGCAAAAGACAGGACAGGATATAATCTACCGGATGCGTCAGCAGATGTTTGAGCATGTGCAGACTCTGTCGCTTGAGTTTTTCAACAAGACGCCGGTGGGCAAGCTGGTGACCAGAGTGGCGAACGACACGGAAGCGGTGAATGAGATGTTTACCTCGGTGCTTGTGCGGCTGTTCCGCAACAGCATCAAGATCATCGGCTACGGCGTGGTCATGTTCTCCATCAACGTGAAGCTGACAATCTACGCTTTTCTCATGCTGCCCGTGGTGGCGGTGCTTACTTTTATTTTCCGGCACCTTTCCAGACAGGCGTACCGCATTACAAGGAACCGCCTTACGGAGATCAATACCTTTTTGTCGGAAAATCTGTCCGGCATGAAGCTGATCCAGATCTTTGCGAGGGAGCGGGAAAAGTATGCGGAGTTTGAAAAGAGGAGCTACGGCTTTTTCAAGGCGGGCTTCCGCGAGGTTATGATTTTTGCCATATTCCGACCGCTGATCTATCTGCTTTCCGTGGTTGCGCTGGCAATCATCATCGGCGGCGGAAGCGCACAGGTGCTGTCGGGAACCATAACCATGGGAACCCTGTATATCTTTATCAATTACATCAGCTCGTTCTTTGACCCGATTCAGGAGCTGGCGGAGCAGTTCGGAACGCTGCAGTCCTCTCTGGCGTCCGCCGAGAAGGTGTTCCAGATTCTGGACGAGGAGCCTGCCATCAAAAACCCCGAGCATCCGGTGGATTTTGACATCTGCGGCAGGATCGAGTTCAGGCATGTGTGGTTTGCCTATGAGGGGGATGATTACATCTTAAAGGATGTGAGCTTTGTCATAGAACCGGGCGAGAAGGCGGCGTTTGTGGGCGCAACGGGCGCGGGAAAGACCTCGGTGCTGAATCTGATCGGCAGGTATTTTGACATTCAGAAGGGTGAGATCCTCATAGACGGCGTGGATATCCGACAGGTTGACATTCATAAACTCAGAAGGGCAATCGGACAGGTGCAGCAGGATGTATTTCTGTTTACCGGGGATATCAAGGGAAATATTTCCCTGCGCAACAGCGACATGACGATGGAAGAAATTCAGGCTGCGGCGGAGTACGTCAACGCAGATCCCTTCATCAGAAAGCTTCCCGGCGGGTATGACGAGCCTGTGACGGAGCGCGGCTCCACCCTCTCCGCAGGACAGAGACAGTTACTTTCCTTTGCGAGAACGCTTGCCTACGATCCCAAAATTCTGGTGCTGGATGAGGCGACTGCCAACATCGATACGGAGACAGAGAGCCTGATCACACAGGCGCTTGAGAAGCTCATGGCTGGCAGAACCACCATCATGGTGGCGCACAGACTTTCCACCATTCAGCATGCCGATAAGATCATGGTCATGCACAAGGGGCGGATTGTGGAATGCGGCAACCATCAGGAGCTGTTGAAGGAGGACGGTATGTACCGCAGGCTCTATGAGCTGCAGCTTGTCAAGGAAAACCGATAGGAATATGTATAAAAGAAGGAAATCACGGCTTGGTTTCCTTCTTTTTTTGCGCCTTTCTTTAGAATTTCCAAATATTTTCTAAATGCTATTGACAACCCAATATTATACGTTGTATATTATCTGCACAGACATATGTTATACGGCGTATAGTATTATACATTGACACAATATTATGAGGCTATGCTTCGGACAGGAGGAGACTATGGTATTCAATACAGGTGCGGCATTGCTTGATGCAATCGTGCTTGCGGTCGTGTCCAAGGAGCCGGAGGGAACCTACGGTTACAAGATCACCCAGGAGGTACGTCAGGTGATCGAACTGTCGGAGTCCACACTCTATCCGGTGCTGCGGAGACTGCAGAAGGACGGCTGCATGGAAGTGTACGATCAGGAGTGCGGCGGCAGAAACAGGAGATACTACCGGCTGACACCGAGAGGGTCGGATCAGTTATTGATGTATGTGAACGAATGGAGACAGTATTCCGGAAAAATCTCCGGAATCTTGGAGGGAGGAAACAGATATGAATAGGGCGGAGTTTATGGCGGAACTGACCAGACTTTTGCAGAATATTCCGGAAAATGAGCGCGTGGAGGCGCTGAAGTATTATGATGAATACTTCAATGATGCCGGAGAGGAAAACGAACAGCAGGTGATCGCGGAGTTAGAGTCGCCCCAGAAGGTGGCGGACAAGATCAAGGACGGGCTGCGGGCGGATATGGATTCCAACGACATGACGGGCGGCCATCAGGCATGGCAGAACGGCGGCGCTTACCGCAACGGAACCAGCTATCAGGGCAGCACGGTCTACCAGAACAACACCTTCTATCAGGGAAATGCGGTTCCAAAATCGGAGGATGCGCTTCCCGCATGGGCAATCGTATTGATTGTGCTGGGATGCATCATATGCTCGCCGGCGATTCTGGGGGCGGCAGGTTCCCTGATCGGTGTTGCGGCAGGTCTGTTCTTTGGATTCTTCGGGCTGGTGATCGGGTTTGGTGCTGCCGGCATCGGATTGATCGTGGGCGGTATCGCCACGGCGGTTGTGGGAGTTGCAGATATCTTTCATTTTCCCTTTGCGGGGCTGGCGCTTTTCGGCACAGGGCTTCTGCTGGTGGCGTTAGGCATCCTGTTTATGATGCTCACCGTATGGATGTGCGGCTGGGCGGCACCTGCAATCTGCAAGGGGCTGAGCACCCTGTGGAACAAGGCATTTGCAAAATCAAAGCAGTCAAATTAGGAAAGGGATGGATTTTAATATGAAAAAGTTTATGAAAGTCTGCGCCATTACGGTGGCGGTTGTGTTTGGATTGGGTGTTCTGCTGGTGGCGCTGGGCGGCTTTGGCGGTGGCTTTAAACTGGTGTCGGAGCAGGTCTGGAGAGGAGACCTGAATATTGAGAACTGGTTTCCGTGGGATTTCAAATCGGGCGTCAGATATGATATTTCAGAGGACAGTACCCTGTTTGATTCCATCCATGATGTGATCAGAAACGTGGACAGCTATGCACAGGATTTTTCGGGCGATTCCGTGAAAAATCTGAATCTTGATCTGGGCGGCTGCAGAGTGACGATAGGAACATCCCCCGATGGGGATTACCATGTGGAGGCAAAGACCATTTCCTCCTTCCAGGCATATGTGAGCGGTGAAACCCTGCATATAAACGCTGTGAAAAACGGAACATGGAATACCAATACCATGGTGATCACCATAAAGGTTCCGGCGGGGGTACGTCTTGAGAACATTGCGATGTCGCTGGGAGCGGGGGATTTTGTGTTCGACAGGCTGTGTGCCGATGAGGTGGCGCTTGAGATCGGTGCGGGACGCCTGCAGGTCGATGCGCTGGAGGCAGACAACTTCAGCTGCGAGCTGGGCGCGGGACAGGCGATCATTACGAACGGCGTGACCACGGGAGATGTCACGCTGGAGGTCGGCGTCGGCGAGATCCGCTTTGAGGGAAGTATTCCGGGAGATCTGGATGCAACCTGCTCCATGGGAAATATGGAGATCACCGTGACCGGAAGCACGGAGCAGGATCATAACATGCAGATGGACTGCGCAGCGGGCAATCTGGATGTCGGAAGCCGCAGCTACGCGGGCCTTGCCACTGAGCAGTCCGTCGATAACGGGGCAGATTCGGATTATAACCTGTCCTGTGCAATGGGTAACATGACACTTACATTCAAGTAAGCAGACCTGCCTTCTTAAGGGCGGGGCGCAGCGCCAGATAGAACACGGAAGCACACAGCACCGCAACCGCAGCGTTCACGCTGGTGGTAAGCTGGGAAATCTTGAGCAGGGTCTTTGTCAGATCCTGCGGCAGTCCCAACAGGTAGGTCTTGTAGAAGTAGCCGGCCAACGGGTCTGCTATAATATTGAAGATCATGCCGCATGCGGAGGCAAGCACGGTGATGCCGATGATCTGTCCGCGTTTTCTGCGCGTATTGAGGTGGAAGATCTGGTGCGCCACAAGACCGACGATCAGACCGATGCAGAATTTCAAAACAAAGGTTTTCGGCGCGCTGGTCACGTAGATGGTGGTCAGGTCGGCGATGGTCATGCCGACCGCGCCCGCAAGACCGCCCCAGAAGCCGCCGAGCAGCAGCGCGGCGAGAACGCAGAATACATTGCCGAGGTGGAAGGCGGTGCTTTCCGTGCCTACGGGAATATCGATTTTAAAGAAAGCAAAACCGATGTAGCAGAGAGCCGCCATAAGGCTTGCCTGTGCCAGCCTGTTCAGCTTTGCACGCGCCTGTGTGCGACTGTTTGCAGCCGCCTGATTCTGTGAGGAGGCTGCCCGCTTGCTGCGGATCAGGTTTACCGCGCCCGCTCCCGTGAAAATGATGCCCACAAAGAGCAGGGTCAGGGAGTAGGAGTAAGGGCGCTCGCTGGCAAGCTTCTGGTCGCTTAACGTGCTTTTTTGTTCGGTCAGGGCGGTAATCTCAGACTCAAGGGCTGCCTTTGCCGCGTCCTCGGTCAGCGCTTCCAGCTCTGTTTTCTTTTCCGTTATCTGATCGGTGAGAGCGGAAATTTCATTTTTGCAGGCAAGGGAATCGGCGTAGGAGGAGTGGTAGGTGTTGTAGCAGAGCACACCGCCCGCCACTGCCAGCACAATGCCGATGATGAGCAGAATCAGATTCGTCTTTTTCATAATAGTATCATCCTCATTTCCGCAGACATTTTGGAAATCGCAGAGACGGAAGTCAGATCCGGCGCTGCGTCCGGCATGTTTGTGATGTCTGCGGCACAAACTGCCGTGTGAAAGCTTTGCTTGCAAGTCCTTGCTTGTATGCTCCCTATTATACACAGATCTGGCATATGAAAAAGTGCCAAATTATGATTTTTTTACCATGCCAGTTTGAAACAAAAACAGATTTTTTCTACATTGACGAATTTTGACCCACGGTATATAATATGTTTTGTTACATAGCATGTACGACCGATTATATCTTTAAGGAGGGCTTTTTCAGAATGGAAAAAGGTAAATTTGGAATCAGACTCGCGTTTTACGGGGTAGCAGCTTTTGCGCTGGCAATCTTCGGAAATTACACCGCTCTGCTGCTTCTGGCAGCCGCAACGATCTTCGTTGAGAAGGATGAGTGGGCAAGCAGACAGGTCATTCAGGCACTGTGCCTCTACACGCTGCCTTATCTGGTAAACGCAGCATTTGATGTGCTGGGATTCTTCAACTGGTTCGGTTGGAGCAGCAACGGCATTATATACGGTATTTACAGAGGCTTCAGCAGAGTGGAGTCCATCGTGTCCTTCATCGTGAACATTGCAGTGATCCTCTTCGCTTTCATGGGTATCATGAAGAATGCAAAGGGTCAGGAAGCAGGTATTCCCGGTGCTGAGAAGTTTGCACAGTGGGTATACGGCAAGGTAGCTCCCAAGCCGGTATATGTGCAGCAGCCCATGCAGCCGGTTCAGCAGCCCGTACAGCAGGCAGCACCTGTTCAGCAGCCGATGCAGCAGGCAGCTCCGGTTCAGCAGCCGATGCAGCAGGCGGCTCCGGTTCAGCAGCCGATGCAGCAGGCAGCTCCTCAGGCGGCAGGCGTATGCTCTAACTGTGGCGCTCCTTTAAACGGCGCAGCATTCTGCACCAAGTGTGGCACACCCGCTAACAAGTAATAAAAAATAACAGATTCAGTTACAAACATAAAAGGTAATGACAAAAAGGAGTACGCATTTCCACTGACAAGAGAGGGGCATTCGGGAGACCGGCTGAAAGATGCCTTGCGGAACGGGATGCGGAAGGTAGTTTTGGAACCGGAGAACAGAACCCCGCGGCGCGGTCAGTAGGTTTTCACGGGTTGTCCCCGTTACAGGACATGACTTTGATGGAAGTCGCCAAGGCAGCGCAAGCTGTGAACAAAGGTGGTACCGCGAGAAATCGCCCTTTGCCGATGAGAGTCGGCAGAGGGCGTTTTTGTACCGTAGAAATGGAGGAAACTATGAGCAAAGAATTGGCAAAAACCTATGACCCGAAGGGCATAGAGGACAGATTATATCAGAAGTGGCTGGATAAAAAGTATTTCCACGCAGAGGTGGATCACAGCAAAACACCCTTTACCATCGTGATTCCGCCCCCAAATATCACGGGGCAGCTTCATATGGGACATGCGCTGGATAACACCATGCAGGATATTCTCATCCGGTTTAAAAGAATGCAGGGCTACAATGCGCTGTGGCAGCCGGGCACGGATCACGCCAGCATTGCCACGGAAGTAAAGATCATCGAGAAGCTGAGAGAAGAGGGCATCGACAAGCATGACCTTGGCAGAGAGAAATTTTTGGAGCGCGCATGGGAGTGGAAGGCGCAGTACGGCGGCAGAATCATTTCCCAGTTGAAAAAGCTGGGCTCCTCCTGTGATTGGGACAGAGAGCGCTTCACCATGGACGAGGGCTGTAACAAGGCGGTTACGGAAGTGTTCTGTAAGATGCATGAAAAAGGCTGGATCTACAAGGGCGCCCGCATCATCAACTGGTGTCCGGTCTGCAACACCTCCATCTCCGATGCAGAGGTGGAATATCAGGAGCAGGCAGGGCATTTCTGGCATATCAAGTATCCTCTTATGGACGAGGACGGCAAGCCCAGCAAAACGGAGTTTCTGGAGTTTGCAACCACCCGTCCCGAGACCATGCTGGGAGATACGGCAGTGGCAGTCAACCCCGAGGATGAGCGTTACAAAAAGCTGGTCGGCAGAAAGGTGCTGCTTCCCATCGTAAACCGCGAGATCCCCATCGTGGAGGATTCCTACGTGGATATGGAGTTCGGTACCGGGGTGGTAAAGATCACGCCCGCCCATGACCCCAACGACTTTGAGGTAGGAAAGCGTCATAACCTGCCTGTGATCAACATTATGAATGACGATGCCACCATCAACGAGAACGGCGGCAAGTTTGCAGGCATGGACCGCTACGAAGCCCGCGCCGCCATCGTGAAGGAGCTGGACAGCATGGGACTTCTGGTGCGCATTGAGGATTATTCCCACAATGTAGGAACCCATGACCGCTGCAAAACCACCATCGAGCCTCTTGTGAAGGAGCAGTGGTTTGTGAAGATGGACGAGCTGATCAAGCCCGCAGTCAGGGCTGTGAAGGACGGCGAGATCAAGCTGATTCCCGAGCGTATGGAAAAGACCTACTTCAACTGGACGGACAATATCAGGGACTGGTGTATCAGCCGCCAGCTCTGGTGGGGACACAGGATCCCGGCATACTATTGCGGCGACTGCGGCGAGACCGTGGTGGCAAAGGAGATGCCGAAGGTATGTCCGAAGTGCGGAAAGACGCATTTCACGCAGGATCCCGACACGCTGGATACCTGGTTCTCCTCCGCACTGTGGCCGTTCTCCACGCTTGGCTGGCCGGAGCAGACGGAAGATCTGAAGTATTTCTATCCTACGGATGTACTGGTGACGGGATATGACATTATCTTCTTCTGGGTAATCCGCATGATCTTCTCCGGCTATGAGCAGATGGGCGAGAAGCCGTTCAAGACGGTGCTGTTCCACGGACTTGTCAGAGACAGTCAGGGACGCAAGATGTCGAAGTCTTTAGGCAACGGCATCGATCCGCTGGAGATCATCGAGCAGTACGGCGCGGATGCACTGAGACTGACGCTGATCACGGGAAATGCACCCGGAAACGACATGCGTTTCTACAATGAGAGAGTGGAGGCAAGCCGCAACTTTGCCAACAAGGTATGGAACGCTTCCCGCTTTATCATGATGAACATGGAAGGCAAGGAAGTGACACCTCCCGCGGCGGGAGATCTGGAGCCGGTGGACAAGTGGATCCTGTCAAAGTGCAATGTCCTGATCAAAGAAGTGACCGACAATATGGAGAACTTCGAGCTTGGTATCGCCGTACAGAAGGTGTACGATTTTATCTGGGATGAGTTCTGCGACTGGTACATCGAGATGGTGAAGCCCAGACTGTATAATTCCGACAATGCGGTAAGCCAGAACGCTGCGCTGTATACCCTTAAGACCGTGCTGCTGGATGCGCTGAAGCTTCTGCATCCCTACATGCCGTTCATCACCGAGGAGATTTTCTGCACCATGCAGTCCGAGGAGGAGTCCATTATGATCTCTTCCTGGCCTGTTTACAGGGAGGACAGAAGCTTCCCCGAGGAGGAAAAGAGCATCGAGACGATCAAGGCTGCCGTGCGCGGTATCCGCAACATCAGAACGGAGATGACTGTGGCGCCCGGCAGAAAGGCATCCGTTTATGTGGTGAGCGAGGACGCAGGTGTGCGCAAGGTATTCGAGGAGGGCAGCCTGTTCTTTGCTTCCCTTGCCTATGCGTCGGAGGTGCTGGTACAGGCGGACAAGGCAGGCATCGCGGATGATGCCGTGTCTGTGGTGATCGCCGGCGCGACCCTCTACATCCCGTTTGCGGAGCTTGTGGACATCAAGCAGGAGATCGAGAGACAGGAGAAGGAAGAGAAGCGTCTTGTGTCGGAGATCGCCAGAGCGGAGGGTATGCTGAAAAACGAGAAGTTCATTTCCAAGGCGCCGGAGCAGAAGGTTGCCGAGGAGAGGGCAAAGTTAGAGAGCTATACCCGGATGCTTGAGCAGGTGAGACAGAGACTTGCACAGCTGAAAAAATAAAGAACGCGGGCGGCAGGGGACTGCCGCCTGTTTCTGCGAACAGCGGACGGAAAGGAGCGGACATGCCGGAGAGACAAGAGATCACCACCTACGAGCAGGCGGTGGCGTATGTGCTGGGGATTCCCCGTTTTACCAAGAAAAATACCATGGAGGACACCCGGGCATTTCTGCACAGGCTGGGAGATCCGGACAGGGAAATGAAGATCATCCATGTTGCGGGAACCAACGGAAAGGGCTCGGTCTGTGCCTATCTCTACGCCATCCTGCGGGAGGCGGGATACCGGTGCAGCCTGTTTACCTCCCCCCATCTTGTGGATGTGCGGGAGCGTTTTTCCTGCGACGGCAGCATGGTTACAAAGGAAGAATTTCTGAACGCCTTCCGGCAGGTTTACGACGCCATTCCCTTCTCCGGGGAGGAGGGCTATCACCCCACCTTTTTTGAGTACCTTTTCTTCATGGCAATGCTTTTGTTCCGGGAGAAAAAGACCGAATACTGCATTCTGGAGACGGGACTTGGCGGCAGGCTGGATGCGACCAACTCAGTGGCGAAGAAGGAGCTGGCGGTGATTACCCACATGGGGCTTGACCACACGGAGTATCTGGGAAATACACTGGAGGCGATTGCGGGGGAGAAGGCGGGCATCATGCAGGCAGGTGCGCCCGCAGTCTTTTGGGAGACGGACGAAGGCGTTTCGCAGGTGCTCAAAAAATCCGCGGAAAAACTGCGTATTTCGGCATTTCCCGTGTCGAAAAGCGACTACGGATTCTTAAAAAATAGCAACAAAGGCATTGATTTTTCTTATCGCTCCCTTTATTATGATAGTATTAGGTTTCACATCAATACCATTGCGTCCTACCAGATGGAAAATGCCACCCTTGCGGTGCGTGCGGCGGAGGTGCTGACGGGCGGAAAGCTGTCCCCCGAAATGCTGTGCCGCGGGCTTGAAAAAGCGTTCTGGGCGGGCAGAATGGAAGAAATCCTGCCGGATATCTATGTGGACGGAGCCCACAACGAGGACGGGATCCGGGCGTTTCTGGAGACGGTCGCACAGGACGGGTGCAGCGGCGGCAGGAGGCTTGTGTTCGGCGTGGTCGCCGACAAGGCATATGATGACATGATCGCAGAGATCGCGGATTCCCGCCTGTTTGATGAGGTGTGGGCGGTGCAGCTTGCCGGTTCGAGGGCGCTGCCCGTTGCGACGATCGCGGAAACCTTTCGGAAGCATATGATAAAGAGCGTTTTGATTTTTGAATCGGTGAAGGATGCCTACAAGGCGCTGACAGAGGGGAAGAGGGAAGGCAGGCGCAGTTACATTGCAGGCTCCCTGTATCTGGTCGGTGAGATAAAGGAGTTGCTATGATTAACTTTGAAGAGGAATTGAAGAAGTTTCATCCCAGCCTTGAAGTGGAGGATGCGGAGGAAGCAATTTACAATCAGGATATGACCGATATGGCGGATATTCTGGTGAAGATGTTGAAGGAAACCAAGACGGACGAAGAAGAATAAGGGGTAGCTCGGATGAATTGTTATAATTGCGGCTGCCACTTGTCAGAGCAGGATTTCTGTACGAATTGTGGCGCTGACGTTTCTCTTTACAAGAGAATATTGAAAATATCAAATATGTACTACAACGAGGGACTCGAAAAGGCGGGCGTCCGGGATCTTTCCGGGGCGGTGGTCAGCCTGCGGCAGAGTCTCAAGTTCAACAAGAACAATGTAGAAGCAAGAAATCTGCTGGGGCTTGTCTATTTTGAGATGGGAGAGGTGGTTGCCGCGCTCAGCGAGTGGGTAATCAGCAAGAATCTCCGTCCCCAGAAGAACATTGCGGGGGACTATCTGGAGATGATCCAGAGCAATGCCACCCGCCTCGACACCATCAACCAGACGATCAAAAAGTACAATCAGGCGCTGGTTTACTGCGCACAGGACAGCAAAGACCTTGCGGTGATCCAGTTAAAGAAGGTACTTTCCTTAAATCCGCGCTTTATCCGCGCACACCAGCTTCTGGCGCTGCTCTACATTGACAGCGAACAGTGGGAGAAGGCGAAGCGTGAGCTGGACAAGTGCTGCCGGATCGATGCCAACAACAGGCTGACTCTGCGCTATCTGCAGGAAGTGGAGAGCATGCTCACACCGGACGAGCCGTCAAAGGGAATCGTCCGTAAAAAGTCAGATGATGCCGTCCGCTACCAGAGCGACAACGAGATCATCATCCAGCCCCTCAACGTGAAGGAGCCGAAGCGCAGCGGGTTCAGCACGCTGTTCAATGTGGGTATCGGTCTGGTGTTAGGTATCGCGTCCATGTTTTTCCTGATCCTTCCCTCCTCCGTTACGGCGGAGCGCCAGAAGGCACAGGAGCAGGTGCGCAAGATCAGTGAGGAGATGGACACCAAGACGGCGACCATCACGACGCTGGAGCAGCAGATCGAGGATCTGAAGGCGGACAATGAGACGCTGCACAGGGAGCTGGACGCCTATGTGGGCGAGGACGGCACCCTGCAGATCGTGGACGGGCTTCTGAATGCCGCCTCCGAATATCTGATGACGAAGGATGCCATGGCGACCGCCACCTATCTTGACACGGTGGCAACGGAAGTCAATCTGGCGGAAACCTCCGATGCGTTCCGGCAGCTGTATGACACGCTGCTTACGCAGATCGGGCCGGAGCTTGCGGCAACCTACTATCAGTCCGGCAGCACCGCCTACAAGGACAAGGATTACACCAAGGCGATCGAGGATCTGTTAAAGTCGGTGAAGTATGACGACGCAAACGGAGACGCTTATTTTGCACTGGGCGATGCCTACCGCCAGAACGGTCAGAAGACGGAAGCAATCGACGCATACCGGAAGGTGATCGAGCTTCTGCCGGGAACCGGCCGTGCAAACCGCGCGCAGAACCACATCAATACACTTAACGAGCAGTAACAGGTACTTGCAGAATAGAGAATAAGACACGAAAGAGAACTTATAGGACAGGCTATAAGTTCTTTTTTTGCGCAATGCGGCAGGAAAAAAGAGCGGAGGAAAGGAGAAAAATGTGAGCAGCAAGGACGATTTCAAGGTGATTGACAACTATTTGTGCGTGAGGCTTCCGGAGGAGGTGGATCATCACAAATCCGCCTATATCTGCGAAAATGCGGACAAGTATATCATGCGGGATGAGGTGGCGAATGTGGTGTTTGATTTTGAGGATACCCGTTTCATGGATTCCTCGGGTATCGGTATCATTATGGGAAGATACAAGAAAATTTCCTGCTTCGGCGGGAAGGTTTTTGCCATCCATGCGGATCGGCAGATCAGGCGTATTCTGCACATGTCAGGATTACATAAAATAATCGAGATTATGGAATAGGAGAGGAACCGGATGATTGAAGTGGAGCAGATAAAACTGGAACAGAATAAGAGCGCGGAGAGAAAAAGCGATGGCATGACCAACGAGATGTCCATGGAGTTTGACGCCATCTCCAACAATGAGAGCTTTGCCAGAGTGGCGGTGGCGGCGTTTATCGCCCCGTTGAATCCCACGCTGGAGGAGATGTCGGACATCAAGACGGCGGTCTCGGAGGCAGTGACCAACGCCATCATACACGGCTATGAAAATGTGTACGGCTATGGCAGACACGGGGAGGTGCGGCCGGTCTGCTGCAGAATCAGGGAAGGCAAGGTGTATCTGCGCTGCCGGCTGGAGAACGGCGTGCTGCATATCGAGGTGGAGGACAAGGGCGTTGGCATGGACAATGTGGACAAGGCGATGGAGCCGCTCTTTACCACAAAGCCGGAGCTGGAGCGCTCGGGCATGGGCTTCGCCTTCATGGAAGCGTTTATGGATGATCTGGAGGTGGAGAGCAAGCCGTTACAGGGCACCATCGTCCGCATGCAGAAGAAGCTGAAAAGCGGCTCGTGGATACCGCGTTCTTGAAGGGGGGAACGGGCTGCTGAATGGAAGAAATATCAGTATTGATCGAGAAATCACAGGCAGGAGATAAAGAGGCAAGAGAGGTACTGATAGAAAATAATTTGGGGCTGGTGCATCATATTGTAAAGCGTTTCGCGGGGCGCGGCTATGACACGGAGGATCTGTTTCAGATCGGAACCATCGGACTGATCAAGGCAATCGACAAATTCGACCTGTCCTTTGACGTCCGCTTTTCCACCTACGCCGTTCCCATGATCATGGGGGAGATCAAGCGCTTTCTGCGGGATGACGGTATGCTGAAGGTCAGCCGTACCTTGAAGGAGAACGGCTTAAAGGTGAAGCTGGCTTCGGAGCGGCTGACCGGGCTGCTTGGCAGGGAGCCCCAGCTCTCGGAGGTGGCGGAGGAGGCGGGGCTGACGGCGGAGGAGGTGACGCTGGCGCTGGAGGCTGGCGCGGAGGTAGAGTCCCTGTATAAATCCGTCTATCAGGCGGACGGCAGCGAAATATTTCTGGTGGACAAGGTGGCGAAGGACGCCGCGGGCGGCGCGATCGGCGTGTGCGGAGGCTGTCAGGACACAGAAAAAGAACAGCTTTTGAACCACCTTTTGTTGAACCAGCTTCTGGAGATGCTTCCCGACAAGGAGCGGGAGCTGATTACCATGCGGTATTTTCAGGAGAGAACCCAGTCGGAGGTGGCGGCGCGGCTGGGCATCAGTCAGGTGCAGGTGAG
This sequence comes from uncultured Lachnospiraceae bacterium, assembly GCA_900550475.1. Classification (GTDB taxonomy): domain Bacteria; phylum Bacillota; class Clostridia; order Lachnospirales; family Lachnospiraceae; genus Acetatifactor. The sequence continues at coordinate 161,071 of URSA01000004.1, forward strand.
CAGACTGGAAAAAAAGATCCTGTTCCGCATGCGCGAGGAGATGATGGCGTAGAGGAGTTCTTAAATTTCTCTGAATTTCGCGTTTTTGTACTTCACAGAAAATTTGACACACGGTATACTGGAGAGGAAACAGGGAACTTGCAAAGGAAGAGCGGAGAGACAAATGAATCGAAAGAAAAAAGAGATTGCATTCTATATTACCACGGTGTTGAGCTGTCTGGTGGCAATGACCGTCGTAGTCATTGCGGCGCTGTTGATTTATGACAGGCTCATAAGAAAAGAGCAGGAGGAGGCGGAACAGGCGGTCGCTGAGGTTGAGGTGATCACCTACTCCGAGGACGAGGTGAATCTGATGCTGGCGGAGGCAATCGCCACGGCGGAGAGCCAGACGAGAGAGCAGGTTTCCGGGGAAATCCTCTCCCGGATCCAGGACAGTCTTACGGGCGGAACCAGCACGGTGGAGACCCTGCGTCCCCTCTATCCGAACGATATTGTGGTGGTGAGCAACGGCAAATTCCATTTTGTACCCATCAGGGACGATCTGAAAAAGCACGGTCTTCTGGAGGAGAATCTGGAGGTGCTGGAGAACGGGGAACTGCAGTATGTGCAGGACGGCAATGTGGTGTCCCACAAGGGAATTGATGTGTCCCGCTATCAGGGGGATATCGACTGGGAGAAGGTTGCCGCAAGCGGTGTGGAGTACGCCTTTATCCGTGTGGGCGTCAGAGGCTACGGCGAGGAAGGCAGGATTGTTCTGGACGAAAAATTTGAGGACAATGTGAAGGGAGCCACGGCAGCAGGCGTCAAGGTCGGCGTATACTTCTTCTCGCAGGCGATCACGGACGAAGAAGCGCTGGAGGAGGCGGATATGGTGCTGGGTGCCATCGAGGGCTATGATGTGACCTATCCCATCGTCTATGATGTGGAAAAGACCAGCGCCGCCCACGGCAGAATGAACCAGCTCTCCGTGGAAGACCGCACCAGAATGGCGCGCATCTTCGTAGACCGCATCAAGGAAGCGGGCTACACGCCCATGATCTATTCCAATATGGAAATGTGGAGTGTCTTAATTGACATGGCATCCTTCGAGGACATCGAGAAATGGTTTGCCTACTACAAGACCGACCTCTATTTCCCCTACGAGTATGCAGTCTGGCAGTACACCGACAAAGGCACGGTGGACGGCATCAAGGGGGACGTGGATCTGAATATCAGCTTTAAGGAGTGGTAGGGGCGAGGGTTTCTGCCCAGGAAATTCTCAATTCTCCGTCGGGCGGACTTGCCATTTTCTGCTCGGTGGGTTCTCAATTCTCTGTCGGGAAATTCTCCGTTTTTGGCAGGGCAGGTCGCGGGGAGTGATTCTGAAAAAGAGATTGTCTCCCAATAACTTTTTTGCTCTTCCAGATCCCAATTTTTCTCTGATTTTGGGATCTGGAAGAAGATTTTTTCTCCGTAGGATACAATTTTGTAGAAAATCGAATTAATTTTGACGTATTTTTGACTAAATTGGGATCTGATAGAAGATTTTTTTCCACAGGGATACAATGCAAGAAAAACTAATCCAAGAAAGATCAGCTCAAGAAAAGACCAGCCCAAGAAAGACCGGCCCAGAAAAGACCGGCTCAAGAAAAGACCAGCCCAAGAAAGACCGGCCCCAAAAAGACCGGCCCAAGAAAGACCGGCCCAGAAAAGACCGGCTCAGAAAAGACCGGCTCATGGAAGATCAATCCATAAAAGTCAGTGGCTTTTCCGCAGGAATTAAAACTAAAACCCCTCTTTTCTTCGTAGAATGCGCAGATCCCTGCGCTTTTTTGCATTCTCCCATTCCATCTGTTCGCCGGGATCCTCCAAAATGAGGGGCGGCACTGACGCGGGCTTTCCGTCCTCGCCCATGCAGACCATGACAAAGTACGCCCGGTTGATGGGATGTCTTGTGCCGTCGGCATCTTCCTTGTAGGTGTCCACGCGCACCTCCATGGAGGTGTTGCCCACATAGGTCACGCGCCCGATCAACACAATCACATCATTCAGGAATACGCCCTCTTTGAATTGCAGATTATCGATGGCAGCGGTTGTCGCATTGTGGCCACAGTGCCTTCTCGCTGTGGCACCCGCCACTTCATCAATCCATTCCAACAGACGCCCGCCGAAGAGACGGCCGAAACCGTTGATATCCGGATAAATTACCACACGAAGCTGCTCCGTAATCGAATCAGAAACTTTCTTTGGTTCCATCAAAACTTCCTCTTTTCTTTTCCTCCGGTACATTTTATATAATACAGTTTAGTACAGGATGAAAGATTTGGCAAGAGAGGTGGGGAGGGGGATGCCAACCCCACGACCTGAGACAGGGACGAACTATACCTCCGAATCTGCCAGTCCCTGTGCGTATGCAACCAACTTCATACGGTTTTTGCAGCCTAATCTGCGGTAATACTTTAACAGAAGATTTCTCTGTTCAATATCTCTTTGGGTGGAATCTGCGTCCATGGCGATATATTGTACATCTGACAAGCCCATGATGTAATCCATGCTGGAATTGAAAATTTCTGACATTTTCATAAGGGCGGAAAGACTCGGTAAGTGTTTGTTGTGCTCGTAGGCACTGATCGTTTCCTGCGTGACTTCCAAGGCAATGCTCAACTGCAATTGAGTGATTCCCTTTTCGCGGCGCAGTTCACGGATTCTGTTCTGGGGCATAGGTAAAACATCTCCAATTCTTTAGTTAAAAACAAGTTATACCAGTATTATACCCAACCTTAGAAAAACTAACACAATATGAAACACTGATTTACTTTCATATACAAGTCAAAACTATAAAATGTATTGCCTTTTAATGGAATATAATATATACTTGTTTTCTATACAAAAAGACAATATAAAGCAATACAATATAGGGGAATATATATGAAAATTGCGGTGTGCGATGATCAGGAAATATTTCTGGATCAAATGGAGAAAATTCTCGAAAAACAAGAGGAAATTGAAGGGTACAGACTGTTTCAACAGGTGGAAGCGCTGTGGAAGGACATGGAGGAGGGCGCTTCCTATGATGTGATCCTGATGGATATTGAGTGGAAGGGAAAAAACAAAAACGGAATACAATACGCATCGGAGATCAATGAACGATTTCCGGACAGCCGCATCGTTTTTGTCACTTCCTACAATGACCGTTACTCGCAGGAAATCTTTTGGGAAAAGGTCAATTTGTGCGGTTTTCTGGTAAAGCCGGTCAGGGAAGACAATTTGGGAAAGCTTCTGGAGAAAGCAATGAAAGAAAGGACGTCCCGGAGAAAGAAGGCACTTGCGGTGCAATATAAGGGAGGCTTGGAATCACTGCCGTACAGCAGAATCCTCTATCTTGAGAGTAATGCGCACCAGATTTCCATCGTGCAGCCTCACACTGTGCTTTTTGTGTACGGACGGCTGGATGATTATGCGGAAGAGATGAGGGAGGATTTTGTGCGTATTCACAAGAGCTATCTTGTAAACATGCGCTATATCAAACGCTTTGAGCGAAAAAAACTGATCCTGCAGAGTGAGGACGCCCTTCCCATCAGCAGATCCATGTATGCGTCCGCCAGACAGCAGTATTTTGATTTTATCAGAAGTCAGGACTAGGGGAGGGCGCAGCAATGTTTTACTACATAGGTTGTTTTGTCCTCTGGATGCTGATGCTGCTTGCTGATGCAGTGTGCAGCAGCCTTTCATTTGAACCCAGAAACAAGAAAAGTCCGAGATGGAAATATGTCGTGTGTCTCATGGCGGCAGAGTTTCCGTTTATGCTGGCTAAGATTCTGGCGGGGAATCATGCTCTGCTGCGAAATGTGTGTGGGGTCTGCATGTTTTTTTCCGTATTGGTTATCCTCATTTGGCTGTTTGAGGGAGAACTGTGGAAAAAGGTGCTGTTTCGCATATTATTAGTCGCTTTCTCCTTTTTAGCGGAAATGATTACCATGGGGATCTTAAAAGACGAGATAGCGGATCAGCTCGGAAAGACGTATTTCGGAACGCCCTTGACGCTGACCTTAAGCCTGTATGTTTTTACAATCACGCTGTTGTTCTACTTTCTTCTGTGTATTGTCAAAAAGAAGATATTTGACAGAAAACCCTATTCCATGAAGAGTTTCCTGGTATTCTGTGTTTTTCCCATCAATCAGATTCTGCTGATGCTCTCGTTCAACGAAGCTGCATATACGGCAAGCAAGGTCAATGTTGCGGAGGCGTGGCTTGGGGCGGCTATCGGGATTCTGGCTGATATGCTCCTGTTCTATACCCTGACAAAGCAGCAGGACATGCTGGAGGTCTCCCGCAGACTGCACGCGGTGGAAAAGGCGTGGGAGGTGGAGCAGAACCATTACAGGGAGATTGAGGCGAGACGGGAGGAGCTTGCGAGAATCCGCCATGACATGAATGAACAGCTCTATATTATGAGTCAGCTTCTGAAGAACGAGGACTATGACAAGGTACACGACATGCTGGGCACACTGGCGGTTTACATGGAATCTACGCGGGAGTGCGTGTATTGCGGGGATTCGGTGGTCAATGCAGTCATGGCGGAAAATGAGAAGATCTGTGAGGAAAAACGGATCCGCCTGATCCATGAGCTGCTGATTCCCTATCCTCTGAAGCTGAATCCCGTGGCGGTTTGCAGCATCTTTTCCAATCTGATGCGAAACGCCGTGGCGGCTGCCGAAAAGGTGCAAAATTCTCCCTTTGTGGAAATCAAGGCATCCCTGCAGGGAGGGTATTTGTCCGTGGCTACAAAAAACAGCTATATCCCACAGAAAAAGACGGACAGAAAGGGGTACGGACAAAGCATACTGCGAAGTCTCGCGGAACAGTACAACGGCAGCATGGTGGTGGATGAGGGCGACGGCTGCTACCGGGTGAGCGTGATTGTGGAAAATAAAAACGAAAAACGTGTAAATAAATATTGAAAACAGTTCTTGGATTGGGTATAATAAAAAGGCAAAAACGAAAAACGTGTAATTATAGACGGAGGCAGCTATGAAACTGTTAAAGATAGCAATAAATGGATTGCCACACTTCAAGAACAGGCTGGATATAGACTTTGTGGCATTACAGAGAGTGGATGATTACGACAAAGAGCGGCTCTGCCATGTCTTTTCAAACATATATGTAAATAAAGCAATTTCGTTTGTGGGTATTAATGCATCCGGAAAGACAACAATCTTGAGAGCAATCTCATTTGTAATGAAAATGCTCAACAATGAATCTTTAAATAACATTCGCTCCAAAGCGATTCTTGATGATATGGATGATAATCATCAGGTGATTATTACAACTTATTTTTATGACGGACATGATGTAAACAAGCTGGAAACCGCTATCGTTAAAGAAATAAGCGAGGTGGACGGAAGCGAAAAGCTGATTATAAAAGATGAGAAATTGTGGTCAAAGGATGGTGCAAGGGTAAAGACGAAGAAAAACCTGTTTGACTTTACTGAGACTGATTTAAAGCAGAAACGTGACAAAAACGAGCAGTATCTGATGGACGACGTAAGTATTATTGTGGCAGAGAACAAAAAGAAAAATATGAGTCTTTTCATCTGTGATATGCTGGAATGGACGGATCACAATACTTTAAATGTTCTTGGAAGATTCCCGAAGGAATTGTTGACTTTTTTGGATCCCAGTATTGAGTACCTTGAGTGTAGCCTAAAAGAAAAAAAAGTAGATATCCGGCTGAAATTTTATGGTAAAGAGGAGATTGCAATTAACAGTCTCACAGTATTGGAAAATTATCTGTCTTCCGGAACCATAAAGGGATTAGGTGTGTTTATGAGTGCAACATTTTCGTTTGCCGAAGGAGGATATCTGATTGTTGATGAAATAGAAAATCATTTTAACCGAGAAATTGTCGCCACATTAATACGTTTTTTCATGGATGAAAAAGTGAATAAGAGCGGTGCAACGATTTTGTTTTCGACCCACTATTCAGAGATATTGGATGAATTTGACAGGAATGACAGTATCTATATTGTCAGAAATAAAGAGGGGATAGGAGTAGAAAATTTGTCCAACATTTTGAAACGAAACGATATCAAAAAAAGTGAAGTTTATGATAGCGGTTATCTCGGAGGAACTGTGCCTGCATATGAGGCCTATATGGCACTGAAAAAAGTCTTGAGCAGTGTTAAATAGGGGGCTTTAGTATGGGGAAATATATAGCATGTATATGTGAAGGCGGTGCAGAACGGGCAATAATTGATTTGCTGCTGGATAATCATAAATTAATTTTTGAACGTGAAGAATTGATGGTATCCTCCGTTTTGTAGGTAATATCTGTGATTTACAGTGTTTCAGGTGCAATGTTAAGCGCACTGTTTTCAAATGTAAACGGGCAAAAGAATAACCACCGGTTTTTGATGTGTCGGTGGTCAGCGTTAATTCGGATTTTGGCGGTAAAACGCAAACAGGCGGAAAACTTTTTAAGCTTTCCGCCCATTCATTATACAATATGATTTCTCTGTATTCGTTTCACTGGTTAAGGTGCGTGATGGTTTCGCCCAGAGCATTCAGGTTGGCGGTGATCTCCGCGCTGGTGGTTGCCATGCCCTTGGCGAGCTTCTGTACTTCGTCGGCAACGACGGAGAAACCGCGGCCGTGCTCGCCTGCTCTGGCAGCCTCGATGGAGGCGTTGAGTGCAAGGATTTGCTGGCGTTTGCTGTATCCCTCGATTTGTTTGGTGCGCTCGTTGGCGGCTACGATCTGGGAGGCAGCAACGGCGATGCCGTCCTTCAGCTCGTTGACAAGCGCCTCATTGCGCATGTTGGCGTAGCTTGCGCGCACAAACATGTTGATTACGTCGCCCAGCAGATTGGCGGATGCGTCAATTTGTTCCCTGGTCTTTACGTTTACCTTGTGGAGTGCGTCGATGTATCTGTCCTCGTTGATGCTAAGTTCTCTTGCGGTTGCACGGAATTTCTGCTCGTCGGGATGCTCCGGGAGCACCTGACCGCCGATGATGCTTCCGAGTACGGTTCCGTCGTCGAGGGTGATGGGAATGCCGAAGTCTACCAGTCCGGCGTGGCAGGGGTATACACCCGTTCCCTCACGATCACATTTTTCGCAGCGTTTCTTTCCCTCTGCGCTGCCGCGGGTCAAGTCGATGCAGAACTCGGTAAAGTTGTAGCAGTCGCTGATATACTTTCCGTCCGCGCCAACCGCTACAGTAGCAAGTCCTGTGCTGACTGCCCAGTGCCTCATAATCTGCTCAAATTTCTCCATGTCGCAAAAATCCTGGATTTTCATGGTGTTCTCCTTTGTAGCTTTTTCTTTATTTTAACATAGTTGAGGGAGTGAGACAAGGTTGCGAAAACGGTTTCGCACTCTTAAAAATGTATATTTTTCAAAACATTTGGGTATGTTATCGCTCAGCAACTGTTTACGGAAAGGCTGGTGCATATGGCAGGAACGGTATGTTACATCAAGTTGAATCAGAATGTTGAGGTTATGTCGGAAGATGTATACATGAAGGACGCGGGAAGCGTCTATTGCGCGGACAAAACGGTGGCAGCCAAGGTAAAGAGTATGCGGATTCACAAGTTTCAGGAGAAGGATTGCAAGCGGTGTGTGATCAGTGTGCTCAAAATTACGGAGATGATAGAGCAGATGTGCCCGCAGGTGACGGTGGAGAGCGTGGGAGAGAGCGATGTGGTAGCGGAGTGGGTCAAGGTAAATAAGCACAAGGGAACCGCACAGCTTTTCAAGATCATCCTGGTTGCGATTATCAGCTTTTTCGGCACGGCGTTTACCATCATGGCATATCACAATGATATCGGCATTGCGGATGTGTTTGCACAGATTCACAGGCTGGTCATGGGCAGTGATCCGGAAGGGGTATCTGCGCTGGAGGTGGCGTATTCAGCGGGACTTTCCATAGGAATTATTGTGTTCTTTAATCATGTGGGCGGCAGGCGGCTCACGAAGGATCCTACGCCGATCGAGGTGGAGATGCGGAAATATGAGACAGATGTGAACACGGCGCTTGTGGACACCGCCGAAAGAGAGGGCAAAATCATTGATGTGGAATAGTTTGAAATACTTGTTTCTGATTGTGTTCGGCGGGAGCTTTGGCATGCTGGCAGCCGCCGGTGTGTTCACCGTGCTTGTGGCTGTCGGGCTGATTCCACGATTTGCGGGTAAGACGCACACAGCGGGAAAGGTGTTTTTATATGAAGAAATGGTGATCGCCGGAACGGTGGTGGGATGCATCGTCAGTGTGTTTGAACGTTTTTTTTACTTTGATGTGTGGATGGCGGCACTGGGGCTTTCCGGCAGGGCTGTGGAGGCGATAGGACTTGCCTTTACCGTATTGTTCGGGCTGTTTGCCGGCATGTTTGTGGGGTGTCTTGCACTGGCGATTGCGGAGATGTTGGACAGTATTCCGATTTTTGCGCGGCGGGTGGGCTTCCGGCATGGTCTGGGCATCGCGATCTGTGCCATGGCTGCCGGAAAATTTGTAGGCTCCCTTTTGTATTTCATTTTAGGCGTGCACGACTGGGTATGAGGTATAAAATAGATGATTTGTGCGGATAGTATAGGTTACAATGATGCGACGGAGGCAACGGTTTATGAAGGAAATTTTGAAAAATGACATGCAGGCTACAACCGGAAAGCGCGGGGAGTTACGCAGTATGCAAGGTGTGGAACAGGAAACGCCTGTCAAGCAGAGCGCAGAAGATGTGGAATGTGTGCAGTGTGCATCTGCCGATGTGGAGAGCAAGAAACAGAATTATGAGAAGTATGTGAAGGAGATGACGCCGGTTCATAATTTCTGGCTGCAGCTTCTCAAAGCATTTCTGGTGGGCGGGCTCATCTGTGTACTGGGGCAGGGCATCTTGAATTTCTGTACGGGCGTGTTGAATGTTGACAAGGATACCGCCGCCAGTCTTTGTACGATTGTCCTGATTTTGTTGAGTGTTCTGCTCACCGGCTTTAACATTTATCCTTGCATTGTGAAATGGGGAGGAGCGGGCGCGCTGGTACCCATTACCGGTTTTGCCAATTCCGTGGCAGCACCCGCCATCGAATTTAAGAAGGAGGGCTGGGTATTCGGCGTTGGCTGTAAGATATTTACCATTGCCGGGCCTGTTATTCTCTATGGCATTTTCACCAGTTGGGTCTTGGGCGTGATCTGCTGGATTTGGCAGTTCTTTTAAGGGGTGTCAGGGGAGGAAATAGTGTTTGATCATATCCTGTACCAATCCGGTATCCAAAGGCTGCTCCTTTGTCTCATATGTGATAAGCAAATTGATGGAAGGAATGATGCCGTTTGCGCAATACAGTTGAAGTTTGGAAGTGGCTTGTTTGCAGTAGGCATCGTTGCCCATCATGCCGAAATGCTCCCAATAAAAGAAATTGCCGGTCTGGGGATGGCGGATGGTGAAGTCGGGATAGCAGAGTACATTCCCCAACAGGAGCGGACTTTCGTAACGGAATGGAATCCGGTTGGCAGACAGTAAAGTTGCAATCAATGCTTCTGATTTGGAGCGGACACAGATACCGTTGCCGGTTCGGTAAATCAGATGTTCCGGGTTCTTGGGGTTATGTTCGTAAGAGGCGGCTTCCCACTCGGCGAGGACTGCGGAGGTCGACTTGAAATGGGGAGCAAGTAGTTGCGTAAGTTCCGGGCAGGAGCCCTGCAACATCTCCATTGATTGCCTTTCTGACGAATGATGTTTCAAATAAAATTCCAATGCTCTCTTTTCATGCAGTATCTCTTCGCGCAGGGCGGACAGATATTTTTTTATTGCAAGCTGTTCTGCCAACGCGCGATCGGACTTTGCAATATAATGCTTTGATTTTCCGTCGCTGCAATACCATTTGCAGTAGGGAGCGGAATGGGTGATCACCAGCTTTCCTTTGGGAAGCGTAAGTAGTTTTTCATCTATTTCTTTCAGCTGTGTGGTGAGACGAGAATATTCCGCTTTGGCTTGTTCGTAAATCATAATAATCCTCCTTTTGTGGTTTGTAGTTAATGAAATTATGGGAAGAGCAAATATTTCAGTATGGATGAGGTGTGAGAGATGCATCTGATGAAATTACCGGTAAGACAGTGTAGGGATAATGTAGAAATAGTGTAAAAATAGTGTAAGGACAGGTAACTTTTTGGGAGAGGCATAGACATGTGGGGAGGAGGGAAACGCGTAGAGGAGAGTGGGAGGTAAAATGCTAAGATGATGAGAGGACGAGCATGTACAGTGCGAAGGTAATAAGGGGAACAGGCATGTAAAGTAGGTGTCGAGACGATGAGGGGAGCTGACAGGTAAAGTGCCGAGGTGTCGAGGAAATTTGCCATGATCAGAAGAGCACGGATTGCAAGTGGAGCCATGTAAAGCAGTAAAGGCTCATTGTATCCAGACGAAATTTTTTCTTGTTTTGGATCCTAATTTCATGTCAAAAAGGCTTTTAAAAGAGCGGATTTTTAGGAAATTGTATCCAGGCAGAACTTTTTGTTTTGCTGGATCCCATTTTTTGCGGATTTGTGGGATCTGGATGAGAACTTTTTCCCTGTGGGATACAATTTGATAAAAAAGCATGTTATTTAAAGGGGAATTTAGGGAAAATTGGGACCTGAAATAACATTTTTTCTTGATAGGAGACAATCGGCGGAAGATGTGGACAATCGCCGGAAAATTTGGGAGACGGATTACCGATGAAGCATATGGCAAGATAGAAGAAGCTTGGCGGGAATTAGGGCATTTCTGCAGCCCCCATCCCCGGAATCCTGCCAAAGCAGGATTCCGAGCCGGGGACGGAAAAATCAGAGTCTGATTTTTTATACTACCAGGAAGAACTTCACAAGGAACAGCAGGGAAATGATGTAGGTCAGGATGGACACGTCTTTTGCCTTGCCGGTGAAGACCTTGATTACGGAGTAGGAGATCAGACCGAGGCCGATGCCGTGTCCGATGGAACCGGAGATAGGCATTGCGATCAGCATCAGTGCTGCGGGAAGGCTCTGGGAAATATCTTCAAAATCAATTTTCTTTAAGCCTGTCAGCATCAGAAGTCCTACATAGATCAGTGCAGAGGAGGTTGCGGCGGGGGGAATGATAGCCGCAATCGGCGCAATGAAAATACATGCAAGGAACAGGATGCCGGTAGTGAGGGCGGTAAGACCTGTACGGCCGCCTGCTTCCACGCCGGAAGCGGACTCCACAAAGGTGGTAACGGTGGAGGTACCGGTCAGGGCGCCCGCGATGGTGCCGACTGCGTCAGAGGTCAGCGCTTCCTTCATCTGAGGCATATTGCCCTTGTCGTCAACCATTCCGGCGCGGGAGGCGGTGCCTACCAGAGTACCGATGGTATCAAACATATCGATGATACAGAAGGTGATCACCAGCGTAATGACGGTGAACCAGCCGATGCTGAACAGAGAGTTGAAGTCAAATTTAAACAGGGTAGTCTGTGCCATATCACCGAAGGCGGGAAGGAAGGATGCGTCTGCAAGGGAAGCAAACGGATTGATGCCGAGGAAGATTGCCTCGCCTGCCCAGTAGATCACGGAGGCTGCCAGCATACCCAAAAGCACGGCACCCTTAATGCCCTTCTGTGCCAGAATGATAATCAGGAAAAGTCCCACAAACATGGTGACAACGGTCAGAACCATCTGAGCGTAGCCGTCCCCCATGTTGCTCTTTGCAAGGCTGGGAGTCAGGGAACCGAAGAAGTCACGCATTACATAGAAAGTGCCGTTCTCGTTGATTACGCCTGCATTGGAGCCCACGCCGATGTTCAGAAGCATCAGACCGATTGCGGGAGCAATGCCGAGACGAATGCCAAGCGGAATGGCGTTTACAATCTTCTCGCGCACATTGAGGACGGAGAGGATCAGGAACAGAACACCCTCGATCAGGATGATGCAGAGAGCAGCCTGAAAGGACTGCAGATAGCTAAGACCGGTCAGGCTTACGATGTTGGTAACCACAACGGCGAAAAAGCTGTTAAGTCCCATGCCGGGTGCCATGGCAAAGGGCTTGTTTGCAAGAAATGCCATCACAATGGTACCGATTGCAGATGCAATACAGGTGGCAAGGAACACACCGTTCCACAATTCGGGTCCCCCCTGAGAACCGAAACCGGTTAAAAGATTGGGGTTCAGGGCAATGATGTAAGCCATTGTCATGAACGTGGTCAAACCGGCGACAATTTCGGTGCGCACGGTCGTACCGTTTTCTTTGAGCTTGAAAATTTTCTCCATAAGAAATCTCTCCTTAGTGTATTTTAAAAACATTTCTATTATAAAGAAATCTTAACAGGACTGTCAACAGAGATGCATGGATATTGTGACGAAATCAAAAAAATAAAATTTCCATATGTTTCAAGAAAATTTAGAAAATGTTACAAAAGTATTTCGGATTTTGATGTGATGTGCTATAATACAGACTTGAACTGCATATTACTGTTAATGTAACTAAAGAATGGAATGCCCGAATGGGGCAAAGCGATAGATGAGGAAAACATGAAGAGAAGAATTGGAGATGTGATATTGGTGGTCTGCCTGCTGCTGGGAATGATTTATGCGGCGCGGCAGAGTGGAATAGAGGAGCAGAGCGGCATCAGCGTGGCAGCGGCGGAGGCGTATGCGGCCGCCGCGGATGTGGCAGGTGTGGCACAGATGGGCGCGGTCGCAGGCGGAAATGGCACGCAGGGAAATGCGACGGGAGCGACGGAAGCAGCCGGAACGAGGGTAGCAGTACAGTCCGCCGGGACAGGCGTAACCGGAACCGGAGCGGAAGCGCAAGCAGGCGCGGCCGCAGGCGGAAATGGCACGCAGGGAAATGAGACCGGAACTTCCTCCTCCACCCAGACCGCGGACACCCGCACTGAGGGCGGCGTGGCGGAGGCGTTTTCGGCGGGAAAGAATGTATTTGGCATGAGCGGACAGAAGGGAACGCCCGGCAGTGACGGAACGGTTTCCGGCAATGGTTTTGACGGCACGGTATCCGATGGAAACGGCGCAGTGGTCGTGTCCGGCGGCGATGCGGCAGTGACGGATGTTTCATCGGGAGATGCCGCGGAGGAAGATGAATACGCGAATCTGGCGATTGCCGATGTAAACAAATATGTGAATGTGAGAAAAGAGCCTAACACGGATTCGGAGATCGTGGGCAAGATATACAGCGGCGCGGTGGCGCAGATCCTTGCAGTGGCGGGCGATAACGATGACTGGTTCCAGATCGTTTCCGGCAGCGTGGAGGGCTATATCAAATCAGAGTATTTCATATACGGCGACGCGGCACTGGAGGTGATCGATCAGTATGTGACCAGATACGCCAAGGTGCAGGTAGCCAGACTGAACGTGAGAAAGGAGCCCACCACGGATTCCAAGCGGATCGGCTATGTGGATGAGGGCGAGAAGATACTGCTTCTGGAGGATTGCGGCGACTGGCTCAAGGTGCAGTACACGGACAGCAAAGAGGGATATGTTTCCGCAGAATATGCGGAGGTCGTGGAAGAATTTGTCTATGCGAAATCCATTGAGGAGGAGCGGGCGGAGCTGGCGGCAAAACAGGCACTGGCAGCGAGAGAGACCGTGTCCGAGCAGAAGGCACCCGAGAGCACGACGATTGTATTCCCGGAGACAAGCTACACCTCCAACGAGGAGCTGCGCAGGGCAATTGTAGACTATGCGCTGCAATATGAAGGTTACCGTTATGTGCATGGCGGAAGAAGCCTGTCAAGCGGTACGGACTGCTCGGGCTTTACCTGCTATATTTACGCGGACTTCGGTTATTCCATCAGCAGAACGCCGGACGGGCAGTACAGCAAGGCGGGACGGGCAATCTCCTACGAGGAGATCCAGCCGGGCGACATCATCTGCTATTCCTCCAACGGAGGCAAGTCCTGTACGCATGTGGCACTTTATATTGGGGATGGCAAGATCATTCATGCCGCCAACTCAAGAAAAGGTGTCATCATCGGCAGGGCCGACTATGACACCATCATCGGAATCAGAAATGTAATTGATTAAACAGATCCTGTTATTGGGAGAGCGCTTGTTCCTTTGTGAGCATCCACTCTCCCAATATTTCGTTGCTCCATTTTGTGAGATCGTCGAGGGAGAGCGTCACACCGCCGTAGGAGCGGATGCCGTGTGAAGCGGCGAGCTCAGCGGTATAATTTTCCAGAAAATAAACATTTTCAAACCGAACCCGGTTGTTATACTGGCAGACCATGGGGATGGCTCCGGTCTTTTCGGAGGTGATGGAGATGCCGTCCTCCGCCACATGGAACGTCACCCATGCCATTGCTTCCAGCATGCTCTGGGCATTTTTCTGCGTGGATACATAGTTGCCCAGCGAATAAAAGCAAAGGGCGCGGTTTCCGTTTTCCGTCTCTATCCATTCTACCGGCTGGATCACATGGGGGTGGGTGCCGATGATCAGATCAGCACCGGCCTCAGCCATCTGCACGGCAAATTCCTTCTGGTACTTGGAGGGCTTTGTGCTGTACTCGGTTCCCCAGTGGGGGCAGACGATCACGACGTCCGCAGCCTCCTTTGCCCGTTCAATATCCGAAAGCACCTGCGAATTCAGTGTGGTGAAATCAAGACGGTTCCGCTCGTTGTAGCTGCACAGGAAATTCAGATGTCCCACGACGGAGGAGGGAATGGTTTCCGAGTTGGGGCTGTATGTGTAATTCAGCACGGCAAAGGTCACATCATCAATGGTGATCAGCGGAAGTTCCTCCGCGTCCTCCTCCGTCTCATAGATGCCGGTCACCAGCACCTCCGGGTGGGTTTTCCAGAAGGCGGCGCAGCTAAGCAGGCCGTCCACGCCCTGATCGGCAGAGTGGTTGGAGGCTTGCAGCACCACATTGAAGCCTGCGGCGGCGATGGCGTCCCCCACCTCTGTCGGGGAATTGAAGCGGGGAAATCCGGAGAAGCCCCGGTCATTTCCGCCTAAGATCGTTTCCTGGTTGATGATCTTCACATCTGCATTTTCCAGCATATCAGAGATGCTTTCAAACAAAAAATCATAATTTAAGCTGCCGTCCTCCTGCTTTCCCGTTTTTACAATTCCCATATGCAGAAGGTCATCGCCGACCGCCATCAGGGTGATGTCCCGCTCGGGGAAAGGTGTGGGCGTAGGCTCCGGCGTGGGTGTCGGCACAGGTGTGGGCGTGGGGGCAGGTGTTTCCACAGAAGCCATCTCCCCTGCGGCAGTGCCGCTTCCGCCCACCGTGCTGCTGCCGCCGGACGCAATATAATATACCAGAATACCGCCGCCCGCAGTCAAAAACGCACAGCAGAGCAGTATCAGCAGAAATACTTTTGTCTTTTTCATGGAATCCTCCGTTTTTGTCTCAGAAGTAAATTGCGATGGAACGGCTAACATTATAGCACGAAACTTCTGGTTTGTATATGTGCAAACAGGCGATGTTTGTGTGGTTGAGGAAAAGAGAAAAATATGGTATGATGAGAGCCAAAATAAGCGAAGGAGAGTCGGATATGCTGCCGGAGGATTTTCTTGACAGAATGAAGCATATGCTGGGGGAGGAGTACCCGGCGTTTTTACAGAGCCTTGACGGGGAACGTTACAGGGGGCTCAGAGTGAATACAAGAAAGACGGATGTGGCGGAATTTCTGGAAAAATGTCCGTTTGACCTGACGCCGGTTCCGTGGACGGAAAACGGTTTTTACTACCCGGAGGAAGCACCGGCAGGCAAGCATGCGTTCCATGAGGCGGGTGTGTATTACATTCAGGAGCCGTCCGCCATGGCGCCGGTGCCTTTTCTTGGCGTAAAACCGGGGGATCGTGTGCTGGATCTGTGCGCGGCGCCGGGAGGAAAGTCAACCCAGATCGCCGATTTTCTGCGCGGCGAGGGCATTCTTGTCTGCAATGAGATCCATCCGGCAAGGGCAAGAATTTTGTCCGAGAACATAGAGAGAATGGGCGTTGTCAATGCACTGGTGCTCAACGAAACACCGGAGCGGCTCGCCGGCTTTTTCACAGGATATTTTGACAAAATATTGGTGGACGCGCCCTGCTCCGGGGAGGGCATGTTCCGGAAAAACGAGGAAGCGTACGGGGAGTGGAGCCTTGAAAATGTCAGGCATTGCGCCGAGCGGCAGGACGGGGTGCTTGACTGTGCGGCGGAGATGCTGTGCCCCGGCGGAAGAATGGTCTATTCCACCTGTACCTTTGCTCCGGCGGAGGATGAGGACGCCATTGCGCGGTTTCTGGAGAGACACCCGGAGTTTAGGGTAGTGCCGGCGGAATGCCCGGAAGGCTTTACGCGCGGTGTGCCCGGATGGGCGGAACACCCCATGCCGGAATTGGCGGACACGCTCCGGCTCATGCCGCACAAGCTGAAGGGCGAGGGACATTTTCTGGCAGTGTTGGAAAAACGGCTTTCTGCGGATGAGGATCTGTGCGGGGTATCCGAGGCGGCGCTCAGACGCCCCTGCAAAAACGGGACGGAGCGGGGAATTTCCCAGAAAGAATATGCGGAATGGTTGGATTTTAAAGCGGAGCGGCTGAGAGATTTTTCGTGGGATGGCACCTATATCCGGTTTGGAGACCAGCTCTATCTGGGAGCACCGGAGCTGCCCGCACTGAAAGGGCTGAAGGTATTGCGCCCCGGACTGCACCTTGGCACGATCAAGAAGAACAGGTTTGAGCCGTCCCATGCGCTGGCGCTGGCAATCGCTCCCGGACAGGCGAAGCAGGTGGCGGAGCTTGCGGCGGACAGCCCGCAGGCGGCACAATATCTGAACGGCATGACATTGACGGGGGGCGACGGCGTCACGATCAGAGGCGGCGACGCCAAGGGCTGGTGCCTTGTGTGCGCGGACGGTTACAGCCTCGGCTGGGCGAAGGCAGCAGGCGGCATCCTGAAAAATCATTATCCCAAGGGACTTAGAAAATATTAGTAAAACTGCTCAGAAAAGAGGATTGACATGCAGGTAAACGAGATTGTGGAACAGATGGACGGATTGATCTCTTCCGGGCGTGGAGCGGAGGCACAGGCGCTACTTGAACAGGGCATCTGCCGGGCAATGGAGGAAAAGGATGACGCCGCCCTTTTGACGCTTCTGAATGAGATGATCGGCTACACAAGGGAGACCAGCCGGGTGGAGGATTCCTACCGGTACGCAGATGCGGCGCTTGCGCTGATGGAACGGATGGGAATCGGCGAGACCACCGCTTACGCCACCACGCTGCTCAATATTGCCAACGCTTACCGGGCGGGAGGGCGGCTTGCAGACTCCCTTGCGCGCTATGAGGAAGTGATTGCCCTCTATGAAAAGCAGTTGGATCAGAATGACATGCTTTTTGCGAGCCTGTATAACAATATCAGTTTGTTGTATCAGGAAATGGGCGATTTTTCCAAGGCGAAGGAAAGTGAGCTAAAGGCGCTTGCAATCGTGAAGCAGAACGACGATGTCTATTTTGAGGAGGCGGTCACCTGTGCCAATCTTGCGGCAAGCTGCCTGCAGCTGGGCGAGGATGATCTTGCGGCAGGGTATTTTGAACATGCCATAAGCATTTTTGAGACCCGAGGCATCCGGGATTCCCATTATGCGGCGGCGCTTTCGTCCATGGGAACCTTCTATTACAGGCAGCGTGACTTTGAGCGTGCCGCGGACTGCTTTGAAAAGGCGATGGCGGCGGTGAAGGAGTCACTCGGCGAGAACGAGTATTATCACAGACTTGCGGAAAATCTGGCGGCGTGCCGGCATGCGGTGCGGGAGGAGCCTCTGTCCGGGCTTGCTTTATGCCGTCTTTTCTATGAAAAATACGGCAAGCCCATGCTGGAGGCAAAGTTTTCGGAGGATCTGGACAAAATTGCGGTGGGGCTTGTGGGCGAGGGCTCGGACTGCTTTGGTTTTGACGATAAAATTTCAAGAGATCATGATTGGGGTCCCGGCTTTGCAATCTGGATTCCGGAGGAGACAGATGCAAAAATCGGAGATGCGCTGCGGGCTGCCTACGACGCCCTGCCGAAGGAATTTATGGGCGCTGTCCGCATGGAAAGCCCACAGGGAAAGGGACGAGTCGGGGTATGTACTGTCCGCAGCTTCTATGAGCGGATATTGGGTGCGGAGCACTGCCGCAATCTGACCAAGACCGTGACCGCCGGGGATTTTGCGTGGGAGGAGCTTGCGGACGAGGCACTGGCAGCCGCCACAAACGGCGAGGTGTTCTATGACGGCGAGGGCGTTTTCAGCGCCATCAGAAAGGTGCTGCAGGAGGGCTGCCCGGAGAGGATATGGTATTTGAAGCTGGCGGAGGCATGTGCAAAATTTTCTCAGGCGCTGCCTTACAATTATGAGAGAATGTCAGGGAGAGGGGATTCTGTGGCGGCGCTGCTTGCAAAGGCGGAGGGGCTGCGGCAGGCAATGAAGCTGGTTTATTACATGGACGGTGAGTACCCGCCCCACGACAAATGGCTCTATGCGGGCATCGCGGGAAAGCAGGACTGTGGTCAGATCGCGGACGTTCTGCGGGAATTGGGAGATGCGGGAGAAGTGCCGGGCGTGGGAGAAGTGACAGAGAAGCTTGGCAGTCTGCTGGCGGATCGGTTGTATGAAAAGGATTATGTGGGCGTCAGGGAGCCCTATCTGGCATATTATGTGCAGGAATTGTTGGAAAAAGCGGTCCTTTCGGAGGAGAGCATTGAGGAGCTGGCGCAAAAGATTGCCAAAGAGGAGTTTGCTGCCTTTGACAAGGTGCGAAACGAGGGCGGCAGGGCAAGCTGCCAGAATGACTGGTACACCTTTTCCATTATGCGCCGCAGCCAGTACCTCACATGGAGCAAGAATATGCTGCTTCAATATCTCTGCGATTTCAGGCAGGCGGAACAGAACGGGCGCAACCTGATCGAGGAGAAGTACGGGAGAATGATGGAGAGCACCGCGCCGGAAAGGTATGCGGAGATAGCGGATCGCATTCCGGCAGTTCCCGAAGAAAAGAAGCAGATCATAGAGGCAATCGTGCAGATTCAGGTTGGCTTTATGGAGGCATTTGCGGCACGGTATCCTCGTCTGGCGGCAAATGCGAGGACGATCCACACTTACGACGACAGAGAGTATGACACCTCCTATGAAACCTATCTGAGAGGGGAGCTCGGCACCTATTCCGACAAGATGCTGACTATGTACGGGCGCTTTGTGGTGCAGCTTGCCAAGGAGGGAAAGAACCTTGCTGAAATGACGATGGAGAACAGCGCGCGGCTGTACGGGTATGAAAGTCTGGAGGCAGCCGAGGAGAAGATGCCGCTTTAAGTGTCGGCGACGCCGAATCTCCGGGAAATCCGCAGGAATGAACGGCTCAAAGGTATATCTTGGAAAAAACAGGGCACAATGCAAGTAGAAATTGCGCCCGGAAAAATGCAGGATAGAGCGGGCAGGGAAAGTGAGGCGTTTGAGACATGAAGGAAGCGGACATGAAATATGACGGATTCGGAGGCATGGACGAAGCAGGGCAGAACGGATCGGAAAGCATACATGAGGCGGAAGAAAAACGTGACCGGATTCAGAGCACGGTCGGAGCGGAAGCAAACGGAATCGGCAACACAATAGGTATGGAGTTTGCCGGGGCAGGCAGCATGCCGGGTATAGGTTTTGCCGGAATCGGCAGCGCGGCGAGCATGGGATTTGGCGGAGCAGCCGGAATAAACGGCATGACAGGAGAGGAGACCTTCTGGGGGCTGCCGGTAGCCTTTGCCATGGAGGAGGAAGCCCGTGACCGTATCGGCAACATGACGGACGAGCAGCGCGAGGTACTGCGCCAAAAGAGCACCGGTCTGACGGATGACAGCCAGATCGAGGAGCTGGTGCGCATGGTTGCGGAAGGGAAGTTTGAATAAAAAAATACGAACCGACCACCAAAAGCCAGATCAAAATCTGACGATTGGGAGGTCGGTTCATTTTTTAAACAAATCTTACGCGCACTATTTCGGCCGCACGGTCAGCCGGGCGATGTGCCCGTCGGGGGAGACAGCCTGCACCGTGGCGATTGCCATGACATGGAAGCCGCCGAAGGAGGCGATAAACTCCGCCTGATTGTCGTTGACCACCATGGCTTCCGAGATGGAATACTGTCTGAAGGTAAATTTGTTGCGGAAGAACATGGAAATGGCTTCCCTGCCGTACAGGTGATATTCGTGCTGCGGTGTACCGTTGGGACAGTAATCGCAGAGATGTCCGTCCTTGGTGAAAAGCTCGCCCAGCGCGGCAAAATCCTTCTGATTCATAACTTCTACATATTGTTCAATCGGTCTCATAGCAGTTCCCTCCTTTAATATACCTTCTCGGTGTTCAGCAATGCGTCGGTGCCGCCGTCCACAAACAGAATGTTGCCGTTGATGCCCTTGGCAGCGGGCGAGGCGAGAAAGACGATGACAGATGCGATTTCCTCGGGATCCATCAGGGTTTCCGTGCCGTACTTGGTAGGGATGGGAAGCGCGTTCAACGCCATTTTCGCATTGATCGACATGGTTGCGGTCATGGCGGTGTTGACATTGCCCGGCGCAACTGCGTTGATCCGCACGCCGTTTGCCGCGAAGGAAGCGGAATGGCGGCGCACCCATCTTGCAAGGGCATATTTGGTGGCAACATAGATGCTGTTGCCCACGGACAGGTTGGCACCGTCCAGGGTGCTTACCAGATTCACAATTCTCTGTTCATCCCCGATATTGTTCAAAAGATCTGCGATGTCCATTCTTCCCGCGCCCTGTGAAATGGTGTTGGAAGCGGTGACAACGCAGGTGCCGTGCTTTTTCTCCAACAGATCATACACACCCCTGGCAAGTGTGACCGTGCCAAAATAATTCAGGGAAACGATCAGCGGAAGGTTGCCGCATGCCCCCGATACCCCGGCGTTGCAGATCATGCCGTCAAGACCTTCCGGGTGCAGAAGATGCAGCTTGTCGATCGTCTCCTGCCTGCCCTCCGGTGTTGCCAGATTCACACAAATGTCGCCACCCTTTAAGTCAATGTTGATTACCTCGTGGCCGTCCGCCCTCAAAAGTTCTACCGTTTTTGCACCGATTCCGCTGGAACCGCCGGTAATTGCAAATACACCCATAGTGCTCCTCCTTATTTCAAAACTGTATGTACATATCCTACATTTTCCATTATAATGAAGATTGATACCTTTAAAACTACCAAAACAGTACAAAATAAAGATACCAGATGGAGAAAAGACCATGCGCGCATACGATTTTTCAAAGAGAGGAAAAATTTCATTATATGAATATCTGTACGAATGTCTGAAAAAGGATATTCTGGAGGGACGCATTGCGGCGGGGGAGAAGCTGCCCTCGAAACGGGAGATGGCGCTGCTCCATGATATCAGCGTGAAAACCGTGGAAAATGCCTATGGGCAGCTGATCGCGGAGGGCTATCTGGAGGCGATGGAGAAGCGCGGGTATTTTGCGGCAAAGGTGAGCCATGAGAACTATCATATTCATAGAGGTGAAAAAGAGAGGAACGAAAAATCAGCTTGTCGGAGCGAGACGCAGGCAGAAAAAAATTGCGGGCTGGAAAGTCGTGGACGGGAAAGCCGCAAACAGGAAGCAGGGGAGGGAAGCAGCGCCCCCCTCCCCTGCTTCGCTGACTTCACCTCCTCCAACACCACGACCTGCGCAAAGTTCCCCCTCTCCCGCTGGAACCGGGTCATGCGGGAGACACTGAGCAGTCAGGATGTGCTGCTCTTGCAGACCGCCCCCTTTCAGGGCGTGGAGAAGCTGCGCCGGGAGATCGCAGCCTACCTTTCCCGAAACAGAGGAATGGAAGTAGACCCGGAGTGTATTCTGGTGGGCGCGGGGACGGAATATCTCTACGGCAGGCTCCTGCGGCTGCTGCAAAAAGACCGGTATGCGGTGGAGGATCCCGGCTATCGCAAGATAGCGCGGATTTACCGGGACAGCGGAGCCGAGTGCTGCTATATCCCGGTGGACGAATCAGGCATCTGCACGGAGAAGCTGAGAGAGAGCGGTGCCGAGGTGGTGCATGTGTCGCCGGGATACCATTTCCCGCTGGGGACGGTCATGCCCATCGCGCGCAGGCAGGAGCTTCTGGCGTGGGCATCGGAGGCGCCGGGGCGGTATATCGTGGAGGATGATTACGATTGCGAGTTCCGATACAGCGGGCGCCCCATTCCCTCCATACAGAGCATGGACAGGCAGCAGCGCGTCATTTACCTCAACACCTTCAACAAGACCCTGTCCCCCGCCCTGCGCGTGGGCTATATGGTTCTGCCCGAACCCCTGATGGCGTGCTATGAGCAGAGCATGAACTACTATTCCAACACCGTGTCCAGCTTTGAGCAATTTGCGCTGGCGGAATTTATGGAAAAAGGATATTTTGAACGCCACATCAGCAGAATGCGGAAATATTATCGGGAGTACAGGGAGCGGATCAGACTGATCTTGAAGGAGTCAGTGCTTCCCATCAGCAAAACCGGCGGGGATGAGGCAGGAACCCGCATTCTGGTGGAGCTTGTGACCACGCTTACCGATGCACAGATCAAGCAGGAGGCGGCAAAGGTGGGGATCAAGCTGGAGTGCCTGTCGGAATTTTGTCAGGAACGGAAGGAGATGTTCGCCCATACATTGATTTTAAATTATGCGGACATGGACGAGGCGGTGATGAAGGAGGCAATCGGACGGCTTGCGCATATTTTTTCCAAATAAAGTCATACTAAAGAAAAAATGTGCAGAAGGACGGACGAAGCTATGAAGGAAACAGAACTGTGTACCGTAGGAAAACAGAGCGTGAAACTGAAAGAACAGGTATACATCAACGGAAGCGCCTCCATTGTGGGAACCAAGGAGGGCGAGGGGCCGCTTGGACTTTTGTTTGACATGGTGGGCGAGGATGATATGTTTGGATGCCAGACATGGGAGGAGGCGGAAAGCGGCCTCCAGAAGGACGCCGTATACATGGCGCTTGGAAAGGCGGAGAGGAAGCCGGAGGACATGAGATACATTTTTGCCGGTGACTTACTTGGTCAATCAATAGCCACATCATTTGGTATTATGAATTACAGCATACCACTACTGGGCGTATACGGAGCCTGTTCCACCTGCGGAGAGGCACTGACGCTGGGAGCCATGACGGTGTCGGGAGGCTTTGCAAAGGAAGTGGTGTGCGTGACCTCAAGCCACTTTGCAAGCGCGGAAAAAGAGTTCCGGTTTCCGCTTGGCTACGGCAGTCAACGACCGCTCTCCGCAAGCTGGACGGTGACGGGCAGCGGGGCGTTTGTTCTGGGAAGTGAGCAGGGACAGCATTGCCGGGCGCGGATCACGGGAATGACCGTGGGAAAGATCGTGGACTTCGGGCTTAAGGATTCCCTGAATATGGGGGCGTGCATGGCGCCCGCAGCGGCTTCAACCATAGAAACACACTTCACTGACTACAACAGTCAACCGGAGGAATACGACAAAATCATAACGGGAGATCTGGGAAGTGTGGGGCAGCGCGTCCTTCTGGATCTATTGCGGGACAAGGGAATCGACATTGCGGACAGGCATATGGACTGCGGCATGGAGATCTATGACGCGGAAACCCAGGACACCCATGCAGGCGGTTCCGGCTGCGGCTGCAGCGCCGTCACGCTGTCCGCCTATATCCTGAAACAGCTGGAGGAGCACAACTGGAATAAAGTATTGTTCGTGCCCACCGGCGCGCTGCTCAGCAAGACAAGCTACAACGAGGGACAGACGGTGCCGGGCATTGCGCATGCGGTGGTGATCGAGAGTATATAAAGCTGAATTTGACAACAAAAAAGGTCGCTGAAATACAAACAATAACGTTTGGGTGTATTTTAGCGACTTTTTCTTGTGTTATAATTAAAACATACATTGAACCGGTGCGATGTATGGGAACAAACAGTTTATACATATTGTGCTAAAATGCAAAAAATGGAGGTTACTATGAAGAAAAAGTTAATGAAATGGGCGGCTGCCGCGATGGCAGTAGCTATGATGACTACAATGGTCGGATGTGGGGGAGCAGACGAAGGAAGTAAACAGACTGGACAGGATGCCGTGACGAATCAGGGAACTACCGGTAACACCGATCAGAAAGATACAGGAGAAAAGGTTACCATCAAATTCTGGCATACCTACGGTGACAGCGAGGAAGCGGTATTTTTGAATACAGTTCTCCCCATGTGGGAGAAGGAGCATCCCGATATTACCGTTGAGGCGGTTCGTCAGGACAGCAGCAACTATCACCAGATGGTGGTTACGGGCTTTGGTACGGGAGATGTGCCTGATGTGGCGCGTATCGATATTGTAAATACTGCTTCCTATGCGGCTCAGGGCGGACTGGTTGCCTTGAGTGACAACGCGGATTTTGAAGGAATTCAGGGAGATTATCTGGATGGGCCTCTTTCCACCAATTTTTATCAGGGCAAATATTATGGTCTGCCGCTGGACACAAACTGCAAGGCAGCCGTAGTCAATATGAATACGATGAAGGAAATCGGTCTTGATGAAATGCCTGTAAAACTGGAGGACTTCATCAGTGCGGCACAGAACAGAGGAACCTACAGTATCAGTGTGTCCGGCGTGGGAGACTGGGATCTTTATCCGTATTTCTGGCTGCTTGGAGGCAAGCTGACCAATGACGATTATACAAAGGCAAGCGGCTATCTTGACAGTGAAGAAAGCGTTGCTGCAATAAAGAAACTGATGGAGCTGCATGACAACAAGATCATTACGATTCGTGATGTGGACGGTACTTCCGATGCATGGGACGGAATCAGCACGGGAGAGTATGCAATGTTTTTTGAGGGCCCCTGGTACTTCGGCTCCTATGAGGACAAGGCAAGTGAAAATATCTACCCCGAGGTAATTCCCAGCTATAACGGACGTTCCGCTTCCGTAGTGGGCGGTGAGAATATCGTGGTATTCTCCACCAGCAAGCACACGGATGCAGCCTATGAGTTTGCAAAATTCATGACATCAAAAGAGGTGCAGCTTGCCATGCTGGACGCAGGACAGCTTCCCGTCAGGAAGGATCTGGTCACAGATGATGCGGTAACCGGCAATCCGGTGTGGTCTGTGTATATGAAACAGATGGAATCTGCCTGCGCAAGAGTCCCGTCCCCGAATCATACCACGATCGGTGAGATATGGAGCGATACGATGACGAATATTTTTGTCAACGGGGCAGATGTAAAGACGGAACTGACCAATGCGGCAGCGCTGATCGACGAGCAGCTTCAGTAACAGAAGGATGCATTACTTGCAGGAGGAACAGCCATGGGTGCGTTAGGGAAGAAAATCGGGAGAGGAATAAAAGAGTGGGGCAAGGCGGCTCCGTTTGTTTTGCCGGGACTGATTCTGGTCGCATTCTTTGTGATTTACCCTATGATTTTCACGATCAGAATCTCTTTGTCGGAATACCGGATTGTGCAGGGTGAAATCAACTTTGTGGGATTGCAGAATTATAAGAGTATTTTTTCGGACACCTCAGGGAGATTCTGGTATGCCCTTCGCAACAATGTTTTGTACGCACTTGTGACAACTCCTGCAATTATTTTCAGCGGTTTGATCTTTGCATTCTTAATCAACAATCTTCGCCGCGGAAAGACCATTTTCAAAGTCGGCTTTTATCTTCCGGTGATCACTTCATGGGTCATTGTGGGTCTGGTTTTTCAGTATATGTTCAACAGCAGCGACAGGGGCCTGATCAATTATATTTTGGTAGATGTTCTTCATTTGATGGACGACTATGTGCCGTGGCTTTTACGGGAATGGTCGGGAAACGCCGCGATATGGATCATGGGTATCTGGAAAAATGTGGGTTGGGCAATGATTATTTTTCTCGCTGCGCTGCAGGGGATTCCCACCGATCTGTATGAGGCGGCAAGGCTTGACGGTGCGGATAAAGTGCACGAGTTCCTGTATATTACGGTGCCGATGGTGAAACCAACCATCTATTATGTACTGGTCAACATGATGATCGGTTCCTTCAACGTATTTATCCAGGTTATGATGCTGACGGGAGGAAAGCCAAATGGCAGGACGTCCGTATTGCAGTATCTGTTGTATGACAGAGCATTTAATCAATTCAATTTCGGCGAGGCCTCGGCAATCGGTCTATTCACCGCGGTTACGGTTCTCTTTGTTACAGTCGTGCTGAACAAGATATTCAAACTGGAAGAGGAGGGGGAGAAGTGATGAAGATCAGAAAATTCATTTCGCAGAGTATCATGTGGATTGTGCTCATAGCCGCGCTGTTTGTTTTTTCAATCCCTTTTCTTTTTATGATCACCAACACGTTTGAGGAATTTAGTTATGTGCTTCCTTCACCGCCCAAGCTGTTCCCGGACAAGATCAACTTTGCTGCCTACAAGCATATTCTGCAGCTTCCCGCTTTCTTTACAGCGGTGAAGAACAGCTTTTTCAACACGGCGGTCACTACGGTTTTGACGATTCTGGTTTCCACACTGTCGGCTTACGGATTTGCAAAGATAGATTTTCCCGGAAGAGAAAAAATTTTCAAAATCTATCTGTTTTCATTGATGATGCCGGGATTTTTGAACATCATACCGCAGTTTATTATTTTGAAGAATATACCCCTTGGATGGCTGCACATGGAAAACGGTCTGATCGGAACCAGAGGCGGATTGATATTGATTTATGTGGCAACCAATGTATGCGGGCAGACCTTTTTTCTGAGGAACTTTTTTAGGGAGCTGCCAAACTCCCTGTCGGAATCCGTGATTATGGACGGCGGCGGACACGGGACCATTTTCTTCAAAATCATGCTGCCCTTGTCAAAACCTGCAATCGGAACCATGTCTATTTTTGTGGTTCAGGGCTTCTGGGAGGAGTATTTTTCAGCCAAGGTGCTGGTGGGAAGCAATGAAAAAATGATCACATTGCCGCTGCTTCTGCAGAGGTTAAACGGGCAGTATGCGACCAGATGGGAATGGGTTTTTGCCGCGTCGGTCATGACACTGATACCGGTGATCATTCTGTTTATCTTATGCCAGAAGAAAATGGTGATCGGCGAGCTTTCTTCGGGGGCGGTTAAGGAGTAGGAAAGGAAAAGAGACAAATATGAATGCTACATATAGGGAGTGTTATCCTGATGCCGCCCAGTACAGGGAAGGCCAGATTGTTTCAGTCATCCTGAAGATGCCCCCGGAAACCTTGGGTGAGACGGTGGAGATCAGGGTAAGCAATCTTGACGGATTCCGGCAGAAGCATACGTTTGAAATAGGACAATCTTCTGTATTTGAGTTGGGGAAATTCCCAAGAGGAATGTATGGCGTGGATTGCTTTTTTGAAAAAGAGACGATTGCATATACCGCCTTTGATGTGACAGATGGGACGGAAAGGATTGTCAGATACGGCTTTCTCACGGATTTCGGGCCGGAGGAAAAGGATGATGAGGATATTGTATTTGCGGATAAAATGCACTTGACGGCAATCCAGTTTTATGACTGGATGTATCGGCACGATCAGTTGGTTTATGATGGGGAAGAGTACGACAATCCCCTTGGAATTTCTATTTCCAACGCCGTGATCAGACGAAAGATAGCGCTCTGCAAAAAAAATCATATCAGACCCTTTGCATACGGAGCCGTGTATGCTGCAAGCAAGAGTTTCTATGAAACACACAAAAGCTGGGCGATGTATACACAGAACAAGGAACCGATCACGTTTGCCGACTGGCTGGTATTTATGAATATCAATCAGAAGTGCGGCTGGAGCAGTTACATCGTGGAGCAGTTCAGAAAGGCTGTGGCGGATCTGGGCTTTCAGGGAATCCATATGGACACCTACGGGTATCCGAAAAAGGCGTGGACGCCGGACGGGGAGCAGATTAATCTGGAAAAGGATTTCCCCAAGCTGATTGCGGAATCGGCAAAAGCAGTAAAGGATGAGGACCCGGAGGCGGGTGTGATCTTTAATGCGGTCAATGACTGGCCGGTGGAAAGCGTGGCGGATTCCGACCAGGACAGTATCTACATTGAGGTCTGGCCGCCCCATGACACCTACCTTGATCTGCAGCAGTTAATCAGTAAGGCGAAAAGCCTCTCCGGGGGAAAACAGGTTATTCTGGCGGCGTATATGCATCCTTTTGCTGAGCAGAAAAATGCAGGGGGAGCGGAGAAGGCATTTTTACTTACCTATGCCGTGATTCATGCCTCAGGCGGATACCAGCTTGTATTGGGTGAAAACAAAGGGATTCTCTGCGACAGCTATTACAACAAATACGCTGTGCTGAGAGAAGCTTTTCTTCCAACGGTAAAAGCTTATTGTGACTATATCGTGCGCTACGGTGAACTCATGTCGGGGAGGGATATCACAGATATTTCCATGACGGCAACGGGAGGAATCAATGAAGACATCCTGTTTTCATCCGGACAGGCAGAATTTTCCGTGAAGCCGGAGCAGGGAAAAATCTGGACAAAGGTGGGGATCACGGATCACAGGATCATACTGCATCTCATCAATTTTAAGGGCGAAAATGAACTGTGGAATGTGGACAAGAACAGTGGTATAATAAAGGTTAGCGATATTGCCATCCGGGTGCTGATCGACCGTAAAATCCGAAATGTGTTTTGGGCAAGTCCCGACGAAGACGGAGGTATGCAGCGAGGCATTGATTTTACGATTGAGAAGGGGGCACAGGGAAACTATCTTTGCCTGACGGGTCAGAAAGTTGCAATCTGGAGCACCATCTGGATTGATTTTGAGTAGGAGTCATGGGACATGTTCTACTACGATGCAGAGAAATTGCCCAAGGTACGGCTGATCGGAAAAGTAAAGTATCAGCAGCCGTGGAAACATTTTCACAGGTGTATTGACGAATATCTGGTCTATGCGATCCGGGACGGAAACATGTTCCTGAACGAAGAAGGAACCAGATATCATTTGAAAAAGAATGATTTTCTGATCCTTGAGCCGGGAATGAGCCACGAAGGTTATGAGGCTGCCGTCTGTGATTATTACTACATTCATTTCAAGTCGGACGGTATCCGCAGAGTGGAGCGGGAGAAGGAGGGCAGCTTTATCGAGGAAATGCTGGAGAAGAGAAAAAAATCTCTTCTCAGCTACAATCTTGATGAGGGGGATGTGATAGATTCCGTTGCCTGTCTGCCGAAGTATTTCCATATTCCCGACAGTATGGATTACCGATCCCTGTTCAGGGGGGCAATCGACACCTACAATCACAGGGAAGAGCATTACAAGAGGATTGCCTCTGCAGATGTGCATCGTTTTTTGCTTGACATCTGCCATGAATATCTCCTCTATCGGGGGAAAATTGACAATTCCGTGCATGTGCGGAAGTCGGAATATCATGTGGAGCAGATCATGAGTTGGCTGAACAGCCATTATTCTTCACAGATTTCGAGCAAAATGCTGGAAGATACCTTTGAGATTAATTTTGATTATATCAACCGGGTATTTTCCGAAATGACCGGACAGACTATATTCAGCTATCTGAATATGTTGAGAATCAATCAGGCAAAGGAACTGATCCGGACCACCAACCTATCCTTTACTGAGATCGCGTATCTGGTCGGGATAGAGGATCGGTATTATTTTTCCAGGGTGTTTAAAAGAATGGTAGGAATGACACCGACAGAGTACTATAACAGCTTGCATGACGCACAGAGAATCAAAAGAAGATAAGCGGGATCGGAGGGCGTGAATATGAAGTATATTCCCACAGGGAACGAGTATGTGACATTGGACAGAATAGGCGAGGAGGACGCCGGACTGGAGGCGGTGTCCGTTTTGCATATGGGGTATAAGGGAATCCTGCAAATTGCAGGCGGCGCGGAAAAGAAGCTGCTCCGCCCGTATTTTGTCTGCGGGGGAGAACGGGTAGGGCTGAAACGGCTTTGCTGGGAGAGAAAATATAACTGGCTTCCGCATTTTTGCTATGAGGATGAAAAGTGCGTGCTGGAGGGAAGCCTCTTTGCGCCTCCGGGTGAACGGGGATTTTTCTATTCGCTGACCCTGACAAACAAGGCGGGGGAGCCGCTTTCTGTTTCACTGGGGCTTGAGGGCAGCATACACGCGCTGAACCATATCGTAAACGAAACCAGACAGATGAATGTGCGGAAGGAAACAAAGAACAGTAACTGGAATCACAGCGTCGTGTTCAGCTTTGTGGGAGAGACGGATATTCTGGCGTTTGCGCCGATCTTCGAGGAAGGCGGGGAGGCTGTCACCGCAGATGTCACGCAGAGCGGAGATGACACGGAATACTGCTTTTACAGATCGAAAGAGCTTGCGCCCGGAGAAGAGATGCGGTTTGACGGAATCTGGGGACTGGGATATGAGGAAGTGTCGGCAGCCACTTCGGCAAAGGAACTGCTGCGGCACGGTTATGAGTGGGAGTACCGGCACACTGCGCAGAAGCTTGAAAAACTTTGCACCGCAAGGAAAACCAAGCAGGATTTGCCGGAAGCAATTCAAAACATCTCCGACACAAACGCCCTGTTTTGCTATTATTATGCCTCGGGAAGAACCATCGACACGGAGGAAGCGGTGTTGGTAACCTCCAGAAGTGACCGATACTATGTCAGTGCTGCGTTTTGGGATCGGGATGCACTTCTCTGGGCGTTTCCCTGCATTCTGGAAATGGATCAGGTCTATGCAAGGGAGCTTTTGCTGTATGTATTCGGAAGACAACGGCGCAACTTCGGTATGCACAGCAGATATATAGACGGGACGCTTCTGGAGCCGGGCTTTGAACTGGACGAGCTGGCGGCGCCAATCTATGCGCTGACGGAATACTGCCTGTCCACGAAGGATACGGGTATACTGGCGCATACGTTTGTGGAAGAGGGAATCCGGCTTGTTCTGGAAAGACTGGAAACCTATAAGCATCCCCATACAGACCTCTATGAGACGTTTTTGCTGCCGTCGGATGATGAGGCGGAATATTTTTATGTGACGTACGATAATGCTTTGCTGAGCATTTCTCTGGAGAGGCTCGGCAGGGTGCTGCAAAATGAAGGACAGACAAAACGGGCAGGGGAGATTCTGGATAAGGCGGACCGCATAAAGAAAGCCGTATGGGAGCATTGTGTGACAGAAAAGGACGAAAAACGTATCTTTGCGTGGGCGGTTGACCTGAACGGAAACGCACAGATCTACGACGAGCCGCCCGGAAGTCTGCAGCTGTTGGCTTATTACGGATTTGTCGGTGGGGAGGATGAGGTTTACCGCAATACCATGGGGCTGATCCGCGGCGATCAGTACCGATATTCCTTTGCGGGATGCTACATTGACGAGATTGGCTGCGCCCATGCGGAACATCCATGGATACTGAGTCTGGCAAACAGTCTGTTATGCGGAGACAGGCAGCATGCGCTCTCGCTGCTGACGAAAATGTCTATGGATAACGGCATTGCCTGTGAGAGCGTATACGAGGGGGACGGCACCTGCGCAACCGGCGACGCCTTTGGCACCTGCGCAGGATTTCTCGCCTATGCCATCAATCGGCCGTCTTTGTGAAAAGTGTTTGAATGCATCTGCCCAAATCGCTCTTGCGTTTCCGAAGAAATTCGTCTAAAATAAGATTCAGACTTGCAGAGCACCGAAAGTGAGGATTGGCATGCGGGAAATGATTTTTAAAATGGAGAGACCCGGACTTTTGCAGGAAGGACAGAGGGTCACGGTGACGGAGGGCCTGCTGCCCAGCAACTATTACTACACCATTGACCCGTCTTTGGCGATGTCGGGGAACGTGCCGTTCCGGGAGAGGATGCTTGCAAGGGAGGGCGTTGTGAAGGCGATCGAGGAAAATGACCGCGGATTTTACGTTACGGCGCAGTTTGAAGAGTAGAGGAAAGGCAGGAAAAGAGTATGATCGAACAAATTTCAACAGACAAGGCACCGGCAGCAATCGGCCCCTATTCCCAGGGCGTTATCACGGGAAACCTGTTCTTCGGTTCCGGACAGATCCCCATCAACCCGGCTACGGGAAATGTGGAGGGCGAAAATATTACACAGCAGGCAGAGCTTGTGATGAAAAACATCGGAGGACTGCTGAAGGCAGCGGGAGCGGATTATACCCATGTGGTAAAGACCACCTGCTTTCTGGCGGATATGAACGACTTTGCGGCGTTCAACGAAGTATATGCCCGTTACTTTATCGGAAATCCCGCAAGAAGCTGCGTGGCGGTAAAGACGCTTCCCAAGAACGTGCTCTGCGAGGTTGAGGTGATCGCGAATCTGGCGCATGCCTCCTTTGACCTGTAAAAAAGAGGTCAGCCATGTCAGACAAAAAGAAGAATCTGGTGCTGATCGGGATGCCCGGCGCGGGAAAGAGCACCGTGGGCGTCGTGGTGGCGAAGATGCTGGGATACCGTTTTCTGGACTCCGATCTGGTGATTCAGGAGCGTTTCGGAAAGCTTTTGCATGAACTGATCGAGGAGCACGGTATAGAGGGCTTCTGGAAGCTGGAGAACGATGTGAACGCCTCCCTCGATACGGAGTATGCGGTGATCGCCACCGGCGGGAGCGTGTGCTACGAGCAGGAAGCGATGGAGCATCTTGGAAAAATCGGCACGGTGGTATACTTAAAGCTGTCGTACGAATCCCTTGTGGAGCGTCTGGGAGATCTGAACGCCCGGGGCGTGACGCTGCGGCCGGGACAGGATCTGCGGGGACTTTACGAGGAGAGGACACCCCTCTATGAGCGGTATGCCGGAGTCACGGTGGACTGCGAGGGAAAGCAGCTTCGGGACATCGCCGCGGAGATCTGCGACCTTGTGCGGCAGGAAAAAACGGTTTAAACTGCGTATAAAATAAAGAAAAACAACCATAATAATCCATGATTCAAATTTCCGGGAAGGGAGAAAGATCATGGATTATTTTAATGCATTCTGGGTGGGAGGACTGATCTGTGCGCTGGCGCAGATCCTGATGGAAAAGACAAAGATGCTTCCGGGAAGGATCATGGTGTTGCTGGTGTGTCTCGGAGCCGTGATCAGTGTGTTCGGCTGGTATGAGCCCCTTGTGGAATATGCCGGAGCCGGGGCGTCCGTGCCGCTTCTGGGATTCGGCAATGTGCTGATGAAGGGCGTGAAGGAAGGACTGGATCAGACCGGGTTTCTGGGACTGTTTCAGGGCGGCTTTAAGGCGGGCGCGGTGGGCTGCAGTGCCGCACTGATCTTCGGGCTTCTGGCAGCGTTGATCTTCAATCCCAAGATGAAGAAATAAACTGAAACGACTTCACGGCGAGCGTCTGCAAAATGAGAAAAATGAATCGATAAATTCAGGATTTGACCGGGGCGGGGAAACTCGCCCCGGTTTTTTGGAAAAATATATTAAAAGTTTACGGAATGACTTGACTTGTCCCCTAAGGGATAGCGTATAATACTACGGATAAAAATTTGTGATGGGGTTTGTCATATGTCAGATTGGTTTACATTTTCTGGCTATTCGGGTATAATGAAAAAAGTGAATTTATGACAACGAATGCCTGCGTATTACGAGGCTGGACATACAATCACAGTGCATATTTGTTGAAGGAGGAATCACATATGAAAAAAAGGGTACTGGGTCTGTTTATGGCGCTGATGCTTGGGGTGGCGTCAATGCCTACGACGGCGTTTGCGGCGGAGGCGGATGCGGTGAGCAGTATCTCCGCCGTGGAGACAGCGAACAATGAAAGCAAAGGGGAGACCGAGGATGAGTCCGGCGAGGCGGAAGCCGAGGGCGAGACCGGTGAGACCAAAGCTGAGGGCGAGACCGGCGAGGCGAAAGCCGAGGGCGAGACCGGGGAGAACAAAGCTGAGGGTGAAACCGGAGAGAACGGAACCGAAGGTAAGTCCGGCGAGGCGAAAGCTGAGGGTGAAACCGGAGAGAACGGAACCGAAGGCAAGTCCGGTGAGGCGAAAGCCGAGGACAAGACCGGTGAAACAGAAACCGGGGACAAGTCCGATGAGACCAACGCCGAGGGCGAAAACGGTGAGGAGAGCACACTGACGGTGCAGGCTGTTCAGGACATGGTTGATGCCCTGCCCGGTGTGGACGCATTTTCCGAAATGAATGAGGACGAGCTGAACGCAGCATACATGGCGGTTCAGGCAGCATACGATGCCTACGAAGGGCTGACGGCGGAGGAGCAGGCGCAGATTACGGGCGCAGACTGCTTTGAGGCGCTGTTCGGCTGGTTCAATGAGCAGATTGCACCGTTGGATGATGGTAAGCAGGACTGCTCCTATGGTTACTTCAACGATACGACAGGTGATTGGCGGTCTAAGACGGCTAATTGCGACATTGTTACTGCGGACACGAGAACCATAGCGGGCTGGTGGATTGTGCAGGGCAATGTAACCATCAATGGCGATTTACATATGGGTAGTGCTGCTGATGGGGCGGGTTATCTCATTCTTGCTGACGGCGCAACGCTGACGGTCAACGGCTCAGTGTATGTCGATGTTAATGGATGCAGAATCTACGCGGCGAGCGAAAATTACGAAAATTGGGGCAGTTTGATTATTAAGGCTGACGGTGACAAAGCAGCACTCACCGGAAATGAAGGAGGGAGTGGACTTAGTATCTTCAGCGGCAGGCTGGAGGCGTACAGTGCATCCGGAAAGGGATCTGTAAATGTTGGTCTGAGCAACAACATGGGGTATATAAAAGCCACGGCCGACAACAATAAATTGGCATACGATGAGTGGGTTGGTAATCTTGGTTTGTCGTTCACCAATCTTGTCCTTGAGTATTGTGATCACTGCCATGAGGATGATGAGGATGAAAGCTATTTCCAATATGTGTCTGATGGCGCAGGAAGTCATAGAAAGACCTGCAAACGCTGTGGCTATAGCAAGAATGAGGATTGTGAAGCGAACGCAGGTTACAAACCGAACGGTGAAGCAGGACATGATAGGCTCTGCGAGTGCGGGTATGTGCTTGGTACGAGCGAGCACTCTATGAGGACATTGCCGACAGAAGACGGCAAAAAGCACATTTCCAAATGCGAGGTGTGTGGCTATGCTGCGAACGGCACAGGGGAGGCAGACCATGTTTGGGATACGACAACAGGCGCATGCACGACCTGCGGCTTTGCACCGGTAGCCATGGACAGCGAGGGCAATCTCTATGCTTCTGTGACGAAAGCCTTGGATGCAGTTGCGGACGGCAAGGCGGAGTATGCAAAGCTGTATTCCCCCAAAGGCGGAGAAGGAACAAGAATTACCGTAAGCGGTATTAGCTTCGACCACCCGGGCAAGACGGTTACATTGCAGATGAATGGGTATATACTGGATGGAGTTGGTGGCCCGACTTTGAAGGTTGTCGGCGGAACACTGATCATCACAGAAGATGCATACATATGCAATACAGATACCGAGAATGTCAACCCTGCTGTTGAGGTTTCCGGCGGCGAACTGATTTTTCAAAACAATTTGAGAGCAGAGGGCGGTGGCGAAGGTGCCACGCGCAAGGCTGCAATTACTGCCACAGGCGGCAAATTGCAATTTGACAGCAGGCTGACTTTGTATGGCAGTCTGACGATTACCGGCAGCGCAGAACTGACAAAGAAGCTGGACTGTGCCACTGGTGAGTTCAGGTCAGATGGCGGTGAGACCGCCGCCCGGGTATCGGTGGTTGGTTCAACGGTATACAAAAATGTGTATGAACTGCTGGAAGATGGCTGTGGCTTTAGGGTGTATCATGGTGAATCGCAGCAGTTTGTAGGCGGCGGTGATAAAACTCTGATGCAGGATGTTGAAATCGGATGGCATACGCACAGCTATGCAGAGGTGGAAGGTAAGGAATACCGGGAATGTGCATGCGGCAAAACCTGTTCGCATGAGGACGGCTATCACAATAACGGCACATGCGCTGTCTGCGGTAAACCCTGCCCGCACACGAATGTGGATAAGAGCGACTATACCTGTAAGGGCTGCGGCGAGCAAATGAGTGTGAAGATTCAAAAGCAAAACGGCTCACCTGAATATAGCACAGACTTCAGGGCGGCAATGGGCAATGCAGAGGACGGCACCACAATCACCCTGCTGGCAGATATTATTATGGAAGGCTGGAATAAGAGAGCAGAGCTTTCCGGCGATGGCAAAACGGTTACACTGGATTTGAACGGACACAAAACCTCGGGCGTATTTATTGACGTTGGGGATGGTAAAAACTACACCTCCTGCACACTGAAAATCATCGGCGACGGAAATATTGAAGACCGCAACGTGACAGTCTCTGTGAAAGCCACACTGGATCTGAGCGGATGGACAGGCGGCACGATCAGCACGATCAGTATATCGGACAATAGTGCCTACGACGCGAAAGATAAACCCGGACTTATCATCGGACAGAATGAGGGTACGATTCAAAAGTTGCATTTCGGAAATAATCGGTTAACCGAAATAACGAACATTAAATTGAGCGGCGGCAGCTATGACGCGATTGAGGTAATGGACTTTGAACCGCTTCAGCTTGGCAAGCTGCTTGCGCCCGGGTATGCATTCCAATACGCAGATGGGACATATGAGAGTTATACACGAACACTTAAGAAAGAAAATATCTACAACCTCACGGTCGTAAAGTGCCCGCATGATCAGGTGGAAAGCGGCATTTGTGCATACTGCAATACGACGGGCATTGCGGCGACGCTGGATGATGTGGTATATGACGATATTGACAAGGCAGTCGAGGCTTGGCTGAGTAACGGCGGTGTGTTGAAGCTGTATAAAGCATACAATGCGGCTATTGATTTCAGCACAGCTGCAAACAAGAATCTTACCATTGACCTGAATGGGTATGATTTCAACATAGATAATAACAGCATGAATCTGAGCGGCGCAAACCTGACAATCATGGATACCACAGAAAGGGGGAATGGCTGGTTCGGTGGGATGATTGCGGACAGCGGTACACTGATACTTGAGAGCGGCATGCTGGATCTGAGCGTACCGGAAGGTTCCACCGCTACGATTTCCCTCCGCGGCGGATGGCTGCATGTCGGTACGGGAAAAATCGCTGTTCCCGCCTACAAGATGCTGGAGGGAGGATGTTATCTGAAGAATGGGAATCTCACGGTTGCCCCTTCGCATGACGAGTTTACCTACCAGCAATGCTATACGGTTGGAAAAACGGACATTACGGTTGCCGGCGATACGACAGGCGAGGTGGAACTGGGCAAGTATCTGGTGCCCATCGATACAACTGTGGAGGTCAACGACGGGGATGTCGCAAGAGTGTCCTTTGAGTGGTATGTGTTGAATGAGGATGGCACCACAGCGTTACTTGTAACAAGCAACGCAGATAGCAGATTGATAAACGGCGAGGCTGCCTATGATGTTAAGACGGACGGCTCGGAATACAAGGATAAGGGCTGGAAGTCTCTGGAAAAGAACAAAACCTACAAGCTCCTCTGTGTGGTGATCGGAAAAGCGGAAGACGGTGCTTATCGCTGGCAGACGGTATTCCAGGGCTACGAACTGAAAATACTTCCGCCCAGCCTGAAGGATACGGAGATTGAATTCCTGGTCGGCGGCAGTAATCAAGTTGCATTTAACCCTGACAGTGCAACCACCATCAAGGGAGCATATGTCGTAAAATTTAACGGTGTTCCTCTGGTTGAGGGTGAAGACTATACGGTTGTTGATAACAGCGATACTGCATCGGCGGTGGGCGAGTACACACTGAAAATCGAGGGAAAGAGCCCGAATTACAGTGGCACAAAGACCGCCGACTGGGAGGTTGTGCCGCATAAGCTGCTCAGGATAGCAGTGTATTCGGGATCCAAACAATATGATGGTCTGGCGGATTTGCCGAAGGATGCTATAACCGGTGAATTTATGAGCGCCGAGGGAGGTTATTCGTCTCTCATTCAGTTGCAAGAGGGAAAGGATTATACGTTGTACGCGGCGTACCTTACGGATATAAATGCAGGCACGGAGGCGAAGGATTTCGTTGTCACGGTAACGCTGTTAAATAAAAATTATGAATTCATGGATGGCTCAACAAGAGACACCTTTACGCAGGCTAAATATCCGTCGACCAAGATCACGGTCGAGAAGGCACTTATCCCTTGGTTTGCAGGGGACACGCTCACCGTTATGAACAATCTTGCGCACAGCTATACGGTCGATTTGTCTGCGGTACTGCAGCGCGCGTTGGGGCCGGACAGCCGGATGGAATACGGCGATGTGATCTATGGAGACATCACGGTTGATCTTGGCAGCTATTACAATGCTGCACAGGGCGAAGCAAGGATTGAAAACGGCAAGCTGATCCTGCCGATTCAGGCTGTGGATACGGAGACAGAGAAAGCAATCGGCAAGGTTACCGTAAATGTCAGCTCCACAAACATTCTGGACTTTATCCTGACTATTGATGTCAGTGCCACGAACAAATTCCTTCCGCAGCCGGACGGTGAGCTGACGTTCAGCCCCGCCGAGATCACTTACGGCGATACATTGGACAAGATTACCATCAGCGGCACCATGAAGTACGATGGCAAGGTGGTTCCCGGTAAATTCACATGGCAGGACGCCGGTTATGCGCCCGGCGTCGGCACATATCTGGCTATCTGGATATTTACGCCGGATAATGACACAATTTACGAAAG
Organism: uncultured Lachnospiraceae bacterium; assembly: GCA_900550475.1. Lineage (GTDB taxonomy): Bacteria > Bacillota > Clostridia > Lachnospirales > Lachnospiraceae > Acetatifactor. The sequence continues at coordinate 199,637 of URSA01000004.1, forward strand.
TGTCAACGGCGAGAAGAGCATCAAGGTCAACCGGGCAACCCCTACCGGTACGCCCGGCTACACCAGAATCACTTCCGCAGGCAAGACGCTGGCGGATGCGGAGCTTTCACTGACGGGCGGTACCCTGAACCCCGGTAAAGGTACACTGGAGTGGATCGATGAGGATGGCAATGTGCTGGAGGATACGACCCCGGTTGAGGCAAACAAGATCTACAAGTGGCGATTCACGCCCGACAGTGTCCATTACACTACCCTGACCGGCGGAATTGAGCTGTATCATGTGGAAGCACCCGCAACCCCCGCACCCGCAACGCCTGCGCCCAACCCTTACTACATTATGGACGGCGCAAACAGCAACTGGGTGCTGAATGAGGATGGCAGCATGGCAATCAGAGGGAACGGCGCGTTCTCCAAGTTTACAGGCGTCAAGGTGGACGGTGTCCTGATCGATCCGTCAAATTACACCGTAAAGGAAGGCTCCACCATTGTCACGCTGAAGGCAGAGTATCTGAACACCCTCTCTGAGGGCAGCCACAGCTTTGAGATCCTGTGGGTGGACGGCTCCGCGGCTACCGACTTTACGGTGACGGGAAATGCGGCGGACTATATCACGGTGAATGCACCCCAGACCGGCTTGGACAGCCATGTGATGTTCTGGCTGCTCCTGGCACTTGCAATCCTGTCGGGACTGGCGGCGGACACCTTCAAAAGAGTAAAGAAACAACAGTAACACAAAACCTATCGGGGCGGGGAAACCCGCCCCGTTTTTAAAACCTGACGCGGCGGGAAAATGAAAAACTGAGAAGAGGAAGTGCGGATTTGCATGGTACGAGTGGCATTTTGCGATGATGATCTGTCAATATTGCAGGATCTGAATGTGTTGATCGACAAATACCGGTTGGAGAGAAACCGGGACATAGAATATACAGCGTTCCGCAGTCCGCTTGAGCTTATCGCGGAGATCGAGCGGGGCGTGCGGTTTGACATTCTGTTTCTGGATGTGATCATGCCGGGGGAGAACGGCATTGAGGCGGCAAAGGAGATCCGGAAGTATGATGAGGGCGTGAAGATTATTTTTCTGACCTCCTCCTCGGAGTTTGCGGTGCAGTCCTACTCGGTGAACGCCAGATTCTACCAGCTTAAGCCAATCTGGGAGGAGGGCTTTTTCCGCCTGATGGATTCCGTGACGGAGGAATGCAGGAAGGAGCAGGAGAACAGCCTGATCCTGCGGTGCAAGACGGGAATTACGAAAATCGATCTGGGCAGGCTTATGTATAGCGAGGTGCTGCGGCGCACGCTGTTCTTTTACATGGACGACGGTAAGGTGCTTGAGAGCAGCGGCAGCATGGACGAGCTGTGGGAGCGTCTGGAGGGGAATGAGAGCTTTATGCACCCGCACAGATCCTTCCTTGTCAACATGGAATATATCCGGAATATTACCTACAAAGCGATCCTGATGGAGAATCAGGCGCAGATTCCCATACCACACGGGAAATACTCGGAGATCAAGAACCGGTATCTGGAATATGCGTTCAGCAGAAAGCAGGTATTTATGACATGATGGCTTATGTGGCAAATGCGGTGTATGTGTTGAACGGCGCGCTGGTCGGCATCTTCGGGATGGTGCTGTCTGCCTCGTTCTGCGATATTGTCTGGACGGCAAAAAAGCGTCTGATCATGGCGGGCAGCATGGCGGCGATCCTGCTGCTTCAGGGAGGGTTATCCCTGTGGCTGGAGCCCACGGTCATTCCCTATCTCTATCCCTTCATCACGCATTTGCCGCTGGCACTGGTGCTGTGTCTTTTGAACGGGAAGCTTCTCTGGCCGGTGGTTTCGGTGCTGACCGCGTATCTCTGCTGTCAGCTCAGACGATGGCTGGCGCTTCTGGCGGTGGTATTGGTGTCCGACGGAGAGCTGGTGCAGGAGGTGACGGAGCTTGTGGTCACGGTGCCGCTGCTCTTACTGCTGTTACATTTTGTATCTCCCGCAGTACGCACGGTTTCCCGGGAGACTTCTTCCGTACAGTTCCGCTTCGGGCTGATCCCGGCGCTGGGCTATGGTTTTGACTATTTTACCAGAATTTACACCGACCTGCTCTCCAAGGGCAGCCCCGCGGCTGTGGAGTTCATGCCCTTTGTGTGCAGTGTGGCGTATCTGGTCTTTGTGCTGCGAACCTCAGAGGAAAAGCAGGTGAGAAGCAGGCTGGAGCAGACACAGGCGACTCTGAACCTGCAGGTTTCACAGGCAGTCAGGGAGATTGAGGCGCTGCGCAAGTCCGACCGGAGAGCGGCGGCGTACCGTCACGACCTGCGCCATCACATGCAGTACCTTGCCGCCTGCATCGAAAATGGCAGGACGGAGCAGGCGCAGACCTACATAAAGGGAATCTGCTCGGAGATCGAGGCGCAGAAGGTCACGGTGTTCTGCGAAAACGAGGCAGCCAACCTGATCTTTTCCGCCTTTGCGGGGCGGGCAAAGGAGCAGGGTGTCTCCATTTCCATAGCGGCGCGGATCCCCCAGAACCTCTCCATAGAGGAGAGCGATCTGTGCGTCCTTCTGTCAAATGCCTTGGAGAACGCGCTCCATGCCTGTGCGAAAATCGTGCAGAGAGGGCAGAGCGCCGGCATCGAGGTGTCCGCCTACGAGAAGTCCGGACAATTCTTCCTTCAGGTTATCAATCCCTGCGATGAGGAAGTTACGTTCTCGGAGGGAATCCCCGTGACGTACAGGCCGGGGCACGGAATCGGCGTCCGCAGCATCTGTGCCATCGCGGAACGGTACGGCGGCATTTACGCTTTTTCCGCGAAGGACGGCCGGTTTGTCCTGCGTGTTTCCCTTTTCACGGTTGATTGAGGACATTTTTCGGTCGATTCGTGCAGTTTCGTCCCATTTGGAGGGAAAATGCGCTATACTGCTCCCATACAGCGATGAGAGCTGTAAAACAGGGGGATGTTTCTTCATGGAAACCGTTATTATTCTGATTCTGCTGGCGGCATTACTTGCCGTCTGGTGCATCACTGAGAAGCGCAGGCTGACACAAATGAATGAAAACACCCGCAACGCCATGAACCAGATCGGCGTTCAGATATCTTCACGGTTTGACGCGCTGACGGTGCTTCTGGAGCTGGCAAAGGGCTACGCCGCGAATGAGGCGTGTGCGCTGTATTTCAATGTCGAAGCCGGTAGGCGCGCCATCACGGCGCAGTCCGTACCGGAGGATGTGGAGGAGCAGGAGGAGCTGATCAGACAGACCGTAGAATGCCTTTCTAATGTGGCGAAGGGTTATCCGGCGCTCATAGCGGACGGCCGCTACGCAGCCTGTGTGGCGGCGGTGGAATGCTATGAAAAGATGGTGCGTACCGGCAGTCTGATCTACAACGATTCCGTGAAGAAGCTGAATGGGGCGCTGGGGAAACCGCCCGTCCGCCTGATTGCGGGAGTTATGGGAATCCACAGAAAAGAATATCTGGAAACAGAACAAGGAGGAAACAGCTATGGGTTTATTCAGTAACAACAAAAAATTATGTCCGATCTGTAACAATCCGACACCGCGTCTGCTCAGCACCAAGGTGGAGGGCGTACCCATTTGTAAGGAATGTGCGGCAAAGATTTTTCTGCCGGACGGCGCGCTGGATCAGATGTCGCTTGACGAGTTCAGGCAGTACATCGAATTTTATGAGGACAACAAGGAGCTTCGGAACGCTTTTTCCGAGACTTACAGCTATAATTTCGGCTTCTTTGACACGACACTGTTATTGGATGTGCCCAACAGGCTGTTCCGCTTCTTCAACAGCGGCGACGGCCTTGTAATGGGAGCCGCCAATCTGAAATCTTTTCGCATTCTCGAGGACGACAAGCCTCTTTTCGAGAGCGGCATGAGCACACTGATCTGCCATAAGAGCGATGTGCCCGACAGGATTAACGAGATGGCGCCCCTGATCACGCAGTTTGGCATGGAGCTCAGAGAGTACGAGATGTGGGAGCAGATGGAGGAGATGCGCCGCGAGCGCAACGGACAGGACAACGACAGACGATCCTACCGCACCCGTCCCACCTTTGATGCGCAGCTTCCGTTCCAGCATTTCAACATCGAGATCACGCTGGAGCACCCTTACTGGAGCATCTTCACGAAATCAATCAATGCTCCCGATTTCAGCACCACCGATCCCAGTGTGGTGTCCTATATGCAGGAGTATAACCAGAAGACGGAGGATATGCACAAGCTGGCAGCCAACCTGATGCAGATCATCTGCCCCGGTGCGGGTGAGAGACAGGAGGGCGGCGCTTCCGCAGCGGACGCAGCGATCCCTGCGGCAGCAGCGGGAGGCAGTGCGGCGGACGAAATCCGGAAGTACAAAGCTCTGCTGGATGCGGGCGCAATCACCGAGGAGGAGTATGCCGCAAAGAAGCGTCAGCTTCTCGGAATCTGATGCGATTGGACGCGCAAATGCAATCTTAAGGAAGAATTAAGCAGATTTCTTGACAAAACTCATTTCCCTTTTTGTCGATATGTGGTATGATGGATCGGAAAAAGGAGAAGAGATTGTCATGATACGGATTTTCTGGCTGTTTTTTGCCTCCATTTTTTACATGGAGGCGGTATATCATATCGGATGCTTCGGCTTCACACTGATGAACCCGGTGATCGATGTTTTTGTATGTGCCTTTCTGGCAGGGCTCGCGGCTCTGTTTACCGGCTTTCTGAGACGGAAAAAGAACCGTGTTGTGCTCTGGGGGCTGATGGCGGTGAACTATCTGCTCTTCGCCAGCCAGCTCGTTTATATGAAGATCTTCAAGCAGCCGCTGCTCCTCGCAGCGGCTGCAAATGGTGGAAAAGATGCACTGACAAACTACTGGAGGGAAGCATTGTTTGCGGTACTGCAGGCATCCGGCTGGCTGCTTCTCATGGCGGTGCCTTTTTTTGTGGCGGGCTTTTTGCAGAGAAACAGGAGCTGGGGCAAGGGCAGAATCCTTGACCTTAGGAGCAACAGCAGAAGCGAGCGCCTTGTGGGGCTCGCCATTGTGGCGGGCAGCTTTGTGGGCTATCTGCTGGTTTTGTTTGTGGGCTCCCTTGCAAAGACGGATTACTATGAAAATTACAGCGCATTTTACGATCCTGAGGGCGTGATCTCTTCCTACGGTGTGACACCATCTTTAATCCGTGATATTATGGGCGATGCCTTCCCGGTGAGGGAGGAATCCCTTTCCGCGTGGGAGGATGTGACGACGCCTACCCAGCCGGATGTGACGGAACCGGTGTCCGCCGGGGACGCGGAGGTGGTTTTGGGTGAGACCACGGAGCCGGAGCCTGAGGAGCCGGTGCTCGATACCTCGCCGAATGTGCTGCCCATTGACTTCGACAGTCTGATCGCCAATGCGGATTCCGACAAGATCAAGGAGCTTGCGGAATATATGCAGAGCATGCCGGCGACCAACCGCAACGAATATACGGGAATGTTTGAGGGATACAATCTGATCTTCCTGACGGCGGAGGGCTTCAGCCCCTACGCGGTGGACGAGAATCTGACGCCCACGCTCTACAGGCTCATTCATTCCGGCTTTGTGTTTGAAAATTATTATGTGCCGCTCTGGCAGACGTCCACCAGCGACGGTGAGTATGCGAACCTGACGGCGCTCATTCCCGACCAGCAGTTTTCCATGCGCAGAAGCGCGGACAATGTGATGCCCTTTGCGCTGCCGTCCTATTTTGCGGCGGAGGGTGTAAACAGCTATGCGTTCCACAACAATACGCTGTCCTACTATGACAGATACCGTTCCCATCCGAATCTGGGATACAACTGGAATGCGAGCAAGTTAGGGGATCTGGACGCCTCCGTGTGGGGCAGCCAGGTGTTCAAGATGGATAATGCGGGCTACTGGCCGGCTTCCGATCTGGATATGATGAAGGCGACGGTCTCCAAGTACATCAACGAGGATCGCTTCCATGTGTACTACATGACGGTTTCCGGGCATATGAACTACAATTTCAGCGGCAACCGCATGTCCTCCAAGCACAAGGATGATGTGGCGGAGCTTCCCTACTCCGAGGAGGGCAGGGCTTACATTGCCTGCAACATGGAGCTTGATCTGGCGCTGCAATATCTGCTCGAGCAGCTTGAGGCTGTGGGCAAGCTTGAGAATACGGTGATCTGTCTCTCCGCAGACCATTATCCCTACGCCATGGATGTGGGAAATCTGGAGGAGCTGGCAGGAAAGCCGCTTGCGGGCTCCCTTGATATCTACCGCAACAACCTGATTCTCTGGAACAGTGAGATGGAGACGGTGACGATTGACAAGCCTGCCTGCTCCATGGATGTGCTGCCCACCCTGCTTAACCTGTTCGGATTCTCCTACGATTCCAGACTGTATGCGGGGAAGGATATTCTGTCCGACAGCGCGCCCCTCGTGATCTTCTCCGACCGCAGCTTTATCACGGACAGGGTGTCCTACTACAAGAAGGGCAAGACTACCACATGGCTGGACGGAACGGAGGGGGACGATGCCTACTTTGAGGCGGTGAAGAAACAGGTGAAGGGTCTTTACAGCTATTCGGCGGGCATCTTAAACAATGACTTTTACAAGTATGTGGAGGAGGCGCTTCCCGAGGAGTACCGCTCCAAGGTTGACCCGGAATGGGTTGCACCCCACGGGCCGGCTCCCGCAGAACCGGATCCCACGCCGACACCGACACCTGCCGCGACTGCGACACCTGCGGCAAACTGAGACTCTGCCTGCAGCGGGTCGCTTAGAATCGAAAAAATATCGCCTGTGAGTCAGACCGGCTCGCAGGCGATTCCTTTTTTATAGAGATATTGTCTGCACGCCTCATCCCACAGGCGTTCCGGTTCCTTGTCGGGGACGAAGGTGTGGTAGGAGGTGCCGGTGCAGAGAACGGCTCCTTCGCCGTTAAAGCGCACGGTGAGGACGAAAGCTTTCACATAGGACGCGGCGGCGGAGGCGCCTCCCCGCTCCAAAATGGCATTGGTCTGCGCAGGCATAAGCTGGAATACAAACCGGAAGCCGGAGGGCGTCCTTTTTCCTTTGATCAGATCAAAGCAGATGCCTTTCATGTCCTTCCACGGGACAAATTCGTAAGGGTGCAGGGTCTCATCCTCCCACTCCTCCGCGGTGAAAAAATCCCGGTTGATCCTGCCGTCGATGGTGAAGGTGGTAGCGGTGGATATGGCTGCCTCCTCCAAAACGAAGGGGTCAAAGAGATCCCCCGCAAGGAGTCCGTTCATAAATGGTTTTAATGCAGTGATTCGTAAAGCGAGCATAATGTTCTCCCCTCGTCAGATAATGTCAGTATAGCGGTTGTGAAATGCGGTGTCAACCGATGGGTTCTTTAAAAAGACCTTTACATAAAGAAGAATACGTGATACCATAATACGTGGTTATGAAAACTACATAAGACAGACTATAATATTTAAAAGAAACGGGAGACAGGAGTATGAAGTATAAGATTGTGGTGGACAGTTGTTGTGAACTGCCAAAGGAATATCTTTCGGATGAGCGGTTTGAGAGAGTACCGCTTGGAATCGAGGTGGGGGACTACCATATTCTGGATGATGAGACCTTCGATCAGGCGGAGTTTTTAAAGAGGGTTGCGGCGTACCCCAAATGTCCCAAGTCCTTCTGCCCGTCCCCGGAGCGCTTCATGGAGGCTTACCGCACCGAGGCGGAGCATGTGTTTGCCGTAACGCTGTCCTCTAAGCTCAGCGGGAGCTACAACAGCGCGGAACTTGGAAAGCGGCTGTATCTGGAGCATTACGGTGAGAAGAAGATCCATGTGGTGGACTCGGAGTCTGCCAGCGGCGGGGAGGCACAGATCGCCTTAAAGCTCTTGGAACTGGAAGAAGAGGGACTTTCCTTTGAGGAGATCGTGGAGAAGATTGAGGCGTTCCGGGATGAGATGAACACCTATTTTGTGCTGGATAATCTGGAGACGCTGCGAAAAAACGGCAGGCTCTCCAGTGTGAAGGCGGTGGTTGCTTCCACAATCAACATCAAGCCTGTCATGGGGGCGGACAAGGGAACGATCTATCAGAGAGGTCAGGGAATCGGCATGAAGAAGGCGCTGGCGAAGATGGCGGATATGATTGCCGGAGAGCTGATGGATGCCGCAAAAAAGAGAATCATCATCACCCACTGCAATGCGGCGGAGCGGGCGCAGACCGTAAAAAGGCTGTTGGAGAGCAAGGTTTCCGTGCGGGAGATTCTGGTCATGGACACCGCAGGCATCAGCAGCATGTATGCCAATGACGGCGGCGTGATCGTGGCGGTTTAAAGTCTGCCGTCACGGACATCCTCCCACACATGCTTAGCGTAGCTGCGCACCCTGCCGAAGATCCGGAAGGAGGCACCGTCGGACATGGTGATTCTGCAAAGACCGATGGTTTTGATGTGTCTCGCATTTGCAAGGATGTGCGGAGACGGACAAAAGAAAGTAGGATAGTGTTCCACCTGAGAAAAGAAGTTCTGCGCGGAGGTTTCCAGCAGGGCTTTTTTGCCGTTTGCCAGAAAGACGGTGAAATGCCGTTTTTCCTCCACCCCGTAGAGAATGTCAGGCTCGGTGACATAGTAGGTGCCTTTTCCCTCCCGCAGTTCAATGAGGGGAACGGCGGCGTCCTTGATCTGCTGGGCTTTGTCCAACATCAGGGAGAGGGCGTCGGGCTTTATGGGTTTATTCAGAAAGAGAACCCGATCGGGCAGGGGAGTGTTCCGATAGTCGATTTCCGAGCAGCAGAGAATAACCGGGGAGGTGTTTCCCAAGGCGGTCAGGGAGTTCACCACATCGATGCCGGTAAGATCTTCGGTGTGGCAGATATCCACAAAGAATGCGTCGTACTGCATGGAGTTTTTTAAGAGACTCTCGGGATGACCGTAGGAGTCAGTGTAGAGAATGCCGGAGGATGCCGACCGCTTGTCGGATTCCCGCTTTAAGAGGCGTTCCAGTTGTTTTCTGTCCGCTACATTGTCGTCACAAATCGCAATATGCATACTGCGCACTCCTTCCTGTGTCTATATGGTCAGAAACTGGACAGGTGCATTGTAAAGCAGGATTATCAGGATCACCTGCAGGATCAGGATGGCGGGCATGCCGTAGACAAAGGTAAAATGCCTTGTCTTATGCCGGAAGGTATACATGCCGGCGATGGAACCGATGCTGCCGCCGATCAGGGCAACGAGAAAGAGGGTGGCTTCCGGAATCCGGAAAGCACCCTTGACTGCCTTTCTCTTGTCAATGCCCATCAGGCAGAAGCCCGTCAGGTTGATCAGTACCACATAGGTTATCAGACATAAAATGACGTACATAATTACTTATTGTTATCCTTTTTTGCTTCCTGCATCTTCATCGCGCGAACCTTGCAGGAGAGACCGAACAGGTTGATGAAGCCTTCTGCGTCGTGGTGGTCATAGAGATCACCGGTGGTGAAGGAGGCGATGGACTCATTATACAGAGAGTACGGTGAGGTGGTGCCTGCCTTGATGATGTTGCCCTTGTACAGCTTGAACTTCACTTCGCCGGTCACGTATTCCTGCGTCTTTTCGATAAACGCCTGAAGCGCCTCGCGCAGGGGTGTAAACCACTTGCCCTCGTACACAACGGAGGCAAAGCGGCTGCCCAAATCCTTCTTGACAGCGTAGGTGTCACGGTCGAGGATCAGCTCCTCAAGCTGCTGGTGAGCCTCCATGAGGATCGTGCCGCCCGGGGTCTCGTACACGCCGCGGGACTTCATGCCGACAACGCGGTTCTCCACGATGTCCACGATGCCGATGCCGTGCTTGCCGCCCAGTCTGTTTAACTCGCGCACGATGTCGGAGTATTTCATCTGCTTGCCGTTTACGGAGGTGGGAATACCCTTCTCAAAGGTCATGGTCACATATTCGCCCTCATCGGGAGCCTTCTCCGGGGTTGTGCTTAACACCAGCAGGTGATCGTAGTTGGGCTCGTTTGCGGGATCCTCCAGCTCCAGTCCCTCATGGCTGATATGCCAGATGTTGCGGTCGCGGCTGTAGGAGGAATCTGCGGAAAACGGAAGATGGATGCCGTGCGCCTTGCAGTATGCGATCTCGGACTCGCGGGAGTCCATTTTCCACTTGTCGTTTCTCCAGGGGGCAATGATCTTGATGTCGGGAGCCAGCGCTTTGATGCCAAGCTCGAAGCGGATCTGGTCGTTGCCCTTTCCGGTAGCGCCGTGGCAGATGGCAACGGCATTTTCCTTGCGGGCAATCTCCACCAACTTCTTTGCGATCAGGGGGCGCGCCATGGAAGTGCCGAGCAGGTACTTGTTTTCGTATACGGCGTGCGCCTGCACACAGGGAGCGATGTACTCGTCGCAGAACTCGTCAATCACATCCAGAATATAGAGCTTCTCGGCACCGCAGGATTTTGCTCTTTCCTCCAGTCCGTTCAACTCCTCCTCCTGTCCGCAGTCGATGCAGACACAGACAACTTCATAATCAAAATTTTCCCTTAACCAGGGGATGATCGCGGTGGTGTCAAGACCGCCGGAATATGCAAGAACAACTCTTTCTTTCATGGAAAACCTCCGTAGTATATTTGACTTGCCACTAATATACAACATCTTTTTCTTGATTGCAAGTGAAAAATGTGTATATAATATAGATGCAATTTGCATAAAATGCATAAAATAATGAATAATGCGCATAAAAGTAAAATATGAACGTATAAAAATGCACAAAGAAAAAAGCCGAAAAAGGAAAAAGAACGGCACTATGGCTATTTGCCGACGGAATGGTTTGTGCTATACTATAGGTTACATGACAAAATGGCAAAAGAGAGGGTCATTCCTTGCGGTATACAGGCTACGAATACATATGGTTTTTCTTTATCTATGCCTTCATCGGCTGGCTCATTGAGGTGGTGTTTGCGGCGTTCTCCAGAAAGCGCTTTGCAAACAGGGGCTTTTTAAACGGCCCGCTCTGTCCGGTGTACGGCTGCGGCATGGTGTTTTTGCAGCTCTTCTTCGGAGGACTTTTGCAGAATCTGTTCTTCCTTTTTATAGGAAGCTTTGTGACGACATCCCTTCTGGAGTATTTCACGGGAAAGCTGATGGAGCGGTTTTACGGCAGGAAATGGTGGGATTACTCTGATTACAAATACAATTTCGGCGGCTATGTCTGCCTGCAGTTTTCCGCCGTGTGGGCTGCCGGAGCCGTGGTGCTGCTCAAGTGGGTGAACCCGGTTTTCGGGAAGCTGATCGGGATGCTTCCGGCGCTTCTCGGCAGGGTTATCCTGATCGTGCTGGCGGCGTGCTTTGCCTGTGATGTATTGGTCACAACGGGTGCCCTGTTGAAGCTGAAACGTAGGAGCAGGCGGATCGAGGAGATCGCGGACGGCATGGGCAGGCTCTCCGGCAGGATGGGCGGCGCCATCACCCGTCTCATTGCGGGAAGAATGGCAAAGGCGTTCCCCGGCCTGAGCGAGGACGGCAGGATTGCCATGCCGGTATCGAAGACGAAGGCGGACAAGGCGGCGGGGGGCTTCGCCTGCGGCGTGTGCTTCCACAAGCTGGTCTGGCTGTTTTTCATCGGTTCCTTTCTGGGGGATGTGACGGAGACGATCTTCTGCTTTGTCACCACGGGCAGGCTGATGAGCCGCAGCAGCGTGCTGTACGGGCCGTTCAGCATTGTGTGGGGACTCGGAATCGTGGCGCTGACCATTCTGCTTGACAGATACCGCAGCAAGCCGGACAGCTTTATCCTGTTGTTCGGAACGGTGGTGGGCGGCGCTTACGAATATGTGTGCAGCGTGTTTACGGAGCTGGTGTTCGGAACCATCTTCTGGGATTACAGCAAGATTCCCTTCAATCTGGGGGGCAGGATCAACCTGTTGTTCTGCTTTTTCTGGGGGATCGCGTCCCTTGTCTGGATCAAGCTGGTCTACCCGTTTTTGTCGGGGCTGATCGAGAAGCTGCCGAAGAAATTCGGCACATGGGCGAGCTGGATCTTTGTGGTGTTCATGGTGTGCAATATGGCGGTGTCCGGTCTGGCGCTTGCCCGTTACAGCGGACGGACGGCGGGCAGCGAGCCCGCAAACGCGGTGGAGCGTTTTCTGGATGAGCACTATCCGGACGAGCGGATGGAGCGCATCTATCCCAATGCGAAAATAACGAATCCGAAGTAGGAGGAGAGAGCTATGTATATAGTGAGGACGATGACAATTGAGGATTACCCGGGCGTCCGGGCATTGTGGATGACCATAAAGGGCTTTGCCATCCGCAGTATTGACGATTCCGGGGAGGGAGTTGCCCGGTTCCTTCGGCGCAATCCCACCACCAGCGTGGTGGCGGAGGAGGATGGCGAGATCGTGGGTGCCATCCTGTGCGGACATGACGGAAGGCGGGGCTGTCTGTACCATGTGTGCGTCCGGGAGGACAAGCGCATGAACGGGATCGGCAAGGCGATGGTGGTGCACTGCATGGAGGCGTTAAAAAAGGAACAGATCAGCAAGGTTTCCCTGATCGCCTTCACGGTAAACGACATCGGCAACGCATTCTGGCGCTGTATCGGCTGGACAAAGCGGGAAGATCTGAATTATTATGATTTTGTACTCAACACGGAAAATATTGTGGCGTTCAATCAATAGGAGGAGAGGGTCATGGAGATCATAAAGGGCGGCGTGTGTGCCGCAAAAGGATTTTATGCTGCCGGCGTGGAGGCAGGCATCAAGTATCAGAACAGAAAGGATATGGCGCTTGTATACAGCGAGGCGCCCTGCGTGTGTGCGGGAACCTTTACCTCCAACGTGGTGAAGGCGGCGCCGGTGCTTTGGGATAAAGCAGTGGTGGAAAATTCCCCCTATGTGCAGGCGGTGGTGGTAAACTCCGGCATTGCCAACGCATGTACGGGAAAAGAGGGCATGGAGTGCTGTGAAAAGACGGCGCAGGCTGCGGCGGAGGCGCTGGCCGTTCCGAAGGACAGCGTGCTGATCGGCTCCACGGGCGTGATCGGCATGCAGATGCCCATAGACAGGCTGACGGCGGGCGTGCGCATGCTGGCGGCTGAGAAGGCGCATTCCGAGCATGCGGCGCAGATGGCGGCGGAGGCGATCATGACCACGGACACAAGGGATAAGCAGGAGGCGGTGCGATTTACCGTGGGCGGCAGGACCGTCACCATGGGCGGCATGAGCAAGGGCTCCGGCATGATCCATCCCAACATGTGTACCATGCTGGCGTTTGTCACCTCCGATGTGGCGATCTCCAAGGAGCTTCTGACGAAGGCGGTGAAGGAGTGCGTGACGGATACCTTCAACATGATTTCCGTGGATGGCGACACCTCCACCAACGACACGTTCCTGTTCCTGGCTAACGGCTGTGCGGGCAATGCGGAGATCACGGAGGAGGGCGCGGATTACGATGCCTTCAGGGAGGCGCTCCTGTACCTGAACACCACGCTGGCGCGCAGGATGGCGGGGGACGGAGAAGGTGCAACGGCGCTGCTTGAGGTGAAGGTCGTGGGCGCGGACACCAGGGAGAATGCCCGCATCTTAAGCAAATCCGTGGTCTGCTCCAGTCTGGTGAAAGCCATGATCTACGGGCACGACGCCAACGCGGGACGCATTCTCTGTGCGCTGGGCTACTCCGGCGTGCAGTTTGACCCGGACAAGGTGGAGGTCTGCTTCGTGGGTGAGGATGGGAACATCTGGGTCTACAAGGACGGAAAGATGCCCGCGTTTGACGAGGAGAGGGCGACAAAGCTTTTGTCACAGCCCGAGGTGACGGTGCTTGTGGACATGAAGATGGGCAGCGGGAGCGCCACGGCGTGGGGCTGCGACCTGAGCTATGACTATGTGAAGATCAATGCGGACTACCGTTCGTAAACTTATAAAAAAGAGGGATGTGGATCAAAATGCAGGATAAGAGTATGGATACCGTATTACAGAAGGCGGAGGTGCTGATCGAGGCGCTTCCTTATATCCAGAGGTTCAACCGGAAGATCATCGTGGTGAAGTACGGCGGCAGTGCCATGAGCAACGAGGAGCTGCAGCGCAACGTGATCAAGGATGTGACCCTTCTTAAGCTGGTGGGCTTCAAGCCCATCATCGTGCACGGCGGCGGCAAGGAGATCAGCCGCTGGGTGGGCAAGGTCGGCAAGGAGGCGCAGTTTGTGAACGGACTGCGCGTGACGGATGAGGAGACCATGGAGATTGCGGAGATGGTGCTGGGTAAGGTCAGCAAGCATCTGGTGACCATGGTGCAGGAGCTTGGCGTGAAGGCTGTGGGTCTCAGCGGCAAGGACGGCGGTCTGCTCCGTGTGAAAAAGAAGTATGCGGACGGACAGGACATCGGCTATGTGGGAGAGGTTACGGAGGTGAATCCCAAGGTGCTGTACGACCTGCTTGAGAAGGATTTTCTGCCCATCGTGGCGCCCATCGGGCTGGATGATGAATTCAATACCTACAACATCAACGCGGATGATGCGGCATGCGCCATCGCAAAGGCGGTAGGAGCCGAAAAGCTGGCGTTTTTGACCGACATCGAGGGTCTTTACAAGGACATCAACGACAAGTCCTCCTTTATCTCCAGACTGACTGCAAAGCAGGCGGAGGAGCTGATCGCCGGGGGCTATATCGGGGGCGGCATGCTGCCCAAGCTGGGCAACTGCACTTCCGCGATCCGCAACGGTGTCAACCGGGTACATATCCTGGACGGCAGGATCCCTCACTGCCTGCTTCTGGAAATCTTTACCCAGCACGGTATCGGAACCGCCATTGTGAGGGACGAGGACGGGCAGAGCGCGGAACAGGAGAAAAAATTATGATGAAGGAATATATCGAAGAGGCGGAGCGGGATCTGCTCCACACCTACAACCGGTATCAGATCGTGTTTGACAGGGGGGACGGCGTGTACCTCTATGATCTGGACGGAAAGAAGTATCTGGATTTTGTAGCGGGCATCGCGGTCTTTGCACTGGGCTACCACAACGAAAGCTACAATCAGGCGCTCAAGGACCAGATCGACAAGCTGATCCACACCTCCAACTACTATTACAATGTTCCGGCTGTGGAGGCGGCGAGAAAGATCAAGAAGGTTTCCGGCATGGACAGGGTATTTTTTACCAATTCCGGTGCGGAGGCGGTGGAGGGCGCCATCAAGGCAGCCCGCAAATATGCATACCTGAAGGACGGCACTACTGGGCATGAGATCGTCGCCATGAACCACTCCTTCCACGGAAGAACCATGGGCGCGCTCTCCGTCACGGGAAATCCCCATTACAGGGAGGCGTTTGAGCCGGGCATCGGCAACATCCGTTTTGCGGACATGAACGATTTTGACAGCGTTGCGGCGGCCGTGAACGACAGAACCTGTGCTATCCTCATGGAGACGGTGCAGGGGGAGGGCGGCATCTATCCCGCACAGGAGGAGTTCTTGAAAAAGGTGCGGGCGCTCTGCGACGAGAAGGACATTCTGCTCATTTTAGACGAGATCCAGTGCGGCATGGGGCGGACGGGCTATATGTACGCATGGCAGAAATACGGCGTGAAGCCCGATATTATGACCACGGCGAAGGCGCTTGGCTGCGGTGTGCCGGTGGGCGCATTCCTGATGACGGAGAAGGTGGCGGCAAATTCTTTGGGCGCGGGAGACCACGGTACGACCTATGGCGGCAACCCTCTTGCCTGCTGTGCTGTGAACAAAGTGCTTGATTTATTTGAGGAGAACCATATAATAGAACATGTGGGAGAGGTTGCACCCTATCTGGAGCAGAAGCTGGATGAACTGAAGGACAAGTACCCGTTCATCACGGCGAGACGCGGCATGGGACTGATACAGGGACTGGCGTTTGACAGGCCTGTGGCGCCCTACATCAACCGCGCCATCGAGAAGGGACTTTTGCTGATCAATGCCGGAACCGACATTATCAGACTGGTGCCTCCCCTCATTATCACAAAGCAGGACATCGACAGGATGGCGGAAATTCTGGATGAGTGTCTTGCGGAAGTCTGATTGAGGAGAACACATGGATTTAAGGAAGAGATTGCTTGCCGTTTTAGCGGTGATTTGTATGCTGGCGGCAGTGGTATACGTGGGAGCCAGCGGCATGAAGATCCGGGAGGATGTGGAGTCGCAGCCCTTTTTCAACAACAAGGAGACGATTTATTTTTGGTACTCCGACGAGGCGATGACCGACTACATCAGCAGTGCGGCGGTTGCCTTCGGGCAGGATAGGAATGTGCGCGTGATTCCGGTGCTTGCGTCGGACAGCGAATATCTGGAGGCGATCAATGATGCGTCCCTCCACGGCTCTCAGATTCCCGATGTGTATATTATCAGTAACGATTCTCTGGAAAAGGCGTATCTGGCAGGTCTGGCGTCCCGCATCGTGGATGAGAAGGGTGTGTGTACTTTAACGCATTTTCCCCAGACGGCGATTTCTGCCGTGACCTACAAGGACAAGCTGATCGCATACCCTTATTTCTATGAGACCAGCGCATTCCTCTACAACAAGACCTATCTGGAGGCGTGGACGGCGGAGCAGCTCGCCGCGCAGACAGAGGGAACGGGAGTGGTGGAGATTCCCGATGATGTGCCGGATGCGGAGGATCCCGTCGATGATGAGGAGTACGCAGGTGAGGATGTTCTTGTTGTGACACCGGAGCAGCTCGCGGCAGGTATTCCGTCCAACATGGACGAGGTGCTGGCGTTTGCAGACAACTACGAGGCGCCCGAGAATGTGGAGGCGGTGCTGCGCTGGGATGTCTCCGATATTTTCTACAATTACTATTTTGTGGGCGGCTACATGGTGGTCGGCGGAGAGAGCGGCGACGACGAGAACAACATCAATATCTACAACGAGGAAACCAAGGCGTGTCTGCAGGTGTACCAGAAGCTGAACCAGTTCTTCTTCATCGAGTCGGACACGGTGACTTATGAGTCGGTGGTGCAGGACTTTATAGAGGGCAAGATCGTGTTTACCGTGGCGACCACGGATGTGCTTGCAAAGTTAGAGGCGGCGAAGGCGGACGGAACATTCCCCTACGAATACGGCATTGCCATGATTCCGCAGCCCAGCGCCCAGCTGCGGGGACGCTCCCTCTCCGTGACAAACTGCGTTGCGGTGAACGGGTATTCCGAGCACAGGCAGCTTGCCAACGAGTTTGCGGCTTACCTGACGGGCAGCTATTACGCGGATCTCTATGAGCGGACGGGAAAGGTGTCCGCGAACCTCTCGGCGAATCAGGACAACGAGTATCTGAAAACCTTCATGGAGGAGTACAAGAATGCGGACTCCCTGCCGAAGATGATGGAGACCAGCAATTTCTGGATCAGGCTTGAGATCCTGTTCTCCAGAGTGTGGGACGGCGGAGACATCGACACCCTGCTGCGTGAGCTTTCGGATCAGATCCTCTCGCAGGTAAACAATTCCTAAGAATACGAATACACAGAATAAAATCCAACCGGATGGGCAGACTGATGAAAAAGAGGATCAGGAGGCTTTCATGGTTGGATTTTTGATTGCAATTTTATCCGGGGCGCTGATGAGCGTACAGGGCGTGTTCAACACGCAGGTCACAAAGACTTCCGGCATCTGGGTGGCAAATGCCTTTGTGCAGTTTACCGCCTTTTTGGTCTGCATGGCGGTGTGGCTTTTTGCGGACAGAGGCTCCTTCGGCACGCTCCTTAAGGTGGAGCCAAAGTACATGCTTTTAGGCGGCGTTCTGGGAGCGGGCATTACCTACACCGTGATCAAGGGCATGGAGCAGCTCGGCCCGGCAAAGGCGGTGATGCTGATCGTGATCGCGCAGCTTATCGTGGCGTACCTGATTGAGTTGTTCGGATTGTTCGGCGTGGAGAAGCAGCCGCTTGAGATCAGAAAGGTGATCGGCATGGCAATCGCCATCGTCGGCGTGGTGATTTTCAAGTGGAAATAACGCTTGTAAATTGGGGATAATTATCATACAATGAACCTAGACGGTTCGAGAGGCATTCCCGGATGCTTGATGCGGAAGGGATTTTATATGAAGAACGGCAAAAACAGAATAGTAACTTTGATTTTCACCTGTCTGCTCCTGACGGTGTTACCGGCATGCGGCGCGTCTGAGAAAGGCGGCTCCCTCACCCTGCTTTTGGAGGAGGCTGCCGGGCAAGAGATTACGGCTGGGGCTGCGTCGGATGAGGCCGTCCGTGAGGGCGGTGTGCTCCTGCCGGAGGAGGCTGCCCGGGGTGGCGGCGTGCCTGCGCTGACTGCCTTTGTGCACATCTGCGGGGAGGTGGAAAGCCCCGGCGTCTATGAGGTGGCGGAGGATGCAAGAATCTGTGATGTGCTGCTTTTAGCAGGCGGCTTTACGGAGAGTGCTGCCACAGATGCCGTAAACATGGCGCAGAAGGTCACAGACGGAATGCAGGTTGTGGTGCCGTCCGTGGAGGAGGCAGAGCGGCAGACACTTGCCGAAGCGGAGGCGGACGGCAGGGTGGAACTGAACACGGCTACTCTGGAGCAGCTCTGTACGCTGCCCGGAATCGGAGAGAGCCGCGCAAGGGCGATTCTGGCATACCGGGAGGAATACGGTGGATTCTCCGTTACGGAGGAGCTGATGCAGGTGTCCGGGATCAAGGAGGGCACGTTCAATCGGCTGAAAGAGCTGGTCTACATAAAGGACGCGAAATAGCGGGCGGGCAGTCCGCTTCGACAATAGGAAAGAATGAAAAAAGCGAGGGGAATCAGATGGCAAAAAGAGCGCTGGTGGTTGATGATGAGAAATTGATCGTGAAGGGAATCCGGTTCAGTCTGGAGCAGGACGGCATGGAAGTGGACTGTGCCTACGACGGCGAGGAGGCGCTTTCCTACGCAAGGGAAAATACATATGATATTGTGCTGCTTGACATCATGCTCCCCAAGCTGACCGGCTTTGAGGTCTGCCAGCAGATCAGGGAATTTTCCAACGTGCCCATCATCATGCTGACGGCGAAGGGCGACGACATGGACAAGATCCTGGGTCTGGAGTACGGGGCGGACGACTACATCACGAAGCCCTTCAACATTCTGGAGGTCAAGGCACGGATCAAGGCGATCATGCGCAGGACGGAGCCCAAGACGGCAAAGGCGGAGAGCGTGCTGGAGATCGGTGCGGTACAGCTTGACTGCGACGGCAGGAGAGTTTACATAAACGGAAAAGAGATCGGGCTGACGGCGAAGGAATTTGAGGTTCTGGAGCTTCTGATGCGCAACCCCAACAAGGTATACAGCAGGGAGAATCTGCTGAAGCTGGTGTGGGGCAGCGATTACCCGGGCGATGTGCGCACGGTGGATGTCCATATCAGGCGGCTTAGGGAGAAGATTGAGGACAATCCCAGCGAGCCGAAATTTGTTCACACCAAGTGGGGCGTCGGTTACTATTTCATGAATGTGGAGTAAAAAGCTATGCTTTCAAAGATAAAGAGCGCGCTGGGGCGGATCAGGGTATGCCGCAGCCTGCGCGCGCGTCTGTTTGTAATCATTCTTGCGGTGGGTATCGTGCCCAGCGTGCTGTTGCGTTACGGCATCATGCAGAACTACGAGGACCGCGCCGTGTCGCTGCGCACCGTGACGGTGCAGACGCAGCTCAAAATTCTGGCAAATCACCTTATTACCTACAATTATTTACAGGACAATTCCTCAGAGGTCATCGGCGCAGAGCTGGATATGCTTTCCAATCTGTATGATGGCCGTGTTCTGATTATCGGAAGCAATTTCAAGGTCGTGAAGGACACCTACGCCATCAGCGAGGGAAAGACCATCATCTCAGAGGAGGTCATCCGCTCCTTCGGTGGGGAGAGCCTTTCCAACTACGACAGGGGGCATGGCTACATCGAGATGACCACGCCCATCACGGAGACCGTGATGGTGGCGGATGACGAGGGGGAGAGGGAACAGAGCATTGTGCGCGGCGTGATGCTCACCAGCATCTCCACGGACAGCATTATCGCCACCATGGACACCCTGAACAGAAAGGCGCTGATTCTGGAGGTTTTGATGATGATTGTCATTCTGGTGATCGCCATGATACTGTCTGATGTGATGACCAGACCCTTTGCCCGTGTCACGCAGGCGATCAATGATGTGAAGGCGGGCTATACGGACGAGAGTATCTCGGTTCCCGACTATCTGGAGACTGCCCACATCGTGGATGCGTTCAATCAGATGCTGGGCAGGATGAAGGTGCTTGACGACTCCAGGCAGGAGTTTGTTTCCAATGTGTCCCATGAGCTGAAAACGCCTCTGGCGTCCATGAAAGTGCTGGCGGATTCCCTGCTGGCGCAGCCGGATGCCCCGGTGGAGATGTATCAGGAGTTCATGGGCGACATCACGGCGGAGATCGACCGGGAAAACCGCATCATAACGGATCTGTTGGCGCTTGTGAAGATGGACAAGAAGGTGGCATCCATGAACATTACCGCCGTCAACATGAACGAGCTGACGGAGCTGATCTGCAAGCGTCTGCGCCCCATTGCCCGCAAGAAGGACGTGGAGGTTATCTTCGAGAGCATCCGCCCCGTGGTGGCGGAGGTGGACGAGGTGAAAATGACGCTGATCATTTCCAATCTTGTGGAGAACGCCATTAAGTACAACAAGGAGCACGGCTCGGTGAAGATCGTGCTGGATGCGGATTACCAGACGTTCTCCCTCGAGGTGAAGGACACGGGAATCGGCATTCCACAGGAGTCCCTCGAGCATATCTACGAGCGCTTCTACCGTGTGGACAAATCCCACTCCCGTGAGATCGGCGGCACAGGTCTCGGTCTTGCCATCACCCGCAACGCGGTGCTGATGCACAGAGGCTCCATCACCGTGACCAGCCTTGAGGGCGAAGGCAGCAGCTTCCTTGTCAAGATTCCCCTGAACTATATTGTGGGGTGAGGAGCGGGTCCCCCGGATGCTTCATTTGTCATTGTGAATTGATGCAAAGCAATTTTGACGCCGGCTTGCGTTTTTCACAGAGCTTTTTAGCACAAGCCTGATATGCTTTGAGTACAGAATTGAATTTGATTCTTGGTTTGCGAAGAAATGAGGATTACCATGAAGAAAAGAAATCTATATTTGCTTTTTTATACGCTCTTGCTCCTTCTGCTGGCAGGCTGCGGACAGAAAAGCCACACGGATATCAGCAGACCGAAACAGGTTTACTATATTAATCATACAGAAACCGGCGTGGAGATGCACGAATATGAAATGCAGTCTGTGGATCCTGAGGCACAGCTTGAGGAACTGCTTACACAGCTAGGCACCATGCCGGAGAAGCTGGAGTACAAGGCGCCCCTGCAGATGGGATTTACCCTCAACTTCTACCGGCAGGACGGCGAAAAACTCTATCTGGATATGAGTGAGGAATACCGTAGTCTGAGCGCAACCTCGGAGGTGCTGGTGCGCGCGGCACTTGTGCGGACATTGTCGCAGGTTCCGGGGGTCAAGTATGTGGCGATTACGGTGGAGGGAGGACAGCTTCTGGACGCGCTGGGCAACGTGATCGGCCTCATGTCGGCGGATCAGTTTATCGACAATGCGGGTGATGAGATCAACGCCTATGAGCGCGTGCGCCTGAAGCTCTATTTTGCCAGCGCAGACGGAACCTCCCTGATTGCGACCAACCGCACCATGGCGTACAACACCAATATTTCCCTTGAGAAACTGGTGGTGGAGCAGCTTTTGTCCGGCCCCGGAGCCGACGTTGCGGATACCGTGTACCCGACCATCAACCCCAACGCCAAGCTGGTGAGCATCTCCGTGAAGGACGGAATCTGCTACGCGAATTTCGATGAGAACTTCCTGACGCAGATGTATAACGTCTCCACGGATGTGGCAATTTATTCCGTGGTCAATTCCCTCATAGAACTTAACAACGTCAACAAGGTTCAGATCTCCATAAACGGGGAGACCGACATCATGTTCCGCGAGAGCGTCAGCCTCTCCACCATGTTTGAACGCAATCTGGATCTTGTCACCACAGTGGAGTAACCAATTTGAGAAGACCGTTATGTGCAGTCTGCCTCCTCCTGATCCTTGGTATGGCAGTCTACAATGCCCTGCATCCGCCGTCCTTCTTTTCCTACGAAGAGGCGGCGGGCAGCAGGGTCGTTCTTACCGGCACAGTCTGTGAAAAGACGAAAAATTCTGCCGGCATTTCTTTTATCGTAGCGCCGGAGGCGCTTTCCTATGCGGCCGTGGAAACACGGGTCGATCAAAACATTCCCTTTCAGGACAACATCATATGCTATCTGACCGAGGAAGCCGATTTGCCGATCGGCAGTCTTGTCATGCTCGAAGGTACGCTTTCTCAGTGGGATCCGCCGGGCAACCCGGGGCAGTTTGATGCGGCGCTGTACTATAAGATTCAGAGAATATCAGCAAAACTATACCGCACCCGCATCCTCGCCGCAGAGCCTGCGTCGGAGAACCTGCAGGAGTTTTTGTGGCAGCTGAGAACCCGGCTCTGCGCCCGCCTCGATGCCTGCTTTGCGGTGGCGGATGCCGCGCACCCGGTTCAAGTCCCGGCAATTCTGAAAACCATGCTTTTGGGGGAGAGGTCAGACCTCTCGGATCAGACTAAAACCCTATACCGGGAGGCAGGCATCCTGCACATCCTCGCCATATCCGGTCTGCACATTTCGTTAATAGGAATGGGACTGTATAAGCTGCTGCGCCGTCTGCACATTCCGGTCATACCGGCCTGTATTCTGTGCGGCGTCTTTATGATCTTCTATGGTATGCTGGTGGGAATGCCCGTGTCTGCTGTACGCGCCATTGTTATGTTTCTGCTGCGTTTGCTCGCAGACTGTCTCCGCCGCACCTACGACATGCAGACCGCACTTTCCGTGTGCGCGGTGGGGATCCTGATTCAACAGCCCCTATACCTGTATCACGCCGGGTTTCTGTTATCCTTCACAGCCGTTCTGGCCATTACACTGTTAAAACCCGCCCTTTTGCCGGACATAGACAAGCTGACCGGATGGAGAAGAAAGCTTTTGGCAGGGCGTTTGACAGACGCGTTTTTCACTTCCCTTTCCGTTTCCGTGCTGACACTGCCTGTGCAATTTTTTTACTTTTATGAGGTTCCCATGTATGGTGTATTCCTCAATCTTTTTGTCATTCCCTCAGTGAGCGCGGTGATGATTGGCGGCATGGGAGCACTTTTTCTTGGCGGTGGGTTAGATTTACTGCGAATCTATTTGATTAATTTTCCTGTCTATCAAATTTTGTCTGCCTACGAAACGGGAGCGGCGTTCATTCGCAGGCTGCCCGGCAGCATGTGGACACCCGGCAAACCAAAGACATGGCAGATTGTGATGTTCTGTATGATCATGCTGTTGCTTTTATGGGGGAAACGGCACAAGCTCCGGTGGCGGTATTGCACGGGGCTTGTCTGCGGTGCGGTTCTTCTGTTTGGCATAAAAGAACAGGGGTGGCTCACCGTCACATTTCTTGATGTGGGGCAGGGCGATTGCATCTGTGTGGAGCTGCCAGATGGCGGCGTATGGTTGTTTGACGGAGGCTCCACAAGCGTGTCGGATGTCTCGGAATACCGCTTGCTGCCTTTTTTAAAAAGTCGTGGCATATCCGAAATTGAGGCGGTGTTCTTAAGCCATGAGGACGCAGATCATATAAACGGCGTTGAGGAACTGCTGCGGGATGAAACCTTTAAGGTAGAGCTTCTGGTGCTGCCGGCAGCCGCAGATAGCAGCACACCGGGTGTCCCGGCATCTGCGGGGCAGAATGAAAACGGTGGGGAGAGTGAAGCAGAAGCTTTTCTGACAGTGCGAAACCTCGCCGCCGCGCGGGACATCCCTGTCCTATGGCTCGCACAGGGAATGGGTTGGAAAAGCGGAGATGTGAGTGCCATGTGCATGCACCCTGCGGAGACTTTTGCAGGGGAAGATACCAATGCAGCCTCCATGGTGATATACCTGACATACGGCGAATTTTCCATGCTTCTCACCGGAGATGTGGAAGGTGCGGGAGAGAGGCAGTTGACAGCCTGTCTGGATGAGCGGGCAGTCCATAATTTGACAGTGTTAAAGGTGTCCCATCATGGTTCAAGGGGAACTACCTCCGATGCGCTGTTGCAGCAATTACAACCGGAGATTGCCGTGATTTCCTGCGGTAAAGGAAACCGATACGGGCATCCGCATCAGGAAACTCTGGAGCGGCTTGCGGCAGTTGGAACAGCCATATACCGCACAGACGAGAAAGGAGCAATCATAGTGGAAGTATCAGAAAATAAGGTAAAGGTGGTGGGATACAAAAAGTAGAGGAGGGCTTCCGGCAGAGACCGGGTACAGGAGAGGAAAAATGGTCATCTGTACCCGATTTGAGCAGTCAATTTGGCAAAAACCGGGTACAGGAGAGGAAAAATGGTCGTTTGTACCCGAGCGTGGCGAGGAGAGCGTTTGGGGCAACAACCAATAATTTATGAGATCCCGGAGAGGGCCTGCAAACATCATTACTATATGATGCAAAGGAGATTAACTTATGAATATTCATTATGATCAAATCAGAAAAAGGAAGGAAGTTATTTTACAGGAAATCAGAAAAATAGAGGAGCTCGAGGACAGATTTCCGGAGGGAGAGTTATTGTGTGCAAAAAGTGATAAGCAATATAAATGGTATTTGAAGAAAGAGGGCAGGAAAGAATATCTGCCCAGAGAAAATCGGGAAATGGCAGAGGCGCTTGCAATGAAAAAGCTGTACTGGACGAGAAAGATTGACTTGCAGAATGAGCTGTTGGCTTGTGACGCTTATTTGAAGAGAGCAGGAAACGGAACGGATCATGTGCAGGAGCTGCTTTCTCATGCTGAATATGGCCGCCTGCTGGGAAGGCGCTCAGTTTCCAAAGAAATTGCGGAGTGGAAAACTGCGGAGTATGTGAAATGCCCCAAACACCCGGAGGGATTGAAGGTGAAGGGAACGGAGGGAAAATATGTGAGATCTAAATCGGAGGCAATCATTGACAGAGCATTGTTTATGGCGGGAGTGCCATTTCGGTATGAAAGCAGGCTGGAGCTGGGGAGAGTGATTTTTTACCCGGACTTCACAATCCTTCATCCTATAACGGGAGAACTTTATTACTGGGAGCATTTTGGGCTTATGGACAATCCGGATTATATCAATAATGCGTGCGTGAAGATAAGAAATTATTGTGAAAACGGATTGATCCCCAACGTCAATCTGATTCTGACATTTGAGACGAAGGAGCATCCGTTGAGCATTGAAAAAGTAGAAAATACCGTAAGACAATATTTTCTGTAAGGTGAGTTCCATTCTCTTGGGAGATGTAGTACAATTTCCATAAAAAATGGAAAGGAATCGGGTGTGCGGCAGAGCGCACAGAGGCAAATGGGACAGGCGTGTACGAGCAGGCGGTGGGGGAACCATTGCAGCGGGATGAAGGATCCTATGCAGGTGACACTGGAGACTGCGTTGGCGAACGGATACACGGCATGCAAGAGATGTCATATGTAGTGAGCAGGGTAAGAGGAGAAAGTAAGAAGGAGAAATAAGAGAGGGAAATCAATTTATCCCTGTTGCGTGGAATGAATTTCTGTTATAATGCAAGAAGGTTTGGAACGGAGGAAGAAGAAATATGATTGCTTTGATTGTGGCATATACGAGGAACAGAGTGATAGGGGATAAGGGGCGGATTCCCTGGCGGATCAAGGGAGAGCAGAGACGTTTCCGGGAACTGACCACAGGAAATGTGGTGATTATGGGAAGAAAATCTTACGAGGAGATCGGGCATCCGCTGCCAAACCGTTTTACGGTTGTGGTGTCCGGGACGGCAAACTATAAGGCTGAGAACTGCACCACGGTGAGGTCGCTGCAGGAGGCAATCCAAAAGGCAGAAGAGTGCTGCCCCGGAAAGAACATTTACATTTCCGGCGGCGCAGGCTTATACCGGGAAGCGATGGATCTGGTGGAGAAAATGTATATCACAGAGGTGGACGCTGTGATAGAGGGCGACACGTTGTTCCCTGAATTTGATGAGGCAGCTTTTGATAAGACGATAGATGAACGGGTGGAGGGAGAAATTCCTTACACTTATGTTACCTATACGCGCCGATAGGTCTTACGACCGAAGACGGACGGCGCAAATATGACGAGAGATGGAGCGGAGAAAAATGAGTAGGAGTGAAAAAAAGGTTAAGATATTTATTGACGGCAGCGAGGGAACCACGGGGCTGCGGATCAACGAGCGGTTTCAGAAGAGGGATGATATTGAGCTTCTGACGATTGCGCCGGAGCTGCGCAAGGACACGGCGGAGAGAAAACGATTGATCAATCTGTCAGATATTACGATTCTCTGCCTGCCGGATGCTGCGGCGAGAGAGGCTGTTTCCCTTGTGGAGAATGAGCATGTGAGAATCATAGATGCTTCCACGGCGCACCGGACAGAAGCGGGGTGGGCGTACGGATTCCCGGAGCTTTCGCCCAAGTTTCGCGAGGCAATCGAAAAAGGCAGCAGGGTTGCCGTGCCTGGCTGCTATGCGTCCGGGGTTATCTCTCTGGTGTACCCGCTTGTGAAGGAAGGGATCCTTCCGGCGGATTATCCGGTAACCACGTTCGGCATATCAGGTTATAGCGGCGGCGGAAAGAAAATGATTGCGGAGTATGAAGCGGAGGAGCGTTCTGCGGAGCTGGATGCACCGCGGGAGTATGCGCTTTCCCAGCAGCACAAGCACTTAAAGGAGATGAAGGCGATTCCGGGGCTTTTGAGGGAGCCGCAGTTTTCTCCGATCGTGTGTGATTATTACAGCGGAATGTTAGTGTCGCTGCCGCTTTGCAGCGAGCTGTTACATAAAAAATTGACACCGGAGCAGTTGTGTGATTTCTTCCGGGATTATTATAAGGGACAGCGCTTCATCAAGGTAAATTCGTTTGGTGCGGAGACCGACAGCAGGGGCTTCCTCTCGGCAAATGTCCGCAGCGGATGGGACGGTATGGAGATTTTTGTAACCGGCTGCGAGGAGCGCCTGCTGGTATCTTCCCGGTTTGACAATCTGGGCAAGGGCGCGTCGGGGGCAGCAATCCAGTGCCTGAACATTATGCTGGGCTGTGAAGAGGACAAGGGGTTGGTGCTGTAAAGGGAAGAACTGCCGCGGCGGGACGGAAAAGTGAAAAAAGAGAAGAAATGCCGCGGTGACAGGTGGAAACGGAAAAAACTGCTGCAGTGACAGGTGGAAACGGAAGGAATCATCGCGGCGGGGATAAAAGCGGTGATCTGGCGGGAAGAGAGGACAAGGAGAGAGGCATATGAATAAGAAGGAGATCGCGGAGATCAAGAAGCAGTTCACGCAGGATAGGTGTGCCATTACAAGAATCTGCGGCTGCTATGTGGACGGCGAGAAAAATAAAAAGACGGAACTGAAGGAGGCGTTTCTTTCCCTGCCGGAGGAAGAAATGTTCAAGTATTTCAATATTTTCAGAAAGGCACTGTCGGGAACATTGGGCAAAAACCTCCTGAATATGGAGTTCCCGCTGGAGACGGAGGAGCCGGGCGGCACACAGGACTTTTTGATGAAGCTGCGTGCGTCGGCATTGAAGGATGATATTCTGCTGGAGGAGTTCTACGACAAGGTGATCGAGAGCTATTACTCGGTGGAAAATTATCTGATCCTGTTAATTCATGCGGTTTATGATGTGCCGGGAAAGGCGGCGGACGGCGCAGAGATGTTTGATGCCTCCGATGAGGTGTACGAGCATGTGCTTTGCTGCATTTGTCCGGTTACGCTGAGCAAGCCCGGTTTGGCGTATGACGAGGAGAGCAATTCCTTCCGTACAAGAGTGTGCGACAGGGTGGTGGATATGCCGGATATCGGGTTCCTGTTCCCTGCATTCAACGACAGGAGCAGCGATGTGCACGGGCTTTTGTACTATGCCGCAAAGCCGGAGGAGCTGCGGTTTGATTTTGTGGAGCCGGTGCTGGGCTGCGAGGTGCCCATGTCCGCAGGCGGGCAGAAGGAAACGTTCCAGACCATCGTGGAGGAGACTCTGGGAGACGGCTGTGATTACGAGGTCGTGAAAAATATCCATGAGAAGCTCAATGAAATGATCGAGGAGAAGAAGGAGGAGCCGGATCCTGTGGTATTGGATCGCGCAGAGGTGAAGCGGCTCTTTGAGTACAGCGGTGTAGAGGAAGAGAAGCTGGCTGATTTTGAGGAGAAATATGACGCGGCTGCGGGGGAGAGAACCTGTTTCGTGGCGACCAATGTGGCGAACACGAGGCAATTTGAGGTGCGCACGCCGGATGTGGTCGTGAAGGTAAGCCCCGAACGGATGGATCTGGTGCAGACAAAGGTTATCGACGGCAGAAAATGTCTTGTAATTGAGCTGAACGATCAGGTGGAGCTGAATGGAATCCCCGTGAGAGTGGCGGAGGAAGAGGAATAACAACAGCCCCGCACCGTTAAGAAATCTTAACACTGATTTTAGATTCATTTTATTTACATGGGGCGCATATTCATAGTAGTATTAATGTATGCATTGGAAATTGCAGGAAGGAGGAGACAGCGTGGCGCATAATGAACAATTGAGGGAAAAGGTATATGAATCGGTCTCCTCGGTACTTCCGATCACGGCGATCGTACTGCTTTTGAGCATTACCATCGCACCGCTGACGCCGGGAATATTGACGCTTTTCCTGTTCGGAGCATTGCTCCTGATCGTCGGAATGGGATTTTTCACACTGGGTGTGGATATGTCCATGATCCCCATGGGAGAGGGTATCGGCGTACAGCTCTCGAAGGCAAAAAAGGTGATCATTCCGCTTTTTGTCTGCCTGATTCTCGGGGTTCTGATCACCATAGCGGAACCGGATCTGCAGGTGCTGGCGGAACAGGTTCCGGCGATCCCGAACCTGACACTGATCTTTACGGTGGCGGCGGGCGTCGGGTTCTTTCTTGTGGTAGCCCAGCTTCGTATTCTTTTTAAGATTCCCCTTTCGTACATATTGATCTTTTTCTACGGGGTGATTTTTGTACTGACGATCTTTGCACCCGCCAACTTTATCCCGGTTTCCTTTGATTCCGGCGGTGTGACCACGGGGCCTGTGACGGTGCCTTTCATCATGGCACTCGGTATTGGTATGGCTTCCGTGCGAAGCGATAAAAACTCAAACAGCGACAGCTTCGGTCTGACGGCGATCTGCAGCATCGGCCCGATCCTGTCGGTGCTGATACTGGGAATCTGCTTCCACCCGGAGGATGCGGCGTATACGACGGTGAGCATTCAGGAGATGGCGACAACGAAGGATGCGGCTGCAGCCTTTATCGGTGCATTTCCCGCCTATATGAAGGAGGTTGCCATAGCGCTTGTGCCGATTGCGGTGCTCTTTATTCTGTTCCAGTGCATTTTCCGGAGATTCCACAGCAGACAGCTCATCAGGATCTGTTCCGGCTTCGTTTACAGCTACATCGGGTTGGTGCTGTTCCTTACGGGTGTCAACGTGGGCTTCATGCCCGCAGGACAATATATCGGATCGGCAATCGCGGGCAGCGCGACGCCCTGGGTGCTGATCCCCATCGGCATGCTGATCGGTTACTTTATCGTAAAGGCAGAGCCGGCGGTACAGGTGTTGACGAGGCAGGTGGAGGATGTGACCAACGGTTCCATCACCCACACGGCAATCGGACACAGCCTTTCCATCGGTATTGCCATTGCGGTCGGTCTTGCCATGCTGCGGATTCTGACGGGACTGAATATTATGTGGTTCTTGGTGCCGGGCTATCTGATCTCGCTGGCTATGACCTTTTTCGTACCCCAGATCTTTACGGGTATTGCATTTGACTCCGGTGGCGTTGCCAGCGGCCCTATGACGACGACATTTCTTCTTCCGCTGGCGATGGGAGCCTGCGAGACGCTCGGCGGCAATGTGCTGACGGATGCATTCGGTATTGTTGCCATGGTGGCGATGATGCCCCTTGTCACGATCCAGCTTCTGGGTCTGGTGGACGCGCTGCGCAAGAATGCGCGGAAGCGCAAGCTGATTTTGCAGCTTAAGGAAGTGGAAGACAGCATTGTCTATTTTGAGTAGGATGATAGGTGGCTGATATGGCAGAGAAGAACAGTATTAAGCTGGTTGTGACAATAACGGAACGTGGAAAAGGAAAGGGGCTGGCGAAGCTCTACGCGGAGCAGGGCGTCCATTGCAGCTATCAGTGCATGGGCAGGGGGACGGCGTCCTCCGAGCTTCTGGATGTGCTGGGCGTGGGCAGCTCCGAAAAAGACATTCTGCTGTGTATTGCGCAGACGCAATGTGTGGAGAGACTGTTGGGGCGGCTGGACGGTGATCTGCAGGGGCGCATCCATGCAAGCGGCATCGTGTTTGACATGCCGCTTACCGGATTGAACAGTCTGATTGCCACGGTGCTTTTGAATGAGCAGGAGAGAGTAGGAGGAACGGGAATGGACAACAAGGCAGACCAGAGTCTCATTTTGATTACGGTGAATCAGGGACATACGGACGCCGTGATGGATACGGCGAGGGAGGCGGGAGCCGGAGGCGGCACCGTGATCCGCGCAAGGTGGGCAGGGCCGGAGGACACCAGCCAGTTTTACGGCATTTCCGTACACTCAGAAAAAGAAGTCATTGCGATTGTGGCAGCCGGTGACCGCAGAAATGCCATCATGGAAATGGTCAACAAGAAGCACGGTTTAAAGACTGACGCCGGCGCCGTGGTGTGCTCGGTTGCAATCGATCATCTGGTCAGACTTGCATAGTGCACAGAAGTATGGTATACTGAGCCTTAAGCTTACAGAAAGGAACCAAAAGTAAGATGGACGACGCGGACGGAGACGCGGAAACGAATCATTATAATTTTATAAAAGAGCAAGGATAGGCATAGCCTGTGGTATCGGAATACGACAGGTTATGCCTTTTTGGCTTGAAAAAAGAAATGGAGAGTAGAATTTGAGTACAGTAGTGTTACAACTTTTGTTGCAGGCAGTCTTAATATTGATCAATGCCTTTTTTGCGGGGACGGAGATGGCGGTGGTATCCTTAAACACCGCAAAGCTTCACAAACTGGAGGAGGACGGGGATAAGCATGCGGTCAAGCTTCTGAAGCTGGTGGCGGACTCCTCGGGCTTCCTGTCCACAATCCAGATCGGAATCACGCTTGCCGGATATCTGGGCAGTGCGCTTGCTGCCGAGAACTTTTCCGGGTATCTGGTGAATTGGCTGTACCGGGATCTGGGCTTTCAGGTGGTTTCCGAGAGGGCGCTGTCGTGGATCGCCATTGTGGTGATTACCCTGATTCTGGCATATTTTACCTTGATCTTCGGTGAGCTGGTGCCGAAGCGGATTGCCTTGCAGAAATCCTATGAGTGGTCGAAGGCGGCATACGGCGTTGTGTCCGGCATCGCATTTGTGATGAAGCCGGTGATCCGGTTTCTGGCATTTTCCACCAATCTGGTGCTGAAGATCATGCATCTTAAGGTGGAGGCGCAGGATGATAACGTGACGGAGGAGGAAATCCGCATGATGGTTGACATCGGCGAGGAAAAGGGAAACATCGATGTCAACGAAAAGGAATGGATTCAGAATATTTTTGACTTTGACGATCTGAGCGTGCGGAGAGTCATGACCCAGCGGACGGATGTGATCGCCATTTCCACTGAGGACAGCAGAGAGGAGATTCTACATACCATCGAGGAGAAGGGGCTGTCCCGCTATCCCGTGTACGGGGAGGATCCGGACGATATCAAGGGGATCCTCTATGCAAGGGACTTCCTGCTTGCATGCGGAAAGGGAGCGGAATTTTCCATCACGGATCTGCTGCGCCCCGCGTATTTTGTGCCGGAGAGCATTCACGCGGATGTGCTTTTCACGGATATGCAGAAAAAGAAGATTCACATAGCCGTGATCATAGATGAGTACGGCACCATGGAGGGAATCGTGACCATGGAGGATCTGGTGGAGGAGATTGTCGGCAATATTTACGATGAGTTCGACCCGGAGGAGGAGCCGGAGATCGTGAAGCTTTCGGAGAATCTCTGGAAGGTATCCGGCAACACTACCATCGATGATCTGGCGGAGGAGCTTGACATGGAGTTTGAGATGGAGGAGGATACCTACGACACCGTGGGCGGTCTGATCATCAGTCTTTTGCAGGCGATTCCGGAGGACGGCGTGGGCTTTGAGGTGGAAGGCTTTGGGCTTCATATTGAAGTGAAAGCGGAGGATGTGCGGGATCGGAGAATCGAGCGCGCATATATAAGCAGACTGACGGCGGAAACTTAGAGCCAGCCGCCGTCTATAGTAATGATCTGCCCGGTCAGATAGGCGGGAGCATTCACAAGCTGCCATGCAAGATCGGCAACTTCTTCGGGAGTTCCAAGCCTGTCGGCGGGGATTTCATTTTTTAAGGTGTCAAGATCCTCTGTCGAGAGACAGTGGTTCATGGCGGTATCGATCACGCCGGGCGCGATGGCGTTCACCTGAATGTTGCTGGGGGCAAGCTCCTTTGCAAGCGCCTTTGTCAGCGCGTTCACCCCGCCCTTTGAGGCGGAATATGCAGTTTCCATAGAGGAGCCCGCACTGCCCCAGACGGAGGAAATGTTGAGGATGCGGCCCTCTTTTTTATGCACCATGGAGGGGATCGCCAGCCTGCAGGTGTAGAAGCAGGCGTTTAAATTGGTGTCGATCACCCGATGCCAGTCCTCAAGGGACATTTCGCTTAAAAGACCGAAGTAGGAAATGCCGGCGTTGTTGATCAGAACGTTCGGGGCAGGGATGGCGGCGAAAAGAGCCTCCACCTCCTGCGGTTTGCTCATATCGCAGACCATGGCGATGCAGGGAACGCCCGCAAGCTGCGTCAGCTCCTCCCGAAGGGAGAAAAGCGCTTCCCTGTCGTGGGCGCAGGTGATGATGACCTGATAATGGTCGGCGGCAAAACGGCGGGCGATGGCAGCACCGATGCCCCTGCCGGCGCCTGTGATCAAAACGGTTTTCATAAAGAAAGTCCTCCTTGCAGTCTGAGTTGTGTTCATTATAGCACACAATAAAAAAATGTGATATGGTAGATACTATAACATGTTAGAAGAGAAAGGAAGAGAGAAATGTACGATCTGATCATTATCGGTTCGGGTCCGGCGGGATTGTCGGCGGCGGTATACGGCAAGCGCGCAGGGCTGAATCTTTTGGTGCTGGAGAAAAATCCCATGAGCGGCGGGCAGGTGCTCAGCACCTACGAGGTGGACAACTATCTTGGCCTGCCCGGCATCGGTGGCTTTGACATGGGCGTGAAATTCAGGGAGCATGCGGAGAAAATGGGTGCCGAGTTCAAGGAGGCGGAGGTGACCGCCATCGCGGACTGCGGGGATGTGAAAAAGGTTCAGACCACGGAGGGCGAGTTTGAGGCGAGAACCCTGATCCTTGCCATGGGAGCCCATCATGCCAAGCTGGGCGTTCCGGGCGAGGAGGAGCTTGCCGGAATGGGTGTGTCCTACTGTGCTACCTGCGACGGCGCCTTTTTCAAAAACCGCGTGACAGCCGTGGTCGGCGGCGGTGATGTGGCGGTGGAGGATGCGATCTTCCTTGCACGCTTCTGTAAAAAGGTCTATCTGATTCACAGGCGGGACAGCCTGCGGGCGGCAAAATCCCTGCAGGAGGAGCTGTTTGCTCTGCCGAATGTGGAGGTTTTGTGGAATAAAAGGGTGACGGAGATCGGCGGCGCTGACATGGTGGAGACGCTTTCACTGGAGGACACAACCGGAGTGGGGACAAGCTCCCTTGCGGTGGACGGCGTGTTCATTGCGGTGGGAATCCATCCCGATACGGAGCTTTGCCGGGAGCTGGTGGCATGCGATGAAAACGGCTATGTGCTTGCGGGCGAGGACGGCGTGACGAATGTCCCCGGAATCTTTGCGGCGGGCGATGCCAGAAAGAAGCCCCTACGGCAGATTATAACGGCTGTGGCGGACGGCGCCAACGCAGCAACTTCTGCCGGTAATTTTTTGTAGTTGTTGACAACCAAAACGAGTTATGATATATTTTTTAACAGATGTAACAAATTTGTAATAATTCGTTTTGGAGGACAGATACATGAGGAATCGTGGCAAAAGGCTGATGACTGGAACACTTGCGGCTATGCTCACATTTTCTGTATTTTCAATAGATGCATTTGCAGCGGGAAATGTTTCTTCCGTGCTGCCTACGGGCGGTGCCAGCCTTACGCTGGTGAAGGATGCACCGCTTGCGGATGTGCAGACGGAGAGCGTGACGGCATCCGGCAGAATCGAGTCATCGGTGACGCTTGCGGATGTGCCGGAGCTGGAGACGGCAACAACAGCGCTGATCGTGGATTCCGAGGAAGAGCTGTTTAAAAATCTTGTGATCGCACAGGTGAGCAAGTATGTCAATGTGAGAAGCCTGCCCGGTGAGGACGGAGAGATCGTCGGCAAGTTATACAACGAGTCGGTGGGCAGCTTTATTTCCGAGGAGAACGGTTGGTATCAGATCCAGTCGGGATCCGTGACCGGATATGTGAAGGCGGAGTATTGCGTGACCGGCGAGGAAGCGGTGGAGCTTGCAAGGAAGGTGGGAACCAGACTTGCCACTGTGACGACCACCACGCTGTTCGTGAGATCGGAGCCGACCACGGAGAGCTCCGTGATTTCCATGATCCCGGAGGGCGAGGATTATCTGGTGATCGACGAGACCGACACATGGGCAAAGATTTCCATGGAGGACGGTGAGGGCTGGGTTTCCAAGGATTATGTGGAAATTCATTCCGAGTTTGTGGAGGCGGAGTCCAAGGAGGAAGAGGAAGCCCGCCTTGCAAAGGAAGCGGAGGAGAGAAGAAAGGCACAGGAGGCTGCCAAGGCGAAACGTGCCGCAGAGCAGAAGCCTGCGTCCAGTACACAGACCACTGCGACTACGACGACTGCCACCACCTCCTACACGGTGGGTGAGGGAAGCGAGCTAGGTGTTGCGGTTGCGGAGTACGCGCTGCAGTTTGTGGGTAATCCTTATAAATGGGGCGGCACCAGCCTGACAAACGGCGCAGACTGCTCCGGCTTTGTGATGAGCGTGTACGCCAACTTCGGCGTGAGCCTGCCGCACAGCTCCAAGGCGGACAGAACGCAGGGATCGGCGGTGGACGGACTTGAGAATGCACAGCCGGGAGACCTGATCTGCTATTCCGGCCATGTGGCAATGTATATCGGCAACGGTCAGATTGTGCATGCCTCCAACAAGAAAACGGGAATTATCGTATCACAGGCAGATTATAAAAAGATTCTGGCAATCAGACGTATTTTCTAAAAATAGAGCACAAATGCAAAAAAGAGATAAAAACCCTGAAGAAAAACGACGAAAAGTTGGCTTCGGGGTTTTTGTTTTTATCGTTTGAAAAAGAGCGTTTGTGCAACATAACCAAAAGGGTGTTCAAACATGAGAAACGAGTCGAAAAACAGTTTTTTTTGCAGTTTGAGTTATCCACATGTGGAAAACCCGTAAACAGTGAAAAAGCGACTTATACACTAAGTTATCCACAATGTCCACAGCTTTTTTCTTTGAAAAATCTATTTTTTTATGTCGACCATATGAACGGATGTTTTGTAGACATTTAATAAAAATAGAAAAATGTTTAAAAATGTCGAAAAATGTATTGACTTTTTGAATGTCAAAAATAAGCAAAAAATACACTAAATTATTGCAAAAATAGGGAAATATGTGGTATAATGCTTATACAATAAAGAACCGAAAGGGATGATGAGCATGAAATTTATTATTTTAGGCAGAAACATTGAGGTAACACCGGGACTTAAGGATGCTGTGGAGGAAAAGATCGGCAAACTTGAGAAGTATTTCACCCCTGATACGGAAGTACACGTTACATTGAGCGTTGAGAAGGACAGACAGAAGATTGAAGTGACGATACCGGTGAAAGGCAGTATCATCCGTTCTGAGCAGGTCAGCAATGACATGTATGTATCCATTGATCTGGTGGAAGAGATCATCGAGAGACAGCTTAAGAAGTATAAGACCAAACTGGTGGACAGGCAGCAGTCGGCGTCCTCTTTCAGCAAGCTGTTTGTAGAGAATGATTATATGGACGATGAGGAAATCAGGATCGTCCGTACCAAGAAATTTGATATTAAGCCCATGTATCCTGAGGATGCCTGCATCCAGATGGAGCTTCTCGGACATAATTTCTTCGTATTCCACAACGCAGAGACCGGTCAGGTAAACGTGGTTTATAAGCGTAAGGGCGATACCTACGGACTGATCGAGCCGGAAGAATAAAACAGAACCGATTTCGGAAGCTGTCGCAATGCGGCGGCTTCCGTTTTTGTACCTTTGGGGTATGCGGCGCATACGAAAAGAAGAGAGAGGATAATTGTTTTGGCTGGAATAAGTGTTTTGTTTGTCACCTTTTTGTTGATGTTCTTGTTGGGCTGCGCAGCCATTGCGCTGGTGCTGCTTGTGATCTCCATGGTTCTGTTTGCGGTATCAAAGCGCCACGCCCGCCCTGCCGGGTACAAGGTCGGAGCGGTTGTGACGCTGATTTTCGGCATCCTTGCGGCGGCTCCACCGGTCGTCATGGTGATTTTGTGTCTTGTTGGCTATGTGGTGGATGAAGGAAAGAAAGCAAAAGAGATAGCGGCGATTGAAAACAAAGCTGTGGTATCCGGGGACGAGTGGAGAGAGGGATTTGAATATAATGGAGACCAACTGATGCCGGTGCCCATTTTCATGAACAGCGACAGCTACAAGCATTACGGCGACAATCAGAATCTGTATGAGATCGGAGCGGTGGTTCAGAAATACTCAAACGACTATTATTCACTGTATGAGCTTGTGAGTGACAGCGATTATCCCATCTACTATGTCTGGGTGGAAGGTTTTGCGGGAGGGGAATACTATTCGAGAACCTTCGTGAAGCGCGAAGAGTATGATTCCGTTCTGGATTTTTATTCCACATGTCCGCTTGCTGTAAAAGCCCGGTGGAGCACTGCGCCTGCGGGGACGGAGCTCTCCAACCGGTGGGTGCAGGTCAAGACGGATATTACGGAATACCGCCAGGCGCTGATGCAGCTTGCGGATGACGTGCTGTCCGATGTTTCCGGGAAGTACCGGGTGTTGGAATCGGTGCCGGAGGGATATGATGAAATTGCATTCCGGATACAATCGGAGGACGGCGTTTTCAGACTTGACCTGACGGTGGGAACCGGGGAGGATGGGCGCATCCTGTATATGAACGAGTACCGGGTTTCGGATGAAACTGTGGAAGAATATGAAAAGCTGCTGGACGCTCTTGTGGAAACGGCGGAGGGGGAGCTGACGCTTGAAGCTGTCCACCAGAAGACCGGCAACCGCCTTCGTCAGGAAATGGCACAGAAAATCCCTGAAGCTTTCCTGCACCCGGAATCCGCACTGTGTTTCGCGGTCGTCGATGATATTCCACGCAATATCCTCAAAGTTGTTGTAGAAGAAACGCTTCATTTCATCCCTGCTCTCTATCAGCAGGCGGCTGCGGGCAGCATCAAGGCACAGCTTATACAGCAGGGCATGAATGTGGGTGCGGGAGAAGTGCAGGAGGAGAGCAAGCCCACTTTCCGGGAGAAACTGTTGGGACTTGGTTCTTTCTTCAAGTAAAATCACATAGGCTTGAATGAAAATCGGAACTGCCGTCCTGGGTGGGGTGGCAGAGGGTGAGGACTGTGTGCAGGAAAATCGGATCAAGAGATTGAAAATGGCAATAGCTGCCCAGTCAGTGCTATGCATGATCGCACTGGCGGGCATCTTTTGCGTGAGGCAGAATGACGGCGCCGGAAAAACGACGGAGAGCGGAACAACGTGGGCGGAGGAGGCGGTCAGCGACGGCTATATCAAGTGGGTGGATTTCACTGTGACCTACGAGGCGCTCTGCCGGGCGTACGAGTGGGATGTGGACACCGCACAGGACGCGGTACATATTGACTGGGTGGAAATGCTCGCCTATCTGGGCGCAAAGTACGGCGGCGACTTTGCCCACAACGAAAAGAAGCTGCAAAAGGACATGGCAAAGCTGGCGGCGGCGCTCACCGAGGAGGGGCAGACCATGCAGACGCTCACCGCCGACATGAAATACTACGCCTACTACGAGGAGGCCTACCGCGCCGTGCTGGGCGGCATGGTGGGCACATACGAGATCGAGACCACAGCGGAGGACGGCACGGTGCAGTGGCAGCAGATGTACGGCCTGAAGGCGTACTCCCCCATCGCCCGCGGGTTCGAGTACAGCCACTTCGACGACTTCGGCTCCAGCCGCAGCTACGGCTACAAGAGACCGCACCTGGGACATGACATGATGGGGCAGGTGGGTACACCCATCATCAGTGTGGAGTCCGGCTATGTGGAGGCGTTGGGGTGGAATCAGTACGGGGGCTGGCGGATCGGTATCCGCAGCTTTGACGGCAAACGCTACTATTACTATGCTCACCTGCGGCAGAATTACCCCTATGCGGAGGGGCTGGCGGAGGGCAGCGTGGTCACTGCGGGGGATGTGATCGGCTACATGGGACATACCGGGTACAGCACCGAGGAGAATGTGAATAATATAGAAGTGACGCATCTGCACTGGGGCATGGAGCTGGTGTTTGACGAGAGCCAGAAGGAAAGCGACAACGAAATCTGGATCGATGTGTACCCGCTCACGCAGTTTTTATATAAGCACAGAAGCGAGACACAGAAGGTGGAAGGAACAAAGGAGTGGAGGCGGGTGCATGCCATGCGGGATCCGGCTGTGGAGCAGTACATGGCGAGATAGCGGGCAAAAGCACTTCTTTGTTATTTTTTTATCAAATTTTGTATAAAATGGATTGCAAAACAAGGGGCTCTATGTTAAAATGAGGACAGTTGTAATGACAAAAAAATAACAATCTATAAAAACATTATTGGAGGAAAGAGAAATGGCAAGAAAAGTAGTGTTGGCTGGCGCATGTCGTACGGCAATCGGTACTATGGGCGGTACTCTGAGCACCACTCCGGCTGCAGAGCTGGGAGCAATCGTTATCAAGGAAGCGCTGAAGAGAGCCGGTGTGGCTCCTGAGGCAGTTGACCAGGTATACATGGGCTGTGTCATCCAGGCAGGACAGGGACAGAACGTTGCCCGCCAGGCTTCCATCAAGGCAGGACTTCCCATCGAGGTTCCCGCTGTTACCATGAACGTTGTATGCGGCTCCGGTCTGAACTGTGTGAACCAGGCAGCACAGATGATCATGGCAGGCGATGCAGACATCGTTGTTGCAGGCGGTATGGAGAACATGTCCATGGCTCCTTATGCGATCCTTCAGGGACGTTACGGCTACCGCATGGGAAATGCTACCATGGTAGATACCATGATCAAGGATGCTCTCTGGGATGCCTTCAATGATTATCATATGATCAAGACCGCAGACAATATCTGCGAGGAGTGGGGACTGACCCGCGAGGAGCTGGACGAGTTTGCACTGAAGAGCCAGCTCAAGGCAGAGGAAGCACAGAAGAACGGAGCTTTCAAGGCAGAGATCGTTCCCGTTGAAGTAAAGAAGAAGAAAGAGACCATCGTATTCGATACCGATGAGGGCCCTCGTCACGGATCCACCATCGAAGGACTTGCAAAGCTCCGCGCAATCAATCCGGGCGGATTTGTAACCGCAGGAAATGCATCCGGTATCAATGACGGCGCAGCAGCTATCGTGGTAATGAGCGAGGAGAAGGCAAAGGAGCTGGGCGTGAAGCCTATGGCTACCTTCGTAGCAGGCGCTCTTGCAGGCGTGAGACCTGAGGTTATGGGTATCGGCCCTGTTGCTTCCACCAGAAAGGTGATGGCAAAGACCGGCATGAAGATCGAGGACTTCGATATCATCGAGGCAAACGAGGCATTCGCAGCACAGTCCGTAGCAGTCGGCAAGGATCTGGGCATTGATGTTGACAAGCAGCTCAACCCTAACGGCGGCGCAATTGCACTGGGACATCCCGTTGGCGCTTCCGGCTGCCGTATTCTGGTAACTCTGCTTCATGAGATGCAGGCAAGAGGAGCAAAGACCGGACTGGCTACCCTGTGTATCGGCGGCGGTATGGGATGCTCCACCATCGTAAAGATCGAGGATTAATCATATTGCAACGAGGGGAGAATGTCCGCAGGGAGCGGATGTTCTCCTTGTTGTGTGTCAAAGAAAAAGAAAAGGAGTATCCGACATGGAATACATTGTATATGAACAAAAAGGTCAGGTGGGAGTGATCACCATCAGCCGTGAGAAGGCACTGAACGCGCTGAACTCACAGGTGCTTGATGAGCTGAACGCGACACTGGACGCAGTAGACCTGAACGAGACCAGATGCCTGATCCTGACAGGTGCAGGACAGAAATCCTTCGTCGCAGGTGCGGACATCGGCGAGATGAGCACGCTGACAAAGGCAGAGGGCGAGGCATTTGGCAAGAAGGGAAACGACGTTTTCCGCAAGCTGGAGACATTCCCCATCCCTGTGATCGCGGCCGTGAACGGCTTTGCACTGGGCGGCGGATGCGAGATCTCCATGAGCTGTGATATCAGAATCTGCTCCGACAACGCTGTGTTCGGACAGCCTGAGGTTGGTCTCGGAATCACCCCCGGTTTTGGCGGAACCCAGAGACTGGCTCGCCTTGTGGGCGCAGGCATGGCAAAGCAGATGATCTACACCGCAAGAAATATCAAGGCTGACGAGGCATACAGAATCGGTCTTGTCAATGCAGTATATACGCAGGAGGAGCTGATGCCGGCTGCGGAAAAGATGGCAGCAGGTATCGCGAAGAATGCTCCCATTGCAGTCCGCAACTGCAAGAAGGCAATCAACGAGGGTCTCGATCTTGATATGGACGCAGCGGTAGCATTGGAAGAGAAGCTCTTCGGCGGCTGCTTCGAGACGGAAGATCAGAAATACGGAATGGCATTTTTCCTTGACAAAAACAAGGACAAGGTAAAAGAGCCGTTCAAAAACTTATAAAAAAAATATATTAGGAGGATTTACAATGAAAGTAGGTATTATCGGCGCAGGCACCATGGGTGCGGGAATCGCACAGGCATTTGCAATGACGGACGGTTATGAGGTTTGTCTTTGCGATATCAAGCAGGAGTTCGCTGACGGCGGCAAGGCAAGAATCTTAAAGAACCTGAACTTCCTTGTAGGCAAGGAGAAGATCACACAGGAGAAGGCAGACGAGATCGCTGCAAAGATCGTGACCGGTTTAAAGGACATCTGCACGGACTGCGATCTTGTAATCGAGGTTGCTCCCGAAAATATGCAGATCAAGAAGACCACCTTCAAGGAGCTGCAGGACATCGTAAAGCCGGACTGCATGTTTGCAACCAACACCTCCTCCCTGTCCATCACGGAGATCGGTGCAGGTCTTGACAGACCCATGATCGGTATGCACTTCTTCAACCCTGCCGACAGAATGAAGCTGGTTGAGGTGATTGCAGGCGAGAATACACCCGCTGAGCTGGTTGAGAAGATCAAGGCAATCGCAACCGAGATCGGCAAGACACCCGTAGAAGTGAAGGAAGCTCCCGGATTTGTGGTAAACAGAATCCTGATCCCCATGATCAACGAAGCAATCGGCATCTATGCAGACGGCATTGCCAGCGTTGCAGATATTGACGAGGCAATGAAGCTGGGTGCATCACATCCCATGGGACCTCTGGCTCTGGGCGATCTGGTTGGTCTGGACATCGTTCTGGCAATCATGGAAGTGCTGCAGAACGAGACCGGAGATCCGAAGTACCGTCCTCATCCCCTGCTGCGTAAGATGGTTCGTGCAGGCAAGCTGGGAAGAAAGACCGGAAAGGGCTTCTACGACTATTCCAAGTAATCAGGACAGAATGAAAATAAATTTTTAATGGAGGAAATATCATCATGGATTTTACTTTGAAAAAAGAACATGAAATGGCGCGCACTCTGTTCAAAGAGTTCGCAGAAAAAGAAGTAAAGCCTCTTGCACAGGAGGTTGACGAAACCGAAATTTTCCCTCGCGGAACAGTTGAGAAAATGGCAAAATCCGGTTTCCTTGGAATTCCCGTTCCCAAGGAGTACGGCGGACAGGGCTGTGATCCCCTGACCTACGTTATGTGCGTTGAGGAGCTTTCCAAGGTTTGCGGTACCACAGGCGTTATCGTTTCCGCACACACCTCCCTCTGCTGCGATCCCATCCTGACATTCGGTACGGAAGAGCAGAAGCAGAAGTATCTGGTTCCCCTTGCAAAGGGCGAGAAGCTGGGTGCATTCGGTCTGACCGAGCCCGGTGCAGGTACAGACGCACAGGGACAGCAGACAAAGGCTGTTCCGGACGGTGATGAGTATGTGATCAACGGCTCCAAGATCTTTATTACAAACGGTAAAGAGGCAGACGTTTACGTTATCTTTGCAGTGACCGGCATGATCGAGAAGAAGGGCAGAATGATCAAGGAAATCTCTGCATTCATCGTTGAGAAGGGCACCCCGGGCTTCACCTTCGGAACCAAGGAGAAGAAGATGGGTATCCGCGGTTCTTCCACCTACGAACTGATCTTTACGGATTGCCGTATCCCGAAGGAGAACCTGCTCGGCAAGCTTGGACAGGGCTTCAAGATCGCAATGCACACGCTGGACGGCGGTCGTATCGGTATCGCTTCCCAGGCACTTGGTATCGCAGAGGGCGCTCTTGAGAACACCATCGCATATGTAAAAGAGAGAAAGCAGTTCGGCAGAGCAATCGGCGCATTCCAGAATACACAGTTCCAGCTGGCTGACATGGCTACCAAGGTAGAGGCTGCAAAGCTTCTGGTTTACAAGGCAGCTATGGCAAAGGCAACCCAGAAGGAATACTCCTTTGAGGCAGCACAGGCTAAGCTCTATGCGGCAGAGGTTGCAATGGAAGTGACCACCAAGGCTGTTCAGCTTCACGGCGGTTACGGCTACACCAGAGAGTACGACGTTGAGCGTATGATGCGTGATGCCAAGATCACCGAGATCTACGAGGGTACATCGGAAGTACAGAGAATGGTTATTTCCGCAAACCTGCTGAAGTAGTTTGCCGCAGGATCCACAATCATAACAAATTCAGAATAAGGAGTGAAAATACAATGAAAATTGTTGTTTGTA
The DNA here is from genome assembly GCA_900550475.1 of uncultured Lachnospiraceae bacterium. GTDB lineage: Bacteria > Bacillota > Clostridia > Lachnospirales > Lachnospiraceae > Acetatifactor. The sequence goes on from URSA01000004.1 coordinate 242,721, forward strand.
TTAAACAGGTACCCGATACCAAGGGCGGCGTAAAGTTTAATCCCGACGGTACCCTTGACAGAGGCGCAATGCTGACGATTATGAACCCTGACGACAAGGCAGGTCTTGAGGCTGCTCTGAGATTAAAGGATCAGTACGGTGCGGAAGTTACCGTGATCACCATGGGTCTTCCCAAGGCTGAGGATGTGCTGCGTGAGGCAATGGCAATGGGAGCTGACAAGGGAATCCTTGTGACCGACCGTGTACTCGGCGGTGCCGACACATGGGCAACCAGCCAGACACTGGCAGGCGCAATCCGCAATCTGGACTACGATCTGATCATTACCGGACGTCAGGCAATCGACGGCGATACCGCACAGGTTGGTCCTCAGATTTCCGAGCATCTGGGAATCCCCGTAATTTCCTATGCACAGAAGATCGAGGTTGAGGGTGATTATGTGATCGTTGAGCGTCAGTTCGACGACAGATATCATGTGCTGAAGGCTAAGATGCCCTGCCTGATCACTGCACTTTCCGAACTGAATGAGCCGCGTTATATGACACCGGGCGGAATTTTCGATGCATGCAAGGCTGAGATCACCGTTTGGGGCAGAGCAAATCTGGTTGACGTAGACGATTCCAACTTAGGTCTCAAGGGATCACCGACCCAGATCGCAAAGGCTTCTGACAAGGTAAGAAAGGGTGCCGGCGAGAAGGTTACCCTGGATCCTTCAGAGTCTGTTGACTATATCGTAGGCAAATTAAAGGAGAAGCATGTGATCTAAGCGGAAGCTTTGTCATGTGTGCCGCTTGAGTGGCAGAAAGCGAGGATATGATGAATTTAGAAGAATATAAGGGCGTATTTGTCTTTGCGCAGCAGGTAGATAATGAACTGAACAGCATCGCTTTTGAATTGATCGGTAAGGGCAAAGAGCTTGCCAGGGATCTTGGCACAGAGGTTACCGCAGTGCTGGTCGGCAGCGATGTAAAGGGTCTTGCAGACGAACTGGCAGCATACGGTGCTGACAAGGTGATCGTGGTAGACGATCCCGAACTGAAGGAGTATAGAACGGAGCCTTATGCACATGCTCTGGCATCCGTGATCAACAAGTATAAGCCGGAAATTTTCCTGGTAGGTGCAACTGCAATCGGCCGTGACTTAGGTCCCCGTGTTTCCGCAAGGATCCACACCGGTCTGACCGCAGACTGTACGCAGCTTGAGATCGGCGATTTCCCGATCAACCCGATTCCCGGCAAGGAGCAGAAGCACAATCAGCTTCTTATGACCCGTCCCGCATTCGGCGGAAACACCATTGCAACCATTGCCTGCCCGGACTTCCGTCCCCAGATGGCAACCGTTCGTCCCGGCGTTATGCAGAAGCTTCCCAAGAACGAGGGTGCAAAGGCTGTTGTTGAGGAGTTCAATCCCGGGTTTACACCGGACAACAAGTATGTTGAGATCCTGAAGGTGGTAAAGGCTGTTTCCGACACCGTAGATATTATGGATGCAAAGATTCTGGTATCCGGCGGACGTGGCGTAGGCAGCGCAGAGAACTTCAAGCTGCTTGACGATCTGGCAGCCGTTCTCGGCGGAACCGTAAGCTGCTCCCGTGCAGTTGTGGATGCGGGCTGGAAGTCCAAGGATCTTCAGGTTGGACAGACCGGTAAGACCGTTCGTCCCAATGTGTATTTTGCAATCGGTATCTCCGGTGCTATCCAGCATCTGGCAGGTATGGAGGAGTCCGACATCATCATTGCAATCAACAAGGATGAGACCGCTCCGATCTTCGATGTGGCTGACTACGGTATCGTAGGTGACCTGAACAAGATCGTTCCCATGCTGACCGAGAAGCTGAAAGCTGAAATGGCAGCAAAATAATAACTGTCCATATTACAAGATGAAAACCGGCATGACAGAGGACGGAAGCGTATCTCTGCCGTGCCGGCTTTTGTGTGATTTCTTTTGTAGGAGACAAGGGCGGCTTTTTATGCTATAATGAGTCCCATAGAAAAACAAGCGGCTGCGAAGCAGCGGAGGCCGCCAATGCTACGGGAAGAATGAGGGAAAACATGGATCTTCTTGTAACGGGAATTGAGAGTGCATATGGCAGAAAGAAAGTCCTGCAAGGCGTGAGCCTCGCCGCGGAAACCGGACAATGCGTTGGGCTTGTGGGGGCGAACGGCTGCGGGAAGTCGACGCTGCTCGGAATCCTTGCAGGCTTGCGCAGACCGGATGCAGGCAGCATCCTTTTTGACGGCAGACCCGCCGCAGAGAAAGATCTGATCCGCTGTACCGGGTATGTGCCTCAGGAGAGCAACCTGATCGGAGAACTGAGCGTGATGGACAATCTGCTTTTGTGGTATGGCGGCAGGGCAGCATTAGAAGAGGCATTCAGACAGGAATTTCTGCATAGACTCGGAGTGGAACAGCTTTGCAGGGTGAGGGTCGACAGGCTTTCCGGCGGAATGAAAAAGAAGGTCAGCATAGCCTGTGCGCTGGCGGGAAATCCGCCCATTCTTCTTCTGGATGAGCCGGGAGCGGCACTTGATCTGCCGGGAAAGAACGAGCTTCGCAACTTCCTGTGCTGGCACAAGAGCCGGGGCGGCACGGTGCTGCTTGCCACCCATGATGAAAGTGAACTTTCCGTCTGCGACCGGATATTTGTACTACATAACGGAACAAGCAGGGAGATCGACCGCACTTTGCGGGGAGATGATCTGACACAAATAATACAAACGCCGCACAGCGGCAGAATGTGAGGAGAAAATGGAAGAAAACAATTCACAGCAGATTCCGGTAACCCCGGAACCCAACACACAAGATATGCAGCCGGTACAGCCCGTATATGCGCAGCCGCAGCAACCGGTGCAGCCCGTATATGCGCAGCCGGTACAGCCCGTATATGCGCAGCCGCAGCAGCCGGTGCAGCCCGTATATGCGCAGCCGCAGCAGCCTGCACAGCCCGTGTACGCGCAGCCGGTACAGCCCGTGTATGCGCAGCCGCAGCAGCCGGTACAGCCCGTGTATGCGCAGCCGCAGCAGCCGGTACAGCCCGTATATGCGCAGCCGCAGCAGCCCATGCAGCCCGCACAGCCTCCCGTGCCGCCCACAACACCGGCACAGCCCGTGTACGGTGCAGTTCCTCCCGCAGACGGCAACGGAGGAAAGAAGAAGGGCAAGGGCGGTCTGATTGCCATTATCATTGTGATTGTCGTACTTCTGCTTGCAGCAGCCGGCGTTCTGGCATATAAGCTGCTTGGAACAAGCCCGGAGAAAAAGCTGACGCAGGGAATCATAAATTTACAGGTGGAAATGACTGCAAACGCTAGCCCTGTCAGTGAACAGCTCGGTGCCGAGGAGATCATCCGGCTTCTGGACGAGAAACCGGTTACGATGGACATGAGCCTGAATGTATCCATTCCCAGTCTGGAGACGACTCTGGATACCGTTGGCATTGACTATACGGTCAACTATGATCTGAACAACAAGCTGATGGACGCACAGATGAAGCTGAGCGCCATGAACATGGATCTGGTGGGTATGGACATGGCAGCAAGCGGCAACACTTTATATTTAAGTCTGCCGGGTCTGCTTACGAACAGCTATTTTATCAATACGGACACCTTCGGTAAGGACTTCAATGCCTCACCTTGGACATCGCTGTTGGATGTGCCGTTGGATGAGTCGCTTTCGTTCCAGCTGTTTAATACCGATGCGGCATCGGATGATACGGACAGCAATCTTTTTGCGGAGGAAATCGCCAATATCATGGCAACCATGAAGGTGGAGGATTCCGGCACCGCAGTGGAGATCGAGCGCGACGGCAAGACCGTCAAGTGCAACGGCGTGAAGGTTACCCTTGAGGCAGATGCACTGAATGAGCTTCTGGATGCCATTGAGAAAGAGATGGGGCAGGCAGATTCTGTGAACGATATGCTGTCCGATTATGGCATTGATGAAGAATTTATGAGTAGCAGCAGCTCGGATCTGTATAAGGCAAGGGTCAAGAATGATGTGGAGCTGTATGTATATCTGGACAGCAAGAACCGCATCACGAATGTGGCAACCGCCTCCAAAATCAGGTTAAAGGACAGTGCCCTGACCGGCATCAGTTTTTCTCTGGTGTTCTCCGGTTCGGAGAATGTGCTGGATCAGATTTCCGGTACCGTGAAGCTGGAGACCGAAGGAAACAGCGCCAAGATCGAGGTGAAGCGCTCTGCGCAGCAGGACGCAAGCCAGACCAAGAGCAAGCTGACGCTGACCTTTAGCGGTGACAACACGGACGGACAGGCGGTTTTCACCTATACCAACAAGTGGGATCTGGACAATATGGAATTTGACAAGGAATTTGTAATTTCTTCCGACACGGAGGATGTGAGTCTGGTGTTGAAGGGCGCCTTCAGCGATGTGCAGAAGGGCGAGAGCTTCAAACTGACGATCGGAGAATTTACACTTTCTTCAAACGGAACGGATCTTGTGAGCGCTTCCGGTGAGTTTTCCATGGCACCCTACGATGGCACAATCGAGGTTCCCGAAAATGCGGTGGATCTGTTTGCTATGAGCGAAAGCGATTTTGAGGACATGGTAACGGAGCTGATCACATCCGTATACAGTATGCTTGGACTCTGGTGATGAAAAGAGAAAATCTGTTTTGGCTGAAAACAGAATGCAGGCGGGCGGCGGCAATGCTGCCCGCTCTTTGGATAAAGGCAGTCATCCTTGCCGTTGTGGCGGGGGTGATTGCTTTTTGCGGTCAAAAAATCAGTGCGGGCAAAAACAGGGAACCCTTACTGATCGGGTATACTGCCGCCGAGGATCGCATGACGGAAATGGCGGTGTCATTTGTAGAGAATATGGAATCCGTAAAGAACTGGTGCGAATTGGTTCCGGTTACGGAAACTGAGGGAATGGACAGGCTGAAGGACGGTTCGCTGGCGGCCCTGATTGTCCTGCCGGACGATGTATTGCAGGGGATTCTGGACGGCAGCAACCGGCCGGCAACCCTGTATATTGCGGGGGAGCAGTCTGCATCCGGCATGATTTTTGAGGAGCTTGCCCGGGCGGGAGTGGGAATGCTTTGCACGGCGCAGGCGGAGATTTATGCCGCCGGTGATCTTGTCCGGGAATATGGCGGCGCAGTGCAGGATGCACAACTGCAAGCCTGCGCCGTGGATCTCGACGAGCTGTACCGACAGATTGACAGCTACAATTTAAGCATTGTGCTGAAGCGGGAACAGTATTTCAAGGAGAGAACGCTTTCTGCAACGGGAAATGAGGGCACGGCGGTGTATTTCGGAAGTGTGCTGTGTACGCTCTATCTTCTGACTGCCGGCTTGTTTCTGCTTCCCTATCTGAGCCGGAAACAGGAGGAGCAGCTCTGGTTTTCGGGACGTCTGGGAATATCGGCAGCTGTCCAATGCGCGGGCAAGTCCCTGATTGCATTCCTGCTTTGGACAGCCCAGCTTGTGCCGTTGTTTTTACTTTGGATGCTCTTCAGGAATAGGCTGCCCGTGTCGTGGGCAGGCTTCAGTGGGATCGGAGAGGTGCTTGCGGGAGGCCTGTTTTTGCTTCTCTGGGTGCAGCTTGCGGCAATGTGGAGTGAAAAGCGCAGTGTAGCCCTTATGTGTGCGGGGCTTCTGGCAATTGTGTTTTCTTACTTTGCGGGCTGCTTTGTCCCCCCGGCACTGATGCCAAAAGCGGCAGAGAGCCTTTCCGCTTTCCTGCCCGGCACGCTGATCAGAAACGGATTTGTCCGCCTGTTTTCCGGGCGCATCTCATCCTCAGCGATGCTGTGGAAAAATCTGATCTGCGGCGTTTTTGCAGGCGGCCTGTATGTTGCGTTCTGCACCCTGCGACTGCACGCTTTGCGGGGCGGCAGGGGAGGAAAGGCGGGCTGTGGCTCGGTGTCGGAAAGGGAAGTGCGGCATGGTTGCGAAGCGGGGAAGGCAGATTGCAGGGATGCTGATTCTGTCTATGCAAGTTGTGAACATGCAGACGAAGTGTCTTTCCCAAACAGGGCTCTTGAATTGCTGGTAATTTCCCTCAAGAGAATGCTCTGCAAAAAGGCCTTTGTAGTTTGCCTTGCCATCACCCTGTTGCTTTCTGTGGTTGCAGTAAAAATCGAGAAAAATTCCGATACCCGGATTGATGCCGCTGTTTTTACACAGGATGAGAGCCTGCGGGAGCTTTTCGCAGCATATGAAGGTCTGGTACATTTTATAATCTGTGAGGACGAGTCAGAGGTAACACGTCATGTAATGCGGGGAAGCGTGGAGTGCGGTTATGTTCTGGAGGAAGGATTGCTGGAACAGATCGGTCAGGGGAAGGGAAACTGGACTATTACGGCGTACCACGGATCGGATTCTGTGCTGTCGGCCGTGGTGAATGAAGTCTTGTTCGAGCGGATTTTCTACGCTGTTTCAGGAAACTGGTTTGAGACATTTATGAAGGGACAGGCGGGCATGAACGGGGAAGCGGCGATAGGCACCGCAGCACGGGATGCCTTGGAGCGGCGAAGGACGGACGGAAGTACCTTTAACTTTGCGTTGCTCCGTGTTGGAGAGAAGGAGCAGGAGACAACACAGGGGTATTTTGCATACCCGATCTGGGGTGTGGCAATCGGCTGCATTGCATTTTGCGGTGCGATAGGTATTTCACAGGCGTTGGAAGACAGAAAGCATTTCAGATTTCCGAAGGGAAATCGCCTGTGCATGGCATCACTCACGGTTGGAGTTTACCTGCTCGGCGGCATTCTGACGGCGCTGTTTTTACTGGTGATTACGGGACACCTTGGAGGATAGATTGAAATAGTGTCCATGCAGGTCATACCGGTATGGCGTTTGCGTGCCCCATGAAATTCACAGGGCAATTTGTGCCGGGCGTGAATGGATAGAAAAGAAATTTTGAAAGGTTGGGAGAACAAATGGCAAAAAAGAAAGAGATCAAAACAAATGCGATGCGTATATTGGACTCCATGAAGATTCTTTATGAACACTATACTTATGAATGTGACGAATTTGTGGATGGCATTCAGGTTGCGGACATGCTTTCGCTGCCCCATGAGAAAGTATTCAAGACATTGGTCACGACCGCAGGCGCAAACAGCTATTTTGTTTTTGTATTGCCCATCGAAGCGGAGCTTGACTTGAAAAAAGCTGCGAAATCTGTGGGTGCAAAAGCTCTCTCCATGATTCATGTGAAGGATATCAATGCTGTGACGGGCTATATCAGGGGCGGCTGTACGGCAATCGGCATGAAAAAGCATTATGTGACAAGAATTGCCGAGCAGGCGAAAGAGCTGCCGACGGTGATTGTCAGCGGCGGACGGATCGGCTCGCAGATCGAGCTTACCCCGGCGGATCTCCTCAAGGCGGCAGATGCGGAGTACGCAGATGTGACACAGTAAAGCCCGAAGCCCCTTTTGCGCTATCCATATAATCACTAGTGTGCAAAGGCTGACATTTTCATGGAAAGGTATGGAAGAAGGGACGCGGGTGCGTCCGGACGACGGAGCGCAATTCTTCAGAGTGTATCCGCTGCGGAAATCCGAAGCGGTAAGGGTACAGGAGGGGGAAAAGTGCTTCCTGTACCCTTAAAGTCGCGAAGAACAGGAGCCGGTCGGGTACAGGAGAAGGTTTTGGCTGATCTGTACCCGATCTGAGCGGGAAATCGGACAGAAACCGGGTACAGGAGAAGAGAAAGTGCGATCTGTACCCGATCTGAGCGGGAAATCGGACGGAAACCGGGTACAGGAGAAGAGAAAGTGCGATCTGTACCCGATCTGAGCGGGAAAT
>URSA01000005.1 GCA_900550475.1 uncultured Lachnospiraceae bacterium
TACTTGATAGCCCAGATGCCTGCCTGAAGATAAGAAGCCCATAACATATTAACTGTAAGTTAATATTCCCATCAACATAAAATACACTCTTATGATAACATACAATCAAAACACTGTCCACGACAATGTCGAGCGTATATCTCTTCAATTTTCAACATAATGTTGTTCTTTTTGCTCTTGTCCTTTTAGGACGTTCAATAACCCGTCTTCACCGTTCAGCCACGATCTGAGCAATCCAAACGAAATGGAAAAGGCTATGGTATCTGCCTTTCTTTTTTCGTCCAAAGTTCCATAAGCCCTTAACAAACCATCAATAAGGTCCAATTGCGCCAGAATCGCCGTCCTGCATGCCTCTTTTAGGCGGCTCATTCTGTATTCTTCCGCGATTACGTTGGCATCATATCGCAGTTTCCCCTTCCCTATGTCCTCCAGCCCAGGCATCACGTCCCCGCTGCATACGGAAGGGAGTGGCACGTTAAGCGTTGCGGCAATTTTAATCCCGTTGTCTAATCTTATCCTAGTGTCCTTTTGCAAAACAGGTTAAATGCCATTCTCAGCACCCTGCCGCTCCCACTCGTAATCCAGCCTTCTTTCAAACATTCCGTGTTAATGATTCTTTCTGAGAAATTATAAATGCTGTCAATGTGATTTCTTGTGTCCCGATCAATTCCTAGGCAATAGAACAATGCTTGATGATATACGTCAAAGCAATCCGCCTCATCTTTCTCAATTTCGAAAAATTGTCTGTAATACTTATTGGTTCCTTTGTTCGGATATCTGTCTGATTCATCCAGGATCTTGACCTTACCCAATTCCCTGCCTCCTTTCCCGCAAAACTCAACAAAAAAAGAGATTGCGCATTTATCTGAGATAAATACACAATCTCTTATATTGTTTGATAGATTAGTCAGACATAAACTTCGAACACGATATCCTCGAACCGCTTAACAATTTCGTTCGAAGAATCATGACTTTGATGATCTTTTGCATCATCTTCCGTTGCAACAAATGTTATCAAACGGTCGAAATTTTGCCTTACTTTCCCCCTTGGCTGATAGCTGCCTGTGCTGCTGCCAGTCTTGCGATAGGCACACGGAACGGTGAGCAGGACACATAGTCCAGACCGATCTTGTGGCAGAACTCTACGGAAGAAGGATCTCCGCCATGCTCGCCGCAGATACCTACATGCAGAGAAGGATTTACAGGCTTGCCAAGCTTGATAGCCATTTCCATCAGCTTGCCTACGCCGGTCTGATCCAGCTTAGCAAACGGATCGTTCTCGAAGATCTTGGTATCATAGTAAGCGTTCAGGAACTTGCCTGCATCGTCACGGGAGAAACCAAAGGTCATCTGAGTCAGGTCGTTTGTACCGAAGCAGAAGAAATCAGCTTCCTTAGCGATTTCGTCAGCTGTCAGAGCCGCACGAGGAATCTCGATCATGGTACCAACCTCGTACTCAAGCTTAACGCCTGCAGCAGCGATTTCAGCATCAGCGGTCTCAACAACAACCTTCTTTACGAACTTAAGTTCTTTAACCTCACAAACAAGAGGAATCATGATCTCAGGCTTTACATTCCAATCGGGATGAGCCTTCTGAACCTCGATTGCTGCGCGGATAACAGCCTTGGTCTGCATCTTAGCAATTTCAGGATAAGTAACAGCAAGACGGCATCCTCTGTGACCCATCATAGGGTTGAACTCATGCAGGGAAGCAATGATGTTCTTGATGGTCTCAACGGATTTTCCCTGTGCCTTGGCAAGCTTCTCAATGTCAGCTTCCTCGGTAGGAACGAACTCATGCAGAGGCGGATCAAGGAAACGAATGGTAACAGGATTTCCTTCCAGAGCCTCATACAGAGCCTTGAAGTCTCCCTGCTGATAAGGAAGAATCTTCTCCAGAGCTGCTTCTCTCTCCTCAACAGTATCAGAGCAGATCATCTCACGGAATGCAGCGATTCTGTCTTCCTCGAAGAACATATGCTCTGTACGGCAAAGTCCGATACCCTCAGCGCCCAGCTCACGAGCCTTCTTAGCGTCAGCAGGAGTATCAGCGTTGGTACGAACCTTCAGCTTACGATACTTGTCAGCCCATGCCATTACACGGCCGAACTCACCTGCGATCTGTGCATCAACAGTCTTGATCTGACCAGCGTAAATGTTACCAGTAGTACCATCGATAGAGATATAATCTCCCTCGTTGAATACCTGTCCAGCCAGAGTAAACTTCTTGTTAGCCTCGTCCATAGCGATCTCGCCACAGCCGGATACACAGCAGGTACCCATACCACGGGCAACAACGGCTGCGTGAGAGGTCATACCACCACGAACAGTCAGAATACCCTGAGCAACCTTCATACCGGTAATATCTTCGGGAGAGGTCTCCAGACGAACCAAAACAACCTTCTCACCCTTTGCAGCCCAAACTTCAGCGTCCTCAGCTGTGAATACAACCTTACCGCAAGCAGCACCGGGAGATGCACCCAGACCCTTGCCAAGAGGAGTAGCTGCCTTCAGTGCAGCAGCATCAAACTGGGGATGAAGCAGTGTGTCAAGGTTACGAGGATCGATCATTGCAACAGCCTCAGCCTCGGTCTTATGTCCCTCATCAACAAGGTCACAAGCGATCTTCAGCGCTGCCTGAGCGGTTCTCTTACCGTTACGGCACTGCAGCATGTACAGCTTCTTATTCTCAACAGTGAACTCCATATCCTGCATATCATGATAATGGTTCTCAAGAGTCTCACAAACCTTGATGAACTCAGCATATGCCTCAGGGAACTCCTGCTCCATCTGAGCGATCGGCATAGGAGTACGAACACCGGCAACAACGTCCTCGCCCTGTGCGTTCTTCAGGAACTCACCCATCAGCTTCTTCTCACCGGTAGCCGGATCACGGGTAAATGCAACACCGGTACCGGACTCATTGTTCAGGTTACCGAATACCATGGGCATTACGTTTACAGCGGTACCCCATGAATAAGGGATATCGTTGTCACGACGATATACGTTTGCACGAGGGTTGTCCCATGAACGGAATACAGCCTCGATAGCCAGCTTCAACTGCTCTACGGGATCGGAAGGGAAATCCTTGCCCAGCTGGTTCTTGTACTCAGCCTTGAACTGCTCAGCCAGAACCTTCAGATCAGCAGCGGTAAGATCAACGTCATACTTAACACCTTTCTCTTCCTTCATCTTGTCGATCAGCTGCTCGAAGTACTTCTTGCCAACCTCCATAACAACATCAGAGAACATCTGGATAAAACGTCTGTAGGAGTCATATACAAAACGCTCAAATGCAGGATCCGGGTTGCCGGCGATCATAGCGGCAACAACCTCGTCATTCAGACCAAGGTTCAGAATGGTATCCATCATACCGGGCATAGATGCTCTCGCGCCGGAACGAACAGAAACCAGCAGAGGATTCTTGAGATCTCCAAACTTCTTTCCGTTGATCTTCTCCATCTCAGCAACACCTTCCATAGCCTGAGCCATGATCTCGTCGTTGATCTTGCGTCCATCCTCATAGTACTGAGTACAAGCCTCGGTAGTAATGGTGAAGCCCTGAGGAACAGGAAGACCGATACTTGTCATCTCAGCAAGGTTAGCGCCCTTACCGCCAAGAAGATTACGCATGGTCATGTCACCTTCACTAAATAAGTACACCCATTTTTTCATGTTTGTCTTTCTCCCTTTTTATAGTTTTTTAAATTTGAATCCTTCAAATACGCAACTATTTTAACAATTTGACAAAAAAATATCAAGGCGTTTAAATCATAATTTGCGCAGCACTTCAACTTTTGTCTGTTATTGCCAAAATGTTGTTCTGTTTTTAGTGCAAAATGTTTAAAAATGTAAGCGTTTCCACCCTATCTATACAATATTGCTTCTCCCGGAGCGCTTTTTTGTTCCCTGTACGCCGCAGTCCGGTAAACGGTTCCCCTCTGAGGAAATCCATAAAAAAACTCTCCCAAAAACAGGAAAAGGAGCCCTGCGATCAGGACTCCCATCCATGCCTTAATTCAGGTCCAAAAGTAAAGATGCCTTTGAGGCGGACAATAAGTTCCCCAAAGGCTCCTTACTTATAGAGAAACGTACACACCGACGCGAATGACAAAATCCCCTTTGCCTATTCCTATTATTCCGAGTTTTCCCTTTTACACGTTATATCGCCTCACGCGGGATGTTACAAGGCGTTTCTCCTTTTCCATTTTTAGCACAATTTTCGACAGCATTCCATAACAGAACTGGCACATTTCATTTTTTTACGCAAAAGCCGTTAAAATTTCGTTAAGGCACTTTTCCTCTACCAAAAATAACACATTTCAGCGGGTTTCATGTTAATTCTTTGTTAAGACGTGAATAGTGCCAGTTCTGTTATGGTTTTTGCTGTCGCTTTTTTCTACAATCTGTATATCAGGTAACCATTTGAGCTTTACATAAAAGGAGGTTTTCACAATGAAAGCAAAGGTAAAGAAAGGTATTATCATCGCTGTTTTAAGTTTGCTCGCGCTGCAGGCATTTTCGACTGTCACCGCATCGTTTACGGCTGAACCCACAGCTCTCCTCCTCTGCTCGGACAAGGAAAGCTATCCTCTGAACGACTGATGCAGGGAGCAGCCGGCATAGGGGACAGCGGTGACTCCGGTTTCATCGGAAAGGTACACAGAAGGAGGTTTCGCAAGCTGCGGAACCTCCTTCTGTTATTTCCCGTAATATTTTTCTATATGCCTGCGGGTAAACTCCGAATCCTCGCACCGTGCAAACAAAAGCTCCAGCGAATAGCAGGCTTCCATATAGCGCAGACTGTCCTCCCGCGTATATTTTCCCGTCTTCCACAGTTTTTCCATATCCCAGCCGCAATCGTAAAGCATCAATGTGAGAATAGACCCTCTGCCTGCCCAAAGTGCACTCTGGATACCTATTCTCGACACATCAATTGCCTCCTTAAAGCGCCCCTCATTGCCCAGCAAATTTCCCAGATTCCGCATGGTCAGTTCGTAGTTCGGAATATAATTTTCCAGCGCAAAAGGCTTATTCTCCAGTTGCTCTCTGATCAGCGACAGCAATTTGATCTTCTCATCCCTTCTTCCCATCTTATCGTAAGAATAGGATATCATATTCACAATGCTGATCTCCCTGCGGCTGAAGCACCATTTTTTCAGATTCTTCGGTGTCATCTCAGGCAATGTCAGACGCAGGGCTTCCTCCTGCATCGCAGCATGTTCTTCTGCCGTGATTTTCTTTTGTTCTAAAAGTGCCAGCGCACGCACGCTCAAAAGGAATTGTCTTGCGAACCGGTTTGCATCCTCCATCTGGTTTTCCAGTTCCCTGATCAAAGGCTCCGCCTCGTCCCCTCTGGAGTGCCCCAGCAAAACAGTAATCTGCACCGCAAGTTCCATCAACTCCGGATCACCCATCTGCGTCAGCGCCTCATAGCTGGAACCTGTCATTCCGACCCGCTCCATCAGCAGCTCGAAGATCTGCCGTTTGGGTGCCACTTCATTTCTCTCGATCCTTGAGATAGAAACCGGATCACAGATTCCTTCCGAGAGCTGCTCCTGTGTCATTCCCAGCGCCATCCGCCTTGCACGGATCAGGCTGCCGCAGGACTCAATTCCCAGCATGCCGTAGGATACATCCCACAGCCACACCTCCTCCGGGACATCAAACTCTTTATACAACCAGCGGAGGGAGCCGCAGAGATTCCGCATATCCCGCTCCTCGTCCGAAGTCAGCGCGCCGTAATCAACCAGTACCTCCAGAAAAAAGCGCAGATAAAACAGTCTGCCGCGCACCCTCAGAAGTGCAACGCTTTTCTCCGCAAGCAGCACCGCCTGCTCCTTATTTCCCTGTTCCAGATAGAAGCGGATCAGTCTGTATGCAATCTGGGGAAGCAGCTTCACGCTGTCCTCCTCATCCATGTAATCCTCAAGATACTGCACCAGTACCTCGTACTGCTTTGCAGCCTCCCCGCCTTCCCCCGCAGTCTCCAACACGCGGGCATACATCATTGCCAGAACAAATTCCGTAAGCGTCAGCCTTTGTTCTGATAACGACCTCATGGGAATGCCGGACATGGTAATGCTCCATGCGTCTTGAAGGGAAGACAGGATACCCGCATTGTCATCTCCCTTTTTCCAACTCAGAACACTCTCCGCCAACAGAAGCCTCTGTCTGTGCAGCTTGCTCCGCTTTGCCGTCATCTGCCGGTACTCTTCAAGCAGCATCTCCGCTTCCCGGACGCTTTCCCAGTCAATTGCCCTCTTGATTTTTTCCCATAAAAGCAGCCACTCCTGCTCCTCGGGATTGATCATATAGACAAACTTATCCGCAGAGACCCCCACTCTCTGCAACAGCGCATCCGCCAGTATCTTCTCGCAGGTACGCTCGCCACTCTCCACCCGCGTCAGAAAGGTGTGCGAACAGAGTCCCCTGCACAACACATCAAGACTCAATCCCGCCTTTTTTCTCTCATACCGAATCAATCTGCCGACTTGATTCTTTTGTCTTACCTGATTCCTATTATCGACGATCATTTTACTTCCTTATCACAACCTGTCCTCCGGCAGGAAACTGTCAAATATGAACAGATCGAAATCCTCCCTTCTCGCCTTGAGCGCCTTTTGATCCTTTATTGTCCATGCCACGGACAAGCAGCCGTACAGATATCTGCAAAGCTGTCTTGACACATCACGGTAACAGTTATGATTATACGCAATAAAATCCGGCTTTGTCAGGAAGTTCAGAAGCAAATGATGTAATACAAAATACAGCAATTTCGGAAATTCTTTTTCACCCGCCCGGATGAAATTATCCGCCAATTGCCCTCTGAGAATTTCTTTTCTGTTCTTCCTGTACCATATCAGTCCAAGGGGATTAAAAGATTCTATACAGTAGACCCCCTTGTAATTCTGCAGAATCCTGTCGGCAACCGGACACACCTCCGTATTGCCTCCCGGAATTTTGTACTCTATGATAAGCGGTACTCTGCCATCCACCATTTTCAGAAAATCCTCAAACCGGGGAATCTTCTGTTCTGAATTGCAGAGGCGAAATTGCTGCAGCTCGTCGTAGGTGTAGTCAGCTACCTTTCCTTCCGCGCCGCACACTCGTTTTAACGTAAAATCATGGAACACCACCGGAATCTTGTCCTTGGTAAGCTGGACATCCAACTCGATTCCAAAGCCCTTTTCCACGGCTTTTTCAAAGGCTGCCATAGAATTTTCGGGTGCCTCTGACGCATTATTGTGCAATCCGCGGTGCGCATAAAGCACACCCATAAACGGCTTCCTGTCCGGTCTGTGCAGCATTCTCGGCATCAGCATCAGCAGATACAGAATGCAGACCGCCAGCACTGTGATGATCACAACCAGCGCCACTATCTTCATTGTACCTCAGTCCTTTCCGTCATCTCTCCCGGTCTTAGTCCTCCACGTCGAAGTTTTCCAGCAGACTCTCCTTCTTCTGCGGCTTCACATCCCCGTGCTTAACCTGCAGCATGGTGCAGAACGCCAGAAGGGAAAATACCAATGCATAGGGGAACAGTGTCCGATAGGAAACATGCTCCAGAAGGAATCCCGACAAGATCGGCGTCACAATCTGTGCCGCCATGGAAAACGTGTAGTAGGTTCCCGTGAACTTTCCGATATCTGCTCCCTCGCTCATGGCAACGATCATGGGATAAGAATTAACATTGATTGCCGCCCACGCCACACCAATCATTGCAAACGCAACATTTATGAGCGGGGTATAGCTTCCCGCAAAGATCGCCGCGCCGTAGCACGCCGCCATAACCAGAACTCCCCCGAGGATCGTCTTTTTTCTGCCGATCTTGCCGGAAATATGTCCAATAGGGATATAACTCAGGATTGCCGCCACCGTCGCCACCATCAGGCAGTTTGCAAAACCGCCGCCTTCCAGATGCCACACCTGCTCCGTATAGCGGGAAAACGCTGTGGTAACGGCATTGTAAGCCATAAACCACAAGAAGATGGACGCAAGCATGAAAATCATGCTCTTCTTCACCTCCGGTGCCAGTACGGTCGCTTTCTTCCCTGCGGCTGCTTCATCCTTGTCCGGATTCTCTGCTTTCACAGGTGAACTGTTTTCTCCAGCTTCTTTGCTCAGGCTCTCCGCAGTTTCTTTGTTCAGGCAGCTCTCCGCCTTGCTTATGAGGCTGTTCTCCGCTGCCTCCCCCGCCGCCACCTGTGCCGCAATCTTCTTCTCCCGTATTGTCAACACAAGGACTAGCACCGCCACAACCATAAGTGCGGCAATGCTTATAAAAAGAGGTTCATAATCGGGTCTTGACTCCTTGCCCACCAGAACCTTGATCATGATCAGGGAATACACACCGCCCACGGCGCCCAGCAGATTAATGACCGCATTAGCGCGGCTGCGCAGTCTGTTGGGAGTCAGGTCCGGCATCAATGCTACCGCCGGAGAGCGATACAATCCCATGGAAATCAATACACCGAACAATGCACCCACAAACAGCGGAAGATTAACCGCCCGGTCCGCCACCGGAAGCAACAGCATAAATACCACCGCCAGTGATGTCCCCACAATAATGAACGGGGTTCTCTTTCCCAGTCTGGTGTCCACCTTGTCTGAAAGCGTTCCGAACATGGGAAGCAGGAAAATGGCGAGCACGTTATCCAATGCCATCACCACACCCGTGATCGTCTCTCCCAGTCCAAATGTATTCTTCAGCATCAGGGGAATAATATTGTCATATACCTGCCAAAAGCTGCAAATGGACATAAAAGCCAGACCGATCAAAAAGGTTCGTCCGTAGCTCAGTTTTTTCTCCGTATTTGCTCCCATATCTTCTCTCCATCCGTTTCTCGGGCTGCTGATAGCGTTTTTCGCACAATGCCATTTTACCATTGTGCTCCCACAAATTCAATGCACCCTTTTGATTTTCCGCAGTTTTTCCCTTATAATTTCTGTTTTTCCCCTTCTTTTCCTCTCCTTTTTCTCTTCCTTTACTCCTCTTTTTTATCTTCCTTTTTCTTTTTTCACTTCCTACTCTCCTCTTTCTCTCCTTTTTTTCTTCTTTCTCTTCTTTCTCTCTCCTTCTCTCCCCTTCTCCTGTACTTTTCTCTTCTTCCTCTCTCCTTCTCTCCCCTTCTCCTGGACTTTGTCCCTTCCTCCTCTCTCCTCTTTTCCATACTCTTTTTCTATACTTTTCCATTTTTCTACCGATCCGGCTCTCCCTTTCAAGTTATCGCCTTCTTTTGGTTCTTAAGTTTCGACAAAGCTCACTATATCTGCATGTGACCTGAAAGTTTCATAATGCTTCATAGTAAAGGTACGAAACCTCTCGCAGGATCAATCGGGTACAGATCACCATTTCCTTGCTCCTGTACCCGGTTTCCGTCCGATTTCCTGCTCCGATCGGGTACAGATCGCTCTTTTCCTTCTCCTGTACCCGGTTTCCGCCCATTTTCCTGCTTGGATCGGGTACAGATCGCCCTTTTCCCTCTCCTGTACCCGGTTTTCGCCCATTTTCCCGCTCAAATCGGGTACAGACGACCACTTTTCCGCTCCTGTACCCGACCTCTGTCATTTCTCGTGTTCTGTAAGGGTACAGATGCACAAAAACCGGCTCCTGTACCCTTGGCAAGCCGGTTTTGACGTTGACTATTAACTGTAAAAATATATAATACAAGATGTGGGATGAACGCGACACATATCAGATATGAATTAGGATGAACGCACCACATCCCATATCCCATATGCCCTATGTCAAATGGTAAAGATTCTTTTTACAAGTTTAGGAAGTGCCGGTTCAAATTTTGCGCCGTACCAGTGATTCTCGTCGCCTGCTGTCTCCCTGATGCATTCCGTCACAAAGTCTGCGGCAACAGATGCCGCCTCAAGCGGGCTCATGCCGCGCAGCAGTGTGCCGGTAAAGGCAGACGCGAAGATGTCGCCTGTTCCATGGCAACTGCCCGCAATTTTCCTGTGGGCATAATATTGTTTCTCATTTCCCTTACAAATGAATACTCCGGTTTCTCCCTTGTGAAATCCGATTCCCGTCAGGATGACCGTTGCCTTCGGAAACTGTGCGGAAAGGGCATCCAGAAGATCATCAATATAGATTTGATCAACGTTTTTCCCACCATCGGCAGTTTCATCCGCATCCGCCCCGAAATCCGTCCGGTAGTCCATGCCGGTCAGCAGGCACGCCTCCGTTATATTGGGCAGCAGATGATCGGCTTCCGCACAGAGCTGCTTCATGTGCTCCGCATACGCGGGCGTAAAGCCTGAGTAGAGCTTTCCGTTATCCGCCATTGCGGGATCCACGATAACCGGCGCCCCCGTTTTCTTAGTGGTACGGATCAGCTCCCTCACATAGTCAATCTGCTTTTCGCTTCCAAGATACCCTGTATAAATGGCATCAAAAAAAATTCCTTCCCGACACCAGTGTTTCCTGATGTCAGGAAAGTCCTCCGTCAAATCTCTGAATGTATTGCCGTGAAATCCTCCCGTGTGGGAAGAAAGCACTGCAGACGGCAGCACCACGGTCTCATGTCCGCATACAGACAAAATCGGCAATGCCACTGTAAGGGAACATTGTCCGATGCAGGAAATATCCTGCACCGTCAAAACTCTTTTATACGGCATACTCTCACCTACACATTAAAGCAGCTTCCGCCCACAAACTCCCTGCAAATGGAATTGTTCGGCAGGCTCTCACTGCTGACGCCCAGGAAATAGTCAAGGAATTTAAGCAAGCGCTTCGCCTCGTAATACTCCGGCTCATCCTTCTTTATGTGGAACAAAAGAGGCTCCGCAAACTGCTTTAACACCGATAGCTCATAGATCAGCGCAGAGTTGAACATCGCATCCGCCCCCTCCTGGAAAGGAAAAATATTTTCCTCCTCCCCACGCCGCACCGAGGGCCACATCTGAATGGTTCTCTTGGCATCCGCGCCTCTGGTTCTCGCATCCCGGACCATGCGCCGCAGCAGTCTGGCGTCCGTGGTCGGGATTCTGTTATGTTCGTCAATGTTCAGGCTGGTAAGGGCGCTGATATAAATTTTGTACTTGCTCTCCTCCGGAAGGGCATAGGACATTCTGGCGTTCAGCCCATGGATTCCCTCGATCACAAGCACATCCTCCGCCCCCAGTGTCAGCGTGTTGCCCTTGTACTCCCGCTTTCCCGTCTTGAAATTGAAGGTCGGCATCTCAACCGTTCTTCCCTCCAGAAGCGCGCACATATCCTTGTTGAACCGCTCCACATCCAGCGCTTCCAGACACTCAAAATTATAATCTCCGTTCTCATCCTTCGGCGTAAATTCGCGATTCACAAAATAATCGTCCAAAGCAATGGGATGCGGTGTCAGCCCCTGTGTGCGAAGCTGGATGGACAGTCTGTGGGAAAATGTCGTTTTCCCGGAGGAGGAAGGTCCGGCAATCATAATAAACTTTACGTTTCCGCGGCTCACGATATCCTTGGCGATCTCACCGATCTTCCGCTCCTGCTCCGCCTCCTGCACCAGAATCATGTCGTTCAGATTCCCCGCGCAGATCTGATCGTTCAGATCACCTACGGTTGTAATATTTACCTTCCCCCCCCAGCGTTCCGCACCGCTCAGCGTATCAAAAAGCTGATCCCTGTGCGGCACAGGCGGAATATATTCCGGGTTCTTGCGCTCTGGCAGCATAAGAAGCATTCCGTTCTTGTACGGAACAAGGTCAAAATGTTTTACATATCCCGCATTGGGAAGCATATATCCGTAATAATAGTCGAAATAACCGTCCATCTCATACAGGTTCACAAAGGAGCTCCGCCTGTAACGGAACAGCTTTTCCTTGTCCTGCATGCCCTTCTCGCGGAACAATGCCATGGCATCATCCAGCGCATAGGATCGCTTCATCATAGGCATTTTCTGTGCCGAAAGCTCCAGCATCCGCGCCTTCAGCTTTGCCACAAGCTCCGCCGAAACCTCCCGGTCTCCCATGCTGACATAGTAGCCGTGTCCAATCGTGAACTCCACCCTGCAGCTCTGGGCGCAGGCAGCGCCCTCCACATCATATACTGCCTTCATCAGCATCATGGTTGCGGTGCGCGCGTAGGTCTTGCTTCCCACTGCATCCTTCGTTGTAAAGAAGGTCAGTACGCCGCTCCGGTTCGCATGCTTAAACAGCTCCCTGATCTTGCCGTCCAGTGCAATGACCGCGATCTGTCCGTCGTAGGCAGGCTGATATTCCTTCACAATCTCCTCATAGGTAATCCCGCCGGGGTACTGTCTTTCCTTCCCCTCTATCTGCAATGTAATCATACTCATAGGCTCTTGTTCCTTTCCTGTGTTATGGTATTCTCAAATCACGGTATACGGACTCTTTTCCTCCGCCGTGATCACGGAAATCCCCGACAGATTTCTCTCAAAAAAGTCCTTCATATACGGCACAAACAGCTTCTCAAGCCCATAGTGTCCCGCATCGATCACGGACACGCCCTGGGCTACCAGATCCAGCCCCATATGATGGTCGACGTCGCCCGAAATCAGCACCTCCACGCCCGCCTGCACGGCAAACGGCACCACGGACTTTGCGGAGCCGGGAGATATGGCGGCAATTTCTGCCTTTTCGTCCAGTTCGCCGTACACGCGCACGGCAGGAAGCCTGAACCTTTCCTTCACAAGCTCCGCCAGCGCGGCGAGCGACATGCGCCCGGGAAGCCTCCCGTATCTGCCCACGCCTTCTCTGGAGATCTCATCCTCGTAGGTAACCTCCAGCACCTGTCTGTCCAGCAGTCCGAGTTCATCTGCGGCGGCATCCGCCATGCCCATCACATCAAAATTGGTATGCATGGCATAATAGGAAATATCCGCCTGCAAAAGGCGCAGGATACGTCTGCTGATGAAATTCTCCTCCGTCACGCTCTTTAGGGGCTTGAAGATCAATGGATGATGGGTCAGCAGAAGATCCGCCTCCGCCTCCACGGCATCCTCGACAATCTCATCCGTGGCATCCACCGCTATGTAAACCCTGCGCACTTCCTTGCCGGAACGCCCCGCAAGAAGCCCAACATTGTCCCATTCCTCCGCAAATCCGGGAGGTGCCAGCACTTCCAGACGTTTTATGATCTCCGAACATCTCATGGCTTTTCCTCTCCCCGCACCGCATCTTTTCCCACGATACGATGCAGAACACGCTTTTGTTTTACAAGAGCAGGCACGCCCTGATATCCTCCTGTTCCCGCTCCAGCTCCTCTATTCTTTCTGCATTTCTGTCACGGTTCAATCCCGCCAGTATCTTTTCGTTTCTCGAAAGACAGACGGCAAAAAAGTCCCGAAGCACCGGATTCTTCTCCCGCAGCAGAAAAGGTCCGAACAGATCCTCCCTTCTCTGCCAGCCCTCCGGATCCTCCCCAAAGCACGCCACATGGCAGGGAACCCTGCCGTCCGCATGGGGAATTTTATCCTCCGGCACCGCCCGCATCATGGGGTAAAATTTTCCGTCCTCTTTTATCATATTCTCCTGTACGATCCCATATCCGTTCAGACGCAGGAACTCTCTGAAAAATCCCAGCTCCGACTGGGGCTGCAGCACCAGCTCCCGCATGCACTTCACCTTGTCCGCGCCGTCCGAGAGGATCCTTGCCATGAGTTTTCCTCCCATTCCGGCGCAGATCAGTGTATCCGCCTCGCCCGGAAGGAGTGCGGAAACGCCGTCCGAAAGCCGCGTCTCTATGTAAGCATCCAAGCCTGCTGCCGCAATATGTTCCTTCGCTCTTGCAAGCGGGCCCTTGCGCACATCCATGGCATAAACACGGGGCGCGATCCCCTGTTCGTACAGATAAATGGATACAAAGCCATGGTCACACCCTACATCGGCAACCCTGTTTCCCGCTGTTACCATGTCTGCCACAGCCCGCAGTCTTTTTGATAATTCCATGGCTTGTCCTAGTCCAGATAATCCTTGAGCTTACGGCTTCTGCTGGGATGCCGCAGCTTTCTCAATGCCTTTGCCTCGATCTGACGGATTCTCTCACGGGTCACGTTAAATTCCTTTCCCACTTCCTCAAGCGTGCGCGCCCTTCCGTCGTCCAGTCCGAATCGAAGTCTCAAAACCTTCTGCTCCCTCTCCGTCAGCGTTCCCAGCACCTCTACAAGCTGCTCCTTCAACAGGGTAAACGCCGCTGCGTCCGCAGGAACCGGTACATTGTCGTCCTGAATAAAGTCGCCCAGATGGCTGTCCTCCTCCTCGCCGATCGGCGTTTCCAGAGAAACAGGCTCCTGACTGATCTTCAAAATTTCCCTCACACGCTCCACCGGCATATTCATCTCCGCCGCAATTTCCTCGGGGGACGGTTCTCTGCCAAGCTCCTGCAAAAGCTGTCTGCTGACACGGATCAGCTTGTTGATGGTCTCCACCATGTGAACGGGAATGCGGATGGTTCTTGCCTGATCCGCAATGGCTCTCGTGATCGCCTGTCTGATCCACCATGTAGCGTAGGTGGAGAATTTGTAGCCCTTGCGGTAGTCAAACTTTTCCACCGCCTTGATCAGACCGAGATTACCCTCCTGAATCAGGTCAAGGAACAGCATGCCGCGCCCTACATAGCGCTTTGCGATGCTGACCACCAGACGAAGGTTCGCCTCCGCCAGACGCTTCTTTGCATCCTGATCTCCAAGCTCCATCTTCTTGGCAAGCTCAATCTCCTCCTCTGCAGAGAGCAGGGGCACCTTGCCTATCTCCTTCAGGTACATCCTGACGGGATCCTCAATGCTCACGCCGTCCGGCACGGAAAGATCGATGTTTTCCACATCCACATCTTCCTCATCAATGAGCATCATCTCTTCATCGCTCACATCATCATCCTCATCGGTGATGCGCAGCACATCCACATTATTCTGCTCAAGCACTTCCAGAATCTTATCAAACTGTTCCTCTTCCAAGGGCATATCGCTGAAGAAATCGCTGATTTCCTGATACTCCAATACATTCTTCTTTTTCTTCGCAACGGCAAGAAGTTCTTTTATTTTCTCCTCAAACCTTGCTCTTGTGTTTTCATCCATTTTGGGTTCCATCCTTTCAAGACGTAATAGTATTATAGCCTTAATCCAGAGAAATATGCGCTTTGCTAAGTTCTTCCAGTGCCTTCTTGCCCTGAATTACCTGATTGAGCGCACTCACATCACTGCCCAGTTTCCCTGCATAATACTCATAGCTGTTTTTTTTCACGGCGTACACAATGTCGTGGAAGGCGCGCTCCTTCTCCTGCTTCGTCTCAAGCGCCTCCACCTTGGTGTTGAACAGCGCGGCCGCTTCCCGCTGCTCCTCCTCATCCTCAAACATGCTGATGATGCTGCCGGGGTTGTAGCTTCCCTTCTCCATGTCCGCAAACAACCGCTCCGCCACCCTGCGGTACAGTTCTTCCGTAAAATCGGAGGGTGAAATATACTTTGCGATCCTCGGCATCACCTGGGGCATGTCCGTGATCCACGTTAGGAGCATGCGCTGCACCCGCCTGCCGTTCTCCTCCGGCGTGTTCTTCTTCGTGACACCGGATTTCGGCCTTTCCACCGGCTTGACCAGACCCGTCTGCGCCGCGTAGGAGCCGACCAGCTTCCGCAGATTGTCAAAGCCGATATGGTACTTGTCGGCAACCGCCTCTAAGTAATTCTCCCGCTCGACCTCCATCTCAAATCCGCAGAGTTTCTTGGCAATCTCACGGTAAAACCGTGTCTTGCTCTCGGGATCCTTCAGGTCGTAGTCCCGTTCCAGAATCCGGATTTCAAACATAAAGCTGTTTTCCGCGTTGTCGATCCTCTCCTGAAACGCCTCTCTGCCGAGATTCTTGATAAACTCATCGGGATCCTTGTGGGGCACCATATTGATCACCTTGCCGGTCAGCCCGACCTCCCGCAGGATGCCGATCGCCCTCAGTGCCGCCTTGGTGCCAGCTCCGTCACTGTCGTACGCCAGAAGCACGTTGTCCGTATAGCGGCGCAGAAGATTCGCCTGTCCCGCCGTAAAGGCAGTTCCCAGCGATGCCACCGCCTGCGTAAAGCCTGCCTGGTGCATGGCGATTACATCCATATATCCCTCGCACAGAATGATATTGCCCGCCCTCGCCGTCCGGGCAAAATTCAGCCCGTAGAGGTTGCGGCTCTTGTCGAAGATCGGCGTCTCCTGAGAGTTTAGATACTTGGGCTCTCCGTCCCCCATCACGCGCCCTCCGAATCCGATCACCCTGTGATTGATATCCTGTATGGGAAACATGACTCTGTTCCAGAATTTGTCGTGAAGCCCCATTCTCTCATCGAAGCCGGCAAGTCCGACCTCCTGTAACAGGTGCGCATCAAATCCCTTCTGCTGCAGATAGCGGGTCAGATCATCACTGGTCTTGTTGGAAAAGCCCAGCCCGAATTTCTTCATTGTCTCATCCGTTAATTTTCTCCCCTGCAGGTAGCGCATTCCCTGCTCACCCTGCTTCGCCCGCAGCTGATAATAAAAATATTTTGCAGCCTCCCTGTTTGCCTCCAGAAGCCGCTGTCTGTGGTTCTCCTTCTTCCGCATCTCCTCGGAATATTCCATCTCCGGCAGATTGACCCCTGCCCGGTCTGCCAGAAGCTTGATTGCCTCCGCAAAGGAATAATTCTCATAGTTCATGATAAACGTGAACACATTTCCGCCCGCTCCGCATCCGAAGCAATAATACATCTGCTTAGTGCCCGACACGGAGAAGGAGGGAGATTTTTCATTGTGGAATGGGCAGAGTCCGAAGTAGCTTGCCCCCTTCTTCTGGAGCTTCACATACCCCGAAACCACATCCACTATATCGTTTTTCATTCTGACTTCTTCAACCAGTTCTTCCGGATAGTACATGCTGTTCCTCGTTCCTTGCTCTGACTGTTCGGCGTTCTTTTTCCGGTCAGCCGTGCCACGATTTCGGAATATAAAGTTCCTCGTAGGTGGCGATGGCAAAACGGTCGGTCATGGCGCCGATATAATCACAGACAATGCGTTCCCGGGGCTCTCCCTGCTCCAGCATGCGCAGGAAATCCGCCGGAAGCACATCAATATGCTTCATATAATGGTGGTAAAGGGTCTCGATCAGCATCTCTGCCTTGCCCTCCTCACTCTTCGCCTCCGGATTCTGATACACGCGCTCAAACATGAATCTGCGCAGCTTCTGCATCGCCTCCGCCACCGGCTGCGACATATGTATATCGTTCTTTCCGAAGCTTGTGGTCACAATATCATGAATAAAATGATCCAGCCGCTCCCCCGTGGTGTAGCCGATCACGTCCCCGATCTCCCCCGGCACATCCGCCTCCGTCAGGATTCCTCCCCTGATGGCATCATCCATATCGTGATGAATGTAGGCTATCTTGTCGGAAAGGCGCACGATCTTTCCCTCCAGTGTGGAGGGCATGCTGTCCGTCTGGTGATTGAGGATGCCGTCCCGCACCTCCCAGGTCAGATTCAGCCCCTGCCCGTTCTTCTCCAGCTTTTCCACCGTCCGCACACTCTGCACATTATGTTCAAAGCCGAATGGGCAGACGCGGTTGAGTGCCCGCTCCCCCGCATGTCCGAAGGGAGTATGTCCCAGATCATGCCCCAGCGCAATGGCCTCCACAAGATCCTCGTTCATGCGCAGCGCTTTTGCAATGGTGCGCGCATTCTGGGAAACCTCCAGCGTATGGGTAAGGCGGGTGCGGTAGTGATCGCCCTCAGGCGTCAGGAACACCTGCGTCTTATCCTTCAGCCGCCGGAAGGATTTGCTGTGCAGGATCCTGTCGCGATCCCGCTGAAACACCGGCCTGATGTCGCACTGTTCCTCATCCCGCTCCCTGCCTTTAGAATTCATACTGAGGGTTGCATACGGGCTCAAATATTCTTTTTCCCACTGTTCCAGTTTTTCTCTGATCGTCATATGACCCATTCTTTCCTCTACTATTAATATTCTGCGTCCTTGTCCAAACTCCTTTTTTCTTTTTTCAAGTATTTAGCGGCAGATGTCGCAGATAAACTCCGCACTCTTTTCCATGGCGTCCGCCGCCGTCCGAAAAGGCGACATCTGGAATACATGCCACATCCCCTTGAAACGGTCAAGCTTTGCCGGGACGCCCGCCTTTTGAAGCTTCTTATGAAGCTCCACCGAATCACTGAGCAGGATCTCGTTTTCTCCCACCTGAATGTAGACCGGCGGAAATCCCTCAAAATCTCCAAACAGCGGTGAGATCAGCGGATTTTCCAGATTTTCCCCCTCCGGTATATACGCCTTGGTCATCCTGTCGATATATTCCGCATCCAGAACCGGATCCACCTCCGCCTTTGTCCGGTAGCTCCTGCCGGACGCCGTCAGATCCGTCCACGGCGACATCAGCACCAGTCCTCTGGGCAGAAAACGCCTTTCCGCTTTCAGCTTCAAAGCCAGCACCAGAGCCAGATTCCCTCCTGCGGAATCTCCCGCCAGTATGACATCTCTCGCTCCGTACCCCAAAAGCATCAGGTAGTCCCACACTTTCAATGCATCTTCCAGCGCAGCGGGGCAGGGGTGCTCCGGGGCAAGCCTGTAATCAAAGCCGAGCACATCGATGGATGCGGCTGTGGCAAGCTTTGAGGTGATCGTTCTCCCGTACAGGCAGCTCCCGGTGGAGTAGCCTCCGCCGTGACAATAAAGAATCACGTATTTTCTCATATGCGGCCGGTTCACGCTGACCCACTCGCCGCGCACACCGTCCATATCCGCCTCCGTGTAGGTGACCTCCTTGCTGTTCCCCAAAATGGAGCCGATGTAATCCTGCGACTGCCTGTGTTTCTCCAGATCGGGATTCTCCACAAGCCCATGCATTCTTTTTATAACCTGCATCAAATTCTGGTTTCTCTTCTCGTTAAACGCCATTTGCCTCTTCCTCCGCTGTTAAAAGTGAAGTCTTCTGCGCACCGCATTGCGCAGTCTCGCTCTTGAGAGCATGGTGATGAATGCAATATCAAGAATCACACACACCGTCAGCACCACCGCCGACCAGACCAGTCTCACACACCCATGCAGGTACAGATCGATCAGTATTTCCAGTCCCACGCAGAAAATGCCGATCGCCGACACCACATAGAGTGCCGTCGTCAAAAAGGTTGCCGGCAGTTTCTTCAGGCAGAAGGTAAACAGTTCCGCCACTCCCACGGCAAGCGCCGTGATGGGCAGGGCAAGCCCCAGAAGCCAGCCGTCCGATTTGGTCACAAAGGTGATCAGATACAGGTAAACGCCCACCGCCAAGCCGTCCCAAAGCAGTGACAGATAGATGGATTGTCTGGTATAGATCACCACCGGAACAAACAGCACCCACAATAAGAGGCAGCCTCCCATGATCAGAAGCGACCAGCGCGTTGTCCTGAACACAAGCAGATTCAATACGCCGCAGGTCAGTCCGGTGGCAACCAGAACGACCGTCAAAAAAACGCCCAGATCCTTTCTCTTTACGCGCTCCACCTGCCCCTTCTCCTTCGGAAACGGAGAATAGACCTGTTTCTTTTCCAGTTCTCTCGGATTCACCACCGGCGTGTTGCAAAGCGGACATTCCTCCAAGGACGGATCCAGTTCCACACCGCAATTTACACAATAAGACATTACACGATCTCCTCCCTGATTTCCCGGTTGCTCTCTATCTTTACATGAATGCCGTCCTTCACCAGCTTTCTGAAGAAATAACGCTCCACATCCGCCTCTATGATACTGCTCGCAAAATTGATCGTCAGCGTATCCTCAAAGCTGATGATGGCGCAGTTGGTTCTGCTTGAAAACGGCTGTCCCATATAGATATCAAACCGCTCGATATAAGGCTTCATCTCCTCCGGCACCTTCAGGGCACCCATATTTGTCAGCCCCGCCGAAGAATTTTTGTCCTGCACCTTGGTGTAGAAGGTGCGCACCACCATATCCTTGATAAATAACGGCACCACCCGGATCAACGGATTTTTCTGTGTTGCCGCGTTGGTGGTTATGTCCCCCCGAAGAAACTTTTCATTGATATAGTATCTCATGTAGTGATGTACCTGACTGACGATCTCCTCAAAGGTATAATCACCCAGTCTCGGATCCACTCCGGGATAGATCATGGTAATAAAGTTTCTCAGTGTCTTGGATGGAAAAAAACGGCGCAGATTCACCGGCATGGCTATTTTCACCGGTTTCAGTCCGAAATGAAAGTCGCTCTCCTGCTTTTGCAGCAGAGCATAGAGTAACACGGCATTCAGATATTCCGTAATCGAAGCGTCATACTTCTTTGCAGCCTGCATGACCTGCTTCACGGACATAATGCCGTCGATGATATTCAAAGTATAGAAGGGTTCCTTGGTTCCCCTGACACGATAGGTCTTTTCCCCCGGTCTCGGCGGGCGAACCTTGGAATTGGCATAGCGCATATAGGCGTCTTCCAGTTCCCCGGGATCCGGCTTCTCATTGAGATTTAACACAAAACCGCCGCAGGGGATTTCATGTCCCAGAAGACGCAGATACTCCGCCGTCATGGTCTGAAGCACGCACATGCCCCCGGTCCCGTCCCCCAGACTGTGATGCGCCTCCAGCGATATCCGGTTCTGGTAATAATATACTCTGATCAGATAGCGGTTGTTCGCCTTGAAGGACATAGGCATACAGGGATTCTTGATGTCCGGCTGCACAAAGGGTCCCGGCCGGTTGTTTGGCTCCAGATAGCGCCAAAACAAGCCCTTCCGTATGGCTGCCTTGTAGGTCGGGAACCGCGGCAGCGTGCGATCCAGCGCTTTTTGCAGAAGCTCCGGCTGCACGGGTTCCTTCAGTAAAACAGACAGCCTGTATACGGAAGAGAAATCTCTTCTCTGCAAGGTCGGGTAGACGATGGCAGACAGATCAAGCTTATACCATTCTGAAAAATGTTTTTCTTTTTCCATATTTCATATTTTACACATTTTCCGGAAAAGTACAATATCCTACAACAGCTTTTCCATGCTCTTTAAGCTGATTGCGATTGTGGAAGTGTTGTGCAGCAGTGCCGACAAAGTGGGCGGAATCACACCGGTCACACCCAGAGCGATCAGCCCCGAGTTGATTCCCACGATGTTCCGGTAGTTCCGGTGGATCCGTTTCACCATTGCGGTACTCAGTCTGTGGAACGTAATCAGTTCTGTCAGATCCTCCGCTGCGATGGTCACATCCGCGATCTCTCTCGCCACCTCCGCGCCGTCGCTGATAGCAATTCCCACATCCGCCTTGGACAGTGCAAGAGAATCGTTGATACCGTCTCCGATCATGATCACCTTGTGTCCCAGCGCCTGCTCTTTTTCCACGAAGCCTGCCTTGTCTTCCGGCAGCACCTCCGAATAATACTCGTCCATTCCCACCTTTCGGGCTATGGCTCTCGCCGTCCGCTCGCTGTCTCCCGTCATCATCACGATCTTCTTCATTCCGAGCGACCGCAGCGCCTCTATCACCGCAGGCGCCTCCTCCCTGAGCGGATCCTCGATGCAGATAACCGCAGCCAGACGGTTTTCAAGCCCCAGATACAAATGGGAGTACTCCGTAGGAAGAGAATCGAACAATGCCTTCTTGTCCTCCGGTATCACGCACTGTTCATCCTCCACGATAAAGTGGTAGCTGCCGATCACGGCGCGCTTTCCGTTTATGGTCGTGGCAATGCCGTGCGCTACGATATAGTCCACCTTGGAATGCATCTCCTCATGCACAAGCCCCTTCCTGCTTGCGGCATCCACCACCGCCTTTGCCATAGAATGGGGGAAATGCTCCTCCATGCAGGCGGCGATCCGCAGCAGCTCATCCTCCGGCATACCGTTGAAGGAAACCACACTTACCACAGAGGGACGCGCCTTGGTCAGCGTTCCGGTCTTGTCAAACAGAATCGTGTCCGCCTCCGCCATGGCTTCCAGATATTTACCGCCCTTGACTGTAATGCTGTGCGCACCCGCCTCCCTGATTGCCGAAAGCACCGTCACAGGCATGGCAAGCTTCAGTGCGCAGGAATAGTCCACCATCAGGATGGCGAGCGCCTTGGTCGCATTTCTTGTGAGCAGGTAGGTGAGTGCCGTGCCGAGTAGCGAATAGGGCACCAGCCTGTCTGCAAGATGCTCTGCCCTGCTCTCCATGCCGGATTTCAGCTTCTCCGACTCCTCGATCATGGTCACAATTTTTTCGTAGCGGCTGCTGCCCGCTGTCTTTTTCACGCAGACGGTGAGCTCGCCCTCCTCTAAAACCGTACCGGCGTACACATAGCTGCCTGCGCTCTTTCTGACCGTCTGGGATTCACCCGTCAGGGAGGATTGGTTCACCATGCCCTCCCCCTCCGTCACTTCGCCGTCAAAGGGAATCACATTTCCCATATGGATGCAGACGCGGTCAGACTCCTGCACGATATCGGCAGGCGCCAGAATCTCCTGTCCATCCCCGTCCACTAGCCACACCTTCCCCACTTTCAGGGACATGCTGCGAGCAAGATCTCCCACAGACTTCTTGTGCGTCCACTCCTCCATGATCTCCCCGATCTTTAAAAGGAACATGATGGATCCCGCCGTGGAAATGTCCGCGCGGCACACGGAGACACCGATTGCCACCGCGTCCAGAACGGGAACCTCTATCTTACCTCGCAGGAGCACCTTAAGTCCCTTCGCAATATACTTACACGATTTCAGGATACAAAGAACGAACCGTATGGGATAGGGCACAAACAGGCGTTTTCCGTAATGCAGCACCACGCATGTAACCAGCTTCTCCTTATACTGTTCGTTCATCTCCCTGCCGGAATTTTGCAGAACCTCAGGGGGCACGCTTGCTTTCTCATAGGAAAAGCGCTGCAGTGCCGTAATCACAGCCTGCCTGTCCTTCTCGTAACAGATGACCGTATCCTGCGTCTTGTCATAAACCTTTACCGAGGTGACGAAGGGAAGCTGCTCCATGCAATACTGCAGGGTGTCCGCCTGCCGGTACGACATGGTGCGCTGTATCAGATGCACCCGCAGCCTGCCCTTGCCCTCATGTTTGATCAAAAACCTCATTCACAACCGCCTTCTTCGGTATCCTCTTTTGCAGACTCGGAAGCATCCTCGTACTCCTGCTCCTGTGCCTCTCTCTTCTCGTTGATCACCTTGGCATCTGCGTAAATGTCCTCGCAGTTCTCCTGTACAGCGGTCACAGTCTTCATCACGCACTTCTTTGCACGCAGCACCGCTGCCGTACATGCTGTATAAAGCTTTTTGGCATCCTTGCTGGAAAGAATCTTGATGCCCGCTGTTCCGAAGAGAACACCTGCCGCAAAGATACCTGTCTTTTTCGCATTGAATTTGATTGCCATACTGACTTCCTCCTTGGTTTTTAAAAACTGTGGTTATCTTATGATAATACCATTTTTGCAAACCAGATGTCATTTCAAAAGTACTTATTGAGAAATTTTGATCATCTAGTGACATCGAAGCACTTAAAGGAAATTTCCGCGCCTCCGCCGACTCTGCTGAAAATATTTACGGCGTTTCCCATCACGCTCTCATAGTCATCATCCTTCGCCACCACCGTCAGGAGAGCCAGATCCTCCGACAGCTCCGCCGAAGCCACGCGCTCCAATTCTCTCATTTCACGCTGGATTTCCGCTGCCTGCTCCTGTGTCAGTTTCTTTTTGACCGAATAAATTCTTCCCA
This sequence comes from uncultured Lachnospiraceae bacterium, assembly GCA_900550475.1. Taxonomy (GTDB): domain Bacteria; phylum Bacillota; class Clostridia; order Lachnospirales; family Lachnospiraceae; genus Acetatifactor. Next base: position 23,647 of record URSA01000005.1, read on the forward strand.
TTCCGATATCCTTCTTTCTTTTGGCGTTAGTCTTGTCTAATTCCAGTCCTATTATAGCACTCTGCTTCAAAAGGGAAACGGCGTTATTGATGAAATATTATCAACAACGCCGTTTGTTTACGATTCGATTCCCGTCACCTTATAATCCTGATCTTCCACCGCTTTTTTCAGTGTCTCATCCGAGATCTCGCCGGAGAGCGTCACAACGGCGCAACCCTTCTTGTGATCCGCCACAGCCTCCTCCACCTGAGGAAGCGCCTCAAGACACTTCTTTACGCGCGCCTCACAGTGTCCGCACATCATGCCTTCGATTTTAATGGTTTTCTGCATACTCTTTTTTCCTTTCTTTCCCTCTTTTTTATTTTTATAAATATCCACAAAATTCAATCTCAAAGCGTTTGTCACAACACAGAAGCTGGACAGACTCATGGCTGCCGCTCCGAACATGGGATTCAGCTGCCAGTGGAACAGCGGGATCCACACGCCCGCTGCAAGGGGGATCCCGATGATATTATAGATAAATGCCCAGAACAGATTTTCATGGATATTGCGCAGGGTCGCACGGCTTAACCGGATTGCCGCCGGGACATCCGGAAGCCGGCTCTTCATCAGAACCACATCCGCCGCGTCAATGGCAATGTCCGCACCTGCGCCGATGGCAATTCCCACGTCTGCCCGGGTCAGTGCCGGAGCATCATTGATGCCGTCGCCCACCATGGCAACCTTTCCCTGCGCGGAGAGCTCCCTGATCACGCTTTCCTTTCCGTCCGGCAGTACGCCCGCGATCACCTGATCCACGCCTGCCTGTCTGCCGATCGCATTGGCTGTCCGCTCGTTGTCTCCGGTCAGCATAACCACCCGGATTCCCATTTCCTTCAACTGCCTGACGGCCTCAGGGCTGTCCTCCTTCACCACATCCGCCACGGCGATCACACCCATCAGGCGTCCGTTCCGCGCAAAGAACAGCGGTGTTTTTCCCTCCTCGGAGAGCTGTTTTGCAAGCTCCTGTACCTTCTCGGAGATTTCTGCCTTTTCTCCCACGAAGCGGGCATTTCCGCCCACAAGCAGGACGTCCCCGCATTTTCCCGAAAGGCCGTTGCCGGGAAGTGCTGAGAAGTCCGTCACCTCCTGCGCCGCGATCTGTTTTTCAGCCGCATATTCCAGAATGGCTTTTGCAAGAGGATGCTCGCTTTTCTGTTCCAGCGCATAGGCGGTTTCCAGCAGCTGTTCCGCGCTGATTTCATCCGCAGGGATCACATCCGTCACCCTGGGTTGTCCGCTTGTGATGGTTCCCGTCTTGTCCAGCGCCACAATTTTGGTTTTCCCCGCCTCCTCAAGGGAAGCTGCCGTCTTGAACATAATACCGTTTCGGGCTCCCTGCCCGGTTCCCACCATGATCGCCACCGGCGTTGCCAGACCAAGCGCACAGGGACAACTGATCACCAGCACGGAGATGCCTCTGGCAAGGGCAAATCCGATGCTCTCTCCCGCAAACAGCCAGACAATCATGGTCACCACGGCGATTGCGATCACTGCGGGCACAAACACGCCGGACACCCTGTCTGCCACCTTTGCAATAGGCGCCTTTGTCGCCGCTGCATCGCTGACCATCTGTATGATCTGTGACAGGGTGGTGTCCTCTCCCACCCTTGTCGCCCGGCAGCTCAGAAAGCCCGACTGGTTGATCGTAGCGGCGGAAACGGTATCGCCCACCGTCTTGTCCGCAGGGATGCTCTCGCCTGTCAGCGCAGCCTCATTCACCGCGCTGTTTCCTTCCAGCACCACACCGTCCACCGGGATGCTCTCACCCGGGCGGACTGCAAAGGTGTCGCCCTTTTTCACCTGCCTGATGGGAACCTCCCGTTCCCCTTCCTCCGTTACCAGCACAGCCGTCTTGGGCGCCAGCCGCATCAGTCCCTTCAGGGCGTCCGTCGTCTTGCCCTTGGAACGCGCCTCCAGCATCTTGCCCACCGTGATCAGCGTCAGGATCATTGCCGCCGATTCAAAGTAGAACTCATGCATATAAGACATGACCGCCTCTGCATTTCCTTTCATCTGGGCATCCGTCATGGCAAACAGCGCATAGGTACTGTAACCGAACGCAGCCCCCGCTCCCAATGACACCAGCGTATCCATGTTGGGAGCTCCGTGCAGCAGGCTTTTTACACCGCTCACGAAGAACTGACGGTTAATGACCATGATCACTATGGTAAGAAGCATCTGTATGATGCCCATTGCCACATGATTGCCCTCCAGAAAAGAGGGAAGCTTCCACCCCCACATCATGTGTCCCATGGAAAAATACATGAGGATCACAAGAAAGATCACCGAAGTCCACAATCGCTTTTTTAAAAGCGGTGTTTCCCGATCCTGTAAGGCGGCTTCGGCATCCTCCGGCTCCGCCGCCTGAGTTGCACCGTCCGCTCCCGGTTCGCCACCCTTACTTTTTAGGGATGCCCCGTAGCCCGCTGCCTCCACTGCACTGATAATATCTTGTGCGGCTGCGCTGCCCTCCACTCCCATGGAGTTGGTGAGCAGGCTCACGGAGCATGCCGTTACGCCGGACACCTTGGACACCGCCTTCTCCACTCTCGCGCTGCATGCCGCACAGCTCATACCCGTCACTGTATACTGTTCCATTTATTTCTCCTTTACCTCTATGCCCTTCACCTCAAAGCCCGCTTTTTCCACGGCGGCTTTCAGCACCTCATCCTCCACGGGGCGATCCAGCTCCACCACGGCGATTTTCCTGTGCAGATGCACCTTTGCAGCCGCGCCCTCAATGGCATCGATCTGCTTTTCCACACTGTTTTTGCAATTCTCGCAGTGCATGCCCTCAATGTGGATCACCTTTGTGGCAACCACCGCGCCGTCCAGCTTCTTTTTCACCTTTTCCGTAGCGGAACCTCCGCCGCAGCAGCCGCCTTCTCCCTTAAAATGCTTCAGGCTGCCCCTGCATGCAAACAACAGCACAACCACCAAAACTCCTACCACGATAAATGTTCCCATTTTTCCTCATTTCCGCGCATGTCTTTTGCGCATAACGAGATTTGTGTCTAGTGCGCGCAGACACAAATCTCGTGATTGAAAAATTCTATTTTTCAATCTTGTACCTCCAGGCTTTTTATTTCATCAGCTTTTGCAGTGTCACAAGAAGCTCTTCCACGGTATCGTCCTTCCCTTCCCGTATGTCTCTGGTGACGCAGGTACGGATATGATTCCCCAGAAGCACCTTATTGAAACTGTTTAACGCCGCATTTGCCGCCGAGACCTGCGTCAGGATATCCGTGCAGTAGGCATCCTTCTCCACCATGCTGCGGATTCCCCGGATCTGCCCTTCGATCCGGTTCAGCCGGTGGATCAGATCCCTGTACTCCGCATCGCTCCTCTCCTTCTTCTTGTGGCAGCAGCAGGTTTTCTCCTCCCTGTCGCAGTTCTCCATGCTTTCCCCCATATTTTCCTCCATTCCTTCCGTCACCTCCTGTTTTTCCTTTGTTCAAGAGAATTATATACCCCATGGGGGTATATTGCAAGAGGTGTTATGGAGGATTTTTTTCAATAAAAAACCGCTACCGGGATTTTTCCCAGATAGCGGCCTTTGATGTATTGCGATTATAAATCATGTTTATTTCTTCTTTCATCTATTTTCTCAACCTTGTATACAACTCTGATACCTAAATCTCTGAACTTTATCTTCATAAAATTCGTAAGATTTGTCCCGTTTTTATTGCCTAAAGGTTTTCCATATCCACCCTCTTCAGCCGATAATGGATTGTTGCTTCCTTTTGATATACCTTTTAATACTTATATTTGAACTGAATGGTCGAGTTTTTTCATATCCTTTTCAGCTTCCTCTAAAAACTCAATGGTCCATTTCATTCGATATCTACATCCTCCGCCTCCAAAAGATCTTCCTTACTGATTCCCATACTATTCATCACGAAATCAAATGAAACTGTCTTATTGTTTCCATTCTCTTCTATTCGCCTATTAGCTTCCAGCAGAAGATAATAGTCCTCCTCAATTTCTGTTAATCTGGTATATTCCTCAGGTGATAATATGATGGCTGAAGGCTGATTATTCTTTAAAACAATTAATTCCCTTTCAGAATGAAGTCTGTCAAATATCTTTGCTGCCTGCCCTTTATTGAATTGTGAAATGGGAACAAGACTTTGTAGCAGATCTGCTGCAATTGCCATAAGAAGCACCTCCATTTCTTTATTTTATGTATAGTATACGCAGAAAGAAGCAAAAATCAATGTATTTAACAGCTTATTTTCCATTTTATTGTCATTACATTCTACTTTTATTGCTTCCTTCAATGTAAACCGAATGTCATCAAACCTCTTTTCCGCCTGCCGTGCAGACTATTTACATTTGTATTTCTAATTTGAATACTCTACCTTTATAAAAATGGCGTAAAAGAATAGGCAGCCCCTATTTCTGCCTGTTCTTTTATGTTATGTTGTAGCGTTTTCTCAAAGACTACTGCATCTTTTTCTTTCTCCGCTTAATGACAATCGGGATAATCAGATTGGCAATGCCGAAAAGGAGAACCACTCCGGCGATCACAAAAGGCTTGTAGGCATTCACAAAGGACAGATAAACATCGTTCTTAAGTACCTGCCCGCACCTTGCGCAAGTGATCTTCAGATAGCCGTTTGTGAAAATGCCGGCTTTCTTCTCCTCAACCACTTCCTCATACCCCAGTCAGACAATGTTGTACTCCTCAAGAGACGGATCGTTCCACTATCAGCGGATTGTATTCCGTCATATCAAATCCCATAATGAGAACCGGAACCTGTCCCCGCCTCCATGACCTGTGCATAGTCCCGGGACTGTCCGGAGGTCTGCACTGTACCCTGCCGGGATGCCGGACTCTGCTGTGTCTGCCCCTGCAATGCCATGATCCGGCGCTGCTGCAGGATCACCACCACCTTTGAAAGCCACCGGGGCGGCAGAATTTCCTCTTCCCTGATCTGTTTTTGGTACTCCTCTTCAAAGCTCTGTCTCATATTCTCACACCTGTATCCGATACGCTGTGGGCAAAAAGTTCACCCAAGTTCCATTGTTTAGGAATTTATACCATCTGTCAAGCCGTGAGATTCAGAAGGCCATGATAACTTCGTCTACATTACAGGGAAAGTCAAGACCTACTGTATTAAACCTTTGTAATATCTGAAGAATCCGTGCCTGTGATAGGAAAAAGCAAAAAAATCCATTAGCAAAATATGCTCTAGGAGAAACGCTCCACAATCTCACTGATAGCTTCGGCATTGTCCTTGTTCCTGTTGACAATATGTGTCATTTCCTCCGTCGTTTCTTCCGTCTGTCGAACCTTATCCATAATGTCCTGACTCTTTACATTCTCGGAATCCGGTACGTTTGACACACCATCGATCTGCTTTTGTATCTTCTGTACCGTAGCTGAAAACACACCGGATACCTCTGCAATCTCTGCAATAATCTGCTGCATATCACCGATGGACGTATAATACGCTTTTGCCGCGCCCGAAAACTCTCCAAATTGTGCCTGAACATCCCTCTGCAAAAAAAGGATGACCTGCTCAAAACATTTTTTCACATTGGCAATGCTGTTTCTGGTCTCGTTACAGATGGCCTGAATCTGCGTAGCCGTTGCAGAAGAACTACCCGCCAAATTACCAATTTCTTCCGCCACCACAGCAAATCCCCGTCCGGCCTCACCGGCTCTTGCTGCCTCTATAGAGGCGTTCAGTGACAGCAGATTGGTCTGGCTGGTAATGCTCAGAATCTGTGCCGCCATCTCGTCTATCCGCATCAGCGTCTGGAGCTGTTCCATCGCCTCCTCAATTGCTGCCTGATTGTCCGTAATCTGTTTCGAGGTTTTTTGCAGCGTTGCATCCGCCATCTCCTGCATCTGCTTTACCTGCTCCAGCAGCTCTGTGCTGCGGCTGTTACCCTGATTGATCATATTCTCGATTTGTGAAACCGCGGATGCCATTTCCGTAACTTCCTGATCAACCCTTCCCACTGTTTGGTTTATTTCTTCCGTGTGTTCGGCAAAAGCTGCCGTAGCCGCCGAGTTATCTGCCACACAGGAAATAAGCACCTTTGAAGAATTCTGCATTTCCAATGCAGATCCGTTCAATGAAACGGAGCATTCTGCCAGCGTTGCTACCATTTGCCCCAATGCATCATACAGGGAACTCATTGCCGTGGCTATTTTACCGATCTCACTCTTCGTTCCAATCCACGGATCCAGTTTTTCGTTCCGCTGCAATTTCAGCTGGCTCAGCCCGATAATTGCGTCCTCGACATATTTCAGCGGGCGCATACTCAATGAAACCATTACAAGCGCAAGCACGCTGATAATCACCACAAACACAATACAGATTTGGGCAAGAATCCCCATGTTCTTTGTGGCCGTACTATAGATGTTTTTCTCACTGTCATAGGAAATAACAGCCCAGCCGTGCTCCTCTATATACTGGAAATTTGCAATCAGCTTCTCTCCATCTTCATTCCATCTGATTTCACCCGCACTCTGTCCCGATTGTATTTTTTCAATAATATTAAGTAGCATGGCATCTTGAATTTCGGTTGCAATCAGTTCTTTCTGATCTGCAAGGATATACAAGCCGTTCTCCACATTTACCATATAGTAGCCTGTGGTATCATCTGCATTCCGCATCTTATTCAAGCTGTCGGACAACTGCCGTACATATGGACCTCCACCCACATAACCTACAATCGTCTTTCCATCCGTATCAAATACAGGGCAGTACATGGACAAAATAAGTTCCCCGGATGCCGGAGAGACAATAATGCCCATATTATAGAGACCATTTCTGGAAATCATGGCGTTCTGCAGTGCCTTCAGGGAATCACCCTTCCGATATACCACACCTACATACTGGGTATCGGAGTGCACGATGCAATGGGTATCCCACTCTCCTATGTAGATACCTTCCCAGTTGTCCAGGCCTGCATAGTAATACTCTGTATATGTCTGCGCTTTTTCAAGCTTTTCGCCATTGTTTACATCTTTCAGAAGTTCCCTCACCGCCGGTGTCCTGCTGTACGCTGTCAGAATATCTTCCTGCCTGGCGACATACTCCTCAATCAGGCTTGTCTGCGCTGCCAACATCCTCCGCATATTCTCACTTTCCGATTTTCTCATGATACTCATCAGTGACACGTCCGCTATGAGATACAGCAATGCCATACAGGCAATGACAATCACTGTGATTCCAAGTGTTACCTTTCTGCTCAATTTCCAATTTTTCATTGGTGCACCTCCCTCAAAGTCTTGTACATACCGCTTTAATTTTATCAAGCAATCGCTTATGTGTCAATCACCGCTGTCAGTTGAACCGATGGCTTTTAAGTAATCCGCAGAGCTTGCCACACTGATGATTGCCTTACAAAAAATCCCCGGAGAGCTGCCTCCCCGGGGATCGTTCCTTACCTTTTTGATTACATCATGCCGCCCATGCCGCCTGCACCTGCGGGCATTGCCGGAGCGTCCTCCTTGATGTTTGCCACAACGGATTCCGTTGTCAGCAGTGTGGATGCAACGCTGGTCGCATTCTGCAGTGCGCTTCTGGTTACCTTTGCGGGATCCAGGATACCGTCCTGAACCATATCCACATACTCTTCCTTCAGTGCATCGAAGCCCATTCCTGCTGCCAGCTCCTTCACCTTGTTCACGATCACGCTGCCCTCAAGGCCTGCGTTCATTGCGATGTGGAACAGAGGTGCTTCCAATGCCTTCAGCACAATGTTTGCACCGGTCTTCTCGTCGCCCTCCAGCGTATCACGCAGCTTTGCAACTTCCTTGGAAGCATGGATATATGCGGAACCACCGCCGCAGATAATACCTTCCTCCACGGCTGCTCTGGTTGCTGCCAGTGCATCCTCCAGACGAAGCTTTGCCTCCTTCATCTCGGTCTCGGTTGCAGCACCTACGCGGATCACTGCTACGCCGCCTGCAAGCTTTGCAAGACGCTCCTGCAGCTTCTCCTTATCGAAATCGGAGGTCGTCTCCTCGATCTGCTTCTTGATCTGAGCAATACGGGCCTGAATTGCATCCTTGTCGCCCTCGCCGTCCACGATAACGGTGTTCTCCTTCTGAACCTTAACGGATTTTGCACGGCCCAGCTGATCCATGGTGGTATCTTTCAGTTCCAGTCCAAGCTCGGAGCTGATTACCTGACCGCCGGTCAGGATTGCGATATCCTCCAGCATTGCCTTTCTTCTGTCACCATAACCGGGTGCCTTCACTGCAACTACGTTGAAGGTGCCGCGCAGCTTGTTGACAATCAGGGTGGTAAGGGCTTCGCCCTCCACATCCTCTGCGATGATCAGAAGCTTTGCACCGGACTGCACGATCTGCTCCAGCAAAGGCAGAATCTCCTGAATGTTGGAAATCTTCTTATCCGTGATCAGGATGTACGGATTGTCAAGAGTTGCCTCCATCTTATCCATATCGGTTGCCATATATGCGGAGATATAACCTCTGTCAAACTGCATACCTTCCACCAGATCCAGCTCGGTCTGCATGGTCTTGCTCTCTTCGATGGTGATCACGCCGTCGTTTGACACCTTCTCCATAGCGTCTGCCACCAGCTGTCCAACGCCCTCGTCGCCTGCGGAGATGGCTGCGACTCTTGCGATGTGCTCTTTTCCGTTCACCTTCTGGCTCATCCTGGAAATAGCCTCAACTGCACAATCCGTTGCCTTCTTCATACCCTTTCTTAAGATGATGGGATTTGCGCCTGCCTCCAGGTTCTTCATTCCGGCATTGATCATTGCCTGTGCCAGAACCGTTGCGGTGGTCGTACCGTCGCCCGCCACATCGTTGGTCTTGGTTGCCACTTCCTTTACAAGCTGTGCGCCCATGTTCTCAAACGGATCCTCCAGCTCGATCTCCTTTGCGATGGTCACACCGTCGTTGGTGATGAGCGGAGCGCCGAATGACTTATCCAGCACAACGTTTCTTCCTTTGGGTCCTAAGGTTACTCTGACGGTATCCGCCAGCTGATCCACGCCTCTTCCTAATGCTGCACGTGCCTCTGCACCGTATTTGATTTCTTTTGCCATGATTTTTACGCCTCCAATGTTTTAATCTGCTTTTTGCCGTCTTTACTGAATAACTGCAAGAATGTCACTCTGCTTTACGATAATGTACTCTTCCTCGTCGATCTTTACATCCGTTCCGGCATACTTGGAATAGATGACCTGATCGCCGACCTTGACTTCCATCTTGATCTCCTTGCCGTCCACACAGCCGCCGGGGCCTACTGCTACGACCTCTGCCTGCTGGGGCTTCTCTTTATTCTGACCGGGAAGAACGATGCCGGATTTGGTCGTCTCTTCCGCTACTAACTGCTTCAATACTACTCTGTCTGCCAATGGTACTAACTTCATATCGATTGCCTCCTTGAATTGTCTTGCGTCTTTATACTGTTAGCACTCATTTATGTTGAGTGCTAACTTCTGAGACATATATTAAGTTTATATGCAGGGCTTTGCAACCGCATGCACAGTTGCCAGTGTCCTGCATACTCTCATTTGCTCTTTTTTTCTTTTGATTGCTCTCTTTTTCTCACTTTTCTGTTTAAGCAGCAATTTTATACTTATTTTAGAAACTGTTCCTTTCTGTTTTTGACGCTTCCTTTTTCTTGCGGTCTTTGAGTGCCCCTCCGATAAGGAAACCAGCGCATAACACGGTCAATCCCAGCCCCAGAAACATGCTCTTCGCAAAATCGCCCCAAAGCTCATACCGCTCCATGTAAAAGGGCATATCCCCCAGCACTTCCAAGAACGGAAAACGGTTCCTTCCGACATCATTCAACGCCCGCCACACCGAAAAGGTGCAGGACATATAATCGGCGGGTATGATCACCAGAACGCCGAAAACCGCGCTGGTCACGGCTCCGGACACGCTGATGGGCGTTCCCTTCGGCGCACCGCTGAACTTGCTGTATAAAGAGGTTGCCAGAACAAATATCAGGATTGCGACCCACGTGGACACATATCCCAGCATGCCGATCACGCACCACACCGCACCGCCCAGGATTGCACCGATGGCAGCGCCGAGCACTCCGAGTCCCTTGTTTACCGGCTGGATAATAGGGCAGTTTCCCGCTCCGCCGTACTGGTTCTCACCCTGATTCTGATTATAGTTGTAATCCATCCCTCATCCTCCCCCGAGTTCTATTCACACTTAATTTCAAGATATCCCAGAAGCTTGCTCATATCGTACTCTTCCAGCACCCCCAGATTGGGGTCGTAATATTTTCCGTCGTACTCCACCAGATAGTGGCAGAAACGTCCCATCCGCTCCATCATGATACAGCACTTGGGCAGTACGCAGTCCGCGCCCTCCGTGTAAGTGATCACGTCCGTGTGGTCGATTCCGTAATAATTCAGTGCGGAAATCACGCGTCCCATGGTTCCCTGCCACTCCCGGCAGTCCATGACACGGATCACATCCGCAATGGTCACGCCCGCCAGCATTGCCACGCAGGTCTGACCGCACAAGCCGTCCTCCGGCTGGATGATCACTTCCATGCTGTCAATTTTTCTGATGGGGTTCTCAAAGCTGTAAGGGCTGTTCTGATCCATCTTGATCAGACTGCCGTTTATGTGGAGCAGAATGTTATGGGTCTTTGTAAGATCCACCTGAATGGCATCCTCGTCGTCCACGTGGATTTCATAATTTCCCTTCTGTCTGGGCAGAAGCTCACAGGCAATGATCTTGTTGTCCAGAACCATATCCGCCTGGATCGTTTCCCTCTGCTTGCAGACCTCCCACACATTGAACGGAATCTGGATCATGTATCCTTTTTCCTTCTTCTCAATCTTTGCGTTAAAAAAATACCTCATGTTTCTCTACCTCCAAAAGTGCAATTCGCCGCTTATCTATCAAGATTGTAGCAAATTCTACAATCATTGCAATCACTTTTTCGGGTTTTGCCGCAAAGTATTGAAAAAAAAACATGCTGATAAAAAAGTGTCAAACTTCCGCCGTTTACAGGCTCTTCACCTGTGAGGGCGGAATCCCGTATCTCTTTTTGAAAAGCTTGCTGAAATGGTAGGCATCCTCATACCCCACCTGCACCGCGACCTCCTGAATGCTGCCCGCAAAACCAGACTGCAGAAGCTCCATGGCTTTCTCCAGCCGGATATTGATCAGGTGGCGGATCGGCGCGTCCCCCGTCTCGCTCTTGAAGATCTTCGATATGTAGAACGGGCTTAAATACATATTCTCCGCAATCTGGTCAAGGGATATTTTTTCTGCGTAGTGATCCTCAAAATAACTGACGATCTGCTCCACCACATACTTGCGGTTCACGGATTCAAACGCGCAGCCCGTCTTGATCCTGACCGGCTCCGTCTGCTGGCGCAGAATTAGCAGAATCAACTGCATCAGGTAGGTTTTCATCATGAAATATCTTCCCTGCCAGCACAGGGAATTTTCCGCCTCCATGGATGCGCACAGCCTGAACAGCTTCTGCCTGAATTCCCCTTCGGTGTGGGTAATGAAGCCCTCCTCCGGCAGAGGCAGCGCGTTCTCCGGAAGCCCCTTGAACCTGATGTCGGATGCCCCCACAAAAAACTCCGTCATGCTGTTTGCAGGATCCGTCACAATGCACTGATGCATCGTACCCGGGTTGAAGATCAGCAGATCCCCCTCCCCCACATCATACACACTGCCCGCAATGCGGTATTTTCCGTTTCCCGACATGATGAACGCAATCTCCAGATGATCGTGGCAATGGTAGGATTTTTCATCCTGCACACGTCTGCCCTTCCATGTAAATAAAAATGTGGGATCAAATTCCTCCATAAACTCACCAAGCTGCTGTCCGCACATAACGTTCCCCATCCTTTCCCTGTATTCCTATTTTATATGGATTCCCATAAAAAGTAAAATGAAATTAGCAAAAAGATACATGTTTGCGACAAGATACTCCATTTCTTTTTGGAAAGCAGATGCTAGTATAGTGTCAGAATGTACCACAACGTATTTTCAGGAGGTTTTTCCATGACACCGATGAAATGGTTCCTTTCTTTCTTAAAGAAATACCGCAAAAACATGATACTGGGACTTATCCTTACGGTTCTCATCACAGCGCTCAACATCGTCAATCCCTATATTTCGGGTATGATCGTGGATGATGTGATCTTAGGCGGCGCATACCCGCTCCTTTTGCCGCTGGTGGGCTGCATGCTGGGCGTGATCGTGATCCGCGGCGTGATGCGTTTCCTGTATCAGGTCGTGTTTGAGACCGCCTCCCAGGGACTTTTGTACGATATGCGCGATAAGGTCTACCGCAAGCTTTTGCAGGAGGATTTCCGCTTCTATAATAAGAAGCGCACGGGAGACCTGATGAGCCGCCAGACCGGTGATATGGACGCTATCCGCCATTTCGTAGCCTATGTGATCTATGTGACCTGCGAAAATGTGCTGATGTTTGCTTTCGCGCTGACCATGGTATTTACCGTCAGCGTCAAGCTTGCGCTCTGCATGCTGGCGGTACTGCCCTTCACCGCCCTCGCCACATACAGACAGTCCAAGGAGGTCAAGCCCGCCTTCCAGCGCAACCGCAACTGCTTCTCCTCCCTAAACGCTTTCGTGCAGGAGAATGTCAGCGGAAACCGGGTGGTGCGCGCCTTCTCCAAAGAGGATTACGAGATTGAAAAATTCAATAAGGAAAACGACGCCTTCCGCGCCGCACAGATTTCCGCATCCGGCGTGTGGATGAAGTACGTTCCCATCTTCGAGATTCTGGCATATGCCCTGAACATTATCCTGATGCTCTACGGCGGCTACATGGTGATCCATGAGGAGATCACACTGGGCGCCCTCGTCACCGTGAACGGATACCTGTGGATGTTAAACAACCCGCTGCGTATGGCGGGCTGGTTAGTCAACGACATCGGCAACTTCATCACCTCCGTGGAAAAAATCTATGCCACCTACAGCGAGGAGCCCGATGTAAAAACGCCTCCTGCCGGCGTGCGCAAAAAACTGAAGGGAGAGATTTCCTTTGAGGATGTATCCTACCGCGCGGATGATGAGGACATTGTCATGGACATCAATTTCCACGTAGAACCCGGTCAGACCGTGGGCATCATCGGCTCCACCGGATCCGGAAAATCCACGGTCATGAATCTGCTGTGCCGTTTCTATGATACCACCTCCGGCCATGTCAAGGTGGACGGCATCGATGTGCGGAATATGGATCTTTACAATTTAAGGGACAATATCGGCATGGCGATGCAGGATGTCTTTCTGTTCTCCGACACCATAGAGGGAAACATCGCCTACGGCCGCCCGGACTGCTCCTTTGAGGAAGTCAAGAAGGCGGCGATCATGGCGGATGCCAACCATTTCATTCAGGCGATGCCCGAGGGCTATGACACCATCGTGGGCGAGAGAGGCGTGGGGCTCTCCGGCGGACAGAAGCAGCGCATTTCCCTCGCCCGGGCGCTTTTGAAGGATCCCTCCATCCTGATTCTGGACGACACCACCTCCGCCGTGGATATGGAGACGGAAAGCTATATCCAGAAGCAGCTGAAACTGATTGAAAAGGATTGTACCATCTTTATCATTGCCTACCGCATCTCCTCCATAAAGGATGCGGATCTGATCCTGGTCATGGACAAAGGCAGGATCATTGAGCAGGGTACACATGAATCCCTGCTTGCGGAGAACGGCTACTATGCAAGTGCCTTCCGCAACCAATACGGTGAGATTCCGGAAGAACTTCTGAAAGGAGGTAACTGATATGGCAAGAAACCGATATGATATGGATGAGGTTTTAGAGGACAGCTTTGACGTGAGCCAGCTCAAACGGCTTGCAGGTTACATCAAACCCTACCGGAAGCAGATGGCACTGGTGATCCTGCTCATGCTCTCCTCCTCCGCGCTCACCATGCTGGTTCCCATTTTCTTCCAGCGCATCATGGATAAGAGCATCCCGGAAAAGGACATGAACTCCATCTATCTGTACTGCGGACTTACTCTTCTGATCGCGCTGTACTCCGCGCTCTCCCTGCGGATCAAGATCCGGCAGATGAGCATTATCGGACAGAATATCATTCACGATCTGCGCTATGACCTCTTCTGCCATTTGCAGGAGCTTCCGTTCTCCTACTATGACGATAAGCCCCACGGCAAGATTCAGGTGCGTGTTGTCAATTATGTAAACAGTCTGAGCGATCTGCTGAGCAACGGTATCGTCAATACCTTCACCGACCTCTGCAACCTGATCTTCATCATTATTTTCATGTTCATCGAGGACGCCAGACTGACCCTTGTCTGCCTCTGCGGGCTTCCGCTTCTGGCGCTGGTGATCGTGTTCATCAAAAAAAGACAGCGCAGGGCATGGCAGATCCAGAGCAACAAGCAGTCCAACTTAAACGCCTATATTGCGGAGAGCATCAACGGCATCCGCGTAACCCAGTCCTTCGTCAGGGAGGAGCAGAACACCGGCATTTTCAATCGTCTGAGCAAAAACTACCGCTCCGCCTGGATGCGCGCGGTGAAATTCAACTTTACCATGGGGCCCAGCGTGGACATCATCTCCACCATCACCACATCCTTCATTTATGTGCTGGGTGTCCGCTGGATCCTTGCGCCGAGCTCCACCCTGACCGTAGGTGTGCTGATTGCGTTCACCGCCTATATCAGCCGGTTCTGGCAGCCCATCAACACGCTGGCAGGCTTCTACAATTCCCTGCTGACTGCCATCTCCTATCTGGAGCGTATCTTCGAGACCATCGACGAGCCGGTTCTGGTAAAGGACGCGCCGGACGCCTCCGTCATGCCGCCCATTCATGGGGAAGTGACCTTCGAGAACGTTTCCTTCAGCTATGAGGAGGGACACCGCATTCTCGACCGGATCAACTTTACTGCCCACAAGGGTGAAACCTACGCCATTGTAGGCCCCACCGGCGCAGGCAAAACCACCATCGTCAACCTGATCAGCCGGTTCTACAACGTGGATTCCGGCAGGATTTTGATTGACGGCATCGACATCTCCAAGGTGACGCTGCGCTCCCTGCGCACACAGATGGGCATTATGATGCAGGATTCCTTCATCTTTGCGGGAACCATCATGGACAATATCCGCTACGGCAACATGGACGCCTCCGACGAGGATGTGATCCGGGCCGCCAAAACGGTCTGCGCCCACGACTTTATCACGCAGATGGAAAACGGTTATCAGACGGAGGTAAACGAGCGTGGCAGCCGGCTCTCCGCCGGTCAGCGCCAGTTGATCTCCTTCGCCCGCGCACTGCTTGCAAATCCCCGCATCCTGATTCTGGATGAGGCGACCTCCAGCATTGACACGGAGACTGAAATTTTACTGCAAAAGGGATTGAATGAACTCCTGAAGGGAAGAACCTCCTTCATCATCGCCCACAGGCTCTCCACCATAAAGAATGCCGACTGTATCATGTATGTGGATCAGGGCGCTATCATGGAGAAGGGCAGCCATGAGGAGCTGATGAAGGAGAAAGGCGAATATTATCACCTGTATATGTCACAGTATGATTTCTTAAAAAAAGCAGAATAGATCTACAAATGTAAGATATGGGACGCAAACTGGAAATAGATCATCAGGGAAAGGGCATCCACAATGGTGGTGATGAAAGGACTTGCCATCACCGCCGGGTCGAAGCCCAGCCGCTTTGCCAGTATGGGGAGCGTACAGCCGATCAGCTTTGCGATCAGCACGGCAACCACCAGCGTCAGGCACACCACAATGGCAACCGTGATTCCCACCCGGTCAAGCAGCATCAGCTTGACAAAGTTTGCCGCTGCCAGCGTCACGCCGCACAAGAGTGCCACGCGGATCTCCTTCCAGACGATGGCGAGGGTATCGCGGTAGCGGATCTCTCCCAGTGACAACCCACGGATAATGGAAACACTGGCCTGTCCGCCCGCGTTTCCGCCCGTATCCATCAGCATGGGGATGAACATGGTCAGCACGGCGCAGGCGCTGAGCGCATCCTCATAGCGCCCGATGATCTGCCCCGTGAAGGTGGCGGACACCATCAGCAGCAGGAGCCATGGGATCCTTTTCTTGAATGTCTCAAAAATACCCGTCTTCATATAAGGCTTGTCCGAGGGAACGATAGCCGCCATCTTCTCGATGTCCTCCGTTGCCTCTTCTTCCATGATATCCACGATATCGTCCACCGTAATGATTCCCACCAGCCGGTTTTCGTTATCCACTACCGGCATGGAGGTAAAGTCGTATTTCTTGAACTGTCTCGCAACCTCCTCCTGATCCATCAGCGTATGGATTGCAATGACATTTTCATGCATGATATCCCCGATCACCTCATCCGGCTCGCTGAGCAGAAGGTAGCGGAGCGCCACGGTTCCAAGCAGCTTTCTCTGGGCGTCCAGCACATAGCAGATGTTGATGGTCTCGGAGTCCACTCCCACCTTCCTGATTCTGGCAATTGCCTCCTCCACGGTCAGGTTTTCCTTCAGATCCACATACTCCACCGTCATGATGCTTCCGGCGGAGTCCTCCGGGTAACGCAGCAGATGGTTGACATCCCTGCGCATCTCGGGGCTTACGTTCGCAAGCAGCTTCTTCACAATATTTGCCGGCATTTCCTCCAGCAGATCCGTCGCATCGTCCGCCATCAGATTATCGATGATGCTTGCGGCATCACGCTCCGACAGGGAGGTGATGATCAGCTGCTGATGCTCCACTTCCATATAGGAAAAGACGTCTGCCGCCAGATCCTTCGGAAGGATCCGGAAGACCTTCAGCATGTCGTCCTCCTCCAACTGCTCCAACAGAGCCGCCACATCGGCTTCGTTCATATCCGCCAGTTTCTGGCGCAGAGAGGTGTATTGCCTGGTTGCTAATAATTCCTTGATCTCGTCCATCTCTTCTCTCCTTCGATAAAATGTGGTTTTCTTTACCGGGTAAGGTCCTTGTCAACAAAGTACAGCTCTTCCTTCACCGTGATTTTCGCCTTTCCCGCCGTTGCTTCCGTAAACTCCTTGCAAAGTGCTTCCTTATCTTCTGCGGGGACAAGCAGCACAAGCTGCACCGTGTCCGTATACAGGCTGTCCTCGGGCTCTATCCCCTTTGTTCCCATGATATACAGGATTTTGCCGATTCCGTTGTAGTCGGTCAGAACCTCCAGCCTGACACCCGCGCGCATGGTTCCCAGCTTACAGCCCGAGAGCCCCTCCCTGACCGCCTGCGTGTATGCGCGCACCAGACCGCCCGTTCCCAACAGGGTTCCTCCAAAATACCGGGTGACCACCACCGCCGCATTCCTCAGCCTTTCCGAAAGCAGTACCTCCAGCATGGGGCGTCCCGCCGTACCGGAGGGTTCCCCGTCGTCGCTGCAGCGGGTCAGCTCCCCTCTCTCGCCGATCACCATGGCGGAGCAGTTGTGGGAGGCGTCCCAGTATTTCTTTTTCATGGCTTCCACAAAGGCGGCTGCTTCCTCCTCGCTTTCCACGCGCTTTACGGTGGCGATGAAGCGGGATTTCTTTTCCGTAATCTCTCCTGTGCCCTCTTCCACGATCACTCTGTACGGTTCTTTCTGTTCCTGACCCACTGTCTGCCGCTCCTCCCGTAATCATTTAATCCAAGTATAGCATAAAACTTATGATTTTAGTGAACAATTCTTAATAAGAAATAAAAACCTTTATTTACCACGCCATTTTTGGTATAATATTCGGGAAAGTTATCTTTCAAGTAGATTTTTATGCCGCTGCCGCGGCAGAAGAGAGGATATATGAATTACGGAAAAAAGGGAGTCCGTGCCAAACAGAAGGCTTTGAACGCGAAAGCCCCCAAGTGGGGAAAGAAGCTTGCCTTTACCGGTGTAAAGGTGCTGTTGGTCGGAATCATTGCCGCCGGTATTGTGGGAATTTCCGCAGGTATCGGCGCATTTAAAGGAATCATTGCATCCGCGCCGGATATCGACGTGGAGGATGTGGCGCCGGTGGGCTTTTCCACCTTCGTCTACGACTGTGAGGGAAACCGCATTGACAAGCTCGTTGCACCCAACTCCAACCGTGAGCAGGTGACCATGGACAAAATCCCTCAGCATCTTGCGGATGCCTTTGTCGCCATTGAGGACGCACGTTTCTACGACCACAACGGCATCGACATCAAAGGTATCGTCCGTGCCGGCGTAACCTTCATCAGAAGCGGCTTCCGGCGTGCCGAGGGTGCCAGTACCATCACCCAGCAGCTTTTGAAAAACACGATCTTTACCAACTGGGTCAATGAGGACGGCCTGATTGAAAAAATACAGCGTAAGTTTCAGGAGCAGTACCTTGCTCTGGAGATCACGAAAAAACTGAGCAAGGAGGAGATCCTGCTCCGCTATATGAACACCATCAACCTTGGACAGAATACCCTCGGTGTCCAGTCGGCTGCCAAGCGGTACTTCAATAAGGATGTCAGCGAGCTGACGCTGTCGGAGTCCGCCGTGATCGCCGCCATCACCCAGAACCCTTCCAAGTGGAATCCCATCTCCCACCCCGAAAACAACGCGGAGCGCCGGGAGCGTGTGCTGACCAAGATGGTTGAGCAGGGCTACATTTCACAGGCAGAATATGACGAAGCCATGGCAGACGACGTTTACTCCCGTATTCAGGAGATCAACATATCCATTGCAAGCGACTCCGTAACCTCCTACTTTGTGGATGCCCTGACAGAGGATGTCTATCAGGATCTGATCAACGAGGCCGGATACAGCGCAACTCAGGCCTCCACCATACTTTACAGCGGCGGTCTCAGGATTGAGTCCACGCTGGATCCTTCCATACAGGCAATGGCGGATGCCGTGTTCTCAGACCCGGAAATCTACCCGGAGAACACCAAGTGGTATCTGAACTACGATCTGACCGTCAAGACGGCTGACGGCGATTATGTCAATTACAGCAAGGAAATGATGATGAAATGGTTCAAGGAGAACAAAGACAAATCCTTCAACCTGATCTTCAGCTCCATGGATGATGCCTACGCAGCCATCGACACCTATAAAGAAGCTATTCTGGCAGAGGGAGACACCGAGGTTTCCGAAAATTACTACCTCACGCCCCAGCCGCAGGTTTCCTTTGTCTGCATCGATCAGTTGACCGGCAGCGTTGTCGCCATGATCGGCGGACGCGGTGCCAAGGAGGGAAGCCGTACCCTGAACAGAGCCACCGACTCCGAGAGGCAGCCCGGCTCCACCTTCAAGGTGCTCTCCACCTACGCACCCGCACTGGACAATGCCGGCATGACGCTGGCAACCGTATTCAATGACGCGCCGTTCAACTACAACGACGGTACACCCGTGCGTAACTGGTACACCACGGGCTACGAGGGCATCAGCACCATCCGCAAAGGAATTTACCGCTCCATGAATGTGCTTACCGTAAAGTGTCTGACCCAGATCACACCCAAGTTAGGTTTCGATTATCTGGAGGATTTCGGTTTCACTACACTGAATGAGCTGGACGACTGCTACCAGCCCATGGCGCTCGGCGGCGTGGGCGGTGTGACCAATCTGGAGCTTTGTGCCGCCTACGCTTCCATTGCAAACAGCGGCTATTATAACAAACCCAGACTGTATACCCGGGTGCTTGACGCGGACGGCAATGTGATTCTGGATCACAGAATTCCCGAGACCAGACAGGTATTGAAGGAGACCACTGCTTTCCTTCTGACCAGCGCCATGATGGATACCATGACCATCGGTACAGGTAAAGCGGCAAACTTCTCCAACTCCATGTCCACTGCGGGCAAGAGTGGTACCACCACCCTGAACAAGGACTCCTGGTTTGTGGGATATACCCCCTATTATACTGTGTCCGTGTGGGTGGGCTACGACAATAGTATCGAAATGACAAGCAAGGCGGAGCAGGGACTCGCGAAGAAGCTGTGGCGTGCCATTATGGGTGAGATCCACAACGATCTTCCCAACCAGAGCTTTGTCACTCCCGCCGGTATCGTACAGGCTGCTGTCTGCTCCAAGTCCGGCAAGCTGCCCATCGCAGGATTGTGCGATGTGCAGGGCTGCGTTGTGACGGAGTACTTTGACGAGGATACAGTTCCCACCGAAACATGCGACATCCACTACATCGGCGATGTCTGCGCTTACAGCAATCTGGCTGCCAGCCCCGAGTGTCCGTTCAAGATTGCCAACTCCTATCTGGAGCGCCCTCTGATCGAGGACATCTCCCTGTTGGCAGGCTCCACCGTGATTACAGAGAACCCCGACGGCACGATCACAACCTCTACGCCGGCAACCTCCAACAGTTGCCCGCACAACGCAGAGTTCTTTGCTGATCCGAACAGTTCCATTATTATTGAACAGCAGCGCGCTGAATTGCAGCAGAGAGGAATGTTCTTCCCCTAATAATTTCTTATGACAAAAAAATCCCTGCTACCGTAGAAACCGGTGGCAGGGATTTTTGATTGTTACGCTTATACGCCCTTGATGGTTCTGATTTTCTGCTCCAAATCCTTAACGCCCTCTTTTGCATTCGTGATGGCTCTGCACTGTTTTGCAAACAGCTCCTCCGGATTGTTACCGAAATTCTCATAATAGAGCCTTCCAATCTCGGCATAATTCTTCTTGATGACCTCCTCACAGGTGCCGATCTGGCTCTTGAGGCTTGCAACCGCAGAGACCTCCTTTGCCTTTCCTACCACATCCTGACCCGCAGCAGTCAATGCCACCTCCATCTGTTTGAATACATCCATTTTGTGATCCTCCTTCTGTTCGATTTCTGTTTATTTACTCCGCTCTGCTTCCCAAAATCTTAAGGGAAACCGGTTCTACCCGAACTTCCTTTTCTATCTGTTTTCTCTTTTTTAACAGCCCTCTCTTCCACAAAAAGGAAGATGTTCCGTCTGCCAGCACACTCCATTTTCCTTCCGGCAGGGGAAGCACTGCCGCCTCTCTGCCTGCATGATAGCAGATCCAGATACGCCCAAAGCCCTTTTTGTCATAGGAGGCATTGTCGATCAAAAACACAACGTTCTCCCCCGCTGCCTGCAATATCCTGACATGGGAAAGTGCCTCCGGCGTCTTGTCTGCATAAAATGCAATCTTTCTGCGCAGTGCGATCATTCCCCTGTAATATTCCGTCAGGGAATCAAAAGCCTCCCGCCGTCTCCAGTCAAGCCGGTTTAACCCGGGGCTTGCACAATAGCTGTTCTCCTCGCCAAGCTTCGTCCTTGCAAATTCCTCGCCCGCCTGAAACAGGGGCGTTCCCATACAGGTAAACACGATCCCCGCCGCCAGACGATTCTGTTTAAGGAGCATTTCATCCGACTCCTCGAAATTACTTTTTCCCGCCGTGATGCACAGCTTATCCCACAGCGTGTAATTGTCGTGAACCGAAACATAATTGATGCACTGTGCGGGCGATTTCGGGGAAAAGTCATGTCCGCCGTCGCACCACGCGAGTACCGAGGAGGCAACCGCCTGCTCCAGTCCCTTCGCACCGTTTACAAAGCCGGGAATCTCTCCGTAAAACACGCTGCCCTTGATCACATCTCTTGTATTGTCGTTGAAAATGGCAATCCCATCGTGCAGCCGCTCCACATTGGATTTGACCGCCGGGAAAAATCCCGGCTCCATGGGCGACTCCGCCGCTGCCCACGGCTCTCCGTACATCAGGATCGGCTTGTCCGGGAAAGCCTCGTCAAGCGCCTCCCTGATCCGGTTCATGGTATCGGTATCGTGCAGCCCCATCAGATCAAACCGGAAACCGTCAACATGGTACTCCTTTGTCCAGTAAAGCACGGATTGCAGGATAAAATTACCCACGCCGTATCTTTCACTTGCGGTCTCATTCCCGCAGGCGGAGCCGTTTGAAAGACTTCCGTCCGCATTCTGCCTGTAATAATAATAGGGCGCCAGAATCTGAAAGGCACCGTCCGCAGAGTAGGTATGGTTGTAGACCACATCCATGACCACACCGATTCCCGCATCATGGAGCGCCTTGATCATGCGCTTGCATTCCCTGATCCGCACATATCCGTCATGGGGATCCGTGGCATAGGAGCCCTCCGGCACATTGTAATTTTCCGGGTCATAGCCCCAGTTATACGCATCCCCGCAGTTTGTCTCATCCACGGAGGCATAGTCAAAAATCGGAAGCAGGTGGAGGTGCGTAATTCCTAACCTCTTGTAATAGGGAAGTCCCACCGCATATCCGTCCATGCGCTTTCCCCGTTCCGCAAACGCCATGAATTTTCCCCGGTAAGCATCCCTCACGCCGGGTAGTCCCTGCTCCGAAAAGTCCCTTACATGCAGCTCGCTTATCACCGTATGCGCCACATCCGCACGGAACAAAGCATCCTTGTCCCATCCCTTGGGATCGGTTTTCCTTAAGTCCGCCACCATGCTCCGCTTCCCGTTCGCACCGCAGGCCCTCCCCCATGGATCTGCGCAGACATGCCGTTCTCCTTCCCTGAGCACCGCATATTCATAGTATATGCCCTCCAGATCGCCCTCTGCGACGCCCTCATACACATAGGGGGAAACGCAGGTCAGCGAAAGCTCTGAGAGCTTTCCGGCATTCTTCTCCTCATCGGTTCCCGTCCGGTGCAGACGCACACTGACGGCATCCGCATTGACGGCAAACACTCTGAACGCTGTTTTTTGCGGCTCATAAAAGGCGCCGAATTGCTTCCCTGCCTGTATACATGCCTGTTTGAAATCCTCCGATTCGTACAATTCCTTATAGTCGTGAGGTGTCATCTGTCTCTCCTGTTCTGTTTTTTCTGAGGATACGCATCTCATTTTCCAGATCAAGCAGCCGGTTGGTCAGCTCCGTGTTGGCTCTCTGCAAATTTACGATATCCTCCTGCACCGGGTTCGGCAGATCCACCTGATTCAGATCCTCTCTTGGCACAGATACATTGTCCCGTTTCACCACGCGCCCGGGAACGCCGACCACCGTGGAATTGGAAGGAACCTCCGCCAGTACCACACTTCCCGCGCCGATCTTGGAATTTTCCCCGATGGTGAATGATCCTAACACCTTCGCGCCCGCGCTGACCATCACATTGTTTCCGAGGGTCGGGTGACGTTTCCCGTGCTCCTTACCCGTACCGCCCAGTGTGACCCCCTGATAGAGCGTCACGTTATCACCGATCACGGCTGTCTCTCCGATGATCACACCGTGACCGTGGTCGATAAACAGCCCCTTCCCGATCTTTGCACCGGGATGAATCTCGATTCCGGTCTTGTGAGCGCCCTTCTGGGATACCCAGCGCGCCAGAAAATAGTGCTTTCCTTCATATAATTTATGGGAAATCCGATAGTAAATCATCGCCTTAAAGCTGGGATACAAAAAAACCTCCATGCTGGAGTGAATCGCAGGATCCCGTTCCTTGATCACCCTGATTTCCTCTTTGATAAACCGTACAATACCCATTACAATCTCCCTGCTTCCCTGTGAAGCAATAAAAGACCACGCCGCAGCCTCCTGCAACCTCCGTGATCCATCTTACTTTAGCATATGCAAACCGCCGTTGTTTGTCAACTTTTATTGAGAAAAAGCCTTGTAAAATCCACAATTTATATGAAATCCATTGACAATCCTCTCCTTTTTATGATACACTGATAAGCAGTGATTGTTCCGATGTTTATATGGAAACAGAGCACTTGCTGCTGTGGCTCAGTCGGTAGAGCGTCGCATTGGTAGTGCGGAGGTCACGGGTCCGATTCCCGTCAGCAGCTTATTGTGAATGCTTGAAGCCCCACGGTTTCAGGCATTTATTTCTATTCAGAAGGGAGTATACCATGAAAATCCAATGTGATTGGTGTGGCAACTGGATCAACGATTATGATGAAGTCTGCCCCAGCTGTCTCGGTGTAAACCGCCATTACAACCGTCAGTCGGACAGCGTTCCCAAGACCATCGAGGAATTGAAGGCATGGGCACAGGCAAAAAACCTTCCTCTTGCCGACATGCGTACCTACATAGGCGAAGACTTCCGTGAGCCGAAAGCCTTCGGTATCTACAAGGACGAGGCGACCGGAACCTTTGTCGTCTATAAGAACAAGGCAGACGGCTCCCGCGTCGTCCGCTATCAGGGCTCGGACGAGGCCTACGCCGTAAATGAGCTTTACCAGAAAATGAAGGAGCGTGTTGTAGATCAGAAATCACATCAGGCAGCAGCTCCCCGCCGGACACCGCAGAAGTCGGCTCCTACGGGCAAAAAGGGCAGCGGCTCCCGCGACTCGCTGAGCATACCGGCCATTGTCATAACGGTTCTCATCGTTATTGTGGTTGGTTTCCTTACCATCAAATTTGACAGCCACCCCTCCACCGGCTATTACACCTACGACAACAGTACCTACTACTATTACAGCGGCAACTGGTATGAGTGGCAGAACAACTCCTGGGAGGAAGCAACCTCCTCATCCTGGATGGAGGATAACTACAGCGACTATTACGACTCCTCCAGCTACGACTCCGATGCCTCCTATGATGATTTCAAGGACTCCTCTTACTACGATGAGAACAGCAATTCCGATGATAGCTGGGATTCCGACTGGGACTCCGATTGGGGCTCTGACGACAGCTGGGACAACAGCTGGGACGACTGGGATTCCGATTGGTGATTTGCCTGACATATTCATCTATATCTGTGAGGAGGTACGGCTGTCATGGAGCAGCACATCCGAAAATGTATTCACTTTTACGGTCGCGTACAGGGCGTTGGATTCCGCTATCATGCCGTACACAAAGCGCGTCAGCTCGGGCTTACCGGCTGGGTGAAGAACTGCTGGGACGGCTCTGTGGAAATGGAAGTTCAGGGCATGGAGCCCCTGATTGATGAGCTTCTCCTATACCTGAGACGCCAGACCTACATTTTGATCGAGGACATGAAAATCCACTCGGTTCCTCTTGCAGACGACAATGATTTCTACGAAATAGAAGCAACCGGATTTTAGCCGGTATTCATAAGGCAGCAAAACCGACCCGGGGTTACGATCACGGGTCGGTTTTTTTATGTAATTATACTGACACAGCACCGCCCCCTTCCATTATGCAAGGTTTGGTGCTGCGCAAAATCGCGGCTTACACAATATGTTCTATTTATCTCTACCTTCGTACTTATCCCATTTTCCGCCATATATATGCTCTTCCACATAAGCCATCATACGGTTATGAAAAAGGGCATATATGGTCATACCAATAAATCCGCCGACGCCTCCAATTAAGTAGACCGGCAAATTATATTTTGCCAATGCGAGCGCCAATATCACCCATAAAACATAAGCAATGACGATTGTAAAAGCATGTTCTTTTAACCACTTCTTCTTAAAAAAATCCTGCCTTTCTTTTAAGGTAAATGCGCTCTCCTTGAGTGTTTCTTTAATATTCGTTTCTGCCATCTCTTTATATTCCTCCGTGGTCAGCTTTCTGCCACTCAGGAGCTCATTAATGGTCATGTCATACATATTACTGAGTTCTTCCAGCATTTCAACGGGTGGCATATAATTGCCTGTTTCCCAGCGTGAAATTGTTTTGTTCGTTACTCCCAGCTTTTCGCCCAACTCAGCTTGTGTTAAATGATGCTCCTTCCGAAGCTCTGCCAAGAAGCTTCCCATCTTTACCATATCCATTATAATACCGCCTTCATTTTTGTGATGACTTTACTCTACCTTGGGAACGCCAAAAAGTCTTTACCATAAACAGCGAATCCGTATATTGCCAATAAAATCCAGCATCATGGCATTTATCTCTTCTGCCTGCTCCCCCACAAAATGAGGATGATGCCCTCCACCCTTTACCTCATAAACTTTTGCATCAGGCACTTTTTCCTGTAATTCCTCACAAGTTCCGAAGGGGTCATTTTCTCCGCTGATAAAGAAAGCAGGACACTTTATCCCGGCCCATTCTTCCTCTGTAAGGCTCGGATGTGACTGCCAGTCGGAGACCGTTTTTCTTAAATAGGTTTTCCAGTCACCTTTATGCGCATCATAATGCCGAAGCTTCATATCTTCAATAAAATCGGTCTCATTTCTGCTTATAAGACTTTCCGGCAAAAACTCCTCTGCTCCATCGATTCTGGGATATGCGCCTCCACCGATCGTTATAAGGCTTTTCACTTTTTCCGGATATTTTGCTGCCATGTAACAGCCTACATATGCTCCGCAGCTATAACCGATCAAATGGGCACTTTCTATTTCCAGTGCCTCCAGAAAATTCGCCATATCATCCGCTATCATACGGCTGTTCCAGTCTAAGTTTTCACACATGGTACGCCCATGACCACGAAAATCAGGGTACAGACAGCGGTAATGACCTGCGAAAGGAAGAATTTGTCCTGAAAACGCCAATAAGCCTCGGCTGAAATGACTGTGCAAAAACAAAACCGTCTCTCCTTTTCCAAACTCTTCATAAAACAGATTCAAATCATTTAATTTGACATAAGGCATTTTCCATCCCTCCCTGATATATAAAATTGAGCGCGTTTCTGCGAGCGGTGCGCGGGTGACGCATGATGTGCATGAGAGTCTGCTCGCAAGTGCACATTTGAGCAGTGCATGGACAAGATGAAAACATGCGCCGGGAACTTGTTCACAGGCGGATGATTTTCATCTTGGACATATAGTGCGATAGCACGCATGAGCCTAGGCGAAGCCGGAGCGAATGGCACTGCAACGATAAACTGGAAGTTATCGGACTCTTTGCATAGATAAAATTTCAGTTTTACTTTGTAAGAACCTTCTTACAATATTTATGTGCACCACAATACGGACATACTAATTTTCGCTTTGTAATTGTATGAGGTCCCATAATATATGACTTCATATCTGGAACAAATCTATTATTACATTCGGGACACTCAAAGGCTCCTGCTTCTATATCAAGGACACAGGCAATTGCAATTCCTCCAACTATCACAACAAGACCTATCCCTATAAGAAGTACTCTAATCCAGTTCTCTATCTCCAGCATTCCCGACAATATAAATAATGGAACTGCCGCTATAATTGTAAGTCCTGCCACCATTGCTGATAGGACAATTTTCTTTTTACTTTCCTGAGCTTCTCTGACTAAATTCACCATATTTTCCTCCGCTTTCTTCAAATAATCTTCTTCAGCTACTCTTTCACCAGATAGTAGTTCATTAACCGTTATCTCTAGTTCATTACATAATGGAAACAGTAATGATACTTCCGGAAAACCATTTCCTCTCTCCCATTTTGAAATTGTTTTGTCACTGATTTCTAATTTTTCTGAAAGCTTTTTTTGCGTATATCCTTTTCGTTTTCTTTCATCAGCGATAAATTTACCAATCTTGATTTGATCCATCCGTTTTCCTCCTTTCTGATTTGATTATCCTATGATTTGATTATCAATCACACCCACGCGACGTAGAATATGGTGAATTTATGCGGTTTCTACGCTCCGTAGAGTAAAATACCAATTTACTGGTCTGTTCCATCGTATCATACGGCTTTCGTTTACGCAAGAAAAGTCCCTGCAGCCATTACTGCCGGGACTAAACTGTTTTACGAACATCCTCACTGGTCGGTTGCTTTTCGTTTCTTTTTTATATACAAAAGGTGCAATTTTATATTGACAAAATGTACCCCGTTTGATAGAATCAAAAACGGTGATTGCAAAAAACGGTTTTTGCAGTGACGATGCTGCTGTGGCTCAGTCGGTAGAGCGTCGCATTGGTAGTGCGGAGGTCACGGGTCCGATTCCCGTCAGCAGCTCTGAAAAAAGTCCTTGTTCTTCAAGGACTTTTTTGTTGCTTACCACATCCATTCTCAATTCTTTCTCCGCCCTTCCCCTGCTTGCTCTCTCCTGTTCATTCCATGACCTTTCTTTATCCTTACCTTGCTTATTCCTTCTCTGCTTGCTCCATATCCGTCCCCTGTTCCTGCAAACTCACTATCCAAAATATGTCTGCCCTTCTACCCAATGATTGCGAATTGTATCTCTGTGACATTTTTTCCTTTTTCAGATCCCAATTTACTATTTTAGAGGCTGTTTAGGATGGTCAAAAAAGCAAATTTGTATCCCAGCAGATTTTTTGTCATTCCGGATCCCAAATTTTGGCGATTTGTGGGATCCGGTAATGCATTTTTTCTTTCTGGGATACAATCGAGCGCTTTTCTTTCTATTATGTAAACCTATGATGTGAGAAATTGGGATCTAAATTGAGAATTTTTTGAGCCCAGATACAATCCACTTTCAGGGAAAGCCGGTTCTTATTCCCCGGTGAATAAAACCACCCAGTATACGGTGCCATTCAATGCCTGATAAAGTGCCACGCCGGCTTTCGTATAGTCGGCGCACAGGATATTTTCGCTGTGTGCGCCGGATTTCGTCCATTTGCCTACCACGTTTTCAGCCGTACTGAGCGATCCCTTGGTTGATGCCAGATTTTCCCCGCAAGGGGTGACTCCTGCAATATCCGCTCCCCTGCTCCCGTCCGGTCTGGTGTGGGAGAATGATACCTCAAGCTCTCCTGCCCGGATCTGTGCGGCTGCTGCCAAATTATCATCCCATTCAAGGACGGTAAGCCCCGCACCTGACCGCTGTGCATTGATCAGATCAAACACCTGACCTGCCATTGCGGACAAATCAAGGGAAGAGGCGCCATCCGTATTTCCGGAGTTTTCGGTCGTATCAGCACCCGGCGTGCCCTCGCTTGCGCCCGATGCACCTTCCCCCGGCATACCATCATTTGCGCCCGATGCACCGCCGCCCGACGTACCTCCCCCTGCCGCACCATTACCAGGCGCTCCTGCATTTGTGTCAGACATGCTGTCTCCTGCCGCGCCCGGCGCACCCACACCAACCATTCCAACGCCCTCGCTCGCATCCGCCGCACCGTCTCCCGGCGCACCCATGTCTGTGCCCGTCATGCCGTCTCCTGCCGTACCTATGCCCGACACAGACACATCTTCACTCTCCGCGCCATCCCCCGCCGAAACGGTATCCGCCGGTGTTCCGTCTTCCGTCCTGTCTGCAAGGCTTTCATTTTCAGGCGGCAAAAATTCGGCGGCAGGCATTTCGCCCGCCGCCGGGGTAAGCTCCGTCTGTATATTCACTTTCTCGTCAACCGATGCCGTCCCGCAGCCCACAAAAACCGTCAGGAGGACTGCAGCCACCGGCACTGTCCATCTGCGCATGAAGCTTCCTCACTTTTCCGATGTATTCTAAGCAGTTTCCTCGCCCGGATGCTTTGCATACAGGATCTTCAAAATAATAGGGGTGGAAATAC
The DNA here is from genome assembly GCA_900550475.1 of uncultured Lachnospiraceae bacterium. Taxonomy (GTDB): domain Bacteria; phylum Bacillota; class Clostridia; order Lachnospirales; family Lachnospiraceae; genus Acetatifactor. The sequence goes on from URSA01000005.1 coordinate 52,899, forward strand.
TGGAAACAATGATCAGCAAAATCACGGCGGTAAAATAGACCGGTGTCAGAAGCCCGACAGACAGTCCCTTCTGTGCCACAATCAGCGCAACCTCTCCTCGGGTCATCATCCCCACTCCGATTTTCAGGCAGTCATAGCCTCTGAAGCCGCACAGCCGCGACATCAGACCGCAGCCGATGATCTTTGCCACCAAGCCCACCAGCACAAAGCAGGCGGAGAACAAAAGAATCGCTCCCGTCACATTGTCAATGTTGGTTTTCAGTCCGATGCTGGCAAAGAATACCGGGCCGAAAAGCATGTATGAATTGATGTCCATCTTCTCCGCAATATAGCCGGAATCCTGTATGGAGCAAAGGATAATTCCCGCCACATAAGCTCCTGTGATGTCTGCAATTCCAAACCATTTCTCCGCCGCATAAGCAAAGAAGAAGCAAAGCGCCAGACCGATAATAGGGATTCTCCTTGTATGGGGATATCTGCTGTCAATCTTCTTAAAGATCCAGTAGATCACGAATCCCACCACGAACGCAAAGGCAAAGAACAGAACCGTGCTCAGCACCACCTTCCCGGGATTGGAATCCGGGTTTTTGAAGCCGATCACAAAGGTCAGCACCACAATGCCGATCACATCATCGATGATCGCGGCGCTTAAGATGGTGGTTCCCACCGTTCCTTTCAGCTTACCCATTTCTTTCAGGGACTGTACCGTAATGCTGACGGAGGTTGCCGTCAGGATGGTTCCCACAAACACAGCCTTGTAAAACTCCTCGCTGCCCCAAGGGGAGACACCGTAAAATGCCATATACAAAAGTGCGCCCAGAACCAGCGGCACAAATACACCCGCACAGGCGATCAGAAGCGCCTTGAAGCCGGTCTTCATCAGTTCCTTTAAATCCGTTCCCAGCCCGGCGGAAAACATCAGAAGCACCACGCCGATCTCCGCCATCTGCATTAGAAAATCCGTCTGCTGCACCAGTCCGAGAAGACTGGGGCCGATGATCAGTCCCGCAATGATCTCTCCCACTACCTGGGGCGCCTTCAGCTTTCTCGCCACCAGCCCGAAAAATTTAGCAAAAATCAGAATAACCGCCAAATCCTTAAACAAATCAAATGATTCCATAATTCTCTCCTCCGTCTTCACTCAAACAAAAAGCCTACCTCATTTATGAAATAGGCTTCTTTACCTCTTAAAAAAATCTTTCTTCGGATCTCCGCATCAGAAACCGGACCTTTTCCTCAATATCCTTGGAAATGGAATGGATCAGCTGCTCCGCTTCCTCCTTGAAATTGTCGTTGATGCAAAAGATACAGACATCCTTGTTCTTGCAGAATATACCTTGCTTGCGCCACTTGATATAATAGGAAATACGGTTTGCTAACAGAGTCCTTTCAATCTTCTGCTTCACATCCATATCCGCCGTCTCACAGAGTTCGATCTCATTATGTACTTTGAGCTTTGTAAATTCCGGCTGCATAAACTCCTCCCATTCATTTATCACCATACCTAAGTGGAATTATATCACAAACTATATTTTTTTTCACCATAAAAAGACAAATTTATTTTGCCTTTATTTTGCGATCATTCTTCTGATCTTTCCCTTCAAACGCTGCAGGGCATTATCCGTGGATTTTTCATCCCTGCCGAGCAGCTTTGCAATCTGGCTGTACCCCATTCCGGTGATATAAAGTTCAAATACCTGCTTTTCAAATCCGCTGAGCTCCCTTTCGATCTGCTGCTCCAGTCTCTCCACGCTCTCCCTGTCAATAAACTGTTCCTCGGGCCCCAGCCCTCTGTCCGCAAGCGCGCTCAGAACATCGCCTTCCTCGTCTTCGCCGCCCCCGGTTCCCTCACCGTAGAGGGAAATATAGGTGTTCAACGGAATGTGCTTCATGCGCCCCGCCGCCTGTACGGCTGAGTACATCTGTCTGCTGATGCAGAGATCCGCAAAGGTGTAGAAGCTGGCGTCCCTTCCGCTGTCATAATCCCGGATTGCCTTGAAAAGACCGATCATTCCCTCCTGAATCAGATCCTCCCTGTCAGCGCCCAGTATATACATGGTGCCCGCCTTGCTGCGCACCAGATTTTTATACTTGTCCATGATGTAATCCGTGATCCGGGTGTCCCCGTCTCGCAGCCTGTCGATCAGCTCCTCATCCGTCACCTGTCTGTAATCCATATCCCCTCTCCGTTTCTCCGGCCGAAACCCATCCATGCCATGCAGACCGTCCGCGCCTCTGTCGCAGTCTCAGACCGTCCGCTCAGCCCTTCAGACGCTGCCGCACCACTTCATATGCCAGCACGCCCGCCGCCACGGAGGCATTCAGGGAATCAATATCCCCCTTCATGGGAATGGACGCCACCATGTCGCATTTTTCCTTCACCAGCCTTCCGACGCCATCTCCTTCGTTTCCGATCACCACGCCGATTGCGCCCTTCAGATCCAGATCATACATGGTCGTGCCGCCCATATCCGCACACACAAACCAGATGCCCTCCTTTTTCAGATCCTCGATGGTCTTTGCCAGATTGGTTACTCTGGCAACCGGCGTGTAATTCAGGGCGCCCGCAGAGGTTCTCGCCACGGTTGCCGTCAGTCCTGCCGCACGGTTCTTGGGAATGATAACGCCGTGCGCGCCCGCCAGATTCGCCGTCCTTACGATCGCGCCCAGATTGTGCGGATCCTCGATATTATCCAACAAAAACAGAAAAGGCGGCTCATTCTTCTTTCTCGCAGCCTCCAGAATATCCTCCACCTCCGCATAGGTATATGCCGCTGCAACGGCGATCACACCCTGATGCTTTCCGGTCTCGGACATCTGGTCAAGCCTCTCCTTCGCCACATACTTGACAAGGGTGCCCGCCTTCTTTGCCTCCCGCTTGATGGTCATGACCGGCCCGTCCTGACACCCATCCAGCACATACAGCTTGTCTATGGGCTTTCCTGCCCGGTATGCCTCTATGACCGCATTTCTTCCCTCTATGGTAAATTCCTCGTATCCCATCTTTCCTTCCTCTCTAAAGCTCCCTGCCGATCCGTTCAAGTCCCTCCTTCACCAGAAAAAGAAGCCTGTCCTGCTGCCGCATCAGATACAGATAACCGATCAGGGCCTCAAACCCTGTCGCCTTGTGGTACTCGCTCATGCTGGCGTTCTTCGCTTTGCTGTAGGATTTGGCGTTGCGCCCTCTTTTATAGACCGCGGTTTCCTCCTCGGTCAGCACATCCGCCAGCGCCTCGATCATGGCCGCCTGTGTCTGCGCTTTCACATAATTCACCGTTTTTCTATGTAAGGCATCTGCCGCACGGTTGCCTCGCTGTACCACCACGCTCCGGATCACAAGCTCGTAGACCGCATCTCCGATGTAAGCCAAAGTAAGAGGTGAATATGCACGCACATCCACCTCTTTCACTGAAAACCGCTCATTGAGCCCGGACAAAAAGCTTATGCTCTCTTCCATTTTACACCCTCTCTGGTATCCTCCAGCACGATTCCCTTCTCCAGGAGCTCTGCGCGGATGGCATCTGCCTTGGCAAAATCCTTCGCTTTCTTCGCCGCAGCTCTCTCCTCAATCTTCGCCTGCACATAAGCGGCAAGCTCTGCATCCACAGCCTCTTTCTCCTGCGCCTTGCCGGAGAGAAGCCCCAGAGAAAGCACCTCATCAAAGCTCTCCACCAACGCCCTCTTGGTCTTATCGTTCACATCCGCTTTCAAAAGCTCATAGAGCACTGTGATCGCCATGGAAGAATTGAGGTCATCGCACAGCGCGTCCTCAAACCGCTTCCTGTACTCTGCAAAAGCAGCCTCGTCGATCTCTCCTTCATCGGAAAGCTCCGAGATCTTCCTTAACAGCTTGTTGTACGCCGTAGCCGTATTGTCCAGCACATCATAGGAGAATGCCAGCGGCTTGCGGTAGTGAGACTGTAAGCAGAACATCCTGTATACCAGCGGATCGTACCCCTTCTCCTGCAATACGGATACCGTCAGGATATTTCCCTTTGACTTGCTCATCTTGGAGCCGGATTTATCGATCAGATGATGCACATGGAACCAGTAATTGCACCATTTATGTCCGATGTAGGATTCACTCTGGGCAATCTCGTTGGTGTGGTGCGGGAAAATATTGTCAACGCCGCCGCAGTGAATATCCATATACTCGCCCAGATGCTTCATGCTGATACAGGAGCACTCAATATGCCAGCCGGGATATCCCAAGCCCCACGGGCTCTCCCACTTCAGCTCCTGATCCTCAAACTTGGACTTGGTAAACCAGAGCACAAAATCGCTCTTGCTGCGCTTGTTGACATCCTCCTCCACATCATCCCGGACGCCGACCAGAAGCTCCTCCTCCGTCTGTCCCGAGAACACATGGTAATTTTCAAGCTTGGAAGTGTCAAAATAGATATTGCCCCCCTGCTCGTAGGCATACCCTTTCTCCAACAGCACCGTGATCATATGAATAAACTCACTGATGCAGTTTGTGGCGGGCTCCACCACATCGGGGCGCTTTATATTCAGCTTTTCGCAGTCCGCAAAGAAAGCATCCGTGTAGAATTTCGCAATCTCCATCACGGTCTTGTGCTCTCTTTTTGCACCGGCAAGCATCTTGTCCTCTCCGGTGTCCGCATCGCTGGTCAGATGTCCCACATCGGTGATGTTCATCACGCGCTTTACATCATAGCCCAGATAACGCAGCGTCTTTTCCAACAGATCCTCCATGATGTAGCTGCGGAGATTTCCGATATGTGCGTAATGGTACACAGTGGGGCCGCAGGTATACATTGCCACCTTTCCGTCCACATTGGGTACAAACAATTCTTCCTTCTTGGTTAATGTATTGTATATGGTCAGCCTGTTTTCCATGGTGTCATACCTCCAAAATGGCTTTATCTCCTTGTAGCATAAGCATAATTTACATTTTTGTCAACAATTACCGTCTCACCGGGCAGCCCTGACAGCCGCTGCAGCCGGAAGCCGCCTGTGCGGTCACATCGGAGGAATACAGCTCTCTCGGCGTGGTCAGCATGCAGATTGCCTGAGCGGAGATTCCCTCACCGCTTCCGGTAAACCCGAGCCCCTCTTCCGTGGTCGCCTTCACATTCACCTGTTCAATCCGGATTCCCAGCGCATCCGCTATATTTTTCCGCATGGTATCGATGTAAGGCCGCATCTTCGGCGCCTGTGCAATAATGGTGGCGTCCACGTTCTCGACCAGAAAACAATTCTCCTCAAGGAGTGCCGCCACCTTCTCCATGAGAACCATGGACGAGACTCCCTTGTACGCCGGATCCGTGTCGGGAAAATGCTTTCCGATGTCCCCCAGCGCCGCCGCGCCTAACAGGGCATCCATCACCGCATGCAGAAGCACATCCGCATCCGAGTGTCCGAGAAGCCCCTTCTCGTAGGGGATCTCCACGCCGCCGATGATCAGCTCTCTACCCTCTGTCAACCTGTGCACATCATAGCCCATTCCGATTCTCATGTGTTCATTCCTTTCTCTGCGCGCACACGCCGCCTAGACGGCAGCGCATGCCCTGTGCTGTGCAATAATCTCCTGTGCCTCCTCCACGCTGATGTTGGCATCCTCTAACATCGCCGTGATCTTCTCCAGCTCCATATTGCGTTTCTCTTTTCTCAGGTCGTTCAGCTCTCTCTCCTCCGACTGCAGTCTCACCCGCAGAGCAGCGATCAGCGCCTCCTTCTCCTGAATTTTTGTCTCTACCGACTTGCGTTGTCCTCTTGCCATATTCTTCCTCCTGAAATACTCATTTTTAATAAGTATATGGACAAGATTCTTCTTTTATGCATTCCATCTTCTTCCGCCGTGGCATTGTTCGCAGACATTGAACTCAAACCCGAACGGCAGCATCTTCCCACAGTAACGGCATTTCATAATATATGCCTTCTTGTTGCCCGCAAGATATCCCATAATGTTGGATTCCGTCTTTTCCCTCTCGTGCTCAAGCTGCTCCGCGTCGATGTCCTTTCCGACCCTCACGGAAAACTGGTGGTACAGATCCAACATCTTGTAGTAGGTCTCATACCGCTGCAATCCCTTTTCGCTGCACATGGCGGGGTTGGGGAACTCCAGCATCACATCCGCCGTATAGCTCTTGCAATAGGACAGCCACAGATCTACAATATCCTTATTTTTAATATCGATGGAGCAGGTCAGCATGCGGTACAGCATATGCTTGTCCTCAAACCCCTCGATCGCTTTTCTCACATGGTACGCCTTCTCGTACAAAAACAGCATGTCGTCGATGCTGACCTTCTCAAAGGGCGGCTCCGGCTCCACGGACTCCCACGTTTTCAGAATCACATCCAGCGGCTCGTCCATGTCAAGCAGCACATGGGGAAATCCCAGACTGACCCTCTCGATCTCCTGCTCCGGCTTCGCATAGCGCCCGCGGATATACTCCCACGCCTCTTCTCCCATGGCATTCACATAGCCGGTATCGTAGATGCCGAAGCGTCCCGCCCTGCCTGCGATCTGTCTGATCTCGGGCACGGTCAGACCGCGCTTCTGTTTGCCGTCAAATTTGTTGTCCTGCAAAAAGACAATGCGCCTCACCGGCAGATTCAGTCCCATGCCGATCGCATCAGTGGACACGATCACCCGGTTTCTCTTGCTCTCAAAAAGCCGGATCTGACGCCTTCTGATCTCGGGGGGAAGGCTTCCGTAGATCACGCTGGTATGTATGCCCTCACGCTCCAGCCTGCCGGCGATATCCAGCACCGACTTCTTTGTGAAAACAATCAGCGCATCTCCCTCCTCCACATCCTCCGGGAAGGAAAAGGGTCTGTCCTCAAACACAAGGGGCGTCTTTCTCTCATACTCATGGATCTCCCACTCGTCCCCACACAGATCGATCAGGTGGGTCACTACCTTCTTAGCCGAGGCACTCATGCAGATATGGATCTCCTTCGCCCGCACGCCCAGAATCGCCTTCGTCCAGGAATGTCCCCTGTCAAGATCCTCGATCATCTGTGCCTCGTCGATCACCGCAATGTCATAGCTCTGATCTATGTCCAGCATCTCGATGGTGGAGGAGATCACCCTGCTGTTCTCCTGATAAATGCACTCCTCTCCGGTGAGCATGGTGCAGGGAACGCCCTGCTCCATCATCCGCTCGTAAACCTCCAGCGCCAGCAGCCTCAAAGGCCCCAGATACACGCCGCTTGCCGAGGTTTTCAGCCGCTCCAGCGCATGGTAGGTCTTGCCGCAGTTGGTCGGCCCCACATGCAGGATAAACTTTCTGTGCATGGTGCGCGTCTCCTGAAACTCTGTTTCCGGTTTCAGGGGAACCATGTCGATGATCTGCCCCCGGATGCCCACATCCGTGTACTGCTTGCAGAGATCCTTCATGGTGCGCATGCAGATCTCATAGGGCATCTCGTTTCTGAGATACTCCAAAAATTTCTCGGTAAGAAGCTCCGTCTCCGACTCCTTTAGCACAAGGAGATCCAGCCGGATCAGTTCCGGTATCAGGATATCGCGGAGCTGCATGACGGTGATCTGGTCATTCCTGCGGAACGCATAGTATGCGATATTGCGGAGCTGACGGTGAAAGTCCTCCAGTCTCGCCTGCTTCATCTTGGAGGAGTTGATGCTCCGCATCTCCTTTGCAAGGCTCTGTGCCCGCTTCTCGTAGACGCTCTTTCCCTCTCCGCTCTTTTTCTTATACTTTTTTGCACAGTCCCTGTATTGCGCAAAATAGAATTGTCCCAGCTTATCCTTTTGTACCATGGCCCCTCCGGTTCTTCCATTCCCTCATAACCTAAAAATCCCGAAAACACTGAGGTGTTTCCGGGAATTATGCGTAGCGGAAGGGAGATTTGAACTCTCGACACCACGGGTATGAACCGTGTGCTCTAGCCAACTGAGCTATTCCGCCATATGGTGTTCGTCAGTGTTGATAGATGGGGCCTATAGGGCTCGAACCTATGACCCTCTGCTTGTAAGGCAGATGCTCTCCCAGCTGAGCTAAGACCCCATGTCACAACCGACTTTGCTATTGTATCTTAATAATACATAATTTGTCAATAGCTTTTTCAAAAATTTTTACATCCTGTCCGGCGCGGAAAATCCCAGCATATCAATGCATGTCTCGAGCACATCCCGGGTGAACACAAGCAGCGCGATCAGCGCATTTTTCCGCTGTGCATCCTCCTCCGCAAGAATCCTTGTCTCATGGTAGAAGCTGTTGAAGGCGTTGGCAAGATCGTAAATATAGGCACAGATCTTGTACGGCGCTTTCTCCTCGCAGGCGCTCTCCACAGCCGCGTTGAAGCCTGCAAGCTGCTTCATCAGCTCTTTCTCGGACGCGCTCTGTGCATCCGCAAGGGCGAGCTCCGCCATGGTTCCGCCCTGATCTCTGTACTTTGCCAGAATGGACTTGATGCGCACAATCGTATAAAGAATGTAAGGCCCCGTATCCCCTTCAAAGGAAGTGAACCGGTCAATATCAAAAATATAATCCTTTGCAATCTGGTTGGACAGATCTCCGTACTTGAGTGCGGAAATGGCAATGGTGCGGGCGGTCTTTTCCGCCTCCTCGCCGGATACCTCGCGGTTCTCCGTGATCTTGCGGTACATCTCATCCACCGTCTCCCTGATCAGCGTTTCCAGACGCATCACGCCGCCGTCCCTGGTCTTGAACGGCTTTCCGTCCTTGCCGTTTACCGTGCCGAAGCCAAGCCATAACAGCTCCGTCTCGGGCGTCACCAGCTTTGTCTTGCGGGCACAGCGGAACACCTGCTCAAAATAGAGCTCCTGTCTCTTGTCCGTCAGGTAGATGATCTCATCCGGGTGCAGAGTGTTCATACGCTCCAGGATGGTCGCCAGATCCGTGGTGTTATACAGGGACGCACCGTCCGACTTTAAAATCATGCAGGGAGGAATCTCCTTGGTGTCCGTCTCCTCCTTCACATCCACCACCAGCGCACCCTCGCTCTCATGGGCATAGCCGTTCTCCTTCATGTAGCTCACCATATCCGGGATCAGGTCATGGACGTCGGACTCGCCCTTCCAGAGATCAAAGTCCACGTTCAGCATGCTGTAATTTTTCTTTAAGTCTGCCACGGACACATTCACAATGTGTTTCCAGACGGCACGATACCCTCTGACACCGCTCTGCATCTTGTAGGTGACCTCCATGGCGCGCGCCTTGTACTCCGCATCCTCCTTGCTCTTCTTGCTTGCCGTGGGATACAGCTCCTCCAGCTCACTGATGGTAAAGGGAGCCTCCGTGGGGTACTCCCCGGTATAGCTCTCGTCAAAATAGATCAGGTCCGGTCTTCTCTCCTTAAGCTCCGTGATGACAAGTCCCATCTGCAGGCCCCAGTCGCCCAGATGCACATCGCCAATCACCTCATGTCCGCAATAGCGCAGGATTCTCTTTATGCTCTCCCCGATCACCGCAGAGCGCAGATGCCCTACATGGAGCGGCTTTGCAATATTGGGTCCGCCGTAATCGATTACCACCTTCTCAGGCTTCTGCGGCATGGAAAGGCCAAACTTCTTGTCCGATTCCATCTGCTTCACATACTCAGCCAGAAAATGCTCCCTGATATCCAGATTCAGAAAGCCCGGTGCAACCGCCTCCACCCTCTTGAATACAGGGCTGTCCTGCAGCTGCTCTGCCACCTCGTTTGCAATGGCAATGGGTGCTTTTCTGTACTGCTTTGCCCCTGCCATGGCGCCGTTGCACTGGTATTCGCACAGGTCGGGTCTGTTGGAGACGGTCACGCGCCCCAGCTCGGGAGCATATCCCGCTTTTTCAAAGCCTGCCTGCATCTCCTCTGAAATGACGTCCAGTAATTTTTTCATGGTGTTCCCTCTTTCTTTCTGTTGCGCTCCGCCTTGGAATACACGCAGCCGCAGTAGTCCTGTCGATACAGCCCGTATTCCGCCGAGAGCAGGATGGACTGCTTGTAGCCTTCTTTCTTCTTAAAATCGGAGGGCAGCCACTTCACACCGTACTGCCGGGAAAAAGCTTCCCCGATCTCATTGAGCTTTACCGCGTTCTTGAGCGGGCTGATGGTCAGCGTGGTCGCAAAGTAATCCGCTCCCCTCTCCGCTGCTCTCCCCGCCGTCTCGGAAAGCCGCAGCGCATAGCACCGGAAGCACCGCTCGCCGCCCTCGGGGCATTGCTCCAGTCCCTTCGCCGCCTCATAGAATACCTCGGGCGTATAATCGCCCTCCACCACATCGATCCGGTATCCCTGCGCTCCCTGTGCAATCTGTTCGTTGTAAATGCCGATCAGGCGCTTCTGTTCCTCCACGCGCTTTGCGTATTCCGCCTGCTCCGAAATGTTGGGGTTGTAGTAAAATACCGTAATGTGAAAGTATTCCCGCAGATATTTCAGCACATAGCTGGAGCAGGGCGCGCAGCAGCTATGTAAAAAAAGCGTGGGCGCACCCTCAAGTCCCGCTATGATCTTTTCCAGTTCCTTCTGATAATTTCTGACTTGCATCTTATAATTCTTCCGGTTTCAAAAATGGCTTGAAATCTTCCGTGTCGGAAGCAAGAATCCCGCCGTAACAGGCAAGCAGGCACTCCATGACCTTCTTAACCGAAGCGGCATCCGCCGCGTCATAGTCGCAGGCGTACACCTGCTTCATGCCCATGTCCGCAAGAAGGGAAAGGTCTGCCTCGTCCGTAAGCTCCGGCATCATGTCCTCAAATGTCAGCGTGCCCGCCTGAAAGGTCAGCTCAAGCAGATTGACCTCCGTCCAGATCTCAATCTGCCGGCGCTCCAGAAAATCCAGAACCTTCGCCAGATTTGCCGCCACAACGGGCTCCGGGAGCAGGTAGAGGAAATTTCTCTCCTCCTTCTGCACCTTACCCTTATCCTTACCTTTTTGTGATTTGTTATCCTTTGCCATGCCGTCACCCCACGCCCTACAACGAAGCGATATCCACCAGTGAGAGCTGTCCGGCAGCATTCTCCATGCTGGTCACCAGCGCTCTCGCCGTGTCCATCGCCGTGATACAGTACACGCCTGTCTCGATGGAGGTACGGCGGATTAAGAAGCCGTCCCTGGACTTATCGCGTCCCTGAGTGGGCGTATCAATGACAAGATCGATCTTGTGTCCCAAAATCAGATCCATCACAGTGGGAGACTCCTGAGAAATCTTGTTGACCTTGCGCGCCTTCACGCCGGCATCCTGCAGCGCTGCCGCGGTGCTTCTGGTGGCGTAAATGGTGTAGCCCAGCTTCTCGAACCGGCGTCCGATCTCGATTGCCTCGCCTTTATCTGCATCCTTCACGGTAATGATCATCTGCTTATACTTGGGAAGCTGCACGCCCGCGCCCAAAAATGCCTTATACAGGGCTTCGTTGAAGGTCTTTGCAATTCCCAGACACTCTCCCGTGGATTTCATCTCCGGTCCCAGACTGATCTCTGCGCCCCGGATCTTCTCAAAGGAGAACACCGGCATCTTGATGGCAAAATACGCTGCCTCCGGCTGCAGTCCCGGCTCATATCCAAGCTCTCTTATGGTCTTTCCGATAATGACCTCCGTCGCCAGATCCACGATGGGGATTCCCGTCACCTTGCTGATATAGGGAACCGTTCTTGAGGAACGGGGATTTACCTCGATCACATACACTTCCTCGCCGATGGCAATGAACTGAATGTTGATCAGACCCTTTACATGAAGCGCCTTTGCCAGCCTTCTCGTATACTCCGCGATCTTCTCCTTCACCACCTTGTCAATGGTCGGTGCGGGGTACACGGAAATAGAGTCTCCGGAATGGATACCGGTGCGCTCGATATGCTCCATGATGCCGGGGATCAGGATGTCGGTTCCGTCACATACCGCATCCACCTCGATCTCCTTGCCCTGCAGATACTTATCCACCAGAATCGGGTGATCCTGGGCGATCCGGTTGATGATCTCCATAAACTCCTCGATCTCCTGATCGTTTGTGGCGATCTGCATGCCCTGTCCTCCCAGCACATAGGAGGGTCTCACCAGCACGGGATAGCCCAGCCGGTTTGCAACCGCCTTTGCCTCCTCCGCCGTATATACGGTGCCGCCTGCCGCACGGGGGATCTCCGTCTGCTGCAGGATCTCGTCGAAGAGCTCCCTGTCCTCCGCAGCATCCACATCCTCCGCCTTGGTACCGAGGATGGGCACGCCCATCTTCATCAGGCTCTCCGTCAGCTTGATAGCCGTCTGTCCGCCAAACTGCACCACCGCGCCGTCCGGCTTTTCAATATTTACAATATTTTCCACATCCTCCGGCGTCAGCGGCTCAAAATACAGCTTGTCCGCAATATCAAAGTCCGTGCTGACGGTCTCCGGGTTATTGTTGATAATGATGGTCTCATAGCCCGCCCTTGCAAACGCCCATGTGGCATGCACGGAGCAGTAGTCGAACTCGATACCCTGACCGATTCTGATGGGGCCGGAGCCAAGCACCAGCACCTTCTTCTTTCCGTCCGTGGGCTCTGCCTCGCACTCTCCGCCAAAGGTGGAATAGTAATAGGGTGTGCTTGCCGCAAACTCCGCCGCACAGGTGTCCACGATCTTGAACACGGCGGTGATGCCATTGTCGTAGCGGAGCTTCTTCACATCCGCCTCCGCCATGCCGGTCAGTCTGCCGATCACGTTGTCCGGGAACTCCATCCGTTTTGCTTCTCTTAAAAGCGCCGTCGTCAAAGGCCCCTTCTTCAGCGCATCCTCCATCTCCACGATGGCCGCCAGCTTGTCGATAAACCACACATCGATCATGGTGATCTCATGGATCTCGTCATAGCTCAGTCCCTTGCGCAGCGCTTCCGCGATCACCCAGATTCTCTGGTCGTCCACGATCTTCAGACGATCCCGCAGCTCGTCGGCGCTAAGATCGGAGAAATCGTAGCTGAGCAGGCAGTCCACATGCTGCTCCAGAGAGCGGATCGCCTTCATCAGCGCGCCCTCAAAGTTGGTGCAGATGCTCATAACCTCTCCGGTCGCCTTCATCTGGGTCGTCAGGGTACGCTTTGCCATAATGAATTTATCAAAGGGAAGACGGGGCATCTTCACTACGCAGTAGTCAAGCGCCGGCTCAAAGCTGGCATAGGTCTTTCCCGTGATGGCGTTCTTGATCTCGTCCAGCGTGTAGCCCAGTGCAATCTTTGCCGCCACCTTTGCGATGGGATATCCCGTTGCCTTGCTCGCCAGCGCCGAGGAACGGCTCACTCTGGGGTTTACCTCGATCACGCAGTACTCGAAGCTGGTGGGATGCAGGGCAAACTGCACGTTGCAGCCGCCGGTGATTCCCAGCTCGTTTATGATGTTGAGCGCAGAGCTTCTCAGCATCTGATATTCCTTGTCCGACAGGGTCTGGGACGGTGCCACCACGATGCTGTCCCCGGTATGCACGCCCACCGGATCAATGTTTTCCATATTACACACGGTAATGCAGTTTCCCGCACTGTCCCGCATCACCTCGTACTCGATTTCCTTCCAGCCTGCGATGCAGCGCTCCACCAGCACCTGACCCACTCTGGAAAGACGCAGTCCGTTCTCCAGAATCTCCTCAAGCTCCACCTGATTGTGGGCGATACCGCCGCCGGAGCCGCCCAGCGTATAAGCGGGGCGCAGAACCACCGGATAACCGATCTGCTTGGTGAAGGCAACGCCGTCCTCCACATTCTCCACCACCTTGGACGCCGCGCAGGGCTCCCCGATCCGCTCCATCAGATCCTTAAATTCCTGACGCCCCTCCGCGTTGCGGATGGTTGCCGCCGTAGTGCCGAGAAGCTTTACATTGTGGCTTGCCAGAAAACCGGATTCCTCCAGCTCCATGCCCAGATTCAGTCCCGCCTGTCCGCCCAGCGTGGGGAGGATGGAATCGGGCTTCTCTTTTTCAATGATCTGCTCCAGCACCTTGATGGTCAGGGGTTCAATGTATACCTTGTCGGCAATATCCTTGTCCGTCATAATGGTCGCGGGGTTGGAGTTTACCAGAATGACCTCCACGCCCTCTTCCTTCAGGGAACGGCACGCCTGTGTACCTGCATAGTCAAACTCTGCTGCCTGTCCGATTACGATCGGGCCGGAGCCGATCACCATTACTCGTTTTACATTGGGATTCTTAGGCATTTGCGCAACCTTCCTTTCTCACGGGTTTGTTTCTCATTTCCTCGGGATTCCGCATCATATCAATAAAGCGGTCAAACAGATAACCGGAATCCTGCGGTCCCGGACATGCCTCCGGGTGATACTGTACCGTAAAGATGTTTTTGCCCGTGTAGGCAAGCCCCTCATTGGTGCCGTCGTTCACATTGACAAACGCGGGAACCGCCACATTGGGATCCAGCTTGTCCGTATCCACCACATAGCCGTGATTCTGGGAGGAGATATAGACCCTTCCGGTCGCCAGATCCTTCACCGGATGGTTGCCGCCTCTGTGTCCGTATTTCAATTTATGTGTATCCGCGCCGGTTGCCAGCGCCATAAGCTGATGTCCGAGACAGATTGCAAAGATGGGGATGTCCGTATCATACAGCTTTTTCACCTCTGCAATGATGTCCGTACACTCCTTGGGATCCCCCGGTCCGTTGCTCAGCATGATGCCGTCGGGTGCTGCCGCGATGATCTCCTCCGCCTTCGTCCATGCGGGATAGACCGTCACCTCACAGCCTCTCTGCGCCAGTGAATGGGCAATGTTTGCCTTTACCCCGAAATCAAGCAGTGCAACCTTGAGTCCTTTTCCGTTCAGGCTGCGCACCATGGAGGGACGCATCTCTTTTTTGCCCTCCTCATACGCCTCTTTGTCAAACACAGCAGAACCGGAGACCGGCCCGTTGTCCGCAAGCTCTGCGCTGGGCGTCAGGGTATATTTTTCCGTGCAGGTCACCTTCTCCACGACCTTTCCGGTGGTATATGCTTTGAGTCTGGGAATGATCTCTTCCATATTGTAATGCTCGTTTGTCGTGATCATGCCGTTCATGGTTCCCTTTTCCCGGAGGATCCTTGTGAGCGCTCTGGTGTCGATGCCTGCGATTCCGGGAACACCGTTCTCCTCAAGGAACTGCTGTAAGCTCATGTCGCTTCTGAAGTTGCTGGGGATTCTGGAAAGCTCTCTCACGATAAAGCCGTCCGGCCAGGGTTGTCTGGATTCCATATCCTCCCTGCACACGCCGTAATTGCCGATCAAAGGATAGGTCATGCACACTGCCTGTCCCGCGTAGGACGGGTCGGTCAACACTTCCAGATAGCCCGCCATAGAGGTGTTGAACACAATTTCACTGATTACATCTTTGTCCGCACCGATGTGAGTTCCCTCAAATACGGTACCGTCTTCCAATAATAAAAATGCCTTCATTCCTGCTCCCATCTGCATGCCCCGCATGCGTTATCGCGCTTCACTTTTTGCATAATCGGTTTATTATAGCACAAAAAAACAAGCCATTCAACAGACTTATGGCTCCATTTGCGTTTTGCGTTGGACAAAAAGTCCCATTCCGTCTATAATAACCAATAACAATAATATTTGTAAAGGACTTTATTGCCATGACGGAAAAAATATATGACAAGGATCCGCATATCCTGAAATTCGACGCTGTCGTCCTCTCCTGTGAGAAGATCGACACGCACTACGGGGTGGTTCTCGACCGGACAGCCTTTTTCCCCGAGGAGGGCGGACAGGGCTGCGACGCCGGTACGCTGGACGGACAGCCGGTGTTGCATGTCTCCATCGACAAGGAGAACACACTGACCCACCTTCTGGCATCCCCGCTTCCTGTGGGCGCCCGGGTGTCCGGCGAGGTGGACCGGGCAAGACGTTTTGACTACATGCAGCAGCATACGGGGGAGCATATCCTCTCCGGTCTGGTACACAGCCACTTCGGCTTTGACAACGTGGGCTTCCATCTGGGAACGGAGATCACGACTCTGGACTTCAACGGCGTGCTCACCCCGGAACAGCTGCTTCAGATGGAAACGCTTGCCAACGAGGCGGTCTTTGCGGATCTGCCCGTAAAGACAAGCTTTCCCTCCCCGGATGAGCTTGCCGCTCTCTCCTACCGCAGCAAGATCGCCCTGACAGGCCCCGTGCGCATCGTGGAAATTCCCGGCATTGATCTCTGCGCCTGCTGTGCTCCCCATGTAGACCGCACCGGGCAGATCGGCATGATCAAGGTGGTGGATATGCAGAGCCACAGAGGCGGTGTCCGCCTCACCCTTCTCTGCGGCAGCCGCGCCCTCGCGCGCTGTCAGGCACAGCAGGACTGCCTGTCCGCTCTCTCCGCCCTGCTCTCCGCAAAACCCGATTGCATCACGGAGGCGGTGCTCCGCTTAAAAGAGGAAAGCAGCAGCCGCAAGGAGCGCATCAACGATTTACAGGCAAAGCTGCTCTCCTTAAGGCTCTCCACCCTTCCCACGGACGATCCCTGCGCACCCGTGCTCCTCTTTGAGGAAGAAATGGATATGAAGGCAGTGCGGGATGCGGTCAATACACTGACCGCAGAAAGATCCGGCTACTGCGCCATCTTCGTGGGCGGCGGGGACGCCGGATACAGCTTCATCCTGGGCAGCAGCGGCCTCGACTGCAATGCGGCAGCCGCCGCCCTGCGGAATGAACTCAAGGCAAAGTGCGGCGGTTCCGCACAGATGATACAGGGCAGCGTGGCTGCGGACATGACGGCAATCCGGGCGCTTCTGTCACACATCAGCGAAAGTAGTCCCTCAGCCTGAACGGCCCCGCAAGCACCTCCCGCCCCACATAGAGACTTCTGTCCGCTCTGGTGAGCGTACACCACTTCACCAGAGTGATCATGCCGCCATCGATCTCAATGGCTGTGATGCAGCGGGGATGCACACAGCTTCCATCGTTGACATACAGGGATTCCCCCGGAGTGGGCAGCACGGGTCTGTGGGTATGCCCCGCGATCACCATCACATGATGTGCGTCCGCCCAGCCGGACAATCTCTTTTCCGTTCTCTTTTTTCTCTTGTAATTTTTTGCCGCGCTGGTGGGATCCAACACCCCGAACAGCTCCAGCCTCCGCCACAGATGCCGCACCAGAAAGCGGCTGAATTTCCAGAGCGTATCGTTAAAAAGATCCCCCTGATGCCCGTGGACGAGCAGAATTTCATCCCCGGTCTCCCGATCCGTCAGCCGCACCCCTTCCCTGGCACGGATCCCGCAGAACAACTCCCGTTCACAGTCCACGCTGTCACAGTAATACCGTTCACAATGCCTTTTCAGGTATTTTCCGTTCTCCTTAACCCTGTCATGGTTTCCGTACAGCATCAGGAATCTGTCGTCCCGGTAAAAACAGGACATGAGCCAGAACACATCACTGTGTGCCTCCACGATCCGGGAGAGCTTTTTGTTTTCCCACAGCTCATCCCCATCTCCCAGCTCCACATAGGTGAACTTCCTGTCGTTGTAAAAGGACAGCGCCGCAAACACAAGCTGCTGGTTTTTTAGAAAGTTGTCTCCCTGATTGGCAACACCCCGGTGGCAGTCGCTCATGAGTACCATGCGGGAACGGCTGCCAAAGCACACCGTTTCCGCCTCCTCATACAGCCGGTCAAGCCGGCGGGCCGTACTCATGCTCTTCTCTTTCTGCAAATCCTGCTGCATCTTCCGATCCTTCTGTAAAGAAGCAGGAAACACATTCCCAGATAATCCACCCGGTCGATGGTTCTGGTAAAGCACCTTGTCACACGCAGATACCTGCGGCAGTTTCTCCTGTTTTTGAATTGTGTCAGCCGGACACGCAGCCGCCCATGACGCACCTGCTCCGTGTGGGGACGGATAAAGCGGAAGTACACTCTGTTGCCGCTGCTGCAGATCTCCTCACAGGGATAGCCTGCCCGCAGCATTGCCCCGCAAAAGGCTTTCTGCATACCGGCATCCTGAAACCGGATCGCAATTTCCATGCCAAGCTCATCCGGCTGTGAAAACTCACCCAGCACAAAGCCCGTCAGCCACCAGTGCCGCTCCTCCCGCATCATCAGAATCCTTCCCTGCTTTCTCAGCACGAAACGCATGGAAAGCATTTCCTCATCCGGAACACTTCTGTAAAACAGCTTTTCCGGGTGCTCCTCGTTGATCTCATCGGAGACATACAGACCGATCTCGGCGCCCGTCGACATCCCGTACTGTCCCTTCCACACCTCAAACAAATACTGCCTTCCCCCGTACACAAAACAGAACGGTTCACATTCAAACACCATTCCCATGGCGATAGCATGCTCGTCGTAGAATCTTCCGTACCCGGCCTGCCGCTGCCACGCATCCTTTCTGGAGTAGAAAATATCCTGACACAGATCATATCGAAAGCCCCATGCGCCCACCGCGCCGTTTAAATCCCGGCATTTCTCCTCATCCGTCCGGCAGCATACCCGTTTTCTTGCGCAGCGTCTCCTTATGAGCACCCACAAAATCACGGCAAGCAGCAAAACAGCCAGAACCGCAATGGCAATATACCAATATCTCATCTCATACCTTCTCACATTCTCTTTACTCTATTCTATTCCCGCTTTTGCTTTTTCGACAAAAAAGCGGTATAGGAATTTAGTCCGTTTTTTTACAACGGTTGCGGACGTGGAAAAAAGATGCTATGATAGAAGTCACTTAAGGAGG
Organism: uncultured Lachnospiraceae bacterium; assembly: GCA_900550475.1. Classification (GTDB taxonomy): domain Bacteria; phylum Bacillota; class Clostridia; order Lachnospirales; family Lachnospiraceae; genus Acetatifactor. The sequence continues at coordinate 71,493 of URSA01000005.1, forward strand.
ATTTTACAATGCTGAAACAATTATCCATTTACGCCGAAAATAAAAAAGGCGCTTTGCAGATCATTACTGCCGCCCTGTTTGAGGAGGGCATCAATATCTGGGGCTCCGTCACCAACGACAGTGCCGAGTACGGCATCATCCGCATGGTGGTGTCCGATCCCGTCAAGGCTTCCCGGAAGCTGACCGAAAAAGGCTATCTCTGCCGTCTGACGGATGTGATCGCCGTGGAGACCGAGGACAAGCCCGGTGCCCTGAACACATTGCTGACCGCCCTGATCGAGAGCAACATCAATGTGGACTACACCTACCTGTCCTTCAACCGCAATTCCTCCATGCCCGTTATGATCCTTCACACCGAAGGAACCGAGGAAGTGGAATCCTGTCTGAAATCCAAGGGCTTCGTCGTATGCTGACGCAAAAGCTCCCCGCCGCATTTTCCGCGGCAGGGAGCTTTTTCTCTACTTTCCGTATTTCTTGATCTGTTTCCGTTTCATGGACACCGCCTTGCGGTCAAAGTTTCTCTCACCCTCCTGTTTCAGGCTTAGGTACAGGCGGAAGCGTTCCTCTGAAAGGGTGCCGTACGCGATTGCCGCCTTGACGGCGCAGCCGGGCTCCGTCCGGTGCTTGCAGTCCCTGAACTTACAGCACTGCTCTAACTCTGCAATATCCGCAAATGTCTCCTCCATGCCCTCTCCCGCATCACACATTCCAATCTCCCTCATTCCCGGCGTGTCCACAATGACCACACCGTTTGCCGACACAAGGAGCTGCCTTGTGGTAGTGGTATGTCTTCCTCTTGCATCTTCCTTGCGGATCTCCCCGGTCTGCATGATCTCCTCGCCTAAGAGCGCATTTGTCAGCGTGGATTTCCCCACGCCGGAGGAGCCCAAAAACGCAATCGTCGTCCCCGGCGTCAGATAGGGGGCAAGCTGCTCCAGTCCCTCCCCCGTGACCGCGCTCACCGCACACACATCCACCGCTCCCGCCGCGGCTCTCACTTCCTCCTTGAAGTGCTCCGCATCGTCGCACAGATCTGCCTTTGTCAGCACCACCACGGGTGTGACATTTCCCTGTCTGGCAGCGGTGATATACCGGACAATCCGGTTTGCGTTGAAATTGCCGTTCAGGGAGCAGACGATAAAGCAGATGTCCACGTTTGCCACCATCTCCTGCTCCAGACCGTTTCTTGCGCTGTGATCCGACGGAAAGGGACGCTTCAGGATGCTCCTTCTCTCGCACACCTCCACGATGCGGGATATGCCGTCCGGCTGATAGTCAAAGGTCACATAGTCCCCCACAATGGGATATGTCTTGTCGTCATAGTAAAAATTGCCCTTGCACCTTGCAGGCAGCTCCTTCTCCCAGTAGGATATTGTAAACAGGTTCTTCTGCACATTGCAGATCCGCCCCAGCCGCTCCTTATGAAGCCACTGGCAGGAGAGCTTCAGTTTCGGATAAAAGGGAAACTGCGCGTCAAAGGCCGCAAGCTCCCCGGCATCTTCGCACTGTGCAAAGACCCCGGACTCATAAAATCTGCCCTTGATGTCCGCAAACGCCTTCTCGTTCAGCGCAAGCGCCATAAAGGCGGGAAAGCTATTACCGTCCGCCGTCTCGATCCCATAGCGGTCGCAGGCCACAAACCCGAAGCGGGGATAGTAATCCGGCTCGCCGAAAATAATGATTCCCGGGTATCCGGCCTCCCTTGCAAGCTCTATGGTCTCGCGCAGAAGCTGTCCGCCCACATGAAGGGACTGATACATGGGATCCACGCACAGCGGCCCGAACGTAACCACCTCATATGTCCGGTCATTATTTTTCACCTGTGCCTTGGAATAAAAGATCGCGCCCACGATCCTGCCGTCAAGCTCCGCCACTCTGGAAAGCCCGGGGAGATAATCCTCCGACCCTCTCAGCTTATGCACCAGAAAATGCTCGTTGCATCCCGGCTCATGGATGTTCCAGAATGCCCTTCTTGTCATTTCCTCTGTCTGTCTGTAATCTTCTTTGTTCTCTTTTCTGATTATGATTTTCTTATTCATGTTTTTCCTCCGAAGCGGCACTTTTCCGTGCCATATTGTTCTTGTCTTCATTTTTGGCGTACCGTCCGCCTCGGGGAAAAGAAATGTGCGATCTGCGTCCCGGGACATAAAAAGACCGCGACAAAACCGCCGCGGTCTAAAAGTCCAACCATAACGCATCACAATGCTATGTCTGTTATAAACTCTTCCAAACCGAGGTAACGGTACTGTATGCACTTGCAATCTCTGTTCTGTTCACTCTCATACAACAACTACCTCGCTTTCTTCCAGATTTGATAGAGTCATTATAATGCAGCGCCCGCCGCCTGTCAACTTATTTGTGCATCTCTACTTATCTTGCAGAATTTTGACTTGTGATCAGACAAATCTTTTTCCCCTGCAAAAGAGTATTTCCCGATATGTCATAGTTACGTTCTTGAAACTTATACTTTAAACACAACTTAACCGGCTCCAGTACAAGCAGACTTGCAAGTTTTAACATCTCCTGCACACTACCGCCGCCATTCTCGGATAAGTTTAAGATAATTTTGTGATAATCTCCCTTACCAATACGTTGATGTATCGGCTGTAACTCCAAAAATCCTTAATTATTTTTCTTTCCCCTTTGGGCAAATATCCAAACATCCGTTCAAACTACTCCTCGTCTAAGCCTAATAGCGCCTTATCATATACCGATATTTCCTTAATGGCATTTCTTGCCAAAATTTCGTTGTCTGAGGTGTCCATATAAATTGACAGCATGATTGTTCCCAAAAGCCCCACCACCGCCGGAACCGCTAAAATCTTGATGAAAATGACAACAGGGATCAGCAAACTCAACAACGGTAAAAGAAAAACCAGCGCATTTAATACTGCGATCACGGAAGCGAACATCACTTCGTTCTTGGAATAATTCCTGAAATGCACTGTCGATAAGCCTACAAAAAGAGCCACTATGGGAACATAACAAACCGAAAGGATAAAATAGATCATACTTTCTGATACTGTTTTTCCAAACATCAGCGCACATAGCGTCTGAGAAATCAGGCTGGCAATAAAACCAATGCCCGTAACAAATACCAGATTTGCCAACCATACACTTTTTGACCTTTCTCCTGCCGCAATATAGCAGTTCACCCTGAAAAGATCCCCTGCGGAAAACAATATATAAGTATATGACAAAGGAATACAAAGACCAATGAATGACATCACTGTATCGTACTTAACCCCCAGAAAACTATGTAGCAACACGAATACGATCGGGGTCACGACAAGCCCCGCAATCTTTTGTTTGGAACTGCATAATATTTTAGCTTTATACCACAAAAATGTTTTCATGTTCCCGCTCCTTTGGACAACAAAGCCTCTCCGGTCAGCTTTCTGAATAAATCCATGCCGGTCAAAAGAAGAATGATAAGGAAAAAAATCTCTGCAAAATATACATTTACATACATTTGCTCTGCTGCAAACAATACATTAAAAATAATAGCGAAAATAATATTTACAAAACTTCTCCACCCCTTCCGGATCTTTAACGAAGTCATCACCAAAAACAACAACGTTACCGGCGTCCCTATCACACAGAGAATACTTCTGATGAAGAATAAAATATTATTTTGTTGTCTGATTACCATGACAATACCTATGATAAAAAAATACAGTATGATAAACGCTTCTATTCTTACACAATGATAATATAGCTTACTACTGACCAAAGGTCTTACGCTTCCTTTAACGGCGATCATATATTTCAAGGTACTGTCATAGCATGACATAGTAATCTGATTTGCGGCAATCATGATTATTACAATCCATGTTGCTGCTATTACCTGAACATATGACATCCAGCCTAAAATCAAACAGCTTACCCCTGCTGCCATACATAACATCATCAAAGCATACACTTTTCTTTTTGAGGAAGCAAATTTTTTCTCCTCAATCCATAGCATCGACTTATCCAATCCAATATTCATTTACATCAGCACCCTTGCATACATCTGTTCCAGTTCTGACTTTTCCGTCTCTGATCTGCCGCATTTGCTTAACTCTTTTTCTTCTTTCAAAACTCCGTTTTTTATAAATACTGCCTTGTCGCATACTTTCTCTATTTCAGTTAAATCATGGGAGCTCAACAGAATTGCGCAGCCTCTTTTCTTTAGTTTGAGCAACTGATTTGTAAGAAAATATTTTCCCTCAAAATCAAGTCCCAAATACGGTTCATCCAATACGATCAGTTCCGGATGAGTAACCAAAGTACGCCCTATGGCAAGTCTTTGCTTCATTCCTTTAGAATATTTTGTAACAGGCATTTTTTCTTTTCCGCTGAGGGAAATCTCCGAAAAAATAGAAGATAAGCGTTCCTTTCTCTCCTTTGCACTACTCTCAGGATGATAGATTCGATCATAGAACTCTAAATTATCCCATGCATTCAAAGTAGAAAAAAGTCCTGTGGTATCCAACACAAATGCGATCTTCTTTCTCTCAGATTCACACTCCTTTTCTTTGACATTGAATCCATTCAGGTAAATATTGCCCGAATACTGCGTATAAATACTTAATACACAATTGATTAACGTTGTTTTTCCGGCTCCGTTTGCTCCCACCAGTGCTACGGCTTCACCACTGTTGATTTTAAGATTAATGTGATCAAGAATCTGTACCTCATCCATTGCTTTTGTCAAATTTTCAATTAACAGTTCCATTCCATCCCTCTATCCCACAAAAATAGACTATTACTTTCATCAGTAATAGCCTACAATAACCGCCACCGTCCCTCAATATCTCTCCCCGCAAACGGTCTTATTTACTCTTGAACGGTATGTTGCTTCTTCAAATACACCTCAGCTTTAAATATATCATCCTGCGTTTCCAATTTCAGGGATCCATGGTTTTTATCTACAATCTCTTTGATATTTCCGATCCCGATTCCGTGATGCTGTGAATCCCTCTTTGATGTTTTTGGGAGCCCCCTTCTGTCAAACACAATATCACCAACATAAGAATTGCTTACCTGCACAAACAAATAATCCCTGCCCTCCTCAATATGTACCGTTATTCTCCCGGCTTCTGTCTTAATGACTGCTTCCACCGCATTCTTGACCAGATTCGCACATACTACGCATAGGTCTCTGTCAGCAATAGGTATCTTTTCCGACATATAGCCGTTGATATTCACTTCATACTTATCTCTGAGGGGAATGAAATAATAGTTCAGTATGGTATTGACAATATTGTTGCCCACATCAAAATATTTTTGACTTATTTTTTTCACCGTACCGGTTATTTTCTCCAGATAGTCCTGCATTTGACGGCACTCGTGATTGTTGCAGAAGCTTTGCATCTGTAAAAAATCATTGATGACATCATGCCGGAATTTTTTTGTTTCTTTCTCTCTTTGCAGCAACTGCATAAAATACTCTTTCTGCTGGCTGATTTGTGTTTCAACCAGCTCCTTCTGAAAACGGTAGGAATACGCAGAACCGCAGTAGTATAAAACTACAAAAAATAAAATGACAATGGCAATGCCGCCAATCAGCATCAGATTCCGCCCCCAATTTCCCATGTTGCTGACAAGATGATCTACAATCACATAAGCAAAAAAAGACTGCATTGCCATGATAATAAACATAATCAGATCCAACAATATCCATACTCTGATTGGGAAATTGAATGCCTTGGCATTGTATTTATCTTTGGTGAGAAAATAAAACAACCAAACAATACCTGTTATCGCTGCCATGACAGCCATTTCGATCCTATCTTCCATATCCGGTTTTTGTAATGCAACCACCAAGAGGCTCACTTCAATCATGGAAAGGAAAAGCCAATTCGCAATGCCAAAAACGATTGCTTCCCCGAAAGAAATCTCAAAAATCAGCCAGAGAAAAAAAATATGCGCTATCAGAAAATACGGAACAGGGCCGAGTAAGGTTTGATTCCAATCAAATCCTACTATTATGCTCCCTGACCACAACACAAGAAACAATATGCATAAAACAAGATGGTGGGATTGAAACTTTCTAAAGCTGCGCCGCATCATTACGCGGAAAAATGAAAAACACTCAAAAGCCATCAACAAATTGTACAATACCACTTCTACTGACATTCCTATCTCCATCTTGTATCATAGACCATATACGCATTCATGAAAGGAACACGGAGGCGTCTTGACAATGCTACCTTGTCTCCATTGACCATATAAATCACATTTTTTTGAATATCTTCTACCATCCCCATATTGACAATAAAGGACTTATGACACTGAAAAAATATTTGCCTGTTCAATGTAGCAAACCAGTCAGCAAGCGCCTTTTCACTCCGAAACTCGCTATGCAGCGTAAACACCAAGGTTGCAGATCCATTTGACTCCACATACAAAATATCCTTTTGCGCAATGCTGTATTTTATGCCGTCTCTATATACGTCAACCTTCTGAAACGCGACCATGCTTTCCCTCACATCATCCATGGCGCGAAACAGCTCCGCTCTGTCTACCGGTTTTGAAACAAATCGATAAGCTCCTATCTTGAATGCATCCCTGAATCGATCTGTGCAGGCTGTCAGCATGATAATTTTATATTCGATATTTCTTTTACGGATTTTGTGACCGGCCTCAATCCCATCCGTTTCAGGCATATCAATGTCCAACAATAAGACATCAAGATTATCGTTTTTTTCAAATAACTGTCTTGCAGAATCATAATGAATCAAATTTATCTTTACGTCTTTTTCTGCTGAATACCGATTCAACATTTCCTCTACATAGCTATGAACGTACCCTTCATCGTCACATAGCCCAACCACAAGTTCATTGTGCGCTGTATCCATCCTCTGAATCCCCTATTCTTCCCACGATTTCCTACATCACATTTTACCCTCAAAAAAATCTCTCTGAATGAAATTATAGCATATCCTTTGAAAATAAAACAGAATCTTGTGAAGTAATTTAGCGTTTTCCGTTGCCGTCTCCGCCCATATACTCCCGCAGATGCTCCGTCATCCTGCGAATCGTGTCGGCGGTCGTCTCCCCGTCGGAAAACAAATTTGCAAACAGCGTTTCAAAGTCCTTCGTAAAATCCTTGGGCAGACCGGACGCATGTTCTTTTGCGTACTGCACCATCCGCTTCTCTCCCGGATGGGTCAGGCGGTTTGCAGCAAACAGAATATCGAAATACGACTCTAAGAATGCCGCCGTCCTGTGGTTTACGCTCACCAGATCGCCCCGCTTCCACGCCTTTGCAATCTGCCCGTCGTAGGACGGAAGATTGCCCGTAAGAAGCCGCATATTCTGCTCTATGATATTCGTCCGCAGCTCCTCCGGGTACGGAACAGCAAACCGCTTCTGCATGGCGGTCAGCTCTCCGTTCCTGTCATAGAGCACCCGGCTGTGCAGTAAATTATGCCACATGCAGGTTGTGTACCCGTTATGGGGGAGATGGCGTTCCACCACGGACGCCACCTCCTGTTCAAAATCCTTAAGGTTCCGGTACAGGATGTCAATGTCGACGCCGTCCTTCAACGTGCAGTCGTCCTCCAGCTCCCAGAAATGGTTGCCGATCTCCCGATATCCGCAATATCTGCTCAGAATGTCCTCTCGAAGCCCCTCCTCCGGGATCCTCCCAGCGCGATGGCCTCCACCTCCGGAAGCTCGGCAAATTCCTTCCACAATCCTTCAAAAAACATTTCCATCCTCCCCCTTTTTGATTTTTGCAGCGCATACCTCCCCGGGCATGCACCATGCCTACTCGATCAGACCGCTTTCCTTGAGAAGAATCTCAACATCGGTTCCCTTTACCTTCTTTAAAACAACCTTCAACAGTTCCTTTTCCTTGAAGGACAGCTTCACATCCGTGATTGGCTTCTTGTCGATGGCGTAATAGCAGGCACGAAGCAGCTCTCTCACATCATACTTGCTGCCCCACACCTCGGGAACGCCGCGGTCGATATCAAGCAGTGTATACACGGACTCCATACCGGTACGCATGGAGTACTCGATCGTAAAAATAGTGTCTCTCGGTGTCTCGGCAAACTGTCCGAGGAAAGCAAAATTGACGGAGCCCTCCGGCACCACATGAGGGCGATCCTCATTCTTTCTCGGCTGGAAGAATGCGTTGATATACGGCATGAAGCAGGTCGTGGTGTTACATGCCTCATGCGCGAGCGTATCGATCTCGCCCTCGGGAACACCGATGTGATACAGCCATTCCTTGCAGACCTCCTCGCCGGTGCAGTCGCGCATTGCCTTCTTCACATAATTTCCTTCCCTGTCCGTGTGCAGTGCATACAGCCACACAAGCACCATATTCTTGTCCTGGGACTTGAACTGGGGCTGACGGTTGATCGTCCATGACAGATACCAGTTGTCCGCGCTGTCCTTCACGGTCACGATACCGCCCGTGGTCACCTTGCCAGCTCTGGGATCTCGCTTGCAGATATTCATGATATGCCGGATCACTTCCTCATCCGAGGTCGCAACCGTGGCACTCATCCAGTTTGTCGCTTCGATGTTGCTGCAGAAGGCGTCCGGGTTGCCAAACTCACCGTTTGTTGCCTGTGCTGCGATTGCCTTCCACATATCCCACGACTCGCCGCAGCCGTCCTTTAGCTTCGACAGATCCGGCTTGTGGTTCTGATCTCCGTAGCAGGAAGAGTCGGTGCAGCAGCCGTTTGTGATGAACACCAGATCATCCTCCACCAGATCGATGGACTGCTCCCTGCCGTCCTTCACATAAAGGATCTGCCGCGCGATCTTTTTGTCTCCCACCGTCTCGATAATGACATTCTTTACATCCATTCCATACTCGATCTTGACGCCATGCGCCTCCAGATATTTTACAAGGGGCATGATCAGACTCTCGTACTGATTCAGCTTGGTGAAACGGAGTGCGCTGAAATCGGGAAGTCCGTCAATATGATGCACATATCTGCACAGGTAGCGCTTCATCTCCAGCGCGCTTGACCAACGCTGGAATGCGAACATGGTCTGCCAGTAGAGCCAGAAATTTGTCTCCCAGAAGGAGTCCGGCAGCACATCCGAAATCTTTTTCCCCTCCAGCTCCTTCTCCGGTGTGATGAACAGCTGGGAAAGCGCTAAGGCTGATTCTTTGTCCAGATTGAATTTCTTGTCAGTGTGCGCATCCTCTCCGCGGTCAACCGTTGCGCGGCAGAGGGAATAGTTGGGGTCATGCTTGTTGAGCCAGTAATACTCGTCGAGCACGGAAACACCCGGTGTCTCCAGAGAAGGTACATCCCGGAACATGTCCCACATCACCTCAAAATGGTTGTCCATCTCCCGTCCGCCTCTCATAAAGAAGCCCTTTGTCACATCCTTGCGTCCGTCACAGCTGCCGCCGGCCAGCTCCAGTTTCTCCAGAAGGTGAATATGCTCCCCCTTCATCTGCCCGTCACGCACCAGATAGAATGCCGCGGTCAGTCCGGCAAGTCCCGTACCGATAATGTATGCCGATTTCTTGTCTACACCTTCCGGTTTCTCGGGATGTGCAAAAGATTCATAAGTTCCTGCTGAATAGTACATAATGAAAACCTCCTTAAATTCATTTTCTGTCTTCATTATATCCGTATCCGCAGAGTTTACTATAAACAGAACCGGCTTCCTGATGTGTCTTTTATCAAATGTCCATTTTTGATAAAAAACTGCTTTCTCAGACCTTGAAGCGGGACAGCGCCTCCTTTACGGAGCCCCTGACCATGGTGCCAAGCTTCTCCACGATCTCCTCCGGCTCCTCCTTCATGTCCTCCTTGATCCAGTCCAGCATCAGCCCCACAAAAATATAGGAATAAACTCTTGCAATGAACTCCTTGTCCTCCTCGCGCACCGTCATGCCCTCCGCTTCCTCATTGACGACGCCCATCAGGAGATTGTCCACCAAGGGCTTCAAATATCTCTCCACCTGCTCCCTGTGCACGCAGCGGTACACATTCATCACAAACGGCTTGTTGTCCCGCACCGCCTCGAATATCTGGAGAAAGCCCTGCTGCCACGTTTCATACGTTTTCTTTTCCTCCAGCGCCTTTCTGGCATCCTCCAGACAGGCCCACTCCACCAGATCATAGATATCCTTGAAATGATAGTAGAAGGTCATGCGGTTGATCCCGCAGTCCTCCGCTATGTCATTGATGGTAATCTTCGTCAAAGGCTTTTTCAACAGCAGGTTTTTTAACGACTGCTCCAAAGCGCGTTTCGTAACCTGAGACATGGTACACCTCCCGTACTCACTTTCTGACCTTCCGCATCATCACAAGCAGACCGCCGAATGTCCAGAGCGCTCCGATGTGGATCCACGCACAGTCGATTCCGTTCACCCACGCAGGGTTTCCGAACACGAGAAAGCACTTTGCGATCAGCATGCCGTACACAAACATTGCGGCGATCCCGGTGAGGGACTCATCCTGCACGCCCCAGCCAAGCAGCATATCTTCCTCCGCACCATTATACCATTCAGCCCGCACATTTTCCACGAAAACAATTCCCGTTCCATTTGCCGTTCCATTTGCCCCGGATTCCCAAGCAAAAAATCATTGAATTTACAGTTGACTTTTTATGGGGAAAATGGTATTATCATATTCGCGTGATGAAAACATCAGCCGCGAAAACAGAATATGCGGAAGTGCTGGAATTGGCAGACAGGCAAGACTAAGGATCTTGTGTTGGTTACAACGTGTGGGTTCAAGTCCCATCTTCCGCAGTGTTTTTTTAAGAAAAAGCCTTGAGTTTCAAGGCTTTTTTCTTTGTCACTATGCACTTATCTGCATATGCTTCTTCTCATAAATTGCCGCCGCTATGCACCAGATTACAATGGAGCTGTTCGTGCTGCTCTGGCTCATAACGGACATCCATGTGGCTATGGGCATGTGCATAGACTGCGCGATATCCGGAATGACAACGAGCAGCATGTTCCATGTGACCGGATGAAAAACGAGCATCCACCTTGGATAACGGGTTTTGCCCACAAGCAGCATCACGAAATGAATCCCGATCAGCAATACCATCGGAATATACATGGGAAAAATTGCGATGAGCATATCGTCCTGATAAGCGGTAACCGCCGTGACTGCAGCCTCTGATCCGATACGCGGGCCCAGATATGTGGTAAACCACGCCAGAGTCGCCGACCAGGTATGGATTGCCAGCGCTACCGCAACGGTGAATATCCCGAACAGATAATGGACAAATTTTGTTTTTCTGTACTTTGCGTCGATATCCTCATTCAGTGCTTTTACCATAAAGTAATAGAGAAAGCTCCCGATTGCTCCCAGCCCGACGATCAGTACGGGTCTCCACAATCCATAGGAGCCGGACAGATAATAGGCTCTGTTGAACATTCCCGTGTCCGCCTCCTGCAGGGGAATGCACCCAAGCAGCCAGTCGCCGGCAGCCATAAGGATACCTCCGATTGCGCCAAGAATACACCATCGGATAAACTTTTCATTTTCTGTCTTCATTTCTTTCGCCTCCCATTACAGTTCATGATTCGCCTTCATCCCGGACATAGCAGTAGATGGCATCAAAAATAAGGTCTACATTCGTTTGAAGATCGTCTTCAAAAAAAGTATCCCTGCTCTGATATGCGGTATAAATGGATTTGATAAAATTCACTACCACGCCGGGACTGAAATCCGTGCGGATCCCGGTTATGTACGGGATGATTTTTTTGATCCGTTCCATGTCCGGCTCATTTTCAAAATGAACCCCGGCGCCTATGTGGGTCTTGAGCCATATCATATCTTCCAGCGTCAGCCGCAGCAGAAAATTCGTCTCCGGTCTGAAATATTCCCGATGCCAATCGAGAAATTCCCTGACCGGAACCGTGCTTTTTCCGTTCCGTTTTCCCACAAAATCCGCAAACGAACGGTCTTCCAGTTCCTTTATCATGGCGACGGCAAAGCTCTCTTTTGAACTGAAAAAATTATAAAAGGAGCCAACCGATACGCCGGCTTCCTTCGCCACGGAAGCGACTGTCATTTTCCGGAAACCAATGGTGGTGCTCAGGTCCACTCCGGTCTCCAACAGTTTTTTACGGATTCTATTTCTTTGTTCTTCGGTAAATCCACCTGCCATATCATCCTACCCCAGCTTAAAATATACAGATCCGTACCAACACGTAAAGAAGGGCAAATGCCACTCCCATGGGAAGAACCTTGCGCTCAGCCTTTACATGAAACCACTTCTGATGATATTCCTTATGTGAACATTTCCCTCGTTTTGTTGACGGTGAATATATCGCAAAAATGTTCATCGTGTTAAGATGCTTCGATGCTTTGGGAAAAATTAATTTGTCAAATACACGATTCCCGGCGTATACTTATGGAAATGAGAAGCTGCGCGCAGACACAAACCCGCTATGTGCAAAGGACGTGCGCAGAGATGGAGGAAAATATGGAAATCAAAGAGTTGGATCGGGAAACCTATGCGGGCAGAAAGTTCACCGCACGATACCGGACAAACGGCTATTATGATATTTGTGCTTCCGAAAGCGGTTTTCAGATGAACTATGTAACACTGGAAGCACCCGCCGAGAGATCCTTTGATGATGAGTTTTTCGGCGAGTGGCTGGACAATCCTGTCGCCTTCGGCGCATTTGAAAACGAAAAACTGATCGGATATGTCGAAGGGACGCCGGAGGGCTGGAATAACCGTTTCCGAATCAGCAATATTTGTATATTTGACAACGAAAACCGCCACAACGGAGTCGGGACACTGCTTATGGAAACCATCTTAAAAGCGGCAGACTCCTCCGGCGCACGGATGGTTGTTTTAGAAACACAGTCATGCAACGAAAATGCCATCGCATTTTATAAAAGGAACGGGTTTGAGATCATTGGATTTGACTTGTATTCCTATTCCAATACTGACCCCGAACGCCACGAAGTAAGGATTGAAATGGGAAAGAAGTTAAAATAGCTCACGCCGCCGGGCATCACGCAAAGCACTTTGGCAGGAAAGCTTCGATTTCCTCTATATACTCCTGCGCCCTCATGATGCAGGCAAGATGACCGCCCTTCATCGTTTTTACCTGCGGCTCCGTCATTGCCGCAACCAGTCTCTCCTGATCCTCCTTGGTAAAAATGTCCTGATCCGGCAATAACAACAACACCTTTCCCTTGAGGAATGCAAAGGTATCTTTTTCAAAGGGGCCGTACTTTCCTGCCAGTTCCCCCACCAGTCCTACCGCATGGATATACTTATCCTTATATGCCGGATCCGCCGTAATGGCATCAAAGAATGTCCTTCCGTAAATTTCTTCCTGCTCTCCCTCGCCCCGGAAATAACCGGTCACCATCTTCACCAGTCTCTGTTTCAGTTTTTCCCAGTTACTCATGCGCAGCTTCAGCTTAAGCAGGGGCGTCATCCATGCCATTTTTTTGATATTTCTCACATAATCGGAGTCAACGGTGAGCGTGGTAATCAAAACCATGCCACTGATGTTTTCCGGATATCTGTGCGCATAAAGCTGTGCCAGACATCCCCCGTCACTTCCCCCGATGATCGCAGGCTTCGCTAAGCCCAGCTCATTCAAAAGCGCATGCAGCCCCTCCACCATTTTCCGGTTGGTGTCCCACTCCAGGGGATACTCTATCATCAATGCACAATAGTTCTCTTGCAGAGCATCCACATACCTGATCCACATTTCCTGCATATCCAGACCGTTCAAAAATACGACAGCCGGATTTTCCTTCTTTCCCGCCAGCACATATCGAACCGTCGCGCCGTCAATCACAATTTCCCGATAGGGATATTTACTGCTGAATATACTTAATTCCTCACCAAATGTCATTTTCTAAATCCTCTTTTCTGCGTCCGTCATCGGCGCTGTCTGTTTTTCGCCGAATTGCCTTCTATGAATCCTGTCTACCGTCAAAGTTATTCGTTTTGGCTCAGGGAAAATGTATTGCTATGCTTAATTTCCTTCCGAGTGGTACTCCCGGAATCCTCTTTCTTCGTCTGCCATCAACGCTGTCTGTTTTTATTTGGGAAAATATGATGCCGGATATGCTTAATCCCTCGCCAAATCTTCTTTCCCGGAAATATAAAGTTCCAGCATCTTTAGCATCACTTCTATACTGTTATCCAACGAAGCCCCAATCATGGTATCCCGGCTTTCCCGCATCATATACATGGCTTTGACCAGATTCACAATCGTGCCCGCATCCACGGCTTCCCCCGCATCCGACAAGCAGTCCAGAAAATGCTGCACGGTGTGTACCGGCGTTGCGGTTTCAAACAGGTTCGCATCGGACATGTGCGTCTTCAACCACATCAGATCCTCCAAAGTCAGACCATTCAACAGATCATACTCACTGTTCATGTATTCTCTCAGAAAGCCTATAAATTCGTGGGTTGTCATGCGTTCCCTGCCACCCGGATGCTTCTCAAACAGAAGCTGCGACTTCTCCTGCGCATATGCAAGAAGTGCCGGAATAAAAGCCTCTCTAGACTCAAAAAAATGGTAAAAGCTTCCCTTGGCAATTCCGGCTGATGCCGCCAATTTGGAAACCGTCATCCCCTGCATGCCCTCGGATTTGCTCAGACGTATTCCCGCCCGAAACAATTCCCCCCGAATGCTTTTCTGTTGTTTGCTCGTAAATGCTGTCGGCATATCAATCTCTTTCTCCGTGACCGTTTTTTATATTTTGGTCATTGCATATTTCATAAGTTAGCATTAACTAACTCTCTTTGTCAAGAGGATGCCTGCTGTTTCGTCCCTTTTTCTCACAGTAAACAGGTCTCCGATTGTTTGACTCTGCATGATGTTTCCTGCATTCATCGCACTTTCCATGACGTTCACACTTTTTCCTTTTACATGGACAATTTTCATTGATTGCCATTCTTGCTCCCATTTTTAATGGTCGTTCCTTTCCCAGTTTTATCGTTTTCGTTAAATCTAACGTTCCCATTCCCTCTGATTTATTGTCTCTGGCAAATCTGGTAGTTCCTTTCCTCCCGCTCTACCATCTCTGGCAAACCTGATACTTCCCTTTCCCCGCTTCACCGTCTTCGGCAAACTTGACGGTCACCGCCGATTGTCTCTATGGAAAATAAATCGCCTTTTCAGATCCCAATCTGCCCTTGAAATGATGAATATATGCACGCAAAAAGCCCGGATTGTATCCCCGCAGAAAAAAGTTCTCTTTCAGATCCCAATTTTTCGTGGTTTGTGGGATCTCATAACACATTTTTTCCTCGCAGGATACAATCCGGGCAAATTCTTCCAGTTATGTCAACCTATTTTCTTAAAATTGGGATCTCAAGGACGCTTTTATCCTCCATAGATACAATCGAGGCAGTGCGGCATCTTTGACAATCCCTTTTCACTTCTTCGCGTCCAAAAGTACCACGCCCTGAGGCGGATTCTGGCTGATCGCACCTACAATAGGATGGGGCACATACGCCTCCTCAAGATAGGTGACCTCATCCCTTGTCAGGGACACATCAAAAGCTCCCACCGCATCGGTAAGGTAGGATTCCTTCGTCGCGCCGATAATCGGCGCGGTCACTCCCTTCATCCATTGCCATGCAAGGGCGATCTGGGACATTTTACAGCCATGTCGGTCGGCAAGCTCTGCAACGTGCTCCACAATGACCTTATCCTGCTGTTCCATGCGGTCGTACTTGCCCGCGCCACACGATCCGTTCTTCCGCGCAGGCTGCCTGACTCCCATGTCCTTCTTGCCAAATGCCCCGCTGCCAGTGGACTGTAAGGCATCAGGGATACACCCATCTGCCTGCAGATGGGAAGCAATTCTCTCTCGTCCCCACGGTAGATCAGATTATAATGATTTTCCATAACACTGAACGGCGTAAAACCGTGATCCCTTGCGGCAAGCTGCATATTGTAAAACTGATAACCGTACATGGCGGAAGCGCCCAAAGCCCTCACCTTTCCCGCCTTCACCAGCTCATGCAGCGCCTCCATCGTCTCCTCTATGGGCGTGTCATAATCGAACCGATGTATGATATAGATATCCAGATAGTCCGTCCCCAGACGTTTTAACGTGCCATCTATCTCGCACATGATCGCCGGGCGGGACAGCCTTCCTTCATTGAAATAGACCTTTGACGCAATGACAACCTGCTCTCTCGGGACAGTCTTTTTCAATGCGCGCCCCAGATACTCCTCGCTGGTTCCGGCAGAGTAGGTGTTTGCCGTGTCAAAAAAATGATGCCAAGCTCCAGCGCATGTCGGATCACTGTCCCGCTTCTCTCCTCGTCCAATGTCCAATCATGCATGGTGCCTGCCTTTCCGAAGTTCATACAGCCCACGCACAGCTTTGATACCTCAATTCCCGTATTGCCCAGCTTTTCATATTTCATAGCATAACTCCCTCCTTACCACGCACACTTTCGCCTCAAAAACAGACGATACCTTCGCGGCAGTCGCAACATTTTCTCCCCAATATTATCCCATACCGCCGCCTTTTCCGTCACTAGAACCCATTTTGCTCTTATCATATTGAAAAAAATACCGATATCTACTATAATGGAAGCAAACAAAGAAATGATTCTCCCCGGCGTGGTACGTCAGGAACGGAGGTTTTTATGAGTATTACAATTCAAAGCAAAAACAATTATTCCTTTTTGTTTCAGAGTCTTGGCAGTTCAAAAGGCGGTGTTGCTTCCAATCTGAATTTCCTTTCCGATTACGCAAGCATCAAGAACGGCAGCTATGCCAAGCTGATGAAAGCATATTATGGCAAGAATAACAATGATGCCGTTTCTTCCGTTGCGGAGAAAACGAAAACCACCGACAAGGTAAGTGACACGGCAAAGACATTAGCGAAGGTTCAGACCTCCACGGACTCCCTGAAGGAATCTGCGGATGCGTTGCTGAAAACCGGTTCCAAATCCGTGTTCAAGGACGGCGAGGTTACCGAGGACGCCTATAAAGCCGTATCCGCCTTTGTCAAGGATTATAATTCGGTGCTTGATGCCACACAGGATGTGAACAGTACATCCGTACTCCGCAGAACCCTGATTCTGACGAAGGAAACCTCAAACAACGAGAAGCTGTTGTCACAGGTAGGAATTACGATTGGAAAGGACAACACGCTTTCCATTGACAAGGAGGCATTCATGAAGG
Organism: uncultured Lachnospiraceae bacterium; assembly: GCA_900550475.1. GTDB lineage: Bacteria > Bacillota > Clostridia > Lachnospirales > Lachnospiraceae > Acetatifactor. The sequence goes on from URSA01000005.1 coordinate 88,609, forward strand.
CAGATGCCGCGACCGTAAAATCCCTGTTCCAGGGAACCGGCTCTTACGCATACAGAGTATCTGCCCAGTCTTCCCTCATCAATTTCGCGGCGGACAGAGAGGCTGCTTCCGCATCCTCCTATACAAACAGCGGTGATTATAACCGCAACTACACTACCGGAAATATCTTCAACGGTTTCTTTTAACAAGACCGCCGACTTACATATGGACATAGCAGGAGGCTGCCGTTTTGAAACGGCAGCCTCTTTTCCTTTGCAACAGCCCCTATGAAAAAACGCTTCATATCCTGCTTTTATTGTATCTTTTCAAATGTGTCCCACTCATTCTTTCATAAGTTCAGACGCAGCCCAAGAAATTCCTATCTTTGGCAAGCAGATGATTATCAAATGAGAAACTTGCGCCACGGGTACAGGAAGACGAAAACCGCTTGCTGTACCCTGCCCTCCCGGAGCGCAGGCAGGGGAAGGACACAGGCGGGGGAAGAGCGCTGGCGGACAAAGGGCGCTGGCGGACGAAGGATGCTGGCGGACGAAGGATGCTGGCGGACGAAGGATGCTGGAGCGCCAAAACTTGTCCCGGACATGTGCTGTCCCTGCGGCAAACGTACTCTCTTCCCTGCCGGGAAATGCTACGGCAGGAGAAGCATCCCCGATACCCGGAAATGATCCGTCTGCTCGTCTATGGCAAATGTGCCGTTGTAGCGCTCCGCAATATTTCTGGCGGACTCCACGCCGATTCCCTGCCCTCTGTGCTTTGTTGAGAGATAGTGTCCGTTTTGCTTCTTAACCGTCCCGTCATAAGAATTACTGATGGAAAAGACAAGCGCATTTCCATTCTCTACCGCAATCTGCAGGCACATGACTCTCTGATCCTCCGGCAACGTCAGACAACCGTCATAGGCATTCTCCAACAGATTTCCGAAAAGCACCGTCAGATCCGCATCACTTGCGGAAAGCTCCTGCGGTATGGCGATCTTTGCCTCATACCGTATCTTCTTTTCCTCTGCAAGCTGCGCATAATAGGAAATCAGGGCATTCAGCGCAAGATGGCTGCAATACACAAGCTGGCTGTTTCCTGAGTAGAGGCTTCGATAATTCTCCACATACTCCAAAAGCTTGCCATACTGTTTCTTCTCCGCAAGAGAGGCGATTACGGTCATATGCTGGCGTAAATCATGCCTTGCCCGTCTGGTCTCCTCCATCCTGTCCTTTAAGCTGTCATACTGCACATTCTGTATCTTGAGCTGGTTGTTCTGCATCTGCAGCACCATATTCTGCTCCGTCTGATGGATGAGCTTGGCAACCATCAGATAAACCACCATCGCGCCCAGATTGATAAAGAAACTATATATTGCATTCTGCGGTCTCAGTGCCTGCTCCAGACTGGAGCGCGCCCCAAAGTACAGGCTGTAATACCAGCTTAAATAGAACGTAAGCGGTATCAGCCAGAGATAGCGCCACACCTTCATTGCCCCCTCCGCAAGGGCGGGCTTTTTCAGGTATTTTCTGAAAAACAGGAATACCGGCGGCATAAAGACCAACTGTATCAGCACGGACATTACCGAAAATGTCCAGCGGTTGGTCTGTCTTGCATATTCCGGGAAAAATATCCCCTCCAGACTTTTTGCCGCCATCACGATAAAATTTGCAAAATTAGAAACCATCAGAAGAACGAAAAGAAGCTTCCCCGGGTGTTCCTTCACCGCAAGGAAATAGAATGCCATGTAGCTGACCGTGCTAAGCACCGACAAAAGAGCTGCAAACTCTCTCTCAGAGAGTACCAGAACCGTTCCGAAGCTGATCTGAAGGATCGTAAGCAGCACCAGAATCAGGATTGTCTTTACTTTGGAAAAACGGAACCTGTCCGTGAAAGGATACAATGCCAATAAAAGATAGGGAAAATAATTTACAATCGCATACAATATGATTTCAAATATCCGAAAACCCGTAAGCATCAGCTTCTACCGCCTCTCCTCATTCGTTCGATCAGATAGTCCCCATATTGTTTTTTGATTTCCGCCGTTTTCCTGCGGCTTATGGGAACGCGCTCTCCCCCCTGCATCAGAAAATCATCCTGATCCATTTTTTCCACTTTCTGAAGGTTGACCAACATTCCCCTGTTACAGCACACAAATTCTGCATACGGCTGCAGCAGCCTGACAAAATCCCCTTGCGTCATCCGCACCCTGACCGTCTGCCCGGTGCTCTGACAGATACTCACATAATGACCTGAAAAAGAAGTGTACAGGATATCCGAAAGCAGAAGCCTCTGCCCGTACGGCAGGGTCAGCATCCGCTGTTTCTGCAGTGTTTCCAGTGCAAGCCTGTCCAGAACCGCGGACAAGGTCCTGCTCTCATAGGGCTTCAATATGTAATCGTCCGCTCTCACTGCATAGCTCTCACTGGCAAATTCATTGCTGGTGGTGCAGAAAATCAATCGCACATCCCTGTCCGTCTCACGGATCCGCTGCGCCGTTTGTATGCCGTTCAGCTCCCTCATGTAGATGTCCAGAAAAACAATGTCATAGCTCCCGCCGCGAAAGGTCTGAAGAAAGGTCTCGCCGTCCGGGAACTGCTCCGGGCATACGGAATAACCCCTGTCCTTCAACTGCTCCTGCAACAATCCCGCAAGCCTCTCCCTGTCATCCTTACTGTCATCCACGATCGCGATCTTCATTCGTAAGTTCCTCTGCCTCAGCCAACAATTCACCTGTTCCTAGCATTTTACCACGCCGCAAAACGCTTTTCAACCGTTTAACGCCACAATTCTGCCGTTTGACGCCACAATATTGAAATTTGATTTCCGTTGAAATAGTATAGTATCAAGAAGGGTGCGCACAGCAACCCTTCGGGGAAAATTCGTCACAGTAGCAATTTGTGTAAAAGTTTATGAAAGCCCTGCCGGTTGTTGGCGGGGCTTTCCTTTTTTCCGGAGATCCACCCGGAACATAGCGGACATTTCCGGTACCGACCAAGGGCCGGCGAAAAATGGATGAAGGGATTATCGACGCTGACCGGACAGCCCATCTCCAAGGCACAAAAAAATCTCGGATCACTCCGAGATTTCTTATGCGGAAGAAGGGACTTGAACCCTCACGTCGTTGCCAACACTAGAACCTGAATCTAGCCTGTCTGCCAATTCCAGCACTTCCGCAAGCAAGATTTATTTTATCCTGTTTTTCTCTAAATGTCAACAATTATTTTTTGAATTGTATAAAAAATTTGTAACAGTTCAGCGCATGGCACATCGGCGGGCAAGAACCTGTATGATTCTGCGAACCGATATGTCCATGCGCAATGCGCCGCGAGCCGATTTCTAAACAAAAACGGTTACATCTCTGCGAATGGCGGACGCCAAACTGCCACAAGAAACAGAACACTCTCCTATCGCTGCACACGACCGGAAGCGTCCCCGCCTGCCAGAGTCTCCACTTCTTTTCTGGAAACCAGATTGAAGTCGCCCGGGATGGTGTGCTTCAGCGCGGAAGCTGCCACGCCGTACTCAAGAGCCGCCTTGAAGTCCTTTCCGTCAAGGAGTCCGCAGATCACGCCGCCGGCGAAGGAGTCGCCGCCGCCCACGCGGTCAACGATGGGATGGATGCTGTATTCCTTGGAGTGATAGAACTCCTTGGTGTCTCTGCTGTAAATACATGCAGACCAGCCGTTGTCGGATGCGGAATGGCTTACACGCAGGGAGGATACGCAGTATTCAAAGTTGAACTTGTCCACCATCTGCTCGAAAATGGACTTGTAGCCTGCAAGCTCCAGCTCACCGCTTGTCACATCGGTCTTGCCGGGCTTAAAACCAAGCACCAGCTCTGCATCTTCCTCGTTTCCGATGCAGACATCCACATATTTCATCAGGTTGGTCATAACCTTCTGTGCCTTTTCGGAGCTCCAGAGCTTCTTACGGAAGTTCAGATCCACGGACACCTTCACGCCGTGCTTCTTTGCTGCGATCAGCGCTTTCTCCGTCAGCTCAGCCGCTGCGTCGGAAATTGCGGGAGTGATGCCGGTGAAGTGGAACCAGTCAGCGCCCTCAAAGATGGCATCGAAATCAAAATCAGCCTCGGTTGCCGTGGAGATGGAGGAATGTGCTCTGTCGTATACGACCTTGGAAGGACGCATGGAGGAGCCGGACTCCAGATAGTAGATACCCAGTCTCTCACCGCACTTTGCGATATGTCCCGTTCCTACATTGTACTTTCTCAGTGCCGCAACTGCGCACTCGCCGATCTCATTGTCGGGAACAGCGGTCACAAACTCCGCATCATGTCCGTAGTTTGCAAGGGAAACTGCCACATTTGCCTCGCCGCCGCCGTAGTTTACATCAAACTCGTCTGCCTGAATAAATTTCTCATGATTGGGGGTGGAGAGTCTGAGCATGATCTCTCCCATGGTAATTACTTTTGCCATTTCTTTCTCTTCCTTTCTTATCCTGTCCTATTTCTGTACCAGATGTACGGCAAAGCCGCCGATTTCCTCTTTCAGATAGATTGCCTTCAGGTTGCCCTTGTCGTCCTTCTTTGCCGTGCTCTCATCAAATTCCACGCCCAGAACATTCTCCAGATAGTTGACTGCCCTGACAATGTAGTTGGTGGCAATCGCAATGTGGCCGTTCTTTCCAAGATAAGGCGTCTTCATCACCTCAAGCGCCTTTCCTGCAAATACGGAACTGTTTCCTACCTTTGCCGGCATGCCGAAAATGAAAGCGAATCTGTTTGCTGCCTTCTCCGCCTCCTCGGCGTTCTCTGCATTAACGCCCACATGCGCCAGTTCAAAGCCAAGCATGGTCTGCACAGCCTCTCTCGTAAGCTGCTCGATCTTGTCCCACTCTCCTGCGTTGATCAGATCGCCGGGAACCATCCAGGAACCGCCGCAGGCAATGATCTTGTTGAAATCCAGATAGGAAGTCAGGTTCTTTGCATTGATTCCGCCCGTAGGCATGAACTTCATATTCACATAGGGAGCTGCCATTGCCTTGATCTTTGCAAGACCGCCGGACTGCTCTGCGGGGAAGAACTTCACCACATCAAGTCCCAGCTCGATTGCCTGCTCGATGTCGGAGGGGCTTGAAGTACCCGGGGTGATCGGAACCTTCTTCTCGATACAATATTTTACAGTGTTGGGATTCAGACCGGGGCTTACGATAAACTGTGCTCCGGCAGCCACGGCTGCATCCACCTGTGCCGCATTCAGCACCGTACCGGCACCTACGCACATCTGGGGGAAGCTCTCCGTCATTGCCTTGATTGCGCCTGCTGCCGCATCCGTGCGGAAGGTCACCTCCGCACAGGGAAGCCCGCCATTGCACAGCGCCTTTGCAAGGGGCACTGCATCCTCCACTCTGTCAATCTTTACTACCGGCACAATGCCGATCTTACTGATTTTCTCTAAAACTGCATTCATGCTTTTCTCCATTCCGGAGCCTGCGCTCCTGTCTCCTTATATTGACCGCGCATCTCTGCCCGGTTCTCCTGTCTATGCAAGAATCTGCTTCACAGCGGCAGCAAGTTTGTCGCATTTGCAGTCCGCAAAGAAATACTCTGCAAACTTCTCTCCCGACAACGCGCCGCGCACCAGCTCCCTGTCAAGCTTCTCAAGGATCGTCACCATATCCGTGTGTGTGATCTCCTTCACACTGTCGAGGATCTTCTTGTTTCTCTGCTCCGGCACCACTCTCTCCTTCGGGTATCCGCCGCCTCCGGGCGTACAGAAAAGCTTCTCGAAGATGTATTGAAGGTTCAGCTCACCGCCCCAGCCGAAGTTTTCCGCAAAGGGAAGTGCCACACAGTTGCCGTTGTTTACCTGTGAGAAAAGGTAAGCGTCCAAAGGGGACTCAATATGTCCGCACAGCACCTTGGGGAAGGAATTGCATGCAAGCATGGCGCCCTCGCCGGTTCCGCAACCCGTGATAACATAATCCGCTGCGCCGGAATTTAACAGGACTGCTGCCAGAATTCCGTTCTGAACATAAGTCAGGGGATTGGGATCCTCCGCGGAATACATGCCGTAATTCACAACCCGGTGCCCCATGGGCTCCACTACCTTCTTCAAGGTCTCACAGATCATTTCATTCTTTGCTGCCTGACTGTTCTCATTGATCAGTGCGATAATCATCCTGCTACCTCCTTAGGACGGCTGCTTGCCGATGTATGCCAGAATACCGCCGTCCACATACAGGATGTGTCCGTTTACGGCGTCAGATGCATCCGATGCCAGGAATACGGCAGGGCCTGCCAGCTCTTCCGGCTTCAGCCATCTGTTTGCGGGAGTCTTTGCACAGATAAACTGGTCGAAGGGATGTCTGCTGCCGTCCGGCTGGATCTCACGCAGCGGTGCGGTCTGGGGCGTTTCGATATAGCCCGGTCCGATGCCGTTGCACTGGATATTGTACTGTCCGTACTCGGAGCAGATGTTCTTGGTCAGCATCTTCAGACCGCCCTTGGCTGCCGCATAAGCGGATACGGTCTCGCGGCCAAGCTCTGACATCATGGAGCAGATGTTGATGATCTTGCCGTGTCCCTTCTTGATCATGGAAGGAAGCACTGCCTTGGATACGATGAAGGGTGCGTTCAGATCCACATCGATCACCTGTCTGAACTGCTCTGCGCTCATCTCGATCATGGGGATTCTCTTGATAATACCGGCATTGTTCACCAGAATATCGATAACGCCCACTTCCTTCTCGATTTTAGCCACCATCTCATTGACAGCTGCCTCGTCCGTCACATCGCACACATAGCCGTGCGCCTTGATTCCTTTTTCCGCATAAGCGGCAAGTCCCTTGTCCACCAGCTCCTGCTTGATGTCATTGAACACGATGGTTGCGCCCGCCTCTGCGTAAGCGGATGCGATGGCAAATCCGATTCCGTAGGATGCGCCCGTCACCAATGCTACCTTCCCCTCAAGGGAAAAACACTTTGTAAAATCCATAATCTCTTCTCCTTCTCTGTGTTTGATAATTGATTGTTTTATGTTTTCTGTTACATCAGGTCCTTCATTGCAACGCCGTCCATATCGTCAAAGTCCTGATTCTCCCCTACCATGCCCCAGATAAAGGTATACGCTCTGGAACCGCAGCCGGAGTGGATCGACCAGCTCGGGGAGATCACAGCCTCTTCGTTCCGCATCACGATATGTCTTGTCTCGGTGGGCTCTCCCATGTAGTGCATCACAAAAGCGTCCTCCGGCATCTCAAAGTAGAGGTACACCTCCATGCGTCTGTCATGGGTGTGGCACGGCATGGTATTCCATACGCTGCCCGGCTCCAGCTTGGTCATACCCATCTCAAGCTGACAGCTCTCCACCTGTCCCGGCAGGATATACTTGCAGATCACTCTGTGGTTGGCATCCTCCAGACAGCCAAGCTCCACCTTGTTTTCCTTCTTTACGATCACAACGCCCTCTTCCGGCTCTCCCTCCGGTTTGATCAGCACGGTGGGACAGGTTCTGTGCGCCGGTGCGCTGTTTAAATAAAACTTTGCGGGCTGCTTTCCGTTCCTGCTTGCAAAAATGATTTCCTTGGAGCCCATGCCGATATACATGGCTTCCTTGAACCCGACCTCATAGACCTTACCGTCCACCGTTATCTGACCGGCTCCGCCGATATTGATCACGCCGAGCTCTCTTCTCTGGCAGAAATACTCTGCCCGAAGCTCGTCACCCGCCGTCAGGGTAATGGGCTCTACCGGAACCGCCGCTCCCGTAATGATTCTGTCAATGTGGCTATACACCAGCTTGATCTCTCCCGGCACGAAAAGATTCTGGATCAGAAACTCCTCTCTGAGCCTCTCTGTGGTGTAGTGTTTTACATCCCTGGGGGATACCGCTGTTCTTAACTCCATGCTCTCTCTCCTTCCTTTTGTTTCGGACAGCACTTTATGTAAGTGCTTACATTATATCACAGTCCGTTTGGTTTTACTACCTTTTTTCACAGTCTTTTTTCTTTTCTGATTCTCATTATATAATACGTGATTGTCAAGGTCTATTCAAATTCTTTTCAAAACATTGCAAATATTGAACACTCATGGTAAACTATTCCTGAAAATAGAAATGAAAGGAAATGATTATGAAAGAGCTTTCTTCCTGTAAACAGGCGATTGCCGACTGTCTGGAGACCCAGACCTTTTCCATTGCACACCTCTATAAAGAAGAAAAAGCCATGGATATGCATATCCATGACTGTTATGAACTCTACTATTCCATTTCGGGAGGAAAACAGTTCCTGATCGACAACCGTTTCTATTCCATTGCGCCGGGGGATCTGTTTGTCATCAACCAGTACGAAAGCCACAAGCTGACGCAGATCGACAGCTGCGTCCATGAGCGCATCGTGCTCTCCATCCACCCCGACTACTTAAAGAAGCTCTCCACGCCCCTCACTGATCTGGATCAGTGCTTCTCCCACCACACGGAGGGCACAACGCACAAGCTCTCCCTCAATAAAGAACAGAAACAGCGTTTTCTTTATCTGATCAACAAGATCACCTCCGCCTCCGGCTATGCCCACGACATTATCGAGCAGTCCGCATTCATGGAGCTGATGGCGCTTATCAATTATGCTTACCGTACCGCGAAGGAAGCGCAATCCACCGCGGCGCTCGCGGATTCTCCCCACAGCTACCGCTACAATCATCAGGTGGACGACATTCTGTCCTACATAAATGGCAACCTGTCCGAGCCCATCACGATCGAGCAGCTTGCCACCGCCTTTTACCTGAGCGAATCCTATATCTGCCGCATTTTCAAGGCAGCGACGGGAACTACCGTCAGCAAGTACATCACCGCCCGCCGTATCAGCATTGCAAAGTCCCTGTTAAACGAGGGCTGCAGCGTGGCGGAGGCCTACGAAAAGAGCGGCTTCAGCGATTACAGCAGCTTTTTCAAGGCATTCACAAAGGCGGTGGGAATCTCCCCCAAGAAATTCCGGAGCTGCATCTAGGAGACAGCAGAATCGGCGGACAGCGCACGGCACACCGTTTTTGCGATCAGCGTAGCACCCTCTTCATTGGGATGGAGATTGTCCTCCTGATACAGTGCCTGTCTCTCCCCTTCGGAAAGCGCCATGAACGCTCCGTGTACGTCGATCTTCTTCATACCGGGATTTGCCGCAAGCAGCACCTCATAATAGGGCATCAGCTCCTGCAGATACTTTTCCTGATGCTTGCGCCAGATGCACTGCATCACCGGCACGGGAATCCCCATATAGATCTGTGCATTGGGTGCTGCCTTTTTCACATCATCCAGAATCCTCTGGTAACAGCCCTGAAATTCTCCCTTGCGGCTGATCATGTTGCAGAGCTCATACCGGATATCCTTCACATCATCCATGCCGTCCTGGGCATCGTTGGTGCCAAGCAGGATCACATATACATCCCCCTGCTCCGCAAGCGCCTCCGCATACCGCGCCTGCCGCACATAGGGAAAGCCCATGGCCTCCCCGTCAAGCGTCACATTGAGCACCGTGCTGCAGGTCACACCCTTATTGATTACCTGATAGTTCTCTCCCAGCATCTGCTGCAAATGATCGGGGTAGGAATGCCCCTCATCCAGACCGAAGCCCTCCGTGATGCTGTCTCCCATGCAAACAATTTTTTTCATGTCCTGTCACTCCACTCTATAAGTTTCCGTCGGTCTCCCATTCCTGTCCCGCCCTGAGGCTGACCTCACGGTTTTTTTCCTTGTACCGTACTTTTGTGCGGATATCCTTCTTTGCCCGCAGCACGGCGCGGGTCAGGACACCGTCCCTCCAGTACAGATCGACCTCTGCGTCGCCCTTAACGCAAAGCCCCTTTACATGACCGCTCTTCCATGCACCCGGAAGCGCAGGAAGCAGCACGATCCGCTCCGCCGTGCTCTGCACCAGCATCTCCCCGATTGCCGCCGTCGCTCCGAAGTTTCCGTCAATCTGGAAGGGCGGATGATTGTCAAACAGGTTGGGCAGCGTGGATCTGGCAAAGAGCTGCTCCAGATTCTCGTATGCCTCTTCCCCGTCCCAGAGCTTTGCATAGTGATTGATGATCCATGCGCGGCTCCAGCCGGTATGTCCGCCGCCGTTTGCAAGCCTGCGCTCCAGCGTGACCCTCGCCGCCTTTGCAAGCTCGGGAGTCTTGTCCATGGTGATCTGCTCGGAGGGATGCAGTCCGAAGAGATGGGAAATGTGCCGGTGTCCCGGCTCCGCCTCCTCATAATCCTCCTGCCACTCCAGAATATTTCCCTTGGGGCCGATTCTGGTGGGCGCAAGCTTTTCCCTCGCCGCCTTGATCTGCTCGTTTAACTCATCCTCCACGCCCAGCACCTTTGCTGCCTCGATACACTGTCCGAACAGATCCCGCAGAATCTGGTTGTCCATGGTAACGCCCGCCGTGTTGGAGCCCCGCTCCCCGCTCGGCAGGATAAAGGTATTCTCCGGCGATACGGAGGGACAGGTTTTGAGATACCCTCCGTCCTCAATGAGAAAATCAAGGAAAAACAGTGCCGCCTCCCTCATAATGGGGAAGCTCTCCCGCAGGAAGTCCACATCCTTCGTATATTCGTAGTGCGTCCACTGGTGGGTGCAGAGCCATGCCGCTCCCATCACCCAGTAAGAGCCGGGAAGCCAGTGATCCTGCGTCACCGTATCGCCCCAGATATCTGTGTTGTGGTGCGCCATGAATCCGCGGCAGCCGTACATTCTCCGCGCGGTATCCCTGCCGTTTGGCACCATCTTCCTGATCAGTTCAAACAGTGGTCTGTGACATTCGGAGAGGTTGCAGTTCTCTGCAAGCCAGTAATTCATCTGCAGATTGATGTTGATGGTATATTTGCAATCCCATGGCGGAAGCATGTCCTTGTTCCAGATGCCCTGCAGGGTGGCGGGAAGCGTTCCCTCCCTGCTGCATGAGATCAAAAGGTATCTGCCGAAATCAAAGTAGAGCGGTGCAAGCCCCACATCCACGCTGCCCTCCGCCGCCCTTCTGATGCGCTCGTCCGTAGGGATCCGGTCATACTCCTCATCGCCCTCCACACAGAAGGAAACCCTGTCAAACAGACCACGGTAATCCTCCTCATGTCTGCGGAGAAGCTCCTCATAGGGCTTACCCGCCGCAAGCCGGATGATATCGTTTATCTCCTTCTCCACACGTTCCATGCGGAAGGTGGTTCCCGCCGTGAAAAACAGCGTCACTTCGTCCGCGTCCTCCACCAGAAGGTGTTCTCCGATCACGGACACACTGCCCCCCTTGGAAACCGCGGAGAGCTGCATGGCAAAATCCAGTCCGCCCTTTCCCAGATTGCCGTACAGGCAGATGCCGTTGTCCCCCGCCTTCTTCACGCCGTCAAAAAACTTCTCCCTGCGCAGAAGTGCCTGAAATGTGATGCTTCCGGGCTTGTCCGCGGTAAGCCGCATCACCATCACATCATCCGGCTCCGAGAAAAAGACCGTTCTCTCATAGGAGACGCCGTCCGCCCGGAACGTGCCGGTATACAGGGAGTTCGCAAGATCCAGCTCTCTGCGGTACTCACTCACTTCCCCGATTCCTTCAAACCTAAAATGGATGTCTCCCAGCGTTTGATACGGATGGGCGCTGTCCGGGCATCCCGACATCGCCATCTTCATCAGCCTCTCCGCTTTTTTGATCTGACCGGAGAGAATCAACTCCCTGATCTTCGGCAGATTTTCAAGGGTATCGGGGTTTGTCCTGTCCACAGGCGCCCCGTACCACACACTGTCCTCGTTTACCTGAATATGCTCATCCACGGGATCGCCGAACACCATCGCTCCCATTCTGCCGTTTCCGAGAGGAAGCGCCTCCTCCCACACGCCCGCAGGCTGTCTGTACCACAATCTTCTGTTTCCCGTTTCCATACCTCTCTCCTCTTTCTTCCTTCCTTTGTCTCCTCTGTGCCCTTGCATCTTTTCCTCTGCGCCGACATAGAATAAAACACATGAAATGCACAAGGATATTTTGCCATGCCAGCAAATGCAAAGGTCGCTATTGTCGGTCGCCAGCGCGATACCTTAAATTATGAAGCCTGCCTGAACAGACTGGGAATCCCCTGTCTCTCCACACTGTCCTCGGGGGAGCTGCAGGCATGTCAGGGACTGCTGCTCCCGGGCGGCGGCGATATCACCCCCGCCTTCTTCGGCCAGAAAAACGCGGGCTCCCGCAATATTGACACGGAGCTTGACATCATACAGCTTCAGGCACTGGAGCATGCCGTCCGCTGCCGTAAGCCGGTGCTTGGAATCTGCAAGGGAATGCAGATCATCAATGTCTTTTTCGGCGGCACCATCATCCAGCATATGCCCGAGCACGCCCGCCACGAATACCGCGGTCAGGACCAGTCCCACGACACCGTGATCGTACCGGGAACCTTCCTCTCACCGCTCTACGGCGGCAGTCTCATCGTAAACAGCGCGCACCACCAGTGTCTGGGGATCCTTGGACAGGATCTCTCCCTTGCGCAGTTCGCCGCCCCGGATCCCACCCCGGAAGCTGTCTTTCACAAAACGCTGCCCCTCTTCGGCGTACAGTGGCACCCGGAAAGGCTGACCCCTGACGGCGACAGGCTGATTGCCTATTTCGGCTCGCTCCTCGCATCTGCGGACTGATCCGTCACAGGCTTCTTCCGCCTGCGGACAGGCGCCCTTCTGCCACGGTTTCCCGCCTCCTTCAGCCGCTCCATGGCAATCTCAAACAATTCCCCGATAATCCGTTTGATCGCCTTTTGGGTCTCTCCGTCCACTTCCTTCATCGCCGTAACGATTCCCGTCATGCTCTTTTTCCAGTCCGCGGTCAGCTCGATCAGATTCTCCGCCTTCGAGGCGGAAACTACCTGATAGAGCGTATCCACAAAGATCCTTCTCTGCTTATCATCAAGGGAACGCACCCACTCGTTCAGGGTATCGTCCGCAAACCGCCTGCTGCCGTACAGCCCTTTCACGTACTTAAAATCGTCCCCCTCGATCAGCCATGTAAAGGGATCGTGCTGCAAAAGTCCGAAGGTGCGGCTCTCCACCACCTTGTAATGATCCGTGGTCTCAAACAGCATCCCCACCAGCGAGGAATGGGGCAGGATCTTCACGATCCGCTCCTCCACCGCCTCGTATTTGTATTTTTCCAGAACCTCCGGCCTAAAGCCGGGGCCGTCCATGCTGTAAATCCTTATGATGCGCTCCTGCTCTGCCTCTGGACAGTTCATCGCCGCGTACACCGCAAGGTTTCCTCCCTTGGAATGTCCGCCCAGATAAAAGCGGTTGGGCAGTCTACCCATGACCATGTTCAGATACTTCACGGCATACGCCTGCCCCGGAACCGGCGACTGGAACGCCATGTTGAAATCCTCTTTCCAGCCCACGATGGTCTCATCCGTTCCCCGGTAGGCGATATACATGGTGCCGTCACCCAGAAGAAAGGTGATGGCGGAGAACTGGGTCTCCCACTCCTCCTCCACAATATTGATGTAGCAATTCATCTTCATGCCCGAAAACCGCTTGCTGCGCAGCATCGCCCCAAACAGCGCCCGGTTCTGCTTTTCAAAGCGCTCGTCCGCAAACAGGCCGTCGAAGTCCTTGTCCGAGGCAAGCTGCCTTACCGTCACGGATCTTTTGTTCTCCGTCACAAGGGGCACCAGCCCGTCGAATTTCAGATAACAGAACTGGCACAAAGCAAGACTGTCCACATGATTCAACGGTTTCTCCGCAAAGGTATAATCCCCGTAATTTTTGATGTATTCCACAATCGTCTCTGCCAAGTAAACCATCACCCGCCTTCCGCGCTTCTCTGCTTTAGGGAAAGTTTACCACATTTCTTTTCAGAAATAAATGGGGCTGTCGCACTAAGTTGCGCGACAGCCCCACGTTTCATTGTCAAAATATGTCAGAATTTTTCCTGCTCCGCGATCATGGGTCTGATCTGGGAAATCAGGTTGTCCATATCCTCAAACACAGAGCTCTTTGTCGTACCAAGATCGTTCGCCTTTGCGATATGATCCAATACCTTCTGGTACTGATCCTCCGTCTCTGAGAAATGGCGGTTCACCTCGGAGAGCTCCTGCTCGGACGCCTCGATGGCGCTGCCGATCCGGGACTGCACGTCTCCCGCACCGTCGGCAGCCGTGATAATCTGGTCGAACATCTCGTAGGTTCCGTCCACCTTCTCCAGACTCTTTCCCAAGGCTTCCTTGGAATCGGCAATGCTGCTGTTTAGCTTGCCAGTGCCATCCTCCACATCGTGGATACTGCCCTCCACGGTGTTTACCAGCTCCTTGATGGCATTCGCCAGATTTTTCACCTCATCCGCCACAACGGCAAACCCGCGTCCCTGCTCGCCTGCCCGCGCCGCCTCAATGGAAGCGTTGAGCGCCAGCATGTTGGTCTGGTTTGCAATGGCGATGATCTGCTTCATGCAGTCCTTGATCTTCTGCACCGAAGTTTGGAACTCGGTAAAGGTGTCCTGAATCTCCTCGAAATGCTCCTGCACCTGCCCGGAACTCTTCTTCAGGCTTCCCACCTGCTCCTGTGCCTGCTCCACCTTTTCGGAAATATTCTTCTGCACCTCGGTAAACTGCCCGGAAATCTCTCCCACCGATACAAACCTGTCATGGAAAGTCCCCAGCTTATCCCGCAGAATGGAGTTCTCCTCCAGCACATCATTGAATGCAAGCTGGATCTCGCGCAGCTCGCTTAAGGTATCTACCTCCTTCTGCACAAGCTCCTTCTGATAGTCCTTGATACTGTCCGCCACATGCGCGATCGGGTAAAAATCATACTGCTTCTCCTGCACCGCCGCTGCGGACACATCCGTCTTTTCCTTCTTATGAAACAAAGCCATCCCGCTTCCTCCTCTCATCAAAGCCCTACTCAAACACCACGCAGGTCATGGACTGGTTTACAAACTGGTTGTTGTAATGCTCGCCGTAGCCGATCAGTCCGGCATGGCTTCCCAGCACACTCATGGAATCCAGATATTCCTGCATCGTATGATTTTCCGAGAAAAGGAGATAACGGAACAGACAGTTGATCGAGAAGATACCGGATATTCTCGGGAAATCCTTCCGGATCTCCCCTATGGTCTCCTCCACGATCTTTCTGTAATCCTTAAGCTCCAGAAGCGTGAGTACATCCGAATCGTTCACCTGCCGGAAGCATGCCAGCGAATTTCCCACCACTTCCTTGATGGAAATGATGCAGACATCCTGCCCGCACAGCTTTCCGAAGGGATTCTTGAAGGTCTGGGTAGTAATGTCGCTCTCCTTGATATGGAGCAGCTCCTGATACACCTGACTGGCAGGCCTGCCGTTCAGCTCCCCGATAATGTACCTGCTGCGGTCGGTCTTTGAAGCGATCAGCCGGTAATCGTCCAACGGGCGGTACATATTCTCCTTGTACGCCTTCACTCTTCCCCCTGCATTCCGGATCAGGATATAGGCATCCCCGTCCTCATACACCTTACCGTTTGCCGACACCCTGCCGCCGTCCCCGGTTCCGCCAACAAGCTGGATGCCACGTTTTCCCAGTACGCTGTAAATGGTGGTCAGCACACAAGCGTCATTTCCGGCACAGAAATCAATGCACACGGTATCTCTTGCATCCGCGCTCACCTTGCGCAGATCCTGCTCCAGTCTCTCAATGTATCTGACCGGCATGACGGAAACCTTTTCCAGCACATTTGCCGTTGCCGTCACACCCACGAAGGCAACCACGCCCACGCCTTTTTCTATGACTTTATCGTCATAGGACATGCCGATACAGCCGATGCTCGGAACCCCGGGGAAAAGCTGCTCAAGCTCCTCCACATGCGCCGCAAACTGCTCCGTGTTCGACATGAGCAGAATCGCAGCCGGATCTTTGATTCCCTGTACCGCTTCTTTCAAATTTCCTGTTTTGCTCGCTCCAAAAATTTGTCTCAAGGTATCTCTCCTTTCTCAGGCACTCGTTTCTGCATTAGTAAATTAATTATACATTATTTAGTGCTTTTTTACAATTACTTTGGAGAGGTCAATCATTTTTTGACTTTTTTCACAATATAATATGCGTCAACCGCAGCAGTTCCCCCACCCGCAAGGATCAGGATGCCCTCCATGGTAAAATGAAGCAGGGAGAGGGTGAGAAAGCTGACCAGAAGAAGCATAACCGTCCACCATGCGTAAGCAACCGCCGTCACGATCAAAAAGAAAATGATTTCCTTTACCACATCCCGTTTTCTCATTCAAAACACCTGCTGCCCCAGAGCGTCACCTGATCGGACATTCCCACCGCCGTAAATACCAGGGTCTCTATGGTGGTGTACTCCACCTTCATGGAGAGCACAAGCCCGCTGTAATCCTGTCCGTTGAAATGAAGCGTAATGTAGGAGGTTCCCGGCTCCGTCTGCCAGCTTCCCTCGTAGGCGCCCTCGATCCTGCCGTCCTCCGTCAGCGTGATCTTCTGCGGCTTCTTGGTCTCAAGCGCCTTATAGTCGATGTCAAGCTCATGGAGAATGATCTCATAGTCTCCCGCCACCTGCGCCGCGGTGTATCCGCCGCTCGACAGCGCCTCTCCCGTGGTCTGGTAGGGTGCCGCCACAAGCCAGCCCTCCTTGGTCACGAAGAGCTGGTGCACCTTCACATAATGTCCCTCGGTGCCGTTGTCCGTGCGGGTGTGGAATACCATGTAGGCTCTTCCGTCGTCGTCCACAAACGCGGAGTTATGTCCCTGCGCTACCTGTCCGTTGTTGAAATTGCGCCATTTGTAGCCTCCCATCAGGCGCACGCCCGTGGAGAGGTTGTAGTTGAACACATAGGAGTCGGAGTACGGCGTGTTGCCTAAAAGATCCACATAGCCGCCGTCCGGTCTCTCCGACCGGTAAACCCTCACGTTGTAGCCGCCTGCCGCCTCCAGATTGCCGTAGGAGATGAACAGGTAATAGTAATCGCCGATCTTCTGAATGTAGGACGCCTCCCCCGACACATAAGCGCCGCCCGCAATCTTCTTTCCGAAATAAGCATCGGAGTGAAGATTTGTCTCATAGGTCACGGAGTAATCGCGAAGCCCCGTATCGGGATCCAGCTTCAGCATGAAGATCCCTCCCGACCATGACCCGTAGGACATCCAGAGATTTCCCTCCTCGTCAAAGAAGGTACAGGGATCGATGCAGTTCGGCCACATGTCGCCCCACTTCTTGTTGTCCACGCCGTTTGTCACATAGCGCTCAGGGATTTTACTCTCCCCAAGCACCATGGGCGCGTCCGTCTCCGCGTAGTCCTCCTCGTTGAAGCCGCCGTAGACAATGGTTCCCACATATTCGTAGGGGCCATCCACCGCGTCCGCCGTCAGCAGCACGATATTGGATTTCCAGTCGTCCCCGTTTGCACTCAGATAGATGCAGTATTTTTCCATGTTCGGGTTGTATACAATATCCGGTGCCCAGAGATAGCCGTTCCAGCTTCCGGAGCGCCCGTCCTTGTTCCATGCCCTGATCTGTTCCTTCACATCCTCCGTAAAGGAGCCCTGGAAGGTACCGTCGATACTGGTCCAGTTGTAGAGATCCTTCGAATATCCCCCCGCAAGGAAGGAGCCGAAGATATAGTAGGTTCCGTCAAAATCCTTGAAGATGGAAGGATCGTGACAGGTAATTTTCTGATATACCATTCTGTCCCCGCTTTCTATGACCAGAAGCTGCTGCTTCATGGTCAGATTCATCACCGCGCGCACTATCACTTCCTGCCCGGCGTAGGTCACCTTCACATATGGGCGGACGATCACCTCTTCCTCACCCGCCGCCTGCACCGGAATTGCATCTGAAAGAAGGAGCACCGCCAGAAGGAGCGCTGCCGCACCCGCCGTCTTCTTTTTACGCTTTTTTCCACGCACGAAAAAGAAAGCCGCCAGACCGCACACAAGAACCGCCGCACCCGCGATGCAGACAATGGGGAGCACTCCCGTTTTTGCAGCGCCGAAAACCTCCGCGTCGCCCACCAGTGTCCCGCTTAAGGCAGCGCTTTCCCCGGACAGAATCTCCGGCAGCTCCGTGGGCAGTTCCTCCCCGTCCGCAGCCACCAGCCCGTCCGTATTGCTGTAAGAAAAGGAGCCGGGCTTGATATCCCATGTGTCCCTGTTATTCTCCACCGTAATCGTATAATGAATTTCTTCCCCCGCCGCATAAACCTGCTTGTCGGTTGCCATCGTGACCGTCACATCCTGCTCCGTCACACTGTGAACCGCTCCCTCTTCCGGTGCCTGCTCCGCCCTTGCGGAAAGCGGACAGAGAAGCAAAAGAAGCGCCGCGGCTGCCATCCATATTTTTTTCATGTTCCCTGATTCCTTTCTGTGCCTTTCTTCTCCCTGTTATGCGGTAGCCGACAATTTATAGAAGGCCGATCCGTGTGCAGGCAGCTTCTTCTGCAGCACCGCCCCCGCCTTCCGGCTCTTTCCCGTCCATGCGTCCTTCACCGAGCGCACGCTCTGCGCCTGTATTTTTTCAGTGGCAATCTCCACCAGCCTCTCCTCGTCCGAGAGATTGAACATGGCAAGGTAACAGCCGTTCTGCCATATGGCATGGGCTTCATCCTGCTCAAGAAGCACCGGCGTACCGCCCATTCTGATACAGTCAAGCAGGTCCCGGTTGGTCAGAAGGCTCTCCGTCCACTCATCCATCTCAGTAAGCTTTGTACCGATCATAAGGGGCGAGCGGAAAATACACCAGAGATTCATCATGGTGCGCTGCTCCTCCCTTGTCAGGCGGCACTCCCACTCGTTGCCGAATCCGAGCCCCAGCTTTCCGAGCGGCAGCATATCGCAGTCGGGAAAGCAGCCCGGCGATACATGCTTCTGCCAGATCTCGCAGCGCCTGAACATCGCCTTCAAAAGCTCCCATGTATCCCACAGATCGTCCGTAATCCGCCACATGTTGGCGCAGCTCTCGTACAGATACGCCTCCTCGATCCTTGCAGGGCCGGGGGACAGGCTTAAGACAATGGGTCTGCCGCATTTCTGTATCGCCTCATGCAGCATGGCGATCTCCTTCTTTGCACCGGGCATATCCATGCGGCAGATGTCGTCGCACTTGATAAAGTCCACGCCCCACTGTGCGTAGAGCTCCATCAGGGAATCATAATATGCCTGCGACGCCGCCTTCTCCGGTTTTACGCCGTACATATCGGGATTCCATGGGCAGATATTGTATGCGTCCGCGATCTCGTCCGCCGTCTGCTCCGTCCCGAACACGGGCAGATGCTCATGGGCGGCTCCCCTTGGGATTCCGCGCATGATATGGATGCCGAATTTCAGTCCCAGATCGTGAACATATTCCGCGAGAGGCGCAAAGCCCCTGCCCTCCGTTGCGGAGGGGAAACGCTGCGGACAGGGAAGCAGTCTCCCCCATCTGTCCATCTCCACTTTTCCGAAGGGTATGTACTGATACTCGCTCCGTCTGGAGCCTGCGTCATAGGCGTACCACTCGATATCCACCACAATGTATTCCCACCCGTAGGGCTTTAAATGCTCCGCCATGTAGCGCGCATTCTCCTTCACCTGCTCCTCCGTCACGGTGGTGTCATAGTAATCATAGCTGTTCCACCCCATGGGCGGCGTCTGTGCAAACAGATTCTTATTCATTCCACACTTTTCCTTCCCGTGTATTCAATGCTTCCAATATTGATACGGGCAGCGGTTTTTTGCCACCGCCGCCCGAAGCTCCACATAACAGCCGCACCCCAAGCAGGTTCCCTCGGAGAGCTTCTCACACTCCTTGCAGACCGCAAGCCGCTCCTCATACAGGGCATCCGGCGCTTTCACATCCCTGTCCATCAGGCGCAGGACACGCTCCAGATCTTTCTCGTAGGTCTCCCTGTCATATTCCCGGAGCAGACATCTTTTACAGACGCGCTTCGTGCTTTCCTCCTGCATGCCGCTCTCCTTCCGCTCCTACGCCTTCGTCAGGTTTCCCTGTCCGTAGTAAGCGTTTGCTCCGTGTTTTCTGTAATAGTGCTTATCCTGCAGCTCCTGAGGTGCCGGCTGTACGGAAGGGTTGATCTGCTCTGTGCGCACCGCCATCTTCGCCACTTCCTCAAGCACCACTGCATTGTGCACCGCCTCGGCGGCGTCCTTTCCCCACGCAAAGGGGCCGTGATTCTTGCATAGCACTGCCGGAACCGCCTTCACGTCAAGGCCTCTCTTCTGAAATTCCGATACGATCAGAAGCCCGGTATTCTTTTCATACGCCTCATCGATCTCTTCCTTTGTCAGGGTTCTCACACAGGGAACCTCACCGTAAATATAGTCCGCATGGGTGGTTCCGTAGCAGGGGATCGATCTTCCCGCCTGCGCCCAGCTTGTCGCCCATGAGGAGTGGGTGTGGACGATTCCGCCGATTTCCGGAAACGCCTTGTAAAGCTCCAGATGCGTGGGCGTATCGGAGGACGGATTGTAACGTCCCTCCACCTTCTTTCCGGAAAGATCCATCACCACCATATCCTCCGACGTCAGCTCCTCATAGGGCACGCCGCTGGGTTTGATGACAAACAGACCGCTCTCCCTGTCAATCTCACTGACATTTCCCCAGGTAAAGGTAACCAGTCCGTACTTCGGCAGCTCCATATTGGCTGCGTATACTCTCTTTTTTAATTCTTCCAACATATGCTCTCCATCCCGCAATGACTGCTTTTACAACTGTTCACAGGCTGCACGTTCCACCGGAAGTCCGCTCTTGTAGCGCTCCATGAACCGGTCAAAGCCCTCCGCATCCTCGGAGGAAGGTTCGATGGTCAC
Source organism: uncultured Lachnospiraceae bacterium (assembly GCA_900550475.1). Taxonomy (GTDB): domain Bacteria; phylum Bacillota; class Clostridia; order Lachnospirales; family Lachnospiraceae; genus Acetatifactor. The sequence continues at coordinate 109,339 of URSA01000005.1, forward strand.
GCCCTTTGCACCCGCAAACACCTTTTTGTCCAGATAGTCCTCCAGTGACATGTCCTTTCCGTTGCACATGTAGGCTGCCAGCACGGCAATGCCCCACGCGCCGCCCTCCCCTGCGGTCTCCATGACGGATACCGGGGAATTTAAGGCTGCCGCCGTGATTCTCTGTCCCACCTCCGGGGTCTTGTAAAGACCGCCGTGGCCGAACATTCTGTCAATCCCGATATTCTCTTCCTTAAGCAGGATATCCATGCCCGCCTTGAGCGCTCCCAGCGAGGTAAACAGATGTGTGCGCATAAAGTTGGCAAGGTTGAATTTTGCATCCGGCGTCCGCACGAACAGGGGACGTCCCTCGTCGAAGCCCGTCACAGGCTCCCCGGAAAAATAATTGTATGCCAGCAGTCCGCCGCAGTCCGCATCTCCCTCCAACGCCTTGCGGTACAGGGTTCCGTAGATCGCATTGCGGTCCGCCTCCACGCCGAAGCTCTCCAGACATTCCGCAAACAGGTTCACCCATGCGTTTAAGTCGGAGGTGCAGTTGTTGCAGTGTACCATGGCAACCAGATTGCCGGACGGCGTCGTCACAAGGTCGATGATGTCGTACACCTTGGAAAGCTCCTTTTCCAACACCACCATGGCAAACACCGAGGTTCCCGCAGACACGTTTCCCGTGCGCTTTGCCACGCTGTCCGTCGCCACCATTCCGGTTCCCGCATCGCCCTCCGGGGGACAGAGGGGAATCCCCGCCTCCAGATTGCCGGACGGGTCAAGCAACGCCGCTCCCTCCGGGGTCAGCACGCCCGCCTGCTCTCCCGCCGTCAGTACCTTTGGCAGAATATCTCCCAGATGCCAGCCGTACTTTCCGGGATATTTTTTCGCAGTAAGCTCGTCAAACTGCCCGATCATCCTTCCGTTAAAGGTTCCGGTTTCAGTGTCGATGGGGAACATGCCCGATGCCTCGCCCACGCCCAGCACCTTCTCCCCGGTCAGCTTCCAGTGGACATAGCCCGCAAGCGTAGTCAGGTAAGCAATATCCTTCACATGGGGCTCCTCGTTCAGAATCGCCTGACACAGATGGGCGATGCTCCATCTCTGGGGGATCGGATAAGCAAACAATTCCGTCAGCTCCTTTGCAGCCTCGCCCGTCATGGTGTTGCGCCATGTACGGAAGGGCACCAGAAGCTCTCCTTTCCCGTCAAACGCCATATAGCCGTGCATCATGGCAGAAAAACCGATGGCGCCGATCTTCTTGATCGCCACACCGTACTTTTCCCACACCTCTCCCGTCAGCCTTGCATAGCAGTCCTGCAGTCCGCTCCAGACATCATTCAGCGTGTATGTCCAGATTCCGTTCTCCAGTCTGTTCTCCCACTCATGGCTGCCGGAGGCGAGAGGCACATTGTCCTCCCCGATCAGCACCGCCTTGATTCTGGTGGATCCCAGTTCGATCCCCAGATACGTTTTCCCTTCCCTGATCTGCGCTTTCACCATCTCTTCCATGTCGATACCATGCCCTTCCTTTTTTATCTGTAATAAACAGCGTTCCATTTCAGTTCGTTTCTAAAGCTGCGCAGATCGGTGTGCTCGTCGATCACAACGCTCTCGATTCCCATGGCGTCCGCCCAGTCCGTCATCTGCTCCACCGACAGATCATAGGAGAATGCCGTGTGATGCGCGCCGCCCGCCAGAATCCATGCGGCAGCTCCCACCTGAAGATCCGGTCTCGGCGTCCAGAACGCGGTTGCCACCGGCAGCTTCGGCATGGGCTTCTCCACCTTCCTGCAGTCCACCGCATTGATGATCAGGCGGAAACGATTGCCCAGATCAATGAGGGAGGTGGCAACGCCTGCGCCCTCCTTCGCGGTAAACACCAGACGGGCGGGATCCTCCCTGTTGCCCATAGTCAGGGGATTTACCCTGATGGCAATGTCGCCGTCCGCAATGGTTGGACACACCTCCAGCATATGTGCCTGCAAAATGCCCTCCTTGCCGGGCACCAGATTGTAGGTGTAATCCTCAAGGAAGGAGGTTCCCTTCGCTCCCGGAACGCCCTCGGTCATAATCTTCATCAGACGCACCATCGCCGCCGTCTTCCAGTCGCCCTCAGCGCCGAAGCCGTAGCCCTTCTCCATAAGTCTCTGGATGGCAAGCCCCGGAAGCTGGCGCAGTCCGCCCAGCATGCCGAAGTGCGTTACCACGGCGTGGTAGTCGCCCTCCTCAAGGAATCTCTCCAGTCCGATCTCGATTGCCGCCTGCACTGCCACGGCATCCCTGAAGGAGGCTTCGTCCCTGCCGTCCGCAAGGATCTTATATTTTTGGTAATACTCCTCCACCAGCGCATCCGTGTCCGCCTTGGAAACTGCGTCCACATAGGCAACGGCATCGCTAATGTTGTAGTGGTCGATCTCCCAGCCGAACTTGATCTGCGCCTCCACCTTGTCGCCCTCGGTAACTGCCACATTGTTCATGTTGTCGCCCAGACGGCAGACCCTGATGTGGCTGGATTCCATGACGCCCACCGCCGTGCGCATCCACGCGCCCAGAGCGCGCTGTACCGCCTCGCCCGCCCAGTGTCCCACGATGATCTTCCGCTCAATTCCCATGCGGCTCACAATATGTCCGTATTCCCTGTCCCCGTGTGCGGACTGGTTCTCGTTCATAAAGTCCATGTCGATTGTATCGTAAGGGATCTCCTCGTTGAACTGGGTATGTAGGTGGCAGAGTGGCTTTCTGTATTCCTGAAGCCCCATAATCCACATCTTTGCCGGTGAAAAGGTGTGCATCCATGTGATCACACCTGCGCAGAGCACATCTGCATTGGCGTCGTTTAAGGTCTTTCGGATGGATGCCTGACTGATGAGCGTGGGCTTCCACACCACCTCATAGGGAAGCAGCCCCGATGCGTTCAGTCCCTCCACGATCTTTGCGGAGTGCTCCGCTACCTTGCGCAGGCACTCATCTCCGTAAAGATCCTGCGAACCTGTGCAAAACCAAAACTGATATTTTTTTCCTGTCTTCATAGCTCTCCTCCATTTTCTTACAAATCATTGCGAAAGTCAAATATAGGATATCCCTTTTCATCATAGGTAAGCTTCATGATGCGGGTGTGCCGGTTGGGATCGTAGAGAGGATTGCCCTCGATTCTGGCGTAGGGTCTTGCATGATATACGCACAGATCCGTACCGTCCGGCAAAACGGTAAAGCTGTTGTGCCCGGGGCCGTAGATTCCCCTGTCCGCATCGCTCTTTAACACGGGTTGTCTCTCCTTTTTCCACGCCTTGGGATCCAGAGGATCCTCGTCCTCGCCGATGCTCATCATGCCCATGCAATAGCACTCTCCCGTGGCGCTGGCGGAGTAGGTGAGGAAAATCCTTCCATTCCGTTTCAGCACCGCAGGACCCTCGTTCACCCAGATGTCCTGCCTCTCCCAGTCGTAATCCGGCGTGGTCAGAAGCACCTGCGCCGTGGCAAGCTTTGTGGGGCTCTCCATCCGCGCGATATACAGGTTGGAAATCTGTATGCCCACGCTCACCTTCTCCGCCCACACGAAGTACCATGCGCCCCGGTGTTCAAACACCGTCGCATCCAGCGAAAAGGCCTCGAAGGAATAAATATCATCCTCCGCGCGCTGCATCTTGCCCTTCTCGATCCATGCATCCTTCACGGGATCCTGCCCGGTACATTCCAGCACAAAGGGTCTGATCCGCCAGACGTCCTCCTTCTCTCCCGCCGCAAAGTAGAGATACCACTTTCCGGACAGATAATGTAACTCCGGCGCCCAGATATGCTCGCTCATCTCACCCCGCTCATGCTTTTTCCAGACCACCGTCTCCTCTGCATCCCTAAGCCCGTACAGACTGTCCGCCCTCCGCAGGATGATCCTGTCATAGGTTGGCACGGACGCCGTAAAATAATAGGTTCCGTCCGTATGTCTGTAAATGTACGGATCCGCCCGCTGTGCAATGAAAGGCTCGTTGCTCCTTATGGTGTCCATCGTTCTCCTCCTCATGTCTCTGTTTTTTCGCCTCTTGAGGCAGGGTTTTTCGCCGGAAAGCCCTTCCGCAAGATGCGAAAACGCCCCGGATTCCGTATTGTGGCAATCCGGAGCGTCCTCTGATCACTTTATTGTTCTGTCGATGGCTTTACTGGATATCCAGGAATGCACACTCTACCGTCAGGCAGTAGTAAAGATCCCCGTCAACCGCAATGCCCTTGTAGGACTGATTGTAAACATTTCCTGCCGCTGTGGTCACGACTGCGACAACATCTGCACTGTCACCGTTGTTGGTGATGGTCAGGCTTACGTCAGCGCCGTCAATGTCCGTAAGGAAGGTATCCCAGTTCCAGTCGCACTCCGGTGTCACAATGCCGTCATAGCCTGTGCCCCAGCCGAAGTTGTCTGCACGGAGTACCGCATATTCCTTGTAGTCCGCATTGTCTGCCGCAGAGTGAACGTCTGCCACGTTCTGCAGTACCACCAGGAAGTTGTGCCAGTTGTTCAGCTCGCTGGAGTAATTCTTGAAGTTCACGGTCACAGACTCGCCGGAGGGAACTGCAGCCACATCGGAGAATGCGCTCCAGAACGGGGTAGCGCAATCCGTCGTACCAACCACGGTACCGGTGGTAACCACGCCGCTGTGGTCTGCCGCAACGGGCTCTTCCTCAACAACATCAGACTCTCCTTCGGGAGCAACGCTCTCAACGGAAGGATCGCCCAGTGCGTACAGGGAAGCAACCTGACCCGCGCTCAGTGCGCTGTCGAATACATAAAGGTCGTCTACAAATCCCTTGAATACGGTATCCCAGTAGTTGATGCCGAAGTAGGACTCAAATGCATGGTCGCCCGGCTGCATGATATTGGGAGCAAGGGTTGCATCCCATGTATACTCAAAGTAGGTGTTGCTTGTGTAGTTTGCCTGGGAATCGTATACCAGCTCGCCGTTCACATAGAACTGTGCGCCTGCGGTGGTGCTTCCAAGCGGGCTCTCCTGCTTCTCACCGGAGCAGACGATCGTCACCATCGCCCATTCTCTCTTGCCGTGGATGGAGTCATCCCAGCCGTACATCCAGGGCCAGCAGTCCGTGCCGTCCTGTGCGTCGCTTGCCTCGTTGCGGCTCCATACGATGGGGAAGATCTTTGCGCCGTCTGCGCCCCACTCGGACTGTGTTACATTCAGCCATGTAACGTCATTTCCTGCGTCTGCAGCCTTGCCGATGCTGTGGCCGATCTGCAGGGTGGGACCGAAGGTTGCCAGTCTGTTTGCGTTTACCCAGAAGGATACAGTGTAGGCATCTGTTCCGGTTGCGTTAAGATTCAGGTTAAGACCGTAGCTTCCGTCCAGATAGAGTGCCTTGCCCACAGGGCCGTCCGCATAGACAAATTCCTTGTCAACCGCTTCCAGTCCGTAGGTCGCGCCGTCATTGTCTCCCACATTATCACTCTGCACAACTGCGGAATACCCCTCCGCATCACCGTCAAAGGTGTAGTGTGCAAATGCCTCCGGCAGAGCCTCGGGTGAGATCTCACCGCCGTTGTCCTTGTTCTCCTCGGTCTGTGCCGCACTTCCGGTCTCGTTTGTGCTGCCGCCGGTTTCCTTGCCGCCGCACGCCGTAAGCAGGGTTGCCGCCATCGCCGTACACAACAGAATGCTTAATACTTTCCTTTTCATACTTTCCCTCCATTTTGTTTTTGATTGCTTATATAGCTGCCTTTCCACCTTTTACTGTGCAAAGGAATCTACCACTGCCTGATACTGTGCCAGCTCCTCCTCGGAGAGCACATTGTAGCCGCTCGGGCCAAAGTAGGAGATCATCGCCTCCGCATGATAATAGTTTGCCTGCTCGGTCGCCTCTTCCACATAATCGGCTGCCTTTGATTTGCCCTTGTCCACCAGATCGTGGATACCGATCTTGTTAAAATACTGGTCGCAGAAGTTCCAGTAGCCTGCGATGCTGTACCAGCCGTAAGGAACCGGTCTGGTCACGCTTGCAAAATAATCATCCCAGTAGCTCTTGTGATCCTCGTCCTGAGGGAACAGGGATTTGTAGCCGTCCCATACCTCTTTGTCCAGTGTGAGCGGCATGGGCATCTGGGAGTTCTTCAGGGCGACGCCCGATGCATTCGTGATGGTGTCATCCTGATAGATGGCAAGTCTTGCCTTCCAGCCGTCGATACCCCAGCCCATGAACTTCAGCAAAAGATATGCCTCGTAAGGGTACTGGCAGGAGGTGGATACGCCGCCCATATACATGGTTGCGATCACGTTGTGCTCCTTCTCATCCACCACGTTGGGGGTCACATAAGGCACGATGTCCAGACCGTAGGTCTCCTGATAGCCGTCAACGCCCCACAGGTTCTGGTATGTCCAGAAGCCCTCGGAGAATACTGCCACATGTCCCGTTGCGCCGAACCATGCTTCCCAGTCGCCTGTCCAGTCCTCCATCTCCTGTGTCTCCTGAGAGGGCGCTACATAGCCTGCAAGCTTCAGATCCGAGAACTGCTGCTCTCCCACTGCCCAGTAGGAAAGGTCAAAGTCTGTTCCGTCAAAGCCGAACTCGCCCTTCAGCGCACGCTCCTCCGGTGAGCAGGCTGCAATGCCGTACAGGGAATCCAGTCTGTTGTAATATCCCAGTCCGAAATACTTCATCTGTCCGCTTCCGGGATCCACGGTGGCATCCTTGATCAGCTGGATCATCTCATCCCATGTCCAGTCGGTTCTGGGCATGTCAAGGTTCAGGGTCTTGATCACGTTTCTGTCAATGAACACAGCGCTGGGCCAGTAAACCATGGGCGCCGCAAATCTGGCGGATGTGTCAAAGCAGCCGATGCCGTAATCGTTCACGGTTGCCATCAGATTCTTGTTTTCCGGGTCTGCATCCCAATACTCCGAAATATCCGCCCAGTACTGGTTTGCCAGTGCGGTATCGGAATCCGTACCCTCAAACACATCGGGGAAGGTTCCCGCCGCTGCCGCTGCGGAGAGATCCGTGCTCATATCCTCGATCACACGGCACTCCACCTTGATGTTGGGATACTTCTTCATAAACTCTTCCGCCAGCATATTGATGGTCGTCTCATCCTCATAATGCCAGAAGGAAAGCGTAATATCGTCCGTAGTAACCCCGTTTTCGTCCACATTGCCGGACGGTCCCTTCGTCTTGGAACCGCAGCCTGCAAGCGAGAAGATCATCGACGCTGCAAGAAGCAGACTTACCAAAGCTTTCTTTTTCATGTTATATCCTCCTTTTATACCTTCTATCTCTAATCCGGCATACGCCGCAATAGGATCAATGTGTTGTTCCGGCATCTATTCGCCGGTGATGCCCGCCCTGTCAATACTCTCCACAAAGTACCTTTGCAGTACAAAGTAGATCAGAAGAAGGGGCAGTATACTCAGTGAGGTGGCTGCCATGCGGACGGACTCGTTTAAGCTGGTCGCCGTATCGCCCACCGTTGCCAGCGTGTTGAAGCTGGCGTCAAAATTCTTAAGCTGTATCACCAGATTGTTCCACATGCTCTTGGTGGAAAGTCCCTGCACATACAGCTCCGTCAGGTAGGATTCGTTCCAGTACCAGACAAAGGAAAACAGAAACACCGTCAGTATGGCTGGCGCCGCCGAGGGCACCGCAATCTTGACAAAGGACCTGAAGTAGCCCGCCCCGTCGATCTTCGCCGCTTCAATCAGCACCTTCGGCACCTGCCTGAAGAACTGGTAGAAGATCAGGATGAAGATCGGTGCGTTCAGACCGTTGCCGAACACCGCCGGCAGGATAAACGCCCAGAGCGTTCCCAATATCCCCGTGTCGTTGTAGAGCACATAGGTGGGAATCATGGTCACCTGCCTGGGAAGTATGTAGGAAAAGATCAGCAGTCCCAGCAGGATGTTCTTCCCCTTGAAGGTGAAGCTGGCAAAGCCGTAACCCACCAGCATACAGATCGCCACATTGCAGATGGTCGGCAGTCCCGCGATCAGGAAGCCCTTTCCGAGGGAAGCCCAGAAGCTCATGCTCTTTGCCGCATCGATATAGTTTTGCAGGTAGAGCGTGCTGGGAATCCATTTCACGGAGGAGTCCAGAAGATCATCCCGGTTCATAAAGCTGGTGCTGAACATGTAGAGGATCGGATAGAGATAGATAAATCCGATACAGATCAACAGGCCGTACACCACAAGCTGTTTGCCCACGCCCTCTTTGTCCTTGCTGCCGAACACAAACCGGTGCAGCTTCTCCTTGGTGAAGCACTTTTTAATAGTCTCCCTCGCCACTGTAAGTTTTGTAGCTGCGTTTTTTTCTTGTGCGCTCGATTCGTTTTGCATTGCGGATTCCCCTCCTCTCTATCTTCTTTGCCGTTCTCGCTTCTTTTTTCAGCGCCCGCTTCCTGCGCTTGACCTGTCTGTCGTAAATATCCCGCTTGGAGCCTAAAAGCAGGAAGAAGAGCAGCACGATCAGGGTGACGATCACGGAGTACATCCACGCCATCGCCGAAGCATAGCCGTAACCCTTTTCCTTGGTTCCCGAAAACATTGCCGACTCGATCATGTTGATCAACTCATTCTGCTCGTTGCCGGATAAGAAGATCACGGAATAGATCGCGTTCAACAAAATCATGGGCTTGATGGTCGGCAGGGTGATCTTCCAGAAGCACTCCCACTTGGAGCCGCCGTCAATCTTTGCCGCCTCGTACAGCGCCGGGTCGATCTTTTGCAGCGCCGACAAGAAAATCAAAATCTGCACGCCGGAATACCAGAGAATCATGATCATGTTGGAAAAGATCTCCCCGATGGACTGCGCCACCTTCGTCGGCAGGAACGTATCCAGCGCCGATACGATGGACTGCACGTTCATGGCGGGGATGCTCGCCGCTCCCTCCGAAACCAGCATGTTCATCACAGGCCCGCTCACGATGATGACCGGAAGGAAGAACACCAGTCTGAAAAAGCCCTTCAGACGTATGTTTCCATTTAACATCATGGCGATCATCAGCGCGAACACCACGATGATGGGAACCTCCAGCACGGTCTGCCACAGATAGGTGACGATCTGCTGCGGGAACTCCGGATTCTCCAGCCAGATCTGGGTAAAGTTTCCGGTTCCCACGTAGGTAAATACGGTTTTGAGCGGCGTGATCCTGATGTTGAACCACATGTAGTAGAAGGACTGGCAGAGCGGGTACAATAAGAACAGAAGTACCCCCACAAGCCAGGGGGCTATGAAGGCATAGCCCGCCAGCGCCTCTCTCTTTTCCAGTTTTCCAAGCCTGCCCTTAGGCTTCTTTTCTTTTTTCTCTCTGCTCATCTACTCAACCACCTTATAGGACATTGCTTCTACGGTGCAGCCGTCCGCCTGTGCTGCGGTATCGCCGTAGTTCAGGTAAACCTTCACACCGTTGTCGTAGGTTACTACCGTAATTTTGTTATCCCTGATCTCATGCCCCGTGATGAAGGCTCCCTGCACCTTCTCATTCAGTGCGCCCAGCGCCTCCGCATACTCCAAGATCGTGTCCCGGTACACGCTGTACTGGGAACTGTAAATATCGCAGGAGTTGGTGTAGATCAGGTCAGCGGAATTTTCCATGGTCAGGTAGAAGGAGGGGTAGGTTCCCGTCTCCACCAGCTTTAAGAAAAACTCCTGTTTGTTGGCTTCAAAGTTCACATATTCGGAATATACCGGCATCACGCCCTTCAGCACGATGGACAAGAACGGTACGCTCTCATCCTCGTAGATGTAGCTGGAAGGATACAGCGGCATATCCAGAAAAGCGTCCGTGTTCTCCCACAGGTAAGCAAAGGGCTGCTCCAGCACAAGCGCATTGTCCGCGCTGAGCGTTTCAAGGGTCTGCCTGTAACTGTCCGCGCAGTCAAACCGGGAATAGTACGTTCCGCTGTAGCTGTAAGAGAACAGCGTGTTGGTAATGCCCGCCACCGCCAGATTTGCGATGCCCTTCTTTGCACAACTGCCTGCCAGACCATTTAACATGGTGTTCGACCTTGCGGGCGTCAGGTAGAGGAACTCCTCATAGACATCCTTGTAGGTCTCCTCCACGAATTTCTTCTTGTTGACCTTCTTGATCACATTGAAGGTGGCGTTTTTCTCGTCCGGATTGATCCGCAGCGCGTCGCTGTAAAGATAAAACTGAATATCCTCTTCCGCCGCTTCCTTCATCAGAGCCGCCAGCTCCTTCGTGCCGCCGATGGCGGAATCCGCCTTCAGGCTGTTCACCGGTACATTGTAGAGTCCGCCCTTCTGCCAGCCCTTGTAGACGCTGAACAGCTCCGTCACACCGCTTGTTTCCAGATCCTTGTAGATCTCCCGGATATCCTCCACCGTGGTCATCACGATGGCGCTGGTGCCGATCACCCATTTCTCCCTGTCCGTTCCGAGGAAATCCAGCCGTGTGCGGTAGGAATCCTCCTTGAGCGTCAGTTCCCCGCGTGCGATCAGGTAATTGCGGTAGGCATTTGCCATGCCGCAGTAATTTGCTTCCCCCTGTGACAGGAACAGGAATCTCACGGCAAGATCCGAGTGGCTTCTGTCCGTCTCCACCATCTTGAAGGAACCGGAGGTGGAATTGTTGCTGGTGGGCTGGGTGTAAAGCCTGCGCTCCGTGAACTTTGCGTAGATACGGTTGTAGTCCACGTTGACGCCGTTGGGGTTTGCCTCTATGCTGGCGCGCTGCGCGCCCTCCTCCACCACCGCCAGATAGGCGATGCCGTCGTCGGTAAACGCCATGCCGTACACCGGTGCGATCACCTTGTTGGCGTCGTTTACCATCTCGTATTTATCCCAGAGAAGGGAGATCACCTCGGAGTCGGCAAAGCCGTTGTCCGAGCCGTAGATCATGCCCGAGTAGCCGCTATTGAATCTTCCGTCCTTATCGTCCAGATAGATCAGGGCGCCGTTGCCGTCCGGGATGAGCATGTAGCCCGCCTTGTCGTCCAGATACGACCAGCCCATATACGGATAGAGGGATATGGTGCCGATATAGTATTCCGTTCCGTCCTCCACGATGGATTCATCCGGTACGCTGACCGTGAATCCGTCCTCGTTCAGGGAAACTTTCAAAGTGATGCCCACCTTGTATTTGACCCAGTAGAGCGATGCCTCAAATCCGTCGTCCTTGTATGTAATTTCTTTCTTTACCTCATCATTGACCAGATCCGCCTGCAGGGTATCCATGCTGGAATAGATCAGGTTCAGCACCACCGCCGAGCGCATGGCGCCCATCCACGTTTCGTTGTTCTTTCCGTCGTCATAGCTGACCGCGCTCTCCATATACATGCCTGTGGCTTTGTCCTGCAGGATCACGGAGAGATCCTCCTCCTGCATATACAGCGCATAAGCGGCATTTTCCGCGATCAGGTCATGTCCCATAAGCTGTGCCGCCGCATGAACCGGAACAGATGCCGGAGCCGTCATAAACATTGTGGCTGCACAGACAGCCGCCAGAATAACCGCAACTGCTTTTCTCCACTTAGCTGCCAATCTTATACACCACCTCTCCCGCTATGGACTGCACAAAGTCAAACACCTGCGCCCACAGAACATAAATGATAAACGCCAACAGTACCGCGATCAGTATGGTAAAAGCGGTCAGACAGATGATCTTCACCGTCTCCTTGACGCTGTAATTGTTGATTTCCTTGATCGACAGGAAGAACAGCACCGCGATCCACACATACATGAACAGGCTTGCAAATTCCACAAAGAACACTTCGTTGTATGTCACCACATGGGAGATGCAGAAAATAATCGGCATAAATACAATGTAGGGTGACAGGCTGTATAGGAAGGAACAGTAGATTGCCTTCAGCTTTCCTTCTCCGTCATTGATGGTACACATCAGGTAGTTGCACCCGGTAACCAGCGCAAGCGCAAGCACGATCATGCCGATGTCGGAAAAGATGTCGTAGTATCCTTCCCTGACATTCTTCAAAAGGAATCCGCAGAAATACTTGTTGATGATGAAGAACAGGATAATGATCCCCAGCATAATATTTGCGCTTAAAACGGATACCCTGCCCTCCCGCTTGATGCCGTAGCAGCCGTCAATGGGATGCTTCATAAAATAGAACATATAGCGGAGCTGTTTTACCAGCTTGTAATCCTTCCACTTTGCAACCACTCTGCGGGGCGCCTTCAGGATCCCCTTCTTCTGATCCGCGTAGCACAAAATCTTCTTTAGCAGCCACAATCCCACGATCACCAGAAGCACCGGCACCATGTTGCGTTTCAGCCAGTCGTTGCGGATCTCCCAGAATGCGTCCGAGTAGCCGTCTGCATCCTTCGCAAGCTTTGCGTAGGCGAGCGCCTCCTCGTAGTTTTCCTCCTGCAAGAGCGCTCTGTCCATTGCCATGTTGGCATAGTCAAACAGGTTGTTCATTTTCAGGACTTCGTCCAGAGGCTCCTTGCTCTCCGTGTAACGTCCCTTGGAGAAAAGGTACAATGCCTCATGCAGAAGATCCGTGAACTCCGTGGGCTCGTAGATCTGAATCTGCGCCTTGTCGGAATCCAGCACATAGATCTTGTCGTCTCCGCCGATCTGGATTGCCTCCACCTTTGTGGAAAGACCGATTCTCTGCTGGCCGTCGTCGCTTCCGCCGAATACGAACAGAAGCTCGCCCTCATTGTTGTACTCGTATATGTAGCCCTGCGTGGAGACCACAAACACATTGTCATGGTTTCCCACCGCTACCGCCGCCGGAACCGGCTCGTAGGTATCCGCCTCGATCATGTTGGTGCCGGCGATGTTCAGACGCTTCAGCGTATCTTCCCTCTCGCCCCTTGTCACCGTGTAGATCAGGCCCTTTTCGTCGATCGCCATATTGTCCGGCGTGGAGGGAATGTTGCCCTGGGATTTCGCCCGCTGCGCATCCGTCTGGATCGCTCTCCAGAAGATGTTCCACAGGGAGGCGCTGGTATGGTTGGTTCCGAAATAGCCGAGAAACGTACCGCCCTCCACCGGGCTGATCTGCACGATACCGTTGTTGTTGGATTCGCAGATCACATACATGGTTCCCGATTCGTTTACCACTATCTTAAGGGGCAGGAAATCCTGCGTGCTGCCGTAGAGCGGATGCTCCGGCTTTCCGTAGGTCTGCTTCAGATTGCCTTCTCCGTCAAAAACGAAAATGCTCCTGGCATCCCTGTCCGCCACATAGCAGGTGTGGTCATTTGTCACATAGATACCTCTGGGGTTCTGCAGGATGCCCTCGCCGAAGGTGCCGATCAGCTCCCCCTCCATGTCCGATATCACCACTCTCGCATTTCCGCTGTCCAGAATGTAGATGCGGTTGTCTGCGGTGATGGTGAAGTCCGTGGGGGCAAACAGTGCCTCGTCTCCGATCTTTGTGATGGTCGCATAGGGAAGATACGCCGTCTGCGTCTCCGTCACATAGCCATCCCCGTCAATGGTGTAGGTGCGGTAAGGAGAATCCGCCCTCACCGTGAGCGGCGTGACCGCCACCCCTGTAAAGAGGAGGAGAGCTGCCAATGAAATTAAAAGTTTTCTCGATCGCTTCATTTAATCCTCATCCTCTCATTTTACTTGATACCGGAATGTGCCATGGTATTCATGACATTCTTCTGTAAGATACAGAACAAAAGCAGGTTCGGCACGAACATGATCAGGGATGCCGCCGCGGCAACGCCCTGTCCCGCCACCGTGTTGGTGGTCGTGGTGCTGGTCAGCGTGTTCATGTAGAACGCCAGCGTTTTAAGTCCGTCGTCATTTACATAGTAGTTGGATGCCTCCATATTGGTCCACACCTGCTGGAATACCAGAATCGCCGCCGTGGCGATGGCAGGCTTGATGAGAGGCAGGATCACCTTGGTATAGATCTGAAGCTCCTTTGCGCCGTCCATGTACGCCGCCTCAATCAGGGACTGGGGAACCTGATCCACAAACTGTTTCACCAAAAACAGCGCCACCGGCAGTGGAATCAGGGGCAGGATCTGCGCCCAGTAGGTATTGGTCATGCCGAGAATGTTGACCACCAGATAGCGGGGAATCATCACCGCCACCGGGACAAACATCAGCGCGATCTGGTTGATCTGCAGCATCACCGCTCTCCCCTTGAATTTCAGCTTTGAAAGCGCGTAAGCCGCCGCCGTGGAAAACACCAGCGAGGAGAACACCACGGAGGCTGTGATCAGCAGGCTGTTGAACACATATTTGGAGAGAGGGATGCCCGCCGTCCGCGATGTCTTGAACAGCTTGCGGAAATTGTCAAGGGTGGGATGCACCGTTATAAACTTCGGAGGAAAGGCAAACAGCTCCTCCATGGGCTTGAATGCATGGAAAATAATAAATACGATGGGCAGACCCGTCAGGATCACAAGCGGCAGTACCAGCAGGATGATCTTGATCTGACCTCTTTCAAATTTTTTGGGATTGATCTTATGTCCCCTGTAAGCCATGTTTTCCTCCTAATCCTCTCCGAACAGCTTCTTGGAAATCGTTGAAAAAATCTGGACAATCAGCAAAAGCGCCACGGAAACCGCCGCTGCGTATCCCATCTCGTAACGGATAAAGCCGTAGTCCTCGATGTGGTTTACAATGAGCTGTGCGGCATAGTTGGGAGTCGGATTGCCCGCAAGCAGGGATGCGATCTGCCCGTTCTGGAACGCGCCTACGATCTGCATGACCGCCGCAAAAAGCATCTGGGGCTTCATGCTGGGGATCGTCACATAGATCATCTCCTGGAAGCGGTTCTTCACGCCGTCGATGGCAGCCGCCTCATACAGGGATTCATCCGTGTTCAGGATACCTGCAAGGATCGCTAAAAAGCCAACGCCCATGCTGCTCCAGAGACCGATCAGGATCACGATGGGCAGCAGATAGTCGGTGTTCACCAGCCAGATGATCGGCTCGTTGATCACCCCGAGATCCATCAGCCAGCTGTTGATGTAGCCCGTCTGGTCGCCCGTAAACATGATCTTCCACAGCACGGTCATGGCAACACCTGTGGTCATGCTGGGGGAATACAGGATCAGGGCAAATATGGTGCGGGGCACCTTGGGCAGATTGGCGAGCGCCCACGCCAGCAAAAAGGAGAGCACATAGCCGCCCACGCCCACGATCAGGGCGTATTTCACGGTGTTCGGCAGCACATACTGCATGAACACCTCATCGCCGGTAATCAGGTTGATGTAGTTTAGGAAACCTACGAAATCAGGAAACTCAATCGCATTGAAGTTGGTAAAAGACAGAATGACTGCCAGACTTACCGGGGTCAATATGAAAATGGTAAACAGCAGTGCGTAGGGAAGCACAAACAGATAACCCGCCTTGTTGCCGTTTTCCCTTCTGCTGATCTTCGTCCTCTTTTTCATCGCTGCCTCTCAATCTTTTTCAAAAATACGGTGTACCACGTCCACGGAGGGTACGATGTACTCCCGGATCACATTGCCGTCGCTGTCTATGTACCCGAACTCCTCCAGCTTGCGCTCCGTCTCCCGGTTCACGGTCTTTACCATGTCGTCCACTCTTGCGCGGAGCGTGTCTCCGTTCACCACAATATCGTTGAATGCATTGCTCAGCTCCCGCTCCAGCATGTAGCTTCCGAGAAGTCTGGGCGCCTCCAGTATGCTTGCCGCCTGCTCCATAATGATGTCCTTGTGCGCCGTGGGATAAGGAAGCTGTTCAAATGCCTCCAGATTGGCGGTTGGCCAGATGTACTCGTCTCCGTACATGATCTGGAGCATCTGTCCGAATTGTGCCTGTACCTGCGTACTCGACCACCAATCCATAAATTCCCATGCCTGCTGCTCCCTCTCATCATTGGAGGCAAACATGACCGTGCTCTCCGCGCCGCCCGACATGTAGCGCTTTATCTCTCCGGTCTCCTCGTCGAGCACTCCCGGGATCAGCGCGATCTCCCATGAGTTTGCAATCTCAGGTGCCGCGTTCTGGATCAGGTTGTAGGAGTTGAAGTCCGCAATTCCGATGGGCAGGTCGCCGTTTCTGAAGTGCTGGTAAAAGTTCGGCACATCCACGGGCAGATCATACAGGGTAAACAGCTCCGTCAACTCCGTCAGACCTTCAATGGAGGCTTCGCTGTTCACGGAAAGCTCCAGTGCCGTCTCCCCGTAGAGCGAACCGCCGTTCTGGAAGATCAGCGGCGTGGTGCCGTGGAAGTTCCGCATCGCCAGCATGGACGCCGTGGGATAGTACAC
This sequence comes from uncultured Lachnospiraceae bacterium, assembly GCA_900550475.1. GTDB lineage: Bacteria > Bacillota > Clostridia > Lachnospirales > Lachnospiraceae > Acetatifactor. The sequence continues at coordinate 125,509 of URSA01000005.1, forward strand.
ATTCAGTCCTCTCATCTGGAGATCCGGCAGCATGGCGATCAGTTCATCCATGGTCTCGGGAGGCGTCAGCCCCAGCTTCTCCAGAATATCGGAGCGGTAAAACATCACGTAAAAGTTCATGGTTTCCGGCAGTGAGTACAGGCCGTCGCCGATCACGGAGGAAACCAGAAGTCCCTCGCTGTATCTGCCGAACACTTCCTTGTAATTGTCAAACTTGGTCAGATCCACCAGTGCGCCTCTGATTCCCAGCTCGAAGGGAATGGCGTAGTTGATGCCGGTGGCAATATCGGGTGTGTCCCCCGATGCGTTGGCAAGCACCAGCTTATTGGCATCCGTCATAATGGAAAGATCCACCTCGATGCCCGTCTTTGCCGTAAACTGCTCGTCGATCATCTTCTGCATGATCTCCACATACTGTCTGGGTCTGTTCACCCATACCTGTAAGTGGGTCTCGTCCGTATTGCTTGCCGAGTAGGAGGTTCCGAAGAAGGAATGGAAAAACCTTCTGACGGAAAGCCACAGGCTCTGGAAGAAATTAAGCCCTGTGGGGAGCTTTGCGTCCTCCTGATAAATATAGATTCTGTCGATGGACAGGTTGTTGTCGTTGATCAGATCCACAAAGTTTGCAATCTGGGTGTTGATGGAATTGACGCTGGTGGAAAGCTCATCCACACGGTAGATCAGTTCGTTCGGCTCGTCTCCCAGACTCTTCAACTGCTTCGCCGCAATAATCAGATATCCGAATGCCGCCACATCCTCCGCGTCCTTTGCATCTACAAACTTCGTGGCGCTCCCGGCGAGCTCGTAAAGTCTGTCCACCCAGCCGTAGAGTCTCTCCTGCACATCCGGTATGTATTTGGTCAGCTTCAGGTCGCGGTACTTGTCTTTGTTGGTGCCCGCCACCTTCGTCACCTCGAGGGAGAGATCGTTGACGCCGTTCATGATCTCATCCACGCTCTCAAGCACATAGCGCAGTGCATCCGCGCTGATGGTGTAGGAGATGGTGTGATAGCCCGCGTCCAGCCAGACGCTCAGCTTGTTGCCCTCCCCGTCGGTAAGGCTGGTGGTACGGTACTTTGTGGTGTACTCTGCCTGCCAGCTCTGGAATGCCGTGTTGGGAATCTCCCCGTCGATCCTGATATCCAGGAATACGGGAAAGTCATTTTTTTCGGATTGCCGGTAATTCATGCCCACATAGTAATAACCTGCCTTCTCCACAGCAAATTCCCATGTGATGCTCTGTCCCGCGCTCTTGAAGGAATCGCTGTCCACGGTGTTTAACACCGTCTCCGTAGCGGAGAGCGGGTACAATGCGCTGTCATATTCCCCGATCGCATGGATGGAGGAATCGTTTCTCAGATAGAAATCCTCGCCCTCGATGGTGATGAGCTCTTTTCCTGCCGCCCGCTCGGAGCCGGTGTAGTCCGCCACCTGTACGGGAGCCGAAAGATAAATATTTCCGAGAAGGAAGTTTCCCTCGCTCACCGCGATCTCCAGCTCACAGATACCCTTCTGCAGTTCCACCATCAGCGGCTGCGAATACCGGTAGCTTGCGTCCGACAGATATTTGTTCTCCCAGCGGATCAGCTTATCCGGCATGGATACGATTTCGTTGCCGTAGCGGTCCAGTGAGATCTCCTCCTGCTTTTCCCAGTTGGTCTCAAATGAAAGGTTTCTCGCCTCGTAGAAGGGATATTCCCCATTGACCCGCAGGGAAAACTCAATCGGCAGGATGGACTGGTCATAGGAAAGATAGTCAAACCCGATCCAGTACAGGGCTGTTTCGGGAACCTCGATGACGGTTCGGAAGGAGTCACCGCTCGTCACATTCACGGCGCTGTTTTTGTACCCATAATTCTCTGTTGTCAGATACGCTGCGGCATCCTCCGCGGACAGGATCTCCTCCATCCGGTACTCCACCGTCTCCCCACCGTAGCTTTTCGCCGTGTAGCCCGCGCTTACGGTCGTGTAGTTGGAGGTCAGCCTCTCAATGGAAAATGTTTCCCCGGATACTGTCTGTGTGCTCTCCGTCTCCTCCGCCGCCTGCACCGTGCAGTCTGCAAAGCCGCCGGCAAAGCACTGGACAAACAGGATGACTGTCAACAGCGCCGATATTGATTTGCGATACCCCTTCCGTGTCATACGGAACCTCCTTAATTTATACCGTTACCTCAAGGTGCAGCACGCTGCACGCGGGAATGGTGAATTTCAGCTTGCTGCCCTGTGCGCTGCATCCCGTAAAGCTCTCAGTGTGTACTGTATCCGGCGCATCAAAGGTGTTGTGGGCGTGCATCTCGCCCGTCAGGATCGTTCCCTTCACCTCTTTGATCTCCGTCTCCGCCAGAATGCCTTCGATCTCGTAATCCTTCTCTGTGGAAAGATTGTTGAGTGTGATATGGATCTTTCCGTCCTTGCCGAGAGATACGGATTCGTTCAGGTTGGGAACCTTGTATTCCTCCTCCAGGCCGATGGACTCCGTCTCAATGTGGCTGTCGAGCAGCTCTGCGTCCTGATGGCACTGATACATGTGGAATACATGATAGGTCGGGGTCAGGATCATCCTCTCGCCCTCCGTCAGGATCACCGCCTGCAGCACATTCACAAGCTGTGCAATGTTTGCCATCTTCACTCTGTCGCAGTGCTTGTTGAAGATATTCAGGTTGATGCCTGCAACCAGCGCATCGCGCATGGTGTTCTGCTGGTACAAGAATCCGGGGTTGGTGCCGGGTTCGCAGTCAAACCAGGTTCCCCACTCATCCACGATCATTCCCACCTTGTGTTCCTTGTCGTACTTATCCATGATCGCACCGTGGCGGTTGATCAGCGTCTCCATATACAAGGTCTTGCTCATTGTCTTGTACCAGGTCTTGTCGTCAAAGTCCGTGGCGCTGCCCTTGTGCTCCCATCCGTTCGGATGTGTGTAATAGTGGAGGGAAATGCCGTCCATGAAGCCGTGCAGGAAATCCGGTGCCCGGTGCGTTGTGCTCATAACGCCGTCCGTCCAGTTGTAATCATCCACGTTTGCACCGCATGCGATCTTGAAGATCGGCTTCTCATGGTTATAGTTGCGCACATAGGTCTGATAATGGCGGTAGAGGTTGCCGTAATATTCCGGCGTCATGTTGCCGCCGCAGCCCCAGTTTTCGTTTCCCACGCCAAAGTAGTCCACTCTGTAAGGCGCCTCATGTCCGTTCTCTTTTCTCAGTGTCGCCATGGGGGATATGCCTTCAAAGGTCATATATTCCACCCACTCGCTCATCTCTCTGACCGTTCCGCTTCCCACGTTTCCGTTTATGTAGGTCTTGCATCCAAGCTGGCGGCAGAGTTCCATGAACTCATCCGTTCCGAAGCTGTTGTCCTCCACCACGCCGCCCCAGTGGGTGTTGATCATCTTCTTGCGTTTTTCCTTGGGGCCGATTCCGTCCATCCAGTGATACTCATCCGCGAAACAGCCGCCCGGCCAGCGCAGCACCGGGATCCCCATCTCCTTCAATGCGCTCACCACGTCGTTTCTCATGCCGTTCGTGTTGGGAATGGAAGAATTTTCTCCCACATACAGCCCCCCGTAGATGCATCTCCCCAGATGCTCAGAGAAGTGTCCCTGGATTTCCTTGTTGATGTGTCCCTTCTGAATACCGGGATTGATAAACAGTTTGAACATAGTTCTTTCTCCTTTTTCATCATCTATTGCAAAATCAGCCTGCCGGTCTTATGCACCTTGCACAACTGTTTCAGCCTCTATTTAAGTACAACTCGCTCTTTTTTCTTAAATCAGACTGTTTTTTGCTTTTGTTTTAGTGTTTGCTTAAGCATTACTCTTTTCACTTAATCTTATCTTTAACTTATCACTTTAAATGCCCGTCGTCAACAAACACTTTGCCTTTTGCAGTCCAAAAATGCCCTTCCAAAATTGTGCAATTAGCACAAAAAAATCCCAAGTTTTTAGGAATGTGCATTTTTATTCATGGTTTTTTAATTTTTTACACTGTTTTTGTATTGACTTAAATTTTTCACGCAGATATAATGGTTCATATCCTGAGGGATTTACAGCGCACGAAACAGCGCAGATTGAGAGGCATTATGCTTTATTTACATTCATTGAAGGATGCCGAGGAAGTGTTCAAGGCATTGAGTACCCCCATGCGCCTGCGGATCATGGAATTGATTTATGAGAAAGAAATGAGCATGAACGATCTGGCGGAGGCGCTTGCGCTGACAAACAGCGCCATCTCTCTCCATGTGGGGAAACTGGAGAGCGCCGGGCTTGTGACCATCCGCACCACCTCCGGCAAACGCGGCATTATGAAGATCGTGCAGCCTGTCTACTCCCGTATGATCGTGGACATGGCGCCCCAGACAAAGCCGCGCCACTGCTATCAGGACGATATTGCCGTTGGGCACTATACCTCCTGCGACGTACACCCCACCTGTGGGCTTGCAACCTCCGCCAACATCATCGGCGAGCTGGATGATCCCCGTGTGTTCTCCTACCCGGAGCGTTTCAGGGCGGGCATCCTCTGGATCGGATACGGCAGCATCACCTACAACCTGCCCAACCGTCTCAGCGCGGGGCAGACACTGCAGGAGTTACAGATCTCCTTTGAAATTTCCTCCGAATGTCCGGAGGTCAACGAGGACTACCCCAGCGACATCTATTTTGAGATAAACGGCATTCCCCTCGGGAAGTGGATCAGCCCCGGAGATTACGGGCTGCGCAAGGGAATCCTGTCTCCCTTCTGGTGGCCGGAGCTGCTCAACCAGTACGGGCTTTTGAAAACCCTGATCATCAACGGCGAGGGCACCTTCATCGACGGGACGCACCGCATCTCCAAGACCACCATCGCCGATCTGCATATCGATTACAACAGCACCATCAACCTGACCTTTTCCGTTCCGAAGGACACGGCAAACTGCGGCGGCATGACGCTGTTCGGCGACGAGTTCGGCGACTACAACCAGAACATCCGCATCAAGGCATATTATGAAAATCCAAAAGGAAACGGGGCTGTAAAATAAGCCCCGTTTCCGATTAAATGAGACCGCCAAGTCCGGTATCACTATTGAATATCACTTTACTTAAGCTGCGCAGCAGCTGCGTTTGTTTCTTGAATCCCATGTCTCTGAATGTTTTTGACATCAGGAATATGGATTTAAGCTTTTTCTTATCCAATTCATCCAGCGTCTTTGCATTGGAAGAGATTATAATATCATAAATATTTTCCACAAATTCTTCTCTTTCCTGAGGAGACATTGCCCTGATCCAGGAATTGATGATGCGTTCAAATTGCCTTCCCGATATCGTTCTGTCGTTATCATAAATGAAATGCGAACCTATCACAAGCCAGGAAAACGGATCATGCTGTAATACTGTCGGATATTTACTGAGAATTGTTGTATATTGGTCATGCTCCATCAAAACTCCGACAATCGAAGATTCCGGAACGAAGGATAAAATTTTATCCCTTATGTCCCGGTATATCGCACTATTCAGAAAATTTTCACTAAATCCGGGGGCATCGTTACTGTAAATCCGAATAATTCTGCTTCTGTACTCAGGCTGTTGATGTGCACTTGCCCAAATCGCCAGATTGCCACCCTTTGAATGTCCGCCTAATCTGATAGGTCTGTCCGTATTTGCCAACAGATTCTCAACATACTTCGCTGCTTCAAGCTGCGAGGGAATGCCGTCTATAAATGACATATTCAGGTCTTCCTTCCAACCCACCAATGTATTGTCCGTCCCTCTGAAGGAAGCAAATGCAGTATCATCGGGAAGCAGGAATGTGATCGCCGCAAACTGTATTTCCCTTTCTTCATCCGTAATATCCACAAATTGCGCAACCTTCATATCCTGAAATCTTCTTGTAGAAGCCGCCTTCCTTGCCAGCTCCACCACAGAACGCATGATTGTAACGGTTGGACCGGCATATTTCACTTCATCAGGAAGCATACAGATCTTTTCTATTGCATCCGCAAAAGGATAGTCTTCCGATCCCAACGTACATGAAAAGTCCAGATAGGCGAATATGGATAGAATGAGTGAGTCTATTTCATTAAACTCAACCTGTTGAAATGTAATATCTCCTCTCCAATCTAAATAATCAAAAACATCCGTCTTTTTATTTGCCATCAAATCACTCCAATCCCGGTGTACCGACTCATTGATCCTGATATTTTCCGGTATTACCCGTCGCTGCACTCTTCTTCCAGAATGCGTTTATGTCTGATCACTCTTTTCACTACTTTGTTCATATTGGTAACAACCACATCTCCGGTAATCCGAACCTTTTTCTTATCGTCCCGTGAGTTGATCTGCTCTATCTTTTGATAAATGGCTTCCAAATCCTCAGTTCCGGCAGCGAAAATATCTGAAAGGATCCGTTTTGTCCGTCTATATCCCTCATCCATCATATATGCAATGGCATCATGGCTGATGTTTATTGAGTTAGAAATTATTTTGTCATCGGGAAATGTCAGCTTGATTATTTTGTTATCAGCTGTATAATCCTCAAATATGTAATTAAAATCATCAAAATAGATGCAGATTACATAATCCAGATTATTTTTTAACACCGGATAAATCGGGATATTATCCACAACAGCTCCATCATACAAAGCCTTGTCTCCAATCACGACCCCTTTGTTATAAAACGGCATAGCGATACTTGCCCTTAAGTAAGGCGCAGCTTCATCCGGAGAAATATCTTTGAAATTGTAATACAACAATTCTCTGTTCCCAAGATCAAGCAGCGGAACATAAAAATTTTTATCAATCTTTTCGTGTGACACGATTGATGTAATGACATCCTGGAGAAATGTGCTCTTTAAAACCGATGTAATAAAGCGCTTTTCACCTTTTAAGTTAACCGATTCCCATATTTCCCGCGCCTTTGGCAGGTTATTTGTGAGAAACGCATATGTATTCAGGACACCAACAGATGCCGCACTCACATACTCAAAATCAGATGGATCAAAAAACTCACTGATTGCCGTCAATGCGCCGATCTCGTATGCGCCTTTTCCCATTCCACCGGATAAAACCAATCCAATGTGCATTGTACTATTCTCCCTCACTTCGTATTAAAAATACTCATAAAATGATTTTTCACCTTGAAGTGACACTCTTCAGTATAAAAATCATATAGTTCGTCAACATTTTTAGAAAATCCGATATTTCATAATGAAAAGTGGCTATGCTGAAAAGCATAGCCACCATAAAGAATCACCCGTGGCGATTCTTACGCTTTTACGACCTCCACTTACAGGTAGGACTCACCTTTGATATTATAATATCAAAAAAAGGGAAATAGTCAATACAATTTATAGCAAAATTTTACGCAAATTCTTCGCATCATGCTTTTGCTCTTTCCACGCGGTTTCTCTTAAGAAACGCGGCATCGTTGCCGTACTGTACGGCGAGCTCCTCATCGTTTTCTTTATTCCTCGTGTGCCCATAAAAAACTACTTTCTTCATCGAAAGAGGATCCGGCGCCTGCCGGATCCTCCGCACTACGTCCTACTCTCCAAATACCGCCTTGTAATCAGCCTGGAACTTCTCGATTCCGGCATCCGTCAACGGATGCTTGGTCATCTGCACAATGACACTGTAAGGCACGGTTGCAATATCGGCTCCTGCCAGCGCGCAGTCCGTCACATGGATGGGATTTCTCACGCTTGCAGCGATAATCTGGGTATCCAGATCCGTCACGGCAAAGATATCCGCAATGTCACGGATCAGATCCACACCTCTGGTGCTGATATCGTCAAGTCTGCCCAAAAACGGGGATACATAGGTTGCACCGGCTCTTGCCGCAAGCAGCGCCTGATTTGCCGAGAAGATCAATGTCACATTGGTCTTGATTCCCTCGGAGGACAGCACCTTGCATGCCTTCAGGCCTTCCACCGTCATGGGGATCTTGACTACCATGTTGGGATGGATTGCCGCAATGGCGCGTCCCTCCTTGATCATGCCCTCCGCGTCGACCGTGGTTGCCTTCACCTCGCCGCTGATGGGGCCGTCCACGATGGAGGCGATCTCCTTGATCACTTCCTCAAATACACGCCCCTCCTTGGCGATCAGGGACGGATTGGTGGTCACGCCGCAGATCACGCCCATGTCGTTTGCCTTCTTGATGTCTTCGATATTTGCTGTGTCAATAAAAAACCTCATAATACTCTCTCCTCTTTGTCTGATGAAAATGTTGTAACCGATTTCATTCCCATTATATGTCAAAGAGAGCGTACAGACAAGTTTTTTCTTATTATCTCTCGCGGAAAGTGCCGCAGGCTGTTTCCTTGCAGTCACAGGCGCCGCAGCCCCTGATATCCACATGATCCGCCTGACACTTGTAATCTTCGTTGAAAACGCAGCGTGTAGCCTCGCAGTCGATGCTGATGATGCGGCTGGGATGATCCAGCGCGCCGGTGTATGCATCCCCGCGTCTCTCACGGAAGCTCTCGCAGCAGGTTCCCTCCACTCTGTCGGCATTTTCGCCGCCCACATTAATGTCCCCCTTGCAGCAATAGCATTGGTCGTTATACGCGCAATTTTCAACACTACAACATAATTCAGCCATATCCGGTCCTCCTTTTAATTTGAATGAATTACAGGACTAGTATGGCTGAATTTGTTTGTTTTTATTCTGTTTTATGCGTTTTTACCGCAGCATTTTTTATATTTTTTTCCGCTTCCGCACGGGCAGGGATCGTTGGGATAGATCTTCGGTGCCTTGTGGATCGTGGTGGATGACTTCTGCTCCTTGTAGAGCGCCTTTTTGGTCTCCTCGTCAAAGATGTCGTTCCACTCCTCAAGGTTATACAGCCAGTCTGCTTCCGCCGCAACCATGTTCTTGTAGAGCAGCTCCTTGTCGAAGCCGAGGTTTACCTCCGTGTCCTCCTCCATCTCCTCGATGGGGTTCTTCTCCTTCAGGCTGTCGTTGATGCCGTCCAGAAAACCGGTCATGCTCATAATGCTGACGCCGTACTTTTCAGCCAGCTCCTTCACCGTGCCCCTGACTACGGTGTCCGGATCCTTCAAAAGCTCTTCATAAATATTTTTTTCTTCCTGAAAATATGCCGTCCAGAGGCGCTGCAGCGTCTGCTTGTCCACATTCTCGGAATATGCTGTTTTTCTCCACTGTTCCAGTAATGCCATTATCGTCTCATCCTCATTTCTTTTTACTTTCTAGTCAGTATAATACAATCCTTGCAGAAAAGCAAGCTATCGTTCCTCCCTGAAATAAGCCAGTCCCAGATGCTCGGGGGGCTGGTTCTCCTTCTTCTTGCGCAGGCTGATCACGATCAGCACCACGATGGTCACCACATACGGAACCATCTGGATCAGGTCGGTCATGTAGCTTGCCACCGTAATCCCTAAAAGGCTGGGAAGAAACTGATACAGCCAGTACAGGATACCGAACAGGTACGCGCCCCAGATTGCGTTCAGCGGCTTCCATGTGGTAAAGATAACCAGCGCAACCGCCAGCCAGCCCAGTGCCTCGATCTGTCCCGTGGTCGCCCAGATTCCCTGATTATAGTCCAGAACATAGTACAGACCGCCGATGCCGGAAATCCCCGCGCCGATGCAGGTTGCAAGGTATTTGTAGCGCGTCACGTTCACGCCCGCCGCGTCTGCGGTGGCAGGATTTTCTCCCACTGCCCTGAGATTCAGACCCACTCGGGTCTTGTTTAAGAAAATATGCATCAGGATTGCCAGCACGATCGCAAGATATGCCAGAAATCCGTAGCTGAAAATAACCTGTCCCACAACGCCCAGCTTTGACGAGAGGATGGGAATCTTTGCGGAAAACGCACTGTTTGCCAGAGGTGCCGCCGTGTAGCTCTTGCCGTTCAAGATGAACACGCCGAAAAAGTTGGCAACGCCCATGCCGAAGGTGGTCAGCGCAAGACCCGTCACGTTCTGGTTTGCGCGCAGGGAGATCGTCAGAAAACTGAAGATCAGCCCGCCCAGCATCGACGCCGCAATACAGGCGATCAGTGCAATCAGGATACACAAGATGCCGTTAGGGTTCTTTGCGTTGTTCTCATAGAAGAAAGCGCTGGCAAAGCCTGCAAAGCCGCCCAGATACATGATACCCGGAACGCCGAGGTTCAAGTTGCCCGATTTCTCCGTCACGATCTCGCCCATGGCGCCGTACATGATGATCGTTCCGAAGGGAATCGCTCTGATAATCCATGCAATCAGACTGCTCATATTACTTTACCTCCTTCTTGGATCTGAAAATCATCCTGTAATTGATAAAGAATTCGCTGCCCAAAATGCAGAACAGAATAATACCGGTGATAATGGATGCCGCATAATCGTTCAGTCCGTATGCGGAAGCGATCTCTCCCGCACCCTTCTGCAGGAAAATCAGAAGGAACGAAATCAGCGCCATGTAGAAGGTATTGAATTTTGCAAGCCATGCCACAATGATTGCGGTGAAGCCGTTTCCTCCCGCCGTCTGCACGGAGATGGTCTGGTCTCTTCCCGCCACGATCAGAAAGCCGCACAGACCGCAGATCGCGCCGGAAATCGCCATCGTACGCATGATGACCCTGCCTACGTTGATTCCCGCATAGCGCGCGGTGTTCTCGGATTCACCCACCACGCTGATCTCATAGCCCTGCTTCGTATATTTCAGATAGAAGAACATGGCAAAGGTGAGGATCACCACCACAAGAATATTGATGTTGTAGCGCTGTCCCAGAAACTGCGGAAACCATCCCGCCTGCGTACCCATGTTGAGCTTGCCTAAGCTGGATGCCTTGCCGCGCATCACGTTCACGGCGCACGCCACGAAGCTGGTCGCCACATAATTCATCATCAGGGTGAACAGCGTCTCGTTGGTCTTCCATTTTGCCTTGAAGAAGGCGGGGATCAGTCCCCAGATAGCGCCTGCCGCCACGCTGACAAGGAGCATCACCAGAAACAAAACCGGCGTCGGCAGCTTGTTGCCGCAGTACACCATCACAAGCGCCGTCATCAGGCCGCCGATCAGCACCTGTCCCTCCGCACCGATGTTCCAGAACTTCATTTTAAAGGCAGGAGCCAGCGCAATGCCGATGCAGAGCAGGGACACCAGATCCCTCATTGCCCACGAAAAACGGATGCCTGTTCCGAAGGTTCCTTTGAACATAACCACATAGACGGAAAACGGATTCAGCCCGGTCACGAAGAAAATGAACAGGGCGTCCAGCACCAGAGCAAGCAGGATCGCCAGTGCTCTTGCCAGTATCTTGCTGCGCATGGTAGCGCCGTCGCGCTTTACAATTCTGAATATAGGTTCTCTCTTTCCCACGCTGCTCATTCCTGTTCTCCTTTCTTCTGTTTCTGAAGCTTGGTCATAAGCAGACCCACTTCCTCCTTCGTTGCGCTGCGGCCGTCCACGATTCCGTTGACTCTTCCGCCACAGAGCACCATGATCTTATCGCAGAGCGCTAACAGCACATCCAGATCTTCGCCCACATAGATAACCGCAACGCCCTTCTTTTTCTGCTGATTCAGCAGATCGTATATGGTGTAGGAGGTGTTGATATCCAGTCCGCGCACCGCATATGCGGTCATCAGCACCAGTGGAGATGCCGCGATCTCACGCCCCACTAAAACCTTCTGCACGTTTCCTCCCGACAAGCGGGACACCGGCGTATTGATACCGGGGGTGACAACCTCCAGCTCCTCCTTGATCTGCTCCGCAAGATCCCTCGGCTTCTTGCGGTCGATCAGGAAGGATTTTCCGCTCTCATAGCTTTTCAGCATCATATTTCCCGTCATGCCCATGGAGCCTACCAGCCCCATGCCCAGTCTGTCCTCCGGGACAAAGGACATATGAATACCCGCGCTTCTTATGATGCGGGGATTTTTTCCGATCACCTCCATGGGAGGCTGCTTCCCGTCGTCCGAATGATAGAATTTGATATCGCTGCCGGCTGCCGCGGGCTGGAGACCTGCGACCGCTTCCAGAAGCTCCTTCTGACCGTTGCCGGACACGCCTGCAATGCCAAGGATCTCGCCGCCGTATGCGTCAAAGGACACATCCTCAAGCACCTTGATCCCCTCTTCGTTGATCACCGTCAGATTGCGAACCTCCAGACGCTTCACCGGGTTCTCGGGAACCGGTCTGTCAATGTTAAGCTCCACCTTCTTGCCGACCATCATCTCCGTCAGCATGGACTCATTTGCATCCTTGGTGTCCACCGTGCCCACATACTCGCCCTTGCGCAGTATGCTGACGCGGTCTGATATCTCCATCACCTCATGGAGCTTGTGGGTGATGATCACCACGGATTTTCCGTCCTTTTTCATGTTGCGGATCACCTCGAACAGCTTCTCCGTCTCCTGAGGCGTCAGAACTGCTGTGGGCTCGTCCAGGATCAGAATGTCCGCGCCTCTGTAAAGCACCTTGATGATCTCAAGGGTCTGCTTCTGGGACACGCTCATCCCGTACACCTTCTGGTCGAAATCCATGTCGAAGTGATACTTGTCGCAGATCTCCTGTGCCCTTCTGCGAACCTCCTTCAGATCGAACTTCTCCTTCTTCTCCAGTCCCAGCGCGATATTCTCCGTTGCCGTGAACACATCCACCAGTTTAAAGTGCTGATGGATCATGCCGATGCCCAGATCGTACGCATCCTTGGGGGATCTGATCTCCGCCGGCTTTCCGTTCACCAGGATCTCGCCGCCGTCCGGGTAATAAATTCCCGCAATCATATTGAGGAGCGTGGTCTTTCCGCTGCCGTTCTCTCCCAAGAGCGCCAGTATCTCCCCTTTGTAGATCTCCAAAGAGACATCCTTATTTGCAACAACTTCCCCGAAAGTCTTCGTCACATGCTTTAATTGAATGGCACATTCCATAGGGGCAGTTCCTCCCTTCCTAAGGTTCTTTTATGCTTTCATAAAAAAACGGCATGCGGTCTTTTATGAAAGCATAAAAGAGGACTTTTTGCGGTCCTCTTTCACGCGTTCTGTTTTGTTTTCCGATTACTGAACAGGATCGGCATCCTCGGTGATGCCGTCGATGCGAAGTGCAAAGTAAGGCGCACTTCTGAAAGTAGACTCAGCGAAGTATCCGTCTGTGATCGCCTCTACCACATCGCCCTGATAGATTGCGGTCATGGTAGACCAATCCATAAAGGACATGTCGCAGGGAGCGGACTCAACCTTTGCGCCGCCTACGGTAAAGGTATCCGTATCAAATACATGCAGGGTGCCGTTCTTTAAAGCGGCCTCAACCTCTGCAACCTTCTCAGCGGTTCCTGCTGCACAGGACTCGCCCAGAGTGGTAATGCCAACTGCATCCTCAGAGTAACCCTTTGCCCAGTTTGCTTCCAGCTCAGTGCCGTTCATCACACACTCAAATGCATGCTTATAGTACACTGCCCAGTTGTTGGTAGCGGATGTCAGGGCTGCGGTGGGTGCAGTCTCCAGCATGTCGATATTGTAACCGATGGAATAGCAGATGGTACCGTTGTCATGCAGCTTCTGTGTTGCTGCGGGAGCACCGGTGGAATCTGCGTGCTGTCCGATGATAACGGAGCCGTTTGCGATCAGCGCCTCTGCTGCCGCACCCTCCTTATCGATATCGAACCAGGAGTTTGTATACATTACTTCCATTACTACGTTGGGAACGATGCTCTTGATGCCAAGGTAGAATGCGGTGTAACCGGAAACAACCTCTGCATAGTTGAAAGCGCCTACATAACCGATCTTTACATTGCCGTTTGCATCAAAGCTGCCCGGCTGGGTCTCTACGGAGAGAGTACCGTCGTCCAGAAGCTCCTTCAACTTCATGCCGGCAACAACACCGGACACATAACGTGCTTCATAGATAGCGGTGAATGCGTTCTTGAAATTCTTGAATCCGCTGATTGCCGCGAAATCGCCTGTCATGGATACAAAAGTTACATCGGGATATTCCTCTGCAGCCTGTACCATGTAGGTCTGATGACCGTAGCTGTTTGAGAAAATCACGTTGCAGCCCTGACCGATCAGGTCTACTGCGGAGTCATAGCAGGTGGAATCCTCTGCGATCTTGTACTTCCAGATGATCTGGTTGTCTGCGATGCCAAGCTCGCTTGCAGCGGTCTTGATACCGTCCATATGTGCCTTGGTATAACCCTCTGTTTCATCTCCCACTAAGATCACGCCGATCTTGATAGAAGCTGCCGCATTGTCAGTACCGCCGTTTCCTGTTGACCCGGAACCGCTTGTTGCGTTGTCGCCGCACGCTACAAGCATAAGCGCCAGCATGCATGCAAGGACAAGACTGATTGCCTTCTTCATTTTCATAATTCTCCTCCATTTTCCGCTTTCGCGGTAAGCAAAATTGATAGTTTTGAAACATTGCCTATTATATAATGTTATTTTTTATTTTGCAAACAATTTTCACATATTTATTACAAAAATTTTATAACCCAAATTTCTATGGTATTTTTGTGTTTCCTGTGCTAACATAATAAAAAATAATGACTTCTATACCATAAGAGGAGAATATGCCATGAAACTTTTGGAGGACCGCATCCGAAAGGATGCCATAGTGAAGGAAGGAAATATTCTAAAGGTGGACAGTTTTCTGAACCATCAGATGGACGTGGGTCTGTTTGAAGATATGGGACATGAATTCAAGCGCCTGTTCGCCGACCGCCCCATCAACAAGATTCTCACCATCGAGGCCTCCGGCATCGGCATTGCCTGTGTCGCCGCCCAGAGCTTCCACGTTCCGGTGGTCTTTGCGAAGAAAACACAGAGTGTGAACATTGACGGTGAGGTTTATACCTCCAAGGTAGTCTCCTTTACGAAGAAGCGGGAATACGACATCATCGTTTCCAAGCGCTTCCTCTCCCCGGAGGATCATATCCTGATCATTGACGATTTTCTGGCAAACGGCTGTGCCGTTCTGGGACTGATTGATCTGATTAACGCCGCAGGTGCCACGCTGGAAGGCGTCGGCATCGCCATTGAAAAGGGCTTCCAGCAGGGCGGCAGCATGATTCGCGAGAAGGGGATCCGGCTGGAGTCCCTTGCCATCGTGGACAGCATGGACGCCGCAACCGGTGAAATCACCTTCCGCTGATCCTAGATCGAGCGGAAAGCCTCCTCAAGATCTTCAATAATATCGTCTATATTCTCCGTTCCGATGGAAAGGCGGATGGTGTTGGGTCTGATGCCCTGCTCCAAAAGCTCCTCCTCGCTCAGCTGGGAGTGGGTGGTGGAGGCGGGATGAATCACCAGCGATTTCACATCCGCCACGTTCGCCAGAAGGGAAAACAGCTCCAGATGGTCGATAAAATCTTTTGCCTTCTGCGCATCGCCCTTAATCTCAAAGGTGAAGATGGAGCCTCCTCCGTTGGGGAAGTACTTCCGGTACAGCGCCTGCTGTTCGGGGTCATCGGAAACGGAAGGATGATGTACCTTCTCCACAAGGGGATGCGCATTCAGGTACTGCACCGCCTTTAGGGCGTTCTCCACATGTCTCTCCACTCTGAGGGACAGAGTCTCCAGACCCTGTAAGAAAATGAATGCATGGAACGGTGAAAGGGTCGCACCCGTATCACGCAGCAGGATGGCGCGGATCTTGGTCACAAATGCCGCCGCTCCCACAGCCTTGGTGAAGCTGATGCCGTGATAGCTGGGATTGGGCTCTGTCAGGGAAGGGAATTTTCCGCTTGCTTCCCAGTCGAATTTTCCGCTGTCCACGATCACGCCGCCGATGGTGGTTCCGTGTCCGCCGATGAACTTGGTCGCGGAATGTACCACGATGTCCGCTCCGTAGGAGATGGGACGAACCAGATACGGTGTTGCAAAGGTATTGTCCACCACAAGCGGAATCCTGTGTGCATGGGCGATCTGCGCCAGCTTTTCAATATCTACCACATCCGAGTTGGGATTTCCCAGCGTCTCGATAAACAATGCTTTCGTATTTTCCCTGATTGCCTGCTCCACTTCCTCATAGTTGAAGGGATCCACAAAATCCGCCGTGATACCGTACTCCGGAAGCGTGTGCGCCAACAGGTTGTAGGTGCCTCCGTAAATGTTCTTCGCCGCCACAATGTGGTCTCCCGCATGCGCCAGATTCTGGATGGTGTAGGAGATGGCTGCCGCACCGGATGCCACTGCCAGTGCTGCAACGCCGCCCTCTAGGGCTGCAATTCTCTTTTCAAACACGTCCTCCGTGGGATTGGTCAGTCTGCCGTATATGTTGCCTGCATCCGTCAGTCCGAAGCGCGCTGCCGCATGTTCGCAGTTGCGGAATACATAGGAGGACGTCTGATAGATGGGAACCGCTCTTGCGTCCGTCACCGGATCGGGCTGCTCCTGTCCTACATGAAGCTGTAATGTCTCAAATTTCAGGTTTCTCTCTGCGTAAGGTTTGCTCATTTTCGTATCCTCTTTTCTTTCTTTTCTCTTTTTTCGTTCCTACTTTTTCTGCTCTGTCAGGTTTTAATTCCTACCTGTTTACAAGGATATTGTAGCAAGCCTTTCTCTTCCTGTCTAATACATAAAAACAGTGTTCGGTTATAGGCTTTACCTATAACTGAACACCGTTCTTTTTACAGATATCGGACAGACAGCACCGGTCGCAGTAGGGCTTCGTCCTCGCCGTACAGACGGCTCTCCCGTGATCCACCAGCCTGTGGCAGAAGCCGTTTCCCTTGTCGGGCGGCACGATCTTCCACAATGCCATCTCCACCTTCTTGGGATCCGTCTCCCGATTCACCAGACCGATCCGGTTTGACAGCCTGATGCAGTGGGTGTCCGTCACAATGGCAGGTTTCCCGAATACATCCCCCATGATCAGGTTGGCGCTCTTTCTTCCCACGCCGGGAAGCGCCAGCAGCGCATCAAAATCCTCCGGCACCTGTCCGTTGTACCGGTCCCGCAGCTCCTTCATGCAGGCACTGATATCCCGCGCCTTGCTGCGTCCTAAGCCGCAGGGGCGCACAATCTCCTCAATCCTGTCCACATCCGCCTCAGCCAGTGCATTCACATCCGGGAATCTGGCGTACAGCTCCTGCACCACCACATTCACCCTTGCGTCCGTACACTGCGCCGCAAGACGCACACTCACCAACAGCTTCCACGCCTCGTCATATTCAAGGGAACAGTCCGAATCCGGGTATTCCGCCTCCAGTCTCCTGATCACCTCGGCTGCAAGTTCTTTTTTTGTCATGTCCGCTCTCCCTCCGTCCTTTTGCGATCCGGCAGCTGCGCCAGAATAATGGCGGCAAAGATCAAAACGCACCCCAAAAGCTCCCTGAGTCCAAGCCTCTGATTCAGAATCAGCCAGCCCGCGATCACGGAAAACACCGATTCCAGACTCATGATCAGGGAAGCCACTGTGGGATTTAACCCGTCCTGTCCCACAATCTGCAGGGTATAGCCTACACCGCAGGAAAAAACGCCCGCATACAGAATGGCGATCCACGCTGCCGGGGTGGAAAGGTTTGCAAGCCACGCCGTCGCGCCGCCCGTACCGAAGGTCTCCGTGCAGAGCATGGGAATCACGCTGAGCAGCCCGCATACCAGAAACTGGATGCAGGACATCCGCACACCGTCCACCAGCGGAGAAAAATGATCCACCGCCAGTATCTGCACAGCAAACAGCAGCGCACAGATTAACAGCAGAAGGTCGCTGAGCTGGAACCGCATACTGCCCGACATGCACAGCAGATACAAGCCCACAAGGGTCAGCCCGATGCCGATCCAGACCTTGAAGCCGCATTTCTTTTTTAAGAAGATTCCCAGCACGGGCACCAATAGGATATAGCATGCCGTCAGAAAGCCCGCCTTTCCCGCCGCCGTTCCCATGTAAATTCCCATCTGCTGGAAGGAGCTTGCCAGAAAGAGCACCACGCCGCAGCAGATTCCGCCCGTCCAGAGCAGCCGCCTGTCCTCCTTGGTCTTCGGTTTTCTGCTTGTCAGCTTAAGCTTGTCCAGAAGCGCGATGACAGGCAGCAGCACCGCACTGCCCACAAAGGAGCGGATGCCGTTGAAGGTAAACGGCCCCACCGCGTCTCCTCCCTCGCTCTGCGCCACAAAGGCAATACCCCAGATCAATGCCGTGATAACCAGTAATATGGAATTTCTGATCTGTTTTCTCTTCATGTCCTTCGTTCCTCGTCACATATATTTTTCCCGGAAATTCTCTTTTTCCCGCAGAATTTCTTCCTTAAGATCACGGGAGGAAAGGAGATTGCAGCCCTGTCCCCTGATGATAAGCTGCTCCAGCCCGTCCGAGGTTGCCACCGTCACCCGGTACTTCCGGCTGTTTTCGTGTGCAAACTTCTCAATGAACATATCGGCGGTCTCCGCCTCCTTCGTATACACCACCTGAATGTTGTGGTAGGTAAATACCTCCGTCACATGTCCCTCGATCCGGTAGGCGTCAAACACCAGCATCAGCCGGCAGCCCTTCATCGCCTGATAATCGCAGAGGATATCCATCAGCCGTCCTCTGGCTCCGTCCAGACTCACCTTCGCCAGATCGCTCAGCTCGTCCCACGCAAAGATCACGTTATACCCATCTACCAGAAGATACTCATCCTGCTTGGGCGTCGGGACAAAATGCGTGGTACCGGCAGGAACGGGCGTCGTCCTTTTTCTCCGGTATATGCCCTTTCTCGCCTCTTCTCCGCGCCGGTTTGCATGGGTCGCCTGCTGCAGGATCAGGTCGATTTCCTCTGTTCCCAGCGCCAGATCCCGCTCCTCTGCCGGATTCCTGCGAAGGGGTCTTTTCAGAAGAAGCTCCCCATTGTCCGCATCCTCGGCACTCTCCTCACCCTCATCCGGCTCCTCCACCGGCACATGGGCATGCGCCTTCACCTCATACCACGGCACCACATAGCCCGCACCGTGGGAGCAGAAGACCGAGCCGGAAGGCTGTTCCGGATCCCTCTCCGGATCGTATGTGCTCTGCGCAAGCACCGTCTCAGCATCATGGCAGGGATAATAGCCTTTCAGGGTACAGGACATCCTGCCCAATCCTCCCGTGTACGCCTGCAGCTCCTGCTGATACCCCTGCAGCGCCGACACCGGAATAAGCCCCTTAAGCACCGCCGTCCCGTTTTCCGTAAGCGGCAGCTCCATCTTGCCGCTGCGCCGCTCCATATCCGTCATTGCCTTACCAAGAAAGCGCTCCGGCATGGAAAGGGTAAAGGCATAGTAGGGCTCCAAAAGCTGCGAGTGCCCTTCCATCAGTCCCTGCCGCAGTGCCCTTCGCGCCGCCTGTCCGAAATCTCCGCCCTCCGTGTGCTTGGTGTGCGCACGGCCGGACAGCAGGGTGACCCTGACATCGGTGAGGGGCGCACCCAGAAGAACGCCCCGCGGCTCCCTCTCCTCCAACTGCCCCAGAATCAGGCGCTGCCAGTTGCCCGCAAGCGCCTCCTCCCTGCAGGCGGTGTCATAGGTGATGCCGCTCTCCGGCTCTCCCGGCTCCAACAGAAGATGCACCTCCGCATAGTGTCGCAGGGGTTCAAAATGCCCTACACCCACCACGGGCTGCGTCAGTGTCTCTTTATACATCACACTGCCCTCTGCAAAGGAAACCTCCAGTCCGAAGCGCTGGCAGAGCAGGTGGCGCAGCACCTCAAGCTGCACCTCTCCCATGATGCACACCTGAATTTCCCTAAGCGCCTCCTGCCACACAACACGGAGCTGGGGCTCCTCTTCCTCCAACAGCCGCAGCTTCGGAAGCACCGCCGCAGCATCAATCCCCTCGGGGAGCAGCATGCGGTAGGAAAAGACCGGTTCCAGAACCGGCAGCACACCGCACTCCTCCTCTCCGAGCCCCTGTCCGGGTATGGTCTGCACCGGTCCGGTCACCGCACAGATTTCCCCTGCGGAAGCCTCCGTCACCGTCTCGTAATGCTCCCCGGAATACAGCCGGATCTGGTTGATTTTCTCTCCGCCAACCATTTCCCTCACCCGCAGCACACCGCCCGTAATCTTGAGCCATGTCAGGCGGTTCTGCTGCCCGTCCCGGGTAATCTTGTAAACCCTCGCGCCGAACGCCTCCGCCCGCTCAGGTTCCTCCGCGTAGGCATCAATTCCGCAAAGCAGCTCCTCCACGCCCAAAAGGCGCAGCGCCGCCCCGAAAAAGCAAGGGTACAGCTTTCGTTCTGCGATCATTTCCGCTATTTTTTCTTTTGCCACACACCCCTCTGCCAGAAACTGCTCCAGCGCTCCCTCATCGCAGACCGCCACATTTTCCGCAAACGCCGTCCCGGACTGCTCCGTAAAATCCACACAGGCGGCATCCAGCTCCCGCTGCAATTCCGACAGCAGAAGCTCCTTGTCCGTCCCCTGCTGATCCATCTTGTTCATAAAAACAAACACCGGCACCTCATAGCGCTTCAACAGCTTCCAGAGCGTGCGGGTGTGCGCCTGCACGCCGTCAGCGCCGTTCACTACCAGTATGGCATAATCCAGCACCTGCAGGGTGCGCTCCATCTCCGCGGAAAAATCCACATGCCCCGGCGTGTCCAGCAGCACGATCTGTGTGTCCCTCCACGAGAAACGAGCCTGCTTGGAAAATATGGTAATTCCCCTTGCACGCTCCATCTCATCCGTATCCAGAAACGCATCCCTGTTGTCCACTCTGCCCAGCTTGCGGATACTTCCCCCAAGGTAGAGCATCGCCTCCGATAAAGTTGTCTTTCCCGCATCCACATGCGCCAGTATTCCGATTACAAGTTTTTTCATAGCAGACCCATTATACTACTTTCTCTGCCGCGAGACCAGTCTCTATCGCATTTGTCTCTTTGACTTTTTATTCCATCCTGCAACACCTCACACCCCCGGTATGCTCCCGCTCACGCACAGTGCGCCGAAGCCCACCCGCTCATTGGGATACACGGACTCCCCCCGCAGGGGCGCCGC
Source organism: uncultured Lachnospiraceae bacterium (assembly GCA_900550475.1). Taxonomy (GTDB): domain Bacteria; phylum Bacillota; class Clostridia; order Lachnospirales; family Lachnospiraceae; genus Acetatifactor. Next base: position 146,384 of record URSA01000005.1, read on the forward strand.
GCCTCTGCGCAGATACGCCTTCACCTTCTCCCCATAGAGAAAGGGATCATTCCCCCGGACGATGCCCCATTCCATGAGTAGCGCTGCCGCACCCGTGACAAACGGCGTGGCATAGGAGGTTCCGCTCGCAGAAAGATAACCGCCGCCCACCCCCGGCACCATGATGTTCACACCCGGCGCCACCAGATCCGGCTTTACAATGCCGCCCGCCAAAAGCCCCACCGTCCTGTCCGCATACACATACCCCCTGCCCGAAAAGTCGGCATAGGATTCATAAACGCTGTTGTATGCCCCCACTGTGACCACCTTCTGCGCCGTGGAGGGAATGGTCAGCGTCACGCTCGGATTCGGCGTCAGAAAGCGCGTGTTCGTCCCCCGCACGCTTCCGGTTGGGAGGTAAAAGAAATACTGCCCGGTCACCACCGACACCGTCTCCAGTTCAAATGTCCAGATTCCTGCCGGCAGATAGCTACCCTCCGGAAGCAGATCAAAATACACCTCCTGAGTAACGGCATACGGCGTGGGCTGTCCCAGATAGATGAGGATGACCGCGCCGTCCATCCGCACCACCTGTTTGCCGGCCTCCGCCTCCGGAAGTGTCTGCACCGCTCCGCTTGGCCCCCGCAGGCGCACCCGGTAACGATCCACATAGTTTTTCCACAGCTGCACATTGAGAGCAGTCTCGTATTCCCCCACAGCAAGCTCCGTGTAGGCACGCTGCCCCGCGCCTCCCGCCACGGAAAAGCTGCCCTGCACATGCCCGGCCGAAGCACCCTCGTTTCCGCTTCCCACACAGATCACGTTTCTTCCGATCTCGGAGATATTATCCAAAAAGCGCTCCAAAAGAGAGCTTCCGTCATGGGCACCGTAGGTGTTTCCGAAGCTTAAATTGATCGCTACCGGCATCGCAAGCTCCTGCGCCTTTCTCACCACATAGGTGAGGGCGCGCATCAGCTCCGTGGTGCGCGGAAAGGCATTTTCACCGGGCACGCCCAGCTTCACGATCAACAGCTCACTCCCCGGCGCAACGCCCTCGTAGCTGCCCTCAAGTCCGTTCCCCTCAGACGATGCCGGGGAGTCCCCCGCCGCAATCGCCGCAACCGCCGTGCCATGCCCGCTCACATCCGTGCTCGGCACCAGCCGGAAGCCTTCAGCGGCTCCCACGGCAAGGGCTTCGTTGATCTGTGCCGCCGTAAACTCTGCGCCTGTGAGAAACCCCGCCGGGGGAGAAAGCCCCTCCCGCCCCGCCGTATCCGTGGTCTGATCCCAGAGATAACGGATTCTTGTTGTGCCGTCCGCCCTTCGGAACAGCCTGCTCCGGTAAGCGATTCCCGAATCAATGACCGCAATAAGGATGCCGTTTCCCGTCAGATAGGGCGGTCTCACCGTGACAGGTGTGATGCAGGATGCCTCCTTGCCTTCCGCCACCGCAAAAAACAGCCGCTTCGGCTTTTCCACATACTCGATCTGCGGCAATGCTGCCATCGCATCCACAAGCCCTTCCGGCACGTTTAAAATGGCGTAGCCCGCAATCAGCTCCTCCACACCGATTCCCTGCGCCGGTAACCCAGACAGGTCGCCGTTGTACTTGACAATGACCTCCCATGACCGCCCTGTCTCCTCATATCCCACATTCAGATTGAGGGATTTTTCCCTCTGCGCAAGCGGCGTTTCTATGGCAAGATTCAATAAATTCTCCAGCTTCTGATTGTCCATATGCTCTTTCCCCCACACTATGTTATGCACTGTGTACATAGTCTGCTATTGACCAAACCGGGAATTTATACTACCATGAACTCATAAAATTATGTGTAAGAGGTGCATATGAAAAAACAAGACCTGTATCCGGAGGATACAGACCCAAAGGAAGAGATACCCAAGCGGGACAGGGATTCCCTTGTCCGCACCTATGTAAAAAATGAGGAGTTTCCCGTCAGCGGATACCATCTGGATTTTGCCAAGCTATATATGAATATTGTCCGCTGGCAGTGGCATGAGGAAGTGGAGTTTTTCCTGATTGAATCCGGGGAGGCATGCCTGAAGCTGCCTGACCGCAGGATCATGCTGCACCGGGGGGACGGCGCCTTCATCAACCAGAACCAGCTCCACTCCATTCACTCCGTGGGGGAGCATTTCTGTACTGCCCGGGTGCTGAAATTTCATCCCTCCCTGCTGTTTGGATATGGACACACACAGCTCTCCGTCAAATACCTGACGCCGGTGTTATCCTCCCCGGCGCTTCATTACCTGCCCTTAAAGCAGGACGACCCCGAGGTTCTGCCCGTTCTTCGTCTGATCGAGGCGGGCGTCTCCTGCTGTATCCGCGGCGATTTCGGCTATGAGCTTGAGGCGAAAAGCCTGCTCTGCCAGCTCTGGTACGAGCTGCTGGTTCTGTTTCGGATCGACCGTCTCGGCGTGGCGCCCCAGCAGCCCCAGTCCAATGTGGACAGTGAGCGAACCAAACGCGCCATCCTTTTTATAGAGGAAAAGCATATGGAGCCCATCACGCTGGAGGAGATTGCCGACTCCATTCATGTCAGCAAGAGCGAATGCTGCCGTTGTTTTCAGCGCGCTCTGGGGCTTACCCCCTTTGAGTATCTGATGAAGTACCGGATCTTTGAATCTACCAGAAAAATGATGCGCGGCAGCGCCGAGGCTGACTCCATTGCCGACCTTGCCGCCTCCGTGGGCTTCAACAGTCCAAGCTACTACAACAAGCTGTTTCGCAAATACTTGAACTGCACGCCAACAGAGTACAAAAAAACGTTGCAGAACGGCAACGCTTTTGCTTCGGAGTTTTCGCCCGAATAATATTCTTATTTTCCGAAGAATACGGTCATCATCTCAACGGCATATGACGTATCCTTCACGCCTGCCGTCTCCACTGCGGAGTGCATGGCAAGCTGTGGCAGTCCAATGTCCACCGAAGGAACGGACACATGAGCTGTGGAAATATTTCCCAGAGTGGAGCCTCCCGCAATGTCAGAGCGGTTGGTATAGGTCTGTACCGGCACTCCCGCCTCCCTGCACAGCTCCTTCATAGCTGCTGCCGTCATGGCGTCCGTGGTATACCGCTGGCTTCCGTGGTACTTGATAACGATTCCGCCGTTTAGGTAAGGACGGTTTGTGGGATCCGCCTTCTCCGGGTGATTGGGATGCACTGCATGGGCATTGTCCGCAGAGATCAAAAGGCTTCCCGCAATCTTCTGCTGCAGCCATGCGTTGCTCTTTCCGAACGCCTCCCTGATTCTTTCAAGCAGATCCGACAGGAACGTGGAATCCGCCCCCTGCCTGGTGCCGCTGCCCACCTCTTCATTGTCGAATATCACACAGATATTCAGATATTCCTTCGGCTGCGTTGCCGTCATTGCCTTCATGGCAGAGAAAGCGCATTGCAGATCATCCAGTCTGGGAGCGAGAATAAACTCCCCGTTCCCCCCGAACACTCTGCCCTGTTCCCTCACATACAGAAACAGATCATACGCCAGAATTTCGTCTTTCTTCACCTTTGCCGCCTTTGCCACCGTATCTGCAAAGTGCAGCTTTCCGTCCGCCTGTCCGTACAGGGGCAGCATATCTATCTGGGCATTGTAATCGGTACCCTCCCGGTTCATATGGATCGCAACGTTTGGAATCACCAGCAGATCCTGATCCACCTTCACCAGACGCTCCGCAATGCCGTTCCCCGTTTTTACCGCAACCCTTCCCGCCACGGAAAGGGGTCTGTCCAGCCATGTATTGGGGAGCATGCCGCCGTATCGCTCCGTATTGAGCTTGATGTACTGCTCCTCCACCTTCATCTCCGCATTTTCCTTCACCTTGTAGGTGGGAGAATCACTGTGGGCAGCTACCATATGAAAGCCCTTGATCTCGCCCTCCGGCACGGCAAACGCTGCCACGGAGGAACCGTTACGCAGCACCACATACCGCCCGCCGGGCTTCAGATTCCACTCCTCCTGCTCGGAAAGCACCACATAGCCTGCGCTCTCCGCCATCTTTTTCAGATTATCGGCAGCATGGTAAGCTGTGGGACTCTGCTCTATAAATGTGAGCAGCTCCCGGGTACATTTTTTCTGCTTTTTCATGCGCTCTTCTTTCCTTTCTTTTTGTCATGGTACAACATGTAAACAGGCAGACCCACGCACACCATTCCGCCCACGATATTGCCAAGGGTAACCGGCAGAAGGTTTTTCGTGAGCATATCGATCCATCCCCGGCTGGTCAACCGTTCTACCACATCGAAGCCGTACAGGGCTGTCGCCTTCGCCGCATAGGCATCGTTTCCGGCAGCCAGGATGCCCGCCGTCAGATAATACATATTGGCAACACAGTGTTCAAAGCCACAGATCACAAACACGAAAATGGGGAAGAAGGTCGCCCACAGCTTTCCGGTCACATCCGTTGCGCCTGCTGCCATGAAAACAGCTGCACACACCAGAATATTACACAGAATACCGGATAAAAACGCCGTGCCGAAGGGAATGTCCAACTTTCCCGCCGCTACCTTGATCACATATGCCCCCAGCTCATTGTCGGAAAAACCGAGCTGTCCGCTGTGGGTAACCAGAAACGCGATAAAAAGCGCGCCCACAAAATTGCTGACAAACACCAGAATCAGATCACAGATCACGGATTTCCAAGGGTATCTGCCGTCCATGGCTCCCGTGATCATCAGGCAGTCGCCGGTAAACAGCTCGCCTCCCACCAGTATAATCAGCATCAGTCCGATGGGGAACACCGCTCCGCCCACCGTGCGGGCCAGTCCCGTAATGGGGATTCCGTACATGGACACACTGCTTGCCGCCGCGCCGAAAGCAATAAAAGCGCCCGCCATAATGCCCAGCAGGCAGATGCGCCACCAGGGCGCGGACGTCCGGGAAATACACCCCGTCATGTACCTCTCCAACACCTGTTTCGGGGTATACAAATTTTCTTTATCGTTCATTACCGTATCCATCCTTTTTCTCTTTTCTGTCAAAAAACCGCACTTATTATAGCATTGAATCCTTTAAAAAGAAAGTCCCTTTCCGGAGACTCTTTTTCATATGCTGCATCGTTTTTTCAAAAATGCGTCCAGCGCCGCCTCGTAAGCCCCGTAGTCCTCCATGGCGCTGACCGCATGCTCCGCCTCTGCCACGACCAGCCTTTCCTTCGATGCCGCGCAGGCATCAAAAAGCGCATCACACATGGACATCGGAACCACAGAATCCTTTCCTCCCTGCACAAACAGCACCGGCAGCTTATTTTGCCGCACCGCCTCCAGCGGAGAGGCAGCCTCCAGATCAAAACGTCCGAATATGCGGGCTCCTGCCCTGAGCAGCAGATAGGACGAACCCACCGGAAAATGCATGGCTGCGGCGGTTTTTTGGATAATCTCCCTTGGAGAGGTATACCCGCAGTCCGCCACCACTGCCATCACGCTCTCAGGCAGCGCCAGCACAGACGCCATCAGTACGGTCGCCGCTCCCATGGAAACGCCGGACAGAATGATGGGGACCTTCCCGCCTGTCCGCTCCGCCGCATATTCCGCCCACAGCCTGCAGTCTTCCCTCTCCAGAATGCCGAAGGTGATGGCTTTCCCCCCGCTCTTACCATGCGCCCGCTCGTCCACCATGAGCATATTGTAGTTTCTGTCCCTGCAAAAGCGGAAGCAGCCGTATCCGTCCCACATAAAGGTTCCGTGATACCCGTGAAAAAAGAGAAACAGCGGTGCTCCCGGATCCGTAATCCGCAGTCTCCCGAATAGCCGGCAGCCGTCCGCTGCCGTAAGATACACCGTTTCCCAGTCCGTCTCCTTCATCTGTTCCATCACTCTGCGCATCTCTTCCCTGCGCGTTCCGTATGCCTTGCTGTCCGGGATCTGTTCCGGATCAGACTGTTTTGCGGACGGATAACAGAAAACGCCGCGATACAGATAATACGATGTCAGCAAGAGCAAACCTGCAAGGACGATCACCCCCAGCGCCACAAACCCTACAACCGCACTCACTCTCTTCCCTCCCTGCCCGCATTCTTGTCCTCATACATCTTTGCGTCGGCACTTTTTACCACTTCTCTTATCTCCGCGCCAGTGCCCTCCGCATAGCCGGCGGCGCTGGAGATCCGGATACCGCCCTCCTCGCTGCTGTGGTGCAGTTCCTCACGCACCTTTTTAATCAGCCCCTCCGCCTCTCCGGGTGTGGGATCGTCGATAATCAGCAAAAACTCATCTCCGCCGACCCGGTAGACACGGCGTCTTTCGTCAGCCTGCTCATACAGCTTCTCCGACACAGTCTCTATCAGTACATCCCCCATGGAATGTCCGTATTTGTCGTTCACCTTTTTCAGGTTGTTGATGTCCCAGAAGATCACCGCAATCTTCGCTATTCCGGGATAATATGCCGCTGCCATTTCTTCATACTTGTTCTTGTTGAACAGCCTGGTTCTGAGATCCGTCTCCTTGTGGTAGGTCAGCTCCGCAATTCTGCGCTCGTCCTCATGGCTGGTGAGAATGGTATTCCGAAGCATCAGGGCGAAAACAAACAGAATAATGGTTCTGGGAAACGCCCCGTAAGCCACGATGATGAACGACGGGTTTTCATTTAACGGAAGCATGGCATCCGCCTCGCCGATCCGGCGCATATACCAACTGAGGGAGTGATTGCTGGCGTACAGAAGATTCAGATCGCAAAGTCCGAAATAGAAACCCGCCAGCATGCTCGCCGTCATGGTCGCCGTGTTCACACCAAACGCGAACCACAGCGCCTTGCTGTCCCGGTACTGGATCGCCAGAAGCAGCGGCAGCACATACAAAAGCACCGCATGGAAGGAAAGCAATGCTGCAATGATTCCCGAAACCAGACAGATCATGGTAAGGAGGAAATACCTCACCCATGGAGCGGAAAGATCCTCCTTCAGAAAAATATAGATACTCGGCATACAAAGGATCGCCGAGACCACAAACGCTATGGTGACAAACTGCGCATCCACCACAAACACCCGCAGTACCGTAAGCAGCCATATGGCGGCAAGTGCCACAAAGATCCACAAAAAAATCCTCAGCGCCCTCCTGTTTGACTTTGCCTCCTGATTATGAAGTTCTGTCCTGTATTGCTCCTGATAGTCCAACAATACCTTCTTCCTCCCATCACATTTTCTCTTTTGCTCTCTTTGCTTCAATGGAACAGCATGCCCACCGCCAGCCCAAGCAGGGCGGAAACGGTAATGACCACAACCACATTCCGCTTAAATACCGCAATCAGAACGAACGCCACCGCTCCGATCCCGATACTGGCAAGATCCGGGCTGAACCCCTCCGTAAAATAGGTGGTCGCCGACAGCGAATAGATCACCGCCAGCATCAGCCCGATGCAGACCGGCCGGATCACATAGAGGATGCGTTGCATAAGCTGCGTGGAGCGAAATTTCTCATAGCAGGCTGCCACCGCAAGTGTGGTGGTAAACGCCGGTGTCAGCACCCCCAGCACCGCCACGATTCCGCCGACGACTCCCGCCACCTGCATCCCTGCGAAGGTGGCGCAGTTGATGCCCATGGGGCCCGGTGTCATCTCCGCGATTGCCAGAATATTCGCCACATCCTCCTGCGTCATCCAGCCGTGCGTGATCATCTCCTCATTGATGATCGGCACCATGGACATGCCGCCAAAGCTTGTAAAGCCGATCTTTACAAACACAAAAAACAAAATTAGCAGTTTCATTGTTTCTTCTTATGCCTGTCCTTCCCCATGAGCAGCAGGGCAAGCAGAAGCCCTCCCAATATGATCTCTACGTTTCCCACGCCCACAAAGGCACTCAGGAGAAAAGCGCCAAGGCAGATCAGCAGGCACCACCTGTCCGTTACGGCGCTCTTCCAGAGGCTGATCGCGGAGGACGCGATAATCGGGATCACGCACGCCCGGATTCCTTTCAGGGCATACGCCACATACACATTATCCTTCACGGAATTGTAGACCACCGTCACGCCGGTCAGCACCAGCACCGGGGGAATCACGATCCCCAGCGTTGCCGCCACGGCGCCCGCCACTCCCGCCATACGGCAGCCGAACACCACCGTAATGTTGGTGATCATAATGCCCGGCAGCGACTTTCCCACCGAAGTCATATCCAGCAGCTCCTGCTTCGTGATCAGATGCCGCTTATTGATGTATTCCTCCTCCATCTGCGCCAGAATACTCCAGCCGCCTCCGAAGGTAAAAAAGCCTATTTTAAAGAAATGTAAAAACAAATCCAGAAGCTCTTTCATCCACTTCCTCATTCCACAGGGCTACCACCCCATAACCGTTTTGATTTCCCTGTTCAGCACATCCGCCGCCTTTTCGTGTGCGCCATGCAGCGGGTGATAGTCTGCCACATATCCTATCGTCCCATCCTGCTCCGGCAGCTCAAACGTATGGATGTTTCTGTCCCCTGTTTCTGCGCTGTATATCCGGCATGCCTCACAGATTCTCGGAAACAGTCTTGCCCCCATAAGTCCCAGCACGCAGAAGATCGTGGCATCCGGGTTCTTGCTCCTCACATCCTTCAAAAAGACAACATACTGATCCCGGTATTCCTTCTGCTTTTCTTCCTCATCCTGACAATAGCTGTCGTCGTTGGTTCCCAGATTGATCACGATCGCATCCGGCTCTCTCTTTGTAAAATCCCACGCAAGATCCTTGGGATTCACCCCGTTTTCCATGGTATCATAGCTGAAGCCGTAGCTGTGATAATAGAGCGGGATCAACTGTTCGCTGCATTTTTTCTGAGGGTCATCCGTATACCCCGATATGATCCCATATCCGCTGGCGGAAAACATAGTGTAATCCGCGTCAAGCTGCTCTGCCGTCAGGTAGGCATACGCTTTTGTCACATCCTCCGTTGCCGTCGAGAAGGAATGCAGCGGGTCTTCATCATCCACACCGTAGCCGCAGGTAATGGAATCTCCGATAAATTCGATCAGATGCTCCTTTCGCGGCAAGGGGCAGATCTTCTCCCCCTCCCCGATCAGGATATCTCTCAGTCCCATCACGGACATGGGGCTTTCGGAGAGCTTAATGATCTCAATCCGTACCGTTCCCTCTTCCCCGCTCTCCCACAGCACATATTCCTTTTCCTTTTGCATCACCCGCTCATCCAGCACCCTTTTGCCGTCCGCGTAAACGGCGAATCTGGCGTAATTGATTTCGTTGTCCGGTGTTCCGGCCACCGCTCCCCCGACAACCGTCACCGCCAGTCTTTTTCCCGTGTAATCAAAGGCAACCCCTGTGCCGGACAGCGCCAGCCACACCGTGTCCCCTTCCCTGTATGTCCTCCCGGTCAATGTAACATTCTCTTCTGTCAATGCAACCTTCATCTGTTCTCCCACTCTCTTCCGTTTTGTATTTTTCTCATTCATGCGGCTCTCCATGTTCATAATAACCATATCACCATGCTGCACATAATCATCCTATGCATTATTTTTGATGACTGATAATCCATCGCAATATATCCTCTGCACCTATTTTGCCGGACGCCAGTGCAAGGATTGTATCACTCAGCTCCTGCTGTGTATACAAAAGTTCATAACCGTTTAACGCCAGGAATACTAACATTACATACCCAGACGCTTGTTCCCATCAACCATAGGATGGTTCTTTACAATTCCAAAGCAAAGCTGTGCTGCTTTTGCCTGCACACTCGGATATAATTCTTCATTTCCAAAAGACTGAAACGGATTTGCAAGTGCTGAATCCAGCATTCCCTCATCGCGAATGCCCTCACTCCCGCCTGTAGCCTCAAGCAGTCTCTTATGGAGCAAAATGACCTGTTCTTTGCTTAATTTTATCATTTGGCAAGTACCTCATAAGCCTCCATATTCTGCTTAATGAGACGCTCAGATATAGCAAACACATCCTCCATGGATGCAATTTTTTCCTGTTCCACCTTACTAAAGTCAATCACAAGGTAACGCGGTACATTATTTTTCAGGATAACCGCTGTGCCGTGCTCATCCACAACTCTGGCAACTTTTGAAAAATTCTGATTGGCTTCCGTTATAGAAATCATTGTATTTGTATCTACCGTCATACTCTGCACCTTCCTTCTGCCAATATTATATGTAAATTATAAGATGAATACAACCTATTTTTATAGCTAGTACTAGAGTCAATATCAGTTTCTTTATCCTTACCGCATGCTGTTAATGCAAATAACAACATTGTAGAAACTGCAATAGCCACTACCCTTTTCTTATAATTCTCCCTTTTTACAAAAGTGTGTCTAATGCATAAACCCTTATAATTATTCGCTTTTACCACTTTTATACATTTTCTATTCATTTTTTCATAATGGGAAGCTTATTTTTTGATAAGTTGTCGTGCAATTTATTAGAATGGAATTTTTGAAAGAGCCAGCACCTTGAATGGACTGGCTCTTTCAATGTCACCTGTAATTGACAAACTGGAAGTTTCAAGTGTCTTGTTAAATCGAATTTATCCCATCACTTCCAACACAAAACTCACCACCGAAAACAGATTACACAAGCAATGAAAACATATACTTATGTAGATATTCTTTTTCTTATATGCTACATATGCAACTGGTGCAAATGCCAATATACGAAATACATTATTAAAAGGCAACCAAAAATGATAAAGCGAAAACAAAACAGCTATAAGTATTGGTGTAAACGAACTTTGCTTTTTATAATGTGATGTCAAATATCCTCTAAAAAATAATTCTTCTGTTATCGGTGCAATTAACGCATTAAAAATGCCGTAGTATACGCAAGTAAAGATTATTATGGGTTTTGAAAAAAATTTTAGATATTCGTAATCTGTCCAATCAAAACCTATCGGTAAATTACTAAGCAAATTGCTTCTTGCCACTGAAAAAATATGATTTTCAATAGGTGCAACAAATGCTGAGAGCAAGCCTGCTATACCAAAGAAAACAAAGGCAATCAACACTATCTTCCATAATGCGAGTTGCTCCTGACCCTCTAATGCACTTTTTAAAGAATACGTACCATACTCTTTTTTACTTGCTGATATAATCATACCTAATTCCATTGGTAATAATATAACTGTTCCCAAAATGCAAAATAGCAGTATGTATGGTATATTACAAAAATGTCCCAATATCAAATAGCTCATACTCAAAACTATTGTGGGGATAAAAATTCTTAATAAAAGTCCTTTTGTATCTATCCTATTCATTTCAAATTTCCTTCGTAAAATTCAAATCTTCTGTTGCTTTCAATCTCTCTACAAGACTGGAATTTGTATCACAGTTCCTTCTTGAGAATTATTTTTTCTTCTGTTCGGTATTCTTCCACAAATCCATGCTTCAGAAAAAGTGTAATAGCGGGGTTGTCAATTGCAATATCATCGTAGAGAACTGAAATCCCATTGTTTTTCGCTACGAAACACAGCAGATCCAACGCCTCGCTTCCATAGCCCTTTCTTCTGTATTTCGAATATATGATAACATCGGCTATCTCATGCTGTGTTTCGGCATCGTAGTGATACGCAATTTCTCCAACGAATTGACCATCTTCATTTTTTAGGTACCTATAATACCGCTTGTCCTCGTGGCAAGCGATCCAATAATCGTACCAGCCGCTCCATTTATCCTCCGGCCAGGGAATTGTCCCGCCCCATGCATGATTGTAGGACATGGTATCTTCATCGGCCAGCATCATTTGCCGAAACCACAAGTCCTCATATTTTGGCTCATATAAAGTAAGCATCCTTACCTCCTGTAAATTCAAATCTTCTGTTGCTTTCAGTCTCTTCGCAAGACTGAAATTTTGTATTATGTGTAAATTTGAATTGTCTGGTCATCTTATTCAACTGACAACCAGACAATTCTATTAAAAGTCTGTTAAAAACATTTTTGCAATACTGCTTAGACCAAAGCTATCAGCAACATTTTCTAAACCTAATTTGATTTCATCTCTGCTGAAGTTATTTACTTCTAAAAAATCGTCAGTTTTGTCATTCAAATAGGAATAAAATAATAGTGCAATTTCTAAACTGTTCACATCTGTATTACTGGTCAAATCATATAATCTGTTTTCAGCTTCATTGATTTCTCCAGCGTCAACCATGTCTAACAGATTTTCCAATGTTTCCTGTTCTTCTTTATTTTCCAACAATTCTACTGTTGGGGACTCCGTATCGATGTTGAATAATAGTTTTAAAATAGCTCGCACCATTTCTTTAATGAGTCTCATTACATAATCTTGCTCAAACACAATTATTCTCCTTTCTGCTTTCTATTTGCAGAAAGGATTTAATCGTCCATGCGAACCTTTAATGTAACTATGGTATCTCCTCGTGGTAGTTGGATTAAATTAGCACAAAAGCTGATGCATACAACCGTTATCAGAATTTCAAACCAAATATTGAGAATGTTTATGCCTTTTACAGTTTGGACTTTTTTATGGTCTACATCTTCGATACTGACAATTTCTTGTTCTTTATCTTCGACCACTACATATGTGATTGCCTCACCAAATAAGCCATAAACATTTATTATTCCACAAGAAAGTATTGCAACAGATACGGATATTGTAAAAAGCACAAAGAATAATCGGATTATCCAATACTTTTTCTTGTCCATAATACCTCCATAAAATTCAAATCTTCTGTTGCTTTCAATCTCTCTACAAGACTGAAAGTTTCAAGTACCTTAATTAAATGAATGATTTATCTTGTCACTCATTAAAATAACAGAGATATCCTCCAAAGATTCTTTTGCAACAAACTTACCCGTATGAACTTCAATTGTATCTTCTACACAAGAGACAATTTCACTAAACGCATAGGTATTTCCACCAAAATAAGTTCCTTTATTTACATATACCGAACATTTACCATAACTAATGTCATTCTGAGCCACATAATCTTCTTCTCTTTTTGCAAGAATACCTAATGACTTATTCTTATTAAAGAAACCATATCTACCATTCTTTTCAAAGCATATTAAGTTTTTATAGCTTCCAACGATTTTGATATTTCTGATTACACTATGCCTAAAACTATTCATAGAAACATCACATACTTTTCCTAAGTAATCATCTATTGAAACACTGCTTTTATCTGATAAATCACCCGCAATTTTCTTTTCATCCAAGCTAGATATAGGTAAATCAAAATCATCTCTTACCAACTGATCCAATGTAAGATTGTAGAAATCTGCTATTCTTAAAAGTAACTGCACATCAGGAATCGAAGTTCCATTTTCCCATTTTGATACCGCCTGCCTGCTAACACCAAGCTCTTCAGCAAAACCTTCTTGAGTCAGATTGTTCATCTTTCTGATAATAGTAATTTTTTCATTTAGTAACATGATTGTTACCTCCTTTGCTTAATTATGCCGTAATAATACAAAACATCTATTATTCATTCAAGAAAGTTTTGTTTACATTGTGCGACTGTTAGTTGCATAAGCCAAATTCTTAAGAAACTTCAAATAAACGCGTGCTTTTATAACTCGCCTCTCAAACGTGCTTCTATATCAGATGCCGTGTATAACACATCCGTTACAATTACCCTTTCGTCACGGATTGTGTAAAACACTGAATAATTATCGACGAGCATTCTACGCAACTCCATTCTCTTTTCCGGCTCAGAATCCATAATCCTAAATCGTTCCGGGAAAGTGTCTAATGTAAGTATTTCATCAGCAATGCGATTATATTGCCCCCATTGCATTATCCGGAGCAAGCAAATCTATAGCAATATAATTGTATATATCTTCCATATCCTGCAAAGCTTCTTTTGTAATCTCTACCTTATATTGCTTCATTAATGCCTCTCTCTAAATGCCACAAACGCACTAGCTGCATC
>URSA01000006.1 GCA_900550475.1 uncultured Lachnospiraceae bacterium
GTCAAGCGGTTAAGACATCGCCCTTTCACGGCGGTAACACGGGTTCGATTCCCGTTGGAGTCATCCTCGATAGCTCAATGGTAGAGCACACGGCTGTTAACCGTGGGGTTGTAGGTTCGAGCCCTACTCGGGGAGCGTGGCGACATAGCCAAGTGGTAAGGCATGGGTCTGCAACACCCTGATCACCAGTTCAAATCTGGTTGTCGCCTCTGAAAGGTTTCAGAAATTTGTTTTCTGAAGCCTTTTTGCTATATAGGAAATTTATCAAATGAAGCGGAACGGAGATTGAGATGTATATTGGGATGATGATTCTGGGGATTGCCTGCATGCTCTATTGTCTGGCAGTTCTCCTGTTTGCGGGTTATGGAACGAAATTCTTTCTGATCTGGGGTGTGATGGGGATCTGTTTTCTGCTGTGGGGGATATTCGGCAGAGGAATCTGGCACCACTTCCCCCTGTGGTTAAAAAGAGTAGGGGGAACCTGCACTGTGATCGGACTGCTTTTCTTTGCCACGATTGAAGGAATGGTGTTGAGCGGCTTCGGAGCAAAGGGTGAGCCGGAACTTGATTATATTATTGTTTTGGGGGCGCAGCTTAAGAACGGCGGTCCAAGTTATGTGCTGCAAAAAAGACTGGATCAGGCACTTGTCTATTTGCAGGAAAATCCCGATACCAAGGTGATTGTCTCCGGGGGACAGGGCAAGGATGAGCCGGACACGGAGGCGCAGGGAATGTATGACTACCTGACAGCGAGGGGCATATCGCCCGAACGCATCCTGCTGGAGGACCAATCCAGAAACACCAGTCAGAATATTCGATTCAGCAGCCGCTATTTTGATAAGGAGACAGACCGGATCGGCATTGTGACCAACAACTTCCATATATTCCGGGCATTGCGGTTGGCAGAAGGCGTCGGATATAAATCAGTCTGCGGAATTGCGGCTGGATCTCATCCCGGGCTTCTGCTCAATAATATGCTGCGCGAATTTTTCGGCGTCGTAAAGGATTTTCTGGTGGGAAACTTTTGAGGATCATTACATGATTATTTTTCCGGTGAGATAACCCGTAAGATAGACGGCTTGCAGCATGGCTCCCGTACAGGCAAGGGCGGGCATCAGCCATCTGCGCTTTTCAGCGACCAGTGCCATTGCCAGAAACAGGGGGATACAGCACACGGTATAGCGACCGCCGCTGATCAGCCAGCTTAAAGAGTATGTCAGGAGCATATAGGAGATGCCGTACGCCATATGGAAGGCACGCAGCTTTTTGATGCCGTAGACAAACAGAATGATACTGAGCGGCAGGATCAAAAACTCCGGAATCCACATCGCCATCCTTGACGCAGGGTCGATTTGCACAGAGGTGGCGTTTTTCCACAGATATGTGGCTACCTTCCAGGGAATCTGGACACTCATACCCCAGTGAGATTTCTGATAAATGACATAACTGAAAGCATATCCGTCTACCGTATAGTTGATGAGAAGATAAACCAGATAACCGCTCAGCATAAGAAATAGGGACAAACCTCTCAGAAGGAAAGCGCTCATCTTTTGAAAATTTTTGTTTTTGATCATATCCCACGGCCGGTATTGCATAAGCCATTCCACGCCTGCGGCTAGACCGATCAGCAATCCCTGCGACCGGGTCATTGTGGCAAGGGAACCGAATAAAATAGCCATTCCCCATCTGTGTGAGCGGATGTAATACAGGGCTGCGGCTGTCAGGAACAAAAACAGGCTCTCGGTGTGTACGCTTCCAAAGAAAAAGGAAAAGGGAAACAGGGAGAGCAGGATCACGGTGTTTCTTGCGATCGTCTCGCTGTAGTCAAGACGGATCAGGAGATAAGTATACACACAGCCGGCGGCATAGCAGGCTGTGGAGATGATCATGGCACAGAGGATGGGGCTTGAAACAAATACATGAAGAAGCCGGATCAGCCACGGAAAAAGCGGATAAAAAGTCAGAAACAGGTGTACGCCGTTTTCCAGAACATTTGCCGAAATCCCCGCGTCCAAAAGAGCCGCTTTGCAGGTATCGCAGAACTCCGTGGCGCCGGCATAACCGTTTAACGCTATATTCAGATAATGCGGTCCATCCCAACGGTTCCAGTTGTTTAAAAAATCGTTGAAGGTGAAGGTGTAAGCGGAAGAAAAGAGCGTCATGCCCACAAAGGATATGACGTAGACGACAAGCCGGAATGCGACAGCTGCACAGATAATATTGACAATCGTTCTTTTGTTGGTCTTGATAATTGAATCATTGCTCATAACAATTCCCCACTTCCCCAAGGATTACACTACACTGTCTACTATATCAAATTCCGACTTTTGCGGCAAATGGTTTTTGTGGTATAATACTACTGTCAGAGCGGACGCAGGGAAAGCAGACCCGTCTGCGGAACGGAGAAGGACATGGAGACAGAAAAAGTAAATGTACTAAGGGACATGGTGGCAAAAAGCAGTTCCATTGTGTTTTTTGGCGGAGCCGGGGTATCTACGGAGAGCGGGATCCCGGATTTCAGGAGTGTGGACGGACTCTACCACCAGCAGTACGCATATCCGCCTGAGACCATATTGAGCCATACCTTTTTCAGAAAACATACGGAGGAGTTCTACCGGTTCTACCGCAACAAGATGCTGTATCCGGATGCGGTTCCTAATGCGGCGCACAGAAAACTGGCGGAGTGGGAGCAGGAAGGAAAATTGAAAGCCGTCATTACGCAGAATATCGACGGTCTGCATCATGCGGCGGGGAGCAAGACGGTCTGGGAGCTGCACGGCAGCGTCCTGCGCAATTACTGCGAGGATTGCGGAGCCTTTTATGATATGAAATACATCATGGAGTCTGAAGGGATTCCGCGCTGTGAAAAGTGCGGGGGGATCGTGAAACCGGATGTGGTGCTGTACGAGGAAGGGCTCGACCAGCATACCCTGAATGAAGCGGTAAAAGCAATCAAAGGGGCCGACATGCTGATCATCGGAGGAACCTCCCTTGCGGTGTATCCGGCGGCGGGGCTGATCGATTATTTCCTGGGAAAATATCTGGTGCTGATCAACAAGGCGTCCACGCCCCGGGATAACATTGCGGATCTGGTGATCAGGGACAGCATCGGCGAGGTGCTGGGAGCTTTGTAAATATAGAACGGAAAGGAACCGGTGGGGATGGATATTCAGGTAGGGGATATTGTAAAATTGAAGAAACAACACCCGTGCGGCAGTCAGGAGTGGGAGGTTCTGCGTATCGGAGCCGATTTCAGACTGAAGTGCGAGGGGTGCGGTCATCAGATTATGATCGCAAGGAAACTGGTGGAAAAAAATCTGCGCGAAATACGCAAAAAGGCTTGAAAATGCGAGAATTTTATGGTAATATACTATTCCGTGATATATTATCCTTGCTCCTGACAGACAGGGGCCAGAGACCATAAGGAGGTAAAAGCATGAGCAAATATGAAATGACAGTTGTTGTGAGTGCGAAGATCGAAGATGATGAAAGAGCAGCCGTAATCGACAAGTGCAAGGCACTGGTTGAGAGATTCGGCGGAACCATCACCAACGTTGATGAATGGGGTAAGAGAAAGCTGGCTTACGAAGTTCAGAAGATGAAGGAAGCGTTCTATTATTTCATCCAGTTCGACGCAGAGAAGACCGCTCCCGCTGAGATCGAGAGCCGTATCCGCATCATGGACAACGTGATCAGATATTTAATCGTAAAACAGGAAGCGTAAAAGGCGTACCGGGTATCCAAAGTATCCGAGAAGGATCCCCAGGTATACCGGAAAGAGAGAATTGGTATGAATAAAGTAATTCTTATGGGTAGATTGACCAGAGATCCCGAGGTGAGATATTCTCAGGGAAGCAGCCAGACGGCGGTAGCAAGATTTTCCATCGCGGTTGACAGAAGGTTCAAGAGAGAGGGTCAGCCTGATGCTGATTTCTTTAACTGTACCGCATTCGGAAAGCAGGCGGAGTTCATCGAGCGTTACCTTCATAAAGGAACCAAGATCCTGATGGGAGGAAGCATTCAGAACGATAATTACACGAACAAGGATGGCCAGCAGGTTTACAGCGTTCGGATTATCGTGGACGAGATCGAGTTCGCCGAGAGCAAAAATGCATCTGGTGACAATGGCGGTTACACGGGAGGCAATACAAGCTCAAGACCGGCACCTTCGGGAGCAGGCGACGGCTTTATGAACATCCCGGACGGCATCGACGAAGAGTTGCCGTTTAACTAATCTTTTTAGAATGGAGGCACTGACATGGCATTTAATAAAGCAGACAGAGCAGATGCGCCTATGAGAAAAAAAGGCGGCATGCGCAGAAGAAAGAAAGTTTGTGTATTTTGTGGCAAGGACAACGTAATTGATTACAAGGACGTTAACAAGCTGAAGAGATATGTATCTGAGAGAGGTAAGATTCTTCCCAGAAGAATCACCGGCAACTGCGCAAAGCATCAGAGAGCACTTACCGTTGCAATCAAGCGCGCGCGCCACGTCGCACTGATGCCCTATACCTGCGACTAAATCAAAACAGGAATGAACACCCTTCCGACATAAACGGAGGGGTGTTTTTTGTTTGTATAAAACCCACATATACCACACTGCGCACACGGTTGCGCACATATCTGTTATTTGTGCTTAATCACATGAAATCCATGCCGCAAAAGATTGGGAAATACGGCAATTGACCGCAAAACCCGAAAAAGTCTACAATAAAGACAGATAAAACGCGTTCAGAGGGGCAGGTTTTGAGAAAGGGAGGCATGGGAAGTTGGTATTGGGCAGAGTAAAGAAAAAGGTGGTTGCAGCAGTCCTCGCAGCGGCAATGATACTGGGCATGGTCGGTTGCGGAAAGACGGAGCCGACGCTTGGGACGGAGGATTCGCTGGCAGGAGGACGGGAAACGCAGGAGACACATGGAACGGAAGAAAAAAGGAAACGCAGGAGTACGGGACCATAGAGATTTCCGAACTCCCGGACTTTACCGGTGCGCAGGCATGGGACTCCGATTTGTATGTGGAGCCGGTGACCGGCATTGATAACGATTTTATCCGCGGAGTGGACATTTCCTCTTATTTGTCCATCATCGAGAGCGGTGCAACATTCAAGGATTTTGACGGCAATGTGGTGGATGAGGAAGGGTTCTTCCATGTTCTGGCACAGGCGGGCATCAACTGGGTGAGGATCCGTGTCTGGAACGATCCCTATGATACAAAAGGAAACGGCTACGGGGGCGGTCACAATGATGTGGAAACTGCCATCAGGATCGGCAGGCTCGCTACGGCTGCCGGAATGAAGGTTCTGATCAACTTTCACTATTCCGACTTCTGGGCGGATCCCAACAAACAGAAGGCTCCCAAGGCATGGGCACACCTGACCTATGAGGATAAGAAGGCGGCTATGACCGAGTTTACGGAGACCAGCCTGCAGGCGATTCTGGATGCCGGGGTGAACGTGGGAATGGTACAGGTGGGAAATGAGACCGTGTCAGGACTTGCCGGAGAGACGGAATGGGACAGAATGTGCGAGCTGATGCAGCTTGGCAGCGCCGCAATTCGCAAGGTTGCAAAGAAGAATGACAAGGATATCCGCATTGCCGTTCACTTTACCAACCCCAGTTCCAAGAGCTTTATTGACTATGCGGAGAATTTAAAGACTTATGGAGTGGATTACGATATTTTTGCAACCTCCTACTATTCTTTCTGGCATGGCACAACGGAGAAGCTGACCAGCCAGCTTGCACTGATCGCGGAGCGGTACGGCAAGGATGTTCTGGTGATGGAAACCTCCTATGCGTATACAAACGACGACGGTGACGGCTTTGCCAACAGCGTCAGTCTGGAGACGGAGAATCTGGTGCTGAATTATGAATTCAGTGAGCAGGGACAGGTCAACGCCATCAGGGATGTCATGCAGGCAGTCAGTGATGTGGGAGATGCAGGCCTTGGCATGTTCTACTGGGAACCGGCATGGATCCCGGTGCAGGTCTACGATCCGTCTGCCCCGGATGCGGCTGAGGTGCTGGCATCCAACCGTGAAAAATGGGAGACCTACGGATCGGGCTGGGCATCCAGCTTTGCAAAAACCTATGATCCCAATGATGCAGGCAAATACTACGGCGGTGCTTCGTGGGACAATCAGGCTATGTTTGATTTCCGGGGATATCCGCTTGATTCCCTGAATGTCTATAAATACGTGTTTGCCGGGACGACGGCACCCCTCACCGTGACAGGCGTACAGGATGCGGCGGTTGAGATCGGAATCGGCGAGGAAGTCATCCTGCCGGAGACGGTAAATGCGGTTCTGGTAAGCGGAAGCCTGAAGGAGGTTCCGGTGAGCTGGAATGAGGAGCAGGCAAAGGCAGCGCAGCAGGCGGGAGCCGGGTTATATTATATCGACGGTACGGCGGATGTGGACGGCACGGCATTTGAGGTGCAGTGTCAGGTAGACATCCTGCGGGTCAACTACATTAAGAATCCCGGATTTGAGGGGCCGGATATGTCCATGTGGAACATTGACGGTACGGCTGTTGACAGGGAGGATGACAACAACAAGAGAACCGGCACGTACAGCCTCAAATTCTGGAGTCAGGATACTTTCTCCTACACGGTGGAACAGGAGATTACGGATCTGGCGGCAGGAACCTATGAACTGGGTGCGTTCCTGCAGGGCGGAGACGCCGGCAGCAGCGCCGTGTTCCGGCTCTACATTACGGTGGGAGATAAGACGTATACTGCGGACAGTGCGGTGAACGGCTGGCTCAAGTGGGATGAACCCCATATTTCGGACATCACGGTAAAGGAAGGCGATAAGGTCACGGTCGGTGTGCATGTGGAGAGCGGTCCGGGCGGCTGGGGAGCATGGGATGACTTTTACCTTTACAAAATGGACTGATAAAGATTGACAAAAGCTGCAAAGACTTTGCTTTATAGGCAAGGTCTTTGCATTTTTCTTTTTATTCGACAAATTATCTTGTGGAAAGATAAAAGAAAAAATGTTATACTATAACTTGATATGTAATGGACAACTATTTACATGGGGGCTACATGAAAAGACGAATCAGACTGAAAGGACGTATCAGAACATACCTGAAGTTCTCTCTTTATCTGGGAGGACTTTTACTTGTGGTGAATGCGGGCATGCTTGCCATTGACTACCGTGCCGGGCTTTTGCTTGGATTTTTCACGGTATTCTATTTCGCTGTTACGTTGACGCTTTATTTCTATAATAAACCGGTCATTATCAACGAGCTGGTCAGCTTTGCTACACAGTACGGACAGATCCAGAAGCGCCTGCTCCGGGAGCTGGAGCTGCCGCACGCCCTGTTGGACGACACCGGTAAGGTGATCTGGACGAACCAGGCATTTGAAAATGTGATCCGGCAGCCGAAGGGTTACAGCAAATCCATCATGTCACTGTTCCCTTCCATCACGAGGGATCGTCTGCCCGACGACAACGGCGTGGAAGAGACACAGTACGAAATGACCTATGACGGCAAGGATTATATTGCAAAGTTCAAGCGCATTTCTTTGAAGGAAATGGCGGAAAACAGCGATATGATTGAGGCTGAGTGCTACAATGGCTATCTGATTGCGGTATACTTGTTTGATGAGACGGCGCTGCATATCGCCTTGCAGGAAGTGGACGATCAGAGCCTTGCAGTGGGGCTTTTGTATCTGGACAACTACGAGGAGGCACTTGAAAGCGTTGAGGAGGTCAGAAGATCGCTCTTGATCGCATTGATTGACCGAAAGGTGAACAAGTATATCTCCGCGTTGGACGGAATCGTGAAAAAGCTTGAGAAAGACAAATATCTTGTGATTATGCGCAAGAAATCCGTGGCACAGCTGCAGGAATCCCGGTTTGACCTGCTGGAGGATGTCAAGACGGTCAATATCGGAAACGAGATGGCGGTGACCATCAGTATCGGTGTCGGTCTGGACGGTCTCACCTATGCGCAGAATTATGAGTTTTCCCGGAATGCCATCGATCTTGCACTGGGGCGTGGCGGCGATCAGGCGGTGATCAAGACGCCGGAAAGTACCACCTACTACGGCGGAAAGAGCCAGCAGGTAGAGAAGAATACCAGAGTGAAGGCGCGTGTAAAAGCGCATGCCTTGAAAGAAATCATCGCGGGAAAAGACAAGGTTCTCATCATGGGGCACAGACTTGCGGATGTGGACAGCTTCGGCGCGGCGGTAGGTATTTACCGGATCGCACAGACGCTGGACAGGAAGGCGCATATTGTGCTGAATGATATTTCCAACACGCTGCAGCCGCTGGTTGACCTGTTTAAGAATAACCCGGAATATGATGCGGATATGATCGTGGGGAGCGCTCAGGCGATAGAGATGGCGGGCAACAATGCGGTGCTTGTGGTGGTGGATGTGAACCGTCCCACCATTACGGAATGTCCCGAGCTGCTGCGTGTGTGCAAATCCATTGTTGTGCTGGATCACCACAGACAGGGGACGGAGACCATTGAGAATGCAACTCTCTCCTATGTGGAGCCGTATGCGTCCTCCGCCTGTGAGATGGTTTCCGAGATTTTGCAGTATACAAGCGACAATATCAAGATCCACACGGAGGAAGCGGACTGCATGTACTCCGGCATCATGATCGATACCAGCAACTTTATGAGCAAGACGGGCGTAAGAACCTTTGAGGCAGCGGCTTTCCTGCGCCGTAACGGTGCGGATGTGACCCGTGTGCGGAAGATGTTCAGAGAGGATGCCAACGAGTACAAGGCGAAGGCGGACGCAGTCAGCCAGGCAGAGATATACAGGCAGTCCTACGCGATTTCCGTATGTACCAGCGAGGATATACAGAGCCCGACGGTCGTGGGCGCGCAGGCGGCGAATGAGCTTCTGAACATAAAGGGAGTCAAGGCAAGCTTCGTGCTGACGGAGTATCAAGGTAAGATCTATGTATCCGCCAGATCCATCGATGAGGTGAATGTCCAGATCATCATGGAGCGCATGGGCGGCGGCGGTCATATGAGCATTGCGGGCTGCCAGCTTGAGGGAGTGGGTATGGCGGAAGCCATCGGAAGCCTGAAAGCAACCATAGATACCATGGTGGAGGAGGGGGCAATCTAGCCCACGGGACGGTTTGACAGATGAGGTGTGTCTGCGGTGCGAGGCATGCAGACCATGGAAAGGCAGGGTGAGTTTATGAGGATAATTTTGTTACAGGACGAGAAAAAGCTGGGTAAGAAGGGCGATATCATTGAGGCGAGCGAGGGCTATGCAAGAAATTATATCCTGCCCAAGAAGATCGGCGTGGAGGCGACCTCCAGGAATATGAACGATCTGAAACTGCAGAAAGCCAATGCGGCGAAGGTAGCGCAGGAGCAGTTGGAGGCGGCACAGGAGCTTGCGAAGGCGCTGGCAGAAAAGACGGTTGAGGTCAAGATGAAAGCGGGAGAGGGCGGCAAGGCGTTTGGCTCCGTTTCTTCCAAGGAAATTGCGACTGCATGCAAGGAGCAGTTCGGGATCGAACTGGACAAGAAAAAGATCGTACTTGCAGATGCAATCAAGAACTTCGGCGTGTATGAGGTGAGTGTAAAGCTGCATCAGAAGGTACTCGCCAAGCTGAACGTACATGTATCCGAGTGCTGATAAACAATAGGGAGAGCTTTCGATGCCCACAATGGAAGAAACAGTCTTAAAAAGAATATTGCCGCACAGCGTGGAGGCGGAGCAGTCCGTGATCGGCGCAATGATCATGGACAGGGAAGCAATCGTGGTCGCTTCTGAGCTGATCACCGCCGAGGACTTTTACAATAAGCAATACGGCATTCTGTTTGATACCATGGTAGAGCTCAATGACGAGGGAAAACCGGTGGATCTTGTGACATTACAGGACAGGCTGAAGGAGAAAGATGTTCCACCGGAGGTCAGCAGTCTGGAGTTTGTCCGTGATCTGATCACAGCGGTGCCCACATCGGCGAATATCAAATACTACGCCGGTATCGTGGCGGAGAAGTCCACGCTGCGCAAGCTGATCCGTCTGAATGAGGAGATTGCCAATACCTGTTACGCCGGAAAGGAAAGTCTGGAAATCATTTTGGAGGAAACGGAGAAAAAGATCTTTGAGGTGGTGCAAAAGCGCAATACCGGGGATTTTGTTCCGATTCGTCAGGTCGTGATGAACGCCATGGACAAGATCGAGAAGGCGGCGAAAAACAAGGGAGCCGTCACGGGTATTCCCACCGGCTTCGTGGATCTGGACTACCGGACGGCAGGTATGCAGCCGTCGGATCTGGTGCTGATCGCAGCCCGTCCTTCCATGGGAAAGACGGCGTTTGTGCTTAACATTGCCGAGCATGTGGCATTCCGGCAGAACAAGACGGTTGCTATTTTCAGTTTGGAAATGTCAAAGGAGCAGCTTGTGAACCGTTTGTTTTCTTTGGAATCCAAAGTGGATTCCCAGCACATCAGAACGGGTCAGCTCTCCGATCAGGAATGGGAGAAATTGATTGAGAGTGCGGGTGTGATCGGCAAATCCAACCTGATTATAGACGACACGCCCGGCATCAGCATTGCGGAGCTGCGCAGCAAGTGCAGAAAATATAAACTGGAACACAATCTATCCATGATCATCATCGACTACCTGCAGCTCATGTCGGGCAGCGGAAGAACGGATTCCAGACAACAGGAAATATCGGATATTTCCCGTTCGCTGAAAGCGGTGGCGAGAGAACTTTCCGTCCCGGTGCTGGCGTTGTCCCAGCTTTCCCGTGCGGTGGAGCAGCGGCCGGATCACCGCCCGATGCTGTCGGATCTGCGTGAATCCGGTGCCATAGAGCAGGATGCCGACGTGGTAATGTTCATTTACCGCGATGACTATTACAATCATGATACAGATAAGAAGGATGTAGCGGAGATCATTATTGCCAAACAGAGAAACGGCCCCATCGGCACGATTGAACTGGCATGGCTTCCCAACTACACCAAATTTGCAAATTTGGAAAAATAAAAGGTTATTCAGAGTACGAAGGCAGATTTTGAAAGAGGACAGGCTCCTTTTTCGGGATCTGCTTTTTTGTACCTCAACATAAAGTATAAAAGAAAGGAAGAAGAAAGATGAGCAATGTATTTTTGATCTCAGACGCAGCAAGGAAGGTACAGGTGGAGACGCATGTATTGCGTTATTGGGAGGACGAGCTTGGGCTTCCCATCAAGCGCAACGAGCTGGGACACCGGTATTATACGGAAGAGGATATCAAACGATTTCAGAATATCAAGGAATTAAAGGAGCAGGGACTGCAGTTGAAAGCGATTAAAATGGTGTTGAAAAATGGAAGACTGGATGTGATCGGTGTACATACGGAAAAGGAAGACAGCGGGGAGAAGGCTGAGCAGCCGGAACAGGCTGTAAAAGGACAGACAACAAAGGAGAAAACGGTACGGGAAGGGCAGGCGGAAGACACAGAAGGGCAGACGGTAAAGGGACAGACAACAAAAGCGCAGCAGGGATGGGAAAGGCAGGCTGAGATGGCGGGACAAGCCACAGAGAGACAGGAACAGCCGGAATCAGCAGAACAGGCACAGGTGCTGCCGAAGGAGAGCTGCGAACTGGTGCATCCGGCGCAGCGTCTGATGCAGGAAGAAAGCCGGGAGGAAAAGGCAGCGAGGTTGCAATGGCTGTTAAAGCAGTTATTCAGGGAAACGCTTCTGGAGAACAACGAGCAGCTCTGCATGGACGTGAAGGAGAGCATATTGAAGGAGTTGGATTACCAGTTCAGAATGCAGGAGGAACGGGATGAGGAAAGAGAGGAAAGGCGCAGCAAACGGGACGAGGAACATTTTAAGCGCATCGATGAGCTGCTGCGCAAGAAACGGAATCTCCTGAAAAAATAGACTTTTTTTTACCGCCTGCGGCGGTAAGGAAGTGAAATGGGGACGGTATGCCGGAACCATGGAAAGCTATGTGTATGTGATGCAGGCAGAATAATTTTGACAACGTCAAAGGGCGTGTGAAGATCCTCACACGCCCTCTCTGTATAAATACGCTTATTCCTCAGAAATTGCACCTACGGGGCATACGCCTGCGCAGGAACCGCAGCTGATGCAGGTGTTGGGGTCGATTTCCATCTTGCCGTCCCCCATGCTGATTGCACCTACGGGACACTGAGATTCGCAAGCGCCACAGCTTACGCAAGTATCGTTTACCTGAAATGCCATAATAATATCCTCCTTTAAGATAGACCAATGTATTGATATATTTTTATCATTAGCCCTATTTTAATATACAATTCGCCTAAATACAAGAGTTTTATGCATTAAAAACCTTCGGCGCGGCGTTTTTTAATGCCTTCCAGAATGACCTGCTTTTTTTCGATGACTTTATCCTTATCCATGGGCGGAACACCGTGCAACTTGTAGGGAATGCCCAGGGATTCGTATTTCTTCTCACCCATGGTATGGTAGGGAAGAACATCCAAAGCCTTCAGGTTGTGGAACTGTCCGATAAAATATCCCAGCTGTTCCAGATATTTGTCATCATCCGTGATACCCGGAACCACCACATGCCGGATCCACATATCCACATGTTTCTCGTCCAGATATTTGCAGAAGTCAAGAATGTTGACGTTGGGCTGGCCGGTAAGCTCCATATGCTTTTCAGGATCAATGTGTTTGATGTCCAGCATGACAAGGTCGGTGAGAGTCATCAGCTTGTCGAACTTTGCCAGAAGAGGAGCGTTGCTCCGATTAAAGGCAATGCCGGAACTGTCGATACAGGTGTGTATATTTTTCTCTTTTGCAAGGGTGAAAAGGTCGATCAGAAAATCGATCTGCATCAGGGGCTCGCCGCCGGTCACGGTAATGCCGCCGCTCTTGTAAAAGCTGATATTCCGCTCGTATTGATCGATAATCTCGGCGGGCTCCATCATGGTGCCGCCGGTCATAGGCCAGGTATCGGGGTTGTGGCAATAAGCACAGCGCATGGGACAGCCCTGCACAAATACCACGAAGCGCACACCGGGGCCGTCCACGGTGCCAAAGCTTTCAAGAGAATGGATTCTTCCTTTCATACTGTGTTCCTTTCACACGAAACTTCACTTCTTTTTATGAAAAGGGGTTCGGATCTCTCCGAACCCCTTTCTGACTTTACATTGTAAGCTCTCGATGAATCCTCGTCGTTACAGAGACTCGTGGAATGTACGGGAGATAACGTCTGCCTGCTGCTCCGGTGTAAGCTTAATGAAGTTTACAGCGTATCCGGAAACACGGATCGTCAACTGAGGATAATTCTCAGGATGCTTCTGAGCATCCAGAAGAGTCTCTCTGTTCAGTACATTTACATTCAGATGATGTCCGCCCTTTGTAGCGTAACCATCAAGCAAAGAAACAAGGTTGTCAACCTGCTGTGTGTTTGCTGCCATGATAAAATCCTCCTTTTTTATTATCGGTAATCGTCAAGGCCCTCGGTAAGGGTCGGAACACTGCATGCCAAAGGCGTTCTGGAGCAGTCTGTGCAGCCCATTGTCTGAACGTGCTTGGTGCCTGAAGTGTCGGTGTCCACATTGATGTGACCGACGCCCTGACCCATGCCTGAGTCAAGCATCTTTACCAGATCCTCAATCATTTTTTCCTCATCCATGGTGTTCCCTCCTTGTAAGTAGAATTTACTGCAAAATTATTTGTTCAGATCCAGCTCGATGTCACCGGAGAATACCTTATCTTCCTTACCAAGTGCGTTCGGGATGATGGTGAAGGTATTGGAGATACCGTCCTGAGCATCCTCGAAGTTGATCTTGGATACGGAAGACAGGGATGCGATAGCACCGTGGGTATCGCGTCCGTGCATCGGGTTAGCACCGGGTGCGAAAGGCTGTCCCTTCTTACGTCCGTCCGGAGTATTACCTGTTGCCTTACCGTAGGTAACGTTGGAGGTAATGGTCAGGATGGAGGTGGTAGGAATACCGTTTCTGTAGGTGTGATGTCTGCGGACAGCGGTCATGAACTTGTGAACGATCTCACGGGCAATGCTGTCTACGCGGTCATCATCGTTTCCGTACTTAGGGAAGTCTCCGGTGGTCTTGAAGTCAACGATAACGCCGTCCTCATCACGGATTACTTCAACCTTAGCGTACTTGATAGCGGACAGGGAGTCTGCTACGATGGAAAGACCTGCAACACCGGTTGCAAAGTAACGCTTTACATCTCTGTCATGGAGAGCCATCTCTGCTCTCTCATAGCAGTACTTGTCATGCATATAGTGGATGATGTTCAGGGTGTTTACATAAACATCTGCCTGCCACTCCATCATGTCGGTGAACTTATCCAGTACATCATCGTAATCAAGGACATCGCCGGCAACAGGACGATACTTAGGACCAACCTGCTTCTTGGTAACTTCGTCAACACCGCCGTTCAAAGCGTACAGCAGACACTTAGCCAGATTAGCACGGGCGCCGAAGAACTGCATTTCCTTACCGATAACCATGGAGGATACGCAGCATGCGATGCCGTAGTCGTCGCCGTGGATAGGTCTCATCAGATCATCGTTCTCATACTGGATGGAAGAGGTCTGGATGGACATCTTAGCGCAGTATTTCTTCCAGTTCTCAGGAAGTCTTGTGGACCACAGAACTGTCAGGTTGGGCTCGGGTGAAGCACCCAGGTTGGTCAGGGTGTGCAGATAACGGAAGCTCATCTTGGTAACCATGGGACGTCCGTCAACGCCTACACCGCCCAGAGACTCGGTTACCCATACAGGGTCACCTGCGAAGATCTGGTTGTACTCAGGTGTACGAGCGAACTTCACGCAACGCAGCTTCATGATGAAGTGATCTACGAACTCCTGAATCTGCTCCTCGGTGAAGGTGCCGTTCTTTAAGTCTCTCTGTGCATAGCAGTCAAGGAAGGTGGAAGTACGTCCAAGGGACATAGCAGCACCGTTCTGCTCCTTAACAGCACACAGATATCCGAAGTAAGTCCACTGGATAGCTTCCCTTACGTTAGCTGCGGGCTTGGAAATATCGAAGCCGTAGGATGCAGCCATCTCCTTCATCAGCTTAAGGGCAACCATCTGCTCGGAAATCTCTTCACGAAGACGGATCACGTCATCGGTCATAACACGTCCGGTGGAATCCTTCTGTGCCTGCTTGTCCTCAAGCAGTCTGTCAATACCGTACAGAGCAACACGTCTGTAATCGCCAATGATACGTCCGCGGCCGTAAGCATCGGGAAGACCGGTAATGATATGGGAAGAACGGCAAGCTCTCATCTCCTGATTGTAAGCATCGAAGCAGCCTGCGTTATGGGTCTTTCTGTGTACGGAGAAGAACTCGCTGATCTCGGGATCTACCTCGTAGCCGTTGTCGGAGCAAGCTTTCTCAGCCATTCTGATACCGCCGTAAGGCTGCAGAGAACGCTTGAAGGGCTTGTCGGTCTGGAAACCAACGATGGTCTCCTTGCTCTTGTCAAGGTATCCGGGGCCGTGGGAAGTAATGGTAGATACAACCTTGGTATCCATATCCAGAACACCGCCGGCTTCTCTCTCCTTCTTCTGCAGGTCAAGTACCTGTGCCCATAAGTCTTTTGTGTTTTGTGTAGCCGGAGCCAGGAAAGACTCATCTCCGTCATACGGAGTATAGTTCTTCTGGATGAAATCACGCACGTTGATCTCGTAATCCCACTTGCCGCCTACAAAATCGTTCCATTCAGGTCTCATTTTGAAATAGCCTCCTATTAAAATTTGAATTAGGTTGATAATGTATGTTAAATTACAGCTAATCCTATGGTTTCATTATATGGAAAAGGTGTATAACCGTCAAGTGAGCCCGTGTACTTTTTTTGGTACAAATCCGCAATTTTACACATGTTTTAGAAAAAAGACAAAAAATTTTCATAAAGAAGGAATGACTTGCCAACAGAGGGGGAAAGTAATATACTGAGACATACAAAAGGAGCCCTCGGGCATCCGGACACATGAGTTGCTTAACCGGCAGAAGGAGAGGAAACAATGGAAAATATTACGAAGGATATGACGATAGGAGAAATCTTGAGAAAGGCACCTCAGGTAGCCCCCGTTCTGATGGAGGCCGGAATGCACTGCCTTGGCTGTCCGTCCGCACAGGGAGAGACGCTTGAGGAAGCGGCTATGGTTCACGGAATGGATATCGATGAGCTGATGAAAGCAATAGCAGAGCTGTAAAAAGAGAAAAAAGTAAAAAACAGTAAAAAAACAGGCGTCACGGATTTTACCCGCGGCGCCTGTCGGCATTTTGACTTTACAGAACGGAGAGCACCTGCAGGGCGTTTCCTGCCACAACGGCGGTAAAGTGCTCTTCCAGATAGGAGCGGCTTGCCGGAAAACTCTTTCTCGGCGTACCGTACTCGGATAAGATATTGCAGATCCGGTTGTATTCCTTGGGGGTCAGCCCCTTGCCGGACACCACCAGAAGGTAAATGCCATCAGATTCATCCTTGTATAAGGAGTTCTCGCCGACAAAATTTTTGCCCAGCATGCCGGCTATGCTGGTAACCGCGTAGAGAGAGCGGAAGAGGAAGATCCGGGTCAGCCCCGATACATCGTTCTCCTCGTCGGAGGGCGTCTTGGAGCTTTCTCTGTTTTCCCCGGCGGCAAGCTTTTCAGCCGCCTTGCGTCCCTCATGGAGCTTCTTGAACAGATCCAGAACCTCATCGGTTCCGTCCATGGGCTCGTCGATACCGTCGTCATCGCTGTCCTCCTCGTCGTGGACGGAGGGGGCGAACTTGGAAAAACGGGTATCCAGTTCTTCGGGATCCTCTACTTTCGTAATGATCAGGACGATACACTCTGAGTTGAGCGGGATCGCCTCTATCATAAGCGGAATGTCCTCCGCCTCAAAACCACATTCAAAAGATGCCTGCTGCATCATGTCGCGGAACAGATTCTTTGCCTTCTCCGTTCCATATGCAAGTTCACTGATTTTTAATTCGCGGTCGGCCAGATCCTCGCGGGTCAGTGTACAGCGAATTTGGTTTTCATTCACTTTTTCAATTTTCATGCTATCACATCCTTACTATTAAGATACTGCACTCTTGTTGGTCGGTGACTGAAACTCCCGTGAATCTGATTAAAAGTATATTATACTTTTCGTGCATCTAAGTCAAGAGAGATGAAACAGTTTAACGTTTTTTAATAAAATTTCCATTTTTATAATATTTCACTTGCAAAAGAACGAAGAATTGCATATAATGAAATCCTGAGATGTCTCCGGCAATCGGTACGGGGAGGAGGCATGGCGGTACTTATCTATTTTTTCTTTAATTTTTTTGTGAAATTATTCTTGTCCGCATAGGCTGATACAGTAATAGTATGCGGATGTCTTACAGGCTTATGTGTCTGTTTCTGATTCAATTATTTCCAAATTTTTTGCTCGTTTTAATTCGATTTACAGGAGGTTACAACAAAGTACAGCCGGGGCATTTCTTTTGACACAAGCAGCGTGGATAACAGAGGGGCAGTATATCACGGGATCCTTATGGAATGTCGGCTGTGTTTTCCGCGCCGGAAAAGAAAGGGGGGAAGCGTGTGTATGAAGAAAGCGAACAGGAAATGACAGAGAAGCTCAGACAGGTGGAAAAAAGCGGCGTGAGCCTTTTTCTTGAGGGCAGACCTGCCGCACCGGAGGATATTGCATACAAATGCGTCCGGGAGGAGACAGTCTATATGGCGGATTATATTCTGGACGAGTCCGGGATCCTGAAAGAGCTTCGATACGATAAAGTGACCGACTGGAAGTAGGATACATGTCAGTGCCCTTCCGGAATAAGTCGGTTCCGGCCGCCTCCGCAGTGAAGGAACACGGTATGGGAATGCCTCTCGACCGTGACGGCTGCGGAAGGCTGTACCGGACATAATTTGCGGTAATGCGGAATTTGTCAAAATTGGTAATGACGCAGGCGGAAGAGTTTGCTATAATAAAAGGCGTGATTGGAGGACGGGTGCATGAAAAAGATCATACCGGTATTGATAGCCATTGTGCTGATCATTATTATAGGAGGAGTCGCGTTCGGCTCGCAAATCGTGGAGAAATATTCTTATTCCCAGGAGAAGGCGGATCTTTACGAGTATTTCCATATCGTGAAGGAGGAAGAGGTTCCCATCATCCTGCAGGATGCCCTGATCGAACAGAAAGCGGTGATGTCGGACGGCGTCTGCTATTTTGATCTGGATACTGTGCATACCTATTTTAATGAAAGATTTTACATCGACAGGCAGGAGCAGCTCCTCCTCTATACCACGCCGACGGAAGTGATCCGCACGGAGCTTGAGAGCAGCGAATACAGGGTGAACGGCGAGACGGCGGACGCGGGTTACCGGATTGCTTTTGCGCGCACCGCGGGCGAAGAGACCGTCTATTACATTGCGGCGGATTTCGTGAAACAATACACAAATTTCTCCTATGAAGTGTTCGAGGAGCCCTGCCATATGCAGATCTATACGGAATGGGGAGAGAGACAGGCTGCGGATATTACGAAGAATACCGCCGTGCGCATCCTGGGCGGCGTGAAAAGCCCCATCCTGCGTCAGATTACGGCAGGGGAGACCGTGACGATCCTTGAGAAGATGGAAACATGGTGCAAGGTCAAGACGGAGGATGCCTATATCGGCTACGTTGAAAATAAATTTCTGGAAAACGAGAGAATCGAGACACAGACGCCGGTGACGGACTATGTCGTTCCCGAGTACACCTCCCTGACAAAGGATCACAAGATCAGTCTGGGCTGGCATGCCATCTACGCCACCTCCGGCAACGGAACCCTGAATGAGGTTGCGGGAAATGCGGGCAGTCTGAATGTGATCGCGCCCACATGGTTCAGCGTCTCCGACGGGATGGGCGGGCTGCGGAGCTTTGCGGAGGCTTCCTATGTGAAGAAGGCTCACGAAAAGGGACTTGAAGTGTGGGGCGTGGTAGACGATTTCAACTATGAGGATACGGCTGGAACCGATGTGGATGTTCCGGCGGTTCTCGCTGCAACCACCACCCGGACGGCGCTCATCGACAACATCATGGCGGCGGCTGCCGAGTGCGGCATGGATGGCGTCAATATCGACTTTGAGAGGATCAATGATGCCCGGACGGGGGAGGATTTTGTGCAATTCCTGCGGGAGCTGTCCATCCGCTGCAGACAGGCAGGGCTTGTGTTCTCCATCGACAATTATGTGCCCTACGAGTTCAACGCACGATACAATCTGAAGGAGCAGGGCGCGGTGGCGGATTATGTGATCATCATGGCATATGACGAGCATTGGGCGGGCAGCCCGGAGGCGGGAAGCGTGTCCTCCATCGATTATGTCCGCTATTCCATTGAAAAGACCTCGAGCTACATGGACAGCAGGAAGATCATCACGGCGCTGCCTTTCTATACAAGATTGTGGAAGACGGTGGGAACGCAGGTATCCAGCGAGGCGTATCCCATGACCAGCGTGGACAAGGTGCTGGCGACCTATGGCATGGAAAAGACATGGGACGAGACGACCAGCCAGAACTATGCGGAGATTACGGTGGGAGACACCTTCTACCAGATGTGGGTGGAGGATGTGCAGTCCATCGGCGTGAAACTGAATGTGATGCAGAACTACGATCTTGGCGGTGTGGCTGCATGGCGGCTGGGCTATGAGCCTGCGGCAGTGTGGGACATGATCGGGGCTTACCTGCAGCAGTAGAGGGGAGGCAGGTGCATAATGGCATCTGCCTTCACATATACTTTGGTGAACGGTATATGGTGTATAAGGAAGAAACCGGATGTTCCGTATAAAGAAAAGAATGTATATTCCTGCCGCAGCGGCGGTACTGCTGGCGGCAGCCTCGCTGCTTGCCGTAATGGGATGGGACAGAGGAAAGCTTACCTCGGCACAGGGAGGAACGTCTGGAGAACGCTGTGTTGTGCTGGATGCGGGACATGGAGGCGATGATCCCGGAAAGATCGGGATCAACGGCGCGCTGGAGAAGGATGTCAATCTTGCTATCACACTGTTGGTCAAGCAATATTTGGAGGAGAGCGACATCAGGGTGGTGCTGACGAGGGAAACCTCGGAAGGGCTCTACGATGCAGGGGCGTCCAACAAGAAGGTGCAGGATATGAAACGGCGCATCGGCATAATCGAAGAGAACAGCCCGGATGTGACGGTGAGCATACACCAGAACAGCTACCCGGAGGAGTATGTGCACGGTGCGCAGGTCTTTTATTATACGGGCAGCGAGGAAGGAAAAGCGCTGGCGGAAAAAATCCAGAGGCGTCTGGTGGAAGGCGTGGATCCGGAAAATAAAAGACAGGTCAAGGCAAACGACAGCTATTACTTGCTGAAAAAGACCCGCGTTCCCATCGTGATCGTGGAGTGCGGCTTTTTGAGCAATGCAGAAGAGTCGGAGAAACTTTGCACGGAGGAATACCGGGAGAAGCTGGCATGGCAGATCCATCTGGGCATCGTGCAGTACTTAAATTCTGAAAAATAGAGATTTCGCCGTTCGGACGGCAGAATGTGTGGACAAATGCAAACGAAAGTAATTACATGTATGGAGGAAGAGGACAAAAGCTGTCTGCGTGAGGCGGGGGAGATTTTGCGCGCGGGCGGTCTGGTGGCGTTTCCCACAGAGACGGTCTACGGGCTCGGCGGAGATGCGCTGAACCGGGAATCCTCCAAAAAAATCTATGCGGCGAAGGGACGCCCCTCCGACAATCCGCTCATTGTGCATATCTGCAGGTGGGAGGACATTTACCGCATTGTCTCGGATGCACCGCAGCATGCGGATATCCTGAAAAAGGCAAAGAAGCTGTCGGATGCGTTCTGGCCGGGTCCCCTGACCATGATCCTGCCGAAGTCTGAGGAGGTGCCTCGTGAGACCACCGGCGGTCTTAACACGGTGGCGGTGCGCTTTCCCTCCCATAAGACGGCGGCAGCACTCATAAGCTATGCGGGCGGCTACGTGGCGGCACCCAGCGCCAACACATCGGGAAAGCCCAGCCCCACACAGGCAAAGTATGTGCTGGAGGATATGGACGGCCGCATTGACATGGTGATTGACGGCGGGGAGGTGGGAATCGGTCTGGAATCCACCATCGTCGACCTTACCTGCGATCCGCCGGAGATCCTGAGACCGGGCTATGTGACGAAGAAGATGCTCTCCGGGGTGCTGGGCAGGGTGGAGACGGACGCGGCAATATTGAGTGAGCACAGCAAGATACCCCCGAAAGCGCCGGGCATGAAATACAGGCATTATGCCCCCAAGGGCGAGCTGACCATCGTGACGGGAGCACCGGAGCGGGTGACGGAATATGTCAACAGGCAGCTTGCGGAGGCTTCCTCGGAAGGAAAAAGGACAGGCGTGATCGCCGCGAAGGAAACGGCGGCCTCGTACCTGGCGGACTGCGTGAAGATTGCGGGCAGCAGGCAGGACGAGCTTTCGGTGGCGAGAAATCTGTATACCATTCTGCGGGAGTTTGATGATGAGCAGGTGGAGGTCATGTATGCGGAAGCCTTCGACGGGGAAGAAATCGGACAGGCAATCATGAATCGGTTGTTGAAGGCAGCCGGACATCATGTGATAGAGGTGTAAACCAAAGAGCCGGAAAACGGCGGAAGGAGAAGAAAATGATAGCAATCGGAAGTGACCATGGCGGATTTGATTTAAAGCAGGTGATCATAGGATACCTGAAGGAGAAGAGCATCCCGTACAGGGATTACGGCTGCCTGGACAAGAGTTCCTGCGATTATCCTGTGTTTGGCAGGGCAGCGGCGAAGGCAGTGGCGTCCGGCGAATGTGACAGAGGAATCGTGGTGTGCACCACGGGTATCGGCATTTCCATCGTGGCGAACAAGGTGCCGGGAATCCGGTGTGCGCTCTGTCAGGATAGTTATTCCGCAAAGATGACGCGTCTGCATAACGATGCCAACATGCTGGCGCTGGGAGGCGGTATTGTAGGCCCGAGTCTGGCCCTTGAGATCGTGGAGACTTTCCTGAATACGCCCTTTTCCGACGAGGAGAAGCACAAGCGCAGGATTGGATTGATCGAATAGGCGCAAAACTTGTGATTTTGCGCGTAGTGTGGTATACTGCCAACAGATAGTTTTTCAAAATACAAACAGATGACGGAGGCATTAAAATGGCAAAGGTAGTAGTGATGGATCATCCCCTGATTCAGCATAAGATCGGGTATATTAGAAGAAAGGATACGGGAACCAAGGATTTCCGCCAGACCATCGGCGAGATCGCTATGCTGATCTGCTACGAAGCGACCAGAGATCTGAAGCTTTCCGATGTGGAGATCGAGACACCGATCTGCAAGGCAAACGTAAAGGAGCTCAAGGGAAAGAAGATGGCGATCGTTCCCATCCTGCGCGCAGGTCTTGGCATGGTTGACGGCGTTCTGCAGCTGATCCCCGCTGCAAAGGTGGGACATATCGGTCTGTACCGCGATCCCGAGACGCTGAATCCGGTGGAGTATTACTGCAAGCTGCCTGCGGACTGCGCAGAGAGAGAGGTATTTGTGGTAGATCCCATGCTTGCAACGGGAGGCTCCTCTGTAGCTGCCATCCAGATGCTCAAGGACAAGGGCTGCAGGAACATCCATTTCATGTGTATTATTGCGGCACCCGAGGGCGTGGAGAAAATGAAGCAGATGCATCCGGACGTGGATATGTATATCGGTGCGCTTGACGAGAAACTGAACGATCACGGCTATATTGTTCCGGGACTGGGGGATGCGGGAGACAGAATCTTCGGCACAAAGTAAGTTACGGAACACCGGGCGGGGTATCAAAATGGGAAAAAGAGAGAATTATATTAGCTGGGATGAATATTTTATGGGGATCGCACAGCTTTCGGGCATGCGTTCCAAGGATCCGCATACGCAGGTGGGCGCCTGCATCGTGAGCGGCAGCCATAAAATACTCTCCATGGGGTATAACGGATTCCCCATCGGCTGCTCCGACGATGCATTTCCGTGGGAGCGCGAGGGGGACGAGCTTTCAACAAAATACCCCTATGTTACGCACGGGGAGATGAATGCGATCCTGAATTACAGGGGCGGTTCCCTGGAGGGAACAATCCTGTATGTGTCGCTGTTTCCGTGCAACGAGTGTGCCAAGGCGATCATACAGGCGGGCATAAAGAAAATCGTGTACGACAGCGACAAGTATGCGCTCAGTCCGTCCACCGTGGCGTCCAAGAGGATGCTTGACGCTGCGGGTGTGGAGTATGTGCAGTACCGCAGGACGGGAAGAAAGATAGATCTTGAGGTCTGATTTGCGCGTGTATGGAAAGGTGAGGAACGGTTACATGAAAAAAGCGGCCTTGCGGCGCGGAAAAATTGCAATATTGCTGCTGGTTGTCCTTCTCTTGCGTGACATACCGTCCATTGTCTATGCCAAGACCACGCAGGAGCAGCTGGATGAGGCGCTGAAAGACAGAAAAGAACTTCAGGACAGGATGGACGAGCAGGGAGAGCAGTTGGACGATCTGCGGAACACGGAGTCCGGTCTTCAGAAGGAGCTGAAAAACTTAAACGAACAACTGACTGAGGTCAGCAACCGGCTGACGGAACTGGAAGGGCAGATTGCGGATAAGGAAGAGGAAATCCGCATCACCCAGGAAGAGCTGGAAGCGGCGAAGGCGGATGAAGAGTGGCAGTACGAGTGTGTGGTGAAGCACATCCAATACATGTACGAGGCGGGCGAGAGCAGCTATCTGGAGCTTTTCTTCTCTGTGGGAAGTATCAGTGATTTCCTGACATACGGGGACTACTTTGCAGCTATTGCGGATTACGATAAGAGGATGATGGACGCCTACGAGAAGGCAAGAATACTGGTGGAGGAGCAGGAAGCCAGACTACAGCAGGAGAAGGCGGATCTGGATGATCTGCGGGTGGCCGCAGAGGCGGAAAAGAGCAAGGTTGCCGGTCTTGTCAGCCAGACCTCCGGCACGATTTCTAGGTATGGGGACGAGATTGACAAGGCGGAGGCAGAGATGCGCGCCTATGAGGAGGAACTCCGGAAAAAGAACGACAGCATCGAGGCGCTGAAAAAGAAGATCGAGGAAGAAAAGCGGCTGTCTCAGGAGGCGGCGAAGGCTGCATGGAGGGATATCTCCGAGGTTTCGTTTGCGGATGGGGACAGAAAGCTGCTGGCAAACCTGATCTACTGCGAGGCGGGAGGAGAGCCCTACGCCGGAAAGCTGGCTGTGGGGGCGGTTGTGATCAACCGCGTGCTCAGTTCCAAGTATGCCGATACAGTGGTAGGCGTAATCTATCAGCCCTACCAGTTTTCTCCCGTGCGGAGCGGGCGTCTGGAGCTTGCACTTTCCGTGGACAGGGCGAATGCGGACTGCTACAAGGCGGCGGACGAAGCCATGTCCGGCATCACCAATGTGGGAAACTGCCTGTATTTCCGGACACCCATTGAGGGTCTGACCGGAATCAGTATCGGCGGACACATTTTTTATTAAATTTGCCTAAACTGAGACCGTTTAACTGGACAGTTTCGGGAAAAATTAGTATAATTTACAGTAAATTGCATGCAGGGCACACGTACGGTGTTTCCCCGGAAAGGACAGGGCTTGGCACGGCGCAGAAAATATGACAGAACGGTATACCGGTCGCTTGCACTGATCTCTCAATTCGGCATCAGTATGCTGGTTCCCATTTTTTTGTGCTCTTTCGTCGGTCTGTGGCTGGACAGGCAGTTCCACACCTCATGGCTGATGATTGTGTTCTTTTTTGTGGGCGCACTGGCAGGGTTTCGCAACATCTATATCATAGCGAAGCGCATATACGGAGAGAAGGGCGGTGACGGGCATGATAAAGAGGCTTAAGGCGACAGAGTTCAGAGCGCTGCTTGAGCTGATGACAGGAGAGCTTCTGTTCGGCCTGATCTGCTGGCTGGCTGCATTGCCTTTTCCCATTGATCAGGGAAGGTATGCGGCGGGGCTTTGGGTCGGTATTCTGCTGGCATGGATCAATGCCCTTTTGATGTGGCGCTCCCTGAACAAGGCTTTTCTGGGAGATGAAAAGTATGCGGTCAGACAGATGGCGGGTGGTTATATCCTGCGCTATCTTCTGATAGCGGTCGTGCTGCTGGCAGTGTATTTTCTGGATGTCGGCTATGTGCTAGCGACCTTTCTGGGCGTTATGGGACTGAAGATCGGAGCGTATCTGCAGCCCCTGACACATAAATTTTACAACCGGTTGTTCCATGAGACGGATCCGGTTCCTCAGCCGCTTGCGGAGGAGGAGACAAATGACGGGGAAGAGTAAGGAGGTGAGAGCGTGGGATACGGAATCTTGTTGTCGTCGGGCAACGATGTGGATTTCATGATCAAGGGATTGTTCAAATATTCTTTTTTCGGACACGAGGTGTGGATCACGACCACCCATGTCTGTCTGCTCATCGTCATGCTTTTGCTGATAGGCTTTGCAATTGCCGCTAACATTGCGATGAAGCGCGCCGAAGAGATTCCCACCGGCTTCCAGAACGTGGTGGAGCTGATCGTGGAGAAACTGGACGGCATGGTGGACAGCACCATGGGAAAGAGTGCCGTGAAGTTCCGGAACTACATCGGAACCGTTTTCATTTTCATTCTGATCAGCAACCTGTCCGGACTGGTAGGGCTCCGACCGCCCACAGCGGACTACGGTGTGACGCTGCCGCTTGGACTTGCAACGTTTGTGATGATCCATTTTAACACGGTCAAGCATCATTCCTTGAAGGATATCTGGGTGGACAAATGTTCTCCTTTGCCGCCGTGGCTGCCGATCTGGCTGCCGATCAACCTGATCGGTGATATCGCGGTGCCGATTTCCTTGTCGCTGCGTCTGTTTGCAAACATTCTGTCTGGACTTGTCATGATGGCGCTTGTGTACGGACTGCTCGGGAAGCTGGCGCTGATCTGGCCGGCTGCCCTGCATGTTTATCTGGACATCTTTTCCGGCGCAATCCAGACCTATGTATTCTGTATGCTGACAATGACGTATCTTGCCAACGCAATCGGAGATACGGAGTAGTCAAATCGTTTTACAATAACTGTGAAGCCGCGATGGCGGCAGAAAGAGAGGAAAAAATGGAATTTAACGAGAATTTTATCAGAGGTTGTTCAGCAATTGGTGCGGGTCTGGCGTTGATCGCCGGTATCGGACCCGGTGTAGGACAGGGTATTGCGGCAGGACATGCTGCAGCGGCTGTGGGACGCAACCCGGGCGCTAAGTCCGAGATTACCTCCACCATGCTTCTGGGACAGGCTGTTGCCGAGACCACAGGTCTGTACGGTCTGGTTACCGGTCTGATCCTGATGTTTGTTCAGCCCTTAGTAAAATAAAAGCTTCCGCGCAGAACGGCGGCTTTGCTGCCTGAGGGAAGAGAGAAAGGAGGCTTGAGGGGTGAAAATTTTATTGACATCCGGTGAGACAATGACCAGATTGTTCAATTTGGACTGGCAGTTGGTTGCGGATTCCGTCCTTACCATGATTGCGGTGCTGTTTTTGTTTGCCGCACTTTCGTATTTTCTGTTTGATCCGGTCAGAAAGATGCTGTCCGGGCGTACCGAGAAGATCAAGGGAGAGCTTGCGCAGGCAGCGGACGATATGGCGCAGGCAAAGGCGATGAAGCAGGAGTATGAGGATAAGCTCCGCGACATCCAGAAGGAAGCTGACGGTATCATGGCGGATGCCCGAAAGAGAGCGCTGATCAGTGAAAATCAGATCGTGAATAACGCGAAGGAAGAGGCGGCGCGCATTCTGGAGAGAGCCAGAACAGAGGCAGAGCTGGAGAAGCAGAAGGCTGTCGATGATGTGAAGAAGGAAATGATCGCAGTCGCTTCCATGATGGCCGGCAAGGTAGTTGCGGGTGCCATCGACACGACTGTTCAGGAGAGCCTGATCGATGAGACGCTGAAAGAAATGGGTGAGAGTACATGGCTAAGCTGACGGAAAAGGTATATGGCGAAGCGCTGTTTGAACTTGCCGTGGAAGAAGGCAGGGAGAAGGAGCTTTTGCAGGAGGTTCTTACGATCAGGAAGGTGCTGGACAAGAATCCGGACTTTGCAAAGCTTATGAAGAATCCCGCCATTCCGGAGAGCGAGAAGGAAGAAGTGCTGAAAACCGTGTGGGACGGATGCATCAGCAAAGAGATCACCGGGCTTATGCTGCTTTTGCTTCAAAAGGAGCATTACGGTGAGGTCACGCAGGTGCTAGATTACTTTGCGGCCCGCATCAAGGAAGAGCAGAAGATTGGCGTGGCGTATGTGTCCACGGCGCTGCCCATCACGGAAGAACAGCAAAAAAGCGTAGAAAAGAGACTGCTCGACACCACGGCATACAAGTCCTTTGAGATGCATTATCAGACGGATCCCGCATTGATCGGCGGAATCGTCATCCGTATTGGGGACAGGGTAGTGGACAACAGTATCCGGACAAGACTGGATAATCTGAGCAGACAGTTATATCAGATCAAATTGCAGTAATGCAGAAAATACAAGAAAGGTGCGAACGGATCCATGAATTTGAAACCAGAAGAAATCAGTTCGGTAATTAAGGATCAGATCAAGCGGTATGCGGCCGAGATGGAAGTATCCGAGGTTGGTACGGTCATTCAGGTTGCGGATGGAATTGCCCGCGTACACGGACTGGAAAACGCCATGCAGGGTGAACTTTTGGAATTTCCCGGCGGCGTATACGGCATGGTGCTCAACCTGGAGGAGGACAACGTAGGTGCCGTGCTTTTAGGCAGCCAGCGCAACATCAACGAGGGTGATGTGGTCAAGACTACCGGCAGAGTGGTGGAAGTGCCTGTGGGCGATGCCATGCTGGGAAGAGTTGTCAATGCATTGGGACAGCCGATTGACGGAAAAGGCCCCATCCAGACAAGCAAGTACCGCAAGATCGAGAGAGTGG
Organism: uncultured Lachnospiraceae bacterium; assembly: GCA_900550475.1. Taxonomy (GTDB): domain Bacteria; phylum Bacillota; class Clostridia; order Lachnospirales; family Lachnospiraceae; genus Acetatifactor. The sequence continues at coordinate 27,883 of URSA01000006.1, forward strand.
CTTCCGGTGTTATCACCAGAAAGTCGGTGGATACGCCGTTGCAGACAGGTATCAAGGCAATTGACTCCATGGTGCCCATCGGCAGAGGTCAGCGTGAGCTGATCATCGGCGACAGACAGACGGGAAAGACCGCGATTGCGATCGATACCATTATCAACCAGAAGGGACAGAACGTAAAGTGTATCTATGTTGCGATCGGTCAGAAGGCTTCCACGGTGGCAACCATTGTAAAGACACTGGAAGAGTACGGTGCATTTGCATACACCACGGTTGTTGCTGCAACCGCCAGCGAGCTGGCGCCTTTGCAGTACATCGCGCCGTATGCGGGCTGTGCGATCGGTGAGGAGTGGATGGAGAATGGCGAGGATGTGCTTGTGGTATATGACGATCTGAGCAAGCATGCAGCCGCATACAGAACCCTCTCCCTGCTTTTGAAGAGACCGCCCGGAAGAGAGGCATATCCCGGCGATGTATTCTATCTGCACTCCAGACTGCTGGAGCGTGCAGCGAGAATGAGCGAGGAATACGGCGGCGGATCCCTGACGGCATTGCCGATCATAGAGACGCAGGCGGGGGATGTTTCCGCATATATTCCGACAAATGTTATTTCCATCACCGACGGACAGATCTATCTGGAGACGGAAATGTTCAACGCAGGCTTCAGACCGGCAGTCAACGCCGGACTTTCGGTATCCCGTGTGGGTGGTGCCGCACAGATCAAGGCAATGAAGAAGATTGCAGCGCCTATCCGTGTGGAGCTTGCACAGTACCGTGAGCTGGCAGCCTTTGCACAGTTCGGCTCCGAGCTGGATGCGGACACCAAGGAGAAGCTGGCACAGGGCGAGCGCATCAAGGAGATTTTGAAGCAGCCCCAGTATGCTCCCATGCCTGTGCAGTATCAGGTCATTATCATCTACACGGCGACGAACAAGTACCTGCTGGATATTCCCGTAGCGGATATCACCAGATTTGAGAGGGAGTTTTTCGAGTATCTGGATACCAAATATCCCGATATTCCCAAGGCAATCGCAGATGAGAAGGTGATTTCTGAGGCGACGGAGGAGAACCTGAAAAAGGCACTGGACGGATTCAAGAAAGAGTTTAAGTAGACAGGCGGTGATTTGTTATGGCATCCATGCGAGATATAAAGCGCCGTAAGGGCAGCATACAGAGCACGCAGCAGATTACCAAGGCGATGAAGCTTGTGTCGACGGTGAAGCTGCAGCGCGCCAGACAAAATGCGGAGCAGTCCGCAGGCTATTTCTCCTGTATGTACGATACGGTCACATCCATCCTTGCAATGACCATGGGCATGAAACACCCCTATCTGGATGGCGGCGAATCCGGGAAACGTGCCGTGATCGTCATTACCTCCAACAGAGGTTTGGCGGGAGGCTACAACTCCAATATCGTCAAGCTTGTGAAAGCAAACTTCGACAAGGACGATACGGTGGTTTACGCGGTGGGCAAGAAGGGACGTGATGCGCTGGCAAGACAGGGCTATTTCATTGCGGCGGACGCTTCCGAAATTGCGGAGGAGCCGGCCTATGCGGACGCTATGGCGTTGTCCGCAAAGTTGCTGGATTCCTTTGCAAAAGGTGAGATTCGTGAGATCTATCTTGCATATACCAAGTTTAAAAACACAGTGAGTCATATCCCGACACTGCTTAAGCTTCTTCCGGTGCAGATGCCGGAGGAGGAAGAGCGTGAGGAGGAGAGGAAGAATGCGCAGGCGCCCATGAACTTCGAGATGGACGAGGAGAGCGCATTGAACCTCCTGATTCCGAAGTATGTTACAAGTCTGATCTACGGTGGTCTGGTGGAGGCGGCGGCAAGCGAGAACGGAGCCAGAATGCAGGCGATGGATTCCGCCACCAGCAATGCTGAGGAAATGATTGAGGATTTGACACTCATGTATAACCGGGCGCGTCAAAGCTCCATTACGCAGGAGCTGACAGAGATCATAGCCGGTGCAGGTGCGATATCTTAAGAGACGAGATTCTTAAAAGATAGAATGGAGAGTAAGATGGCAGAGAAAAATAAAGGAAAAATCACACAGATCATCGGTGCGGTGCTGGATATCCGTTTTGCGGAAGGACAGCTTCCCGAGATCAACGAGGCGGTTGTTATTCCGCTTAAGGCTGGGGACAGCCTGACGGTTGAGGTCGCACAGCATCTGGGTGATGATACGGTAAGATGTATTGCCATGGGTACGACGGACGGTCTGATACGAGGGATGGAGGCTGAGGCAACGGGTGCTCCCATTTCCGTACCGGTGGGAGAGAACACACTGGGACGTATGTTCAACGTGCTGGGAAAACCCATTGACAACAAACCGGCTCCGGAGAATGTTTCTTATGAGCCGATTCACAGACCAGCCCCTTCCTTTGAAGAGCAGTCTACCAACACGGAGCTTCTGGAGACCGGTATCAAGGTGGTCGACCTGCTCTGCCCCTATCAGAAGGGTGGCAAGATCGGTCTTTTCGGCGGTGCAGGTGTAGGAAAGACGGTGCTGATTCAGGAACTGATCCGAAACATAGCGACGGAGCACGGCGGATATTCCGTGTTTACAGGCGTAGGAGAGCGTACCCGTGAGGGTAACGATCTGTATCATGAAATGACGGAGTCAGGCGTTATTGATAAGACGACCATGGTGTTCGGTCAGATGAACGAGCCCCCCGGAGCCCGTATGAGAGTGGGACTTACGGGTCTGACCATGGCGGAGTATTTCAGAGATAAGGGTGGAAAGGACGTGCTGTTGTTTATCGACAATATCTTTCGTTTCACTCAGGCAGGAAGCGAGGTATCCGCACTTCTGGGACGTATGCCTTCCGCGGTGGGGTATCAACCTACATTACAGACGGAGATGGGCGCTCTTCAGGAGCGTATCACATCCACCAAGGACGGTTCCATCACCTCCGTACAGGCAGTTTATGTGCCTGCGGATGACCTGACGGACCCGGCACCCGCAACCACGTTTGCCCATCTGGATGCAACGACGGTGCTTTCCCGTTCCATTGTAGAGCTGGGTATCTATCCGGCGGTGGATCCTCTGGAGTCAACCTCCCGTATTCTGGATCCGAGAATCGTGGGTGAGGAGCATTATGCGGTTGCCCGCGGTGTGCAGGAGATTTTGCAGCATTATAAGGAACTGCAGGATATTATTGCAATTCTGGGTATGGATGAGCTTTCCGAGGAGGACAAGCTGGTGGTTTCCCGTGCGAGAAAGGTACAGAGATTCCTGTCCCAACCGTTCTTCGTAGCAGGACAGTTTACCGGACTGGAAGGCAAGTATGTTCCGGTAGCCGAGACGATCAGAGGCTTCAAGGAGATTCTGGACGGAAAGCATGACGACATTCCGGAAAGCTATTTCCTGAATGCGGGCAGCATTGACGATGTACTGGCAAAAGTGAAGTAAGGACGGTGTCATTATGGAACAGTTCAAACTGCGGATCATCACTCCTGACAGGATATTCTATGAGAATGATGCAGAAATGGTAGAATTTAATACGACGGAGGGAGAGATCGGAGTTCTCCCCGGTCATATTCCCATGACCGTGATTCTAAAGCCCGGAATACTGATCATCACGGAGACGGACGGAACCAGAACGGCAGCGCTGCATGCGGGTTTTGCGGAGATTCTGCCGGAGTCGGTCACGATTCTCGCGGAGATCGTGGAATGGCCGGAAGAGATTGATCTTGCCAGGGCAGAGGCGGCACGCGAGCGTGCAGAGGAACGGATCAAGAGCCATACGCCGGAGACTGATATGGCGCGTGCGGAGACCGCACTTCTGAGAGCGATTGCAAGAATTACCGTACTGAGATAAGAGGAGGCCCCGAACCGGACGGTTTGGGGCATTTTTCATTTGGGATGCATATGTTAAAGAAAAAGGCTGGATGGAAGAAGTATGGACGATCAACACAGGATTCTGCCCTTTTATATGACATACCCGGAACCTTATTTCATGCGTGAGGAGACCAGTGTTCTCCGCGATCTGGAGTATTTGCAGCAGCTTTATCCTGCACAGGCGAAGGCACTCCAGAAAAGAATCTCACAGATATTGGATCGGATGGACTACGAGGGAAGCCTCCTTTATGACGAATATCCGGACAAATGGCAGCTTTACCGGTTGGGAGATTCAATTGTGGCAATCCTAAAAAGAGAGGAAGAAGAGGCGGAGGAGGGGGAGAAAACCCCATCCGAAAAGTGGGAATGGATAAAGGATATGGTTCTTCTTCTGCTGTATTATGAGATTTACAGGCGCAGACATGGGAAGAGACGGGGATATCTTAAGTTTTGATACAGGTGTGATACAAAGGAGCTTTTGGGTGATATGACGGAATTGAAAAGAATGCTGGATGAGACGATCAATGATGGGCTTGAGCAGATCATACTGAGCAATCCCATCAATCGGGAGAGCGGGAGCAAGGTGAAAATCCGTCCCGTACTGATAAAGGAAGAATTGCTGTTTCAGGAAACGCTGTATCGCGGAACAAAAGTGTTTCATGCCAACTGTACCGCGGATGAAATAAAAGAACGAGTGGTATTTTATTTATCCGGGAACTTCCGTCAGGCAGAGGTTGCCTCTGTGACAGAGCAGACGACAGTGCTGGTGAGCAAACGGGGAAAGATTACCGTCAAAAGAAAACAGGTTGCGGGAGAAAAGGAAAAACGCGAACTGCAACACAACAGACAGAAGAAGTATATTCTGGAGGAAGGACGGCCGGTCGATTTCCTGATCGGACTGGGCGTCCAGACAGAGGATGGCAAAATAGTTAAATCAAGATATGACAAATTCAAACAGATTAACCGCTATCTGGAGTTCGTTGAGGATGTGCTGCAAAAGCTGCCCAATGACAAGACAGTCAGAATCATCGATTTCGGCTGCGGAAAGTCCTACCTCACCTTTGCCATGTATTATTATCTGCATGAGTTAAAGGGTTATGATGTGAGTGTGACCGGACTGGATCTGAAGGAGGATGTGATCGAACTCTGCAACCGGCTTGCGCGGGAGTACGGTTATGACGGTCTGCACTTTGAGCGAGGGGACATCAGCACTTACGAGGGAGCGGATGCGGTGGATATGGTGGTAAGCCTCCACGCCTGCGATACGGCAACAGATTATGCGTTGGAGAAGGCGGTCAGGTGGGGAGCGAAGGTCATCATGGCAGTGCCGTGCTGTCAGCATGAAGTGAACCGGCAGATATGGTGCACAGAATTGAAACAGATATTAAAATACGGTTTAATAAAAGAGAGGCTATCTGCGCTGGTTACGGATGCCGTGCGGGCAAATCTTTTGGAGTCCATGGGATACGATACGCAGATTCTGGAATTTATCGATATGGAGCATACGCCGAAAAATCTGCTGATCCGCGCCGTGAAAAGCGATGGGATGAGAAAGAGAGACGGGAACGTGACAGATCTCACGGAGTTTTTGCATATTAATCCGACACTTCAGAGGCTCTTGCAGGAAGAAAACGGAGGATGTCAATGAAAAAGGCAGTGATCAAGGGTGCGGTGTTTGCACTGACTTTTTTTGCCGTACTGCTGACGGCAGGCAAAATCATGAACCACGGGAACAACGACATGACGGCGGAAATGGCGCCGGCAGGTTTTCCGGTGGTCTATATGCAGTCAGACGGTACGAGATACAATGAGCTGCACGGCTATGCCCGGTCCATGGACACGGCGTACATGCGCGATACCATCACGGCGTTGGACGCGGGGAGAGGGTTTGAATTTGCCATTGAGACCTACGGGGAAAGCCTTACAAAGATTGCCTATGAGGTCAGGAGTGTAAACGGCGAGAGACTGATCGAGAACGGCGAAATCACGGATTATGTACAGCAGGGGAGCGAGGTTGTGGGAGCGGTTGCCTTAAAGGATCTGCTGGACCGGAATACAGAGTATGAATTGATTCTGCTTTTGTCTACCGGGAAAAACAGTAACATACGTTATTATACAAGAATCATTTGGGCAGAGGATTATTACACAGGCGAAAAACTTGCCTTTGTAAGAGATTTTCACGAAAAGACCTTTGACAAGGAGGCTGTGAAGGAACTTGCACGATATATGGAGACAGATTCCACGGGAGATAATTCCACCCTGCAGCGGGTGGATATCCATTGCAGCCTGAATCAGGTTTCATGGGGAAACCTCGCCGTGTCACAGATCGGAGACGCGGTTTTTAACGTGTCGGAGCTGGCGGCGCAGACCGCAACCATAAACGGCCATTATGTGGTGTCTGCCGGAACTGAAAATGACATGCGTTATTTTTACGTTGAGGAATATTACCGCATCCGTTACACCACGGACAGGGTGTACCTGCTGGATTTTGTACGAACCATGAACAGCATTCTGAATGAGCGGGATGAGATTTATGTGAATGACAAGATTATGATCGGTGTGGAAACCGAGGATATGCAGTTTGTGGAGAGCGAGGACGGAAATGTCTTTGCCTTCGAGGTGCAGAACCGGCTCTACAGCTACAATGTCACCACAAACAAGCTGGCGGTGGTGTACGGCTTCTATGATGCGGAGCATGCGGATGCCCGCACCCTCTACAACCAGCACGACATCCGCATTCTGGCAATTGATGAGGGCGGAAATGTTGACTTTGCAGTGTTCGGGTACATGAACCGGGGAACGCATGAGGGGGAAGTGGGCATACAGGTGTACCATTTTGACAGTGCGATGAACACGGTGGAAGAGGTGGTGTATATTCCCTACGACAAGACCTACCAGATTCTCAAGAAGGAAGTGGAACAGCTTCTTTACCTGAACCGGGAGGGATTTCTGTATCTTTCTTTGGATAATACCGTGTATGAGATCAACCTGATTGACCGGATCTGCAGTGTAATCATTGAGGCGGTGCAGGACGAGAGTATTCAGGTGTCGGCAAGCATGCGGATGGCAGTATGGCAGAGAGGCGGGGATCTATACAGCTCCGGGCAGCTCACGTTGACGGATCTGGGTGATCGCGCGCCGGTTTCCATTGCGGCGGGCAGCGACGAATATATTCTGCCGATGGGCTTTATGGGAGAAGATCTGGTGTATGGTCTGGCAAAGCAGGCGGATGTGGAGACTGACCGGGCGGGCAGGGTTACCTTCCCAATGTATACGGTGCGGATCTGTGACAGCAAGGGAAATACGCTGAAAACGTATGAGCAGGAGGGCATTTATGTAAGCGGCTGCACCATACAGAACAACCAGATTGTGCTGACGAGGCTTATCAGGCGAGAACAGGGCGGCTATGCCGTGACAACGCCGGATTACATTATGAACAGTACGGAGACAACTGCGGGAAAAAACACGATCAGTGCGGTAACGACGGAGAACTACGGAAAATTCATTCAGATAGCGGTGAAGAAAAGCATTGATGCCAAGACCTTACAGATCCTGACACCGAAAGAGGTGCTTTACGAGGGCGGCCGAAGGCTGGATCTGATGCAGGATTCTTCCCTGCCCAGATATTATGTCTACGGAGAGAACGGGGTGGAGGGAATTTACCACAGCCCTGCAAAGGCGGTTCTTCTGGCGGAGGCAGCCTCGGGGGTTGTCACGGATGATGAGGGTGCCTATGTCTGGATCAGGGGAAACCGCTCCGTGAAGAATCAGATCATGGCGATCGGAGGAACCTCCGCAGGCGAAAGTAAATCTTCACTTGCCGTGTGTCTCGATACGCTTTTGCAGTATGCGGGTGTCGTGCGCAATGCGGAGTATCTGCTTTCGGCGGGAGAAACGGTGATGGAATTTCTGACGGAAAGTCTGGATGGCGCGCAGATCCTTGATCTGGAAGGATGTTCGCTGGACTCGGTTTTGTATTTTGTGAACCGTGACATCCCCGTGCTGGCATCCTTAAAGGACGGCAGCGCGGTGCTTGTGATCGGTTTCAATCAATACAATGTGGTGCTCATGGATCCCGGAAAGACGACGGATAAAGACTGTGTCTACAAAATGGGAATCCATGACGCAACCAAATGGTTTGAAGAAAACGGCAATGTGTTTATCACTTATCTGCCGGTCAGTGAATAGAGCGGGTCAGCGGGACGTGCCAAAGATGCGCGCAGCATGTTTTTTCAAGGCAAAGAGAAGCACCATGCCCAGAATACCGCAGGAAATCACTTCCCCGGCACCCACTGTCAGGACAAGGTACCACCACATATCGGTGACACCGTAGCCGAAGATCAGCACAAAGGGAACGATGATTGCGTTAGCAAGAATGGTTGGAAGAGGGATGAGCCATATGTTTTTATGCAGCAGGTATGCGCCGAGTGCGCCGATCAGGGATGCGAGGCTCCCCAGAAGAATGTCTAGAAGACAGCCTCCGGTAAGGAGGTTTGCCAGCACACAGCCCAGATAGACGCCGGGAATGGCGGCGGGGGTAAAGTAGGGGAGGATAGCGAGCATTTCCGACAGGCGTACCTGAATGACGCCGGAAGCAAGCCCGAAGGCGTTGGCGAGAAATGTCAGCACAACATAGAGGGCAGCGATCATCGCTGCCTGTGTCAGGAACAGAACTTTTTTGTTTTTCATTTTTGATTCTCCTTTAGTTTTGTTTAATGTGTGGAAGGTTTCGAACACACGACTTATTCAGTATATCAGCATAAACGCAGAAGTCAATCCGAAGAATTGTCGAAAACAGATGGATTGACATGAAAAAATGTAGTAAAAAAGATGAAGTCGCCGGAAAAGAGGACAATGGACGGAGGAAAAAATGAGGGAAATAGGTTGTATGCTGCTGCTCGCAATATGTATTTTTGCGGCGGGCTGCGGAAATGTGTTTTCGGAGATGGAATATAATTCCGACGAAAAGATCGCCGGACAGGCGGATCGGTTCGCAAAACAGGATTCCATGTTCAATCCCGTAGACGGCGGGTATGAGCTTACCATGGGTGAGTTTAACGGACGGGAGACATTATGGGCGCTGGATGCCGAGGAGAGCTGTGACATTCAGATCAGCTTCACGCTCAGCCTGACCGCCGGCAAGGTCAAACTGGTACATATTGATGCGGAGGGAAATGTGACCACACTGCTGGAATGTACGCCCGAAACAACAATAGAGGAGGCGGTGGACATGACCATAGGGCTGTCCTCCGGTGAGAACCGGCTGAAGATCGTAGGCTTCGGCTGTGAGAATGTCCATATGGTCATGCTGTCCGACGATATTTCCTGGTAGAGAGTATGGGCTATGCAAGCCCGGGCTATACGAGCCCTGCTTTTCGCAATGCCTTTCTAAGTGGAATCCCAACAAGGAGCGCCAGTGCCATTTTTACCAGATCTGCGGGGATGTAGGGGATAACACCCGCCCACAGGGCTTTGATGAAGGTGAGGTGCATCTGTATGGCAAGCCATGCTGTACCGAATGCGTAGCATACGGCGGTGCCGAGGAGCATACCGAGCAGAGACAGATACCATTTGTTTCCGAAACGCTCAATGAAGAAGCCTGCGATCAGCGCCAGAAACAGATAGCCGAGCAGATACCCGCCGGTGGGCCCCAGCAGTTTACCGACCCCGCCTGTGAAACCCGCGAAAACCGGCAAACCGACCAGACCGAGGCAGAGATAGATGACGCAGCTGAGAAAGCCTTTTGTCATGCCTAGGGCAAACAGCGAAAGATAGATGGCAAAAATGCCGAGGGTTATGGGGACGGGGCTTATGGGGATGGGAATGCTGAAGGGACTGATAACACAGATCACCGCCGTCATAAGACCGATCAGGGCAATTGTTTTGATGCTCCATTTGGAAGAAGTAGTCTGACTCATGGGGATTCCTTTCCGTTCCGGGAAGAAAATGGGGTGTAATATTGATTGTAAACCCGGAACAAGACACAGTATACATTTTCACATACGGATTGTCAACCTTAAAAATAAATAGTTTACAATTTGAGCAAAAAGAATCGCTCCGGGTCAGTGACCCAAAACGATTCTTTTTTTTCTTTATGGAAAGCTTATGAAAGCTCGCCTGTTTTGTAACGTGCCACGATGTTCTGGATCCGCTCATTGGGATTCAAAAGATCGCTGATGGAGGAATCGTGGTTCAGGGTGTCGATGATGTAGGCGATATATTTGCTCATATCACAGTTGATGTACCAGTCGCGGGAGAGTAGCTCGGGCGTCTGGTATACAAGGTTAGTGGTCAATACCTTGGTGATGATGCCGTTCTCATACGCCTTGTCAAACTTGTCCAGCCCGCTGGTAAACAGACCGAAGGTGGCAAATACGAAAATGTTCTTCGCCTTGCGCTCCTTCAGTGCGGCAGCTACTTCCAGCACGCTCTCGCCGGAGGAAATCATGTCGTCGATGATGATCATGTCCTTTCCTTCTACGCTGGTGCCCAGAAATTCGTGTGCCACAATGGGGTTGCGTCCGTTTACAATCTTGGTGTAGTCGCGGCGCTTGTAGAACATACCCATATCCAGCCCCAGAACATTGGCAATATAGATGGCGCGGGACATACCGCCTTCATCCGGGCTGATGACCATCATGTGGTCGGCGTCGATCTGCAGATCCTTCACGTTGCGAAGCAGACCCTTGATAAACTGATATGCGGGCTGCACCGTCTCAAAGCCGTGCAGGGGAATGGCGTTCTGCACACGGGGATCGTGAGCGTCAAAGGTGATAATATTGTCCACACCCATGCGAACCAGCTCCTGCAGGGCAAGCGCACAGTCCAGAGACTCTCTGGCGGTTCTCTTGTGCTGTCTGCTCTCGTAGAGGAACGGCATGATTACGGTAATGCGTCTTGCCTTACCGCCGACTGCCGCAATGATGCGCTTCAGATCCTGATAATGATCGTCGGGGGACATATGGTTTTCATGTCCGCAGAGAGAATAGGTCAGGCTGTAATTGGCAACATCCACCAAAAGGTAAAGATCGGAACCGCGCACGGATTCCAGAATTACACCCTTCGCTTCGCCGGAACCGAAACGGGGCACCTTTGCGCCCAGCAGATAGGAGGGACGCTGATAGCCGGAAAAGGCAAGGCTGTCCTTGTGCTCATTTTCGCGCTCGGTTCTCCATTTTACCAGATACTGGTCAATTTTTTCGCTGAGCTGCTGACAGCTCTTCAGTGCGATAATGCCCAGACTGCCGACGGGGATGGTTTCCAGATTACGCTTTTCTTCTCGATTGCCCATGAAATAAAGTCCTCACTTTCTGTGTGTCAGATATTTTTGTATAACCTGATATCCGGGCCTGTCAGTTTGCGGAAGATATAGTCGCCTGCAAGCCGGGAAAGAATACGCTCCGAATAGCGGTTCTTCAGATCCTCAATGCCCAGATTGGTATTGATGACCGTTGCTTTTCTGCGAAGATGGCGCTCGTTGATGAAGGAAAAGAACTGGGAGTTGGTAAAACTGTTCGTAACCTCCGTGCCCAGATCATCCACAATCACCAAATCACAATTGTACAAGTCTTCGCAGGTCTTGTAAAGCATTTCTTTGTCATTTGACTGGAAAGAATACTGTGCGAGCAGATTGAAAAGACCGATCGCAGAGAAATAAATGACGGAACAGCCCTGTTCCAACAGCTCCTTTGCAATGCAGCCGGACAAAAAGGATTTTCCGGTGCCGACCGTGCCGTAAAAGATCAGGTTCCGATAGTCTGTCTTAAAATTTTCGACGAAAGAACGGCTGGTTTCCACAGCCTTTTTAAAGTTGACCAGGTCCTCACCCTCGTAGAAACGGTAGGAGAGGGTGGAAAAGTTTTCTTTTGCGAGATGCTCCTGTAAATTGCTCTGCGCATACAGGAGCCGGATCATGCGCTGACGGAAGCAGTGGCAGCGCCCACCGTCCGCATAGCCGGTATCCCGGCAGTCCGGACAGTCGTAGACCGGTTCCAGGTAATCGGCGGGAAATCCCGCGTCCGTAAGCAGCTTTGCTTTCTTTTCGGAGAGCGCCGAGAGCGCCTCGCGGTAGCGTGCGGAAAGATCCTCGGAGGGCTCCTCCAACATCATGCGCCCGTAACGGACGGAGAGGGAGGCAACCGCACCGGCAGCGTCCTCGTAGCCGGGAACGGTGCGGTAGACTTCATCCCTGCGGCGCTCCGACAGATGCCGGTTGCGGGTCCGGATGGCGTCATATTCTCGCTGTATGGAATCGTATTGTGTATTACTGAGGTTCAAGGGTCTCTCCTTTATTTGCTGAGTAACTGCGCTTCCAGCCCGGCGTAATCAAAACCGGAGCTGCTGAACTGGTTGAAACGGTTTGCAGCGGGTGCGGCCGGAGTCTGCTTGCTCTGACGCCGTTTCTGGTACACGTCGTCAATGCGCTGGATATCGGACTTGCGGTGAACATTCTCTTTCTTCCAGCTGCTCAGAATGCCCTCCGCGTACTCGAAGCGGTGGCTGTCCGTAGCCATGACGGTGCGGCCGCATGCCTCGGAAATAATATCCATGGAGAAGCCGTACTCTTTCAGCCAGCGGTTGATATATTCAAGCTCCTTGGAGGTGGGATTGCTGTTCTTTCCTAGCTCCTTCATAATAGTATATACGGATTTGTCGTATTTTGCCGCAAAGCGTTCCGCCTGCTTGGGCGTTGTGACGCCGGACTGCGCCCAGTTGAGCGCCACGGCCTCTATGTATTTGAAATCCCGCTTGCCCCGATCCACACAGTACTGGATCAGATAATCGATCAGGTCGTCAGAAAAATGCAGGCAGTCCGAAAAGTAAAGGATGGACTTCATGTCGGAGACGGTCAGCGGCCGCCCAATGTAGGACTGGGCTACAAACAAAAGCTGTGAGGTGCTGTCCTGTTCCTTGAAATCACGCAGATCGTCCGCGGAGTAGGAAGGCTTGGCAAAAAGCTCCTCCGGCTGCCTCGGCACCAGCGGAACGACCGAAGCGGCAGTGCTCCGGCTCTTTGCGGGACTGTGGTCAGCGGGTTCGGTATTTGCGGGGGAGGCAGACTGCGCGACTGCGTGATCTGAAGCGTCGGACTGCACGGCGGGGAAGGATCTCAGACGGATTCCCGTCAGGGACTTGTCCTCGTCATACTCCAGCGAAAGAAGCTGTGCCTTCTCCCAATATTTCAAAGCGCGCATTACATCCTTCTCCGTATGGTTGAACTTGTCCGCAATTTCGGACACACTGGTAGCCAGATTGGCGCCCAGCATACGGATCAGGTACAGATAGACCTTGATCTGCGCGTCGTTGGCGTCCCTCATATACATATCGATAAAACGGTTGGATATGACGGTAAAATCCTGATAATCATCCTTGTAAATCGTAAACTGCCCCATAATTACACCTGCCAAAATTCTATGCTTTTCCGGGTATTTGCCATATTCGGAAAGCAAGGACAAGTATAGCACACCTTCTGAAAAAAAGAAATAGCTTTTCTGCCGGAAAGCCTTGTAAACACTGGCTTTGCGGACAGCTGTGGAAACTGTGGATAGTGTGGATAAAATACAGAAATTGCAGAAAACCCAAGGCGAAAACAGGATTCTTTTATCCACATAAAACAATAAAATATCCACAGTCCAAAGTGCGCCGGGGTGGGCTAAGGAATGTGGATAATGTGGATAACTAAATTCCCAACAGGTTTTCTCCGATTTTATGCACATCTCCGGCACCCATGGTTATCAACAGGTCGCCGTTGATACAGTTTTGTAATAAAAATTTTTCAATTTCATCGAAGGAAGGAAAATAACTGCATTCGCAGCCCAGCGCCTTCAGCTCGGACAGCAATGTCCTTGAACTGATGCCCAGCGTATCGGTCTCCCTTGAGGCATAAATGTCCGCCAGCACGACCCGGTCCGCCAGGGAGAGCGCTTTTGCAAAATCCTTCATAAATGCCTTCGTTCTGGAATAAGTATGAGGTTGGAAAACACACCATATGCGGTTGTGCGGATAGTTTGCCGCCGCGCGCAGGGTTGCAGTAATTTCCGTGGGGTGATGCGCATAATCATCTATTATGGTGACACCGCCGAGACGGCCTTTGTATTCAAAGCGTCTGTCGGTACCGTGAAAGCCGGAAAGAGAGGTACATGCCGTAGCGCGCTCCACACCCAGAAGGTCGGAGACCGCAAGGGCTGCCAGCGCATTCATGATGTTGTGTTCTCCGGGAACACCGAGCGTTATACGGAGCGGTTCTCCCTCCGCGGGTGAACACACTGTGAAAGAAGGACATCCCTTCTCGTCAAAGACCGTGTCGGCGGGATGGTAATCGCAGTCCGGGCTGCTGCCGAAGGTGATCACACGGCAGGAAAGTCCCTCCGTGATCTTCGAAAGATGGTCGATTCCGCCGTTTATGACAAGTGCTCCGTCCGCGGGAAGCAGTTCTGCAAAACGATGGAAGGAGGAACGGATATCCGCAAGATCCTTAAAGAAGTCCAGATGATCTTCTTCTATATTAAGGATCACACCGATTTTCGGGAAAAAGCTCAGGAAGCTGTTGGTATATTCACAGGCCTCCGTCACAAAATAGCCGGAATGTCCCACCCGGATGTTGCCGCCGATGGACTTTAAGATACCGCCGATGGAAAGCGTGGGATCCAGACCCGCGCCCAGCAGGATCTCGGACAGCATGGAGGTGGTCGTGGTCTTGCCGTGGGTGCCGCTTACAGCCACAGGCATCTCGTAGTTGCGCATCATCTGTCCCAAAAGCTCCGCACGGGAAAGCGCGGGGACACCGAGTTCATGCACGGCAACATACTCCGGGTTGTCGGGGTGGATCGCACTGGTAAACACGGCGCAGTCGATGTCGGGTGTGATGTTGCTCTTCTCCTGACCGTAAAAAATACGGATTCCCTTGCTCTCCAGCATTTCCGTGAGAGGGGATTTCTGCTTATCCGATCCGGAAACCCGGAAGCCCTCCTCCCGCAGAACCTCTGCGAGACCGCTCATGCTGATACCGCCGATACCCACAAAATATATGTGAATGGGATGTTGAAAATCAATCTGATACATAGGCACACTTCCTGAAATTTTTTTGCGTACTTATATATTATACGCATTCGGGAACGAAAAAACAAACAATAATTGAATACAATGGAAAAAAAGTCAAAAAATCCCTTTCTGCATGTGCAAAATAACATATAGCGCACAAAGCACACTTTTTGAGAAATGGTTAATATATACAAAAATGAATAACCCATACAAAACAAAAATAGAAAAAATATATAATAAAAAAACAAAAAAAGACACTTTTTTTGTAATAATGATTCACTTTCCGAAAAGGGTATGGTATAATACACGTAACATTCCCGAAGCGGTCTGCCGGCAGACGGGCCGCTATCAAGACTAGTTATTATGAGGTGATTGCATGATTAAAAAAGAGATGATAGCCATGCTGCTGGCTGGCGGACAGGGAAGCCGTCTGGGAGTCCTGACTTCCAAAGTAGCAAAACCGGCGGTTGCATTCGGCGGTAAATACAGGATCATTGATTTTCCGCTCAGCAACTGTATCAATTCAGGAGTGGACACGGTGGGTGTCCTGACACAGTATCAGCCTCTCAAGCTGAATACGCACATCGGAATCGGTATTCCTTGGGATCTCGACCGCAATATCGGCGGCGTGACGGTTCTGCCGCCCTATGAAAAGAGCTCCAACAGCGAGTGGTATACCGGAACGGCAAATGCAATATATCAGAACCTCGAGTACATGGAGAGCTACAATCCCGACTATGTATTGATTCTTTCGGGTGACCACATCTACAAGATGGACTACGAGGTCATGCTGGATTTCCACAAGGCAAACGGCGCGGATGTGACGATCGCCGTTATGCCCGTTCCCATTGAGGAAGCAAGCCGGTTCGGTATCGTAATCGCGGATGAGAACCGCAAGATCATCGACTTTGAGGAGAAGCCGGAGAATCCCCGCAGCAACCTTGCAAGCATGGGAATTTACATATTCAACTGGAAGACGCTGAAGGAGTCTCTGATCGCTATGGCAGAGCAGCCGGCGCTGGATTTCGGCAAGCATGTTATTCCCTACTGCCATCAGAAGGGACAGCCTCTGTACGCATATGAGTTCAACGGCTACTGGAAGGACGTAGGAACCTTAAACTCCTATTGGGAAGCCAACATGGAGCTGATCGACATCGTTCCTGAGTTCAACCTGTACGAGGAATACTGGAAGATCTACACAAAGAGCGAGATCCTTCCGCCGCAGTACCTGTCCTCCGACAGCGTGGCGGAGCGCAGTATCATCGGCGAGGGAAGCAGTATTTTCGGAAAGGTATACAACTCCGTGATCGGCTGCGGCGTGACCATCGGCAAGGACAGCGTGGTGCGTGATTCCATTATCATGAACAACGCGACGGTCAAGGCGGGTTGCCAGGTCGACAAAGCGATCATTGCGGAGAACGCCGTGATAGAGGACAACGTGAAACTTGGCGTTGGCGAGGAAGCCGAAAACGAGACTGCACCTCATATCTACAATCACGGACTTGTGACGATCGGGGAGAAGAGTTACGTTCCGGCAGGCGTCAGTGTCGGAAAGAATACCGTGATCTTCGGACGCACGGTACTGGATGACTATGACAATTCCACTCTCGCAAGTGGTAAAACATTAATTAAGGCAGGTGATTGAAAGTGAGAGCGATCGGAATTATTTTGGCGGGTGGAAACAACCACCGCATGAGAGAATTATCACAGAAGCGCGCGATTGCCGCAATGCCCATCGCGGGAAGCTACCGCAGCATCGATTTTGCGCTGAGCAGTATGTCCAACTCAAGGATTCAGAAGGTTGCCGTGTTTACCCAGTATAATTCCCGCAGCCTCAACGAGCATCTGAGTTCCTCCAAGTGGTGGGATTTCGGACGTAAGCAGGGAGGTCTGTATGTGTTGACGCCCGCCGTTACGGCAGACAACAGCAACTGGTATCGCGGTACGGCGGATGCAATCTACCAGAATCTTCATTTCCTGAAAAACAGCCATGAGCCTTATGTGGTGATCGCTTCCGGCGATGGCGTTTACAAGATGGATTTCAACAAGCTTCTGGAATACCATATCGAGAAGAAGGCGGATATCACGGTGGTATGCCGTGAGATGGAGCCGGAGATCAATGTGGAGCGTTTCGGCACGGTGAAGATGAACGAGGATTGCCGCATCGAGGAGTTCGAGGAGAAGCCCATCGTGGCAAGGACCAACACGGTATCATGCGGTATCTACGTGATCCGCAGACGCCAGCTGATCGAGATGATCGAGCGCTGCGCCGAGGAGGATCGTTACGATTTTGTGCGTGACATCCTGATCCGCTACAAGGATATGAAGCGTATCTACGGCTACAAGATTACCGACTACTGGAGAAATATCGCCTCTGTGGACGACTATTTCAACACCAACATGGATTTCCTGAAACCGCAGGTAAGAGATTACTTCTTCAAGCAGTACCCGGATGTATATTCCAAGGTGGACGACCTGCCGCCTGCAAAGTACAATGTGGGAGCACAGGTGAAGAACAGCCTGATCTCCAGCGGCTGTATCGTAAACGGAGTGGTGGAAGACTCCGTGGTATTCAAGAAGGCGTACATCGGCAACAACTGCTACATTAAAAATTCTATCATCCTGAATGATGTCTATATTGGGGACAATACACATATTGAGAACTGCATCGTGGAGAGCAGGGATACAATTCGTGCAAATTCGTACCATGTAGGGGAGGACGGCATCAAGATAGTGGTAGAACGTGACGAAAGATACGTTATCTGACGTACAAAAGGGGGTTACAAAATGCAGATTACAGACGTTCGCGTTCGCAAGATCGCGAAAGAGGGAAAGATGAAAGCTATCGTATCCATTACGATAGACGATGCGTTTGTTGTTCATGACATTAAGGTGATTGAGGGCGAGAAGGGCCTGTTCATCGCAATGCCGAGCAAGAAGGCAACGGACGGAGAGTACCGGGATATTGCACATCCCATTAATTCGGCGACGCGCGACGCGATCCAGAAGATCATTCTGGAGGGCTATGAGAAGGCGCTGGAGATGCCGGACGAAACCGAAGAATAAGAAGTATGGCAAGACAAAACCCCTCCGCACAGGTTTGCGCGGAGGGGTTTTTCTGTCCGAAAACGGGGAAAACGCTTTGCGCATTTTGCTCCGTGATGCTATACTGAGGAAGAATATGCATAAAGAAAAGGCGGTGCGGATATGTATTTGATAGTGGGACTGGGAAATCCGGGGAAGGAATATACGAATACGAGACATAATATAGGCTTTTGTGCCGTGGACGCCCTGGCGGAGCGGGAGCGGATCCCGGTGCTGGAGAAAAAGCACAAGGCGCTGATCGGAAAAGGATATATTGACGGGCAGAAGGTGATACTGGCGAAACCGCAGACCTACATGAATCTCAGCGGTGAGAGCGTGAGGGAGCTGGTAGATTACTACAAGATAGATGAGAAGAAAGAACTGATCGTGATATCCGACGACATCAGTCTGGATCCGGGGCAGCTGCGGCTTCGCAAAAGGGGCAGCGCCGGAGGACATAACGGTCTGAAGAATATCATTGCGCATCTGGGACATGATGAGTTTCAGAGGATCAAAATCGGTGTGGGCGAAAAGCCCAAGGGCTACGATCTGGCGGATTATGTGCTGGGGCATTTCCCTGCGCAGGAACAGAAGGTGATGGTGCAGGCGGCAGAGGAGGCAGCGGACGCGGTGCGCATGATCATGGCGGACGGGATCGAGGCGGCAATGAACCACTTCAACGGTGCAAAAAAGAAACAGGAAGGATAGATATGCAGGCATTACTTACGCCTCTGCATGAGCTTGCGGAGTTTGAGGAAATAAAGGAACTGCTGAAAAAGGGGCAGTCGGCGGCGCTCACCGGATGTGTGGAGTCGCAGAAATTGCATATGATCTACGGACTGAGCGATGGCTTTTCCTGTAAAGTCATCGTTACTTACAGTGATCTGAGGGCAAGGGAAATCTACGAGGAGTACAAGTTCTATGACCGGAATGTGATGCTCTATCCGGCAAAAGACCTGATTTTCTATCAGGCGGATATCCACGGAAACAAGCTGACGGCGGAGCGTGTCAGAGCGCTGCGCCGCATATCCCAGGGGCGCCCGCTGACGCTGGTGACCACCTTTGCGGCACTGATGACACCCCAGCGGCGGTGGGACGAGGAGAAGGACACGGTCTATGTGGATAAGCGCACGTCGGTGGACGAGCAGGAACTGGAGCGGAAGCTCTGCTCCATGGGCTACGAAAAGAGCTATCAGGTGGAGGCGCCGGGGCAGTTTTCCGTGCGCGGCGGCATCATCGATATTTTTGATCTCACCGAGGAAAATCCCTACCGCATCGAATTGTGGGGGGACGAGGTGGAGTCCATCCGCAGCTTCGACATTTTAAGCCAGCGCTCCATAGAGCAGCTCACCGGCATCCGCATTTACCCCGCAACGGAGTTCGTGCTGACCACGGAGCAGTTGAAGGCGGGATTTGCGGAGATAGAGAAGGACGCCCAAAAGCAGGAAAAAATGTTCCGGGACGGCTTTCAGACGGAGGAAGCCCACCGGATATCCGTGCAGATAAAGGGACTGAAGGAGCAGGTGTTTGAGTTTGGCAATACCTCCGGACTGGAGGGCTACATCCGCTATTTTTACGGCGAGGAGGAATTGCAGAGTCTTGCCTGTCTGCTGCCGCAGAGCCATTGCTTCTTTCTGGACGAACCCTCCCGCATCCGCCAGCACGCGGAGGCGGTGGAGACGGAGTTTCGGGAGAGCATGAGCCACCGGGCGGAAAAGGGCTATATTCTGCCGGGGCAGATGGATGTGCTGTACGGAACGGAGCAGGTGTCGGCGTACTTACAAAAGGGCGCGCTGGTGACACTGGCGGCGCTTGAATTGTCCAATCCGTTGCTGAAAACGGAGCGCCGCTTTGATGTTTCCGCAAAGAGCATCGCCTCCTACAACAACAGCTTCGAGGCGCTGGTGAAGGACCTGAAGCGCTACAAAAAAGAGGGTTACAGGGTGCTTTTGTTATCCGGCTCCCGTACCAGAGCCGCCCGTCTGGCGGAGGATCTGCGGGATCAGGAGCTTACGGCGGTCTATTCCCAGGATCCCGCAAGGGAGGTGCAGCCGGGGGAGATCCTGACCTATTACGGACATGTGGAGAAGGGCTTTGAGTACCCGCTCATCAAATTCGTGGTGCTGTCGGAGAGCGACATCTTCGGCGCAGGCAGGAAGAAGAAAAAGAGCAGACCCAAGTACGAGGGGCAGAAGATCAAGGATTTCTCGGAACTCAAGGTGGGGGACTATGTGGTGCATGAGAGCCACGGTCTCGGTATTTACCGCGGCATCGAGAAGGTTGAGGTGGAGAAGGTCGTAAAGGATTACCTGAAGATTGAATACCGGGACGGCGGGAATCTCTATATCCTTGCCACGGGACTTGATGTGCTCCAGAAATATGCGTCGGCGGACGCAAAGCAGCCCAGGCTCAACAAGCTGGGTACGCAGGAGTGGACAAAGACCAAGACGAAGGTGCGCACGGCGGTGGAGGAGGTCGCCAAGGACCTTGTGGAGCTTTACGCGCGCAGGCAGCAGTCGGAGGGGTATGTGTACGGCCCCGACACCGTGTGGCAGAAGGAATTTGAGGAAATGTTTCCCTTTGAGGAAACGGAGGATCAGCTTGCCGCCATTGCGGATACCAAGTCCGATATGGAGAGCAGAAGGATCATGGATCGCCTGATCTGCGGGGATGTGGGCTACGGCAAGACCGAGATCGCGATCCGCGCGGCGTTCAAGGCAGTGCAGGAGGGAAAGCAGGTGGTGTATCTGGTTCCCACCACGATCCTTGCGCAGCAGCATTACAATACCTTTACCCAGCGCATGAAGGATTTTCCGGTGCGCATCGAGCTTTTGTCCCGTTTCCGGAGCGCGGCTTCCCAGAAAAAGACCATCGAGGAGCTGAAGAAGGGCATGGTGGATATCGTGATCGGCACGCACCGGGTGCTCTCCGCGGATGTGGGATACAAGGATCTGGGACTGCTCATCATCGACGAGGAGCAGCGCTTCGGAGTGGCGCATAAGGAGAAAATCAAGAAACTGAAGGAAAACGTGGATGTGCTGACGCTCACCGCCACGCCCATTCCCCGAACCCTTCACATGAGCCTGATCGGCATCCGGGATATGAGCGTGCTGGAGGAGGCGCCGGAGGACAGACTGCCGATCCAGACCTTTGTCTGCGAGTACAACGAGGAGATGGTGCGGGAGGCGATCCTGCGCGAGATGGCGCGGAACGGTCAGGTATTCTATGTATATAACAGGATCAACAATATCGCGGATGTGGCTGCACAGCTTCGCAAGCTTGTGCCGGAGGCGACGGTGGAGTACGCTCACGGACAGATGAAGGAGCAGGAGCTGGAGCACATCATGTACGATTTTATAAACGGAGAGACGGATGTGCTGGTTTCCACCACCATCATCGAGACCGGACTGGACATCTCCAATGTGAACACCATCATCATCCACGATTCGGACAATATGGGGCTGTCGCAGCTGTACCAGCTTCGGGGGCGCGTGGGGCGCTCCAACCGGACGGCATATGCGTTCCTCATGTACCGCCGGGACAAGATGTTGAAAGAGGTGGCGGAAAAGAGACTGGCAGCCATCAAGGAATTTACCGAGCTGGGCAGCGGCTTCAAGATCGCCATGCGGGATCTGGAAATCCGCGGCGCGGGAAATCTGCTGGGCAGGCTGCAGCACGGGCACATGGAGGCAGTGGGGTACGACCTGTACTGCAAGATGTTAAACGAGGCGGTGAAGGGCTTGAAGGGCATCCCCACCATCGAAGATTTCACCACGGTGGTGGATATGGATGTGGATGCCTATATCCCGGCGGAATACATTGTGAACGAGGTGCAAAAGCTGGATATCTACAAGCGCATTGCGGGCATCGAGAACGAGCGGGAGCGGGACGATATGAAGGATGAGCTTCTGGACCGCTTCGGCGCGATTCCGAAATCGGTGGAGAATCTGCTCCGGATCGCGCTGATCAGGGTCAGGGCGCACTCCCTCTACATGACGGAGATCAAAGGGAAGAACGAGAGGATCACCTTCACCTTCCGGCCGGATGCGCCCATCGATCCGCTGAGCATACCGGAGCTTCTGAAGGCGCACAGGGACAGACTTCTTTTCACCGCCTACGGTACGCCCTATTTCACATGGAAGTACCGCAGGACGGGGCTTGTGGAGAAGGATGCCGAGCTGCTTTTGAACGATACGGAGACGCTGCTCGCGGAGATGGCGGCTATCTTAAAAACCATCGATCCCGCCGGTTCAGCTCCTAAAAGTACGGATTAACGGACATTAAAAATGTTACTTTCTTTTCAGAGACAGACAAAAGACTCAGAAAGGAAAGTGACAAATATGAAGGGATATGTGACGGCAAGCGGCTATATGGGACTGGTGGACGGACGATACATTCTGTTTGCGAGCGAGGAGGATTATCGGGAGTACATGGAATAGCACTTTTGCTTTACGAACGCAGAAGAATGTGCTATGATGGAAACAGAATGTGAAAGCGCTTACATACAGAAAAATACTGCGCTTCGGAACGGGGGCATTATGAAAAAAGAATTTGATCTGGTATCATTGGGCGAATTGATGCTGAGGCTTTCACCGCCCGCCAACGAGAGAATCACCAGGGGGGACACCTTCGGCAAGCAGGTGGGAGGAGCGGAGATGAACGCCATCACCGGCAGCGCCATGCTGGGGCTTCGGTGCGGCATCATCTCCAAGCTGCCCGCCAACGATCTCGGTACCTTTATCAAGAACCGCGTGAGAGAGTGCGGCGTCAGCGACGACTACCTTGTGTATGATGAGGACAAGGACGCCAGACTGGGTGTGTACTACTATGAGAGCGGGGCATATCCCAGAAAGCCGCGCATCGTGTATGACAGAAAGAATACCTCCATCAACAAGATCAACGTCTCCGACTATGCGGACACCCTCTACTCCTCCGCAAGATGCTTCCACACCAGCGGAATCACTCTTGCGCTCAGCCCGCAGTGCAGAAAGACCGCCATTGAGATGATCAGGCGGTTCAAGGCGGAGGGCACCCTGATTTCCTTTGACGTCAATTTCCGGGGCAACCTGTGGACGGGAGCGGAGGCGAAGGCGTGCATAGAGGAGATCCTGCCCTATGTGGACATCTTTTTCTGCTCCGAGGATACGGCGAGACTTACCTTTTTAAAGACGGGGGATGCAAAGAGCATTATGAAGAGCTTTGCGGAGGAGTATCCGATCTCCATCGTGGCGTCCACCCAGAGAATCGTACACAGTCCCAAGCGGCACACCTTCGGCTCCATCATCTACAACGCAAAGGAGGACACCTTCTTTGAGGAAGCGCCCTACGCGGATATAGAGGTGGTGGATCGGATCGGCAGCGGCGACGCCTACATTTCCGGCGTTCTGTACGGGCTTCTGTCCCATGACGGGGACTGCAGGCGGGCACTGCAGTACGGCAATGCCACAAGCTCCTTAAAAAACACGATTCCGGGAGACCTGCTTTCCACGGATCTAAAGGAGATCGACGGCATTATAAAGGAACATCAGTCCACGGACCGCGCGGCGGAAATGGACCGATGATCCGACCATAAAACTTTTAGTAAACTCTCTTTGCAAAACTTTCGGGAAAACGCTCAATTTTGTTGAAAAAATGTCAATTTTCCTGTAAAATAAGTGTATGTCAAATGGGAAATGACGGGGAAAATAATGACAAGGGAGAGAGTTTTATGGACAATCAGAAGAAAAAGAAGATAGGGCTGATGCACTCCATCGTCCTGAAGGTAATGCTGTGCGTTGGGTTGGGCGTTCTGCTGACCTGGCTGGTGGAGGTGTTTACCTATGTACCGCTCATGACGACGGAGATGGCTGACAATGCGGAGTTCTACATGTACGATATGGCGGTTTCCTACGGAAAGCTGCTGGATCGAGACATTGCACTGGAGGGTGACGAGGAGGCCCTCTCTCCGGCGGCACTGCGGGATCTGTATTCCGAGGTGACGATCAAGTGTGCGGAATCCGGTTATGTATACATAGTGGATGATAAAGGCATCATGCTGTACCATCCCACGGCTGACAAGATTGGTCAGCCTGTGGAAAATGTAGTGATCAAAGGCGTGGTGAGCCAGCTTGAGATGGGTTCCTTCCCGGAGCCCGAGATTGTGACTTACGATTTCAAAGGCGTGACCAAGTATGCAGCTTACTATGTGGGACAGGACAAGAGTTATATCCTGATCGTGACAGCGGATCAGCATGAGATACTGGAGCCTGTGACCAATGCCCGCAACTTGGGAATATGGAGCGGTATTGTCGCATTGACAGTCAGCCTGTTTGTGGCGTTCTTTGTGGTGCGGCTTGTAATCCGTCCTCTTAAACTGCTCACCAATGAGATCGGCAGACTTGCAGGGCTTGACTTTACGGTCAGCGAGATACAGAAGAAGCTGGTAAAGAGAAAGGACGAGACCGGGCAGATCAGCCGTGCGGTGGCAAACCTCAGGGATGCCCTGATCAAGGTTGTGGAGCAGGTGAGAGCAGAAGCACGCAAGCTTACGGAAGAGGCGGAGACGCTCAGTGTCAGCACCTCGGACACCAACGATACGGTAGCACAGGTGGAGAGAGCGGTCGGAGAGATTGCGGACGGCGCTACCAGCCAGGCACAGGAAACCCAGAAGGCAACCGAGAATGTAATCCTCATCGGCAATATGGTGGAGGAGACCAGCAGACAGGTTGCAGATCTGAATACCAATACAGGCGCAATGAAGCAGGCGAGCGAGGCGGCCACCGATACCTTGAAGCAGCTTGGTGAGACCAACGCAAAGACCAAGGAAGCCATCGAGAAGATCTACGAGCAGACCAATACGACCAATGAGTCGGCCATGAAGATCAGAGAGGCGACTACCATGATTACCTCTATCGCGGAGGAGACCAACCTTCTGTCCCTGAATGCGTCCATTGAGGCAGCAAGAGCGGGAGAGCAGGGAAGAGGCTTTGCGGTTGTGGCTTCCCAGATCCAGAAGCTGGCGGAGCAGTCCAACGAGTCCGCAAGACAGATCGCGGTGATCATCGATTCCCTGATCAAGGATTCCGAGGATGCTGTGGCAACCATGGAGCAGGTGAAGGAGATTATCGCGGAGCAGAGCGTCAATGTGGAAAAGACCGGAGAGGGCTATGAAGCGGTGAAACGCGGCATGGATGAGTCTCTGAGAAGCGTGGAGAGCATCTCTGCCAACATAGATAAGCTGGACAGCGCGAGGGTGAACGTGGTTGACACCGTGCAGAACCTGACTGCCATTGCGGAGGAGAACGCAGCCGGTACGGAGGAGACCTCAGCTTCCGTAACCGAGGTCAGCGCTACCATCGAGACCATGGCGGAGCAGGCAGGAAAACTCAAGGTGGTTGCGGATGAGCTGGAGAAGTCCGTTCAGATATTCAAGCTGTAAAACAGAAGACATCTTTTACTTGACTTTTGTGTGAAAGTACCATACAATAAATCGGTTCGTAAAAGTAGACAAACAACGTCCTTTACACAGGACGTTGTTTTTTTGATAAAGTATATTTGGAGGCAACCATGAGTGAGACAGATTTGACAGTAGAAGCCATGCGCTACGAGGATTCGGACATTGATCCCAGAATCCTTCGCGCGGTAACGGAAATGGGATTTTCGGAAATGACGCCGATTCAGCAGCAGGCGATTCCACTTTTGATGGAGGGAAGGGATGTGATCGGGCAGGCACAGACCGGAACGGGAAAGACGGCGGCGTTCGGCATTCCCATGCTCCAGAGAGTGGAGGAGGAAAACCGCAATCTGCAGGGGCTGATCCTCTGCCCGACGAGGGAGCTTGCCATCCAGGCGGCGGAGGAGCTGCGAAAATTTTCCAAATATATGCATGGGATCAAGATGGTTCCCATATACGGCGGACAGGATATCACCAGGCAGATCAAGGCGCTGAAGGGCGGCGCGCAGATTATTGTGGGAACGCCCGGGCGTGTGATGGATCACATGCGCCGTCATACGATCAAATTACAGGATATCAAAATGGTGGTGCTGGATGAAGCGGACGAGATGCTGAACATGGGCTTCCGCGAGGATATGGAAACCATTCTGTCCCAGATAGAGAGCGAGCACCAGACTGCACTGTTTTCTGCCACCATGCCCCAGGCGATTCTGGACATTACCGACCAATACCAGCAGGATGCGGAGCTTGTGCGGGTGACGAAGAAGGAACTGACGATTCCCCTTGTAAAGCAGTATTATTTTGTGGTGAAAAGCATCTACAAGGAGGAAGTGATCAGCAGACTTCTTGTGACCTACGGCTTCAAGCGCTCCATTATTTTCTGCAACACCAAGAAAATGGTGGATGATCTGGCGGAAAATCTGAAGGCGCGTGGATATCAGGCGGAGGGGCTGCACGGAGATATGACCCAGAAGCAGAGAGATTTTGTGATGGGGCGTTTCAAGAGCGGAAATCTGGAGATCCTGATTGCCACGGATGTGGCGGCAAGAGGCATCGATGTGGATGATCTGGAGGCGGTATTCAATTATGATGTGCCGCAGGATATCGAATATTATGTGCACAGGATCGGCCGTACCGGACGCGCGGGCAGGGAGGGTATGGCATTCACCTTTGCCTACGGAAGGGATCTGTACCGCATAAGGGATATCGAGCGGGTCTGCAAGACCAAAATGACGGAGATGAAGGTTCCGAAGGCGTCGGAGATCATGGCGATCAAGCTGGATAAGGTGCTGGAGAGCGCCGTAAAGACGGCGGAGAAAACCGATCTGGAGAAGCTGACCGATCAGATCGAGGAAAAGCTGGCTGACTATGAGGCGGATCCCATGGAACTGCTGGCGGCATTGGTCAAGCAGCAGCTTGGTGACGAGCTTCAGGACATTGTGGTGGAGGAACCCCGCAGGAGAGGCGGCCTCAGGGACAGAGGAGAACGCTACGGCGCAAGAGTGCCGGGTGGCTATGGCAAAGAGGGTGCCCGCCGGGGTGCAAGAGCCGGCTGCGGAAAGGCAAATGCGCGCAAAGGCGGAAAGGACGGTCACAGAGGTGCTCGCAGTGATGAGGGCGGTTACCGGAGCGGCAGGAGTGGCTATGGCAGCGAGGGCGGTTACCGTGGCGGCAAGAGCAACTATGGCGGTGAGAGTGTGCGCCACGGCAGGAGGAGCGGTCACGGAAATGTTGGAGAATACCGCAGCGAAGAGCAGTACCGTGCAGGAAAGAGCAATTACCGCAGGGAAGGGGAGCGTCGCAGAAGCGGCGGTGATCAGGACTGAAGCTCCCTAATTTTTCAATTTCAGACAAAATGCCGTCCCGGGTCAAGAAAAGGAATGGTATGATAAGAGTACAAAGAAACAGGAAAACGAGGGGCAGATTATGAACCTCTTTGAAGAGAAATATACCTTGGCAAATGGGGTGCAGATTCCCAAACTGGCGCTGAAGAATCCTGCGATCACGGATATGGCGAAGAAGTACGGCGACAGCAGCTTTTTCCCGGTATTCGGGGGTAAGATGTAAGGTCTGCGTCAGTGTACGGTCAGCCTGAAGCAGCCGCCCTCCATGCGCAGCCGGATGCGGTAGAGATCGTGATCCCATGCGGTCATAAGCCGCGCGTCGGTGATCGGAAGCGTCTCTACGGCAAGGAGGGAAGCCCCCTCAAAGCAGAAGGAAGCGCCGCCGATGTTCAGACAGCGGGAGTCCGGGCAGGCACAGGGCTTATCGCAGGCAATAAAATTCAAGATCACAGGAGCCGCGTCGGTACGATCCGTCAGTACCACGCGGTTTTCTTTTTTGTCAAGGGTCACGGTTCGCACATAGGAGACAGGCTGTGTCAGCGGGTAGGCGCCCGCAAGCTCCATGGAGATCGTGGGATTTCCCACAAGCGTCGCGTGTACGTCGGTGGCGCGGTAGGCAGCCCCCGCCATCTGGTCGGTGGCGCAGATGGTGGGCAGATTGTGGTAGCCGGACTGCATCGTCCAGATCTCGTAGCGCCTGTCGGAAAAAGTTTTGCCCGTGTAGGTCTCCACACCGATATCCACAAGAACGGGGCAGCCGTTCCGGTACAGGGTGATGCTTCCCGTGTCGTTGTGGTTGTGGCTGTCGTCGTTGTCCCCGGTCTTTACGGCAAGATCAAGGTTTTCCCCATGAACCAGAAACAGCCCCACGCTGGGATAATAGACATCCTTGTGATGCAGGCGGGGGGAGCTGTCATACTCCATGATCTCCCGGTAGTGAAAGACGGTCTGCATGCGGTAAAACAGATTTGCACCGTTCACCTCGTCGCTGATAAGCCGCGTGGGCTCCGCCTGAAAATCCTTTGCCGCAAAGAGGCAGAGCGTCTCCTGACCGGTAGCCTTGCCGAAGAGAAACTCCCGCACCCCGGCGCGCCCCGCCACGGGGGAGCAGTCCGAGAAATTGAAGTAATATTTGCCGTCCACATGCACATTCAGAATATACATGGCAATGTTGCGGATCTTTTCGGTTCTAAAAAGGGATGCGAAAGCGCCGTCCGTAACGGCGTCCAGAATGCTCATGGCACCGAACAGGCACAGCCCCGCATGGCGGTAATACTGCGCACCCTCGTCGCAGCAGCCGTCCTCCCCGTAATCCTTTAAAAAGTAGTCGCAGCTCTCCGACGCCTTCCTTAAAATGGCGGACAGGGGAAGCTCTGCGAGGGAGGCGTCGCTCCACGGGGTCAGAAAGGCGGTCAGCAGCACATTCTGGGTACACCAGACCGTCCAGTTGCACATGGGCTCGTCGCCCTGCCCCATCCACCAGAAGTGGTACGAAAGATAGGGACGGATGATCCGGCGAAGCAGCGCCTCCTCGATCATGGTCACAATAAAGGGACTCACTGCGTCGAGCTCCTCCTTTAAAAGATAGGCGGCGCAGGCGAGCAGGGCGCCCGTCTCACAGGCAAAGAGATCCAGCACCGGCCTTGTCACATCAGGCAGGATATGCTGGGGTTTGTCCCGGAAGTAGGAATTGTGGGGAGGAAGCTGCCAGGCACTCTCCTCACAAACTGCGTAGATGCCGTTGATAATGTCGTCGAGAAAACGGCCCTTGTGCTCTGCACATTCCGCAAGAATCAGGTCATTTAAGGCGTTCCGCTTTGCAAAATAGGGCGTTTCGTAGTGAACCCGGTCGCCCGTTCTGCAGAAGTTCATAAAGTCCGTGGCGCAGATTGCCGGGTAGGCATAGTGAAGCTTCTCCTCCCCCTCCTTCACAAGCTGTTCGCGCAGGGCGGCGGGCAGCGCCTCGTAGGCTTCCCTGTCCTTTGCGGCGGGGAAGGGGCAAAATGTTTTGAAATTGTCCGGGCAGGACAGTGCCGTATCGTAAAAAAGTTTCATAGGCTTCTCCATTCTGCTAAGCGTAAAGGCTGTTGATGTATTCGGTGGGGGAAACGCCCTCCGCCTTCTTAAAGACCTTGCTGAAATAAAAGGCGCTCTCGTAGCCAAGAGCCTCCGCAGCCTCGTAAACCTTGAGGTTCTCCTCCGCCAGCAGCCGCTTTGCCTCGGCGATCTTACAGAGATTGACGTACTCGCTGAAACCCGTATCGTTGTATTTGCCGAAAAGCTGGCTCAGATACCCGGGGCTGATGCCGAATACGGCGGCGACCTCGTTCAGGGAAAGATGCTCGCACACATGCTCGCCGATGTATTTCTTCACATTTGCCACGATATGGTTCTTGTAGTCCTTGCGCCTTGCCGCGAACAGCTCCGCCAGCCTCTCCGTAAAGACCTTGAGCCACTGCATGACCTGTTCCACATTGGTCTGCTTGTAAAGGGAGCGGTAGCCGTCCGGGTCGTCAAGGAAGAAGCCGGAAACGATGGTCTCGCCGTCCTGAAGCAGGGAGATGGAAAGGTATAAAATGTTGCTTGCAGCGTCAAGCGCCTGCACATAATGTCCGGGATGCTCGCGGAAAAGCCCGCAGATCGCGTCCACGGTGCGGGTCAGAATGTCCGGGTCATATTCTTCAAAGGCACGGGTCAGATCGTTCTTGAACAGGCTCATATTGAAGGAGCTCTTGCAGGCTGTCTGCTGTACCGTGGTCTCAAATGCAAGAACCGGGGTCGTGTCGTCGGCGAGATGATATGCCTGACGGGACGCCTGATAGGAGTCGCAGATGGCGAAAGGATTCTGTACCCATGTGCCGATTCCACAGCACAGGGTTACGTTATAGTAGTTCTGCAGGCTGGTGCTGATGCTTTGCAGGATGTCCGAAAGGCCCTCATAATAGGAAAATTCGGGATTCTGCCCGGACTCGAAGCAGAAGATCAGCGCGAAGTGGCGCAGATCCAGCGACAGCGTGTAGAGCGGCAGATATTTGGCTCCCAGCTCGCGGATCATCTGTATGGAGCAGGTAAAGAGAGAGAGCTGCTTGGCGGCGGAAAAACTGTCCGCAAACGGGCTGATGATCTCGCCGTAGCAGCAGACATAGCCCCGGTAGCAGAAACTGAGATTGAGATCCCGGCTCTGCAAAAGGAACTGCTCCTCAGACTCAAACAGATTGTGGAGAAGGCTGATGAAGAACTTATCATAAAAGGGATGGACGCCTGCGGAAGCGGACGCTCCCTTCCCGGACTGGGCGATCAGGCTGAGCACTCTGGTGATGGCTTCCTTCAGCGTTTCGGGGGTCAGCTCCAGCTTAACCAGATAGTCGGACACCTGATAGGTCAGCGCATCCCGCGCCATTTGGAAATCTTCATAGCTGGTCAGGATGATAAAGTGGGGGCAGCTGCTCCCATACCGTTCCCGGCAGACCTTTGCAAGCTCAAGACCGTTCATCACGGGCATCTTGATGTCCGTGACCACGATGTCGGGCGATTTTTCCTCAATGATCTTAAGGGCAGCCTGGCCGTTCATGGCAGTGCCGCAGATCTCGATATTCAGTTCTGCCCAGTTTAACATGGAACGGATGCCTGCCTGAACAAGAGGCTCATCATCCACAATCAGAAGTTGGTACATGGTACGCTCCTTTTCCTTTATTTTACGGAAGGCTCCCATTTACGGAACGGGATATGGATGGACATGGTCGTGTATTCGCCTTCCCGGCTTTCAATGGTAATGCCGTATGCGTCCCCAAACTGGTATTGCAGACGCTTATGCACGTTGCTCACGCCGATCTCACGGAAGAAATCCGCGCTGGCGTCCTCGTTGGAAACGATGATCTGAGCCGCTTTTTCCGCGCACATTCCCACGCCGTCGTCGGTTACGTCGATGCGCACATTTTCCCTGCTGTCCGGCTCATAGCCCACGCAGATCAGGATATGCCCGGCGCAGCCCTTCGGCTCGATTCCGTGGAAGATGGCGTTTTCAACCAGTGGCTGCAGGGTAAATTTGATAATCTCGCAGTTGTAGAGCGCCTCATCCTCCACCCTTATGTTCATGGAGATCGTACCGCCGTAGCGGTAGCTCTGGATGGTAAAATAGTTCTGCACGAGGGACAGCTCCTCCTGCAGGTCAATAAGAAGGCTGGTTCCCTTGGAAATACTCTTTAAAAGGCGGGACAGCGAGGTAGTCATCTCGGCAATGCCGTCCGCTCCCTGAATGGTCGCCATCCACTTGATGGAGTTTAAGGTGTTATACAGAAAATGCGGGTTGATCTGGCTTTGCAGCATCCGGTACTCCAGATCCTTCTTCTGCTTTTCATCCTGTAAGCGGTGCTCCAGAAGGCGGCACACGTTTTCCGACAGGTCGTTGATGCCCCTGCCGATATCGCCCAGCTCATGCTCCCATTCCACGGAAGGGTCTCTGGAGAAATCTCCCTCAGAAATGCGCAGCATTCTGGTCTGCAAGCGGGAGACCGGCACGGTGATCATGCGGTTTAAAAGGATCAGGAGCAGTACGCCGATGGAGAGAATCCCGATCAGAATGCAGGCAAGGATCCCGCCGAACAGGGCGGTCTGGCTGGTGCGCTCCGCATGGGAAATGCTCTGGCTTAGGTAGCAGTCCGGCATATCCAGAGGCGTTGTCACCAGGATCTGCTCGCCGTGTTCCTGACTTTTGAGCCGCGTGATCCTTGTCCGGGGCGTGAGGGCGTGGGTGCTCATATCTTCCTTGAAGGTATAGGAGGGGGTAATCTCCGTGAGACTGCCGTTCTCAAACCGATAGGTATGCTCTGCGATGGTCAGGTACAGGAAGCTGTCCTCGGCGGCGCTGTAATCCTTTAACGGATCAGTAAAGAGATCCGGGGACACTTCAATAAAGAGGTAGCCCGCCTGCTTGGAGCTGTACTGGTAGGTGATGGGGCGTATGATGGGAAGCACCTTGCGCCCCGACCGGTGGAAGGGATCCGACACGATACCCGGAGAAAAATCATAGTCGTCAGCGGAGAGCAGCTCCTCGTAGTAGGGAAGTTCGGGCACGCCCGACGCCAGATTTGCCGTGGAGGAGTAGGCGGCGGACACAACCTGCAGGTAATGCTCGGTTGAGATGATGGCAATTCGCGGGATATAATTAGAGGAAGCGTTGCGGTTGCACTCCTCGCTGAAGGTGTCGTAGGTCGTGACGGACAGCACCGAGCCGGGATTGGGATTGTGCTCGATGTAATTCGCAATGTCGGAGTTTGTCTGGCAAAAGCGGACCAGACGGTATACATCGTTCATGCTGCCGTCCATGGAGTCCGCCAGAAGACGCAGGCTGGTTTCCGTGGAGCGGATCAGCGTGTTCTGGAGATAATGCCGGAAAATAAAGTAGCTGAACAGGCTGATCAACAGGCACATTCCCAGAATACCGCCCAGCGTAAATAACAGTATGCGGTTCCGTATGCTTTTGAAATGATGTTTGCTTTTCTTCATATGATAAGTATAGCATAATCGACCCAAAACGGTAGCCCTTAAAAGAAGATGCTAAAAAAAGTGCATGTTAAAATAAAAAAGTACATATTCAGAAAGCACTTTCAGAAAAACAGAAGAAAAATTGCGAAAGAATGTGAATTAAATTATAATTTATTCCATGTAAGACAAAGCCGGATTCCGATATACTCAAGATACAGTAAGGGGCGGGCAGTTCCGCTCCGAAAAACAGGAGGGTTTACATGAAAAAGAAGGTTTTAAGCGTATTATTGACAGCAGCCATGCTGACGGGTATTCTGGCAGGCTGCGGCGATGCAAAGCAGAATGACAACGGCGGTTCTTCCGCAGGGCAGCAGACCACGGAAAGCAAGGATGCAAACAGCGGATCGACGGAGAACAACAAGCCGGCTGAGGCAGTCACCCTGAAATGGGCGATCTGGGATCAGGAGACCACCCAGTACTGGAGCGACATCAAGGCAGCCTATGAGGCTTCCCATGAAGGCGTTACCATTGAGATGGTGGATCTGGGTTCCACAGAGTATATGACGGTTCTGGCAACGGAATTGTCCGGCAGCGGTTCCGATTTCGATGTGGTTACCATCAAGGATGTTCCCGGATATGCCACACTGGTACAAAAGGGCTCCATTCTGGCGCTGGATGACTACATATCAAAGGATGGCGTGGATCTTTCCAGGTATGCGGGCGTTACCGATCAGGTGACCGTGGACGGAAGCCTGTATGAGCTGCCTTTCAGAAATGACTTCTGGGTACTGTTCTACAACAAGGATCTGTTTGACGCAAAGGGTATTGCATACCCCACCAACGACATGACCTTCGATGAGTATGACGCTCTGGCAAGACAGATGACCGACACCACCTTCGGTGCTCAGGTTTACGGCGCGCACTACCATACATGGAGAAGTGCGGTACAGCTCTTCGGTGTTCTGGACGGAAAGCACACCATTCTGGACGGCAATTATGATTTCTTCAAGCCCTACTATGAGATGGTGCTGAATCAGGAAGCGGACGGCGTGTGCAGAAAGTACACTGACCTCAAGACAGAGGGTCTGCACTACTCCGCAGCATTCTCCGACGGCGATGTTGCCATGATGAACATGGGTTCATGGTTTATTGCAACCCTGATCACCAACCTGAAGTCCGGCGAGTATGATCCCTCCCTGTGCGGCAACTGGGGTATTGTGAAATATCCTCATGCCGACGGCGTAGAGGCAGGCTCCACCCTCGGTACGATCACCGGTCTGGCAGTGACCACCGCAAGCGACACTCCCGATGCAGCATGGGATTTCGTGAAGTGGGTAAGCGGTGAAGAGGGCGCAGCGGTTATGGCTTCCAGCGGTAACTTCCCTGCCATTATGACGGATGAGGTAGTGGGCATGATCTCCTCTCTGGACGGCTTCCCCGGCGATGATGCAAGCAAGGAGGCACTGACAGTTTCCAACCTGTACCTTGAGGTTCCTTATGCACCCAACGTATCTGAGATCAACTCCGTGCTGGATTCCTACCACGGCAGCATTATGAGCGGTGAGCTCAGTATCGACGCCGGTATCGAGGCAATGAATGCGGCAGTTGCGGATATTCTGCAGAAATAGACCGGATTAAAATGACCGAAAAAGAATGAACATAACGGGAAGGGGTCGTACCTGCGGCCCCTTTCTCAACAGAAGCGTCTGAAAGGAGATTTGCAATGCGAAAATTGAGCCGTCAAACCAAGAGAGATCTGGTGGCATACTCCTTTATTGCACCTAACTTTATCGGATTTTGCGTATTTACCCTGATTCCCATCGTATTCGCCTTCGCACTGGCGTTTATGAAATGGGACGGAAGCAACCCCATACAGTGGGCTGGGCTTGATAATTTCCTGCGCCTGAAGGACGACATTTTCTTCAGGGCGGCATTGAAAAATACCATTATTTACTGTATCGGTACCGTGCCTCTGACCATGATCGCGTCGCTGGCACTGGCAATCATCTTAAATCAGAAAGTGATAGGACGCGGGGTGTTCAGAACCCTCTCCTTTTTCCCATATGTGGCGTCTTTGGTGGCAATTACGGCTGTCTGGAAGATGCTGTTCCACCCATCAAAGGGTCCCATCAACAACATTCTGCTGAACGTGTTCCACGTTTCCCAGGAAAACCTTCCCCAGTGGTTCACAGGCGGTCTGGTGCTTTTCTCCATGATCCTGTTCAGCGTGTGGAAGTACATGGGCTACTACATGGTGATCTATCTGGCGGGGCTTCAGGGAATTTCCTCGGAGCTCTATGAGGCAGCCAGCCTTGACGGCGCAAACGCATGGCAGAAGTTCCGCTATGTGACATGGCCGCAGCTAAGCTCCACCACCTTCTTCGTTGTGGTGATGCTGACCATCAACTGCTTCAAGGTGTACGACATCGCCATCATGCTGGCGGGCGGCGGAAGCGGCGAGCTTACCACCTCCGCGACGGTACTGGTCTACTATATTTATCAGAAGGCGTTCATTGACTGGGATCTGGGCTACTCCAGCTCGGTTGCCATGGTGCTGTTTTTGATGGTGCTTTTTGTGACCATCATCCAGTTCCGCGGTCAGGCAAAGAAGGAAAAAGCGTAAACGTTATGAGGAGGCGGTATCTATGAAATCAGCACATAAAAAAGCAGTGTTGGGAAAAGTGATCGTATACATCATCTTGATCATCATCGCGCTGGCAATGCTCATCCCGTTTTTGTGGATGCTCTCCGCATCCATAAAGAGCGACAGGGAGGTGTTTCAGATGAATCCCTTCGTGTGGATTCCCGAACATCCCAAGTGGAGCAACTACGCGGATATATGGAAAAAAATACCCTTCGCAAGATTTGTGGGAAATACGGTGTATCTGACCCTGATCGTCACCTTCCTGCAGCTTCTTACCAGCAGCTTTGCGGCGTATTCCTTTGCAAAGCTGGATTTCAGGCATAAGCACGGTTTGTTCCTCGCATACATTGCCACCATCGCAATGCCGTGGCAGGTCTACATGGTTCCCCAGTTTATCATGATGAGGAAAATGGGGTTGAACGACAAGCTGCTTGCCATGATCTGCCTGCAGGCGTTCTCTGCCTTCGGCGTGTTTATGATGAAGCAGTTTTACGAGGGCATACCGGACGATCTGTGCGAGGCTGCGAGGATCGACGGCATGAGCGAATACCGGATCTACGCCAGTATCATGCTGCCCCTGTCAAAACCGGCGCTGTCCACCCTGACGATCTTTACTTTTGTGGCGACGTGGAACGACTATTTAGGCCCCCTGATCTACTTGAAGAGTCAGGAAAAAAAGACCATCCAGCTCGGACTGAAAATGTTTATCAGCCAGTACTCCTCGGATTACGGTCTGATTATGGCGGGCTCGGTGCTGTCGCTGATCCCCGTTCTGGCGGTGTTCCTGATTTTGCAGAAATATTTTGTGGAGGGCGTTGCCTCCACGGGACTGAAGGGCTAAACAGAATCAAATGGGCTGTTTTAAGACACCTTCCCGGACAAATGCGGGAGGGTGTTTTTTTGTTTGCCGCAACCAAAGAAATCTATTGAAAACTCTTACATTGTGATATAAAATGGAGATGCGATGTACTAAAGTACCATACAACAGAGGAAATGACATGAAGAACTACATAACGGAAATGTTTTATAAGCAGCGCGCGGATTTTGAGCGCAACTACGGCTCCTGCGACGAAAAATATACCTACCCGGAGGGTGTGGAGATACAGAAAAATCTCTTTCTGCACAGGGGACACCCCACCGGCTTTTACGGTTTTCGGACAAAGACGGGCTGGTGCATGCATTCAGCGTATATGAACCCTACATGGAGGAGAGTACGGAGGTCGTTGACAGGATGCTCCGTTTCTTCCGGGAATACCAATAGAGAAGGAGAATCTGGAAATGAGCTATGATGAAAAAGTTTTCAAAGAAAAAGCAAACCGGAAGGCGCGCAGGATCTGGATTATTTTTGCGATTCTCCTGACGGCGAATTACGGTTCGGATGCGGCGAGCGGTCTGTATGCGCCCATGCTCTACCTTGTGTTCGTGATGCTGTGCTGGCTGCCCCTGATCATGGGCGAGATCCTTCTGCGCGTCAAGGGCTGGGAGACGGAGCTGTACCGTGAAAACCTTGCTTTCGGCTACGGAATCTTTTACACCTTCGTGGTCTGTACCTCGGATTCCCCCATTGCGTTTACCTACATACTGCCGGTCACGAGCCTTCTGGTGATCTACAAGAACAAGAAATTCATGATCCGCTGCGGCATCGCCAACTCCCTGATGATCGTGGGAACAGCGGTCTATCGGTATATGGCGGGCTTCAATGCCGCGTCCGATCTGAAAAACTATCAGCTCCAGCTCTCCTGTATCATTCTCTGCTATATCTGCTACGTGATGGCGATCCGGCATCTGAATGAGTCGGACGGCGCCATGATGGACAGCATCAAGGCGGATCTCCAGCGTGTGATCACCACCGTGGAACAGGTAAAGGATTCCAGCAATACCGTGTCGGAAGGCATCAATGTGGTGCGGGAGCTGGCCGCTGAGAATAAACACGGCTCCGACATCGTCATGCTCGGCATGCGGGAGCTTACCGGAAACAATGTGCAGTTACAGGATCGCACCGCGTCCTCCAAGGACATGACCGCGGACATCCGTGCACAGGTGGAGCATGTGGCAGCCATGATCGACCAGATGGTAAGCCTGACCGGGGCGTCCGGGGAGCATGCGCGCACAAGTGCGGTGGATCTGAACAGTCTTTTGGAAACCGCCAGCACCATGTCCCGTCTGTCCGAACAGGTGGAGAGCGTGTTGCAGAACTTTGTGCATGAATTTGAGCGCGTGAAACAGGAGACGGGAACCATTGAGAAGATCAGCAGCCAGACAAACCTTCTGGCTTTGAACGCTTCCATCGAGGCGGCGAGAGCGGGGGAGGCTGGCAGCGGCTTTGCGGTGGTTGCCGAGCAGATCCGCACCTTAAGCTCCGAGACAAAGTCCTCCTCCGGACAGATCAGGGAGGCACTGACAAGACTGGAGAGTACCTCCGGAGAAATGACCGCCTCCATGGAGGAGACGCTGAAACTGATCCAGATTACGCTGGAGAAGGTGACGCAGACCAGGGGCAATATCGAGCAGATCACTTCGGATTCCGCACAGCTTGAGGACAATATTCAGGCGGTGGATTCCGCCATCAAGGAAGTGGAACACTCCAACAGGCAGCTCGTGGAGAATATGGAGGACGTGTCCAACATCGTGACGACCATGACGCTCTGTATCACCCACGCGGATGAGACCAGCGACAAGATGCGCAGCAAATATGAGGAGACCTCGGATAACATCAACAAGATTGAGGATGTGGTCGAGGCGTTGATGTGTGAGCTGGGAATCGGCGGCTTCATGGGACTGGAGGATTTGTCCGCGGGAATGAAAGCGGCGCTCTGTTTTGGAGAGCGGGACGAGGACGAGCATTTTGGTGAGATTATCCGCTGTCTGTCCGATGGCCTTGTGATTTCACTTCCGGAGACTCTGACGCTGAGAAAGCCTGCTTTCTGCAGGCTGCAGGTCACGGCAGGCAATATTTTGTACTGCTGGGATAAGGCTGAGGCGATTCCCGGCGAGGAGGAGCCCGGCACGGTCAGACTGCGCATCACTTCAAGACCCCGGATCAACAACCGGAGAAGATATCCCCGTCTTGACATCACAAATTCCTGCGTGATCACCATGAAGAAGGGCGGTGCCGTCTATGAGGCGCAGCTTGACAATATCAGTGCAAACGGCTTTGCGTTTTTAAGTAAAGAGCCTGCCTTTGCGGAGAGCAAGGGACAGGAGCTGACGGTGGAGATCCGTGATTTTGAGATGCCCAAGCACAATGTGATGGAGGGCCGCGTGATCCGCTGCTCCAACGACAACGGGCTCTATATTGTGGGCTGCCAGATGCCGGAGGACAACTACTACATCATGCAGTATGTGGAGAAGCATCTGCAAGACGAGGAGGAGGCTTTCAGATGAGGTTCACCTACTGCCCGCACTGCGGAGGTAAACTGACGGAGCGCAGTATCGGCGACGAAGGGCTGCTTCCCTATTGTGAGAAATGCGGGATTCCTCTTTGGGAGACCTTTACCACCAGCGTCATTGCCGCGGTGGTGAACGAATATGACGAGATTGCGCTGCTCAGACAGGATTATGTTTCCACGGAAAATCTGGTCTGTGTGGCGGGCATTATGAAGCCCGGAGAGTCGGCGGAGTCGGCTGTAAAACGGGAGATCAGGGAAGAGCTTGGGCTGGAGGCACAAAACCTCCGCTATATCAGAAGCTACCCCTACGAGAAAAAAGAAATGCTGATGTTGGGCTTTGAGGCGTCCGTGAAAAAGGCGGAGCTTACGCTCTCCGGGGAAGTGGACGCGGCACAGTGGGTTCCCCTTCCGCAGGCTCCCGCCCGGCTGCGGCAGGGCGGCATCGCATGGCAGCTCGTGCGGGAGATCCTCTCGGAGGAAGAGTAATGAGAGCATTGGTGAAGTTTATAAAGAAGGAAATCGTATTGTGGATAGCACTTGCCTTGGCGGTGCTATCTATGTTTGTGGTGAAACCGGACAGCAGGTATCTGGGCTATGTGGATTTTCGTACCCTTGCCATTCTGTTTTGCCTGATGGCGGTGGTGGCGGGCTTTAAACGACAGGGAGTTTTTGAACTGCTGGCAGAAAAACTGCTGTCTGTGGCGGGCAGTGTGCGTGGCATGGTCACGGTGCTGGTGCTTCTGTGCTTTTTCATGTCAATGGTTATCACAAATGATGTGGCACTCATTACCTTTGTGCCGTTTACCATTGCGGTCATGGGAAGGGCGGAAGCCGGGATCAAAGAGAGGTGGCTGTTGAGAACCGTGGTGATGCAGACCATTGCCGCTAATCTGGGCAGCATGCTGACACCGATCGGAAATCCGCAGAACCTGTATCTGTTCGGGCTGTCCGGTCTGGGAGTGGGTGAGTTTGTGTGGCTGATGCTGCCATACACCCTGCTGTCCCTGTTACTGCTGTTGGGATGGATCTTCTGTGCCTCGCGCAGAGACGATGGGAAAATAAATAAGGCGGCAGGCTCGGAAGGGACGGAGCCGGAAGAAAAACGCGGGAGCGGCGGTGCGGAACGGATGATCGCTTACGGCGTACTGGCGGTGATCAGCCTGCTTGCGGTGGGACATATCATCCCCTATGGGGCTGCTTTTGCTTTCGTGCTTGCCTACACATTATGCCGAGACAGAAAAGTTCTTTCCCAAGTGGATTATGCGCTTCTCTGTACCTTTGCCGCGCTCTTTGTGCTGATTGGAAATATTGGAAGAATCCCGGCCTTCCGGGACTTTTTAATGAGAATGACGGAGGGACGGGAAATCGCCGTCTCTGTTGCCGCCAGCCAGATCATGAGCAATGTGCCGGCGGCAATTCTGCTGTCCGGCTTTACAAACCGGATTGAGGGGCTGATCGTGGGAACCAATCTGGGAGGTCTCGGTACGATGATTGCCTCCATGGCAAGCCTGATCAGCTTTAAGTATATTGCGGCAGCAGGCGAAAGACGCGGGAGATATTTTCTTCTGTTCACGGCTGCCAATCTGGTCTTTCTTGCGGTGTTGTCCGCGGCGGCGTACCTTATGCGGTAGTGCCGGTGAGGGAGAACAGAAGCACCACGATTCCCAGAATCACGAGAATGATACCGGTGGCGCGGTTTAATGTCTTCGGCGTTGCTTTGTTGGCAAATACGGCGGCGATCCTTGCCCACACCAGTGTAAAGAAGATGCACAGGAGGCATACCGTAAGGTCGGGAAGCCCGCCTATGACAAAGTGGGATACGGCGCCGGTCAGCGCGGTGAAAGTCATAATGAACACGCTGGTTCCCACCGCGGTCTTGAGCTCATAGCCGAGAACGGTCGTCAGGATGAGCAGCATCATCATGCCGCCGCCTGCGCCGATGAAACCGCAGATGAAGCCGATCAGAATACCGCAGATCAGGGATTGGATCGCCCGCTTTTTAGGGGAAACCTGCTGCATGGATTCCTTTGTGGTCATAACCGGCTTCACAATGAACTTGATGCCGAGAAGAAAGGTCATGAACACGGAGAAGTTGCCCATGGTGGCGGGAGGAACCAGACTCGCCACATAGCTGCCCACAACGGTGAAGGCAAGGACGCTCACCATCATGATCATGCCGTTTTTCACATCCAGATTTTTATTCTTGCCGTAGGTGTAGGCGGAGACGGCGCTTGCCAGCACATCGGAGGAAAGCGCAATGCCGACCGCCATATAGGGCTCCATGCCGAGAAAGGTGATTAACATGGGACTGATTACGGCTGCCGCGCTCATGCCCGCGAAGCCGGTTCCCAGTCCGGCACCCATTCCCGCAAAAAATGTTACAATGATAGTCAATAATAATTCCATATCTGTTCCTTTCCGAATCCGTTTATTCTTTCTGCCCGGCGCCGCTTTGGTTTTCCTTTAACAGTTCATCCAGATTCTGTTCCATGGTTCTCATGATATGAAAGAAGGTTTCCCGCTCTTTTTTCGTTGTGTGCAGAAACAGCTTTTGAAAAAATGCATCCTGCAGCAGCCGTCCCTTTTCGATGATGGGCGCGGCTTTTTTTGTGCAGACAAGCAGGGTTTTCCGGTGATCCGAAGCAATCGCCTCCTTGGCGAGATACCCTTCCTCCACAAGGCGGCTGATATTGACGGAAACCAGATTTGCCTTTATTTTTCTAACATTCACGATGTCCCGGGCTGTGTTGTATTCGGGGTTGTTTGCCAGAAACATCAGGATGTCAAATGCGGTCTGGGGCAGATGCAGTTCCCTGCACAGAGCCTTGCACTCCGCATTGTAGGCAAGCGAGATTTTCCGGGCAAATTCCATACTTGGATTCATGGCGCCTCCACAGAATTAGTTCAAATTTGAACTAATTCTAGCACCGGGGAAATAAGTTGTCAAGTTGTTGCGCAAAATGTTGATGCATTCCGAAATTTGTGGTATTCTGTATAATATAGAACGAATGAAACGTTAATTTATCATGTTTTCAATCACGGGATTTGTGTCTGCGCGCACTCCACACAAATCCGCTATGTGCAAAAGACGTGCGCGGAAATGGTGAAGGGGCTCAGAACCGCGGGGTATTATGTGATCTTTATGTTGGTCGCATGGATTCCGTTCCTGATCGGTCTGGTAATATTAAAACTGAAGGGAAGATCCTCCGACAGTATGCTGATCCTGTATAAAAACAAAAATTATATGCTGCGTTGCGGCATATTCACGATGGTGGGCATCATCGCTGCGATTGTCAAGAACATGCTTCTGGGTATGACGGCGGCGGACAATTTTGACATCCGGGACTATGTGAAGGCAAACTATAACGGGAAATAGAACGGAGGGGGGGTTGTATGACAATTCAGGAAATGAGGGAGAAAAAGAGGGAAGCGGGGTATAGCGATGTGCAGGTTGCCGATTGGTCGGGCGTGTCGTTAGAAACGGTTAAAAAGATTTTTTCGGAGGAGACGGAGACTCCCGGTTATGATACACTGCAGGCTCTGGAGCAGATTTTCACGGAGAGACAGACTGTGCGGGAGAATATGTCTTATCAGGCTGACCGTAACGGCAGTTATACCGTGGACGATTACCGCGCTCTGCCGGATGACCAGCGGGTCGAACTGATTGACGGATATTTTTATGATATGGCGGCTCCCACATTCGGGCACCAGTCCATCGGTGGGGAAATTTACCGGCAGATTGCAAACTTCATCATGGAGCGCGGCGGAGCCTGCCGTCCTTTTATAGCCCCCGTGGATGTGCAGTTGGACTGCGACGATAAAACGATGGTGCAGCCGGATGTGGGCATTGTCTGCGATCCTTCCAAGATTCAGCAATTTGGCATCTACGGCGCGCCGGATTTTCTTGTGGAGGTGCTTTCTCCTTCCACTAAGAAAAAGGATCTTACGCTGAAACTGGCAAAGTACATGGAAGCCGGGGTTCGGGAATACTGGATTGTTGACATTACCCAGCAGAGGCTTTTGGTGTATTTCTTTGAAAGTGAGGTTTACCCGGTTATTTACGGCTTTGAAAAGCCGGTTCCCATAGGTATTTACGATGGCGCGCTTGCCATCGATTTTTCCAATATCGCAAAGTGGATCCGGGAGGGAATGAAATAGCCGGTGTATGCCTATAAAATTTTGCAGAAAACTCGCTATGCGCAAAAGACGTGCGCAGAAATGGAGAAAAAGATGGATGAAAATGTCAGGAAACGAAATGAACTGTTGGCGAAAACGGTGATCAAGGGATTGCAGTCCCGCAACATTTCGGGCTATTATGCGGAAGATAAGGAGGCAGCCCTGAAACAGGCGCTTCAACTGATTCCGGAAGGAAGCAGCATTGCCATGGGCGGATGCCTGAGTGCAAAGGAAATCGGTCTGACGGAGGCTCTGGAGAACGGGAATTATCATTATATCGACCGCTCCAAAATGGATCCGAGGGCAGGATTGATGGCGGCGTATGATGCGGATATTTTTCTTTCCAGTGCCAATGCTATGACAAATGACGGTATCATGGTCAATATCGACGGCAATTCCAACCGTGTCTCCTGCATCGCGCAGGGGCCCAAAAAGGTGATTTTTATTGTGGGTATGAATAAGGTATGTGCGGATCTGGACAGTGCCATGAAGCGCGCCAGAAATGTCGCAGCCCCCATGAATGCGCAGCGATTTGACGTAAAAACGCCCTGTAAAGAGACCGGAAAGTGCTTTGACTGCAAGTCTGCGGACACGATCTGCTGTCAGTTTCTGATTACGAGGTATTCCAGACATACGGACAGAATGCATGTGATTCTGGTAAACGATACGCTTGGATTCTGATTCTGGAGCAACGGCAAACTGGCCTTGTATTTGATTTTGTTATTCAAATGTAACATTTTATATTTGTAACATAAAAAAAGTTACAAATATAAAAGGGGATATTATGAAGGAATTTTTAGAACAAACATTGCGCCGGAGTGTTTCTGTTAGAGAAACGGAAGATCTCAGCGAAAAACTGCCATTGGTTTATCAGGGAAGATATACCTTTTTTGATGTTGAAACCGATGGGTTTCCTTGGATAGCGATGCAGCCCAAGCAGGATGTAGGTCTGGTAATGCTTAGAAGGGATCATGCCAGAATCGAAAAGTGTGCGGGATTAAATTGTGCTGTTTTCTTGAACAAGACCACTTTTTACATCAAGGAAAAATTGCTGGAGGAGGGAATCCCGTTTGTACTTAAGGAAAAGCAGGTATATTTACCGTTTATAGGTGTGTTATTGTCTGATGCGGGCGAGCGGGATATTGCGCCGGTTCATCTCATTTCTTACCTGACGCAGAAACTGATACTGGTTGCAATATATGAAAAATGGAAAGGGGTAACCGTATCGGAAGCTGCGGCTAAGCTTGAAGTTTCAAAGATGTCAGTCAGCAGATGCTTTGATGAAATAGAATATCTGAATGTGGATATTATGTGTATGAAGGGGAAGGCAAGAGCAATTACAGTTGCGACAGACATTAAAAAATTATGGGTCGACATACAGCCCGTTTTAAGAAATCCGGTTATCGCAAGATAAGAATTGCAGGATGATCTGCATTTAGAGAAAAAAGCCGGCATATCTGCATTATGCGAGTATTCACTGCTATCAGACAATCCCTATCCGACCTACGCTGTTACCAAAAAAGAAATCGTGTGTGCCGGGGTGAAAAAAATGAAACATGTTCACCCGGGAGAAGAAATTGGATGTGTAGTTTTGGAATTGGGATACTTCATTGACTTTACAGATACCGCAGTGGAAGATCCGATCAGTGTAGTTTTGTCACTCACGGAGGCGGAGAAACAGGACGAAAGAGTAAATCTATCTGTAAACGATATGATGAATGGGTATGTATGGTAAGAGGGTTAGAGACATTCAGAAGGTATTTTGAAGGATATGAAAATCAATATGTGCTCATAGGCGGCGCAGCCTGTGATATTGTGTTTGAGAGTAATGAGACATTATTCAGGGATTTGGA
The DNA here is from genome assembly GCA_900550475.1 of uncultured Lachnospiraceae bacterium. Lineage (GTDB taxonomy): Bacteria > Bacillota > Clostridia > Lachnospirales > Lachnospiraceae > Acetatifactor. Next base: position 72,676 of record URSA01000006.1, read on the forward strand.
TGTAGTGTTGATAGTGGAAGCTCTGACGCCTGCGTTTGGGGAGAAATTCTGGGAATTTATCCGGGACGGAGGTTACAGAAATAAAGCAACAAACGGAGAAAAGCCACAGTTTTACAGATTTGATAAGCCGGAAGATGATTCTTATCCCAAAATGATAGAGCTGTTTTGCAGAAGCGGTTTTGAACTGCGGGAAATGGTGGGAATCACCCCGGTACATATTGACGATACTGTATCAAGTCTGTCAGCTATTTTGCTCGATGACGATTATTACAGGATATTGCTGGATGGAAAGATCGTTGCAAATGGGCTTTCGGTTCTTCGACCGGAGTATTTGATTTTATTCAAGGCAAAAGCGTATCTTGATTTAAAACAGAGGAACACAAGAAAGATGTATTGAGAATTGTATCGGAGCTGATGCTTGAAGGTGTTACGAATCTTCCCATATCGGTAAAAACAGATATGGATACTTTTATTACGTCTTTGGAGAAAGAGCCTTTTGACATTAATTCTTTGAAAAATTATGAATTAAAGAACGAAGAAGTTATCGAGGTGCTGAAGAAAGTGTTCAACTAGATATCATTTGTGCAGGCTGTCCGCACAAATGGTACGGAAGGCAAGAATAAATCCCCCGCGTTTTCCACATACTACCCGTACAGTACAAATATGGAAAAGCATGTAGGAGAACAAGGAGGAACTATGAAAGCAACAGGAATTGTACGCCGGATTGACGATTTGGGGCGTATTGTAATACCGAAGGAAATCAGAAGAACCCTGCGGATCAGGGAATCGGATCCGTTGGAGATCTTTACGGATCGCGAGGGCCAGATCATTTTGAAAAAATATTCTCCCATAGGAGAAATGACAACTTTTGCAAAGCAGTATGCGGAAAGCATGGCGCAGGTTTCGGGGCATGCGGCGTTGATTGCGGACAGGGATCAGTTCATCGCGGTCAGCGGAGGCTTCCGGCAATTCTTAGGGAAAAGCATCAGCAAGGAGCTGGAAGAGAAGATTGCAAACCGTGAGACCGTCATTGCGGCAAAAGGGGACAAGAACTTTATCCCGGTGACGGGGGAAGAAGCGGACAGCTATGAACAGGAGGCTCTGACGCCCATCATCTGCGAAGGCGATGTGATCGGGGCGGTGGTACTGTTAGAAAGCGATGCAAAGACAAGGCTTGGTGAAGTGGAATCAAAGCTGATCCTGTCGGCAGCAGGTTTCCTGGGCAGACAGATGGAACAGTAAAGTAGGATTTTGGCGTGACAGAGGGCACAAAACAATGGGCAAGCGATACTTGGTTGGGTTACCGGGCATTGCTTGCTTTTTAGTTATACCTTTTTACATTGTAAAAAGTGTTGACACAACACAATTATTCGTTGCATTTTTTGTAATTACGTACTATACTTGCATTATAATAACGGAGGTGCATATATGTACCGGATTGCTATGGAAAAGCTTTTGAAATGGAAAGAAAGCAAACATCGTAAGCCTTTGATCATTGAAGGAGCCCGTCAGGTGGGTAAGACTTGGCTGATGAAGGAATTTGGAAAACAGGCGTATGCGGATACCGTATACATCAATTTTGACTCTAATTCCAGAATGGCGGAGTTGTTCTCTTCTGATTTGGATACGAACCGCTTGATTATGGGGTTGGAGTTGTATGCCGACCACAAAATTGACCCCGAAAATTCTTTGCTGATTTTTGATGAGGTGCAGGAGGTTCCGAGAGCACTGACCTCCCTTAAATATTTTTGCGAAAATGCACCGCAGTACCATATTGTATGTGCGGGGTCTTTACTTGGAATCGCATTGCATCACGGCACTTCGTTTCCTGTGGGTAAGGTGGATTTTTTAAAGCTTTATCCGCTTTCCTTCAAGGAGTTTCTGATGGCAACCGGTAAGGAACGTTTTTCAGAACTGCTCGATCAACGTGACTTCCAAATGATTACAAGCTTTAAGCAAACGTATATTGATGCTTTGAAGCACTATTACTTTGTGGGTGGTATGCCGGAAGCGGTGCAGAATTTTGCGGAGAATAAAGACTTTAACGAGGTGCGGGAAATTCAGGAGCGGATTCTTGCGGCATATGAACAGGATTTCTCCAAGCATGCGCCAAATGAGATTGTCCCGCGGCTTCGTATGCTGTGGAACAGCATTCCTTCCCAGTTGGCAAAAGAAAACAAAAAGTTTATCTATGGTCTGATTCGCGAAGGCGCCCGTGCGAAGGACTATGAAACGGCAATTATGTGGCTTAGTGACTGTGGGCTTGTTCACAGGGTCAGCCGCGTAAATGCTGCGGGCATTCCGCTGAAGGCGTATGAAGATTTGAAGGCGTTCAAGCTGTTTGTGGTAGATGTGGGACTGCTCGGCTGCATGACAGGGCTTCACCAGCGCACTTTGCTTGACGGCAATGATCTTTTTACGGAGTTCAAGGGTGCGCTTACGGAGCAGTATGTCTGCCAGCAGTTAAAAACGGTGGAAAATTTGTCTGTTTACTATTATACCAATGACAGGGGTTCCTGTGAGATTGACTTTATCGTTGACACCGGCGGGCAGATCGTTCCGGTTGAAGTGAAGGCAGAGGTGAATCTGAAAGCCAAGAGCCTGAAAACCTACCGGGAAAAATTTTCTCCCGAGGTTTCCGTGCGGACGTCCATGGCGGACTACAAAAAAGAGGAGTGGCTTGTCAATCTGCCGCTGTATGCCATAGATCAGATCGCCAAAATAGAAATGGATCACTCCCACACAATCTGATTTCTGCCGTTGCTCTTGCCCGCATAGAGGTGCGTGTCGGCAAGCTGGAGCAGATCCTTGACATTGGTGCCGATGCCGCCCTCGGCAAGGCCGAAGGTCATGGAGATCCGGATCTCCTGATCGTCATAGCTGATCGGCAGGCTGCGGATCTCGTCCAGCAGAAGCTCCATGTCTGCGCGGGCGGCGGACAACGTGCAGTTGTCATAGACAAACAGAAACTCCTCGCCGCCCCAACGCGCCACAAAGCCCTTTCCGAGCATATTTTTCTTCAGTAAGCCGGCAATTTTTTTCAGCACAAGATCACCGCACTCATGCCCATAGGTATCGTTGACAGATTTAAAGAAATCAATATCGCCGATGGCAACCACATAGCCGGTGCCGTGGGTGTTTGCATACATCTGGGTCTGCCGCAGGTGCTTGTCCGCAAAACGGCGGTTGTTGAGCTCGGTCAGGGTGTCCTGCTCCACCAGAGTGCGCAGGGAGCGCTGCATGTAGAGTGCGGAATACGCCATTTCACTGAGCTCGTCCCCGCGCTGCAATACGCCGCTGTCCAGCTCCGCCGCCAGATTTCCGGTGGAAACCTTCGACAGGAATGTGCGGATTTTCTGCAATGCACCGAGAAGCTTGTTGGTGTAGGAGGAAACGATCACGCTGGCAACACAGATGCTGATTAACGCAATGAACAGCACAGGAAGTACCACGGACATGACCGTCTTGTTTACAATGGAGCAGGGCTTTCCCGCATAGACCATGCCGGCCACGGAGCCGTCGCTGTTAAAAAGCGGGGCGTAGTAGGCAAAATAAGGAATGCCGTCGATTTCCGTGTTGGTATAGAAATGGGGTTGTTTTTCCACAATCACATCGCGCACGATAATGGTGTTGCTGCCGGTGCCGATGATACGGCTGCCCGCGCTGTTACAGATGGTGGTGAGCACACGGGTGTCCTGATAGAAGATGGTGATTTCAGCACCGGTATCTGCTTTCACCCGGTCAATGATGTCGAAATCGCCGTTGAGAGGCTGTGTACCTTTCAAAAGAACATACTGATCCACGCCCTCTAAATGATAGTCGCCGGGGTACATCAGATCATAGGTCAGAATCACAGAATTTACGGTGTTCTTCAGCTCGACCTGCACATCTGCGATCATGGTTTTCCGGACAGTGTGGTAACTGAACAGGGCAAGCGTAAGCCCTAAGACCAGCAATGGCACAATGCTCAGTGCATGCAGAGAACGATACAGTTGTCCCTTTGACGCAGATGCCTTCATGTAATCCCCCCCTTTTACAGATTTACAGATATAATACATTATACTGCTTTTTTTTCATATTCACAACAAAAAGATACCGAGACGCGTGGATTCCATTGACAAATCGGAGAAAGTAGTTTTATAATGAGGGAAATTATAGGAAAAGACCATGACGGAGACAGTAGTCGATTTCTGAAAGGCAGAGCGAGCCGGTGACGGTGCAAGACCGGTGCGAGTAGGGAGAAGATGAAGATCACTCCCGAGTTGCACGGACAAAAGGGATGCGCCGAGTAGTCCGGGACGGAATCCCACCGTTAAAGGGAGCCGTATTTCTTTCGCGGAGCTTGAACGCCGCGGGAGCGTGCGCTGTAACAGGTGGTAGCTTGGTTTTTTGACCTTGTCCTTTTGCGGACGGGGTCTTTTTTTGTTTACTAAAAAATGCATGACAGGAAAGGGAGAACAGTATGTACCAGAAAGTATCAACAGATCTTAACTTTGTGGAGAGAGAAAAACAGGTAGAGCAGTTCTGGAAGGACAACCATATCTTTGAGAAGAGTATGGAGAGCCGCAAGCAGGGGCCGACCTACACCTTTTATGACGGACCGCCTACTGCCAACGGAAAACCGCATATCGGACATGTGCTGACCCGTGTCATCAAGGACATGATTCCCAGATACCGTACCATGAAGGGCTATATGGTTCCTCGCAAGGCTGGCTGGGACACGCACGGACTGCCCGTGGAGATCGAAGTGGAGAAGCTGCTCGGTCTGGACGGCAAAGAGCAGATTGAGGAATATGGGCTTGAGCCTTTTATTAAGAAATGTAAGGAGAGCGTCTGGAAGTACAAGGGCATGTGGGAGGATTTCTCCGGCACGGTAGGCTTCTGGGCAGACATGGATAATCCCTACGTGACTTATCACGATGACTTCATCGAGTCCGAGTGGTGGGCACTCAAAGAGATCTGGAACAAGGGACTGCTCTACAAGGGCTTCAAGATCGTGCCGTACTGCCCGCGCTGCGGAACCCCGCTTTCTTCTCAGGAGGTGGCACAGGGCTATAAGGATGTGAAGGAGCGTTCCGCAATCGCACGTTTCAAGGTAAAGGACGAGGATGCCTACATTCTGGCATGGACGACCACGCCGTGGACACTGCCCTCCAACGTGGCGCTCTGCGTGAACCCCAACGAGACCTATGCAAAGGTGAAGGCGGCGGACGGCTACACCTATTACATGGCGGAAGCGCTTCTGGATACGGTTCTGGGCAGACTTGCCGACAAAGAGAACGGTGTGAAGGCATACGAAGTGCTGGAGACCATGAGCGGCAGGGATCTGGAGTACAGGGAATATGAACCGCTGTTTGACTGTGCGGTGGATATCTGCAAGAAACAGAATAAGAAAGCATACTATGTAGTATGTGACACATATGTCACTCTTACGGACGGTACCGGCGTGGTTCACATTGCGCCTGCCTTCGGTGAGGATGATGCCAAGGTTGGAAGAATTTACGACCTTCCGTTCGTGCAGCTGGTGGACGGCAAGGGTGAAATGACGGCGGAAACTCCGTATGCGGGCGTGTTTGTCAAGAAAGCGGATCCCATGGTACTGAAGGATCTGGACGCAAAGGGACTTCTGTATGATGCGCCGAAGTTTGAGCACAGCTACCCGCACTGCTGGCGCTGCGATACACCGCTGATCTACTATGCGCGTGAATCCTGGTATATCAAAATGACCGCGGTGAAGGATGATCTGATCCGCAACAACAATACCATCAACTGGATTCCCGAGTCCATCGGCAAGGGACGTTTCGGCGACTGGCTGGAAAATGTGCAGGACTGGGCAATTTCCAGAAACCGTTACTGGGGTACGCCGTTGAATATCTGGGAGTGCTCCTGCGGTTATCAGCACAGTGTGGGCAGCCGCGCAGAGCTTGCCGAGATGAGCGGCAACCCGGAGAATGCCAAGGTAGAGCTGCACAGACCGTACATTGATGCGGTGACATTGAAGTGTCCGAAGTGCGGCGGCGAAATGCACCGTGTACCGGAGGTGATCGACTGCTGGTTTGATTCCGGTGCCATGCCTTTTGCACAGCATCATTATCCTTTCGAGAACAAGGAGCTGTTTGAGCAGCAGTTCCCGGCGCAGTTTATCTCGGAGGCAGTGGATCAGACCAGAGGCTGGTTCTACTCCCTGTTGGCGGAGTCCACGCTCCTTTTCAACAAGGCTCCTTATCAGAACGTAATCGTTCTGGGACATGTGCAGGATGAGAATGGCCAGAAGATGAGCAAGAGCAAGGGAAATGCGGTGGATCCGTTTGACGCGCTCAACACCTACGGCGCAGATGCAATCCGCTGGTATTTCTATATCAATTCCGCACCGTGGCTGCCGAACCGCTTCCACGGAAAGGCAGTGCAGGAGGGACAGCGCAAGTTTATGGGCACGCTCTGGAACACCTATGCGTTCTTTGTGCTGTACGCCAACATCGACAATTTTGACGCTTCCAAGTATAAGCTGGAGTACGACAAGCTGGCTGTGATGGACAAATGGCTGCTCTCCAAGCTGAACACGGTTGTGACGGCGGTGGACGACAATCTGAATAACTACAGAATCCCCGAGGCTGCAAGAGCCCTGCAGGAATTTGTGGATGATATGAGCAACTGGTATGTGAGAAGAAGCCGCGAGCGTTTCTGGGCGAAGGGCATGGAGCAGGATAAGATCAATGCGTACATGACGCTGTATACCGCTCTGGTGACAATCTGCAAGGCGGCAGCTCCCATGGTTCCGTTCATGACGGAGGAAATCTACCAGAATCTGGTTCGCAGCGTGGATCAGAACGCGCCGGAAAGCATTCATCTGTGCGAGTTCCCGGTGGCGGATCCTACATTTGACGACAAGAAGCTTGAGGAGGACATGGATCTGGTACTCAAGGCTGTTGTGATGGGACGCGCCTGCAGAAATACGGCAAACATCAAGAACCGCCAGCCCATTAGTACCATGTTTATCAAGGCGGACAGGGAGCTCACCGATTTCTACAAGGAGATCATAGAGGATGAGCTGAATGTGAAGAAGGTAGTGTTTACGGATGATGTGAGGGAATTTACCTCCTACACCTTCAAGCCCCAGCTTCGCACTGTCGGTCCCAAGTACGGCAAGCAGTTGGGCGGCATCCAGAAGACGCTGGCAGCACTGGACGGAAATGCGGCCATGGATGAACTGAAATCCACCGGAGTACTGAAATTCATGGTGGGAGATACGGAGGTTTCCCTGACGGAGGAGGATCTTCTGATCGAAATGACCCAGAAGGAAGGCTATGTGACGGAAGCGGACAACACCATGACGGTCGTGCTGGATACCAATCTGACGCCGGAGCTGATCGAGGAAGGCTTTGTGCTGGAAGTGATCAGCAAGATCCAGACCATGCGTAAGGACGCGGACTTTGAAGTCACCGATCACATCCGCGTGGGCTTTGCGGGAAATGAAAAGATTGCAGACATCGCCATGACACACAAGGACAGCATTATGGCAAAGGTTCTGGCGGACGATATGCAGGCTGATGCAGGCTTTGGCGTTTCCAAAGAATGGAATGTAAATGGGGAAAATGTTACGATTTCTGTGGAAAGAGTCTGACAGAGAGTGTATAATACAAACTGCAGCCGCGGGCTGACGTTGAAGGAGGACAAAGGCATGGTGAAACGCACAAACAAGTTTGACAAAGAAATGTTTAAGAGAAGTGTCCTGTATAATATAAAAACGTTGTACCGGAAAACGCTGGAGGAGGCGACGCCGCAGCAGGTATTTCAGGCGGTGTGCTATGCAGCAAAGGATATCATCGTAGATCACTGGATGGACACCCAGCAGGCATACGACAAAGAAGATCCCAAGATGGTGTACTATCTTTCCATGGAGTTTCTGATGGGAAGAGCCCTTGGCAACAACCTGATCAACTTACAGGCATATAAGCCCGTGAAGGAAGCGCTTGAAGAGCTGGGACTGGATCTGAATGTGATCGAGGACATGGAGCCGGACGCAGCACTGGGTAACGGCGGCCTGGGACGTCTTGCGGCATGCTTCCTTGATTCCCTTGCAACTCTGGGCTACCCGGCATACGGCTGCGGCATCCGTTACCGTTACGGTATGTTCAAGCAGGAGATCCGCGACGGCTATCAGGTGGAGGTTCCCGACAACTGGCTGGAGAACGGCAATCCGTTTGAGCTGCGCCGCCCCGAGTACGCAAAGATCGTCAAGTTTGGCGGTTATGTAAATGTGCGCACGGATGAAAATGGCAGAAATCACTTCTTCCAGGAGGGCTATCAGTCCGTGAAGGCGATTCCGTTTGACCTCCCCATCGTGGGCTACGGCAACGGCATTGTGAACACACTGCGCATCTGGGATGCGGAGCCGATCGAGTGCTTCCAGCTCGATTCCTTTGACAAGGGCGACTACCAGAAGGCGGTGGAGCAGCAGAATCTGGCAAGAAATATCGTGGAGGTGCTCTACCCCAACGATAACCACTATGCAGGCAAGGAGCTGCGCTTAAAGCAGCAGTACTTCTTCATTTCCGCATCCGTACAGGAAGCGGTGGACAAATACATGCGCAAGCATGACGATATCCGCAAGTTCTACGAGAAGGCAACCTTCCAGTTGAACGATACGCACCCTACGGTGGCAATTCCTGAGCTGATGCGTATTCTGATGGATGATTACGATCTGGAGTGGGATGAGGCATGGGATGTCACCACCAAGACCTGCGCTTATACCAACCACACGATCATGGCGGAGGCTCTGGAGAAATGGCCCATCGAGCTGTTCTCCCGTCTGCTGCCCCGTATTTACCAGATCGTGGAAGAGATCAACCGCCGTTTCTTACAGCAGGTAGAGAAGCAGTATCCCGGCAATCAGGAGAAGATCCGTAAGATGGCGGTCGTGTACGACGGACAGGTACACATGGCGCGTCTGGCAATCGTGGCAGGCTATTCCGTAAACGGTGTGGCAAGACTGCATACAGAGATCCTGGAGAAGCAGGAACTGAAGGATTTCTACGAAATGATGCCTCAAAAGTTCAACAACAAGACTAACGGCATCACACAGAGAAGATTCCTCCTGCATGGCAACCCACTGCTTGCAGACTGGGTGACGGAGCATATCGGAGACGAGTGGATCACCAATCTGCCTCACATCGCAAAGATGAAGATCTATGCGGAGGACGAGAAGGCACAGCAGGAGTTTATGAATATCAAGTACCGCAACAAGATCCGTCTGGCTCAGTATATTTCCGAGCACAACGGCATCGAGGTTGATCCCCGTTCCATCTTTGATGTGCAGGTAAAGAGACTTCACGAATACAAGCGTCAGCTTTTGAATATTCTTCATGTAATGTACCTTTACAATGAGCTGAAGGAGCATCCGGAGATGGATTTCTATCCCCGTACCTTCATTTTCGGTGCAAAGGCGGCAGCAGGCTACCGCAATGCAAAGCTGACCATCAAGCTGATCAACTCCGTTGCGGATGTGGTCAACAATGACGAATCCATCGGCGGAAAGCTGAAGGTGGTGTTCATCGAAAACTACCGCGTGTCCAACGCAGAGATCATCTTTGCTGCGGCTGATGTTTCCGAGCAGATTTCCACAGCCAGCAAGGAGGCTTCCGGTACCGGCAACATGAAGTTCATGTTAAACGGCGCCCTTACGCTGGGAACCATGGACGGAGCGAATGTGGAGATCGTGGAAGAGGTGGGAGAGGAGAATGCTTTCATCTTCGGTCTTACGGCGCAGGAGGTTATCCAGTACGAGAACTACGGCGGCTACAACCCCATGGACATCTTCAACAACGATCAGGATATCCGCAAGGTGCTGATGCAGTTGATCAACGGCACGTATGCACCGCAGGATCCCGAGCTGTTCCGCCCGCTCTACAATTCACTTCTGAATACGCAGAGCACGGCAAAGGCAGATACCTACTTCATTCTGAAGGACTTCAAGCCCTATGCCGAGGCGCAGAAGAAGGTGGAGGCTGCCTACAGGGACGAGAGCGGCTGGGCAAAGAGCGCCATCATCAATATGGCAAGCGCCGGCAAGTTCACCTCCGACAGAACCATTCAGGAATATGTGGATGAAATCTGGCATCTCGACAAAGTCACCCTATAAAATAGAATAATACCAGACAGAACAAGCGCCTGAACCGGCAAATGCGGGTTCGGGCGCTTTTTCATGATTTCATCATGCAGCATTTCGGCGTTCGCCCGTAGCGGTTTGCCGGGAGCACTCCCCGTAACCTCAAATTGTATCCCTGTAACTTTTTTTGATTGCCCAGATCCCAATTCTTACAAAAGAGCGTGTCTCAAAGTGCCTTTTTCGGCGGGATTGTATCCGGGAAGAAAATTTCTTCGGTTTGGATCCCAATTTTTTCTGATTTGTGGGATCCGGTGAAACACTTTTTTCACAGAGATACAATTCGCATGAAAAAAGCTGTTTTTTTGCCTCCCTTTTGATGAAAATTGGGATCTGAACAATAAATTTTTTCTGCCGGGATACAATGAGGAATTTGTAAGGCGGAAATCGCCATAGGCAGGGAATGTGTGGCGCCAACCGATACAGAACGAAAGTATACGATGACTTTAACGCGGATCACCGCAGATCAGGGTCGTAAATATCGGATTCCTCTCAGCCGGTCATGCGGGTCAGAATCACAAGGGTTTCCCGGACGGTGTCATTTCAGCCATGCTTATGATGCCTGTGAAATACAGAATGATCGGGAGGGATAGAGATGAAGAAGGAAGGGCATCGAATATGCGCTCTTTGGCATAGGGCTGGTGCCGGTTACATGGGTGTTTGTCCTGATCTGGAATCTGTGCCGCTTTGTGTATTACCGCACCGGAAAGCGGCGCATATCTATAAAATGATTGCATAAACATGCGCTTTCCAGTATAATAACTGTGATTGTTCGGAAGAAAATGAGAATGCAGACGGGAGGAGCACCATGATAGAATTATTGCAGGGCGGCGCGTATCTGGCAGACGGCAGGGAAGTGATTGCCGACGACGGAGAGGCACAGCAGGCGATCGAAAAGCTGACGGGAGAGAAGGTCAGCAGGGAAGAGGCGGCAAAGCAGACCATAGCCTACGGTATTCTGGAGAGCCACAATACCTCCGGCAGTATGGACAAGCTGAAAATAAAGTTTGACAAGCTCACCAGCCATGATATTACCTTTGTGGGTATTATCCAGACGGCGCGCGCATCGGGACTGGAGAAATTCCCCATGCCCTATGTGCTGACCAACTGCCACAACTCACTCTGTGCGGTGGGCGGCACCATCAACGAGGATGACCACATGTTTGGTCTGACCTGTGCAAAGAAATACGGCGGTGTCTATGTACCCCCTCATCAGGCAGTCATCCACCAGTTTGCAAGGGAGATGCTGGCATGCGGCGGCGGCATGATTCTCGGCTCCGATTCCCACACACGCTACGGCGCACTGGGAACCATGGCAGTGGGCGAGGGTGGACCGGAGCTGGTAAAGCAGCTTTTGCAGCAGACCTATGACATCAGCATGCCGGGCGTGGTCGGCGTATACCTGACCGGAGAGCCCGTAAAGGGCGTGGGACCGCAGGATGTAGCGCTCGCCATCATCGGTGCGGTGTTCAAGAACGGCTATGTGAAAAATAAAGTAATGGAATTTGTAGGCCCCGGCGTGGCGTCCCTGAGTACGGACTTCCGTATCGGCGTGGATGTAATGACCACCGAGACCACCTGCCTGTCCTCCATCTGGCAGACTGACCCGGAGGTGGAGAGCTTCTACGAGGTGCACGGCAGAAAAGCGGACTACAAGGAATTGAAGCCGGGCAAGGTGGCTTACTATGACGGCATGATCAAGGTGGAGCTTGACAAGATCCGTCCCATGATCGCCATGCCGTTCCACCCCAGCAACACCTACACCATCGAGGAGCTGAACGCAAACCTCATGGATATTCTGGATGAGACCGAAAAGCGCGCACAGGTAAGTCTGGACGGCGCGGTTGAGTTCAAGCTGAAAAATAAAGTGAAGAACGGAAAATTCATGGTGGATCAGGGAATCATAGCAGGCTGTGCGGGCGGCGGATTTGAAAATATCTGTGCGGCAGCCGACATTCTGAAGGGAACCTACATCGGCTCCGACGGATTTACCCTGAGCGTATATCCTGCCTCCATGCCCGTGTATATGGAATTGATCAGGAACGGCTGTGCGGCGACTATTCTGGAGACCGGTGCGGTTATGAAGACGGCGTTCTGCGGCCCCTGCTTCGGAGCGGGAGACACGCCTGCAAACAACGCTTTCAGTATCAGACATTCCACCAGAAATTTCCCGAACAGGGAGGGCTCAAAGCTGCAGAACGGCCAGATTTCCTCGGTGGCATTGATGGATGCTCGTTCCATCGCGGCAACGGCTGCCAACAAGGGTGTGCTGACGCCGGCAACGGAGTTTGACGGCACGCTGAACCGTTATCAGTATCATTTCGACAGCAATATTTACGCGAACCGCGTATTTGACAGCCACGGTGTGGCGGATCCTTCCGTGGAGATCCAGTTCGGCCCGAACATCAAGGACTGGCCCGCTATGGGAGCGCTGCCCGAAAATCTGGTATTGCAGGTCGTATCGGAGATCCATGATCCCGTGACTACCACAGATGAATTGATTCCCTCCGGTGAGACTTCTTCCTACCGCTCCAACCCGCTGGGACTTGCGGAATTTGCCTTAAGCCGCAAGGATCCCCGGTATGTGGGCCGCGCAAAGGAAATCCAGAAGGCGGAGAAGGAGAGAATGGCAGGCGGACATCCCTGTGAGGCAGTGCCTCAGTTAAAGGAGATCATGCCGGTGATCAAGGCGGCATATCCGACCGTCAGCCATGTAAATACAGGCTTCGGCTCCACAATCTTCGCGGTGAAGCCGGGTGACGGTTCCGCCCGCGAGCAGGCGGCGTCCTGTCAGAAGGTGTTGGGCGGCTGGGCAAACATCGCCAACGAGTATGCAACCAAGCGTTACCGCTCCAACCTGATCAACTGGGGAATGCTTCCCTTCCTGATTGAGGAGGGCGAGCTGCCGTTCCATAATCTGGATTATCTTTTCCTGCCGGATATCAAGAAGGCTGTGGAGGAGAAAACAGAAGTGATTTCCGCCTATGCTGTGAACAAGGACGGATTGAAGCCCTTCACGCTGCGGCTGGGTGAGCTGACGGATGAGGAGAGACAGATCATCCTGAAGGGCTGCCTGATCAATTACAACAGAATTTAAGATGCATGTATCAAGAAGTACGGCAGAGCGAACCTTCCTCTGCCGTATTTTTGCGGTTGCGCCAAGCAGAAGTTTGGTAAAAGCGTGTTTTTTTCATAACTTAAGTTTGCTGTACAAACGCGGCAAAATCATGTAGAATGGAAAATAAAACTGTTTATGTAAAAATTTTAAAGTGAGGATGACTATGAAGAAAGTTTGGATCGGGCTGTCGGTTATTTGCCTTGGAATCGGAGCTGTGGGCGTCATATCGGATCTGTCGGAGGGGGCATTCGGGGAGGATACCGTGATCACGGTGCTGGTTATGGCTGCATTGGCGGCATTCTTCGGCTACCTTGCATGGCTCTGGCGGATAAAATCGCCGGTGAAGAGGGCGGGAGAGCAGGCGGCTGCGGCTGCAAAAGCGGTCAAGGAAAGAAAGGATGCAAATAAGGAGCTGTCTCCGGCGTTAAAGTGGCGGACATGGAAATTCCGCATCGCGGGCATTCTGGTTTCGGCGTTCGCCGTCTGGATGTGTGTGGCGGGCAACTGGAATACGGCGCCCGTGGCGATCGCAACCGTGGTGCTTATTGTGGGAATTGCCCTGTTCATGCTGGGATCTCCCGGCGACTACAACTCCATGACGGATATGACCGCCATGATCGCCATGGACAAACCGAGAAAAATCGGGGAGTTCTACGAAGCATTCAAGAATGTAAACACGCCTCTGGGCTCCGCATGGCTGGGAAAGATTTCTACGATCAGAGGCGATACCCTGATTTTCGGGCCAAACAGCCGGCATGAATATCTCTACTTCTGGCTGACCGGCGACGGCAACATCGGTTATCTGGGCTATTCCTTTTTGGACGGACTGATCAAGGAGCGGCGCATCGAGCCCGTGTTTCCGCCCATGGAAGATGAGGGGAGCTCTGTTGCGGATCATCTCTGCTATCAGGCGGATGTCCTGATGTGCCAGAGCGAGCTCAAGGAGAGCTTTGAATATTTTGTGAAAACCGGAGCCGTGCTGCCCATCCGGACCGGCATGCCCTCCGAGGTCTACACTTTTACGGAGGATTTCAAGCTGACGGGTCAGCGCTTCGAGGTGCAGGATCGCGACGGAAACACCGTGTACCGGGTGGAGGGTACGGTGCCCCTGATCAAATTATACATATATGATATGCAGGACAATGAGATCTTCCGCATGGAAAAGGAGATCGGCCATGCGCTGGCAACCTACCGTTTCTTCTATCGAGGAGAGCCGTACGGGGTTCTTGAAAAGCAATTTACACTGGTGCGTGACAAATTTGCCATGGAGCTCAAGGAAGGCAGGCTGGAGCTTACGGAATACGCCGGCTCTATCGGGCATAATTTCAGGGTGACCCTGAACGGGGAAATGCTGGGAGCCGTCATGGATAATATGGACATTACCATTGAAAATGTCGTGTTTGACAATGCATTCCTTGTCGTTTATGACAGGAAATATCTGCCGCTTATGATCGCCATGGCGGTCATGGTGGCAAGGGAGCTTGCCCGCGATGAGGACGGCGGTCTGACAAACCGCACGGGGAATCTGACGGATACGATTTGATCGGACAAATAAGGGCTTAAAGGGAGAATTTTCGGAATGAAAACAAAAATGCGGTTTGTTATGAACAAGGGGAAAGGGGCGTTGGCTGTCGTACTGTCGGTGCTGCTGCTCAACTCCGTGATGGATTACAGCGGAGTTGTTTCGGTGCGCGCAGCCGCGGGAGATGCATCCGGCTCGGCGGGCGGTGTTTTCTCAGAAAGCGGAAGCGCTTCGGGGAACGAGGCAGGAGCAGAGAATGGACAGCAGGCCACTCTGGCAGAGATGCCCCGGCTTGAGGGTACTTACGGACAGAAGGTTGAGGAAATGACTATAAGCGGCGGCAGGGTGACAGCCTCAGGTGACAGCTCCGTGGAGATTACGGGAACATGGAGCATATCGGATGCCGCTAAGGCGGAGCTGCCCAAGGTGGGAACCACCACCGCATACGAGCTGACCTTCACACCCACCGGGGAGTTTGCGGACGGCTATGACAGCATTACCTGCATGGTGGTTCCCAAGGTGGCGAAAAAGCCCCTGACGATTGCCATTAACGATGCAGAAAAAAACTTTGGCGAGGAAAATCCGGTATTGACCTGTGACGAAAGCTATGCAGACCAACTTGTGCCGGGAGATGATGTGAGCGTTATCCGCAGCCTGCAGCTGGACACGGAGGCGATGACGACCTCCTCTGCGGGAACTTATCCCATCACCGGATCGGCACAGAGTGATTACTATGAGATTACGTTCACGGAAGGCACGCTGACGGTTAACAAGGCACCGCTGTCCGGATGGGTGCTAAAGGGATACCTTTATTTCTATGGAGACGGAGCGGAGATGGCAACGGCGGACATAACGGCAGAACTGCCTGCCGACAGAGGCGATACCATTTACAGAGAGCCGAATGTCAGCGACCGTATGAAAATACTTGACGGTATCAGTCTGGGTGAGGACGGCGTTATCACATACAGTGTGAAGAAGCTTGACAGCTCTTATGTGGGAAAATTTGCGTCACTTAGTGCTTATGTTGAGATGCAGAACTACGCGACCGTAAAGTATGAACTGAAAGTTAAAATTTCGGATCAGTTTGAAATTGAACGAAGGCCGGGAATCCAGGTAAAGGTCATCGGCAGCAACGAGCTGACATATGGGGAGACGCTTTCCAAGCTTACCCTGAACGGAACCGGCAGTACCAAGGCTGTCTTTGTGGAGAAGGATACCTTTAACGAGGTAGAGGGAACCCTTTCATGGAAGGACGCCGGCCTAACGCCGGATACGGAAACCACAAAGGCAACCTGGCTCTTTACGCCCACCGAACAGAGGTATAAAGAACTGGAGGGGGAAGTCACCATCAGTGTGGCGAAGGCAACGCCAAAGCTCAATGCACCGGTTACGGCACAGGCAGCTTACGACCCGGGTGTGACACTTGGAGCAGGTTTTGCCCTGACGGGCGGCAGTGCTTTTTTCCTGAAAGGCGCCACGGAGACCGCAGTGGAGGGAACCTTTGAATGGAAGGAGCCGGACACGGTTCCGACGGTGGGAGAGAAGGAATATGCTGTGGTGTTTACTCCCACAGATACGCAGAATTTTGAGACCGCGGAGACGTTGGTAAAGGTGAGTGTCACAAGGCAGACACCTACTGTTACGGTCGTGCCGACCGTATCGGAACTGACCTATGGGCAGAAGCTTTCCGACAGTACGCTCACAGGCGGTACTGCCTCCGTGGAGGGCACCTTTGCATGGAAGGACGGCAGCATAAAGCCTGCGGTTTCGGACAGCGGCGTGACACGCTACACATTGATCTTTACGCCCACGGACACTGCGCATTACGCCGCGGCTGAGTGCGAGGTGACGGTTTCGGTACAGAAGGCAGACAAGATCGCAAATGCACCCTCAAAGCTGGATCCGGTCTATGTGGACACGGTGGGGCAGGTGGTACTGCCCGCAGGCTGGGTGTGGGAGGAGAGCGACCGCAGTACGGCGCTGACCATAGGAACGACGGTGACGGCGGTCGCAAATTACGAGGGCGCAGACAAGGGAAATTATGAGGATGCTGCGCTGACGGTCACAGTTGACATTACGAGAAGAGTGAAGCCGGATCCCGGAACAGGCAGCTCCGGCAGCGGAACAGGCGGAAACACCACGGGTGGCGGCGCGGCGGACAACACCACGGAGGAGACGGACGATGCCGCCGCGGCAACGGAACAGGCACCGGCTCCCGCAATGCCGATGCCTGGCAATACGAGGCCTGCGGGCAACCGAACCGACACGACGCCGGACGCCGGGGAACCCGCAGAGGATGTGCAGGAAGATTCGGCACAGTCCGCAGAAGAGGAAGGCTCTCTGCCCTTTATCAGGGATGATGCCGGACGCACAGGCTGGGATGCCATCGGAGAGACGCTGGATGAGGCGGAGAGCGGCGATACCGTGGCGGTGGATATGAACAAAAGCACGAAGGTTCCCGCGGCAATTTTTGAAGGAATACAGGGAAGAGACATCACGGTAATCCTCGACATGGGAGACGGCATCACCTGGACGGTAAACGGAAAGAGTGTGACGGATGTTTCGGGGGATATTGATTTTGGTGTGATTTTCGGTGAGAATGCGGGGCTTGGCATCCCCGTGGATGTGATCGACAATGTAACCGGAGAGCGGCATTCTGTAAACCTGACCCTTGCCTATGACGGGGAGTTTGGTTTTACGGCAGTGCTCACCGTGAACATGGGAGAGAAGAACGCCGGACTGTATGCGAATTTGTTCTATTATGACAGCGAGGCGGGAGAGCTTATCTTTATGTGCGCGGATGAAATCGGCGCAGACGGAAGTGCGGCGCTTAATTTTACCCATGCGTCCGAGTACACCATCGTGATCGACAGTGCGGTCATGGATGGGACTGAGACGGACAGTATGCCTGCAAACGCCGGTTCCGATACCGAAAACGGCGATGCAGGTACACAAAAGGCTGCTACATGGATCCCCGGCTGGCTGATCGCGATCGGCGGGGGAGTGATTCTGACAGGCATTGCAGTAATTCTGCTTCTCAGGAGACGGAAGCCTGATTGAAACGATCCAGAAGGAGCGCGGCGACAATGCCCGCGCAGATGAAAAAGACATTGATCAGGCAGGAACGGACGGACAGGGCAAAGCTTTCAAAAGGAATGATCATTACGGTGGCGGCAATCACAACGCCGATGATGGCGTGGAACGCCACCGCGTAATGTCGGTCAAACAGAGAGTTGACAAACCTCGGAAGGATGATCATGGTGGCAAGACCGCCAATTCCGCCGGGAATCAGCACGGCAAAGGAGAGATGTCCGATGCCGTCCACAAAGGGGGTATACAGCCCCAGAGGCATCAACAGGGTGGAAAAGCTCATGCCGGGTGCGATGATACTGAGCGCAAGGCAGAAGCCGCTGAAGAGGTACCACCCGAAGGACGGCGCGATGGTCACTGATGCCATATTAAGTCCGATCAACAGTGCGAAAACCAGGATCATAGCAATAAAAAGAGAAAGGATCGAGCCCTTGGCAGGTCCTTTTTCATTTGCCTCCCGAAACAGGGACGGCAGCATGCCGCCGATCAGCCCCACAAACAGACAGACGGACGGCGCAGGGTATTTCTCCAGCACAAATGCCAGCAGATTGGCAATTCCCAGAAAGCCGATCACGCCGCCGATAATGTAGGGCAGCAGCTTTGGCACATGGGTCTTGAAATTGTGGATCGGGTCCGCCAACAGCTCCATCACCGGCTTGTAAATTCCGAAAACAACGCTTAAGACGCCGCCCGAAATACCAGGCAGCACGGCACCGAGCCCGATCAGGGCGCCTTGCAGAATGCTTAACAGAACATGATTTCTTTTCATAAAAACTCCTTTCTTCGCAGGCTTCCTCCTTGTCCCGCGCCCGAACCACCGCATTTCTGTTCATTATCTTGACCACGCGACCTCTTTCCACCGGTTGCAGGATTTTATCGGTATACAAAATAAATTAAGAAAATCCCTTGTTTTTATACTATATGAAGCAGGGGGATATGTCATGCGGAAATTCAATTTTTAACAAAATCTGTACGGATACTAAGGTTTTAAGAAAGGCGGTCGATAAATATAGTACAGATACGTAGCTGAACAATATGAGAAGTCGCCAAGGATGGCATACTAAGGGAAGGAAGCCCGATGTATGTCGTTTTTGTTTTTTATCAAACAGGGAGGGAAGATAGGAGCAAGGGACTTTAGAAGGGGGCAAATTTGCGAATTGATTCCAGTTTTATGAGAATGGAGTCTTCCAGAGGGTACACTGCTGTTTCTGCCCGGGCAAGCCGGTTTCAGGTGAAGTCCGGTAATGGGCAGGAGACGCATAAATCCAACGGCTTTTTCAGTAATTTGTCAAGCAATGGCGAAAGCGGATATTTGTCCGAAAGCAGTTGGAAGAATGCGCAGGACGACGCACAGGATACCACGGCGACGGTGGATTCCATCAGGGATCTGCGGGACAGAGTTGAGAGCATGCGGGGCAACCGCATACAGGTAAGATCCAGTACACAGGAGGTTTTCCACAGGTTCAGGCAGCAGGCGATCCGATCTATTTTTGCGATGCTGTTCGGAGTGGAAAAGACCAGAGGTGTATTCGGAGACGATTATCTGGAGGGGCTTTCCCCGCAGACCGAAGCGATTTCATTGGGCGGCGGCACAGGCAATACGCTGGTGCTGTCGAACGAGCAGTATTATGAGGAGAGCGAGAGCACTTCCTTTGTCACCAAGGGTCTTGTAAAGACTGCGGACGGCAGGGAGATCAGCATTGACCTTGAGGTGGGCATGAGCAGACGCTTTACCAGCTATTTCAAGGATGAACTGCAGATTGCGCAGATCAACACCTGCGATCCTCTGGTACTTAATTTCGGCGGAGGCGCTGCCGAACTCACGGATCAGAAATTCTTTTTCGACATTGATGCGGACGGAGAGCTGGATGAAATTTCCATGCTGGGAAGCAACAGCGGCTATCTGGCGCTGGATAAGAACGGGGACGGAAAGATCAACGACGGCAGCGAATTGTTCGGGCCGGAGAGCGGTAACGGCTTCGGAGATCTGGCAGCCTATGATGAGGACGGAAACGACTGGATCGACGAGAATGATCCGATCTGGTCAAAATTGAAGATCTGGTGTAAAAATGCGGACGGAACAGATTCCCTTTACACGCTGGCGGAAAAAGGCGTGGGAGCGATCTGCCTGCGCAATGTTTCCACCGACTATTCCCTGAAGGATACGCAGAACCGCACGGACGGCATCATCCGCAGTACGGGAGTGTTCCTCTATGAGACAGGGGAAGTTGGAACCGTGCAGCATTTGGATCTTGCAAGGTAAATTGAATATTTAAAAAGAATCGTCAAAGTTTTCCGAAAAAACCATGTGCATGCCGAAATCGGTGTGCGGCATGGTTTTTTCTTGCTTGTGGAATAAAACATATTTTTGCGGAAAAACTATGGGTACGGGAAAAAAACAGAGAAAGGATCGGACGGATATGAGAAGACAGAGCAGATATAACCGTAACCATAGAAACAATGCCAAAAAAGAAAAGATCGTGATGATCGCTTCCTCGGCGTTCGTGCTGGCAGCATTGACCATGACCGGGGTCTATGTGAAGAACAGCAATGAAAAGTCGCAGAACGACGGCTACAAAATCGATTTCAATGTATTGGAGAACCAGGCACAACAGCAGGCGGAACAACTGGAGCAACTGACCGAGCCGTTGCAGATCCCTCAGGTCACCGAGGATGATCTGGACTATATGCCCCTTGAGCAGGTGGATTCCGGCACGGTGGAAATTCCGGGTCTGACAGACCGGGTGACGGGGCAGGCAACCCTGCTTGACGAGGCGATGGATGCCGAGGATACGCTTCCCGTTCCCGCAGGCGGGATCCACGATGAGGCGGAAGAGCCGGCAACCGACGACAATGCCACCCCGGGAAAGAAGGGCAAGGCACAGGCACCCAGCTTTCAGACGGGAGACCAGCTTGTATGGCCGGTGACGGGAAATGTGATCATACCGTACAGCATGGACAAGACGGTATATTTCCCCACACTGGATCAGTACAAGTATAACCCGGCAATGGTGATTTCAGCCGCTGAGGGTGCCACCATTTCTGCTGTCGCTTCTGGCACGGTTGTCTCCGTATTTTATGATGAGGAGATTGGAAACGCCGTTACGGTGGAGATCGGAAACGGATACGAAGTGACCTACGGACAGCTCAAGGAGATTGCCGTCTCCAAGGGAAGCTATCTGGAGAAGGGCAGTGTGATCGGCTATGTGGCGGCCCCCACAAAGTATTACAGCATGGAAGGAACCAACGCCTATTTTGCACTGACCTTAAACGGCGAGCCGGTGGACCCTCTTGGACAGCTCCGGTAGGACACGAGACAGTACAGGAAGGGACGGTACAGACATGTATATTACAGGCGGACGCATACTGACCATGGCGGATCGGGTGCTGGAGAACGGCACCATCTGGATTGAGGACGGAAAAATACGGGAGATCCGGGAAGGCGCAATCGGCGAGATGCCGTCGGGAAAGACGGCGCAGGTGCTTGATGTACAGGGGGCATGGGTGCTCCCGGGACTGATCGAGGCACATTGCCACATGGGCATCACCGAGGAGAAGAAGGGCATGGAGGGCGATGACTGCAACGAGAACGTGCAGCCGGTGACACCGTGGCTCCGTGCCATTGATGCCATCAATACCATGGATGCAGCGTTCGATGATGCGGTCAGGGCGGGGATCACCTCCGCCATGATCGGCCCCGGCAGCTCAAACGTGGTGGGCGGACAATTTGCATTCTTGAAAACACATGGGCGCCGGATCGACGATCTGATCGTGAAGGCGCCTGCCGCTATGAAGATCGCCTTTGGAGAGAACCCGAAGGTGAATTTTTCGGGGCAGGGAAAAAGCCCCGTAACCCGCATGGCGATTGCGGGAATGCTGCGGGAGGAGCTGTTCCGGGCAAAACAGTATGTGGAAAAAAAGAAAAAGAACGCAAAGGACTTTGAGGAGGACTTCCGACTGGAGCCGTGGATTCCCGTGTTTGAGGGAGAAATTCCCTTAAAAGCGCATGTGCATCGAGTGGATGATATTTTTACCGCTATCCGCATTGCGAAGGAATTTGGGCTTTCCGTCACGCTGGATCATTGCAGCGAGGGACATCTGGTGGCAGAAAAGCTGGCGGAGGAGGGTTTTCCCGCCATTGTGGGCCCCGATCTCTCAAGCCGCAGCAAGATTGAGGTGCAGAACATGGCGTTCAAGACGGTGGGAATCCTGAACAAGGCAGGAGTGCCCACCGCAATTACCACCGATCACCCGGTTTCCCTGATCCAGTCCCTGCCCCTGTGCGCCGGTATGGCAGTCAAGGCGGGGCTCAGCATGGAGGAAGGGCTTAAGGCAATCACTATCAACGCCGCAAAGATCTGCGGTGTGGCGGACAGGGTGGGAAGTCTGGAGGTGGGCAAGGATGCGGATATCGCCATATTTGACGGCAACCCCATGGAGCTGTTTACCAGAACGCTCTACACCATCATTGATGGGAAAATGGTATATGATGCGGTTTCTGTTCTTTACCCCGGTAACGATTCGTGATAAAATAGCGTAGGATCGTGGAAGGGAAGGGAGAAGCGGACTTGGCAGGTAGGAGAAACGGAAAAAAAATGTTTGCACGTCGCCCGGCCGTGGGTCTGCTTGCCGTGTGCCTTTTTACGGTGAATCTGCTTGCAGGCTGCGGCTTTGACGAGGGTGGCTTTGCAGGGCAGAAAACCTCCGTCGTCGGCGGAATGGAGACGGAGCCGGTGCTTTCCTATGAGGTTCCGTCCATGGAGCCCGGTGTGCGGGTGAACCGGGCAGGCTATGTGCCAAAGGAAGAAAAGATTGCCGTATTCTGCGGGGAACGCCTCCCGGATTCTTTTCAGGTGGTGGACGCCGAAACAGGAGAAGCTGTATTTTGGGGAAGCGTGGAGCAGAGCGGTTACGATACGGTAAACGGTGAATATATTGGTTATGGGGACTTTACCTCCTTTCAGACGGAGGGAGCGTATTACCTTGCGTGTGACATCCTTGGATATTCCTACTCCTTTTCCATTGACGCGGATTGTCACAAGGCGCTGCTTTGGGAGGGCTTCGGGCTTCTGACCGAGCAGGAGAGACTCCTTGAAAAGAAAGATATCCTCGCCGTGTGCGGCAGCGCGTCGGCGTTGTTGCTGTCCTATGAGCTTTACGGCAGCGTCCATGAAGAAGGGGTGCCGCAGGGAAGTCAGCCGGCGGTGGTTTCGCAGGCAAAGCGGTATGCGGAGCTTCTTTTAGGCTGGCAGGATGAGGAGAGCGGTGCGGTATTTTCGGAGGCGGGCGAACTGCTTGCGGAGGAGACCGCATGGGTTTCCGCAACGCTTGCAAAGTTCAGCTATACTTATCAGAAGTACGACAGTGTTTACGCCACGGCATGCCTGCAGGCAGCGGACCGAGCGTGGCAGTACCTGACGAGGACGGCAGATATCCCGGGGGCTACGCCGGAGGCGCGCTTTTTTGCGGCGGCGGAGCTTTACCGTGCGACGGGACAGGGACAGTACCATGAGGCGCTGACCGCATTGGGAAAGGAGCTGTCCGATCATCCGGAAAAGGAAGCGCAGGCGTACGGTACCTTCACCTACGCGGCAACCAAGCGGCAGGTGGATGTGGAGCTGTGCGGTTCTCTGCTGGCGGTGTTCTTAAACAACGCGGAAGCCGTGGCGGAGCGGGCAAAGGACAATGTGTTCATGGTGGGCGGCAGCCTCGCGGAGGAGGAAATCGGAAGCGTGCTGTGGGACGCCGTGATCGTGGCGGCGGTGGATTATGTGATCACGAACAGCGAGTACGCCACCATATTACAGAATTACCAGAGCTATTTTGCGGGCGTCAACGAACAGGCGTACAATTACCTGTACGGAGAGCCGGAGCAGCCGGGGGTGGGTGCGGACAGCGTGAACACGGCGAGATACATAATGATGTTGAGCGAAGTAATGAGCCATGAGAATATCTAAAATGAGAATGGAGAATGGGCTATGAATATTGTTGTTTTGGCAGGCGGAATCAGCACGGAGAGGGATGTGTCCCTGATTTCCGGAAAGATGATCTACCGGGCGGTGAAAAAGAACGGACACAAGGCGATCCTGTTGGACGTGTTTCTGGGCTACAACGGCTCCGTGGACGGCATTTTTGACAGGGACGAGGACTGGGAGGCACAGGTGAAGGGCATTTCCGAGACAGACCCGGACATCGAGGCGGTCAAAGCACTGCGCCCGGATTGGGAAAAGCAGTTTTTCGGCCCTAATGTGATCGCCCTCTGTCAGGCGGCGGATGTGGTGTTTATGGCGCTCCACGGGGAAAACGGGGAGAACGGCAAGATTCAGGCATGCTTTGATCTGATGGGCATTACCTACACCGGAACGGATTACGTAAGCTCCGCACTCTGCATGGACAAGGGCTTGTCAAAGGATATGTTTGCACAGTACGGTGTGCCCACGCCCAAGGGCATCCGCATTAAGAAAGGGCAGCAGGATCCGGGAACGGTTCCCTTCCCCTGCATTGTGAAGGCGTGCTGCGGCGGCTCCAGCGTAGGCGTGAGCATTGCCAGAAACAGCGGGGAGTACGAGGCGGCGAAAGCGGAGAGCTTCCGGTATGACAACGAAGCCATTGTGGAGCAGTACATAGAGGGAAGGGAATTTTCCGTGGGCGTGCTGGACGGAAAGGCGCTGCCCGTCATCGAGATTGCGCCCCTGAGCGGCTTTTACGATTATAAAAACAAATATCAGGCGGGCAGTACCATTGAGACCTGCCCGGCGGATCTTTCCCCGGAAAAAACCGCCGAGATGCAAAAATATGCCGAGATGGCGTTCCGCGCTCTCAGGCTCAGGAATTATGCCCGCATGGACTTTATGATGGGAAAAGCGGGAGACATCTATTGTCTGGAGGCAAATACGCTTCCCGGCATGACACCCACCTCCCTGCTCCCTCAGGAGGCGGCAGCGGTGGGCATCAGCTATGAACAGCTTTGCGAGAAATTGATCGAAGTGTCGTTGAGAGAGCGCGACAGATAGGAGTGAGACACCATGCAGCACATGACATTGGCAAACATTGCGGCGGCAGTCGGCGGTGCCCTTTATCAGGCAGAAGGACACGAGGAGCAGGAGGTGACCTGCGCGGTGATTGACTCCCGGAAGATGGAGGAGGGCGGTCTTTTCTTCGCCGCACCCGGCGAGCGCGTGGACGGACACCGGTTCATCAATCAGGTTTTCTCGCAGGGAGCAGCCTGCGTGGTGACGCAGAAGACGCCGGAGGAGGTTAGTCAGGAACAGGGAGAGGCGCAGAACTGGGGACCTTATATCCTTGTGGAGGACAGCTATGCGGCGCTGCGTAAGATGGCGGCATACTACCGCAGTATTCTCTCCATTCCCATTGTGGGCATCACGGGCAGCGTGGGAAAGACCAGCACCAAGGAGTTTATTGCAGGGGTGCTGTCCCGCAGATACCGGGTGCTCAAGACGGAGGGAAACTTCAACAACGAGATCGGTCTGCCCCTGACACTTCTGCGCATCCGGGAAGAACATGAGGCTGCGGTGGTGGAAATGGGCATCAGCGATTTCGGGGAGATGAGCAGGCTTGGGGCAATGGCAAGACCTGACATATGTGTCATTACAAATATCGGGCAGTGCCACCTTGAGAATCTCCATGACCGGGCAGGTATTTTCAAGGCAAAGACGGAAATTTTTGACTATATGCAGGAGGACGGTCAGATCTGCCTAAACGGCGAGGACGATCTTCTTGCCATGGTGAGCGTGGTGAACGGAAGCCCCGTCCATCATTTCGGCATTTCCGAGCGGGAGGATCTTGAGGTGTACGCTACGGACATCGAGAACGAAGGGCTGTTCGGCAGCAGGGCGCAGATGCACTTTGCGGGAGCCTGCGCGGATCCCCTGACAGGAAACGCCGGTGTACCCGTCACGATCAAGCTTCCGGGACAGCACATGGTAATCAACGCCATGGCGGCTGCCATGGTGGGAAGACTGCTTCACATGACGGCAGAGCAGATCGCAGAGGGAATTGCCTGTGTGGAGCCGGTGAACGGAAGAAGCCATCTGATGAAGGTGAAGGATATGGTGGTAATTGACGACTGCTACAATGCGAATCCCATTTCCACCAAGGCGGCGTTGGATCTGCTGGTCACGGCGTCCGGCAGGAAGGTTGCCATATTGGGAGATATGTTTGAACTGGGAGAACGCTCAGGTCAGATGCATGCGGAGGTGGGCGCTTACGCGGTAGAGCAGGGCGTTGACGCGCTGTTCTGCGTGGGAGAGCAGTCCAGATATATGTACGACGCAGCCCTGGAGCGGTACGACGGCGCGCAGGACATCCGCTATTTCTCCGACCGGGATGAGCTTCTGGAGAGCCTGTCCGGGCTGGTGGAGCCGGGCGACACCGTCCTGATCAAGGCGTCCCACGGCATGGAATTTCACAGGATCGTGGAGAGATTGCAGACAATTTGAGATTTCTTTGAAACAGAAAACCCGCCAAAGCCGGAAATCAGAAGTGATGAGGCCTTGGCGGGATTCTTATTTGATGTATTCTTCTTTGTTGCGGAAGTAGGTTTCCTCAATGACGGATTTCACGGAGGCGCCCAGATTCTTTTTCTCTTCTCTGGAGAGCGCGCTCACATCAATGGGCTTTCCGTATTCGATCACGACGGTTGCCTTTCGGATTTTCGGCATATGATCCTCAAACACGGCGGCGGAGTTGACGATCGTCATGGGAATAATGGGAACGCCGGACTTCTCGGCGATCTTGAAGCTGCCCTCATGGAAGGGCAGGAAGGTGTCCGCAGTCTTGTTGCGGGTGCCCTCCGGGAAAATGCAGATGGAAATGCCGGATTTTGCTTTCTCGATCGCGGCGAGGATGGTTTTCATGCCCTCCTTGATGTTGTCACGGTCAAGGAAGAGACAGTGCAGATCCTTCATCCATATGGAGAGCAGGGGAACCTTTTCCATCTCCTTTTTTGCCACATAGCCCGTAGGCCCTTTCACAAGGGGATATGTCAGCACGATGTCAAAAAAGCTGCGGTGGTTTCCCACATAGAGTACCGCCTTGTCGTCGGGAATGTTTTCACGCCCCTTTACGATCAGCTTTGTGCCGGAAAGGAACGCCACGCAGCGGAACGCCCAGTTGACGATGGCGAGGGAGCTGCGGCTTTTGACATCCATATTGAATTTGCCGATGATCCACTCCGCCAGCATGAGAGGCATGGAAAGGATCAGAAACAGCACGACAAAGGTTGCGGTAATCAGAAAACGAATCATGGGAAATCTCCTTTGTATTATTTGAAATTCTTAAGTCATTATACTAAAGCATTGCGGCGAGCGCAAGGATTAGCTGAATATGACAGGTTTATCCAGATATTCGGTCTTGATGACGATGTAGGGGTAGGAGGGGGAGGCTCCGGTGCGATCCTCGGGTCCCGGCCCTAAAAGGCAGGTGTTCACGCAGATGGCTTCCTCGGTCAGATACAGGTCGTTGACGGCAATGCTGTACCCGCCGGTGCTCTGCTCCCCGTAGCCCACGCAGATATAGAGATACTCGTTGTCGCTGTATGTAAGCTTAAATTCCGTCGCCTTTCGTTCGTCGATCAGCCCTTTCAGCTCCTCCGGCAGACGCTCCTCACTGATCACGGTAAATTCCAGATCGCGCAGGCGGGTGTCGTCCCCCGTTCCGATGGCACAGCCGCTTAAGAAAATGCAGGTGAGCAGCAGAAGTGCAATTATTCTTTTCATAGACATTCCACTTTCTTTTTTTATCATAGTATGCAGAAAACGGGAAAGAATGTAATAAATCCAAAGGGATTGCGAAATTTGCCGGGATTGCATATAATGAAACCGGGTGAAGGGAGGAAAGACATGCTGTTTATTGCGAATGCGTATTTGATGAACCCGGCGACGGGGGACGAGGGATACTATGATATTCTGACGGAGAACGGAAGGATCGTAAAGATCGGGCAGGGGCTCTATGAGAATCTGGCGCAGGTCACGGGAAATTCCGTGCCCGAGGTACTGGACGCTGCCGGACTGGTGGCAGCACCGGGGCTTGTGGATGTGCATTCCCACTTCCGGGATCCGGGATTTACTTATAAGGAAGATATTGAGACGGGTGCGAGGGCGGCGGCAAAGGGCGGCTACACCACCGTGGTGCTGATGGCGAACACAAAGCCGGCGGTGGACAATGAAGAAACCCTGTCCTATGTGCTGGAGAAGGGCAGAAAGACGGGAATCCATGTGGAGACCTGCGCCACCGTCACCATGGGAATGAAGGGAAAAGAGATGGTGCCCATGGAGGCGCTCTGTGAGAAGGGTGCGGTGGGCTTTACGGATGACGGCGTGCCGATTATGGACGAGGCGCTGGTCAGGGAAGCCATGCGGACGGTAAAGAAACTGGATGTCCCCATCAGCTTTCACGAGGAAAATCCGGCGTTTATCGAAAATAACGGTATCAATGCCGGAAAGGCTTCGGCGCATTATGGGATCGGCGGTTCAAGGAGAGAGGCGGAGATCGATCTTGTGCGGCGGGATCTGGAGATCGCGCTGGAGACAGGCGCCTGCATTGATATCCAGCACATCAGCTCAAAGGAGGCGGTGGAGCTTGTGCGGCAGGCAAAGAAGAGAGGCGGCGACATTCATGCGGAGGCAACGCCCCACCATTTCAGCCTGACGGAGGAGGACGCCATCACCTACGGCACCATGGCAAAGATGAATCCGCCCCTTCGGGAGGAGGCAGACCGGCTTGCGGTGATCGAGGGATTAAAGGACGGAACCATCGACCTGATCGCAACAGATCATGCACCCCACAGCCGCGAGGAGAAGGAAAAGCCCATCACGGAAGCACCCAGCGGAATCATCGGACTGGAGACGGCACTCTCCCTCGGAATCACGAAGCTGGTGGACACAAGAGAACTGACACTCATGTCATTACTGGAAAAGCTGACCTGCAATCCGGCGAGACTCTACCATCTGGATGCGGGGTATCTGGCGGAGGGCGGCCCTGCGGACATTGTGCTCTTTGACCCGAAGGAGAGCTACACCGTAGACGGTTTTGTTTCAAAGTCGGATAACAGCCCGTTTCTCGGGTGGAAATTGAACGGAAAAGTGCGCTGCACCATCTGCGGCGGAGAGATTGTATACAGGGAAGGAATCTGATTATGCAGAAGAAAAAGGAAACTGCGGTCGTAAGATCGCAAAAAGAGATTGCACCGGCAATTTATGACATGTGGCTGGAGACATCACTTGCAGAAGGGGCGAAGCCGGGTCAGTTTATCTGCCTCTACCCGAAGGATAAGAGCACGCTGCTCCCGAGACCCATCAGCATCTGTGAGGCGGATCCCGAAAAGGGCATGCTGCGCATTGTATACCGGGTCGCAGGAAAGGGAACGGCGGAGTTTTCCGGCTATGGCGAAGGAGATACGGTGGAGATACTCGGCACGCTGGGAAACGGATTTCCCTGTGAGGAGGGTGCGGGTAAGAAGGTATTTCTCATGGGCGGCGGAATCGGTATTCCCCCCATGCTGGAGCTTGCAAAGCGGCTGAACGCGGAAAAACAGATCGTGGTTGGCTACCGCGACGCACAGACCTTCTTAAAGGAGGATCTGGAGGCAAACGGGAAGGTCTACATTGCCACGGAGGACGGCAGTGTGGGCGTGAGGGGCAATGTGATGGACGCCATCAGGAAGAATGCGCTCTCCGCAGATGTGATCTTTGCCTGCGGCCCCATGCCCATGCTCCGCGCCATCAAGAAGTTTGCCGAAGAGAAGCAGATTCCCGCCTACATCTCCTTAGAGGAGCATATGGCGTGCGGCGTGGGAGCATGTCTGGGATGTGTGGTAAAAACAAAGAACGAGGACGCTCATTCCCATGTACACAATGCGAGAATCTGTACGGACGGCCCGGTATTTGAGGCAGGGGAGGTGGAGATCTGATGAATACCAGTGTGACGATTGCAGGAGTGACATTTCAAAATCCCGTTATGACGGCGTCCGGAACCTTTGGCTCCGGCGTGGAATACGGGGAGTTTGTGGATCTGAACCGTCTGGGCGCGGTGGTGACCAAGGGCGTGGCGAACGTGCCGTGGCCGGGCAATCCCACACCCCGTGTGGCGGAGGTGTACGGCGGGATGCTCAACGCGATCGGGCTCCAGAATCCGGGCATTGATGTGTTTATCGAGCGGGACATTCCGTTTTTGAGGCAGTACAACACCAAGATCATCGTGAACGTCTGCGGAAAGACGGTGGAGGACTATCTGGAGGTTGTGGAACGCCTCGGAGATACTCCCATCGATATGATGGAGATCAATGTGTCCTGTCCCAATGTGAAGGAGGGAGCCATCGCGTTCGGACAGAAGGCGGAGGCGCTTTACAACATAACCGCAGAGATGAAAAAGCATGCAAAACAGCCCATCATCATGAAGCTGAGCCCTAACGTGACGGACATCACGGAGATGGCGAAGGCGGCGGAGGCGGCGGGAGCGGACGCCATTTCCCTGATCAACACCATTACGGGCATGAAGATCGATATTCATAAACGCACCTTTGCGCTGGCGAACAAGACCGGCGGTATGTCCGGCCCTGCGATCAAGCCTGTGGCGGTGCGCATGGTGTATCAGGCGGCGCATGCCGTGAAGATTCCCGTGATCGGCATGGGAGGCATCAGCACGGCGGAGGACGCCATCGAGTTTATGCTGGCGGGCGCAACGGCAGTGAGCGTGGGCGCGGCAAACTTTTTCAATCCCTACGCCACGGAGGAGATCGTGGACGGGATCGAGGCGTACATGAAGCAGTATCATGTCGAGGATATCAGAGAGCTGATCGGCGCCGTAAAATAAGCTGGTATTTTCCCTGTCTCCTCCACATATATTTCTTATAAGCAATATAGTGTGGAGGAGTAAAAGGTGGAACTGATCAAGAAAAACATACATATGGATCGTATCAAGTGCCGCAGCACCACGCAGGTGACGCTGGAGGAGGATTTAAACATCCCGGAAAACAAGCCGGATGTGGCTAATCTGCTCTATGAGAAGGCGACTATACAGATAGAGGAAGTCAAACCCACGGAAGATCATGTGAGCATAAGGGGGAGACTTCTTTTTTCTGCGCTTTATCAGACGCGGGAGGAGGGGCAGAAGCTGGTCTCCGTGGACGGGAAGCTTCCCTTTGAGGAGCAGCTCTACATGGAGGGAGTCAGGGGAACGGACGCCGTCAGCGTACACGCCGTGACGGAGGATGTGACGGTGGGCACCATCAACTCCAGAAAGCTCTCCGTGCAGGCACTCTTTACACTGCGCGCATGGGTGGAGGAGCTGTATGACGAGGAGGCTCCGGTGGATCTCTACACGGAGGAGAGCGGAACTGTTCTGGAATACCGGAAGGCAAAGATGGATCTGGCACAGATCGCAATCCGGAAAAATGACATTTTCCGGATCCGGGAAGAGGTGACCATGCCCCAGAATTATCCCAATATTTTTCAGATCATCTGGAGTGACATTTCCATGGAAGGTGTTGAGTTCAAGCCTTTGTCGGAGAATATTTCCGTGCAGGGGGACGCCCACATCTTTGTGCTGTATGAAGGAGAGGGAGAGGATATGCCCATCCGCTCCTTTGAGACGGTGGTGCCGTTTAGCGGAACCGTGGAGTGCCACGGATGCAGGGAGGGCATGATCGGCGATATTTCCTATGAGATCGGTCATTCGGAGCTGGAGGTGCGCCCGGATTTTGACGGTGAGGAGAGAATGCTGGGGCTGGAGCTGGTTATGGATATCGGCATGAAGCTCTACGAGGAGGAGACCGTAGAGATGATCTCCGATGTGTACGGCGTGACAAAAGAGGTGGAGAGCGTGGAGCAGGATGTGGATTTAAAGCAGCTTCTGATGAAGATCGGTGGAAAGAGCAAGATCACGCACAGACTGCAGGTGAACACGCCTCAGACCAGAGTGCTACAGCTTCTGCACAGTCAGGCGCAGGTGACCGTAGACAGACAGGAGGTCACCGACGAGGGAATCCTGCTGGAGGGAACCATGTCCATCCGCGTCCTGTATGTGACCGGGGACGATGCATCCCCCTACGACTGCGTGAAGGGCATGGTGCCGTTTTCCTACACGCTGGAGGTGCCGGATATCTGCGCGGAGGACAGCTTCCGGGTGAGAGCCGGTGTGGAGCAGCTTCAGGTCGTGATGATCGACAGCGAGGAGATGGATGTGAAGGCGGTGCTTGATTTTCAGGCGGCGGTGTTCAGAAATGTCAGACGCAGCATGATCCGCGACCTCAAGGTGTCGGAGCTTGACATGGAAAAGGTGGGCGAACTGCCGGGCATGGTGGTCTATGTGGTGCAGCCGGGAGATAATCTGTGGAATATCGGAAAGCGCTACTATGTGCCGGTGGAGAGAATCCGGGAGGTTAATGAGCTCAGCACGGACGAGGTGCGCACGGGAGAAAAGCTTCTGATCGTGAAGGGTGTTTAGTTCATAATCCGCTCAAACCAGTCGTGGAATTTGGGGAACGCAGGGTCAAAGGAGACGAAGCGGTCCAGCAGTTTTCCGAACATGGCGATCAACGGCGTGTTCAGCACCGTGACAAGCAGCGTGCCGACGCCGATCTGGTCAAAGGAAAAACGGTGGAAGAACAAAAGCATCAAAAGGATGGCGACCGCTAAGGAGCTGATGTCGTAAATCCATTTTACCTTATGCATATCCGCACCGGTCTTTTCTGTCAGCTCCTTTACGATCAGCTCATAGGCCTGCTGGGGAAGGTAGCTGCGCAAAAAGAGCGCGATGGCAAACGCGCAGATCAACATGCCCGCCGCGCAGGAGAGGCAGCGCTGCCACATGAGGGGATAGACTGTGGTTCCGAACAACAGTCTCCAGAAATCAAGGCAGAGACCGTAGCAGACGGCGGTGCCGAACGCCAGAGGGTATTTCCATTTAAAGCGCCGCATGATGATGCAGCAGACAATGACGAGGAGTCCCTGCAGGCAGTATTCCGACATGCCGAAGGTAAACCAGGGAAGAAAGCGGCTGATCTCCAGATACAGAATATAGGCGGGCGCCACCACCATGGATACGCCGAAGCCGCTGTTTGCGGAAAAGCATACGCTCAGAGAGCAGAGAACTACGGCGAGAAACCAGGAAAGCTCGCCTGTGTGCGGTGTTTTCTTTTTCATAAGTACCTCCGTGTTTCATCGTACATCGAAGTCTATTATAAGGACTGGACACAAGAAAAGCAAGGTTGCGGAATTGCACAAAATCAAGTACAATCTTTGTATACAAAGCCGGAGGAAAACATATGATAAGAGTGACGGTATGGAATGAATATAAACATGAGAGAGAATATGAGGCGATCGGCAGGGTATACCCGCAGGGAATCCACGGCTGTATTGCAGCATTTCTGGGGGTGGAAGCGGATTTCACCGTGCGGACGGCAACCTTTGACATGCCGGAGCACGGGTTGACGGAGGAAGTCCTGAAGGAGACGGATGTGCTGGTGTTCTGGAGCCATGCCCTGCAGGATGCGTTTTCGGATGAAGTTGCGGAGCGCGTGCGGGAGGCGGTGCTGTCCGGCATGGGTCTGGTGGCGCTGCACTCCGCCCACTTCTCAAAGATTATGAAGAAGCTGCTTGGAACTTCCATGACTTTGAAGTGGAAGCACGGGGAGCGGGAGAAGCTCTGGTGCATCGCGCCCACCCACCCGATCGCGGCGGGCATCCCGGAGATGGTGGAGATTCCGAAGGAGGAAATGTACGGGGAATACTTTGACATTCCAAAGCCGGATGATGTGGTCTTTGCAGGCTGGTTTTCCGGAGGGCAGGTGTTCCGAAGCGGCGTGACTTTCACCCGGGGCAGGGGAAAGATCTTCTATTTCCAGCCCGGACATGAGGAGTATCCGGTCTATCATATGCCGCAGATACAGAAGATCATAAAAAATGCGGTGCGTTTCTGCGCGCCTTCCCTGCCGGAACGAAAAGAGCTTGCCTGCAAGGAGATACGGGAATGAAGCTGTCCGTATTTTACGATCATATTTTGCAGGCGGCGGAGCAGACGGGCAGGGCGATTCCTGACCTGTTGAATGAGGTAAGCCGGGCGGCATTTCTCCGCTCCATTGACAAAACAGAAAAGATTGTATAAAATTAAGTACAATCTTTGTATACAATAAACAGAAGGACGGAAGAGAGCAAATGCAGTATTGGGAGACAGAGGCGTATGCCAAGATCAATCTGGGGCTTGATGTGGTGAGGCGTCTTGAGAACGGCTATCATCAGGTCAGGATGGTCATGCAGACCGTGGATATCAGCGATACGATCAGACTTGAGAAGTGTGCGGAGGGGATCCATATGACCTCCGACTCCGAGGAGGCGCCGGGGGATATCCACAATCTGGCTTACAGGGCGGCAGCGCTCTTTTTTGAGGAGACCAAGGCAGAGGGCGGCGTGAAAATCAGACTGACCAAGCGGATCCCCGTGGCAGCGGGAATGGCGGGGGGCAGTACCGACGCAGCAGCTGTGTTAAGAGGCATGAACGAACTGTTTGGGACGGGGCTGTCCGCAGAGGCGCTCTGCGACATGGGCGTGAAGCTTGGTGCGGATGTGCCGTACTGCATTCTGGGCGGCACCGCGTTGGCGGAGGGAATCGGGGAGGTGCTGACAACGCTCCCGGATGCGCCGAAGCCGGTATTGCTGGTGGCAAAGCCCGAGATCAGCGTTTCCACCAAATATGTGTATGAGCATCTGCAGCTTGGTGAAAAGACGGAACACCCGGATATTGACGGTATGGTGCAGGCGGTCAGGGACGGAGACCTTGCGGGCATCATCGACAGGATGGGAAATGTGCTGGAGGGTGTGACCGGGGCGAAGTACCCGGTGATCGGAGAACTCAAGGCATTTATGGAAGAAAACGGCGCGGTGCGGGCAATGATGAGCGGAAGCGGCCCCACGGTGTTCGGTATTTACCCGGATCGGGAGACGGCGGCGCGGGCAGCGGCGCTTCTTGCAGAGCGGGGGACGGCGAAACAGATTTTTGTGACATCATTTCACTAGGAGGAGACATTCATGCAGGACAATTTTCAGGTAAACATGGACGAATTTCTGCCGCTTCGTGATGTGGTGTTCAATACATTGAGACAGGCGATCCTGACGGGCGAGCTAAAGCCGGGCGAGCGGCTGATGGAGATTCATCTGGCAAATAAGCTTGGCGTGAGCCGGACGCCCATAAGGGAGGCCATACGGAAGCTGGAGCTTGAGGGGCTTGTGACCATGATCCCCAGACGGGGCGCGGAGGTGGCGCAGATTACGGAGAAGAGCTTGAAGGATGTGCTGGAGGTGAGGCGCGCGCTAGATGCACTCAGCGTGGAGCTTGCCTGTGACCGGATCAGCCCGGAGGCGCTCTCCCAGCTGCAGGCTGCCTGCGATACTTTCGAGAAGGCGACCGCGACCAAGGATCCCAAGAAGATCGCACAGGCGGATGTGGCGCTCCATGACATTATCGTAAAGGCGACGGACAACGACCGTCTGATCCAGCTTGTGAACAATCTTTCCGAGCAGATGTACCGTTACCGATTTGAGTACATCAAGGACGGGAGCACCCATGAGCAGCTTGTGAAGGAGCACCGGATCCTGTTTGAGAGCATCCGCGACAAGGATAAGGAAACGGCGGCACGGACGGCAAAGCTCCACATCGACAATCAGGAGCTTTCCATTATCAGGCAGCTCCGCATGGAACAGAAGCAGAGAAAATTTTAAGGTATAAACAGAATAAAACCGGTGAAACTCATACCATAAAGGAGTGTGTGTATGAAGAGAATGATCCGGTTTTGCAAAAAAATGACAGTGGTTCTGGCGGCGTGTGGCTTTTTCGGGATTCTTTATCCGGGGTTGTGCCTGCCGGAGGATGTGTGCAGGGTGATATGGGTGACGGAGGAGGGAGAGGAGACTTCCGAACCGACTTCCGACCCGGAGGGGCTCAAGCGTTATTACAGCCTCTTGTCAGCCTCGCCGGAAGAGATTAAAATAAAGAGCAGATTGCTTGAGGCGATCCGCAACATTTTGACAAAGGATCAGAATTGAGATGGATGATATAATTAACAGCAAACACAGCAAGGATGCCCCCATCGGTGTTTTTGATTCCGGCATCGGCGGTCTGACCGTGGTGCGGGAAATCATGCGGCAGATTCCCAACGAGAAGATCGTGTACTTCGGGGATACGGCGCGGGTTCCCTACGGCAGTAAATCAAAGGAGACCGTGACCCGTTTCTGCCGCCAGATCGTGCGGTTTTTGCAGACCCATGAGGTCAAGACCATCGTGGTGGCGTGCAACACGGCGAGCGCGTATGCGCTGGATGAGCTGGAGAAGGAAACGGCCATCCCCATGATCGGCGTTGTGAAGCCGGGAGCCAGAGTGGCGGCACAGACCACGCGCAACGGCAGGATCGGCGTCATTGCCACGGAAGCCACCATCGGCAGCAAGATATACGGTAAATACATACAAGAACTGAATCCCGATGTAAAGATCTGGGGAAAGGCGTGCCCGCTGTTTGTGCCTCTGGTGGAGGAGGGACTGCTGCAGGATCCGGTGACGGACGAAATCGCAAGAAGATATCTGGCGGAGCTCATTGATCTGGACATCGACACCCTGATTCTGGGCTGCACCCATTATCCGCTGATCCGCTCCACGGTGGGCAGGATCATGGGGGAGAACGTGACGCTGGTAAACCCTGCTTATGAGACGGCGAGGGAGTTAAAGGAGCTTCTGACCGCAAAGGATCTTTTGCAGGAAAAGCGGCCGGGACTGGGCAGCAACCAGTACCAGTTCTATGTCAGCGATACCACGGACAAATTCATCCGCTTTGCCAACTCCATTATCAAGTACGGGATCCTTTCGGCAAAGCAGGTCAATATTGAGGAATATTAATTCGATACGGGAGAACGGATATGACAAAAGATGTGCTGGTGGCAATCAAGGGATTGCAGTCTGCCACCGACGAGGAAGCCGGCAATATTCAGACCATCACTGTCGGGGAATATTATAAAAGAAACGAGCACCATTATGTGATCTATGACGAGGCGGAGGAGGAGACCGGACAGAGTACCCGAAATATTATCAAGTTCGGGGAAAATTCGCTGGAGCTGACCCGCAAGGGGCTCATCAATGTCCATATGGTTTTCGAGGAAAATAAGAAGAATCTGACGAATTACTCTACGCCCTTCGGCGATATCCTGATCGGGATCGATGCGAGGAAGGTCACCGTACAGGACGAGGAGGATAATATTCATGTAGAAGTGGAATATGCGTTGGAGGCAAACTATGAGTTCCTGTCCGAGTGCAGGATCAGCATGGATATCTCCAAGAGGGAGGCCGGTGTCGTAGAAGCCCTATTTTAAGGGCTTTGCACCGGCTTTTTCCTGAGCCTTTTCCAGGGTACGCTTGAACCAGCCCTTCTTTTTCTGGGGAGCGGCGGGCAGCTTTCCGTGGAGACCCTTCACATCAAGGATGTAGATGCCGCTGATTACGGCCTTCACTTCCTTCTTTACGGGGATGGTGTCGAAGATGCGCTCATCGCTGACAAGGGAGAGGATCTGAGGCCCTACCTTCGCCTTTACGATGGGGAGCTTGGAACCGCGCATCAGCTTGGGCGTCTGGTCAATGACCATCTGCGGAAGCCCGGATTCCTTCAGCTTCATCCGCTTTTTGTCGATGATCAGCATGGAGACGGTCTGCTTGTTCTGCTCCATCAGCTCCTGCTGTTCATTCTGTTTTTTCTGTGCTTTCTTTCCGAGAAAATATAAAACTGCCATAATTACGGCGATTACGCCGATCACAATAAGTGCTATGATCCAACCTTTCACGGGAAACCTCCTAAAATTTACTATGCAACAAACATTGTAGCATTGTTTGAAACAATAGGCAATACTGGACTTTCCGCATTTTAGAGTATTTTTTATGCGTTTTCTGTGGTATACTCTTAGGGAATAAGGGAATCAGGCAACGGGGGAGAGTATCTATGCATCAGCTCTGGGACGGCACTGTCATGGTGCTTCAGTTCGTATTCGGGCATCTTGTGTTTTTCAATCTCATATTTGCAATCATCATCGTTTTTTTCCAGAGGCGGGATCCCCGGACGGTCTGGACATGGCTGATGCTTTTGTTTTTCATTCCGGTGCTGGGCTTTGTGTTCTATCTGTTCCTCGGGACGGATATGCACAAGCGGAAGATGTTCCGGGTCAAGGAGATCGAGGACAGGCTAAACGAGGCGATCCGGCAGCAGGAGCATCAGCTAAAGAGCAAGGAGCTGCAGAAGCACGCGCCGGACATTGAGGATTATTCCGATCTTGTCATGTTCAATCTGGACACGGTGGGCGCGGTGCTGTCCGATACCAACGACATTGACATCTTTGTGGACGGAAACGCCAAGTTCGATGCGCTGATCGAGGATATCCGTCAGGCGAAGGAATTTATTCATATTCAATACTACATTATCAAAAACGATGTGCTGTTCAACCGTATCAAAGATGTGTTGACAGAGAAGGCGGCGCAGGGCGTGGAGGTGCGCATCCTGTTTGACGCCATGGGCTGCCGCTCCGTGCGCAAGAGCTACTGGGAGAAGCTGAATGCTCAGGGAATCAAGACCGCCGAGTTCTTCCCGGCACTGCTGCGCAGGCTCCATCTGCGTATCAATTACCGCAACCACAGGAAGATCGTGGTGATCGACAACCGGGTTGCTTATGTGGGCGGATTCAATATCGGAAAGGAATACATCAGTCTGGATCCGAAGTTCGGGTACTGGCGGGATACGCACCTGCGCATCCGCGGCGAGGCGATCATGGGTCTGGAGCTGCGTTTCCTGCTGGATTGGAACTATGCGGCGAAGGAGGATCTGTTTGCGGATCCGAAGTATATGCAGGGCATCTGTGCCGGACACAGGGACCGCTGCGATGTGCAGATCATTTACAGCGGGCCGGATACGCTGCTCCAGCCGATCAGGGATAATTATGTGCGGCTGATCAGCAGGGCGAAGGAGAAAATCTATATCCAGACGCCCTATTTCATCCCGGATGATGCGGTCTACACGGCGCTGATGATGGCAATCCACTCCGGAGTGGAGGTTAATCTGATGATCCCCTGCAAGCCGGATCACCCGTTTGTCTATTGGGCGACCTACTCTTACATGGGAGAGCTGGTGATGGCGGGCGCAAACTGCTACATCTACAACAAGGGCTTTCTCCACGCAAAGGGCGTGATCGTGGACGACGAGGTATTCTGCTACGGCACCGCAAATATGGACATCCGCAGCTTTGCCCTGAACTTTGAGGTCAACGCCGTGGTGTACGACGAGGCGAAGGCGAAGGAAATGACGGATTATTTCAGAGAGGATCTGCGGTACTGTACGCAGGTGACGAAGAGCATGTACGCATCCCGCCCCCTGCCCGTCCGGATCAAGGAGCAGGTCAGCCGGCTTTTGTCGCCGCTCTTGTAAGGAGCCGCTTTTTGTGATATAAATGGATAGAACTTTTACATTTCACCTGCCGGACTGAGGCTGACCACCTAAGGGGAAATGACAGGTGTACCTTATGAGTGGGGGACACTGAAAACAGAATGCCGCATAGCGGCGGAAATGAGGATTTGAATGAAGAAGAAATTGGCAATCGCACTGGCTGTTGTGATGACAGCGGGCATCATGACAGGCTGTGGGGACAAGGCGGACAAGCAGACCCCGGACACAAAAGAGAGCAGCGAAACCTCGCAGGAGACTGTGCGGGAAACCTCTGACGGAAGCGGGGAGGACTCCGCAGAAACCGATGTTTATCTGAAGGATATCAATGTGGAGGATTATCTGACCTTAAACGGCGATTATAAGGGGCTTACCATCACGGTGGATCCCAAGGAGGAAGTGACGCAGGAGCAGATCGCATCTCTGGCATTGCAGGCATACAACAATTCCGTGACCGCGGAGCTGGGCGGCATTACCGACCGGGCTGTGGCACTGGGAGATACGATCAATCTGGATTACTCAGGAAAACAGGACGGGGTTGCCTTTGACGGCGGAACCGCAGCGGGACAGCAGCTGACTATCGGATCCGGTTCCTTCATTGCAGGCTTCGAGGATGGGCTGATCGGCGTCATGCCGGGGGAGACCGTGGATCTGAACCTCACCTTCCCGGATCCCTACAAGAACAACCCGGATCTTGCGGGAGTGGAGGTTGTGTTTACCGTGACGGTGAACTTTATCTACCCTTCGCAGAGAGAGGAAATGCTGGACGTGGTGATTGAGACGCTCACCGAGGGCGAGTATACTACGGTGGACGCTTTCATGGATTACTGCGGCGAGTATCTGGAGTACACCGCCGAGAACAATTATCAGGCTGCCAGAGAGTCCGCAGTATTGACGGAGCTGGAAAATATTGCTGTCTTTGAAGATCTTCCCGGCGAGCTGGTTTCCAAGTATAATCGTCTTGTTATGAACTCCATTACCACAGAGGCGGCAGGCTACGGCGTGGATGCGGATACCTTCTGCAGCTACTATTTCGGATCGGACGCCGAAACCTATGCACAGCAGATGGCGGAGGCGAGCACCCGTCAGGGCATGCTGTTCCAGTATGTGGCAGATAAGGAAGGATTAAACCTGTCCGACGAGGAGCTGGATCAGAAGATGCAGGAGTTTGCGGACGAGAACCATGTGGAGAACGTGGAAGACCTGCTGGAAAATGCCGAAAGAGAAGATTACCGGGAATATTTCATGTTCAAGAAGGTTGTAGATTTCATATGTGAAAATGCAGCCCAGCAATAAAGGAATGCATACAAGACGAAGGGCACTTCGGGATGGAGGGAAAAAATGGAGCTGACAGATGTAAAGGAGTTGTATCGTAACAGAGAGCAGTATATCGGAAAGGAAGTCACCGTCGGCGGATGGGTGCGCAGCAACAGGGATTCCAAGACCTTTGGATTCATCGTGCTGAACGACGGCACCTATTTTGAGACGCTGCAGGTGGTATACAGCGATAAGCTGGCAAACTTTGACGAACTGGCAAAGCTCAATGTGGGTTCTGCACTGGTGGTGAAGGGCACGATCGTTGCCACGCCGGAAGCAAAGCAACCGTTTGAGATGCAGGCAGAGGAAGCGTTCGTGGAAGGCGTCTCCTCCGCAGATTATCCGCTTCAGAAGAAGCGCCACAGCTTTGAGTATCTGAGAACGATCCCGCATCTGCGCGCGCGCACCAACACGTTTCAGGCAGTTTTCCGGGTACGTTCCCTGATTGCATACGCCATCCACAATTTCTTTCAGGAGAGAGGCTTTGTGTATGTGCACACTCCGTTAATTACGGGAAGCGACTGTGAGGGCGCCGGGGAAATGTTCCAGGTGACCACCATGGATCTTGGCAATGTGCCGAAGACAGAGGACGGCGCGGTGGATTATTCACAGGATTTTTTCGGGAAACCCACCAACCTGACCGTGAGCGGACAGCTCAACGTGGAGACCTACGCCTTTGCATTCAAGAAGGTGTATACCTTCGGCCCCACCTTCCGCGCCGAGAATTCCAACACCACCCGCCATGCGGCTGAGTTCTGGATGATCGAGCCGGAGATGGCGTTTGCGGATCTGAAGGACGATATGGTGCTGGCGGAATCCATGCTGAAATATGTGATCCGCTATGTGCTGGAGAATGCGCCGGCTGAGATGGAGTTTTTCAACCAGTTCATCGACAAGGGGCTGATCGAGAGATTGCAGCATGTGGTGAACTCCGATTTCGGTCATGTGACCTACACGGACGCCATCAAGATTCTGGAGCAGCACAATGATGAATTTGAGTACAAGGTGTTCTGGGGCTGCGATCTGCAGACGGAGCATGAGAGGTATCTGACGGAGAAGGAATTTAAGCGCCCCGTTTTCGTGACGGATTATCCGAAGGAGATCAAGGCGTTTTATATGAAACTGAACGAGGACGGAAAGACTGTTGCCGCTATGGACTGTCTGGTTCCCGGAATCGGGGAAATCATCGGCGGCAGCCAGCGCGAGGATCAGCTTGATGTGCTGGAAGCAAGGATGGAAGAACTCGGACTGAAGAAGGAAGATTATGATTTCTATCTGGATCTGCGCAGATACGGCTCTGCCCGCCATGCAGGCTTCGGACTGGGCTTTGAGCGCTGCGTGATGTATCTGACCGGCATGGGCAACATCCGCGATGTGATCCCGTTCCCCAGAACCGTGAACAACTGCGAACTGTAGGAGCAGACACGCACCGAAAGAGGAAAGGCATTGAAGAGGACAATCAGAAATACAGTCAACTGCATAGGAATGGTCTTTCTGCTGGCGGTGCTTGCAATCTCGGCAAGGGCAACAACCATCAAGGATGTGCAGGACAACATCAACCGGGATCAGCAGGAGCTTGATGGGATCAACGACTCTATTATGGATCTGCAGGACGAGCAGGATCTGTTGGAGGAGGAGATCAGCGACTTAAACTCCGAGCTTTTGAACACCATGACGAGCATCGGACTGCTGGAGGACGACATTGCCGCCAAGGAGGCGGATATCGAGACGACCCAGAGCCTTTATGATGAGGCGAAGGCGGTGGAAGAGCAGCAGTATGCCGCCATGGTGACAAGGATCCGGATGATCTACGAGGCGGGGGACACGGACTATCTGAGCCTGCTGCTCTCGGCGGGCAGCCTCAGCGAGATGCTGAATCAGGCGAGCTATATAGAGGCGATTTTCGATTACGATCAGAGGATGCTGACGGAATATGAAGCGGCAAAGGAACAGGTGAGGGCGCTCTGGGATCAGCTTGAGGCGGAGAAGGCAGGGCTGGAGCAGGACAGAGCCGATATGCAGGAGCAGCAGGCTTATCTGGACGGACTTCTGGCAAGAAAGAAAGAGGAGTCCGCAAGCTATGACTCCCAGATTGCAAGGGCAAAGCAGGAAGCCAGCGCATTGAAGGTGAAGATCAAGCAGGAGCAGGCGGAGCTAAAGAAGCTGCAGGACGAGGAGCGGAAGAAGAACGCCGCAAAGGGTACCTACACGGTGGGCGCCAACATTGCGGATATTATCAACAACGCTTCCGGCAGTGACCTTGGAAAGCAGATTGCCCGTTACGGCTGTCAGTTCATCGGAAATCCCTATGTATACGGCGGCACCAGCCTTACCAACGGCACGGACTGCTCCGGTTTTACCTATAAGGTATATCAGAACTTCGGCTACAATCTGCCCCGTACCTCCTATGCACAGCGGAGCGCGGGAAAAGAGGTTTCCTACTCCGAGGCGCAGCCGGGAGATCTGATCTGCTATGACGGACACATCGGCATCTATATCGGGGGAGGCTACATTGTGCATGCAAGCTCCGTCAAGACCGGAATCAAGGTGAGCAAGGCGACCTACCGCACGATCCTGTCCGTGCGCAGGATTCTGTAAAACAGACATGAAGGATACTTTCCCTTCTGCGGAGAGTATCCTTTTTT
Organism: uncultured Lachnospiraceae bacterium; assembly: GCA_900550475.1. Taxonomy (GTDB): domain Bacteria; phylum Bacillota; class Clostridia; order Lachnospirales; family Lachnospiraceae; genus Acetatifactor. The sequence goes on from URSA01000006.1 coordinate 116,008, forward strand.
GCAGCTTTTTCCGCGAACCGAGGCTTGACGATTGATAACAGATTGCATACAATGGATATCCGAGGAGTATAGTGGTATATGAGATACATATGGAAGAAGATTTTAAAGGGGATTCCGGCGGTGGCGGCTCCGGCAGTCATGTTTTACCTGTTTGAGTGGTACACCCACGATCCCTTTGCGGATATCCGCTGGGATATCCAGCTTATGAATATCCTGTTTTTTGAGCTTGTGATGGTGATCCTGTATTGCCTGATCGGCAGGCTTCATGTGGCGCTGGCGCTGGAGACGGGCGTTTTCATGCTCTACGGGCTGGCCAACTATTATGTGCTGTCCTTCCGTTCCCAGCCCATTCAGCCGTGGGATTTCTTTTCCATCAGAACCGCCGCCAGCGTGGCGGGCAATTTTCATTACGGACTGGATGCCCATGCCCTGACGGCGCTCATCGGTTTTGGGGTTCTGATCGTGGCGGAGCTTCTCTTTTGCCGCAACAGGCTGCAGCACACGGTGAGAAACTGGATGCTGCGCATTCCCGCGGCAGGCTGTGCGGTGGCAGCGCTTCTTGCCTTTGTTTCCCTGCTGCACAATGAGGAGTTTGTCCAGCAGGAAATCAGAATGTATGACAAGCTGTTTACCCCCACGGTCATGAGTGAGCGTGACGGTACGGCGGTGGCATTTTTGCTGGAGCTGCAATATATTGACGTGGATCGCCCGGAAGAGTATTCGGGGGAGTATGCCAAGGAGCTTCTGGCGATGCAAAAGGAGACGCAGACGGCAGAGAAGCGCCCCAATATCATCGTGATCATGGATGAGGCGTTTTCCGACCTTTCGGTGCTGGGCGATTTTGCCACCAACGAGGACTATATGCCCTTTTTACACAAGCTGCAGGAGGGAGCGGACAACACCGTCACCGGAAATCTCTGTGTTTCCGTCAAGGGCGGCAATACCGCCAACACGGAGTTTGAGTTTCTCACGGGGAATACCATGGCGTTTCTGCCCTATGGCAGCATTCCCTACCAGCAGTATGTGAACGGGGAGCTGCCGTCCCTCGCTTCCTATCTGGCGGAGCTTGGTTATGCCACAAGAGCTGCGCATCCGTACTATGCCTCCGGGTGGGAGAGAGAGACGGTTTATCCGCTGCTTGGCTTTGAACAGGCGGACTTTATAGACAGCTTTGCTTATGCAAGGAAGCTGAGAAAATATGTGAGCGATGAATCCGCTTTTTCCTATATTATTGACAGCTATGAGGAAAAGGAGGAGGGGAAGCCTCTGTTTTTCTTCGAGGTGACCATGCAGAACCACTCCGGCTATTCGGAGGATTTTGACAATTTTACGCCGGAGATCACGGCGACGGACTGCGGTTCCGAATCCCTTGACCGTTACCTTTCCCTGATACGGGAGACAGACCGGGCGCTGGAGGAGCTGATCGGGTATTTCTCCGAACAGGAGGAGGACACCATGATCGTCTTTTTCGGGGATCACCAGCCTGCGGATTATGTGGTGGAACCTCTGTGGAATGCATTGGGAAAGAACGGTGCGGAGCTTACGGAGGAAGAACAGGCAAAACGTTATGAAGTGCCGTTTTTGATCTGGGCGAATTTTGAGATTGAAGAGGCGCAGGACGTGGAGATCAGCGCTAACTATCTGAGCGGCTATGCCCTGCGGGCTGCGGGACTTCCCCTGCCTGCCTATGAGCAGTATCTGGAAACCTTGCGGAAGGAGGTTCCGGTGCTTTCTGAGAAGACTCTGATTACCCGGGATGGCTATGCGGGACAGCCGGACGCATACGAGGGAGATCTGCTCAAAGACTACCGGATCCTGCAATATTATCTGATGTTTGACAGAGAGTAGCGGCGTGTGCCGCCCGCCTGCGGGGTGCGTTCCCGCAATATAATGCCGCTCCGGTTCAGTGCGGTTCTGCCCGGAGGGCTTGTGATTATGATATTGATACAAAAAAGAACCCTGTTTGCAGGATTCTTCCTCGGGACAGCCGCCCGGACGGCATATCCGACTACTGATAAAAAGTGGGACCAATGGGGCTCGAACCCATGACCTCTCGCGTGTGAGGCGAACGCTCATCCCAGCTGAGCTATGATCCCATGTGCATAATTATAGCACGTTGCCCGGTAATTGCAAGAGGGAATAGATTTTTTGTGTGGCAGACCATGAGGTCTGCGGAACGGAGGCTACCATGACCTTGCAGCAGCTTAAATATATCATCGCCATTGCGGATAACGGTTCCATCAATCTCGCGGCAAAGGCGCTCTATGTGTCCCAGCCCAGCCTCTCCGGGGCGGTGGACAAGCTGGAGGAGGAGCTTGGCATCACAATCTTTCTGCGCAATCACAGGGGGATCACGCTGACGCCGGAGGGCAGCGAGTTTCTGGGTTATGCCAGACAGATCACGGAACAGTACCAGCTCATGGAGGAGCGTTACATTGAGAAGAAGGCGGGGAAGAAAACCTTCAGTGTTTCCTTGCAGCATTACACCTTTGCGGTGAAGGCTTTCGTGGAGACAGCAAAGGCATTCGGCATGGATGAGTATGAGCTTGCCATACATGAGACAAAGACCTATGAGGTCATACAGAACGTAAAGAATTTCAAGAGCGAGCTGGGGGTGCTTTACCTGAATGATTTTAACCGGAGGGTGCTGGAAAAGCTGTTTCATGAGAACGAGCTGGAGTTTCAGGAGCTTTTTCCCTGCAGTATTTTTGTCTATCTCTGGAAGGGACACCCTCTGGCAGACCGTGAAAAGATCAGCATGGAGGAACTGGAGGAATATCCCTGCATCGCGTTTGATCAGGGGTTAAACAATTCCTTTTACCTGTCTGAGGAGGTGCTGAGTACCTATGAATACAAGCGCATGATACGGGTGGACGACCGGGCAACCAACCTGAACCTGATGGTGGGGCTGAACGGGTATACGCTCTGCTCCGGTATCATCTGCGAGGATCTGAACGGGAACAATTACCGGGCGATCCGGCTGGACAGCGACGAGGTCATGCACATCGGATATATCAAGCGGAAAAACGCCATGTTAAGTCCGCTGGCACAGAAGTATATAGAAGAAATGGAAAAATACAGAGAAAAGGTTTTGTAGGAGGTACGGTGATGAAGGATGGCAGGAGAGCGGTTTATATGTTGAGCGGCTTATTTCTGGCGGCAATGCTGATGGCAGCAGGCTGCGGAAAGACGAAAACAGATGCGGAAGGGACAGTGGCGGAGAGCACACAGACTACCGTGGAGAGCGATGCTTCCAAGGACGGCGACGGCATTTTGGGGGATGCGGACAGCACCTCTGCGGACACCGACGGCACTTCCAATGACGCAGGGAAAACCGAGGTCACGGATGAAAAAGATCCTGCCGGTACGGACGATGCTTCCGGCTCCTCCAAAAAGACGGAGAAAACGCCCGGAATCGCCTCTCCTTCCCGATGCGGTTCCCTTCAGGTAAAGGGAACGGCACTCACGGATCAGGACGGGAATCCGGTGCAGCTTCGGGGAATCAGCACCCACGGATTGGCATGGTTTCCGGGGTATGTGAACGAGGATTGCTTCCGTGAACTGCGCGAGGACTGGCAGGCAAATGTGATCCGCCTCGCCATGTATACGGCGGAGAACGGCGGATACTGCACGGACGGAGATAAGGACAAGCTGAAAAAGCTGGTGCAGGACGGCGTGGCATATGCAACAGAAAACGACATGTATGTCATTATAGACTGGCATGTTTTGTCGGATCAGAATCCGAATACTTATATTGACGAGTCCAAGAATTTCTTCCGTGAGATGTCCGCGCTCTACGCAGATTACAATAATGTGATCTACGAGATCTGCAATGAGCCAAACGGCGGTACCGGCTGGCAGGACATCAAGACTTATGCGGAAGCGGTGATCCCCGTGATCCGTGAAAATGATGAGAACGCCGTGATTTTGGTGGGGACGCCCAACTGGTCGCAGTATGTGGATCAGGCGGCGGCAGATCCCATCACCGGATACAGCAACATCATGTATACTCTGCACTTTTATGCGGCAACCCACACGGACTGGCTGCGGGAAACCATGACGAAGGCGGTGAACGCAGGGCTTCCGATCTTTGTGAGCGAATACGGCATCTGCGACGCCAGCGGCAACGGTGCCATTGATGAAACCCAGGCAGACAAATGGGTGGACGCAATGGATGCCCTCGGCATCAGCTATGTGGCATGGAATCTGTCAAACAAGAGCGAGACTTCCGCAATCTTTTCAAGCAGCTGTGGCAAGACCTCCGGCTTTATGGAGAGTGATCTGAGCGATTCCGGCAAGTGGCTGTACCATATGTTGACGGAGAAGGGCGCGGCGGCGAGCGGCGGCACCGCAGGGGGCTCGGGTGCATCCGACATGGGTAACGCAGACGCTTCGGGTGCGAGCGGAACGGGAACGGCAGGCGGCTCAGGCGCGAGCGGAACGGGAACGGCGAGCGGCTCAGGTGCGAGCGGAACGGGAACGGCAGGCGGTTCGGGCGCATCCGGCACGGGCAATGCGGGCGCTTCCGCCACCGGTTCGGTCAGCGGCACAAGCCTGACCTACACGGTGGAAATGAAAAATAGCTGGGAATCCGAAGGCAAAACCTTTTACCAATATGACATATCCGTCACAAACACCGGCTCATCCGATTGCAGCACTTGGAAGCTGGACATAACCTTCACAGGAGACATCACCGTGCAGAATAGCTGGAGCGGAAACTATTCTGTTGACGGCAGCACCCTTCATGTCACCCCCGTTGACTACAACAGCACCATCGCCGCAGGCGCCACGATCAAGGACATCGGAGTGATCGTGAGCGGAAAATCGGGACTGGCGGTGAAGTAGGACAGAAGCTGCGCTCATGCAATTTTGGGGGATATGCCGTATTCCTTTCTACGCCCCAGCTTTATTTCGGCATTGGAGATGCCGGACAGCCGTGCTTCTTTTGCAACCCGCAGCTCTGCCCCGGAATTGGCAATGCCGGACGACCTTGTTCCTTCTCTAATCCCCAGCTCCATCCCGGAGCAGGGGATTGTATCCAGACAACATTTTCTTCGTGTTTGGATCCCAATTTCCTCCCAAAACAGCCTTTCTTGCTTGCTTTTTCGAGGCGATTGTATCTCAGCACACTTTTTTGCAGTGATAGATCCCAATTTTTCTTGATATGTGGGATCCCAAAGAGTATTTTTTTCTACCCAGATACAATCGCCTTAAAAATCACCATATTTCCGGCACAATCAGGAAGTAATTGGGATCTGGAGCAAAACTTTTTTCTCATAGGAGACAATCGGGCTTTTGGTGCTGCAGCACCTCAACGGTGGTCGGGCGGCGGAATAAGGGAAATAAACGCTCCGGCTTTACGGGCGAAATGCAGAGTTACCGGCAAAACAACATAGCTACAAAAGGAGTATGAAAAATATGGCGCGTACAGAAAACGTGGAATTGACAACGTTGTGTCTGCTGCACAGGGATGGAGCGTACCTTTTGCAAGACAGAATCAAGGAGGATTGGCAGGGATATACTTTGCCGGGCGGGCACGTTGAGCCGGGAGAGTCCATTGTGGATGCTGTCGTCCGGGAGATGCAGGAGGAAACCGGGCTGACGGTTTTGAACCCGCATCTTTGCGGAGTGAAGCAGTTCCCCATTGAGAACGGAAGGTATCTTGTATTTCTGTTTGAGGCATCAGAGTACGAAGGCGAACTCACTTCCTCGGAGGAAGGAGCTATGTACTGGGTGCCGGCAGAGCAATTAAAAAGCGTGAATCCGGTAAGTGATTTTGAAGATATGCTGCATGTGATGATGGATGATAATCTGAGTGAATTTCAATATGTGATTGAAGGAGAAGAGTGGAGAGTCGTAAAAAGGTAGAAACTTAAGGCGTGTTTGGAACCGGCTTGCTTATACCCGGAAACAATGAGGGAAAATGGTAGCGACTTCATTTCGCCTGCTTACAAAGTCAAAAGCGGTGAGATAAGGGTGACGGGCGGCAGATGATGATAAAGTTGTTGGAAAGTCTGGCGGCGTTCTATAACGATACTATTCTAAAATCTGATGTAATTGCGTCATAGAGGACAATGTGCCATTGGACGGAAAAAGTATGTTATCTATGAATATTGCGATGCTGATATTTAAATAAGGAGGAGAGGGCTATGACAAAGGAAGAATTAATCCGTTCATTTGAAGAAAAACACAAGGAATTGGAGCTGGCATTGCAGGGAGAGGACATTGAATACATGAGAAAACTGACGCTGGATGTCCATGCAATGGTTCATCCTGCGGAGGTGTCCGGCAGAACAGAGAAAACGATGGCAGACTATGTGTTGGATTATATGATGGGAGGGCATCAAAACGACCTTGTGCCGAGGGAAAATTGGGAGGAAGACCTTCATTATGCCGGGACAAATACAGTGCCGCTGTGCTGGCAGTTCTGGCATACTTACAGAATTGAGGATTTGGTAAGCAACATCTTGATGGCAAATCAAAACCAGCTGTTCAATGAAGACTGGCAGAAAAGAATCGGCGCAAATATTACGGATACGGGGAATGCGCTGGAGCTGGATGAAGCAATTGCCTTTGCCAAAGGGATTCATGTGAACGCCTTACGCGAATACATGATTGCTGTTGGAAAGAATACAAGACAGATTTTGGAGAAGCTTACGCTGGATCAGATCAAATCCATGGCACCGGCAACATGGGTGATGCGAATTTTGGAGGAAGGCGGTGTTACGACGGATTTTCGATCCGTATGGCTTCTGGTGTACTGGGGAAGACTGACGAGGGGCGGAATGATTTTAACGCCCATGACCGGGCACCACATGATGCACCTGCCTCCTTGCCTGAACCATTTACCGACCTTGCATTAGATATACCTGTAATTTGCACTCTCGGGTGAATACCCGGGAGTGTTTTTTATACAACTCTACATTCAAAAGCCATAAAAACTAAATTGACAATTCATTGCATACCCCTTAAGAATCTTTCATACATTGTAAAAAAGATTCTTGAGGGGTATTTTTTTGAAGGACTATATCGAGGAAAGGGCAATGAATATCGCCAATTATATCATTGAATCCAATGCCACGGTGCGCCAGACCGCCAAGACCTTTGGCGTGTCGAAGAGTACGGTACATAAGGACGTGACAGACCGCCTGATGCAGATTAATCCGACGCTTGCCAAACAGGCGAGGCGGGTGCTGGATGTCAACAAATCAGAAAGGCATATTCGGGGCGGCATGGCAACAAAGGAGAAGTATCTGCATCAGCATACATAAAAATACAACCACGGAGGTAACCGCATTTTGCAGCAGAGCTTTCCACAAGGATGTTTGTGTAATTGTCATGGGAAGGCTGCAAAATACGGAAGCCGAAGCACAAACTCTTTGACTTCCCTGTCTGTCTGGCATATAATGAGCCTTAGACGGTGTGATTCACCTACATTAGGGAGGACAAGCATGGACAAAGAACTTGTAGTGGTAATTGACTTTGGCGGGCAGTACAACCAGTTGGTTGCAAGGCGTGTCAGAGAGTGCAATGTCTACTGTGAAATCTATTCGTATAAGACAGATCTTGAGAAAATAAAAGCGATGAGGCTCAAGGGCATCATTTTGACCGGCGGGCCGAGCAGCTGCTATGAAGAGGGTGCTGCAACCTGCTCCAAGGAGCTTTTTGAACTGGGTGTTCCGGTGTTGGGACTTTGCTATGGAGCGCAGCTTATGTCTTTTGTGCTGGGCGGCAAGGTTGAGCGCGCGGCGGTGCGTGAGTATGGAAAAACAGAAGTCAGGGTGGACAATTCTTCCGAGCTGTTCAAGGACGTTTCTACCAACACAATCTGCTGGATGAGCCATTTTGATTATATTTCCAAGATGGCGCCGGGATTCCGGGCAGTGGCAACTACCGATAACTGTCCTGTTGCCGCAGCCGAGTGCGCGGAGAAGGGATTATATGCGATTCAGTTCCACCCGGAGGTGCTGCACACAATAGAAGGCTCTAAGATGTTGTTCAATTTTGTACGCAACATCTGCGGCTGCGCCGGAGACTGGCGGATGGATGCCTTTGTGGAGGAATCTGTCAAGGCAATCCGCGAGCGCGTGGGTGGTGGCAAGGTACTCTGTGCCCTGTCCGGAGGAGTGGATTCTTCCGTGGCGGCCGTTCTTTTGTCAAAAGCGGTAGGCGATCAACTGACCTGTGTGTTTGTAGATCATGGCCTGCTGCGCAAGGACGAGGGGGATGAAGTTGAGGCGGTGTTTGGCCCCAATGGAAATTACAACCTGAACTTTATCCGCGTGAATGCACAAGAGCGTTTTTATGCCAAGCTTGCGGGCGAATCGGAGCCGGAGCATAAGAGAAAGATTATCGGCGAGGAGTTTATCCGCGTATTTGAAGAAGAGGCAAAAAAGATCGGCGCCGTGGACTTTTTGGTGCAGGGAACGATCTATCCCGATGTGGTGGAGAGCGGTCTTGGCGGTGAGTCAGCCGTAATTAAATCCCACCACAATGTGGGCGGTTTGCCGGATTGCGTTGATTTCAAGGAAATCATAGAGCCGCTGCGAAATCTGTTTAAGGACGAGGTTCGTAAGGTAGGACTGGAGCTTGGCATTCCCGAGCATCTTGTGTTCCGTCAGCCGTTCCCCGGTCCGGGACTTGGAATCCGCATTATCGGCGAAGTGACAGCCGAGAAGGTTAAAATTGTGCAGGATGCGGATGCCATTTACCGTGAGGAAATTGCCAACGCGGGTCTTGACCGCAGCATCAACCAGTATTTTGCGGCGCTGACCAACATGCGCTCCGTCGGCGTTATGGGCGACGAACGCACCTACGACTACGCGATCGCGCTGCGCGCCGTCAACACGATCGACTTTATGACGGCAGAGTCCGCACAGATCCCCTGGGAGGTTCTGCAAAAGGTCACGAGTCGTATCATCAACGAAGTCAGCCATGTGAACCGGGTCATGTATGACATCACAAGTAAGCCACCCGGAACGATTGAGTTTGAATAAGAGCCACAAGTCTTGGAATCCGCTAAACAAGCGACTTCCGAGACTTTTTCTTTTGCTCTGCTACTATTTTGCTACTAATAGCAACTACTCTGTATCACATCGTTTCGGTGGCAAATCAGTGTAGGTTTGTGTTAAATTATCTTTCTTTGAGGCATCTGTATGATTTTGGCAGATGTCTTTTTTTCTGTTAATGGTGCTGGACCATATGGAAGATTTACTGCTATAGCATTTGTTGTGGAAGTATCTGTATCAGATACTTCTGTATGGTTGTAAGATATTCCGGCTGCTTCAAGTAATGGATTTCCATCTGGTGGTTCTGGTGTTGGTGTAACACTTGCTGCAGCTGCCAGTTGCTCCAGATTGTTCACAAGCTCCTGTTGTTTATGTGGAAACAGATGGGAGTATGTGTTCAGCGTTGTGGATACTTTCTCGTGTCCAAGCCTGTCTGCAAGGATTAATGCATCACAGCCCTGATTTATGAGAAGGCTGGCGTGTGAGTGACGGATGTCATGGATTCGTATCTTTTTCACGCCTGTGTTTTTGCAGCCTCTTATCATTTCGTGTGAGAGATAGGATTTTGTTATAGGGAACAGTCTTTCATCGGGAGTAATCATATATCTGGTTGAGATAAATTCCCTTAGCTCGTCACAGAGAAAGTCTGGAATCGGAACTTTTCGTTTGCTCTTTCTCGTTTTGGGAGTTGTGATGACATCCTTGCCCTGAAGCCTCTGATAAGTCTTGTTAATATCAATAAGCTTGTTATCAAAGTCGATATCAGCAGATGTCAGTGCTAACAGCTCGCCTTCTCGTATACCTGTCCAATACAGGGCTTCAAAGCAGAGATAGGAAAGTGGCTTATCCCTTACACCTTCGCGGAATGAGATATACTCATCATAAGTCCAGTAGTCCATTTCATCAGCTTTTGCCTGACCAATGCTTCCTGCCTTGCCACATGGATTCGTGTTAAGGTCATAAAAGCGTTTGGCATAATTGATGAGACATGTAAGCTGATTGTTAATTGTCTTAAGATAAGTTTTCGAGTATCCTTTAGGCGAATTCATTAGCTGATTCTGCCACCGCCTCACATCTGATGCCTTTATTTCATTGACAGGCTTCTTGCCAAAGAATGGGAGAATGTGAGTCCTGTAAATGTTTTTCTTGGTCAGAATCGTGGAAGGCTTCAATCTTGCTGTCATATCTTCCATATAAAGTTCGTAGAGATTCTGCAGAGTCATATCTGGGTTAGCAGATTGCTTTTCCAAGAAATCCCTTTCAAATGCCAAGGCTTCCTTTTTGGTGGCGAAACCTCTTTTCCACTTTTGCTGTTTGGTTCCCTGCCAGTCCGTATAATAGAACTTGGCGAACCAGTTACCAGTATTGTTATCTTTGTATGCTGGCATAAATATCATCTCCTTTTGTAAAAATTGTTGTGCAATTATCCAAAGGCTATGATATAATCTACTTGTCTAGGGTGATTATAAAGCCTTCGGGCAAGTCACTTACATAAGCTTCGGTATTTCCTTTTGCGAGAAGGATTGTGCCGGAGCTTTTTTTACGCAAGTAATGAATCTTTGGTCTATTTCATTTTCAAATATGTGCTTATCTGTCAAGATGAGTATCTTTGTAATATGCTAACATATCAGCTTTCCACGAATCAAACTTTTCCTGAGTGATTCTTCCAGCCTGCAGCATATGCTGTTTTTCTATCCAGCTTTCCATAAAGAGACAGAAATCAGCATCATATTTTCCACTGCCCTTACCATTAACACTGATACCAGCAGTCCATTCAGGGCTTTCAGGCGGTTTAGTGTTAGTAAGTTCAAATGAAAAATCTGTAAGTTCTGTTATGGCAAACAGAGCATTGATAACATCTGACATTGTATTAAATTCACAGGCAGGATATTCAGATGTAGTATTATTATCAGAAACATTGGTGTCTTCTGATGATAAAAGCTCCTGCCAGGGAACATTCAGTTCATTAGCAATCTGCTTTACAACATCTATCTTCATCAGTATTTCACCAGATTCATATTTCTGAATAGTACGTTCTGATTTACCCAGCCGCTGTGCGAACTCTTTCTGTGTAATCTTTTGTGCTCTGCGCCGTTTCTGTATTGCCTTTCCGATTTCTTCAGGAGAAGACATATTCAGTTTCATGGAATCAGAGTAAGCCATTTTGTTCACCATCCTTATTATGAAATAGTCCGTTGCTAAAATGCGTAATCATCTGACAATCAATGAAATGCGTATCAGCAAGTGACTTTTATGTGATTGTAAGAATACTTTATCATAAGATAAAACGAATTGCAAGTGCGTATTATTTAAAAATTCTATTGACATATTTTGAAAAGAATATTATTATAAAAACGAATTAGAAGTGCGGATTAAATAAAGAATAAGATAGCTGATTTATGAAAAACGTACTTAAGATAACAATTTACGAATGGAGGAGCTGTATGAAAGGTATAAAGGAAGCATTTATAGATGCAGGTGAGATAAGTCAGATGCTTGGTATCGGGATGACAAAGGCATATGCAATTATAAAGGAATATAATGCAGAGCTTGAGGCAAAAGGTTATTTCACCATGCGGGGCAAATGTCCAAGGAAGTACTTTGAACAGAAAATCTATGGTTACGAAGATTATTACAATCCGGATTATGAGCCGCAGCGTAACCGGAGTAAGGTTGCAGAAGAAAAGGATTATGAAGCTGCAGTTGAGGATTTTGTGATAAGTGAACAGGATGAAGTGGATATACCGCCTGAAACAAATGGATTGCCAGAAGATGGTGCTGAGATAGCAGAAAATGTGATGTCGGATGCAGATGTAATGGTGAAAGAGACAACTGAATAGGTGAAACCGGTGTGGGGGTAAAAAGCGCCTCCAAAACACGAAAATGGGGGCAGAAAGCGCCGTCAAAACATAAAAGTGGGGGCGAAAAGTGCCCCCACTAAAATCAAAGCTGAAAAAGTGTGGTGGCAAAAAGTGCCGTCAAAATGCAAAAGTGGGGGCAGAAAGCGCCGTCAAAATAGTAAAGTGCCGTCAAAAAGTGCCCCCACTAAAATCAGAGGAAAAAAGTCATGGTGGCGGAATGTGCCATCAAAATGGAAAAGTGGTGGCGGAAAATGCTACTAAAACAGCAAAGTGATGGCAAAAAGTGCCATCACTTTACAACTCTGGTGGAACTTCAACCATCATATCAGTAATCGTGGTGGTACATTAACCACCACATATCATATACAGGGTGCAGGTACTCCTGCCAAGACGAAAAATTATGTAAACGCTGATGCGTTTATATTTTTTCGGGAAAAGGTCCGACCTTTTCCGCATCTTGCAAAACCTATGAACACAACTTTTAGAAAGGATGAAAAGACATGGGACAGATAAAAAGAAATTGGTTTAAGACAGCTTTTTTAAGACACGAAAGGGGATTTGACTATGGCAGATGGAAAGAGAAGATATAAGTCTGATAGGAAAGACTATAAGATTTCGGTGAAACTGTCGGAGAAGGATATGGATATTCTGGATGAAGCAGTTAGAAAAAGCGGAAAGACTGTAAGTGAATATGTGAGGGAATTGATTCGGTTAGGTGGTAATGTTGACTTTCGATATCCAGAGGACAGGGCAAGAGTTATCAGGATTTTTTCTGGTATTGCAAATAATATCAATCAGGCAGTTAGACTTGGAAATACACAAGGAGAACTGTACTTCAGCGATATTGATAAGTTGCAGAGAAGTCTTGATGAAATCAAAAGTTTATTCAGGGAGATGCTGGAGACATGGCGATTACAAAGATCCTGAATATAAAGGAATCAAAAGGAAGAAATCCGGCATCACATCTGGAAAATGCATTACGGTATATCCAAAATCCAGACAAGACAGAAGAATGTGTTCTAGTGGGCAGTATCAACTGCCTGCCGGATACTGCATTTGAGCAAATGGTAGAAACAAAGAATATATTTCACAAGACAGGTAACAGACAAGGATATCATGTGATTATTTCTTTCTCACCTGAGGAGAAGGTTTCGGCAGAACAGGCGATGTATGTATTGGAACATTTTGCGAAGGATGTACTTGGGGATGATTATGAAGCTGTATTTGCGGTTCATACAGACAGGGAACACATGCATGGTCATTTAATATGGAACAGTGTAAGTGTAACAACCGGGAAAAAGTATAATTCACCGAAAGGAAACTGGAAGAATCATTTGCAACCGATTACGAATAAATATTGTGATGAGCTGGGACTTGCTATCATGCCGGCAGAGTACAGCAGAAACCCTAAGAATATCAGTAGAGACCAGTGGGAAAAGGAAATGTCGATGAAAGATATTATACTTCGTGATGCTAAGATGTGTGCGTATGCGGCAGGAAATGTGGAACATTTCAGGTATCTGATGAGAAGTCTGGGATATGTATTCAGGAAGAATGCGTGGATGGAGGTGCAGGCACCGGGATTTCAATATTATCATAGTCTGGCAAAGATGGATGAAATGTTTGCAGAGGACAAGCTGAGACATTATGTAGATATGCCTTGGATGACAAAGCCTTATTTTTATTCGTCGGATATAAGAGGATTGCACAGGGCGAAGTTATCACCATACCAGAAACGATTTTATGCAAAACTATATAGGCTGAGAATTGTAGAGCAGAAACGATTTGTGGTTGGTGGGGCAAAATATACGGAAGAATTGAAGAGGTTTCATCAGCTGCAGGACGAGTATCTGCTGCTTATGAATAATGATATCAAGGATGTTGCGGGACTTGTGAAGTACCGGAGCGAACAGCAGGAAAAGATGCAGCGGATTGATGACAGACAGCGGGAGATATATAAGGAAAACTTCAGCAGGAAACGCAGGATTAAGACAGATGAGCAGTATCGGGAATATCAGGTGTGGCATGTTGGAGTGCAGGAAGAACTGGATGAGCTGAAATCGGAGAAAATGGATGTTAAGAGGCAGTTACAGCTTGCTGATAGCATTATGAAAGAGGATTTGTATACGGCTTATTATACAGTCTCGGAGGATGAAGAGATTGTTGGTGATAGGGAAATTGAGATACCGGGGATGGAGAAGGATATGCTGGTTGAGAGAACAACGAAAGCGGTTGTTGAGTCGGAGAGAGATGTTGTTGTAATGAATCAGCCTGCTAATAGCCATAATAATGGAAATGGACAAGAGGAGCAAATTAATGTTGCCGGTAAACAACAGATAGATTTAGAAAGAACAGAAATGTCAAAGGTTCACAATCTGTCTGATGAGAATGTGACAAGAATGGACGAAAGTATAACTGATGTAACAGGTAAAAGTGAATTTGTGGAACCTGAAGAAAAAGAGCCTATAGATAAAGTTGGCTGGATTGTCAGGAGAATATCAGGGTTTGGTGGTTATGAAAATGTCAGTGATTCTGATAAGGCTGATATATTTGGATTCGATATTGCTGATGTAAGTGGCAGCATAAGGTTGTTCTCGGATGCAATGAAAAGGCTGGGGATAAAGCTGGATGGTGATGAGCTTTATGAAGAGTTTCAGAAGATTTATGATGAGAGTGTTGATGGAGATGCTGGCAAAGATAAAGCAGAAGATAAGATGTGGAATAGGGGCAGAGGAAGATGATTCCTCTGCATATCCCCGATTCACTTTACGTATCTGAATTATATATTGCAAATCGGGAAACAATCGCAAGAAGTTGCGATTGTTATTGATGATGTAGTGATTCTGTGATATCATATAAAATATGGTACATGAAAACGGAGGTCAAAATGAAAGTATTGGTAATGAATTGTAGTCCTGTAAGAAATGGTGCAACAGCAGAAATTGTTAATATAGTTACTGATTGTCTGGAAAAGAAACATGATGTTAAAAACATATGTATTGATGATTATGATATAAAATTTTGCAAAGGATGTAGAAAATGTCATACTACAGCAAAATGCGTTCAAAAAGATGATGTTGATAGAATAATAGAACAATATGAATGGGCTGATATAGTTATATCTGTGTCTCCATCTTATTGGGCAGATATACCGGGACAATTTAAAGCTTTTATTGATAGATGTACTCCTTGGTGCAATACGCATGAACCACATGCAAAAATAAGTAGTGGTAAGAAGGGATATGTTATCGCATTAAGAACTGGACCTGGTATGAGGGAATGTGAGAGGCTTATTGCAAGCATAGAACATTTTTATGGACATATGGAAATAGAGTGTTGTGACAGGATGGGATTGTGTTCAGTGGAATATAAAGAAGATTTGGAATGTAAAAAAGAAGAGCTTGTGGAATTTTGTAGCAAGATAGATTAAATGAACTGATTAATGATGGTGGCAAGTGTTTTAGTAGGATTGGAGGAGTGACAGTGAAAATGAGTATTAGAGTAGCAATGTTGGAGGATGCACTACTAGTTGCGGAATTGGCAATTCAAATGTGGAAATCACATACTATTGAAGAATTGACACAGGAATTTTACGAATATATTAGTAAAGAGAATGGTACAATTTTTCTTGCTATGATAGATGGATGTGCGGTTGGATTTGCACAATGTGGATTAAGACGTGACTATGTAGAAGGTACAGATTCAAGTCCTGTGGGATATCTGGAGGGCATATTTGTAAAAGAAGAATATAGAAAAAGAGGAGTGGCAAGAGATATGTTAGAGGCATGCCAGAAGTGGGCAAAGGAGCAGGGCTGTGCAGAATTTGCCAGTGATTGTGAACTGGATAATGAAGATAGTCTGAAATTTCACATTAAAATGGGTTTTGTAGAAGCAAACAGAATTATTTGTTTTACAAAGAAATTGAAGGATTCTGTTATTGGTAGACAGGTAACCGTAACTGTTGACAGACCATTAGGTAGTTATCATCTAAATTATAAGGATATGGATTAATACACCAATCACAAAAGGAAGGATTAATACTAATGGAGGAATGGAAAAAGATACAGAAAACATATAAAATAAGAGAACTAATAGGCATAACTGGTATGATTATGTCTTTTGTAATAGGAGCAATTTGTGATTGGAATGTTCTTGTTCAAAGTAATATTTTAATTCCGATTGATGACATAGAAGCATTTTCATTGACTATTATACAAATACAGGCAACAGTCGGAACTTTGATATTTACAATTATTGCATTGATCACAGGTAATATTTCTGATTCTTATATAGGAGTATCAATAAGTGATTTCTATTTGAACTTAAAACCATGGAAATTAACGCAAAAAGTACTTATTGTTGTTTCATTGGGATTGTGTTTGGCAGGCGTGATATTTCATTCTCTAGGATTATACAATATTGTTTTTTATTTATTTATAGCGACATTAATTGCAATATTAATATCAATACTAGAGATGTACTCTGCCTTTAAGGGAAGAAATAAACAAAATCAAGAAATAGAAGCATATGTCAATTATATGTTAGAAAGCAATATAGAGTATGAGAAAAAATTAATCATATATCAGGATTTTGTTTTGGATTGGAAAAAGGTGGTTGATTTACAGGATAAACAAAGTTATGAAAAGTTCCTTGAAATTTTTGAAAAGTGTATGTCAGTGTTATGGGCTTATAGAACTGATGAAGCTTTAGCGTCTATAGAACAACAATGTTATAGCATATCATATTGCCTTTTGGGATCGGAGAAAAAAGCGTTAAAGGAAAAAGGTCTTGAATTTGTGCAGGAAGTATATGACGTATTATGGAGTTTTATTTATAATTGTATTGCAGAAAAAAGACCACTGTTAAATCAATACAAAAGTGAGTTTCCTTTTTTTACAGAAATTTGTAGTGAACTGATACGAAGTATTGATGAAATGAATGTTGAAGAGGTAGAAAAGAGACTTAAGTTTGATAACTTAGCTGATTCGGTATTAAGAGCTGCGATATGGCTTAGATACAACAAAGACAACGAGGTTTATGATAAAGAGGACGAAACAAAATTTAAAAAATATGAATATAATTATCAAAGTGAAATCAGTGAATTAAATTCATTTGCAAAATACATAGGATATTATTTGGAAAAACAGAATAATAAAAATAATATAATTAATCAGCGTGTTTGGGCAAACGTATTAAATAGGTGGAGTCTTTTTTCTACCTATAACATTCCAGAAGAAAGAGCAGAAGACTTTTTAAAGGCTAAAGTTAATACCTACTTTTGCTATTGCTATGGAATGATAGTAAATGGACAAGAAAACATTGTAAAGATGGGCTTATATCTTAGTGGAATGAGGAACACTGTTAGATTAGACAATAAATATCAGGCTTTATTATATCTGGTTGTTCATTGTTATATCTATTATTTAGCTGTAAGAGAAAGCGATGATTGTGTTCCAGCGGATATTAGACAATCGGCATTAAATATCTGGGATGACAAAGCTGTGAAGGGGGCTTTTTTAGACTTCCTTAATATGTTGTCAGAAAACTCAGAATGGTTGAATTTAGATATTCTTGATCAAATGTATGGGATAATAGATAGATTTGAGTTGTTTCCTCAATATGGAGCGGCAAAATCTATGATTATTGAGCCTGTAACATCAGATTTTTATTTGTTTTTTATTCTATTTATGTCTCACGAATTTTTCTTGCCAGAGTTACTGGAAAGGAATATTGATGACATGCGAGCATTCAGATATGTTTCGGAGAAAAATGAAGATAAAACAAAAGGAATGCTTGGTAAATTATTTAGAATGATATTTATAGGTAATAAGTCTGAGGAACAAATAGATAAAGAAGTTGATTTGATGTATGACGACCTTGAAAAAATGGTTAAGAAAAAACAAAAGGAAAGATACATCAGATTAGCAAAAGAAGCACAAGAGAACTATGAATCAAGAATAAATGAGGAAGAGATATGTGAAAAAATTAAAGATGATACCATTAAGAACATAAAAGAAAAATTTGCTCCAATCCTAATTGAGAGTGATGAAAAAAATGGAATCGTAGATGTTAATTTATTAAACTTAATTGATTATACTAGCTCAATGGGAACCAAAAACAGTACGAATGGATATTATTCACATATGGATGGAATGTTCTTGTTTGGTATTGCAAGATTTTTATATCAAAGGGGAGTTGTTGAATTTAAAAAGAGATTTGACGATTTTGCTGATGATAAAGAATTTATGGAATACTTAGCAGCAAATAATTTTCATTTACTTCTTGGATCACAATATATTTTGAAAAATAGGGATTATAGAATTAGTGCTGAGTACAAAAGATTTTTGGAAGATTATGAGACAATATACACAACTGTTTTGCAAGATGGTATCGCGTTGAGAAGGAATTCTATACAGGTGTGCTTGCATGATATTAATGTCTCAATCCATTCTCCAAGTATAAAAGAAGAAAATGTAGAATATGACAGGGAAACAGGAAAATATTACTATCCTATTTTGAATGGACTTCCGATAGATTTTGATGAAGATGAACTTAGAGAATTCCTCTATAATAATCGCAAAGTTATAAACGTAACTGCAAAAATATCTATACAAGTAAATGAAAAGCCATGTGGAACGGTTTTCACTGGTAGAAAAAGAGGATAATATTTGTTAGATGTAGAGGAGTTATAGTGATATTGGAGGCGGATATGGTGATAGAAAATGCTATAAAATATGTAAAACAGATATTTGCAGATGATTGTAGTGGGCATGACTATCATCATACTATGAGGGTTTATCGTTTGGCTATGCAGATTGCAGAGCAAGAAAATGCGGATATGTTGATTGTGCAGTTAGCAGCCTTATTACACGATGTAGATGATGTTAAGCTTTCACCGGAAACACACGATACTAAGAAAAATGCAGTTAGATTTATGAAAAATAGTGGCGTAGATGATAAAGTTATAGCTTCTGTGTGTAAGATTATAGATGAAGTTTCTTTTGTAGGAACGGATTCAGTTGTACCAAGCACATTAGAAGGAAAATGTGTACAGGATGCGGACAGACTTGATGCTATAGGAGCTATTGGAATTGCAAGGACATTCGCATATGGTGGTAGTAAAGGAAGAAGAATACATGATCCGGATATAAAACCTATGACTAATATGAATAAGGCGGATTATAATCAGAACCATAATTCTACAAGTATTAATCACTTTTATGAAAAACTCCTGCTGCTTAAAGATATGATGAATACTGAAACTGCAAAGAAAATGGCTAAGCATAGACAAGCTGTTATGAAGGAGTATCTTGTAGAGTTTATGGCAGAATGGGAAGGAGAAAAGTGATATGTTGGAAGTTAAATTTTATGATACGGTAGATGATTCACTATTGAAATTTGCAGTAATTATTTCGCAGAGCAATGGCAAATGGGTGTTTTGCAAACATAAGGAACGAGATACCTATGAGGCTCCGG